>NZ_KI866523.1:894447-899247 GCF_000511135.2 Microbispora sp. ATCC PTA-5024 | reverse complement strand
ATTTCATGGTACTGATCGGGCTACTCGGAGCCTGATCAGCGGCGACGTCGCCGCCTCCGGCGGCACCATGTCACCCACACTGTCACCCACCACTGGCTGCCTCCGTCTCAGGGTCGAGTGAGGTCTGGATGACGGTGAGGCTCGTCGTGATCAGTTCCGTGCCGGCTGTTCCCGCTCGTGCCGGGGTACGGGTTGCGCGCGGCGACGACAGTGAAGACGGTGGCGACCAGGGCAAGTGCGCCGTATCCGAGGGCGATCTGCGGCAGTGAGAAGGTGCCGGAAAGCCGGCCGGAGACCAGGGCGGGGACGGCAGCGCCGCTGTAGCAGAGCAGGTAGATCACGCTGAAGACCGGGGCCCGGTCGGCCGGACTGCCACCGTGCAGCAGGCCGCGGGTGGCGGCGCTGATGGCGATGCCCTGACTGGCGCCCGCGACGACGGTCGCGGCGATGAACAGCGCCAGTGTGCCGGTGGCGATCGCTGTGATGATGCCGATCCATCCAGCCAGGAAGACGACCATGCCGAGGCGTTGGGCGGCCGCGGATGTGAACCGGCCGCCGAGGGGAGCGCCGAGAGCACTGGGACCCATGTAGGCGGCGAACACCAGCCCGAGGACGAGCGGGCTGCGCGTGTGGAGTTGATCTTCGACCAGCGCCGGCACGAAGGTCTGGTAGAAGGCCCCGGTCGCCCAGGTGGCCAGGAGCACCGCTGCCGCGACGGGGAGCAGATGCCTGACCCGGGCCGGTACGCGGACCCGGGGACGCAGTGACGACCAAGCGCCCGGCGTCGGAGTTGCCGTCTCCGGGCTGACAGCGACGAGTGCGGCGGACAGGACGAGGAAGCCGACGGCAACCAGGTAGATGAGCTCGCGTGGCCAGGGGCCGAACTGGACCAGGGCTCCGGACGCGGTGGCGCCGACGGCGAGGCCGAGCATGACTGTCTGGCTGGAGGCGACGGAGGCCAACCAGGCCGGCCGGGCCGGTGCGGCGTCGACGATGTAGGAGGTGAGGCTGCTGCTGGCCAGCCCGGCGCCGAGGCCCATCAGGAGCCGCCCGGCGATCAGGATGCCGATGTCGTGCACATTGAGCAGCAGCAGGCAGCCCAGCACTAGAAGGCCGAGGCTCGTGATCGAGGTGGGCCGGCGGCCCAGATGATTCGACAGGCGTCCCATCACCAGCAGGGTGATGAGAGTGGCAGCGGAGTAGGCCACGACGGTTATCGAGATACCGGCGTTGGTGAATCCGTCCTCGGCTCGGTAGATGTTGAAAAGTGGGATCGTCGAGCCCACCGCGGCGAACGCGGCCACCAGGGATACCACCGCGGACAGGAAGGCCAGCCAGAGCGTTCTGCCCCGGCGAGCCGTGGTGAACGATGGTGCCGCGTTCTGCATCGAGCCGTGCCTTTCCATTGTTCTGGACCACCCCGGAGTTCCTGGAGGCGTCGGATTGCGCGCATGGCACTCGGGCGTGCTTGAACGCGTTCCGGGCGTTGCGCCATGCCTGCCGAGCTTCCTCAGCGAAGTCCTCCTCCTGGGTGCCTGGAATCGACGAGGTCGGCGTACTCGGGGTTGTTCTCGATGAAGGTGCGCACGATCGGGCACATGACGGTGACCGTCTTGCCTTGCGCACGTACGTCGTCGAGGACGCGTCGGATCAGCTCGGTGGCGACGCCCCGTTTGCGGAACTCGGGGAACACTGAGGTGGCCAGCAACACGAGTCGGTCGTCGCCGGCGACGTTGTATGGCAGACCGGCGATCGCGCGGTCGCCGGCGATGACTTCGTAGATGCCGGTTTTCTCGTCGTTGACGACGTCGAACTCGAACGCGGGGACGTGGGGTTCGTCGAGCAGTTCGTCGATGAGGACGCTCTGATCCTGACTGAGCGTGCCTGTCCGGTCGGGGTGTCCCGCCTCGTCGGGGTACGCGAAGGCGTCTCGGGCCGCCCCGGTCGCGTCGGTCATCAGGGGTGTTCCTTCCTTTGTCGGGGCCGATTGTGTTTGTGTCCTTCAGGGGCGAACCTGGATGATCGTCTTGCCCGTGACCCGCTCGGTCGGGTTGAAGGCGGCGACGGCGTCGTCGAGCGCCGCGACGGTGCCGATGTTCGTCCGCACGCGTCCGTCCCGCACCCGCTGGGCGATCTCATTCAGGTGAGAGCGGTCGGACACGACGACGAAGTCGATCGCCAGGCCGTCCGCAGGCCGTGCTTCCGGTGGTCCGGTGACCGTCACCAGTGTTCCCCCGGCTCGGACCAGACCTGCGGACCGCCTCTGGATGTCGCCGCCTATGACATCGAAGACCAGGTCGACTCCGCCGACGTCTTCCAGCGTGTCGCTGTCGAGGTCGACGTACTCGTGCGCGCCGAAGTCGAGCGCGGTCTGCCGGCCGCCGGCACGTCCGGTGCCGATGACGTAGGCGCCGGCCTCGCGTGCGAGCTGGGTTGCCATCGAGCCGACAGCGCCGGCCGCGCCGTGCACGAGGACGCTCTGGCCGGCCTGAAGGCGGCCGTGCTCGAACAGACCTTGCCACGCGGTCAGGCCCGTCATCGCGACGCCTGCGCCTACCGTGAAGTCGAGATCCCCCGGCAGCGGCGCGAGATTGCGTGCCTCGACCACTGCGTACTCTGCGAGGGTGCCGTCGCGCGTCCAGTCCGTGAGGCCGAACACCCGCTGCCCGACCGACAGGCCGGTTGTGCCATAGCTGAGGGCGGTGACCACTCCGGCCACCTCGTGTCCGGGGATCGACGGCGTCCGGTCACGGCCGAGGCGATCGATCCAGGTCGAGGGCCACTCCAGCTCGTTTCCGGTGAATCCCGACGCGTGAACGTCAACGACGACATCGCCGTAGGTCGCGCCCTCAAGACTGGCGAGCCTCGCCGCGTCCGGATCAGGCCGCTCCACCAGCCTCATCCCGGCCGTTCCCGCGGACCGGTTCGTCACCACGATCGCTTTCACTGAACACCTCTCCGCAACTCGCAGACACCCGTCAGGTCGTCATGAGCGTCCGTGTGGTCTCCGCGTCCTCATCGGTGAACGCCGATGATGCCCTTGCCCTGGACCGGCTCGGCCGGGGTTGACGGCGACGACGGCATCGTCGAGCGCCGCGACGGTGCCGATGTTTCTCCACAGCCTCAGAAAATCGGGCACCGCTTGATTACGGACGAACGCGGATGATGGTCTTTCCCTTGATCCGCGCGGTCGGGTTGAGGGCGGCGACGGCGTCGTCGAGAGCCGCGACGGTGCCGATGTTCGTCCGCAACCGTCCATCCCGGATCCGCTGGACGATCTCACCCAGCTGCGCGCGATCGGCCTCGACCACGAAGTCGACCGCCAGGCCCTCCGCCGGCTGCGCCTCGGGCGGGCCGGCGATGGTCACCAGCATTCCGCCGGCCCGGACGAGGCTCGCGGACCGCCTCCCGATGTCGCCGCCGATCACGTCGAAGACGAGATCGACTCCGCCGACGTCTTCCAGGGTGTCCTTGTCGAGGTCGACGAACTCCTGCGCGCCGAAGTCGAGGGCGTTCTGCCGATCAGCGGCACGTCCGGTGCCGATGACGTAGGCGCCGGCCTCCTTGGCGAGTTGAGTCGCCATCGAGCCGACTCCGCCGGCCGCGCCGTGCACGAGGACGCTCTGCCCCATCTGGAAGCGGCCGTGCACGAACAGTCCCTGCCAGGCGGTCAGCCCCGAGATCGGCAGGCTTGCCCCAACCGTGAAGTCGACGTCGCCCGGCAGCGGCGCGACGTTGCGTGCCTCGACGGCTGCGTACTCTGCGAGGGTGCCGTCGCGCGTCCAGTCCGTGAGGCCGAACACCCGCTGCCCCACTGACAACCCCCTCGTGCCGTAGCCGAGCGCGGTGACCACTCCGGCCACCTCGTGTCCGGGGATCGACGGCGTACGGTCGCGGCCGAGGCGATCGGTCCAGGTTCCGGGCCACGTCAGTTCGCCGGGGGTGAATCCCGACGCATGTACCTCTACAAGGACATCGTTCCCGGTCGCCTCCGGCACTGGCCGCTCCGCCAGCGTCATCCCGGCCGTTCCCGCGGCCTCGTCCGTCACCACAATCGCCTTCAACTTGGAAGCCTCTCCCCGTATCAGTCGCTCAGCTGCGGCACTTCAGCTCGCCCATTTAGTGACGCCGGACGCCGGCGTCTTACTCAGCCGGCCGGAAGGATCTGTGAGGTTGCGTGCGCCCCGGGCTGGAGTTCAACGGCTAGGACTGGGGTGGCAAGGCAGGCTTCGCGCAGTCGTGCTCGGTGCCGCCCGCGACCCTCCTGCATGAGCGTTCAGTGCCGATCTAAAGTGGACTAAATAGTCCCATGTCGTGACAGTATACGTGGGTGTTGTCCGACTGGCCAGGAGGGATCGATGAGGACGCACTTCGCGGAGGTCTTGGCCCGCGAGAGCAAATGTCTGGCTGAAGTCACTGACGAGGCGAAGCTCGCCGGCTGGCGCCGCCGGGTGGTCGAGGAGCTCATGACCCCACTGTCGCCGTACGTGCTGGCGATGCGGCAGACAGGTGATGTGCCCGACCGAGCCGACTTCCTCGATCGGTGGTGCGAACTCATCGCCGAGACGATTGATCGCTTGCTGCAGTCCGGCACCGCGGGCGGGACACACCCCTCAAGCAAGTCTCGGAGGGCCGATGTCGACGCCCAGAAGACCGCGGTGCTGATTATTGCGGCGCTGCATGGAGGCAGCACCCTTAGTCAGATTTCAAAAGACCCTTGGCCACTCAACGCCGCCCTCGACCTCGCGCTCGCGCCTTTTGCGGCAGCCATGGACAACGACGCGATCGGTACCATGAATT
>NZ_KI866523.1:888604-893896 GCF_000511135.2 Microbispora sp. ATCC PTA-5024 | reverse complement strand
AACGCGAGCGCGACGCCCTCGGCCACGTCTCGACGATCCGAGGCCTGCGCCGCTGGCGGGACGCGTTGGTCCAGAACAACGCCCTTCGACATGGCGCCTACGGCTGCGCGCTCGGTTCGCTGGCCTCCGAGGTCTCCGATCACGACGCCCTCGCGCGCCAGGCCCTGTCCCACCTTTTCGCCGAATGGCAGGGACTCCTGGCGGACGTGTTGCGACGGCTTCAAGACGGTGGCGGGCTTGCGCCCGAGGTATCGGTCGACCAGCTCGCGACCGGGCTCATGGCCGCCCTCCAGGGCGGGTACATGCTGGCCCAGACCGCGCGCGATGTCACACCGATGGCAACCTCGATCGACATGGCACTCGCGCACATCGAGAGCCTGTCTGAAAGCTCATCCCCGAACGGCTCCGGATCCGGACCGAAGTCGCAGGCTCAGGACGCGGCCCGTGCCCAGCAAGATCTGCAACAGCCTCAGGTGTGAGCTCGATCCCCGCCGAGACACGAACTGGGGTACCGCGCAGCACCTCCTGGTCGAAAGCCGCCATGTGCCCAGTCGAAGTCATCTTCGTGCCTCGCGCGGTGGGATGTGTGAGCGAGACCCACTCGCCCGTAGTCGCGTGAGCCAGGTCACCCGACGACCCCGTCATCGATCAGCGCCTCGTGGAGGCCGGGTGTCTTCATCCTTGCGCGCGGACCGTCCAGTCCAACGTACGGCACTCCAGCTTTGCCGAGCGAGCTTCCGCACGCCATAGTTGGACTACATCGTCCAAAACGACGACTGCCCGAACGCATGCCGCAGATACACGTCGAAGGAGTGGGCCGATGAGCAGCGAAGAACGGGCACCGGCTGCCGAAGATCTGATCGACGACACCAGCCGGGGCCGCTTCGAGCTGTACCGGGACGGCGAACTGGTCGGCTGGCTCTACTACACCCATCTGAAGCCCAACCGGTACGCCCTCAAGCACACCGAAGTCGAGCCCAGTCATCAGCACCAAGGTGTCGCCGGTGCGATGGTGCTGCGAGTGCTCGACGAGATCCGCGCCCGTGAGGGCACGATCACCGCGATCTGCCCCTTTGTGGTCGACTACCTCTCACGAACGACCGCCTATGCCGATCTGATCGACGCTCGACACCCCGGCTACCCCGATCGTGCGTCCGCCGAGGCGGCGCAAGCCAAGGCCCGCGGCTGAGACCACGCGGCCATCGTAAGAACGCCTCGGCGCTCCGATCGGCCTCCCGCTCGGAGTCGGATGGCGTCGCCCCGTGCGACTTGGGGCTTTCGTTACGACAGAAGGTTGTAACCGCAGTTTTTGGACTATATAGTCCTGTTACGCGGTTCCCGTGATGAAGAGATCCGGAACTCGGCGCCGGCGGAGTCGCCCCTCGCGATGCAGGTCACCCGGGCGCCCGGCGCACTCACGCCACCCTCCAGGTCGCGGCCAGGACAGTAGGGCCTGCGGCGGAACTCTCAAGCACCAAGAGCCCGACTTCGGCTCGACGACGAATACTCACACCCCGACCGGAGGTCGATTCGCTGTGTCACGACTGAACGCTCCCGCCCCAGAGGATGTACCTGCCGGCACGCAGCGAATACTCGACACTGTCGGTGCGCAGCTCGGCTTCGTCCCGAACATGTTCAAGACCATCGCGTCGAACCCAGCCGTTCTCGAGGCCGTCACGACTCTGCAGGGCACCTTGAGCCGGGTTCTGGACGCGAGGACCCGGCACAGCATCGCGCTGGCCGTGTCGCAGGCCAACGGCTGCGGTTACTGCCTCGCGATGCACACCCACGTCGCGACCGAATTCGGCGGCATGTCGGGCGACGACATCGAGCTCGGCCGCCTCGGGAGCTCGGTCGATCCCAAACGCGCCGCGGCCGCCCGCTTCGCGCAACGGGTGGTCGAAAGCCGCGGGAAGGTCAGCGACGCCGAGCTCGCGGACGTGCGAGGCGCCGGGTACACCGACCCGCAGATCCTGGCGATCGTCGCGTCGGCAGTGCAGTTCCTGCTCACCAACTTCATCAACAACGTCAACCAGACCGACCTCGACATCCCCGCCGTCGGCTCGGTCGATACGGCCGTGGCCCAGTAGAACCACAACCTCCACCTGACGGCGCCCGACGCGGCGAGCGAGAGCGTGATCGAGCATGTCAAGAACTGGGTGGCATGCCGGGACCTGCGTCATCGGCGGGCGTCAGTTGATCTCGGAGTACCCGCGACAGACACCGAGGGGCGGACAGGTGCACGCATCGCGCGTACCCCAACAACACCTCACCCACCGGTTGATCGCCGGAACGACGCGGTCGGCGCACCCAGCCGGCAAACCCTCACCGAGGCAACGATCATTCAGGAAGGCGCGACATGCCGGGCTCGGACCTCTATGAGAAATTCATGGCGCTGCACACCCGCGACGGTGGGTTCGTCATGCCGAACGCCTGGGACGGCCTCTCGGCGCTGATGCTGGCCGATGCCGGCTTCGAGGCGATCGCGACATCGTCGGCGGCGCTCGCCGCCACACTCGGCCGGTCCGACGGACGTCACGAAGTCACCCGCGACGAGCATCTCGAGCACGCGCGACTGCTCGGCCGGCTCACCGGGCTGCCCGTCAACGGAGACTTCGAGGACGGTTACGGCGACACGGTCGAAGATGTCGCGGCCACCGTTGAGGCCGCCGTGGAGTCTGGCCTGGCCGGTATCGGGATCGAGGACACCTCGGGCAATCCCGATCAGCCCATCCGCGACTTCGACGAGGCAGTCAGCCGCGTACGTAGCGCCGTCGACGCGGCCAAGGGGCGCATCGTCGTCACCGGCCGCACCGACAACTTCATCCAGGGGCGTCCCGATCTCGACGACACCATCCGGCGTCTGACGGCCTTCGCCGAGGTCGGCGCGGATGTGCTCTACGCCCCGTACCCACCCGACCTCGACGCCCTTGAGGCGATCGTCACCGCGGTAGCGCCGACACCGGTCAACGTCCTCGTGTCCCCGGCGGACGAGGTGCTGACCGTTGCCGAACTGCAGAAGGCCGGGGTCAAACGCATCAGCGTGGGCCCGTTCCTCTACGTCCACGCGATGGGGGCACTGGAACAGGCCACCAAGGCGCTCGTCGCGGGCGACCTCGCCTCGGCGACGACAGGCATCAGCTTCGAGCGCATCAGCGAACTACTCGCCTCTGGCAAGAACTAGCCCAAACCCAACGAATCACGGGCTCTTCACCCACTGATTGCACGAAAAAGGCAGGTTGCCATGGATCTCGACAAGCTCATGAGCAAGCACCTCACCAGGGCTTTCGACCCCAGTAAGACCATCCCGGAAGAGACCCTTCAAAAACTGTTGAGGTTTCTGCGGTCCACGCCGTCGTCGACGAACATTCAGCCCAACCACTTCTACGTACTCGCCACGGCCGAAGCCAAAGAGCACCTCGTGGCCAACCTGGGCGAACGTTTCCAAGACAACGGCGGGAAGATCCTGAACGCGTCGCACACCATCATCCTCACCACCCGGGCGGATCTGCCCGAGAGCCACATCAGAGAGGTGTTCGACAAGGAGACCGCCGACGGCCGGTTCGGCGACCCGGCGAAGCGCGCGCTGTGGCAGTCGATGACCCGCGACTTCCTCAACCTGCGCAACTACGGCTACAAGGACGTGAACCACTGGATGGAGAAACAGACCTACATGGCGCTGGGCATGACCATGATGGCGGCCGCCGAACTCGGCGTCGAAGCAATGCCGCTCGAAGGGTTCGACCCGACCAGCGTCGACAAGGCGTTCAAGATTCGCGAAACCGGACACACCACCACAGTGCTGCTGGCCCTCGGCTACCCCGACCTTACGAAGGTGTACACCGACCCGATCTCGCGCTTCGACGCCGACCAGCTGTTCACCTTCGCCTGAACATTTCCGGCATCGGAACGACTGTGGCCGAAGTACGCGGACCGCGGGCACCTCGGTCCTCGATGTCGGTCCACGCCGGACAACCAGACCGGCGGCAGGCGCCGCCGGTCATCGTCTCGGCCATCGCCACTGTCCTGGCCGTTGCCGGCGTGCGGGCGCCGCCGTTCGTGGCGGCCATGCGGGAGACGCCACCGTGGGCCTTCGCCGGCGATCAGAGCACTCGGATCGACAGAGGAGTTGATCAGCTTGGACGGACGGGAACTGCAGAAGATCGCGGGCGACTGCACCATGGAACTGCCTGGCGCCGACCTGGAGCGTCGTTTCGACCCCGACTGGGAGCTCTACAAGGTGCGTGGCAAGGTCTTCATGCTCATGACCGACATGCCGGGGCGCCCCGTCGTGATCCTGAAAGCTGATCCGGACAACGCCGCAGCCCTGCGTGAACAGTACGCAGACATCACCCCCGGCTATCACATGAACAAGAGGCACTGGATCACGGTGGAAGGTGGGGGCACCATCGACGAGAAGCTGGTGAAGGAGCTCGTGATCGACTCCTACCGTCTGGTTGTCGACGGGCTTCCCAAGTCCGAGCAGCCCGTGGATCCGCGCACGTACGGCCGCCGCGCCTGACCTTCGTCATGCCCATCAGCGGCGAGAAGCTCCAGGACGGAGCGCGCGATGACCACGTACCCACCATGACATTCGGCGGTAGTCAATGTGGGCTAACTCAATTGGCCCTTCATCAGGTCCCAGAATGACCTGTGGCGATTCGCGCCTGGCAACCAAGGCGCGAGATACCAGGCCTCCCATTCGCCGTCAGCGGTCTTGACGTGAGGGTTGAGGAGAAATTCTCCATCGTCCCAGTGCCCGACCAGAAGGGTGCCGGGCAGATACTCCTCTCTCAGATGGACGCAGTCCTGCTCCTCCCCGTAGACGAGGTAGAGGTCATCGGGCACGCTCCAAGGCTTCTCGCCCTCGGGCGATGACCAGGACTCGACCATCCAGGGCTCAAGGTCGCGGAGCCAGCCGACGTCCGCGACCGGCCGCAGGGAGTACTCATCGACGCCCCAGCCGTTGGCGAACAGGAGGAACTGCCGATAGCTCGGCGGCAGGCTCATGCGCAACCGCTCTTCGAGTTGACTGACCTCTAGCTCACTTGCCGGGGGGTGGAGACCGTCGTCCGGTCCTATTGGCGGACGGTCGGGACCTTCGGGCATCGGCTCCTCTGCTGGAAAGAGGTCAGACCATGCGTACTGGACACTCATGGCGGGAGACGATATCCGTCACGGCTGACATCTCATCCGATCTAGGCCCCCAACGCCGACTTGGCAATGCTCGTCACGTGGCCGCATGGAGCGCATCTTCCGCAACGCGCCGACTTCACGTGGTGACGTCCCGGG
>NZ_KI866523.1:843537-886565 GCF_000511135.2 Microbispora sp. ATCC PTA-5024 | reverse complement strand
CTTCACCGTGATCGGCTGGAGTTACACCGCGCGAGGGGACGTCACCAGAGCTGCGGCCAGGCTCCCAAAACACCGGCACGATCGCGGGGAAGCATCATGAGGGAGATACAGCCGTGTTGGCCGGGTTCCCTCGGACATCGGAGCGTGTGGGGTCAGGCGATCACGATCAGCATGACCGCCATGCCCAGTGTCATGAGGTCGTGGTAGGACAGGTCGTTTCGTCCGGTCGCCAGTTGCGTATGCGGCGTCCTCGCCGCCGGCTCGCTCCGGGCGAGATCGAACCCGCCGGTGAGCCAGCGCAGTGCCAGGGCGAGGAATACCATGGCCAGGACGATCATGGTGTCCGAGCCGGTGAGCGTCATGGCGGCTGCACTTCCCGGTGCACGCATGTGCATGCCGGGCATGTCCATCATGCTGGAGACGCTTTCGCCACCGCCGACGGAAGAACCGGCGCGCATCGTGTCGGCCATCCAGGCGGCTGCGGTCATGGCGAGGGCGTGCGGAGCGGCGTGGAGGACCCGGTACGGCAGCGGCGCGGCCGACGATCGAACGAAGCACGCGGCGGCCAGGAACCAGACGGCCGCGAGGGAGAAGAACACCACCTGCGGTCTGGCGGGGACGCGCATGCCCCACGGCCAGGTCATCACGGCCATCGCCACGGCCATCAGGGCGTGCAGGGCGTGTGTGACACGCTCGAGGGCAGGATCCCTGGCAGGTGCCCCACCGTCGCGGGCCGCGCCCGCACGCCACGCCGCCTGCCCGGCGACGACGGCGAAGCAGACCGTCAGCAGCCAGTGCAGAGCAGTCACCGGGATCACGCTGTCCTTACCTTTCTCCTGCGCCGGACGCTGTCGATCAAGCAGGATCGGTCGAAGCACCGGGCGACGGCCTCATCCCGGCGCCGATGCTCAACTGCATACCGGGCCCGTTGTGCGACGGCGGCGTGCTTTCCACGGACCGATTCCCTTCACCGTGATCGGCCCGTGGACCCCACGTCATCCGCCAACGTGACAGCGTCAGGGCAAGGGCCCGGCAGCAAGCTGACAAGCACCCGCGAAAGATCGCCGTCAAAGATCAAGCAAAGGATTCTCGCGAGTGCTACGGAGCGGCTGAAGTCAGGCCATTGAGTACAAGACCCATTCGGACATCGCTGACCCCGGACGGCATCTTCAGCGACTTACAGGGAATCCTTCAGGACGACATTACTGCGGAGGCATTCGCTGGGAATATTCCTCGATCTCCACATTCGGGTAACGAAGATGGGAACGCGCTGCGATCTCGGCTTCGTCGAGGAATACAGTCATCGGTACCCCTGGAGCGCAGAGCATGAACACCACGAACCGGCTCGTGATGTCATCCCGCAGATTAGCCGCCTTATAGTGAACGACGTCACCGCCGGGCTCCCAGAATCCCTCCCCGGCCTTGATGGTGTAGGGCTTCCCGCCCTCCAGCTCGAACAGCATCTCCCCTTCGAGCATGTACCCGAACACGGGGCCGGAGTGACGGTGTGGTGTCGGGCCAGGATCGCCCGGCGGAAGTTCCACGACCTGCATCATCCCATGCGTTCCCTCTGGGAGGTTCGGGATCCCCTTCGCGCAGATGTCAAATTTCTGCATCTTCGACTCTGAACCCGGTTCAACTTGCACTTTTCACCTCGAACTGAACTTTTTCGATTTGTCGGCTGAACGCACTGCTCATATGTGTCGGTGGATGCGATGTACGCCATCGCGCACGATCGCCCCCACCTTCCGGCGCCTGATCCCTTCGTCGCCCGCTCTTGCGCTCTCATCAGGGGGACGAGGTAGCGCCCGCGAGTGTGACAGCTCAGACGCGCACAAGTTCGTCGGGATTGAGACGAACCGCCCATCCGGGGTCTCCATGAGGCAGGTCGAGCGGGAGATCACGGCATCCGTGTGCGCATCGCGGTAGGTGCGCGAGCGCCGAAGAACTGGCTGACCTGCGCTGATGCACGAACCCGTACGAGCGGCCCGTCGCCGCCGCCAGTCCGCGCACGGTCTCCCCCGCCAGATACCGCCGCTTGTACTCAGCGCGGAGCGTCTCCCACTCATGCTTACGCAGCTCACCCACCGCACCCACCCCTGTCCGATCCCGTTCACGCGGCCGCCGCTCGGCCGGGCTAAGGCTTCGGGAACCATGACCGGTCGGCCTCAGACGACCGCGATCAGGCGCTCCGTTATCCACTGAACAGATGGCAGATGTCACCCCCTGCCACAGCCGGCATACATCCGCTCGGGATCAGCTGGGGAAACAGGCGATGATCCATCCCGCGTATATCCCGGCGAGGGCTGCTCAGGGTGGCGTACGGCTGCGCATGGGTGAAACGATCAACGGCGTCTGAACCGAGCGAATCCGCTGGTCAGACGCCGTGTACGAGGTTGAGCGGAGAGCGTGGGATTCGAACCCACGAGACCGGTCACCCGGCCTAGCGGTTTTCAAGACCGCCGCCATCGTCCACTAGGCGAGCTCTCCCGGACGCCTCGGCGGCGCCACGTGCAGCTTAGTCTCTCACCGCCCCGGGCGTACCCGGGACGGTGATCAAACGCGCTGCGGAACGGGCTACAGGTGGTCGGGGATCTCCGAGAAGCGGCGCTCCGCCAGGGCCTGGGGGCCGGCGAAGGCGTCGCCGACGGAGGCGGCCAGGCGGAGGTACGCGTCGCGGGTGGCCTCCTGGAGCCGGTCGAGGTCGATCTCCGCGCCCTCCTCCAGGTGGGGGTCGTACGGCACACGGACGACGGCCCGGCAGCGGGCGGCGAAGTGGGCCTCCAGCCTGTCGAGATCCACGGTCGACTTCGAGCGCGGCCGGACGCTGCACAGCACGACCGTGGCGGCGCGGACGAGGTCGCCGTAGTGGTGGGCCTCCAGCCAGTCGAGCGTCGCCGAGGCGGCCCGGGCGCCGTCCACGGACGGCGAGCTGACCAGCACGATCTGGTCGGCCATGCCCAGAACGCCCGACATGGCCGAGTGCAGCAGGCCGGTGCCGCAGTCGGTGATGCAGATGGAGTAGAAGTTCTCCAGCACCTGGGCCACCGCGTGGTAGTCCTTGGCGCTGAACGCCTCCGACACCGACGGGTCGCGGTCGGAGGCCAGGATCTCCAGGCGGGACGGCGCCTGGGAGGTGAAGGCCCGGATGTCCACGTACCTCTTGATCTGCCCGCGCTCGTTCAGCAGGTCGCGGACGGTCGCGGAGGTCTCCAGCTCGACCTTGTCGGAGAGCGTTCCACGGTCGGGGTTGGCGTCGACGGCGATGACGCGGTCGCCGCGGACCTGGGCGAGCGTCGCGCCGAGGCCGACGGTGGTGGTGGTCTTGCCGACGCCGCCCTTCAGGCTCAGGACGGCCACACGGTGGTGCCCGCCGGCGACCGGCGTACGGGCGCGGTTGACCAGCTCACGACGGCGCCGCACCTCCGGCGGCTCGCCCGGCTTGATCAGCCCGGCGGATGCCTTGTAGACGATCCGCCGCCAGCCCGCGGCGGGAGCGTTCCTGCGGCCCTTCAGGAGGGTGACCGGGTCGAGGCTGTCGGCGTTCGGCTTGCCGCCCGTCGAACGCGAGGGCGCGCTGAACGCCGCGGCCGGCGGCGCCTGCCGGCGGCGCGGCTGGTACGGCTCCCGCTCGTCGGCGACCCCGCGGTCCCGCTCCGCCACCGGTCCACGATCACGCTCGACGGCCGGCCCGTGGTCCCGGTCGACGACCGGGCCGCGATCGCTCGCGCCCCGACCACGATCCACGCCGCCGCCGCTGTGATCACCGCCCCGGTCGATGTCGAACGGCCGGCGCTCGGCCTGCGAGGCGTCGATGCCGGCGCCCTGGTCGTACGGCCTGCGCTCGTCGGCCGCCAGGTCCTCACGCAGGGACCCGGCGAAGGCGTTCTCGCTCCGCGGAGCGACCGCGAACGGCGGCTCCGCCGGCCCGAACGACGTGTCCGCGGGCCCAAAAGACGTCTCCGGAGGCCCGAACGGCTTCTCCGCGGACCCGAACGACGGCTCCGCAGGCCCGAACGGCGTCTCGACGGGCGTGAAGGGCTCCGGCTTGTCGGCCGCCGGCGCGGACTCGCGTTGGTACGCGGGCTCCGCCCTGGCCGACTCCACGGGGACGGCCGGCTCCAGCCAGCCGCGCAGCGACCGCTCCTGGGAGGCCGCCTCGTCCGCCTCGCTGTAGGGGTTGGCGCGGGCGTCCCCGTCTCCGAACGCGCCGACGTTGTACGCGTCGGTGTCCCCCGGGGACTCGCCGAACGCGCCGCGCGACCGCTCGCCCCCCGACGGGTCCGCGAAGGGCGCCTTGCCCAGGGCCCCGGGCGGCGAGGTGGGGTAGTCGTCCTCCTCGGGCTCGTCCGCCCTCCGGGACTCCTCGGCCGTCTCCTCGGCCGCGCCCGCGGCCTCCGCGGCATCCTCGCTCTCGAACGGCTCGCGCCGGGCGGCGTCGCCGTCGGACGACTCCCGTCCGGCCTCGTCGTCCGTCCCGGCGCCGAACGCGTTCGCGCCGCCACGCTCCAAGGGGCCGCGCTCCGAGCCGCCACGCTCCGAGCCGCCACGGTCAAGGCCGCCACGGTCAAGGCCGCCACGCTCAAGGCCGCCCCGTTCCGGGCCGCCCCGCGACTCCAGGCCGCCGAGCGGCTCCCGCCCGCCGAAGCCCGGCTCGTCGCGGAAGGCCTTCTCGCCGCCGAAGGCGTCGCGGCGCGTGTCGCGATTGCCGAAAGCGGGCTCGTCGTGGAAAGCGGTCGTGGCGCCGAACGGATCCGAGGTGCCGTACGCGGTCTCACTTCCGACGGAATCCGGCTGACCGAAAGCGGTATCCCGGCCGAAGCCGTACGGGGAGTCCTGCCCGCCGCCGAACGCCGTCTCGCCGAACGCCGTCTCCCGGGACGGGCCGTAGCCGGAGTCCGCGAGGCGTCCGCGTCCCTCGGAGGTGTCCGTGTCGCCCTCCGCCACGGGGGAGCCGTACACCGACTCGACCGCGCCGCGGAACAGGCCGCCGGACGCCGGCTCGGACGGCACGAGGCTCCACGGGTCCTTCGGGTACGGCGAGGCGATCTCGGGCTCGGCGGGCGCGGGAGGGGGTGGAGGGGATGCCAAAGAGGCGGACGTCACCGCGCTGACCGCGATCTCCACCTCGTCGGGCATCTCCTTGATCGCGTCGAGCCACGCGAGCTGATCCTCGAGAGAATGGGGATCCTCACGATCATGTCTCGCCACCGTGTACCCCCTTGGGACGGGCTAATGGGGCAGCAAACACAATGCAGATTAGCGCCACGTAATACGGTGAATGCGGGCAACCGCCGAGTTCTCCGCCACGATACTTTAGGTCACATGCGTGCGATCGTGATTTCGGAACCAGGCGGACCTGGGGTTTTGGCCTGGCAGGAAGTCCCGGATCCCCGTCCCGCCAGGGGTGAGGTCGTCATCGATGTGGCCGCGTCGGCGGTCAACCGGGCGGATCTCCTCCAGCGGCAGGGCTTCTACCCACCGCCTCCGGGGGCGTCCGATATCCCCGGGCTGGAGTGCTCCGGAGTGATCAGCGAGATCGGGGAGAACGTCGAGGGCCTCCGCGTGGGCGACCAGGTGTGCGCCCTGCTGGCCGGCGGCGGGTACGCAGAGAAGGTCGCCGTGCCGTGGCAGCAGGTGATGCCGGTGCCGGACGGCGTCCCGCTCTCCGAGGCGGCCGCGCTGCCGGAGGTCGCCTGCACGGTCTGGTCGATGGTGTTCATGGCCGCCCGGCTCCGCAAGGGCGAGACCCTGCTCGTCCACGGCGGCGCGAGCGGCATCGGCACGATGGCGATCCAGCTCGCCAAGGCGTTCGGCTCCACCGTGCTCGTGACGGCCGGGTCGGCGGAGAAGGTCCAGCGGTGCCTGGACCTCGGGGCCGACGAGGGCGTCAACTACCGCGAGGAGGACTTCGCGGAGCGTTTCAGGGGCCGGGCCGACGTGATCCTCGACATCATCGGCGCCAAGTACCTCGCCGGGAACCTCGCCGCGCTCGCCACCGGCGGACGGCTGACGGTGATCGGCATGCAGGGCGGCACCCGCGGCGAGCTGGACCTCGGCACGCTGATGGCCAAGCGGGGCACCGTCCACGGCGCCGGGCTGCGCACCCGCTCAGTCGACGACAAGGGCGTCATCTGCCGCGGGGTGGCCGAGAACGTGTGGCCGCTGGTCGCCGCCGGGGCCGTCCGGCCGGTCGTGCACGCGACGGTCCCGATGGAGGACGCCGCCCAGGCCCACCGCCTGCTCGAACAGGGCGAACACATCGGAAAGATCCTGCTGACCCGGTGAGCTAGGTTGGATCCGGTGAGCACGCGGTGACCCACCGGATCCCGGAATCAGGAGTTGTCAACCATCCATGAACGCAGACGAGAGCACCCCACAGATCGTGGTCGTGGGGCCCCAGGGCCTCTCGGTCTCGGGCACGAACGGCAAGAAGGGGGAGCAGGAGGAGCGATCCGTCGCCGAGCTGGTCGAGCAGCCGGCGAAGGTGATGCGCATCGGCAGCATGATCCGCCAGTTGCTCGAAGAGGTTCGCGCGGCCCCTCTCGACGAGGCCAGCCGGCTGCGGCTCAGGGAGATCCACAAGAGCTCGATCAAGGAGCTGGAGGAGGGGCTCGCCCCCGAGCTGGTCGAGGAGCTGGAACGGCTCTCCCTGCCGTTCAGCGACGACAACGGCGCCGCCCCCAGCGACGCCGAGCTGCGGGTGGCCCACGCCCAGCTGGTCGGCTGGCTGGAGGGGCTGTTCCACGGCATCCAGACCACGCTGTTCGCCCAGCAGATGGCCGCCCGCGCCCAACTGGAGCAGATGCGGCGCGCCCTCCCCGGCGGCGTCGCGCAGGGCCCGGACGACCAGGGGCACCGGGGCGCCGGCGGGCCCTACCTGTAGAGCGCACAAAGACCGGGCGCCCAGAAGGCCTCAGAAGAGCGTCTCGAGCACCCGGGCCACCCCGTCGTCGTTGTTGGCCGCCGTCACGTGATCGACGGCGGCCATCACGTCGGGGTGGGCGTTCGCGACCGCGTACGACGTGCCGGCCCAGGTCAGCATGGGCAGATCGTTCGGCATGTCGCCGAACGCCACCACCTCGGCCGGCTTGATCCCCCGCTCGTCGGCCAGCGCGGCCAGCGCCGACGCCTTCGTCACGCCGTACGCGCTCATCTCGATCAGCGCCCGGCCGCTGGAGTGG
This sequence comes from Microbispora sp. ATCC PTA-5024, assembly GCF_000511135.2. Classification (NCBI taxonomy): domain Bacteria; kingdom Bacillati; phylum Actinomycetota; class Actinomycetes; order Streptosporangiales; family Streptosporangiaceae; genus Microbispora; species Microbispora sp. ATCC PTA-5024. Next base: position 879,381 of record NZ_KI866523.1, on the reverse strand, counting down.
GTGGGGGTGACGATGTCGCCGACCAGTTCGAGCGCCCGCAGGTGCAGCTCGTCGGGGTTCATCGACGGGTGCTGGGCGAGCAGTTTCGCGCAGGGCCGAGAGGTGAGCGTGGCCGCCCCCACCTTCCGGTCGGAGACCTCGCGGGAGTCCCAGCCGCCGAGGGCGAAGTCGGACTCATGGGCGAAGCCGCCCTCGTACTCCACGGAGAACCTCAGGCCCGGCACGCGGTCGCGCAGCCGCCGCACGGACTCCTCCAGGATGTCGGGGGCGATCAGGTGCGCCTCGACGATCTCCTCGGTGTGCAGGTCGTAGACGAGCGCCCCGTTGGCGCAGATGGCCAGCCCCCGGTGCCGTACGGCTCCCGCCACGGTGTGCATCCAGCGGGGCGGGCGGCCGGTCACGAACACGAGCGTCCCCCCGGCGCGCTCCACCCGCGCGAAGGCGGCGGCCGTTCGAGGGGAGATCGTTCCGTCGGTGCGCAGAGCTGTGCCGTCGAGGTCCGTGGCGACGAGGCGGGGGCAGGTCATGACAGGTTCCAGTGTGCACCGTGACGACGCCGGTCACCGACTCGGACGTCCACAGGTCGAGAAATCTCGGCCTTACGTGGAACACCAACGGGCTACATAGTGTTAGATGTGAAGGCGTTGTATTAGCTGTTCCCGTAGCGAAAACCAGTTTGACTGTATGAGCCACCCGGGGAGCTGTGCGACACACCCGGGGTTCACGAGGTGTGGACCCCAAGATTCACTTCCTTAGGGAGAGCAGTAATGGCTCAGGGAACCGTCAAGTGGTTCAACGCTGAGAAGGGCTTCGGCTTCATCGCACCGGACGGCGGCGAGCCCGACGTGTTCGTGCACTTCTCCGCGATCACCGGTAGCGGCTACCGCAATCTGGAGGACGGCCAGCGGGTCGAGTTCGAGGTCATCGCGGGCCCGAAGGGTCCGCAGGCGTCCAACGTCCGGGGTATCTGACCTGACTTGACGGAGGGCGGGGTCCGCGCGGCGGATCCCGCCCTTCGCACGTCCGGACGGTCCAGTGGGGCCCGTCGCGAGCGCGCACGAAGGCCGTGTGCGCGCCTCAGGGCCCGTACACCGGCCCGTGGACGGCGAACGGCCGGCGCCCCCCTCCCGGGGCGCCGGCCGTCGCCACAGGCACGGGCTAGCGCGAGACGGGCTCCAGGACGTCGAGCCCCACGTACGGCCGCAGGGCCTTGGGGACGACGACAGAGCCGTCGGCCTGCTGGTGGTTCTCCAGGATGGCCACGATCCACCGGGTGGTCGCGAGCGTGCCGTTCAGGGTCGCCACGTGCTGGGGACGGCCCTCGGCGTCGCGGTAGCGCACCCGCAGCCGCCGCGCCTGGAAGTCGGTGCAGTTGGACGTCGAGGTGAGCTCCCGGTAGCGGCCCTGCGAGGGGATCCACGCCTCGCAGTCGAACTTCCTGGCCGCCGAGGTGCCGAGGTCGCCCGCCGCCGTGTCGATGATCCGGTACGGCAGCTCGACCTTCTCGAGCATCTCCTTCTCCCACGCCAGCAGCCGCCGGTGCTCCTCGTGGGAGTCCTCCACGCGGCAGTAGGAGAACATCTCGACCTTGTCGAACTGGTGGACCCGGATGATGCCCCGGGTGTCCTTGCCGTACGAGCCGGCCTCGCGGCGGAAGCAGGACGACCACCCGGCGTACCGCATGGGCAGCGCGCGCGAGTCGAGGATCTCGTCGGCGTGGTAGGCCGCCAGCGGCACCTCCGAGGTGCCCACGAGGTAGAGGTCGTCCTCGGGGAGGCGGTAGATCTCCTTGTCGTGGGCGACGTGGAAGCCGGTGCCCTGCATCGACTCCGGCTTCACCAGCACCGGAGTGATCATGGGTGTGAAGCCCGCCTCGACGGCCTGCTGCATCGCCATGTTCAGCAGCCCGAGCTGGAGCCGCGCCCCGACGCCCTTCAGGAAGAAGAAGCGGGCGCCCGACACCTTCGCGCCGCGCTCGATGTCGATAGCGTCGAGCAGCTCGCCCAGCTCCACGTGGTCGCGCGGCTCGAAGTCGAACGACGGCTTCTCGCCGATCTCCTCGATGACGACGTAGTCGTCCTCGCCACCGGAGGGGGCGCCCTCCTCGACGATGTTCGGCACCGACAGCAGCAGCTCGTCGAGCTCGCCGGCCAGCCGGTCGGCCTCCGCCTCCGCGACCTTGACCTGCGCCGCCAGGTCCTTCGCCCGGTCGAGCAGCGCCTGGCGCTCGTCCCCGGACGCGCGGGACACCGACTTGCCGATGCTCTTCTGCTCGGCGCGCAGAGACTCGAAGCCGTTCAGCGCGGAGCGGCGGCGCTCGTCGAGGCCGAGCAGCCTGTCCACGACCGAGTCGTCCTCGCCACGGGCGCGCTGCGACGCCCGGAGCCGGTCGGGGTCCTCACGAAGGGTTCGCAGGTCAATCACGGATCAAAGGCTACCGGAGCCGGTACGGCTCCCGCCCATCACAACGAGCCCGGCGCGCTGCTCAGGTCTGACCGTTCCTGATCCGCTTTAGCCAGCCGGCCGCCTCGGCGAAGTCGTCGTCGGCCGTACCGGCCCTGATCTGCGTGGCGACCCGGTCGGCTCGCGGATAGCTGCCCAGGAAACGCAGGTCGGCGCACAGCCGCCGCAGGCCCGAGATCGCCTCGCCCACCCGCGCGTCGGCGACGTGGCCCTCACAGTCGAAGTGGAAGAAGTAGCGGCCGATGCCGTCGCCGGTCGGCCGCGACTCGATCCGGGTGAGGTTGACCCCGCGCACGGAGAACTCGCTCAGCATCTCCAGCAGCGCGCCCGGGTGGTCGTCGCGCAGGAACGCGACGAGCGAGGTGCGGTCGGCCCCGGTCGGCTCGGGCAGCGGGCCCGGCGGGCTCACCCGGACGAAGCGGGTCACCGTGTCGGAGCGGTCGCCGATCCCGGACGCGAACTCGTCCAGGCCGTAGTACTCGGCCGCGATGGCCGGGCTGATCGCCGCGTCGTACGGCGAGCCGGGGGCGGCCACCTCCTGCGCCGCGCCCGCCGTGGACGGCCACGCCATCACGAGGGCGTCCGGCATCTCGCGCTCGAGGTATCCCCGGCACTGCGTGATCGCCGCCGGGTGGGAGATGATCCGCTTGATCTGCGGCAGCTCCGTGCCCGGCCGTACGAGCAGCGAGAACTCGACGGGAAGCAGCAGCTCGCCGGTGATGAGGAGCGGGCCGCCCCAGGCCAGCTCGTCGAGGGTCTGGGTGATCGCCCCCTCGACCGAGTTCTCCAGCGGGACGACGGCCCCGTCGGCCTCGCCGGTGCGGGCGGCGTGGAGCGCGGCCGCCACGTTCGCGGCGGGGAGCCGCTCGGCGTCGGGCGCGAGCCTCCGCAGGGCGGCCTCGCAGAAGGTCCCCTGAGGGCCGAGGTACGCGAGCTTGGGCATGTCATCCAGGGTAACCGCCGCCGACGCCCCTCACGTGCCGGAACGTGCACACCTCGGCGCGCCGCCCGCCCTGGGGGAACGCCTCACCGCCGTCCGCCCCCCGGCGGACGCCGCGCAGCGGCGCCTGCCTGGGAACGCTCAGCGGCGGACGCGGTGCGGCTCGACCTCGGGCCCGATGCCGAGCCGGGCGGCCCGCACGGCGTGCTCCTCCTCGGGCGACAGCGGCTGCAGGCCCTTGCCGCCGCACACCACCCGGACGTACGTCCGGGTCTCGGTGCGCCCGTTGATCGAGGTGAGCACGATGCCGTCGCCGAAGCCGTTGATGAGCGCGACCGAGAACGACAGTCTCCCGGTCATCTCCTCCAGCGCGTCGTAGCGGTAGACGGCGACGTCGCGGATCGCCTTGCTGTCCACGGCGCCGTCGAAGGCCTTGCGGCGGGAGAGGGCCTCCAGGCACTCCTCCACCGACGATCTGGCGGTGCGCAGCATGAGGATGCCGATGGACACGCCGGTCACTCCCGACAGAACCCCGGCCATGACCAGAACGGTGACCAGCACGACACCGAGGGTAACCAGACGGTCACGCGGACGTCTCCCGAACGGCGGATGAGGGCTCCACCGTCCGGCGCCGGGGCAGCCAGGAACCGAGGACCCAGACGAGCGCGACGGCGCCGAGCCCGAAGGCGTCCTGCACGATCTTGCCCACGACCGGGCTCAGGACGGGGATCTCCAGGGCCTTGATCGACACTCCCCACCACGGGATGGGCAGCACGTAGAAGAGCCAGACCCCCGCCGCGACCAGCAGCCGGGTCCGGTCGCGGCCCGTCCCGGCGATCGCGGCGACCACCACGACCACCCAGGCGATGTGGTGGATCCACGCGACCGGGGACAGCAGCACCGCCATCAGCCCGGTCAGCGCGACCGCCGTCATCGGGTCGCCGTCCAGGTGGGCCCGCCGGGCCCGGCTGAAGCCGTACCAGCCGATCGCGGCGACGGCGGCGAGCCAGATCAGCGAGGTGGCGGTGTCGGGCAGGTAGAGCCGGAGCAGCATCCCGCGCAGCGACTGGTTGGTGGTCGCGGCGTTCGCGCCGAGCCGTTCGGAGTCGAGCAGGGCCGAGAACCAGTAGCCCCGGGCGTCCTGAGGGATCACGAGGAACGGCACGACCGTGAGGAGGGCGGCGGTGAAGGCCGCCATGAAGAAGGCCCGCCGCTGCTCCCGGTCGCCGCCGCGCGGGGGGAACCCGGTGACGGCCAGGTAGACGAGGAAGACGCCGGGGGTGAGCTTCACGGCCGTCGCCAGGCCGATCAGCATCCCGCGCGGCCACCTCGGCCTGCGGGCGGCGCAGTCGAGCAGGCACAGCGCGACCAGGAAGAGGTCCACCTGGCCGAAGCGGATCTGGTCCCTGATCGGCATGAGGTACGCGCACGCCGCCGCGAGCACGGCGAACACCATGGGGACGGCGAGGGGCGACCGCGCGAGCCGGAGCGGCGGCCCGTCGAGCGGCGGCCCGTCGAGCAGCGGGCGGAACGCGAACCGGACGACGACCGCGAGGGCGACCACGATCCCGGCCGTCCACACCCACTGGGCCGCCGGCCACGACATCTCCGCGAGCGGGACGGCCAGCATCGCGGCGACGGGCGGGTACGTGAAGGGCAGGAGTTGCGGCGCGGGGGTGATCACCCCGTACACGGGAAGGCCGAGCAGGAGGGCCCAGCCGCCCGTACGGTAGACGTCCAGGTCGACCAGCCGCTGGTCGGCCGGGTTGGTCAGCCAGTAGGCGATCAGCGGGGCCGCCGCCGCGGCTTCGACCACGAGGGCCAGGGCCCACGCCCAGAGCGGTCCCCTGCCCGCGGTCGTCCGGCCAGTCGTCACGAGCAGGCAGGTTACCGTGGACGCTGTCCCGACCGTTTCCGCTCTCGAGCCGAGGAGCCGCGCAGCCGTGCCAGCCGACGGTGGTCCCCGACCCCTGCCAGGCGTCCCGCCGGTCCCGCCCCTGCCGCCCCGGCAGACGGCGGCAGGGGCCGGCGTGAGGCCGGGCGGGGTGCGGCGAGCTCTTGGGCGGGGGATCCGAGTCGTGCTGGCGGCGATGATCCTCTGCGTGGCCGGGCTGGCCTCGTGGCCGTCGCTGGCATCGGCATCGGCATCGGCAGCGGCAGCGTCGGCATCGGCGGCCTCCGCGCCCGCCGGCCGGGTGGTCGTGATCGGTGTGCCCGGGCTGCAGTGGGACGACCTCGACCCGGCCCGTACCCCCGCCCTCTGGCGTCTCGCCGGCACCGGCGCCACGGCGTCCCTCTCGACGCGGGCGGTGCCGCCGGAGGGGCTGCCGGTCACCTGTCCGATCGCGGGGTGGCTCACGCTCTCCGCGGGCCAGCGCGCCGCGGCGCCCGGCTCGGCGTGCGCGGCTCCCCCGGCCCCCGCCGTCGCCGCCGACGGGTCGGCCACGATCCCCGGGTGGGCGGAGCTGGTGAATCTCCAGCGGTCGAGCCCCTTCCAGGCCACCGTGGGCCTCCTCGGGCGCACGGTCACCGCGGCGGGCGGCGCGGTGGCCGCCATCGGGCCGGGCGCCGCCCTCGCCGCCGCCGACCAGTCCGGAAAAGTCAGGAAATATGCCGCGAGCGTGGCCGAGTTGCCCGACCTCAGGCCGTACACGCTCGTCGTCGCCGAGGCCGGACAGATCGCCCAGGCGTGGACCGCCTCCGGACAGGGCGGCGCGAGCCCGGGCACGGCGACCGGCACCGCCGGCGCTCCCGCGGACGGACCGACCGGGCCGGGCGGCCCGGGCGCGCGGGATCTGAGTCCGCAGGCGCGCAGGGCCGCGGTGGCGGCCGCGGACCGGACGGTGGGCGAGATCCTCGCCCACGTGCCCGCCGGATCGACCGTGCTGGTCGCGGGCCTGTCCGACTCCGGCTCGACCGCGCACCTCCACGTCGCCGTCGCCACCGGCCCCAGCGGCGCGGCGGCGACCACCGGCGCCACCACGACAGCGACCACCCCGGCGACGTCCGCACGACCCGAGACCGGCGACGACGCGACAGGGGCGTACCGGAAGGGGTGGCTGACGGCGACCTCCACCCGGCAGGAGGCGCTGGTCACGCTCACCGACCTGACCGCGACCGTCACGCACGTGCTCGGGCTCGGCACCCCGGACGGCGTGGTCGGCAGGGCGTGGGAGAACGGCGGCGAGGGCCCGGCGCCGGCCCGGGAGACGGCCGCCCGGCTGGCCGACGCCGATCTCGCCAGCCAGGTGCTCCGGCAGGTCAGGGAGCCGTTCTTCATCGTGCTCGTGACGGCGCAGGTGCTCTTCTACGTCCTGGCGTCGATCGTGATCCGCCGCGCCCGCCGGATGCTCGGGGTGACGCGGGTCGTGGCGACGATCAGCGGCGCGGTCCCGGTGTCGGTCTTCCTGGCCCAGCTCGTGCCGTGGTGGGGCTTCGCCCATCCGATGCCCGCCCTCCTCGCGACGATCCTCGGCATGGCGGTGGTCGTCGCGGCCGCCGGCTTCGCGGGGCCGTGGCGGTCGCACGTCCTCGGCCCGCTGACGGCCGTCGCGGGCGTGAGCTCGGCCGCCCTCCTCCTCGACGTGGTCACGGGCTCCCGGCTGCAGGTGAACGCGGTCGCGGGCTACGAGCCGGTCACCGGGGGCCGGTTCTACGGCTTCGGCAACATGGCGTTCGCCGTCTACTCGACCGGGACCATCCTGCTCCTCGCGGGGGTCGCGCACGCGCTGCGCCGCAGGCCGCGGCTCGCCGCCCTCGTCTGCCTGGCGTACGGCCTGGTGGCGGTCGTCGCCGACGGCTGGCCGGCCTGGGGTGCCGACTTCGGCGGCGTGCCGTCGTTCGTCGTCGGCGTGGCGGTGTTCCTGCTCATGGTCACCGGACGGCGGGTCTCGGTGGTCCGGCTCGGGCTCGTCGGGCTGGCGGGCGTCGCGCTCATCGCGCTGATCGCGGTCGCCGACTGGCTGCGGCCGCCCGACCGGCGCACCCATCTCGGCGGCTTCGTGCAGCAGGTCGTCAGCGGGGAGGGCGGCTCGGTGATCGGACGCAAGCTGGGCGCCATGCTCCACACGCTGGGCAACCTGCCGCTGACGCTGCTGTCGCTGGTCGCGCTGGCGTTCCTGTTCCTCGTGCTGTACCGGCCGTCCCGGTGGGGCGCGTCCGCGCTGAGCCTGGCCTACGAGCGCGCTCCGGAGCTGCGGGCCGGGCTGTTCGGGGCGCTGGCCGCCGCCCTGGTCGGGTTCCTGATCAACGACTCGGGGATCGCGATCCCGGCCATGGCCCTCACGGTGGCCGTTCCGCTCACGCTCGCGGCGTCGGTACGCGCCCTGCGGGACGAGCCCGCCACGCCCACCACGCCAGCGCGACCGTCAGCGCCAGCAGGAACGCCGGCACCGCCTGCGCCCTGACCACGCTCACCAGCCAGCCGAGGTCCGGGGGCTGGCCCGCCTGCCGGGCCGGCAGGTACGCCAGGGAGAGGGCGGCCAGCCGGGCGACCAGGAAGGCGTCCAGGCCCGACGCGGGGACCAGTGCGAGCAGCCCGAAGGCGAGCCCGTCGTACCAGGGCAGCGCGTACGGCGTGGCGAACAGCCAGGCGACGGCGAACGCGAGGGCGACCGCGGGCGCCTCGGCACCGTCCCTCAGCAGGCCGTCCGCGGACATGCGGCGCAGGAGCAGCGCGGCGAGGCCGGCCAGCACCACCAGCGACCCCAGCTGGATCTCCAGGTGGTACGCCCCGGGACCGAAGACGGCCTGCGCCGCCGTCTTCACCAGCTTCCAGGGCGTCGCCAGCGACACCGTCTTGCTGGCGTTCAGGACCTGGTCGAGCGCGTGCGGCCCGGCCAGCCAGTACAGCACGAGCACGACGACCGCCGCCGGCACGGCCACCGCGGCCAGCCGCCGGGGCCGCCTGCGCAGCTCCCAGGCCACCCCGAGGGCGACCAGGCCGGATGTGACCTTCACCGCGATCCCCAGGCCGAGCGGCAGCCCCCGGCGGTACACCACTCCGGCGACGACGAGAGCGGTGGCGATCGTGTCGAGGTGCATCCCGGCCGCGAGCTGGTAGACGACGAGCGGGTTGGCCGCCCACAGGAGCGCCGCGCGGCGCTGCCGTACGGGGTCGTCCCGGGTGGCCCGGTGGAGCACGACGGCCAGGGCGACGAACGCGCCCGCGTTGGCCGCCTCCATCGCGAAGACGGTGAGCCGGAGTGAGCCGCCGCCGATGTGGGCCGCGACGGCCTGCACGAACGTCGCCACCGGTCCGTACACACTGGGCGTGGTGCGCCACTCCTCCACCCGGCCGATGACCGGGTCGCCGGGGAGGTCGGCCGGCACGGTCGCGTACGGGTCGTGCCCGAGCGCCGCCATCCGGCCGTACGCCGCGTAGTTGAGGTGGTCGGAGGAGCCCGACGGCGGGAGGAACGCCAGCGCGACGGCGGCCAGGCACCCGGCCAATGCCGTCCAGCGGGCCGGAGGCATCAGTTCGGCGGCCCGCAGCCCGGCGGCCAGCCCGGCCGCGCCCAGGAGGATGGCGGCCGCGCCCAGCGCCACGACGAGGTGGCCGTCCGGGTCGAGCCCCAGGGAGTACGGCGGCTGCCAGGGCCGGCCCGGCAGGGCGGGGACCATGGCCGACGACCCGAGGAGGCCGATCGCGATCGTGCAGAGGACGGACAGGGGAGAGGCGGCGAGCGCGACGAGCCGTGCCCGCGCGTGGCCCGGGGAGGCGGATAACGGCAGGCGTTCCCGGAGGGTCACGGCCGGAGGCGGGGGCGGATCGCGTCCCTGCCCTGCTGGACGGCGGGCTCCCGGGCGGCGAGGGCCAGGCCGACGTCGCGGAGCTGCCGGGCCCGGTGCATCTGGGAGCGCCAGTCGGTGCCGGTGGCCCGGTGGGCCATGTCGACCTCCACCTCGGCCACCCGGAACCCCTTGCGGAGCAGGTCGATCGTCATGCCGGTCTCGACGCCGAAGCCGTGGGCGAGGGGCCGCGCCGCCTCGAAGGCGGCCCGGGTCAGGCAGCGCTGGCCGTTGAGCGGCTGGGTCGCCTCCCATCCGGTCAGCCGCCTGATGCCGTCGCGGGCGAGGCGCACGACCATGCCGTGGCCGCCCAGCTTCACGCGGGCGGCGAACGCGGCGATCGTCATGTCGGCCTCGGCAAGGCGCACCGGCACGATCAGCGGCAGCGCCGCCCCTGCGGTCTCGCCGAGGTCCGCGTCGAGGAACAGCAGGTGCCGCGGTTCGTCCTCGTCGAGGAGGCGCACGGCCTCGGCCCCGCTCTCCATCGCGGCCGCCTTGCCCCTGTTGCGGCTGTGCCGTACGACGCGGGCGCCCGCCGCCCTGGCCGCCCGGCCGGTCTCGTCGGTCGAGCCGTCGTCGACCACGACGACGAGATCCACGCCGGGCAGCTTCAGGGCGGCGGTCACGGTGGCGCCGATGCGGTCGGCCTCGTCCTTGGCCGGGATCACCACGGCGGTGTCCGGCCCAGGGACCACGAGGTCACCCATGCGGCTAGCCCTGGTGCTCGGCCGTGAGCAGGTCGTCCGGCAGGGTCTCGTGGACCGTGAAGACCGAGTCGAGCCCGGTCACCTGCAGGATCTTCCGTACGGCCGGCCTGGGCGCCGCCACTTCGAGCCTGCCGCCGCGCTCGCGCAGCCGCTTGAGCGCGGACAGCAGCACGTTCATGCCGGTGGAGTCGCAGAACTCCACCCCGGACATGTCGATGACCACTCGATCCGGCCCGGTCTCGAGCAGACGGGTGAACTCCGCCTGCAGCCGGGGAGCGGTGTACAGATCGATTTCGCCGGCGACGGCCATGACGGCCTGACCGGCGTGGGATTGCGTCGCGACTTTGAGCTCCACGAGGCGCACACTAGCGCCGTCCCGGCCCCGGGTCACGTTCCAGCGGAATCGTCGAAGAGTCGTCCGCCCTTTGTCCCCGATTCCGCTCGCACGCAAACGGTGAGTGCGCGAAGCTTGACGCTATGCGACGCCGGCTTTCGCCGGATGGAGGGCCCGGAACCTCCGCGTCTTGGTCGTCACTTCGTGAAGGAGGGCGGGCGCCGAGCACAGTGGGCCCGAAAGCATGATGAACAATGACTTTCCTGAGGATCCGCAACGCCGGAGGCTGCGGGAGCGGCTGGAGGTCATCCAGGTCCGCACCGAGAAGGCCTCGTCGTGGCGGGACGCCACCGAGCCGCTGCGCGGTCTGGTCAACCGGGAGGGGTTCGTCCCGGTCAGCGCCCGGCTCGCGGCCGAGGACCTCGACTTCCTCGCCGAGGCGAGAGAGGAGCTGCTGAGCTTCTCCGAGCTCGGCATCCGGCTGCTCGACCTGCACCAGCCCAGGGACGCCGGGGGCATCTCCAGCGATCCCTCCCACCCCATCCTGCGATGTCGCAGCTGCATGTGGCGCTGGCCGTGCCCGACGTTCCGCGCCATGGCCGAGGCGTTCACCGTACGAGATCGGGACGCCCTCCGTGAGCCGGACGGGGAGTTCCCGGCCTGGCGCGGGCAGCTCGAACACCAGGGAGAGCGCTAGCCGGAAACGGGTGCAGAGGCGGTCGTACGCTCCGGGCGAAGGGGACGCGAACGACACCGGGCGAGCACCAAGGCGGGCGAACACAAGGGCAGGCGAGTGGCGTTCACAGCGTGGTGGGACGAGGGCGGCGGCGCGGCGGTCAGGCGCTCCCGGCGAGGGGGATGCGGATGTCGAAGCGGCAGCCGGGGCCCTCGTTGACCACGCCGATCTCGCCCTCGTGGGCCTCGACGATGCCCCTGGCGATCGCGAGGCCCAGCCCGGCGCCTCCGCCCTGGCCCGGCGTCCGGGCGGCCTCCCCGCGGAAGGCCACCTCGAAGACCCGCGGCAGGTCCTCCTCGGGGATCCCGCCGCAGCAGTCGAGCACCGACACCGTGGCCGTCTCGCCGTCCGCCGTCGCGCGGACCGAGACGGTCCCGTCGGCGGGCGTGTGGCGGATCGCGTTCACCACCAGGTTCCGTACGGCGCGGGCGAGCTCGTCGGCGTCGACCTCCACCGGCAGGCCCGGGTCCGCCTCGCCGAGCAGGCGCACCCGCTTGGCCCTGGCCAGCGGCTCGACCCCGGCGAGCGCGTCGGCGAGGAGGTCGCCGAGCCCGACCCGGCCTCGGCTGAGCTTCAGCGACCCGGCGTGGATCCGGGACAGCTCGAAGAGGTCGTCGACCATCCCGGAGAGGCGGTCGACCTCCAGCCTCATCTGCGCGTGGTAGCGCCGGACGGTGCCGGGGTCGTCCACCACGCCGTCCTCCAGGGCCTCGGTCATCGCCCGGAGCCCGGCCAGCGGGGTGCGCAGGTCGTGGCTGACCCAGGCGACCAGCTCGCGGCGGGCGCTCTCCAGGGCCCGCTCGCGCTCCCGCCCGAGGCGCAGCCGCTCGTACGCCTGCTCCAGAGCGGCGGCGATCGTGCGCAGCTCGGCAGGGAGCGGGTCCTCCGGCGGGGTGAACCGTCCCGAGGGCGGCACCTCGTCCAGGGCCTCGACGAGCCGCCTGCTGGCGAGCACCACCCGCCTCGCGTTGATGAGCGCCACGCCGAGGCCCACGAGCCCGCCGATCGCCACGACCGTGAGGACGATGTTCTTCGGCCGCCCGTCGATCACCATCTCGAGCGTGATCGCCACCACGCCCGCCAGCGTCGCGGCCACCGTGACGACCGCCACGACGGCGAGCATCACGCCGATCGACCGGCGCCGCAGCGCCCGCAGCAGCGCGAGGCCGAGGGCCGCGATGGCGATCCCGAGCCCCGCGGTGACCGCGACGATCTGGAGGATCATCGCAGCGGCTCGTATCGGTAGCCGACGCCCCAGACCGTGACGATGCGCCGCGGCTCGGTCGGGTCGGGCTCGATCTTCTCCCGCAGCCGCCGCACGTGCACGGTCACCGTGGAGGAGTCGCCGAACGACCAGCCCCACACCTGGTCGAGGAGCGCGGCCCTGCTGAACGCCTGGCGGGGGTTGCGCAGCAGGTAGACGAGCAGGTCGAACTCGCGGGCCGTCAGGGTGATCTTCTCGTCCGCCAGCCGCACCTCGTGGGCGCCCACGTCCACCACGAGGTCGCCGTCGCGCAGCACCCCGGTGCCGGTGGGGACGAGCGCCCCACGGGCCCGGCGGAGCACCGACTGCACCCGCAGCGCCAGCTCGCGCGGGCTGAACGGCTTGGTCACGTAGTCGTCCGCGCCGGTCTCCAGGCCGACGACCCGGTCGATCTCCTCGCCGAGCGCGGTCAGCATGATCACCGGTACGGGCCACCGCTCGCGCAGCTTCCGGCAGACCTGAAGGCCGTCCATCTTGGGCAGCATGAGGTCGAGAACGAGCAGGTCGGGAGGGTCGGCGAGGGCGCGCCTGAGGGCCTCGGCGCCGTCGCCGACGCACTCGACCTCGTGCCCGTCGCGCTCCAGGTACCGCGCCACGACCTCGGCCACGGTGGGGTCGTCGTCCACGACCAGGACGCGGGATGCGGGGGTGCCGGTCATCGGACTCCTCGGGACGCCATGTCCCCACGGTAGGCCCGCTTCGCCGCCCCTCCGCCCATGTGTCACCGGACCGTAAGACCCGCGTCCGGAGTCCTATACCGAACGGGCATGATTCACGTGAAACCCCAGGCATGATCCCCATTGCGCTGCGGCGCCGCCCATAGGACGGCGACGGCCGTACGGGGGACCGCGGCGACGTCCCGGCGATCACTTGTGGATCAAGCTCGCGGTTGTCGGTGCCACCGCGTACCTTGTGGCTATGGCCCGTACCGCACTGACCGTTCTGGGGATCATCCTGGCCGTCTGGCTGGTGTTCGGATTCGTGATCCCCGCGCTGTTCGCGACGTTGAAGTTCCTCTTCGTCATCGCCGTCATCGCGTTCCTCGTCGTCGCGGCGATCACCGTCGTCGGGAAGCTGTCGCGCTGAGGTGAACGTGCTCCAGGCCGCCCTCGGATCGCCGGCGTGGCTGCTGGCCGAGGTGCTCGCCGGGTCTCCCGGGCTCGGCGTGGCGACCGCGCTCGGGCTGACCGGCGTCGCGGTCCTGGTGCTCGCCTGGATGATGCTCGCCGGTCCGGTCTCGACGCCGGCCGTCGAGCCGCCCTCCGCGCGCCGGGCGGGCCGCGGCGCGCCCGTCTTCGTCCGGCTGCGCGATCCGGACACCGCGGGGCGACCACGCCCCCGGGCGCCGTCGGGAAGCCCGGCGCCCGCCTGATCACCGAGTGATCGCGGGCGCCTTCGTCATGCCCTGTTTCCTCCGCAGACGAAAGGCTTTCCCGTGTTCGACGTCGTGCTCGTCCCCGTCTACCACCTCTTCACCGGTCTCAGCGGTCTCGTCGGCCCCGCGCTCGCGATCGTCGTCTTCACCCTGGCCGTACGGCTGGCGCTGCTCCCGCTGAGCGTGCGCGTCGCCCGGGTCCAGCGGATCCGGCTGCGGCTCCAGCCGCAGGCCGAGAAGCTGCGCGCCCGCTGGAAGTCCGACCCGCAGCGGCTGCTGCGCGAGACCAACGCCCTCTACGCGAAGGAGGGCGTCTCCCCGCTGTCCGGTTACCTGCCGGCGTTCGCGCAGTCGCCGTTCTTCATGGTCACCTACCGGCTGTTCACCTCGGTCGCCATCGCGGGGCACCCCAACCTGCTGCTCGCCCAGGGCCTGCTGGGCGTGCCGCTCGGTGAGCACTTCGGCGCCGTGCTGGCGGGCGCGGGCCTGGTCAGCGGCCCAGGCGCCGTCTTCCTCGTGGTGCTGGCCCTGCTCGCGGCGGTCGCCTGGATCGCCGCCAGGCGGATCGAGCCCGGCACGCCGATGCGGCGGCTGCTGATGGCGATGCCGTTCTGGACGGTCGCGGTCGCGACCGTGCTCCCGCTGGCGGCCGGGGTCTACCTGCTGGTGAGCTCCGCCTGGACGACCGCCGAGCGGATCGTGCTCTACCCGCGCGCCGCGCGCCTCGCCTGACGGTCCGTCGTCGCACCGGCCGTCCGAGGCGCTCGCGCCCGGGCGGCCCGGCGGGGTCGACGCTCAGCCGACCTCACGGAGGGCCGGGGTTGCGGTCATGCCGTTGTGACCGTTTCGGGCGGGCCAGGAAGCGGCGACGACGGCCCACACCGTGGTGGCCTCCTCGTCGTGGCGGACCCCCCAGCGTTCGGCCAGGTACTCCACGATGCCGAGCCCGCGCCCGCCCAGGGAGGAGAGCGTGGGACGGCCGGCCCTCGGCTCGGTGTGCGCGCCGCCGTCGCTGACGGCCACCTCGATCTGGCTGTCGGAGCACATCCAGGCCACCTTGAGCTGGCCGGACGGCAGGGGATGCGCGTGCCGCAGGGCGTTGCTCAGCAGTTCGCTCAGGACGAGGACGACGTCGTCGACGGAGGAGGAGACCAGCCCCGCGGCTGCCAGTTCGGCACTGAGGCGCTGGCGTGCGACGGCGACGCTCGACGGTGCGTACGGCAACATCACCACGCTCGACGCACTCACCTCCCCGATTCCCTTCCCCCCGCGGAGTCCAGCTCCACGACCGAAATGCCCCGTTCACTCGTCGGGGAAACCGTGCTCCGATCACAGCTTGTGCACAATGGACAATAGATCAGCTCTTGGGTGGTGACACCGTTACCGGTCCGGTGTGTCGGACCACGCGGGCAGGCCCGCGGCCTTCAGGACGACCCGCATGCGCGTCCCGCCGTCCGGCCGGGGGAGCGCGGAGACGTCGCCGCCCTGGGCCCGGGCGAGGCTGCGCACGATGTAGAGCCCGAGCCCGACCCCGCCGAACCTGCGCCGGTCGCCGCTGTCCGCCTGGACGAACCGTTCGAAGACCCGCTCCCGGTCGGCGGGGGCGATGCCGATCCCCTCGTCGTCGACGACGAGGACCACGCTGTCGTCCTCCCGCCGGGCCTCGACCCGGATCAGGCCGCCGTCCGGGGAGTACTTGAACGCGTTCTCCAGGAGCTGGCCGAGGAGGATGTCGGTGGCCAGGGAGTCGCCGTACACGGGTGGGAGGTCGGGCGGGATGTCCACCTCGACCCGGTGCCGGGCGGACAGGACGGGCAGCCCGAGGGTCGCCGCCCGGACACGCTCGGCCAGGTCGAACACCTCCACCTCGACCTTGAGCTCGTCGGCGCCCGCCCGCGCGCCGAGCAGCAGGTGGTCCATGAGCCGCCCGAGCGAGCGGGCCCGCTCGGCGATCGTGTGCACAGCCGACCTGCGCTCCTCGTCCGACAGGTGCTCCCAGCGCGAGTCGAGCGTGCTGGCGAAGCCGCGGACGATCGTGATCGGCGTGCGCAGCTCGTGGCTGGTGGTGGCGAGGAACAGGTCCTTGGCCTCCTCCAGCTCCTTGGCCCTGGTCACGTCGCGGAAGTCGACAACGATCTCCCCCGTCTCCCGGATCTCGGCGCGCAGGACGTCGAGCCACCGGCCGGACGGGAGCTGGATGGTGAGCTTCTCCCCCGGCTCCGGCAGCGGGAACGGCGGCGGCCCGCCGACCGCCTTCTCCCCGGGCACGCCGGTGAGGCGGGCCGCGGCCGGGTTCCACCGGACGACGGAGCCCGTGCCGTCGAGCACGGCGATGCCGTCCGCGCTGGCGTCGAAGACGGCCCGCTCGTGGGCCCGCTGCCGTACGGCGTCCTGGTAGGCCATCGCGTTGCCCACGGCGATGCCGGCGTGGCCCGCGAGCAGTTCGAGGAGCTCCAGCTCCAGATGTCCGGCCTTGCGCCGGGCGAACAGGGCGTAGAGCGCTCCATACGGACGGCCGCCGACGGCGGCGATCCCCACGGCGATCGTGTGGAGCCCGGGCAGGCGCGCCCAGATCAGGTCCTGGAAGCCGTCGGGCCCGGTCTCCAGCAGGACGGTCTTGCCGGTGCGCAGCAGCTTGCCGACGAGGCTGGTGTGCAGGCCCGCCGTGACGCCCCGCATGGCCTCGGGCAGCTCGTGCAGCCCGACCAGCCGCAGCTCGTCCCCCTCGATCGACACGAAGCCGCCCGCGTCGGCGCCGGTCAGCTCGGCGAGGCTGGCGGCGATCCGGTCCAGGACGACGGGCAGGTCGAGCTCGGCGTTGATGTCCCCCACGACGTCGGTCAGCCGCCGGACGAGCCGGGCCCGCCGGGCCGCCCGCCCCTGGGCGGCGTCGTCGTCCTCGGCCGGGTGGTAGACGCTGACGTACCCGAGCAGCGTGCCGTTCTCCGAGCACAGGGCGCTGGTGTCGACGCGCAGGTCGAGCAGCCGCCCGTCGCGGTCGAACCGTTTGGTGCGCAGGGAGACGGTGCCGCCGTTGCGCACCCGTTCCAGCACCGCGTTGTGCTCGGCCATCAGCTCGTCGGGGACGATGGGCGCGCGCCTGCCGAGCAGCTCGGCGGCGGGCCAGCCGAACAGCCGTTCCGCCGCGCCGTTCCACGTCAGCACCGTCAGGTCGCGGTCGAGGGCGACGACGGCGTCCGGCGAGCTGGCGACGACGGCGCGGGCGAGGCCGTCCTCGTCCCCCTCGTCGATACTGGAGTCACCCACGTTCCCATCGTGCCGTCTTTCGCCAACCGATCTTGGGCTTTTCCACCGGCTCGCGGCGGCTCCGATACGCTTCGACCACGCAGTGAGAGGAAGTGGGGCGGCCAATGTCCACAGGGGACCTCGAAGCCCTGCTACGGGTGACCGCCCCCGGCTACGTCGGCGAGTCCCCGCCGGACGTGGCGTTCGGCACCACCGACACCCCCGTCGGCCGTCTGGTCCTCGCGGTGACCGCCCGCGGCGTGGCCGCCTGCAGCTACGACGACGAGCACGCGGTCTTCGCCCGGGTGTACCGGTCGATCGGCTCGTTCATCGGCCCCGACCCCCGCCGCCTCGACCCCGTGCGGCGGGAGCTGGACGCCTACTTCGAGGGCCGGCTCAGGGCGTTCTCCCTGCCCGTGGACCTCCAGCTCGCCACGGCCTTCGCCCGGACCGTGGTGCAGATGACGCTGTCGGTGCCGTACGGCAGCGTCACGACACATGGGGACCTGGCTGGGCGGATCGGGCGTCCGCAGGCGCTGCACGCCGTGGCCAACGCCCTGACCGCCAACCCCGTCTGCGTCATCGTCCCGTGCCACAGGGCGGTGGAGTCGCCCGGCGTGCTCGGCGGCTACGCCGGCGGACCGGCCGCCAAGGAGCACCTCCTCCGCCTCGAGGGCGCCCTCACCTGACCGGCCCGCCGGGGGCGCGCCGGCGGGAGCGGAAGGCGGCGGCCTTCTCCCGGTTGCCGCACTCGCGCATGTCGCACCAGCGGCGCGAGCCGCCGCGGGAGGTGTCCACGTAGAGGCGGGTGCAGACCGTCCGCTCGCACTGCCGGATCCGCGCGGCGTCCGGCCCGCCGAACAACTCGGCCGCCGACCGTGCGATCGCGGCGAGGACGGCGTCCAGGTCCCCCGTACGGCTGACGCGCAGGCCGGCGCCGTCCGGAACGAGCCGGGGGACCACCGGGGACCCGGCGGCGAGCGCGTTCACCAGGGCCACGTCGGCCTCCGCCGGCCCCCGCCCGCGCAGAGGGCCCACACCGAGGCGGTAGACCGCCTCCCGGAGCCGTACCGCCCGGTCGCGACCTTCGGCGTCGACGGCCGGGGGCTCGTCCAGGAGCCCGGCGGCCACGGCCCACGCGGCGAGCAGATCGGGCGTGCCGATCATCTCCACCGGCTCGGTCTCCCGGTGGCCGACCGTGCCGGCGAAGTCGAGCGCGAGGTTGCCGCTCCAGAACGTGAACATGCCTCCATCGTAACCGCCTTGACAGGTTATCGGCGGCTCCATCATCGTGATAACCACTCTGGATGGTTACGGGAGGCCGGGATGACGGGGAGAAGGGTCGCGGAGGCGGCCGTGCCGGGGGCGTTCGTCGTCCTGTGGAGCAGCGCGTTCGTCGCGGGGTCGATCGGGCTCGGCGCGGCGCCGCCCCTGCTGCTGACGCTGGCCCGCTTCGCGCTCGCCGGGGTGCTGCTGGCCGTGGTCGCGCTGGCCGCGCGGGCCCCCTGGCCGCGCGGCCGGGTCCTCGGGCACGTGGTGGTCGCCGGGCTGCTCCTGCAGGCCGTGCAGTTCGGCGCGATCTACACGGCGATGGCGCTCGGGGTGAGCGGGGCGATCGCGGCGCTCGTCCAGGGGCTCCATCCGGTGCTCACCGCGCTGCTGGCCGTACCGCTGCTCGGTGAACGGGTGAGCGCGCGGCAGTGGGCGGGCTTCGCGCTCGGGGCCGCCGGGGTGACGCTGGCCGTGGCGGAGCGTGTCTCGTCGGCGGGGGCCGCGGTCCTGCTCTGCGGTGCCGGGCTGCTCGGGCTCAGCCTCGGCACGCTCTACCAGAAGCGGTTCTGCCCGCGGATGGACCTGCGCAGCGGCCAGGCCGTGCAGCTTCTCGCCGCCGTTCCGGTCGTCGGCCTGCTCACGGTCACCCTGGAACATCCGCGGGTCACGGCCTGGGCGCCGTTCACGGGCGCCGTGCTGTGGCTCGCGCTGGTGAACTCGATCGGCGCGTTCACCCTGCTCTACCTGCTGCTGCGCCGGTCACAGGCCGCCCGGGCGAGCAGCGTGTTCTTCCTCACGCCGTCCGTCACGGCCGTCATGGCGTGGGCGCTCCTCCACCAGCCGCTGAGCCCGCTCGCGGTCGCCGGCCTGGTGGTCAGCGGCGCCGGCGTCGCCCTGGCCACCCGGGCGCCCCGCGCCGACGCGGACCCCGCGGCGGTCAGACCGCCCGCCGGCGTCTCCCGAGAGCGGTCGGCAGCGTGAGCAGGGCGGCCACGAGGAACGCGGCAAGGGCGGCGTTCATCCACGGCTGGCGCTCGAACCCGACGGCGGACCGGACGTCCGCCCAGATCCCGTCCCACCAGCCCACGGTCGGGGTCGCGGTGACGACCCAGTAGGCCGCGAACCCGAGCACCCACGGCACGACCATGAACCACCGCGAGGGGGCGTCCTCGGCCGTGTTCCACCGGGAGGCGCCCCCGAGCAGGAAGTAGTCCACCACCAGCACGGCGAACATCGGCACGAAGACCGCCCCGATGACGTTGAGGAACGCGCCGTAGGAGTTCACATTGGCGAACAGCGCGATCACCGTCGTGACGACGCCGATCGCCACGGAGATCACCCGGCGGTCGACGCGGGGGGCCAGGTTCTGGATCGACACCGTCGTCGAGTAGACGTTGGCGAACGACTGGTCGACCTCGCGCAGCACGAGGATGCCGAAGAACAGCGCCCCGAGCGGCGCGGCCACGAACGGGTCCCAGACCTTGTCCATGTCGTTGCCCACGAGCGCCAGCGCCGCGATCCCGAGGGCCAGGCAGGCGACCTGGGCGATCGTGTAGCCGCCCACCACGCCGGCGAAGGCCGAGCCGCTCGTGCGGGAGTGCCGGGCGTAGTCGGCCGCCATCGGCACCCACGAGACCGACAACGCGATCACGTAGTCGACGGCCGGGGCGAAGGCGTCCCACGAGCCACCGCCCAGCGACGGACCGCGGGCGAACAGGGCGACCGACAGCCAGACCATCGCGATCACCACGCCGGCCGTCACGTAGCGGCGCAGCAGCCGCACCGACCCGAGCGGCCGGATCGTGAGCGCGATCGTCACCGCCCCCGCCACGACGGCCCACACGCGCTCCGGCACCGCACCGCCGAACACGGCCCGCGCGCCGCTCGCGACGACCCACAGCTCGTACGCCCCCCAGCCGATCATCTGCACGATGTTCAGCACGGTCGGGACGTACGACAGACGGGCCCCGAACAGCCCGCGCAGCAGGACCATGGCCGGTCGGCCGGTGCGGACGCCGGGGATCGCGGCCAGGCCCACCATGGCCGTGCCGATCAGGCTGCCCACGACGGCGGCCAGGACGGCCCCGGCGAACGGGAGCGGGTGCCCGCCCAGCGGGTCGAGCAGGAACAACGCCCCCGCGAACCCGAGAAGGCTCACCCCGAGGTTGGCCCAGAACGCGCTCTGGTCGAGGAGCCCGAGGGTGCGGGGGGCCTCCTCGTCGAGGGTCAGGGGCACTTCCGCCCGGGCGGGGTCGACGACGGCCGATGTCATCACACGCTCCCTACGCCGGCATTATCCGGACAGGTTCATGCGGTCGGCGGCACGTCTCGTCGGAGAATCCGCCCTCTCAGCCCGGTCTCGCCCGAGCTCCCGCGCTTTTCGGATGTCGTCGTGATTATGCCATCCGTTTACCTACGCCACGAAGGGGGGCTCCCCGCTCTCGCTGACCATCGGCAGCCCGGCGGCGGCCCACGACTGCATGCCCCCGCCCACGTTCACGGCGTCCCTGCCGACGTGGTTGAGCCACAGCGTGGCGTGCGCCGACCGCCCGCCGGCCCGGCACACCACGTACACCGGGCGGTCGGCCGGCACCTCGTCGACCCGCTGCTGCAGGTCGCCCAGCGGGATGTGCTCGGCCTCCGGCGCGTGCCCCGCGCGCCACTCCTCGATCTCGCGGACGTCCAGCAGGTAGGCGCCCTTGGGCACAGCGGCGGGGGCGATTTCCGGCATCGTCATGGGCCCATTGTCGCGCCCCGGCGCCCGTGCTCGGTCCGGCTTCCAAGCTGGTGCTCCCCCTCAGGGGTATGCCGGGCGGACGGCCGGGTGGCTAGCGTCGAGGGATGGAGGAGATCACCGCCGTCCGGCACGGGGAGAGCACCGCCAACGCCGCCTCGGCCCGCGCCGTGCGCGACGACCTCGCCGTACGGATCGACGGGCGGGACGCCGACATCGGCCTGTCCGGGCGCGGCCGGGAGCAGGCGGCGGCGGTCGGCCACCTCCTCGCGGGCCTGCCTGACGACGCGCTGCCCCAGTCGGTCTGGTGCTCGCCGTACCAGAGGGCCCGGCTCACCTGGGAGATCGCGCGGGAGGGGCTGCGCGCGGCCGGACGGCCGCTGCCCGCCGAGCGCGTCGACGACCGCCTGCGCGACCGGGTCCTCGGCGTGTTCGAACTTCTCACGCCCCGTGCCATCGAGGAGCGCTTCCCGGCCGAGCGGCGGGAGATGGAGCGGATCGGCCTGCCGTTCTACCGCCCGCCGGGCGGGGAGTCGTTCGCGGACGTATCGGTCCGGATCCGTGAGGTGCTGGACGACGCCGGAACGGCCGAGGCGGGCCGGCGGGTGCTGGTCGTGGCGCACGACGCCGTCGTGCTGCTCATCCGCCACGTGCTCGGCGGCGGGACGCCGGACGACGTCGGGCGCATCTTCGGCTACGGGCAGGTGGCCAACGGCTCGATCTCCCGCTGGCGGCGCCGGGGCGGGCGGATGGACCTGGTGTCCTTCGGCGACACCGGCCACCTGCCCCCGGAGATCGTCACTTGAGCAGCTTGGACAGGCGGCGGTCGGCCAGCGGCTTGCCGCCGGTCTGGCAGGTCGGGCAGTACTGGAGGGAGGAGTCGGCGAACGACACCTCCCGGATCGTGTCGCCGCAGACCTCGCACTTCTCGCCGGTACGGCCGTGGACGCGCAGGCCCGACTTCTTCTCGGACTTGAGGTCTTTGGCGGCCAGGCCCCGCGCCCGGCCCACGGCGTCGCGCAGCGTCGTCACGATCGCCTCGTGCAGGTCGGCCACCTGCGCGTCCGTCAACGACGAGGCGATCTTGAACGGCGACATCCTGGCGACGTGGAGGACCTCGTCGGAGTAGGCGTTGCCGATGCCGGCGATCACCTTCTGGTCCCGCAGCAGGCCTTTGATCTGGGTGCGGTTGCCGCCCACGATCGCCTTGAGCGCGTCGACGGTGAAAGTCTCCGACAGCGGGTCGGGGCCGAGGCTCGCGACGCCCGGCACCTCCGCGGGGTCGCGCACGACGTACACCGCCAGGCGCTTCTGCGTCCCGGCCTCGGTGAGCTCGAAGCCCGGCGCCCGGTCGTCCTCACCGGGCGACAGCCGTACCCGCACCGCGAGAGGACCCTTCCCGGGGCGGACGGGCCTGGCTCCGGACAGGTCCTCCCGCCAGCGCAGCCAGCCGCCGCGCGCCAGGTGGGTGACGAAGTGCAGCCCGTCGCAGTCGAGGTCGAGGAACTTGCCGTGGCGGGCGACCCCGGTCACCTCCAGCCCGGCGAGGGCCGTGACGGGCGGGGCGACGGTCTTCAGGGCCTGGATGGCCACCACGTCCACACCCAGGACCGCGTGGCCGACGGCGCGCTCGCGCAGGAACTCGGCGAGCGCCTCCACCTCGGGCAGCTCCGGCATGCCCCCACAGTAACCCGGCTCCGGCCGTTCCCGGCCTCGTTACGCGGGGACGTCCCAGAAGGCCAGCTCGTGCCGCATGCCCTCGGCGAACAGCTCCGCGGCCCTCGCCGGGTCGGGTCGCGCCTCGTCGATCATCGCGGCGATCCGCTCGGCGAGCGCCGCGAACCCGGGGTCGGCGTAGGTCTCCACCCAGGCTCGGTAGCGCGGCTCGGCGGGCGGGTCCTGCGCCAGGATCCGGCCGAGCGTGGAGTATCCCCACATGCAGGGGTAGAGCGCGGCCAGTCCCTCGCCGTAGTCGGCGGCCGACTCCAGCAGGAACGCCGTGTACGCCGCGCAGGCCGGGCCCTTCACCGCTCCCGCCAGGTCGGCATCGAACCCGGCCGCCAGCGACCGGTGCAGGTCGAGCTCGTCGTGCCAGGTCGCGTACGCGAGGTCGACGAGGTCGCCCAGATGGCCGTCGGGCGCCTGCCAGGCCAGCCGCGAGAACACCCGGACGTAGTCGAGCAGGAACAGGTAGTCCTGCTCCAGCCACGACCGGAACACCGCATCGGGCAGGTCGCCCGCGGCGATGCCCCGGACGGTCGGATGGGCCAGCTGGGCGTCGAGCAGGGGACGCCCGATGGCGTGCAGCTCCCGAGAGATCGTCACAAGAGGCCCATTGTGCCGCGCACGGGCACGGGCGCCGCCAGCCGGCCGCTACTTGGTGAGGACGTCCTTGGGGACCTGCTTGTCCTGGGCGAGCGCCTCGAACAGGCGCAGCGCCTTCTGTGTGTCCCACTTGACCACGGCCGCGCCGTTGATGGTGGGCAGCGACCCGACGGGCACGGCGGTGGTGACCGGGCCTCCGCGCATCGCCAGCCCGACCGACAGCAGGTCGAACAGGCCGGTGTCCGGGTCGACCGCGACCGAGTCGGCCGCGCTCAGCGCCAGCGGCACCGAACTGAACGGGTTGAGCAGCGTGCCCGGGCTGGCCGCCTTCTGCACGACCGCGGCGAAGAACTGCCGCTGCCGCTGGGTGCGGTCGTAGTCGGGGATCGCGCCGGTGGCCCGGGTCCGGACGTAGCCGAGCGCGGTGCCGCCGTCCATGTCCTGGCAGCCCTTCTTCAGGTTGATCCCGGCCTTGTGGTCCTTGATGTCCTGCTTCACGCAGATGTTGACCCCGCCGATCGCGTCGACGATGCCGACGAACCCGCCGAAGCCGATCTCCATGTAGTGGTCGATCCGGATGCCCGTCACCCGCTCGACGGTCTTGGTCAGCAGCTTGGGCCCGCCGAAGGCGTACGCCGCGTTGAGCTTGTCGTTGCCGTGGCCCTCGATCGGGACGTACGAGTCGCGGGGCAGGCTCACCAGCGTCGGCCGCCCGCTGGACGGGATGTGCAGCAGCATCATGGTGTCCGTGCGCTTGCCGACCGCCTTGCCGGTGGCGAGCTTCCTGCGCTGCGCCGCCGTCAGGCCGGCCCGGCTGTCGGACCCCACCAGCAGCCAGTCGTCGCCCGGGGTGGCCGCGGGCCGCCCGCTGTAGTCGGTGAACGCGTCGACCGATTGAAGCCGCGAGCCGATCCAGAAGTAGCCGACGACGGACGCGACCAGCAGCACGGCGACCACGACGGCCAGGATCCTGACGATCAGCCGCCCGATCCGCCGCGGCCTGCGGCCTCCGCCACGCCCGCCGAACCCGGCCGGCTCCTCGCGGAGGTCGTCGTCCTCGCCGCCGCTCCCGCCGCCCAGCGGCCGTACGGGCGTCTCGCCCGAGCGGGGCTTGCCGTACACCTTGGACCTGATCCGCGGGATCGTGGTCTCGCTCTTGTCCCTGCCCCCGCCCGCTCCCGCGGAGCCCCGATCCCCCGGTGCGGAACGACCGTCCCCGGCCCCGCCGGGAACGGGATACGCCGGCTGCCCGGCGGCCGCCCGCGGTTCGCGCGGACGGCGGATCGCCCGGGTCGCCTCGTCGTCGTCGGCCACGTTGTATCCCCAGTTCCTCAGCGTGATGGCCACGGCTTGGGCGACGTCCGCCCCCCTCTTTACGGTACGTCGCCGTCCACACCGTACGCGTACGCGTTCGTGGACGCCTCCTGACGACGCCGTGGAAACAGAAGAGAGATCTGAGCCGTTACGGTGGTATACCACCAGTCGAAAGGAACGTCGTGTCCGTCCCGGACCCCTGGAGTACCGGCCCGTGCCTCGGCACGGGATCGCCTCGACTCAGGGCGGCCGCCTCATGAGCGCCGTCTCCGGCCTGCTGGCCGTTCTCCTCCTGACCCTCGCCACCGGTTTCTTCGTCGCCCAGGAGTTCGCCTTCGTGGCGGCCGACCGCGGGGTCCTGCGCGAGCAGGCCGCGCGGGGCGACGACGCCGCCCGCCGCGCCCTCGACGTCACCGGGCGGCTGTCGTTCATGCTGTCCGGCGCGCAGCTCGGGATCACCGTCACCACCCTGCTGGTGGGCTTCATCGCCCAGCCCGCGATCGCGGACGTCATCCGCGGCCCGCTGGAGGCCGCCGGGCTCCCCGCGGGCGCCGTCCCCGGCGTCGCGGTGGCCCTGGGCGTCACGATCGCCACGGTCGTGCAGATGATCCTCGGCGAGCTCGCGCCCAAGAACCTCGGCATCGCCCGGCCGGAGCCCGTCGCCAAGGCGCTGGCCCGGCCCACACTGGTCTACCTGTCGGCGGCCGGCCCCGTCATCCGCCTCTTCGACTCCGCGGCAAGCCGCCTGCTCCGCCTGACCGGCATCGAGCCGATCGAGGAGCTCGAGAGCGGCGCCACCCCCGAGGAGCTGTCCCGCATCGTGCGGGAGTCGGCCGAGGCGGGCGAACTGCCGCCCCGGCTGGCCGAGCTGCTGGAACGGGCGCTCGAGTTCGGCGACCGCACGGCCGAGGACGTCATGGTCCCCCGGCCCCGGGTCGTGTCGCTGCGGGCCGAGTGGCCGGTCGGCGACCTCCTCGACGCGCTGCGCGTGCACGGCCACTCCCGCTACCCCGTGCTCGGGACCGGCGCGGACGACGTGATCGGGGTCAGCGGCGTGCCGGAGTACCTGGCCGCGGGCTCCCCCTCCGACGGCCTCGTCGGCGGCGTGACGCGCGCCCCGCTGCTCGTCCCCGCCACCCTGGCGCTGCCCACGCTGCTGTCGCGGATGACCGCCGCGGGCGAGACGTTCGCCTGCGTCATCGACGAGTACGGCGGCCTGGCCGGCGTCGTCACCATGGAGGACCTGGCCGAGGAGCTGGTCGGCGAGCTCGTCGACGAGAACGACCCCGAGCCGCTGGGCGTGGTCCGACGCGCCGACGGGTCGTGGGACGTGCCCGGCACGCTCCGCCTCGACGAGGTCGAGCGGGCCACCGGCGTGCGGCTGCCGGAGAGCGAGGGCTACGAGACCGTCGCCGGCCTCGTGCTCGCCGCCCTCGGCCGGATGGCCGAGCCGGGCGACGAGGTGCTGAGCGAGATCGTTCCGGACAACGGCCTGTTCGACGACGAGGACGACGCCCGGCGGGCCCTCCTGCGGGTGCGGAGCGTGAGCCGCCGCGTGCCCGAATGGGTGCGGCTGTCCGTCGTACGGCCCGAGCCGGCCGACGAGCGGCTGGAGCACGGCGTGCGCGTCCCCGGCCCCGACTACGGGCCCGAGCTGTTCTCCGCGCTCTTCCAGGGGAGGCCCGCGTGACCGCCGGTGACAGCGGCCCCGGCCGATCCGTGACGGCGGGTGCGGCATGAGCGCCCTGCCCGCCGTCCTTCTGGGGATCGTCCTGCTGGTCGCCAACGGCTTCTTCGTGGCCGCCGAGTTCGCCCTGGTGTCCTCCCGCCGGCACCGCCTGGAGGAGGAGGCCGTCTCCGGCGGCCGACTCACCAAGATCGCGGCTCGTGCCGCCGTGCGCGGCGGCCGCGAGCTGTCGCTCATGCTCGCGGGGGCCCAGCTCGGGATCACGCTGTGCTCGCTCGGCCTCGGCATGGTCGCCGAGCCCGCCATCGAGCACCTGCTCGAACCCGTGCTCGTGCTGCTGCCGGAGTCCGTGCGCACCCCCGTGGCGTACGTCGTCGCGCTGGCCGTCGTGACGTTCCTGCACATGGTCGTGGGCGAGATGGCGCCGAAGTCGTGGGCGCTCACCCACCCCGAGCGCGCCGCGCTCGGCCTCGCGCTGCCGTTCCGGGGCTTCGCGTGGGCCGTCCGGCCGGTGCTCGCCCTGCTGAACGGCGTGACCAACGCCGTCCTCCGGGCGGGCGGCGTACGGCCGAGGGACGAGCTGGGCTCCACCAGGACGCCCCGCCAGCTCGCCATGCTGGTGGCCGAGTCGGGCCGCATGGGCATGCTCGACCGCGACGAGCACGACTTGCTGACACGGGCGCTGCGGGTGCAGTCCCAGCCGGTCGAGCGGCTCATGCTGCCGATCGGCGAGGCGCCGTCCGTCCCCGCCGGGGCCGGCGAACGGACCGTGCGGGAGACGGCGGCGCGCACCGGGAGCCTCCGGATGCTCGTGGTCACCCCCGACGACGTGGCCGGCGTGCTGCACGTCCGCGACGTCCTGGTCGAGCCCGGACGGCCGCCGGAGCAGCTGGTCACCCCCGCGCCCCGGCTGGCGCGGACCACCACGCTGCCCGACGCCGTCACCGCGCTGCAGGAGGCCCGCGCCCAGCTCGGCGTCGTGACCGACGAGAACGGCAGGCCGATCGGTGTGATCGACCTCACGACGCTGGTCGGCGAACTGCTGGCCGCCTGACGGCCGCCCCGGGCGCCGGGGTCGTGGCCGAGGCGGCGAGCGCCAGCACGCCGGCCAGGGCGAACGCCGTCCCGTACCCGGCGTGCGTGATCAGCGCTCCGAGCGCGGGCGGCGTGGCCGCGGCGACGAGGTTCTGCGCCGTGTTCTGGGCGCCCATCGCCCGGCCGGCCCACGCCTGCCCGGCCAGCTCGGAGACCGCGGTGAACGCCAGGCCGTTGCCGCTCATCGCGATCACCAGCGCGGCGATCAGCAGGGCGGGCGCGAAGGAGTCGCCGGCCTGGACGGCCGCGGCGAGGCACAGCGCGGCCGCGCCGTTGACCAGCGCCAGCCGGCGCATCGGCCCGACCCGGCTGCCCGCGCGGTCGGACCAGCGGCCGCACAGCAGCCGGCCGCCCGCCCCGGCGAACTGGGCGACCGCCACGACCGCGCCGGCCGCGGCGGTCGTCCAGTGGCGCTCGGCCACCAGGTAGGTCAGCGCGAAGGCCGCGGTCGCGAACTGGGGGACGACCAGCAGCATGCTCGCGCCGTGCACCCGCCACAGCGCCGGGTCGCCGTACGGCGAGGCGGACCGCTCTCCGGCCGCCGCCCCGGGCCGGGGCGGGTCGACGACCATGAGCGCGACGCAGACGGTCGTGACGAGGCAGACGACCGCCATGACGAGCAGCGCGCCCCGCACGCCGCCCACGTGGACGGCAGGCGGGGTCAGCGCGCCCGCCACGGCCACGCCGAGCGGCTGGGCGGTCTGCCGCCACCCCATGGCGACCCCGCGCCGCTCCTGGGGGAACCAGCCGAGCACCACCCGCCCGCTCGCGGCGTTCGCCGAGGCGCCCGCGGCCCCGGCGAGGCCCAGCAGCGCGGCGAGCGCGACGGGGCTCCTCGTCCAGGCGGCCAGGCCGAGGAAGGCCGTGGCCAGGGCCAGGCCACCGGCCATCGCGATCCGCTCGCCGTACCGGTCGGCGACCCAGCCCCAGGCGATGAGCGTGACGAGCATCCCCGCGCTGGGCGCCCCGACGATGACGCCCGCCTGGGCGAGGGACAGGCCGTACTCGGCCTGGAGGGCGGGCAGCAGGAACGGCAGGCCGTACATGAACACGCATCCCGAGCCCTGCGCGGCGACGCCCAGGCTCAGCATGGTCCAGCGATTCGGTTGGCGCATGCGGGGAACGCTACGCCTCGTCTCTCCATTCAAGATGATTTGTTTCGCATCGTGAGACGTAGGCTGAATCTGCGCCCGCGGACGCGTGCAAGCGCCGGGCAAGTGGTTTGAAAGGGCCGCTGGAGAGAATTGGGTCAGGCGCGCGCTTGGAGGGGGGCGCGCGCCGGAGCCGTCCGGCCCGGCCGCACCGGAAGGCCGCCATCCGCAGGCCTCATCGGAGGAAGGAGAGTCCGTCACGTGCGCGAGAGCGTCCCGGCGGGCATGACCGCGCGGCTCCCGTCGTCCCCCTGGGCAGGCACAAACAGAAAGCCCCGCGGGAAGGAAGCTCCGCTTCCGACCACACGAGGCCGCCCCCTCGGGGGTTCCAGGGGGTCGTCCCCCTGGGCAGGCGCAAACAGAAAGCCCCGCGGGAAGGAAGCTCCGCTTCCGACCACACGAGGCCGCCCCCTCGGGGGTTCCAGGGGGTCGTCCCCCTGGGCAGGCACAAACAGAAAGCCCCGCGGGAAGGAAGCTCCGCTTCCGACCACACGAGGCCGCCCCCTCGGGGGTTCCAGGGGGTCGTCCCCCTGGGCAGGCACAAACAGAAAGCCCCGCGGGAAGGAAGCTCCGCTTCCGACCACACGAGGCCGCTTTCTGGTGGGCAAGGGGGGAGTTGAACCCCCACGTCCTTTCGGACACACGGACCTGAACCGTGCGCGTCTGCCATTCCGCCACTTGCCCCTTACGGGTGCCCCCATCGCTGGGTGCCTGGAAAGGTTAGCACGTAACCGCCCGTGCTACCGAACCCGGATACGATCCTTCTAAACGACGGCGCGGAGGAGCTGGTTCAGCCCTGGTGCGGTCGCGACCAGGACGAGGGGAAGGGAGGTATCCGGTGGGAGTCCTTCAGCGCTTCGAGCGGCGGCTCGAAGGGTTGGTTGAAGGGGCCTTCGCGCGAGCGTTCAAGTCCGATCTCCAGCCGGTCGAGGTTGCCAGCGCCGTGCAGAGGGAGATGGACGAGCGCGCAGCGATCGTCGCCCAGGGTCGCACGCTCGTGCCGAACGACTTCGTGGTGGAGCTGTCGACGACGGACAGCGAGCGGCTGGAGGTGTACGCCGACAGCATCAGCCACGAGCTGGCGAACCTGGCCAGGGAGTACGCGAAGGAGCAGGGCTACTCGTTCGTCGGCCCTGTGCGCGTGCGTTTCGAGACCGCGGAGGACCTGGCGGTCGGCCTGTTCCGGATCCGTTCCGGCGTCATCCGGGGAGCCACGGTCGAGCAGGACGAGATCAGGCAGCCCGCGAGCGACCTGCCCGCAAGCCGCCCGAGCGCGTTCCAGGGCAGGCCGCGGTTACTCGTGTCGACGCAGGACGACCCGCAGGGCCAGCGGTCCTACGAGCTGACCACACCGGTGACCCTGCTCGGCAGGGGCACTGATTGTGATCTTCGGCTGGTGGATCCGGGCGTATCACGGCATCATGCCGAGCTACGGGTCGAAGGGCAGCAGGTGGTGCTCGTCGACCTGGGATCCACCAACGGCACCTTCGTCAACGGCCAGCCGGTACGCAGGGTCGACATGCAGGACGGGACAAGGGTGACCTTGGGCCGCACGACACTGGTGTTCCGGCGCGATTAGAGGTAGACAAACGGTCCATGTCCGAGCTAACGCTGCTGCTGATCCGGCTCGCCTTCCTGGCGGTGCTGTGGTTCTTCGTGATCGCCGCGGTCGGCGTCATCCGGACAGACCTGTTCGGGCCGCGGACGGCTCCCGCGCCCGCGCGGAAGCCGGTCAAGCAGGCCCGGCCGGCGGCAAAGCCCAAGAAGGGCGAGCCTCGTCAGCTGATCGTCACAGGTGGCCCCCTGCAAGGGACCATCATCAACCTCACGGAGACGCCAATCACCATCGGCCGGGCGAACGACGCCACGCTGGTTCTCAGCGACGACTACGCTTCGAGCCGGCACGCCCGGCTCTTTCCTCAGGACGGCCAGTGGATCGTGGAGGATCTCGGCTCCACCAACGGCACGTACCTTGAACGCTCGAAAGTGACCCGCCCGACCCCGGTGCCCCTCGGAGTTCCGATCCGCATCGGCAAAACCGTCATCGAATTGCGCAAATGACCATCGCACTCCGCTACGCCGCTCGCTCGGACGTCGGACTCCTCCGTGAAGGCAACGAGGACTCGGCGTACGCCAGCGGCCGCCTGCTCGCCGTCGCCGACGGCATGGGCGGGCATGCCCACGGCGAGGTGGCCAGCTCGGTCGCCATCGCCGCGCTGTCGTCCCTCGACAGGGACGCATTCGGCGGTGACCTGCTCGGCGACATCGAGGCGGCCGTCCGGGACGCCAACCATCAGCTCCACGCGATGGTGGCCCGGGACCCGAGCCTCAAGGGCATGGGCACCACCCTCACCGCGATGCTCTGGAACGGCCCGCGCTTCGCGCTGGTCCACGTGGGCGACTCCCGCGCGTACCTGCTGCGCAACGGCGAGCTGTACCAGATCACGCACGACCACACGCTGGTGCAGTCCCTCGTGGACGACGGCCGCATCACGCAGGAGGAGGCGGCCAACCACCCGCAGCGGTCGATCCTGCTGCGCGCCCTCGACGGCAGCGGAGAGGTCGACCCCGACCTGCAGGACCGGGAGGCCCAGGTGGGCGACCGGTACCTGCTGTGCTCGGACGGCCTGTCCACCGTCGTCAGCGCCGAGACCCTGCACCACACCCTGACGACGATCGACGATCCCGAGGACGTCGTCCGGCAGCTGATCGACCTGGCCAACCGGGGCGGCGGTCCGGACAACATCACCTGCGTGCTCGCCGACGTGGTCGAGGTGGACGACGCCCAGCCGCCGGTCTCGGCCGCGGCGGTCGTGGGTGCGGCCGGATCGGGGCGGGCGCGCTCGTCGCCCCCCGACACCCCGGCGGGGCGCGCGACCACGGTCACCGCGCCCCAGCCGGTCATCGTCGACGACGACCTGGACGACGAGCCCGTGCGGGAGACCACGTCCTCCGCACGGCGGTCCAGGCGACGACGATCCTGGCCCCTGGTCGTCACCCTGGTGGTGATCGTCGCCGCCGTGCTCGGGGTCGGCGGCTATTTCGCCTATCAGTGGACCCAGAACCAGTACTACATAGGAGCGAGCGGCGACGAGGTCGTCGTCTTCCAGGGCGTGGACGCGCAGTTCGGGCCGGTGTCCTTCAAGAAGGTCGCCTACACCGAGCACGCGCGCGTCTCGTCCCTGCCCGCGGTGCAGCAGGACCAGGTCCGCAGCGGCATCGCGGTCGACGACCTCCAGGCCGGGATCAGCCGGATCAGGACGTTCGGCGGATCGTCGGCCAACGCGCCCGATCCCCACCCGACGCCGACCCCCACGAGGTCCGCCAATTGAGTGCCGCCGACGTGACGCCCGTACCGATGACCGCGAAGCGGCGTGGAGCCCAGCTCGGCATGCTGGCCTTCGCCGTGCTGATCGTAATGGGCGCCTACGCCAGCGTCGGACTCGGGCTCAAGGACAAGGTCCCGTCCGGGATGCTGGTTTACGGCCTCGGCCTCGGCGGCGTGATGCTCGCGGCCTACCTGGTGCTGGCGAAGTTCGCGCCGTGGGCCGACCCCCTTCTGCTTCCCCTCGTGACGCTGGTCAACGGCATCGGCCTGGTGATGATCTACCGGCTGGAGGAGGGCGGCATCAAGGACGCCTCCGCCGCCAACCAGCTCATGTGGACGGCGCTCGGCGTCGTGATGTTCTCCGCGACCCTGATCGCGTTGAGGGACCACCGCGCCTTGCAGCGCTTCACCTACACCGCCGGCTTCGTCGGGGTCGTGCTGCTCGTCCTGCCCGTGCTGCCGGTGGTCGGCAGCGAGCACTACGGCGCCAGGATCTGGATGAACCTCGGCCCGTTCTCCCTGCAGCCCGGCGAGTTCGCCAAGCTGGCCCTCGTCGTCTTCTTCGCCGGCTACCTCGTGGCCAAGCGCGACGTGCTGGCCCTGGCGGGCCGCCGGCTGCTGCTCATCGACCTGCCCCGCGCCCGGGACCTCGGCCCGGTGCTCATCACGTGGGGCGTCAGCATCGCCGTCCTCGTCGCCGAGAAGGACCTCGGCACCTCGCTGCTGCTGTTCGGCGCGTTCATCGCGATGCTCTACATCGCCACCCAGCGGACGTCCTGGGTGCTCATCGGCGTCCTGCTGTTCGTGGGCGGCGCCCTCCTGGCCGGCCAGGTCTTCAGCCACGTGGAGGCCCGCTTCACCGGCTGGCTGCACGCCGACGACCCGAAGATCTACGACGCGGGGACGAGCTACCAGCTCATGCAGGGCCTGTTCTCGATCGGCTCGGGCGGCATCCTCGGCAGCGGGCTCGGGCGGGGCCACCCCGGCCTGACCCCCTTCTCGTTCTCCGACTTCATCTTCGACGCCACCGGCGAGGAGCTGGGCCTCACCGGCCTGATGGCGATCCTCATGGTGTACGCCCTGATCGTGCAGCGGGGGCTGCGCACGTCCCTGGCGTCGCGCGACCCGTTCTCCAAGCTCCTGGCGGGCGGCCTGTCGTTCATCCTGGCCTGGCAGGTGTTCATCATCGTCGGCGGCGTGACCCGGCTGATCCCGCTGACCGGTCTGGTGACGCCGTTCATGTCCGCCGGAGGGTCGGCCCTGCTGGCCAACTGGATGCTCATCGCCCTGCTCGTACGGATGTCCGACGCGGCCCGCAGGCCGCCGCCGCAGGCGATCCAGGACGAGGGGCTGACGCAGGTGATGCAGCGATGAACGGGCCGCTCAAGCGCGTTTCGGTGGCGTGCCTGCTCATGTTCGGGCTGCTCATGGCCAACGTGACCTACCTCGGGACGGTGAAGGCCGAGGACCTGCGCACCGACTCGCGCAACGTGCGGGCCTTCTACGCGCGCTACAACATCGACCGCGGCTGGATCACGGCCGACGACGGCAAGACCACGCTGGCCAAGACGGTGGACACGGGCGACACCACCTTCCGGTTCGCCAGGGAGTACCCCCTCGGCAAGGCGTTCGCGCACGTCGTGGGCTTCTTCGCCCCGGAGAGCTCCAGCGGTATCGAGCGGGCGGAGGGCCGCTACCTCGACGGCAGCCACCCCGACCTGGTCGTCCGCCGCGCGGTCGACCTGGTCAGCGGCAAGCCGGCCAAGGGCGCGAGCGTCGACCTCACGCTGAACACGAAGGCCCAGGAGATCGCGTACAAGGACCTCGCGAGCACCGGCAAGCGCGGCGCGGTCGTGGCGCTGAACCCAAAGACGGGCGCGATCCTGACCATGACGTCGGCGCCGTCGTACGACCCGAACCCCCTGGCCCTGGCCAACAAGGAGAAGGTCAACAAGGCCTACAACAAGCTCGACAAGGACCAGGACAAGCCGCTGCTCGACCGGGCCATCGACCTGACGTACGCGCCGGGCTCGACGTTCAAGACCGTGACCTCGGCGGCGTTCCTCAGCGACGACACCTCGCGTGACGAGAACACCGAGGTCGACGCGCCCGACTCGCTTCCGCTGCCGGGCACGACCATCTCCCTGCCCAACTACCACGGCGAGTCCTGCGGCGGCCGGGCCACGATGGTCGAGGCGCTGACGGTCTCCTGCAACACCCCGTTCGCGAAGATCGGGATGGACCTGGGCTACGACAAGATGAAGGAGCAGGCCCAGAAGTTCGGGGTCGGCGTGCCGCTGGAGATCCCGCTCGGCGTCGCGGCGAGCAGCATCGGCCCCGACGAGGGCAAGGCCGCCCTGGCCCAGACCTCGATCGGCCAGCGCAGCAACCAGATGACGCCGCTGCAGATGGCCATGGTCGCGGCCGGTATCGCCAACCAGGGCACGGTCATGAAGCCGTACCTGGTGAACAAGATCATGGGTCCGGACGGCACAGAGATCGACGGCACCCGGCCGGAGGAGCTCAGCGAGGCCGTCTCCCCCGAGGTGGCGGGCGAGCTGACCAAGATGATGATCAACGTGGTGCAGCACGGCACCGGCACCGCCGCGCAGCTTCCCGGCATGACGGTGGCCGGCAAGACCGGCACGGCGGAGACCTCGCCGGGCAAGCCCTCGCACGCCTGGTTCATCGCGTTCGCCCCCGTTGAGGACCCGAAGGTGGCGGTGGCGGTCTTCGTCGAGTCCGGCAGCGCCGGCAACGACGCGACCGGCGGCGCCGTCGCCGCGCCGATCGCGCACGACGTGATGCAGGCGGTGCTCGGGCAGTGACCTCGCCGCATCAGGTTCTCGGCGGCCGCTACCGGCTGACCTCCCCCATCGCCGCGGGCGGGATGGGCGAGGTGTGGCGGGCCGCCGACGAACTGCTCGGCCGGGACGTCGCGGTGAAGCTGCTGGGCCGCCACGTCGCCGCGGACCCGGCGTTCCGGGACCGCTTCCGGTCGGAGGCGCGGATCACCGCGGCCCTGACCGACCCCGGGATCGCGCAGGTCTTCGACTACGGCGAGAGCGACGACCTGGCCTACCTGGTGATGGAGCTCGTGACGGGCGAGCCGCTGTCGGCGATCCTCACCCGCAACGGCGCGCTCGGGCCGGACGTCACGCTCGACCTGATCCACCAGACGGCCCGGGGTCTGTACGCGGCGCACCGGGCCGGCGTCATCCACCGCGACATCAAGCCCGGCAACCTGCTGGTCACCGAGGCCGGACAGGTGAAGATCACCGATTTCGGCATCGCCCGGGCGCTGGAGGCGGCCCCGCTGACCAAGACGGGGACGGTGCTCGGCACCGCCCAGTACGTCAGCCCCGAGCAGGCGTCCGGCAGCGTGCTCACGCCCGCGACCGACATCTACTCGCTCGGGGTCGTCGCGTTCGAGTGCCTGGCCGGCCGGCCGCCCTTCACGGCCGACAACCACGTGGCCCTGGCGCTGCGGCACCTCAACGACGTCCCGCCGCCGCTGCCGGACGGCGTTCCCGCTCCGGTGCGGGACCTCGTTTTCGACATGCTGGCCAAGGACCCTTCGGCGCGGCCGGAGACCGGGCCCCGGCTCCTCGACTGGGTGGCCGCGCTGCGGGAGGCGCTCGCGGCACCGGGAACGGCCGCCCTCGGCGCGCTCACCGACCCCGGCGGCTTCCCCGCCGCGCGGGGCGCGGGCGGCACCGCCGTCCTCGGCGGAGCCGCCTTCGGGGCCTCCACCCCGCCGTACGGCCGGCCCGCGGCGGGGACGGCTCAGGGCGGGACGTACGGCGCGACGCGGAACGGCACGGCGGCGTCCGGCGGCGCGGGGCAGGGCGGGGCGACCGGGTACGGCGCCACGGGACAGGGCTCCGCGAACGGCTACGGCGCGAACGACTACAGCGGTGCAGGTCAGGGCGGAGCGACCGGCTACGGCGCAACGGGACGCGGCGGGGCGACCGGGTACGGCGCGGCCGGCGAGACGATGCGGCTGGGACGGCAGGCAGGGGGGACGCGGGGACCCGCGGCGCCCTCCACGGCGCCGACGGGGCCGGGCCGGCCGGGCCGGCG
>NZ_KI866523.1:797968-843517 GCF_000511135.2 Microbispora sp. ATCC PTA-5024 | reverse complement strand
GGGCCGGGCCGGCCGGGCCGGCGCCGCCGCCCCGCGGTGGTGCTGCTGGCCGCCGCCGGATGCGCGGTCGCGGTCGGCGCGGGCGTGCTCGCCTTCACCGCCTTCACGTCCGACGACACCGGCCGCGGTCCCGTGGAGACGACGACCACGCCCACCACGTCGCCGTCCCCCTCACACCGCCCCTCGCCGTCGGTCACGCGGTCTCACCGGCCCGCCACTCCGGCGACGTCGGCGGCGCCCGCGGCCTCGCCGTCGGCTACGGTAAGCACGTCGGCACCTGCCACCCGGACGCCGACGCAGGCTCCGTCCGCGACCCCCACCCCTACTCCGACGTCAACCCCGACCCCGGCGCCGAGCGAGACCTCGACCCCCGTCGACGACCCGACCGACACGAGCCCTCCGGATGAGGGGACGTGATGAGGAAAGGCATCGATGATGGACACCGGCGGCACCCCAAGATGAACGGCAAGGGACAGTGCAGGAAATGACTCAGCCACGACTTCTCGGCGGACGCTACGAGCTCGACGGCGTGGTCGGGCGTGGCGGCATGGCCGAGGTGTACCGAGCCCGGGACATCCGTCTGGACCGCGTCGTCGCCATCAAGACGCTGCGATCCGACCTGGCCAGGGACCACACGTTCCAGGCCCGGTTCCGCAGGGAGGCCCAGTCCGCCGCCTCGCTCAACCACCCCTCGATCATCGCCGTCTACGACACCGGCGAGGACATGGTCGACGGCACCCCCGTGCCGTACATCGTGATGGAGTTCGTCGACGGGCGGACCCTGCGCGACCTGCTGCGCGCCGACCGGCGGCTGCTGCCCGAGCGCGCGATGGAGCTGGTCGACGGCATCCTGCGGGCGCTCGACTACAGCCACCGCGGCGGCATCGTGCACCGGGACATCAAGCCGGCGAACATCATGCTGACGATCAACGGCGAGGTCAAGGTCATGGACTTCGGCATCGCCCGGGCCATGGCCGACTCGGCCGCGACGATGACCCAGACCGCCCAGGTGATCGGCACCGCCCAGTACCTGTCGCCGGAGCAGGCCCGCGGCGAGCGGGTCGACGCCCGAAGCGACATCTACTCCACCGGCTGCGTGCTGTACGAGCTGCTGACGGGCCAGCCGCCGTTCACCGGCGACTCGCCGGTGGCCATCGCCTACCAGCACGTGCGGGAGGACCCCATCCCGCCGTCGCGGATCGACCCCGAGATCCCCAAGTGGGCCGACGCGATCGTGCTCAAGGCAATGGCGAAGGACCCCATCCAGCGCTACCAGAGCGCGGCCGAGATGCGCGGCGACCTCCAGCGCGCCCTGTCCGGCATGCCGGTCGACCCCCAGACCATGGCCCTGGCCAGCAACTACAGCACGTACGGCGGCGGCGGCGACCGCACGCGGACCATGACGACGGCGGGCGGCGTCCCCACCCAGGGCACCCGGTCCATCCCCCAGTACGAGTACGGCCCCGAGGAGCGGGGCGGCCGATACGACGGGCGGCGGCGCAGCGGCGGGGGCAACACGGCCCTCAAGACGGCCGCGTGGATCCTCATCCCGCTGGCCATCATCGGCGCGTTCATCGGCGTGGGGTACGCGTTCCTCAGCTCGGGCGGCAACACCGCCAACCAGGTGAAGGTGCCGTCTGTCGTCAACCAGACGAAGGAGGCGGCCGAGCAGGCGCTCAAGGGCGCCGGGTTCAAGATCGCCTACGGGCCCGAGCAGTTCAGCTCCGACGTGCCGAAGGGCGCCGTGATCAGCACGGACCCGGCCGGCGAGGAGATGGCCGACCCCGGCGCCACGGTCACCGTCGTGCTGTCGAAGGGCGAGGAGTCGGTCACGATCCCCGACGACGTGCTCGGCAAGTCTCCCGAGGAGGCGCGGGCCGAGCTCGAGGCCCTGGGTCTCAAGGTCAGCATCGTGTCCAAGGCGTCGAGCAAGCCGCAGGGCAAGGTGTTCGACACCAACCCGGCCCCCGGGGAGAAGGCGTCCAAGGGCGACCTGATCCGGCTGTACGTGCCGAAGGACACCGTGGAGGTCCCGAGCGTGGTCGGCCTCACGCTGGCGGACGCGAAGAGCACGCTCACGGGCGCCGGGTTCAAGGTCAAGACCGTCGAGCAGCCGAGCGACAGCGTCCCGCAGGGCAACGTGATCGACCAGGCGCCGGAGCCGGGGGCCAAGCTCCAGCAGGGCACCACGATCACGCTGACCGTCTCCAGCGGCCCCTCGCAGCAGCCGACGGATCTGCCGACCGACCAGCCGACGGACCAGACGCCGACCGACCAGCCGACCGACGACGGCGGCGGCGTGGACCTCGGTGGCGACGGCGACAACCCGTTCGGCAACTAGCGGACCGCCCCGGCGGCAGGCGAATCGCGAGAGGGGGCACGCGGGCGACCGGCCCGCGTGGCCCCCTCCGCGCGTGGAGGCCCGGGTGCGCGTGGCGACCGGTCCGGAACGACAGGCCCGGTTTCCGTGGCGACGGGTTCCGAACGACAGGCCCGGTTTCCGTGGCGACGGGTTCCGGAACGACGAAGAGGGCTTCCGCCACTCGGGGGCAATGGCGGAAGCCCTCATCCAGTAGTCGTCACGGGGACGGCGAGCGTTACAGGGTTCCGGGGGAATTTCGGCCGATCTGGTCGAGCCAGTTTCCCAGCAGGCGGTGGCCGTGCTCCGACACCACCGACTCGGGGTGGAACTGCACGCCCTCGATGGGCGCCTCACGGTGCCGCAGGCCCATGATGACGCCGTCCGGGGTGGTCGCGGTCACCTCCAGCGGGTCCGGAACGGTGCCGGGGATCACGGCCAGCGAGTGGTAGCGCGTCATCGACACCGGCGACGGGATCGAGGCGAACACGCCGCGCCCGTCGTGGGAGATGAGGCTCGTCCTGCCGTGCATGAGCTCGGGCGCGCGGGCCACGGTGGCGCCGTACGCCACGGCGATGGCCTGGTGGCCGAGACAGACCCCCAGCAGCGGCTGCCGGCGCTCCGCGCAGTGGAGCACGAGGGGGACGCTGACGCCGGCCGCCTCGGGGGCGCCGGGGCCGGGCGAGACGAGCACGCCGTCGAAGCCCTTGGTGTCCGCGAGCGTGACGTGGTCGCGGGGCCGGACGTCGCAGTCGGCGCCGAGCCCGCGCAGGTACTGCACGATCGTGTGGACGAAGCTGTCATGATTGTCCACGACGAGCACGCGAATCGCGGTCATGCGGCCACCGTGCGAAGAGGAGATTAGGACCCTCAGACTACGCCAATCGGACACGAGGAATCGCCGCCGCGCGGCCGCGCCGACTATCCTTGCTCGGGACTTCACCGCCCCAGCGACTACGCTATCGACAGAGCCCGCACGAACGACGCGGGTGCCCACCAGGAGATCCCGTGCCCAAGTCGAAGACTCGCAAGAAGGCCGTCTACACCCCGCCGCAGAAGGCGCAGACGGTCAAGGTCAGCCCCCGGTGGCTGGCGCCCGTGATGGTCGCGTGCTGGATCATCGGCATCGCGTGGATCGCGATCTACTACATCGCGCCGTCCTTCCCGGGGATGGCGGCGCTGGGCAACTGGAACCTGCTGGCCGGCTTCGGCCTCATCATCGCCGGAGTGGTGCTTTCCACCCGCTGGCGCTGATCGGACGGGGCTGGGCGCTATCTTTCCACAGTCTTTATCCACAGCCTGTGGGCAGCGGCGATCTCAGCCCGTGACACCGGGGATCGGGTACGCGCCCGGCGGCAGCGCCGTCACCAGCAGGACCAGGGCGACGAGCACCGCGACCGCCGTCCCGAACTGGACGGCCGCGCGGTTGCGGGCGGGCGCGTAGGCGAAGCCGAGCGTGACGAGCGTGCCGGCGGCCAGGCCGCCGAGGTGCCCCTGCCAGCTGATGCCGGGGACCACGAACGTCAGCACCACGTTGATCCCGATCAGCCAGAGCACGCCGCGGGCGTCGTACCCGAGCCGCCGGGCCACCACGAACAGCGCGCCGAACAGGCCGTAGATCGCGCCGGACGCCCCGACCGCCTGGGTGCCGAACAGGTAGACGGCGACCGAGCCGCCGAGGGCCGACAGCAGGTAGAGCACGGCGTAGCGCGCCGAGCCGAGCCGCCGCTCCAACTCGGGGCCGATGGCGTACAGCGCCCACATGTTGAACACGATGTGCCAGAACGACGGCGGCGGCGCGTGCAGGAAGGCGCTCGTGATGAGGCGCCACCACTCGCCCCGGTACACGCCGTACGACCACATCTCGAACCGGCGCAGGACCTCGTCGGGCATGAGGACCTCGGCGCCGTACGCCAGCACGTTGAGGGCGAGCAGGACCCAGGTGACCCGGGGCGCGGCGACGGCGGCGCCGCCGAAGACGGCCGTGGCCGGCCGCACCGTGCGGTTGCCCTCGCGGACGCACTCCACGCACTGGTGGCCGACGGCGGCCTCGCGCATGCAGTCGGGGCAGATCGGGCGCTCGCAGCGCTGGCAGCGGACGTGGGTCTCGCGGTCGGGATGCCGGTAGCAGTACGGGATCGCTTCCGCGCCCGGCGGCGTGGGCGACGGTGGCTGGGACGTCATGGAGTCCTTCCAAGGGGCGGGTCCACTGAGAACCAGCCTATAAGCCGATCGGGTCCCGGCCGCGCCTCTCGGCGGCCGGGACCCGATCGCTGCCCGCGAACGGTCAGGAACGCTCGATCGTGACGTCCTCGATGACGACGTCCTCCAGCGGGCGGTCCCGGCCGTCGGTCGGCGTCTTGGCGATCGCGTCGACGACCTCGCTGCCCTCGACGACCTCACCGAAGATCGTGTGGCCCTGGTTGAGGTGCGGCGTCTGCGTCACGGTGATGAAGAACTGCGAGCCGTTGGTGCCCTTGCCGAAGCGCTTGCCCGCGTTGGCCATGGCCAGCAGGTACGGCCGGTTGAACTGGTTCTCCGGGTGGATCTCGTCGTCGAAGTCGTACCCGGGGCCGCCGATGCCCTGACCGAGCGGGTCGCCGCCCTGGATCATGAAGCCGCTGATGACGCGGTGGAAGATCGTGCCGTTGTACAGCTTGTCGGTCGTCTTCTCGCCGGTCCCGGGATGCGTCCACTCCCGGGTGCCCTCGGCGAGCTCCACGAAGTTGCGTACGGTCTTCGGCGCCTTGTTCGGGAAGAGCTTGACCCGGATGGTGCCCCGGTTGGTCCGCAGGTTCGCGATGAGGTTCTCAGCCACGAAGGCCGCCCCCTTTATGCACTGGTGTTAGTTGTCCGGTTAACAGGGTATCGAGGATGCCTCCGAGCACCGGTCGTGATTGAGCGACGACCATGCGGGAAGGGGTCGTCACGGGGCCCCGTCGATAGGGGAGGTTGATCGTGTCCCTGACAATGAGAAGAAGGCGCCGCGTCGACATCGCGATTCCGCAGACGTGGCTGGACCGGATGAGGGTCCAGGCAACCCGGGCCGGAGGCAGGGTGAGTCCCATGGCCGAGACCGCGCGGGATCTGGCCTCGCACCGGATCGAGGACGCCCGGATCTGGGCGGCGCCGAAGCTCGACCAGGCCGCGCAGTCGGTCGAGGAGCAGATCGCTCCGATCGTGAGCGCGTTCCTCGCCGAGCTGGCCAGGCGGATCGACGTGTCGACCGCGCGGCGCACCCGAAGGCGCTGGCCCGTCGTGGCGCTGCTCGGCGGCGCGGCGATCGGCGCCGTGGGCGTGGCGATGTACCGCAACAACGCCCAGCGGTGGACGGACACGATGAGGGACAGCATGCGCCACACCGGCTCCGACGCCAGCAAGTGGGTCGGGGACAAGGCCGGCGAGGTGGGCGACAAGGTCGAGAAGACCGGCGACGAGATCTCCGGAAAGCTGTCCTGACGGTCCGACCGTCTCCGCGTGTACGGCCGGCGTCCCCCCGACGCCGGCCGTACGCGTTCCCCGCCCGAGAGGCGGGGCGTCGACGGGCCGGGGAGACGGCACAGTGTACGGGCCGGGTGGCGGGGCGTCGACGGGCCGGAAGGCTGGGGCGTTGACGGGCCGGGGAGGCGGGACTACACACGCAGCATGACGCTGTCGCCGCTCGATGACTTCCCCGTCCACCAGGCCCCCCAGGTCATGCGGCACGTGACCACGTCGGACCGCAACTTCTACGACCGCTACTACTTCAACTGCCACCCCTGCTCCGACGAGCTCATGCTGATCGTCGGCCTCGGGCAGTACCCCAACCTCGGGGTGACCGACGCGTTCGCCTGCGTCCGCCACCGCGACCTCCACCGGGTCGTCCGGGCGTCCCGCGAGCTCGGCGCGGACCGGATGGACACGGCCGTCGGGCCGTTCCGCGTCGAGGTCGTCGAGGGGCTGCGCGCCCTGCGGGTCGTCCTGGAGCCGAACGAGCACGGGCTGTCGTTCGACCTGGCCTGGGAGGGCACGATCCCCGCCACGCTGGAGCCCCGGCATTTCCTCCGCTGGCAGGAGCGGGTCGTCTTCGACTCCGTACGGCTGGCGCAGACGGGCCGGTGGAGCGGCCACATCACGATCGGGGACGAGCGCGTCGAGGTGAGCCCCGGCCGCTGGCGCGGCACCCGCGACCGGTCGTGGGGCATCCGGCCGGTGGGCGAGCCCGAGCCGCCGGGCATCCAGGCCAGGAACGCCGGAACCTTCTACTGGCTCTACGCGCCCATGCAGTTCGACGACCACGCGATCCTGTGCATCGTCCAGGAGGACGAGAAGGGCCGCCGCCTCCTGGAGGAGGCCGTACGCGTGTGGGGCTTCGGCGACGACCGGGAGGAGGAGTACCTGGGCCGGCCCGAGTACCGGCCCGTCTACCGCGAGGGGACCCGGGAGGTGGAGTCGGCCGTCATCGCGTTCGCGCCGCCGGGCGGCAAGCCGTTCGACGTCAGGTGCACGCCGATCCTGCCCGTGCACCTCATGGCCGGCACCGGGTACGGGCTGGAGCCCGACTGGCGGCACGGCATGTACCAGGGCCGGGGACCGGTCGTCCAGGGCGTGACGTACACGCTGCCGGAGGACGCGGCGCGCATGTGGGGCATGGTCGACGCCGTGGGACGGTTCGAGTACGACGGCATCGTGGGCCACGGGCTGTTCGAGTACTGGGCCCTCGGCCCGCACCCCTCCTTCCCGGCGTGACCGCCAGGGGGGGCGTGAACCGGCGGGACCGGCGGGCCGTACTGAGGATGTCCGGTCCACGCCGCGAAAGGTGTGACATGTCCCAGCCCGTCATGTCCGAGTTCCCCGGGCCCGCCGACCCCTCCGCCACCCCCCGAGCCGAGACCCCCGAACCCCCCGCGACGCAGGACGTCCCGGAGCCGCCCGCGCGGGCGTCCGGCCGGCGCGCCCTGTTCGCCAAGGCCGTGCTCGCCGGAACGGCGGCCCTGTTCACCCGGGCGGCCTTCGCCGAGCCGGCGGAGGCGTCCGAGGAGACCAGGGAGGGCGAGGCCGCCGCGCAGGGGGCGGTGCTCGCGAAGACCTCGAGCATCCCCCTGCACGGCGGGAAGATCATCAAAGGGAAGTACGTCGTCACCCAGCCGTCCAAGGGCGTCTTCCGGTGCTTCACCGCCAAGTGCACCCACATGGGCTGCACGGTGGCGACGATCAGCGGCGGCACCGTCAATTGCCCGTGCCACGGGAGCAGGTTCTCGATCTCCGACGGTCACGTCGTCAGGGGCCCGGCCACCCGCTCACTCCCCAAGAAGAAGATCAAGGTCAGGAAGGGTGTCATCCGGCTCGCCTGAGCCGCCCGCGAGCCGCCGGAGCATCGGCGGCAACGGACCCTCGTGGACCACGGTCAGCCGCCGGGTGGCCCGGGTGATCGCCACGTAGAGGTCCTGGCCGCCCTTGGGCGACTGCGCGAGGATCGCGGCGGGGTCGACGACCACGACCGCGTCGAACTCCAGTCCCTTCGACCCCCGGACCGTGAGCACGGCCACCGGGGAGTCCAGCGGGTCGGCCGCCTCGACGTACGGCGCCAGGAGCCCGGCCACCTCGCCGTACCGGCCGTCGGGCACGACGACCGCGAGGCGGCCCTCCCCGATCGCGCGCATCTCCTCCTCGACCAGACGGCGCAGGTCGGTCTCCGCGGCCGGGAGGGCGCGCGGCGGGGCCTCGCCGTCCCGGACCGACTCGGGCGGCTCCTCGCCGGGCGCCACGGCCCGCAGGACGTCGGCCGCGACCTCCATGATCTCCGCCGGCGTGCGGTAGTTGACGGTCAGGCGCTCCTCCCGCCAGCGGCCCTCCAGATAGGGGTCGAGCGCCTCGGCCCACGACCGGGCGCCGGCCGCCGAGCCGGTCTGCGCGACGTCGCCCACGACGGTCAGCGAACGGGCCGGGACCCGGCGCATCACGGTCCGCCACGCCAT
Source organism: Microbispora sp. ATCC PTA-5024 (assembly GCF_000511135.2). Taxonomy (NCBI): domain Bacteria; kingdom Bacillati; phylum Actinomycetota; class Actinomycetes; order Streptosporangiales; family Streptosporangiaceae; genus Microbispora; species Microbispora sp. ATCC PTA-5024. Next base: position 835,201 of record NZ_KI866523.1, on the reverse strand, counting down.
CGGCGACAGCTCCTGGGCCTCGTCCACGATCACGTGCCCGTACGCCCAGGTCCGGTCGCGGGTGGCCCGGTCGGCCGTGGTCAGGAAGGGGCCCTCGTCGCGGTTGCGCCCGGCGACGGAGGCCGCGTCCATCTGCTCGTCGAGCTCGTTCACCACGAGCACCTCCCGCGCGAACAGCTCCTCGTCGCGGCGCCGCGCCTCCGCCTCGCGCCGCCGCGCCCGCTCCGCGCCGTCGTCCTCGCCGAGCAGCTCGGCCGCCTCGTCGAGCAGCGGCACGTCGCCCACCGTCCAGGGCGCATCGCGCGGGCGCAGCAGAGCCGCGCGTTCCTCCTCGGTCAGGTACGGCGAGGCGGCCGCGCGCAGCCGTTCCCCGTCCGACAGCAGCTCGGCGACCAGCCGTTCCGGGCCGATGTCGGTCCACAGGGCGTCGAGCGCGGCCCTGACGGAGGCGTGCTGCCAGAGGGAGGCGGCGGCGTACCGCAGGTCGTCGGCGTCCACCGGGCGGTCGAGCTGCGCGGCCTCGTCCCGCGCGAGGGCGACGAGCAGGTCGTCGACGAATCGCCGCCGGGCGAGGTTGTGCGGGCGCCGCAGCGACCGGGCGCGGTCGCGGGCCCGCCGACAGGTGGCGTGGTCGACGCGGAGCGTCATCTCCTCGACCACCACCTCCACCCCGCCGCGGATCGACGTGCGGACGGGGACGGCCACCTCCAGTTCGCCGTCCGGCACGCGCTCACGGTCGCGGACGGCCTCCCCGATCACCGCGGCCATCCGCGGGTCGCCCTTCACCACGGCCGTCGCCGGCGGGTCCTCCTCCGTGGCGTGGACGCCGGGATGCAGCTCGCCCAGGCTCGACAGCACCACCTCGGTCTCGCCGAGCCCCGGCAGGACGTGGCCGATGTACCGGAGGAACGTGGCGTTCGGCCCGACGATGAGCACGCCGCGCCGCTCCAGTGTGGCCCTGTGGGCGTAGAGCAGATAGGCGGCGCGGTGCAGCGCGGCGACCGTCTTGCCCGTCCCCGGCCCGCCCTGCACGACCAGCGCGCCGGCCAGGCCCGAGCGGATGACCCGGTCCTGCTCGACCTGGATGGTGGCCACGACCTCGCCCATGCGCCCGGTCCGGCCGCGGCGCAGCGCCGCCATGAGCGCGGCCTCGCCGACCAGGGTGCGGCGGTCGCCCTCGCTCATCCGGTCCAGGTCGAACACCTCGTCGTCGACGTCGACGACCGTGCGGTCACGCGTGTGCAGGTGGCGGCGCCGCACGAGCGTGCCGGGGTCGCCGGGGGTGGCCACATAGAAGGGCCGGGCCGCCGGAGCCCGCCAGTCGACCAGGACCGACTCGTGGTCGTCGTCGCGCAGCCCCACCCGTCCGATGTAGAGGGTCAGGCCGGAGGAGTCGTCGATCCGCCCGAAGCACAGCCCCCGCTCGACGGCCGACAGCTGGGCCACCCGGCGCGCGTACTCGCCGGCCGAGACCTCCCGCTCGACGAGCGCCTGCCGGGTGCCGGCGGCGCCGCGGCCGAACACCTCGCTCAGCGCGCGCCGAGCCTTGTCACGGGCGACGTCGAGCCGTTCGTACAGCATGGAGACGTAGGACCGCTCCTCCCGCAGCGCCTCGGCGCGGGCCGTGCCGGATTGACGGGATGCCATGTGTTTGATAAACTCCTTCTAGAGAGTTTTCTGTCTTTGCCGTGCGAATGCAAAGGATCTCTCATCCTAGGGCATCGGGCCGTCCGTCGCCATGCTCGTCCTCTTCCTCCGTGTGATTCCTCCGCGCGTGCCGCCTCTGTCGTCTGTGTGAAACGGGTGACGCTTGGGAGTGATGTCACAGCGCGCCGGGGTAGTGCCACGACATGCGGGAACCCGCTGTGACCGGGTCAAGCCGGTCACATCATTCAGTTCCATACCGGAATTCGCTTATGCGACCGGTGAACCGCTGAATGCCGCGGGACGTCTTGCAATCAAGGAGGCCCGGATGGACGTCCTGGACAGCCTCGTGGACGAGGAGCTCCGGCTCGAGCTCCTCCTCGTCGAGGCGCTTCACGAAGAGGCGGAACGGCTGGCCGCCCCAGCCACCCGCTGAGCTCGCGAGCCCGCCGCCCCGGCCCGACGCCGGGGCGGCGGGCTGTCGGAGAGCGGGAGACCGCCGTCGAGACGCCTAGATCCAGGGGCGGAAGACGGCCCGTACACAGCCGTCCTTCTTGCGCTTGAACATGTCGTAGCCCCGGGGCCCGTCGTCGAGCGTCATCGTGTGGGTCGCCAGGTGGGACGTCTTGAGCTCGCCCCGCGCGATCAGGTCGAGCAGGTGCGGGATGTACCGCTGCCCGTGCTGCTGGGCCCCGCGCAGGGTGAGGCCCTTGTTCATCAGCGCGCCGAGCGGGAACTTGTCCACGAAGCCGGTGAAGACGCCCAGCACGAAGACCGAGCCCCCCTTGCGGCAGGCGTGGATCGCCTCGCGGACCGCGATCGGCCGGTCCTGCTCCAGGCGGAGCCGCTGCTTGATCCCGTCGTAGATCCGCTGCGGGCCTGTGCCCTCCGCCTCCAGGCCGACGGCCTCGATGCACACGTCCGGACCCCGTCCGCCGGTCCGCTCCCGCAGCTCGGCGTTCACGTCCGTGCTCGTGTAGTCGACGACCTCGCAGCCGACGTGGCGCGCCGTCATGGCCAGCCGTTCGGGGTAGCGGTCGATCGCGATCACCCGCTCGGCCCCGAGGAGCATCGCGGCGCGGGCGGCCATCTGGCCGACGCCGCCGCAGCCCCACACGGCCACCACGTCGCCCGGGCGGACCCCGCCGAGGTCGGCCCCCATCCAGCCCGTGGGCGCCGCGTCGGAGGCGAACAGCGCGTCCATGTCGTCCACGCCGTCGGGGACCGTGAACGCGTTGTAGTCGGCGAACGGCACCCGGATGTACTCGGCGTGGCTGCCCCGGAAGCCGCCCATGGCGTGGGAGTAGCCGAAGATCCCCGCAGTGGAGCCGCCCCACATCAGGTCGGTCAGGCCCGGCTTCGGGTTGCTGTTCTCGCACAGCGACCACATGCCGTCCGTACAGGGCCGGCACCGGCCGCAGCCGATGATCGAGCAGACCACCACGCGGTCGCCCGGCCGGTGGCGGGAGACCTCCGGGCCCACCTCGACGATCTCGCCGAGGAACTCGTGGCCGATGACGTCGCCGGCGCGCATGGCCGGGATGTAGCCGCCCAGGAGGTGGAGGTCGGAGCCGCAGGTCGTGCTCGCAGTGACCTTCACGATCGCGTCCTGGGCGTTGAGGATCTCCGGGTCGGGCACCTGCTCGACCGACAGCTCGTTGACGCCCTGCCAGCACACCGCCTTCACAGTCGCCCCTCTCCCGGCGCCCGCCGGAGCGCCGCGTCCAGAACCTTGCCCGGCAGCGTGGGCCGGGTCGTGCCGACCGGGGCGTCCGACCGCAGCACCTCGCCCGTCTCGGCGACGCACTTGGCCTCGCGCAGGGCCTCGCGCACCGCCTGGCGGGGGTCGTCGCCCCGGATGCGGGACAGGACGGCGGTGGCGCCCGTCGGGACGTGCTCCCGGGGGCGGGCGTACAGCTCGGTGCCCCGGCCGCCCGGGGCCCGGTTCACGCGCACCTCGGCGTCCAGCCCGGCCAGCGGTTCCGGGAGGCGGCCGCCCGGCATGATCTCGTCCTGCTCGCGGTTGACGGTGACGCCCAGCCAGCGCGTCGCCTCGTCCTCGAACGCGGCCGGAACCCGGCGGGAGGCGAGCCATCGGGCCACCGCGACGCCGCCGGCGGCGAGCCCCAGTGCGCCGATAATTGCACGTTTCATGATTTAGCCCCCTAATCCGGACAGCTTCCTGCGTGCTACCCGAGGAGGGGGCGGGCATCCCGCCGGATTCGAGGATGTTTGCGGCCTGCTGACCGTACGCCGAGACAGAGGGCCGCTCGATCGGCGGGCAGGACGGACGGGACGGTCGTCAGTCCTGCGCGGGAGCGGCCGCGAGGGCCTCCTCCACCGTGGGATAGACGGGGACGTGGAACGCGAGGCCGGTTATCCACAGGACGCGCGCCGCGCCCTGCTCGACGGCGACGAGCGAGAGCCATCCGCCCTCGTCGACGGCGCGCTTCCAGCAGCCGATGAGCAGCCCGGTCGCCCGCGAGTCGAGGAAGTCAAGCTCCAGGAGGTTCACGACCAGGTGCGGCCCGAACTGGGCGAACGCCTTGTCGAAGAACTCCGTGGCGCTGTCGTGGGCGGTGTAGTCGAGCGTCCCGCGAACGGTCAGCACTCCGGCGGATCCGCTGCTCTCGACGACGAACCGGGTCGTGGGAGCCGAGATGTGAAGATCGGACATCAGGACCCTTCCAGATTGTGCGGCGTGATGCGGGCGACGAGGATGCACGTGTCGTCGCTGGTGTTGCTGGGCACCAGGGCGTCCATGACGGCGGCCAGCCGCTCCGCCGGCGTGGTCCCCCGTACGGCGGTCTCGATGGCGGCGCACAGGGCGTCGAGTCCCTCGAACAGATCGCGCCCCGGCCGCTCGATGAGGCCGTCGGTGAACATCAGGAGGAGGTCCTCCGGCTCCAGGCGCAGGTTCGCGGCGGTGTAGCTCACGTCCTCGAACACGCCGAGCAGCACACCGGGGTGGAGCAGGCGCTGGACCCGGTCGCCGCGGATCAGCAGCACCGGCGGGTGGCCGGCGTGCGTCCACGTCAGGATCCGGTCCTTCGGCGAATATCGGGCCACCACGGCCGTCGCCAGCACGTCCGGGCGCATGCGGCGCAGCAGCCGGTTGAGCGCGACGAGGATCTGGGCGGGCTCGTGCTCGGCGAAGGCGAGCCCGGTGATGGCATGACGCAGCTTCGCCATCGCGGACGCGGCGGCGAGCCCGTGCCCGGCGACGTCGCCCACCGCCAGCAGCACCTGGTTGTGGTCCAGGTGGATCGCCTGGTACCAGTCGCCGCCCAGCGGGGCCGTCTCGGCCGGGAAGTAGCGGACCGCGATCTCCAGGCCGGGGATGGCGAAGGGGTCGTCCGGAGGCGGCAGGATGATGTTCTGAAGGCGGGCCGTCAGCTGCGACTCCTCCTCCAGACGCTGGTTGATCTCGGCCAGTTCCTCGGCGGCGCGGTGCCAGTCGCTGATGTCCTGGATGACGCCGTGCACCTCGACCGGCTGGCCGGCGGCGTCCCGGCTGACCTCGAGCACGGCCCGCACGTGGCGCTGCTCGCCGTCGACCCGGATGCGCAGGTCGAACTCCTGCGGGCCCTCCACGGTCGCGAGCCTGTCCAGGGCGTCCCGGAGGAGGGGGACGTCCTCGGGGTGGGTGATGGCCGGGTAGTCCTGCAGGTCGAGGGGCCCCTCGGCGTGGTCGCGCCCGTGGATCGCGTACAGCTGCGGCGACCACTCGATCTCGCCGTTGAGCAGGCTCCACCGCCCCCAGCCGAGGTTGCCCAGGCTCTCGGTGTGGTTGATGCGCGTGGTGAGCCGCTCCTCCTCGTCGAGCCGGACCCACGCGCTGACGATCCCCCCGGAGACGGGGGTCACCTGGACGCTCCACACCGTCCGGTGGGGGACGCCGTCACCCGTCTCGACGTGGGAGTAGCGGTCGACCTCCTCGGCCTCCCCGGTCTCCATCACGCGGAGGTAGCCCTCCCACAGCGGCGAGCCGGCGATCGTCGGGTAAGCCTCGACGGCCCGCAGGCCGATCAGCTCCTTGCCGACCCGGCCGTGCACGTCGGTCGCCCGGGGGCTCGCGGCGCGCACCTCGAAGTCGACGACGGCTCCGGTCTCGTCGCGGATCGGCTCGGACCAGACGGCCTGGATCGGCATCGCGTCCAGCATGGCCTGGACGGTGGCCGTCGTCATCTCCACCACGGCACCGATCGTCTCTGTAGGGCAACGTCGGCAGAGCGGTCCGAAGGCGGGGTCATGGGCGTCAGACGCAGAGTGCCGTCACCTCCGCCCATGAACGCCAGCCACCTTCCTGTAAGCGACCTCGTGACCTCGCAAGAGCGGCGGGACCGGGGAGATCGCCCTTGCCTTGCCGATGAGGGTACCTTCGCCGTTCACAATAAGCGCCCGACGAGCGTACGCCCACGTGCGGCTCTGCCCCACAGCGCGTCCGATATGAAGTGATACGAGAAAAATGTTCCCGAGCTGCCACAAGGGACGGTACAGAGGTGCCCAAAACAGGAGAATCGTCACTCGCCTGAGGAAGGGCCGATCATGCCGGTGGTCACCACCATCGGCTTGTCCATGACCTGAACCGTATCCATGGCCTGCACTGGGCAGAGCGCCGGCGGGCCGCTCGTCGTGAGCCGGCCTGTCCCTCCTGCCGTCCGGACGGGTGACCGTGCTCCGGGCGTCCTCCCGATTCTGTCGGTGCCGGAGCGTAGATTCGGCTCGTCTCCCGATAGGAGGAGCCCATATGGCGAAGGTCGTCGTGCACGTCACCATGTCGCTCGACGGCTTCATGGCCGGCCCCCGGGTGAGCGCGGAGTCACCCATGGGCGAGGGCGGCCTGCGTCTGCACGAGTGGGTGTTCAACGCCTCCGACGGGGGGCCGGACGGCGAGGTGATGCGGGAGCTGTCCGCCGTCACGCGTGCCGTCGTGCTGGGCAGGCGCACGTTCGACGTGGGCGTCGGGGTGTGGGAGGACACCCCGTTCCCGGCGCCCTCGTTCGTGGTCACCCACGAACGCCGCCCGCCCATGCCCATGAAGAGCGCGACGTTCACCTTCGTGGACGACGGCCTCGCAAGCGCCATACGGCAGGCGAGGGCCGTCGCGGGCGAGGGGACCGTCGTGGTCATGGGCGCCGACGTCACCCAGCAGGCCTTGCGCGCCGGTCTCGTCGACGAGATCGACCTGCAGCTCGCGCCGGTGCTGCTGGGTGACGGGCTGCGGCTGTTCGATCATCTCGGCCCCCGCCGGGTCGAGCTCCAGCGAACCCGGGTGATCGAGTCGCCCTACGTGACCCACCTGCGGTACCGGGTCATGACGCCGTCGCCCTAACGCCGGACGCCCGGCGGGCCGGGGTCGGCACACGAGCAGCTCAGCCGGAGCCCCGGCGGCTGCGCGAGACTCCAGCCCGCCCAGCCCGCATGAGCCACCGGGCGGGCACGGCGGCGCGCCACGACGTACGCGGCGTTAAGCGAGTGACACGGACGCCGCCCGCCCGGCATGATGGGCCGTCCTCGCCCCGGGCCGCGCACAGCCCGAAGGGGGTCCCGCGCCGCGGGCGGACGCGGCCGGCGCCGGACAGCGGCGGCCACTGCAGGGCGACGGCCGCGGGACGAAGACCTGTGAGGGGCGGGACACGGCGATGCACGGCTTCCGGCGCGACCTCGGCCTCCTCCGCGACCGGCGCTTCGCGCTGCTGCTGACGGCCCGGACGGTCTCCGTGCTGGGCACCTCGTTCGCGCCGGTGGCGCTGGCCTTCGGCGTGCTGGGCCTGCCGGGGGCGACCGCCGCCACGCTGTCGGCGGTCCTCACCGCCGAGGCGCTGCCCATGGTCGCGTTCATGCTGGTCGGCGGCGTCCTCGCGGACCGACTGCCCCGGCACCGGGTCATGACGGCCGGGGAGACGCTCAACGCCGCCGCGTACGCCGCGCTCTCGGCCATGCTGCTCACCGGGTGGACCCCGCTGCCCGCCCTCGTCGCGGCGAGCGCGCTCAGCGGCGTGGCCTCGGCCGTGCTCTTCCCCGCGCTGACCGGGATCGTCCCCGACGTGGTCCCGTCCGAACGCCTGCAGACCGCCAACGCGCTGCTCGGGCTCGGGACCAACGTGTCGCGGGTCGCGGGGCTCGTGCTGAGCGGGGCGGCGGTGGTCCTGCTCGGGGGCGGCGTGGCCCTCGCGGTGAGCGGCGCCATGTTCGCCTGCGCGGGCTGCCTGATCCTCCTGCTGCGCCTCACCCCCGCGGAGCGGCGGGCCGCGCAGAGCCACTCGGTCCTGGCCGATCTGCGGACCGGCTGGCGCGAGTTCGTCTCGCGGCAGTGGCTGTGGGTGGTGGTCGCGCAGTTCTCGATCCTCGTGATGGCCCTGCAGGCCGCCCACGGCGTACTGGGCCCGCTGGTCGCCAAGGAGTCGCTCGGGGGCGCGGCCGCCTGGTCGGCCGTCCTCGCGGGGGAGGCCGTCGGCATGATCGCAGGTGTCGTCGTCACGCTGCGGCTGCGTCCCCGCCGGCCCATCCTGGTGGCGACGCTGCTCACGCTGCCGACGGCCCTGCCGTCCCTGCTGCTCGGGGCGGCCGCGCCCCTGTGGTCGGTCGTGCTCGGCGCGGTGGTGATGGGCGTGAGCTTCGACATCTTCGGCGTCCTGTGGAACACGACCATGCAGCGGGAGGTCCCGCCGGAGGCGCTGTCGCGGGTGAGCTCCTACGACGCGCTCGGCTCGCTCATGCTCGGCCCGATCGGCCTGATGGTGGCCGGTCCGCTGGCGGTCGTCACCGGGCCGCGACCGGCGCTGACCGCGTGCGGCGTCATCATCGTCCTCGTCTCGCTGGCCACGCTGGCCGCCCCCGGCGTGCGGAACCTGCGCGTCCCGGAGGAGGCGGTCGACGCCGCACCCAGCAACGTCTGACACTCCATCTCCCCAATTCCGGACGAAAGCGACAGTGACCCCCACAGGGTGCGCTCAGACTGCGGGGGTAAAGTACGGCGGGTTCTGTTCGTGCACGTCGGCGAGGTGGGGATGGCAAGGGTCCAGTCGGCCCTGAGGCGTGTGGCCCTCGACACCCGCCCGCTCAGCCTCGTGGCGTACCGGCGCCTGCTGATCGGCCAGGGCGTGTCGTTCATCGGCTTCCAGCTGACGACGGTCGCGGTGAGCGGGCAGGTGTACGCGATCACCGGCTCGTCGCTCTGGGTGGGTCTGCTCGGCCCGGTCAACCTGGTCCCCCTGGTGATCTTCGGCCTGTGGGGCGGGGCGGTGGCCGACGCGATGGACCGCCGCAGGCTCCTGCTCACCGGCTCGGTGGTGGCCTGGACGGCCACCCTGGCCCTGCTGATCCACGCGATCTCGGGCCTGAAGAACGTCTACCTCGTCCTCGCCGTCGTCGCCCTCCAGTCCGTGGGCTTCGCGATCACGTCGGCGACGCGCGGCGCGATCATCCCCCGCATCGTCCCCAAGGAGCGGGTGGCCGCGGCCAACACCCTCAACTTCCTGATCAGCAGCATGGGCTCGGTCCTCGGGCCGCTGCTGGCCGGCGTCGTGCTGGCCAGGGGCGGCTACGCGCTCGCGTACCTCATCGACGCGATCCTCTTCGGGGCGGGCTTCTACGCCGCCGTACGGCTGCCGCGCCTGGCGCCGCTCGGCGAGATCGCCCGGCCGGGGCTGCGCTCGGTCGTGGACGGGCTCCGCTACATCGGGACCAGGCCGATCGTGCTGATGTCCTTCGTCGTCGACATCATCGCGATGGCGTTCGCCATGCCGCGGGCGCTGTTCCCGGAGCTGGCCGCCGAGCGGTTCGGCGGCTCGGCCGTGGCGTTCGGCTGGCTGTCGGCCGGCATCGCGATCGGGTCGGTCATCGCGGGCGTCTCCTCGGGCTGGATCGGCCGCGTACGCCGCCAGGGGGTGGCGCTGACGCTCGTCATCGCGATCTGGGGCCTGACCGTCGCCGCCGCGGCGTACGCCCAGCCGCTGTGGCTGGTCGTGGCCCTGCTCGCGGTCGGCGGCGCCGCCGACCTCGCCTCGGCCGTGTGGCGGCAGACGATCCTCCAGACGTACGCGCCCGACGAGATGCGCGGACGCATGCAGGGCGTGTTCATGGTCGTCGTGGCCGGCGGGCCGCGCCTCGGCGACCTGCGGGCGGGCGCCACGGCGACCGCGTTCGGGCTGGTGCCGGCGTGGGCAGGCGGCGGCCTGCTGTGCGCCGTGCTCGTCCTCGTGACGGGCTTCTCCGTGACCGCGTTCCGGCGGTACGACGCGATGGCGGACCGGCCGAAGGCGTAGAGGATTCGCACCGGCGTTCCCGTTGCGCGGGCCCCTTCCGCGTGTTACCACTACCTCACGCCGGTGCGCTGTCGGGCAGGACCGTACGGGCTGGTTCTTCACTCACCCCCTTGGTTGGAGATCCCGCCATGTCCCTGCGAAGACTCCGTCTCGCGCTGCCCGCTGCCCTGCTGGTCGCGGGCGCCACCGTCGTCACGGCCCCCGCCGCCCAGGCCGCGGGCGAGACCGTGAACGTCTACCTCACCACGACGTCCGACGCCCAGGGCCTCACCGTGACGCGCGGGCTGCAGCAGCAGACCCCGGTGGCGTTCGCGGCGAGCAGCCCGGCCGCCAACCAGACGATCACCGTCAACGAGAACACCGCCTACCAGCAGTTCGAGGGCGGCGGCGCGTCGTTCACGGACACGGCGGCGTGGCTGCTCAACAGCAGCGGCCTGCTGAGCGCGAGCGCCCGCGACGCCGTCATGCGCAAGCTGTTCGACCCGGTGGACGGCATCGGCCTGAGCTTCGTCCGCAACCCCATGGGCGCCTCCGACCTGGCGCGCTACAGCTACACCTACGACGACACCTGCTGCACCGTGGACGACTTCTCCATCGCCCACGACCTGGTCGACGTGGTGCCGCTGACCAAGCAGGCCAAGGCCCTGAACCCGGCGCTCAAGATCATGGCCTCGCCGTGGACCGCGCCGCCGTGGATGAAGGACAACAACTCCTACGTCCAGGGCTGGCTGCAGTCGCAGTACTACGGCGCCTACGGCCAGTACTTCGCGAAGTACATCCAGGCGTACCAGGCCCAGGGCCTGCACATCGACTACGTGACCCCGCAGAACGAGCCCGGCTGCTGCAACGGCTACCCGTCGATGCAGTGGAACGCCTCCGGCTTGTCGTACTTCGTCAAGAACGCCCTGTGGCCGGCCTTCCGCTCCGCCGGGATCACCACGAAGACGCTCATCCACGACTGGAACTGGGACGGCTACGACACCTGGGTGGCCCCGCTCCTCAACGACACCGCCATCCGCAACGACCCGCTGTTCGGCGGCATCGCGTGGCACGGGTACGGCGGCGACGTCGGTCAGCAGACGACGGTGCACAACCTGTACCCGAACGTCAACGCGTACATGACCGAGCACTCGGGCGGCACGTGGATCACCGACGCGGGCAGCCAGCACGCCGAGGACATGAACAACCTGATCGACTACACCCGCAACTGGGACCGCAGCTGGATCAAGTGGAGCCTGGCGGTGGACCAGGCCCACGGCCCCCACAACGGCGGCTGCGGCACCTGCACCGGCCTGGTCACCGTGCACAACGGCGACGGGCGCAACGGCCAGGTCGACTACACCATCGAGTACTACACGATGGGCCACCTGACGAAGTTCGTCCGGCCGGGGGCGTACCGGATCGACTCGACGGCCAACTCCGCGGTGAAGAACGTCGCCTGGAAGAACCCGGACGGATCCAAGGCCCTCATCGTGTACAACACGACCGGCGGCACCCAGAGCGTCAAGGTCGCCTGGGGCGGCCAGTCGTTCACCTACAGCCTGCCGGCCCGCACCTCGGCCACGTTCACCTGGTCCGGCACCCAGTCGGGCGGCGGCAGCGGAGGCGGCAAGGCCATCACCGGGTACGGCGGCAAGTGCGTGGACGTGGCCGGGGCCAACAGCGCCAACGGCACCCAGGTCCAGCTCTACACCTGCAACGGCACGGCCGCCCAGCAGTGGACCGTCGGCACGGACGGCACCATCCGCGCTCTGGGCAAGTGCCTCGACGTCGCGGCCGCGAACAGCGCCAACGGCACCAAGGTGCAGATCTACGACTGCAACGGCACCGCCGCCCAGACCTGGACGGCCGGATCCGACGGCACCCTGCGGGCCCTGGGCAAGTGCCTCGACGCCACCGGCCCCAGCTCCGCCGACGGCACGCCCCTGCAGATCTGGGACTGCACGGGCGGCGCCAACCAGAAGTGGGCCGTCCTGTCCTGATCCCCTCTCTTGACTGGACGTGTCCTCCCGTCGTTAAATTCCGAACATAAATAGTTAGGAAACCTTCCTGTCAATTCGAGGCTGCCCACTCGAACGGGAAGGGCCACTGCGGAGGAGGTCCTCTCACCCCCTTAATCCGTTGCTTAGTTAAAGCTCCATCCTCTCTACAGAAAGAGACACCCCCCATGAAACCGGTACATCCCGGCCGCTCTCGCCTGCGACTGCTCGTGGGCGCGCTCGTGGCGGCCATCCCCCTCGTGGCGACCGGCCTGACACCCGCCTTCGCCGCGACCGGCCAGATCACCGGGTACGGCGGCAAGTGCGTGGACGTGGCCGGGGCCAACAGCGCCAACGGCACCCAGGTCCAGCTCTACACCTGCAACGGCACGGCCGCCCAGCAGTGGACCGTCGGCACGGACGGCACCATCCGGGCCCTGGGCAAGTGCCTCGACGTCGCGGCCGCGAACAGCGCCAACGGCACCAAGGTGCAGATCTACGACTGCAACGGCACCGCCGCCCAGACCTGGACGGCCGGATCCGACGGCACCCTGCGGGCCCTGGGCAAGTGCCTCGACGCCACCGGCCCCAGCTCCGCCGACGGCACACCCCTGCAGATCTGGGACTGCTTCGCCGGGGCCAACCAGCGGTGGACGCCGCCGAGCGGCGGCACCACGCCTCCGCCGCCCACCGGCAAGCTGCCCGGCGCCCCGTACCTCTACATGGGCTGGGGCAGCCCGCCCAGCGCCACCTCGGTCATGAGCGCGACCGGGATCAAGTCGTTCACCATGGCGTTCATCCTCTCCGGGGGCGGGTGCACGCCGATGTGGGACGGCTCACGGCCGCTGAGCGGCGGCGTGGACGCCCAGACGATCTCGGCGATCAAGTCGGCCGGCGGCAGCGTCCAGGTCTCCTTCGGCGGCTGGTCGGGCAACAAGCTCGGCCCGAACTGCTCGTCGTCGTCCGCCTACGCGAACGCGGTGCAGCAGGTCATCAACGCGGTCGGCCCGGCGGTCGTCGACTTCGACATCGAGAACACCGACGAGTTCTCCAACTACACAGTCCAGGACCGCATCCTGGGCGGCCTGAAGATCGTCAAGCAGAACAACCCGAACGTCAAGGTCGCGCTCACCTTCGGGACGAGTACGAGCGGCCCCGGCGGCGACGGCGTCCGCCTGATCAACCAGTCGAAGGCGCTCGGCGTCACCATCGACAACTACACGATCATGCCGTTCGACTTCGGCGGCGGCGCGAACATGTACCAGAGCACGGTCAACGCGGCCGAGGGCCTGAAGAACGCCCTCAAGAGCGCCTGGGGCTGGACCGACGCCCAGGCCTACGCACACATGGGCATCTCGGGCATGAACGGCCTGTCCGACCAGCAGGAGGTCACCTCGACCGCCACGTGGACGCAGATCCGCGACTACGCGAAGTCGAAGGGCCTCGGCCGGCTCGCCTTCTGGTCGGTCAACCGCGACCGGCCGTGCCCGGGCGGCGGTGTCCAGGAGACCTGCAGCGGCGTCTCCCAGTCCGACTGGGACTTCACCCGCATCACGGCCGGCTTCTGACCGGCGGAAAGCGCGTCCCGCGGATCGCGCCCTCGCGGCGCGGTCCGCGGGACCTCCGCATCCGGGTCGCCCCAGCGGCCCCCGCCGCCGCCCAGCCGTACGGCTCGGCGTCCTGCCCTCCGCCAGGCGTGTCCGAGGATCTCGCGGAAGATCGCCTCCACCGCCGGTCCGTTACTGTCCCGTCGTACGGCACCGACTCCAGGGAGGACCTCATGGCACGCACGCCCACCGACGTCGCCGTTCCCGATCTGACGGGCCGGCTGGCGGTCGTCACCGGCGCGAACAGCGGGATCGGCTTCGGCCTCACCGGACGCCTGGCGAGGGCCGGGGCCGAGGTGATCCTCGCCGTCCGCAACCGCGAGAAGGGCGCCCAGGCCGTCGAGCGTGTCACCGCCGAGGTGCCGGGCGCCAGGCTCGGCCTGCGCGACCTCGACCTGTCCTCTCTCGAGAGCGTCGCGGCCCTCGGCGAGACGCTCACCGCCGAGGGACGGCCGATCGACATCCTGGTCAACAACGCCGGGATCATGACCCCGCCGCGGCGGGAGGAGACGCGGGACGGCTTCGAGCTGCAGTTCGGCACCAACCACCTCGGCCACTTCGCCCTCACCGCCCATCTGCTGCCCCTCCTTCGGGCGGCCGGGACGGCCCGGGTGGTGGCGGTGAGCAGCCTGGCCGGCGGCTGGGGCCGCCTCGACTTCGACGACCTGCAGAGCGAGAAGAGCTATCGGCCGCTCCGGGTGTACGGCGCCTCGAAGCTGGCCACGCTGATGTTCGCCCTGGAGCTGGACCGGCGCAGCCGGCAGGCCGGCTGGGGGATCCTCAGCACCGCCGCCCATCCGGGGGCGACCGTCACCAACCTCCAGATCACCGGCCCGCAGATGGGACGCCGGTCGCCGGGGCCGGTCATGGCCGTCACCCGCGCCTTCTACCGGGTGCCCTGGATGTGGCAGCAGATCCCCACCGGCATCCTGCCCGCCCTGTACGCGGCGACCAGCCCGGCCGCCGAGGGCGGCGCGTACTACGGCCCGGCGGGCTTCGCCGAGCTCACCCGCGGGTTCGCCACGGCCAGGATCCCGCGCCGGGCCCTCGACGAGGCCGCCGCCGCCCGGCTGTGGGCCGTGTCCGAGCGGCTGACCGGCGTCGCGTATCCCGAGGTCCGCCAGGCATCGGCCTGACCGCCGCCGGCCCCCGCTGGGAGGTCCGGCCCGCCCACCGGGTGGGCCTGCTCCGCCAGGCGGGACCGGTGTACCGGTTCCGGCACGAGAAGCTCCAGGACCGGCTGTCCCACCTCTACGATCAGGCGGATCCGGCCAGGCCGAAGTAACGAGCGGCGACCATGCTGTGCAGCGGGAACGCCAGCTCGCGCGGGCCGTCGATCACCAGCCACTCGCTCGTCTCGGCGGTGCGGACGACCGGCGGAAGGGCGTCCGCGGTCGTGCGCGGCCCGAGGCCGAAGATCAGCACGGTGCCGTCGGGCGCGCTCAGCGCGTCGAACAGCCGCATGCCGGCCGCGTCGACGACGACGCCCGTCTCCTCGCGCAGCTCCCGTACGGCCGCCTGCTGCCAGCTCTCGCCGACGTCGATGAAGCCGCCGGGGAGGGCGAGCAGGCCGCGGTGCGGCTCGACGTCCCGTCGGACCACGAGCAGGCCGTCGTCCACCGGGAGCACCATCACGGCGACCGGCAGGGGGTTGAGGTAGCTGGTGCCGCCGCACTCCTGGCAGGTACGCGGCCAGGGCATGCCGGGGGCGTAGGCCGCTCCGCAGAAGGAGCAGTGGGAGTTCCTGATCGCCACGAGGGCGAGGGTAGCAACACGCGTGTGCGCGGGCACGGCCCGCCGATCGCTAGCCTTAAGCGCGATGAACCGTTTGACGACGTCGAGGGGCGCGTTCGACCTCGCCCGATTCCCGGAGGACCCCCGCGACCCGTTCCGCGCGTGGGACGCCGCCGACGAGTACCTGCTGCGGCACCTCGACGGGATCGACGCCGGGCCCGTCGACCTGTCCGGCACGGTGGTCGTGCTGGGCGACCGGTGGGGCGCCCTGGCCACCGCGCTCGCCGCGCACCGTCCCGTGCAGATCGGCGACTCCTTCCTCGGCCGGGAGGCGACCCGGGCGAACCTGCGGCGCGCCGGGGCGGCCGACGACGCCGTACGGCTCCTGACGACCAGGGACGAGCCGCCCGGCCGCATCGACGTGCTGCTGGTCCGGGTGCCCAAGAGCCTCGCCCTCCTGGAGGACCAGCTTCACCGTCTCGCCCCCCGCCTGCACGAGGGCACCGTGGTCGTCGGCGCGGGGATGGTGACCGAGATCCACACCTCGACGCTGCACCTGTTCGAGCGCGTCCTCGGCCCGACCAGGACGTCGCTGGCGGCGAAGAAGGCCCGACTGATCTTCTGCTCCCCGGACCCGGGGCTGCCGAGGGGCGCCAACCCGTGGCCCCGGACGTACACGCTCCCGGGGGACGTCGGCGCCGTCTCCGGGCGCGTCGTCACCGGCCACGCGGGCGTCTTCTGCGCCGACCGCCTGGACATCGGGACCCGGCTCTTCCTGCGGAACCTCCCGCCGATGGGCGGCCGCGAGCACGTCGTCGACCTCGGCTGCGGCACGGGTGTCATCGGCCTGGCCGCCGCGCTGTCGGGCGAGGAGACCCGGGTGACGTTCGTCGACGAGTCCTACCAGGCGCTGGCCTCGGCGGAGGCGACGTTCCTGGCCAACGGGGGGGACGCGGGCCGGGCGGCGTTCCTCGCCGCCGACGGCATGTCGTCCGTGCCGCCCGGCACGGTCGACCTGGTGCTGAACAACCCGCCGTTCCACTCGCACCGCGCGACGACCGACGCGACGGCCTGGCGGATGTTCAACGGGTCGCGGGCGGCGCTGCGCCGCGGGGGCGAGCTGTGGGTGGTCGGCAACCGGCACCTCGGCTACCACGTGAAGCTGCGGCGGCTCTTCGGCAACTGCGAGGTCGCCGCCAGCGACCCGAAGTTCGTCGTCCTGCGCGCCGTGAAGCGCTGAACAGGGAAAATGACGGCAATGCCGGTTGTGAGGGCATACCGCCGCTGCCAAGACTGAAGGCATGGGAACCGAGACGGTCCACGCCGATCTGCTGGTCATCGGGTTCGGCAAGGGCGGCAAGAGCGTGGCCGCGAGGATGGGGCGCCTCGGCAGGCGCGTGGTCCTCGTCGAGCGGTCCGACCAGATGTACGGAGGCACCTGCCCGAACGTGGGGTGCGTGCCGACGAAGGCCCTCGTCCACCACGCCGAGATGAGGCGGCCCGACGACCCGGCGCGGGAGTGGTACGCGCACGCGGTCGAGGAGGTGCAGGCGCTCACCGCCAAGTTCCGCGCCGGCAACTACGAGTCCTTCAACGGCCTCGAGACGGTCACCGTGATCACCGGCCGGGCGGAGTTCGCCGACCCCCACACCGTGACGGTCGAGACGGACGGCGACCGGATCACGGTCACGGCGGACACCATCCTGATCAACACGGGCGCCGAGCCGATCGTCCCCGACATTCCCGGCCTGCGGGCCAGTCCACGCACCCTGACCAGCACCGACCTCATCCGGACGACGGCGCTGCCCGACCGGCTCGCGATCCTGGGCGCCGGCTACCTCGGCATCGAGTTCGCCTCGATCTACCGCCGGTTCGGGTCGGAGGTGACCGTGTTCGAGACCTCGGAGCGCATCCTCGGCCACGAGGACGTCGAGGCCGCCGAGGCGGTCGAGCGCATCCTCGCCGAGGAGGGCGTCGAGATCCTTACGGGCGCACGGGTCACCGAGGTCCGCGACGCCGCGTCCGGCGCGACCGTGGTCTACGAGAAGGACGGGCGGCGGCAGACGATCGAGGCCGACGCGATCCTCGCCGCGGCCGGCCGGGCACCCGCGACCCGCGGCCTCGGGCTGGAGGCCGCCGGCGTCCGCACCATCGAACGGGGCGCGATCGAGGTCGACGAGCACCTGCGGACGAGCCGGCCGCACATCTACGCGCTGGGGGACGTCCACGGCGGCCCGCAGCACACGTACCTGTCGCTCGACGACAGCCGCATCGTGATGGACCAGCTCACCGGGGAGGGCCGTCGATCGACCGACGACCGGGTGGCGATCCCCCGCACGCTGTTCACGACCCCGCCGCTCGCGGCCGTCGGGCTCACCGAGGAGGAGGCCAGGCGGGCGGGCCGGCGCGTGAGGATCGCCTGCGAGCGGGTGGCCGACATCACCGCCATGCCGCGCGCGTACATCGTCGAGGACACCCGCGGGCTGATGAAGTTCGTGGTCGACGCCGACACCGACGAGATCCTCGGCGCCACGCTGCTGAGCGTGGACGCCCAGGAGATGATCAACTTTGTGGCGCTCGCCATGCGGCACGGGGTGACGGCGTCCGAGCTCCGGGACACCGTCTACACCCACCCCACGTCCACCGAGGCGTTCAACGAGGTCCTCGCGACCGTCGTCCGCGTCGACGAGCCGGGAACGGCGGGCGCCTAACCCTCGTCCGGCACGCCGGGCGGCCGGGCGAGGACGGACACGGCCCCCTTGGCCTCGAAGACGGCGAGGTGGACGCCGGCCGGGCCGTAGTGGCCGTGCTGGCGGAGCACGGCCTCCAGGTCGGCCTCGGTGAGGCCGCAGCGGCGCAGGTTGCGCCGGTTCACCTGCCCGTCGCGGATCAGCACACGCAGCGGAGGGTCGACCAGCCGGCCGAGACGCGGCAGGAACCGCAGCCGGGTGACGGCCGCGTGGGCGCCGAGCAGGGTGAGCAGCGCCGCCGAGCCGGTCAGCCACGAGGCGTCGGTCGCGGTGGCGGTCCGGCCCACGAGCGCGCCGACCGCCACGGCGGCCACCCAGTCGAACGGCGCGAACTCGGCCATCGTGCGCCGCTCGGTGAGGCGGAAGGCCACGGCGGCGGTCAGGAACAGCGCGACCGCCTTGACCGCCGCGTACACGGCCAGGTGCCAGTCGCCGATGAGCGCGTCGCCGAAGCTGTGCATGTCACGTCGCCGCCGGCCCCGGCGCCGGGGACGCAACCGTCACGAGGACCCCCAACCCGGTCGTGGGACGCCCTGACGCGGGCGCCTGGGTGCAGCCTCCCCCTGGCGGAGCGTGCGGAAACCGTCAGGGGAGCGTGACGAAGTAGCCCAGGAACTCGCGCGCCGAGGCCGAGTCGAGCCGGTAGTCGCTGTTGGTGGACGAGCAGGCGTCGCCGTCGCCGCTGATCGTCGTCGCGACGAGGAGGTGCGAGTCGGGGCCGCCGAGGAAGTTCGGGCCACCCGAGTCGCCGTAGCAGGTCCCGCCGCCGTCGTCGCCGGGCGACAGCTCCAGCCATCGCCGACCGAGGCTCTTGAAGGAGATGGACGTCCGGTACCGGGAGTCCGTGTACTGGAACTGCGGCCCGTGCTTGCCCCTCAACGGCGTCAGCGAGCCGTACCCGACGGGCGTGAACTGCGACTCGTCCAGCTCACCTGAGTCGAGCAGCCGGTCGAGCAGGCCTGCCTCGGGGAGGACGGCCGGCACGATGCCGGTGACCGGCCGGTCGAAGAGGACGACCGCCATGTCGTACGGGTCGGACTCGTTCTTGTACCGCGGGTCGGCCAGGAAGCGGCCGGTGTGGACGGCGTCCCCCGGCTTGTAGTGGGCGGCGAACGCCACCCTGGCCGACTTCTGCGCGTGCTCCCCGCAGTGGGCCGCGGTGAGCAGCACGGTCGGCGAGACCAGCGTGCCCGTGCAGTAGGACCATGTGCCGTCCCGGTACGGCTTGTCGCCGATGAGGGCGCCCACCTCGGGGTGCCCCACCCCGTCGGGGGTGCCGTTCGTGATGGCCCAGGCGCGGGGGGCGACGCCCAGAAGCACAGCAAAAACTATGACAAAGGGGACAAAACGCATTCACGAACTGTACGTGGCCCTACCCGCCGGATGCCAATGCCAGGGAAGGATCTACGAACTCGATACCGAGGTCAGAAGAGGGTGAGCGGCTCGGCCGGCAGGGGTTCCGGCAGGGGGTCGACCTCGGGAACCCGGGCCCGGACCTCGTCGTGGAACCGCCGGGCCAGCGTCAGCGCGTCGGCGTTGTCGGGCGTGTGGACGAACACGGTCGGCGACCGGCCCTCCCGCAGCCAGCCGGTCACCGTCTCGACCCAGAACCCCCAGCCCTCCACGGTGCGTTCGGCGGAGTCGCGGCCGATGTAGCGCACGATCGGGCGGTCGGTCAGGGGGGACGAGCGGCGCGGCAGACGCGGCTTCCTGGTCCAGGCCTCCCGCTCGGCGTCGCTCGTCGGGGGGCTCCGGAAGAGCGCGGTCGTGTCGAACGGCACCCACTCGGCGCCCGCGTCCACGAGGACCCGTTCGAGCAGCCCCTCCGACCGGGCGTCGTCGAAGAACGCGCGGTGCCGCACCTCGACGGCGCACCGGTACGCGCCGGGCACCCGGCGCAGGAACCCGGCGAGGGACCCGAGATCCCCCGGCCCGAACGACCCGGGCAGCTGGACCCACAGCGCGTGCGCCCGCGGCCCGAGCGGCTCGATCGCGTCCATAAACGCGTGGAGCTCCTCGTCGGCGCCGGCGAGGCGGCGCTCATGGGTGACGGTCTTGGGCAGCTTCACCACGAACCGGAAGTCGGGATCGGTCTGCCGGGCCCACGACTCCACCGTGCTCCTCGCGGGGGTGGCGTAGAACGTCGTGTTCCCCTCCACGGCGTTGCACCAGGTCGCGTACGCACGCAGCCGCTCGCCCGGAGGGAGCGGGTGGGGCAGGAGGCGTCCCTGCCACGGCGCGTGCGTCCACATCGCGCATCCCACATGAAGCCGCATGCCCCGACGCTACCCAAAGCCCGGCGACCACCGTGATCGATGCCTCTATGTGGGGACTCGCTAGTGTTGCCCCGACGCGTTCGGGATCAGCGGGAGGATCGATGGGTTTCAGGCTTGAGGGGCCGGTCCTGGAGGGCGGGCTCGTGCGCCTGGAGCCGCTGGACCACCGTCACGCGGCCGACCTGGCCGTGGCGGCGGAGGAGGACAGGAGCTCGTACGCGTTCACGTGGGTCCCCCGGGCCGCCGAGGTCGGGGCGTACATCGACGCCCAGCTCGGCCGTGCCGCCACCGGGAGGCTCGCGCCGTACGCGCAGATCAAGACGTCCTCCGGGCGGGCGGTCGGGGCCACGGCCTTCTGGGACCCCCGGATGTGGCCCGACGGCGACCGGCTGTGCGCCGTGGAGGTCGGCTTCACCTGGCTCGCCGCGTCGGCCCAGGGGACCGGGCTGAACGTCGAGTCGAAGCTCCTGCTGTTCCGCCACGCCTTCGAGGAGTGGGACGTCGCGCGGGTCGACCTGAAGACGGACGCCAGGAACGTCCGCTCCCGTGCCGCCATCGAGAGCGCCGGCGCCCGGTTCGAGGGCGTGCTGCGGAACTGGTCCCAGTCGTGGGCGCCGGGGGAGGACGGCCGGCTCCGCGACTCCGCCGTCTTCTCGATCATCGACGCCGAATGGCCCGAGTGCCGCGCGAGGCTGGAACAGCGCCTGGCCCGGGCACTGGAGCGGCACCCCGCCCGCTGAGCCGAGCGGCCCCCCGCCTGTTGAGCCGGGCGGCCCGCTCCGACCCGGCCGCCGGCCTACGCCGCCGAGCGGTCGGCGAGCGGACGGCGGCGCCGCGCCGGGTCCGTCAGCACCGGCGGCCGCCACGCGCCGTCGGGCCGGTAGACATCGGTCCCCGGCGGCACGATCGCGTCGAGCCGGTCGAGGGTCGCGTCGTCGAGCGTGAGCGAGGCGCCCTTCAGCAGGCCGTTGAGCTGGTCCTCGGTCCGCGGACCGAGGATCACCGAGGTGACCGCGGGGTGGGCGGCGGCGAACGCGACGGCCAGTTGAGGGAGCGTGCAGCCCAGGTCGTCCGCCACTTCCACGAGCCGTTCCACGATGTCCAGCTTCGCCGCGTTCACCGGCAGCGCGGGGTCGAACCGGGCCGGGGTCAGCGCCGCGCGGCCGGAGGCCAGGTCGACGGGCCGCCCCTTTCGGTACCTGCCGGTCAGGAACCCCGAGGCCAGCGGACCCCAGGTCAGCACGCCCATGCCCAGCCTCTGGCACACCGGCAGCACGGACGCCTCGACCCCGCGGGCCAGCAGCGAGTACGGCGGCTGCTCGGTCCGGAAGCGCATCAGGCCACGGCGATCCGCCACGTGGTAGGCCTCGACGACGTCCTCGGCGGGGAAGGTCGAACAACCGAAAGCGCGGATCTTGCCCTGGTGCACCAGGTCGGTCAGCGCCGACAACGTCTCCTCGACGTCCGTGGTGTGGTCGGGACGGTGGACCTGGTACAGGTCGATCCAGTCGGTGTCCAGGCGCCGCAGGCTCTCCTCCACCTCTCTGACGATCCACCGCCGGGAGTTGCCGCCGCGGTTGGGGCCCTCACCCATCGGAAAGTGCACCTTCGTGGCCAGCACGACCTCGTCGCGGCGGCCCCGCAGCGCCTTCCCGACGATCTCCTCCGACTCGCCCGCAGAGTACATGTCGGCGGTGTCGACGAAATTGATCCCCTGGTCGAGGGCGGCGTGGACGATGCGCGCGCACGCGTCGTGATCGGGGTTGCCGACGGCGCCGAACATCATCGCCCCCAAGCAGTGGACGCTCACTTCGATGCCGGTGCCGCCCAGGACGCGGTAGCGCATGTCGTTACTCCTCAGCCGTCGGGAGGGGATCACCCTGCACTCTAGGATCTGGAGTCGGCTCCAGGGCAAGTGTGGCCGCCGGCTGTCCCCCGATCGGCCGACGTCTCCGGCACATCGCTGGCCTTCGTACGGGCCGGGGCGGACAATGCGCACGAGAAGGTCGTCGCGCATCACCTGGAGGCCGGGCATGACCACGATCAGGCGCCTCGCCGTGGCCTTGGGCGCTCTCGTCCTGCTGGCCGGGTGCTCGTCTCCGGCGCCGGCGTCCCAGGCTCCACGGCCGTCGTCGGGCACGTGCGTCTCCGCCGTCACCCGGGACGCGCTGCCCACCTGGGCGAGGGGCGGGTTCAGCGACGACGGGACGGGCACACCCCACGTGTTCGGCGAGCGCGGAGACATCGTCGCCGTTTTGTTCAACTACCCGCCGGTGGCGTCCGCCGATCCCGACGTCGCCAACAAGATCCTTTGGGTCTCGCGGGTGCCGCAGCGGCCCATGGACCCGCTGAAGATCAGAGCCGTGCTCGACGGGACGAGCACGTCGGTGGCCCGCCAGATCGACGGCGGCCCCGGCCCGTCGTCGGTCAACCTGCCCAAGGCGGGCTGCTGGCGGCTGACCCTGACCTGGTCGGGACACACCGACGCCATGGCGCTCCGCTTCAGCTGACCACGCCGTCCCGCCGGAAAAGCGGCGGCGGCCGGACCGGGCCCTCGGGCCGCATCCCGGCCGCCGCTCGCGCGCCTGCCGTGTCCGCCGGGGCGGATCAGTCGGTGCCGAACTCCATCGCGGCGTGGTCGAGCAGCTCGTCGTCGGCCGGAACCTCACCACGCGAAGCGATCACCTCGGCGCCGCCCTCGGGCATCGCGCCGATCAGCCCGGTCGAGGCCGCCTGCGCGGCGCCGATGAGCGCCGGCTGCTGGCTGCCGACCATGCCGACCCTGGCGTACTGCTCCAGCTTGGCCCGGGAGTCGGCGATGTCGAGGTTGCGCATGGTCAGCTGGCCGATGCGGTCGACCGGGCCGAAGGCGGAGTCCTCCGTCCGCTCCATCGAAAGCTTGTCGGGGTGGTAGCTGAACGCCGGCCCGGAGGTGTCCAGGATCGAGTAGTCCTCACCGCGCCGCAGGCGCAGCGTCACCTCGCCGGTCACCGCCATCCCGACCCAGCGCTGCAGGGACTCGCGCAGCATCAGCGCCTGCGGGTCGAGCCAGCGGCCCTCGTACAGCAGCCTGCCCAGCCGCCGTCCCTCGTTGTGGTAGCTGGCGAGCGTGTCCTCGTTGTGGATCGCGTTGACCAGACGCTCGTACGCCGTGTGCAGCAGCGCCATCCCCGGCGCCTCGTAGATGCCCCGGCTCTTGGCCTCGATGATGCGGTTCTCGATCTGGTCGGACATGCCGAGGCCGTGCCGTCCGCCGATGGTGTTGGCCTCCAGGACCAGGTCGACCGCCGTCGGGAACTCCTTGCCGTTGATCGTCACCGGCCGCCCGTACTCGAAGCCGATCGTGACGTCCTCGGGGGTGATGTCCACGGCGGGGTCCCAGAACCGCACGCCCATGATCGGGTCGACGATCTCGATGCCCGTGTCGAGGTGCTCGAGCGACTTGGCCTCGTGGGTCGCGCCCCAGATGTTCGCGTCGGTGGAGTACGCCTTCTCGGTGCTGTCCCGGTAGGGCAGGTCGCGGGCGAGCAGCCACTCCGACATCTCCTTGCGGCCGCCGAGCTCGCTCACGAAGTCGGCGTCCAGCCACGGCTTGTAGATCCGCAACGAGGGGTTGGCGAGCAGGCCGTACCGGTAGAACCGCTCGATGTCGTTGCCCTTGAAGGTGGAGCCGTCGCCCCAGATCTGCACGTCGTCCTCGAGCATCGCGCGCACCAGCAGGGTGCCGGTGACGGCCCGCCCGAGCGGCGTGGTGTTGAAGTAGGCACGGCCGCCGGACCGGATGTGGAACGCCCCGCAGGCCAGGGCCGCCAGCCCTTCCTCCACGAGGGCAGCCCGGCAGTCGACCAGGCGGGTGACCTCCGCGCCGTACGCCGTGGCGCGTCCGGGCACCGAGGCGATCTCGGGCTCGTCGTACTGGCCGATGTTGGCGGTGTAGGTGCAGGGCACTGCACCCTTCTCGCGCATCCACGCGACCGCAACCGAGGTGTCGAGACCGCCGGAGAAAGCGATCCCGACCCGTTCGCCGACAGGCAGAGAGGTGAGCACCTTGGACACAAGTAGAAGTTATACACGCTCATGCATGAACATGCAACGCCGACATCGGATCGCCCGGTGGCTCCGAAGGTGAGCAGCAGGACCAGGACCACCTGAGTACGAGAACGGATGGCGCGCGAAACGCCCTGGTCGCAGGCTTGGCGTATGGACATGAGCACACCGAGGGCCGCGGCCTTCCCCGTTCTGCGCCTGGCGTCGGCCGCCGTTCCCGGCGCGGTCTCCGGAGCTGTGATCGGCCCGGAGATGTCGGCGATCCTCGGCCTGCACGTCGGCGGCCTGGCGACCGTGGGCGCTCCCCTCGGCGCCGTCGCCGGCGTCCTGATCGGCGTGGCGGCGCGCGCCCTGCTCGGACAGGGCACACGCCACCCCGGCCGTGCGGGGCACCGGGCCTCCTGGGCCACCGTCTCGGCGGCCTGCCTCCTGGTCGGCGGCGGGGTGCTGGCAGCCGCGCTGTGGGACGCCGGCCGCCGCCAGGCCGTGGAAATGGACGGGATTCTCGTCCTGGTCCTCCTCCCGCCGGTCGCGATCCTCGTCGCCGCCCTCGTGACGCTCGCGGTGGGCGTCCTGCGCCGGAGGGCCACCGCCCGCTGGGCCGCGGTCGTCGCATCCGTCTGCGTCGGCGCCGCCGCCTGCGCGCGGTTACTGGGCGAGCTGTCCCCTCTGGCGACGCCGGATCCGGTGGAGTGGAGGCTGTCCGTCCTCCAAGCGGCGCTCCTCGTGGCGATCCCCGTCGCGATCACGGCCCTTCTGCTGTCACCGGCAGCGCGCCGCGACTTCCGCGCCGGCGGCGGGCCCGCCGCGCCGAGTTCGAGCGGATGATCCCGCGGCGCGGAGCGGTCCCCCGTTGCGCCTCCCGGCGCTGGACGTCGGTCGCGGCCGATTCTCGGTCGCGGCCGATTCCGATGAAGAGCGCGTCGAGGCGAACGCCCACGACGTCGTGGCGATCTCATGCCAGACTGGCCGTTCAGGGCGCCAATGGGACGAAGGGGGATGTCTCAGGTGGGCTTGGAGATCGAGAGCCGATCGTCCGACTCGCCGTACATCGAGCGGGTGTGGCGGAGCAGGAGCCACGACGTCGAACGGATGACGTCGGTCGCGACGGCCCACTGGGATCTGGTCTTCTGGGAGCACCGCGGTCAGGTCAGCGCGTCGGTGCAGGGGCCGGAGTCGAGGGCGGGGGTCGCGCCGGTGCCCGAGGACGCGACGTTCTTCGGGATCATCTTCGCGCTCGGCACGTCGATGCCCCACCTTCCGCTCCACCGGCTCGTCGACGGGTCCGCCGAGATCCCGGACACGACCCGCAAATCCTTCTGGCTGAAGGGCTCCACCTGGCGCCGTCCCGACTACGACAACGCCGAGGAGTTCGTCCGGCGGCTGGCGCGCGAGGGCATCCTGGAGGTCGACCCGGTCATCGCCGGGGTGCTTCGCGGCGCCCCGCCGGACGTGTCCGAACGTACCGTCCAGCGGCGGTTCGTCGCGGCCACCGGCCTCACCCGCGGCGCCATCCGGCAGATCGACCGCGCCAGGCGGGCCGCGATCCTGCTCCAGGAGGGTGTGCCGGCCCAGGACGTGACCCATCGGCTCGGGTACTTCGACCAGCCCCACCTGGCCCGGTCGCTGACCCGTTACGTCGGGCGGACCGCCACGCAGCTGAGCGAGCGGGACCCGGCGGAGCCGCTGTCGCTTCTGTACAAGACCTGAGGGTTGCCGCCCGCCTATCCTCCCTGTCGCAGCCATGTCAGTCATGAGGCAAGGGAGCAGAGCAATGGGCATTATCGTCGCCAATTTCTTCATTTCTCTGGACGGCGTGGTCGAGTCGCCGGACCAGTGGCACTTCCCGTACTTCGACGACGAGATGGGCGCCGCGGTCGGAGCGGGAATGCAGCGGGCCACGGGGTTCCTGATGGGCCGGAAGCTGTACGACGAGTGGTCCGCGTACTGGACGACGACCGACCAGGACCAGGACTTCGCCGCGTTCATCAACAACGCCGACAAGTACGTCGTGTCGAACACCCTGGAGAAGGCGGACTGGAACAACACCACGGTCCTCTCCGGCGACGTCGCCGCCGCCAGGCTGCGCGAGATCAAGGAGCAGACCGACGGCGCCATCCAGATGTCCGGCTCCGCGACGACCGTGCGGTGGCTTCTCGCCAACGGGCTGCTCGACGAGCTGAACCTGCTCGTGCACCCGATCGTCGTCGGCCACGGCCAGCGGCTGTTCGAGGACACCCCGACCCACAAGCTGAAGCTGGTCACGTCGGAGACGTTCAAGACCGGTGTGCTCAACCTGAGCTACGTGCCGGACGCCGGCTGACCGATTTCCCCCGGCTGCATGGGCCCGGCTCGGTTAGAGTCGGTGCCCATGACGGGCGAACCCTGGCTCCTGGGCGGCGACCTGAAGGTGTCGCGCATCGGGTACGGCGCGATGAAGCTGACCGGTTGGCCGAGGGGTGACCGGCCCGGGAGGGAGATGGCCCTCGCCGTCCTGCGCCGGGCCGTGGAGCTCGGGGTGAACCACATCGACACCTCGCACTACTACTCGCGTGACGGGGTGGTGGCCAACGAGCTGATCCGGGAGGCGCTGTCCCCCTACCCGGACGACCTGGTCATCGTGACCAAGGTGGGATCGCTGGTCGAGGGCTCCGACATCGCCCTGCCCCCGGGGGAGAGGACCGGGCTCACCCCCGGCGGGCTCCGCCGCGGCGTCGAGGCGAACCTGCGCTCGCTCGGCCTCGACCGCCTCGACGTGGTGAACCTTCGGATGGGCGATCCCGATCAGACCGA
This sequence comes from Microbispora sp. ATCC PTA-5024, assembly GCF_000511135.2. Lineage (NCBI taxonomy): Bacteria > Bacillati > Actinomycetota > Actinomycetes > Streptosporangiales > Streptosporangiaceae > Microbispora > Microbispora sp. ATCC PTA-5024. Next base: position 808,101 of record NZ_KI866523.1, on the reverse strand, counting down.
GACGTCCCTGGCCGGGCCCCTGGAGACCCTGCTCGCGCTGCGCGAGGAGGGCCTGATCCGCCACATCGGCATCTCCAACGTCACCGCGGCCGAGTTCGCCGAAGCCCGCTCGATCGCGCCCATCGCCTGCGTGCAGAACCTCTACAACCTGTCCCGCCGCGACGACGACCCCCTCGTCGACGCGTGCGCCGAGGCGGGCATCGCCTACGTCCCCTTCTTCCCGGTGGGCGGTTTCCAGCCGATCACGGCGAAGCACCTGGACGCCGTCGCGGCCCGCCACGGCGCGACCGTGCCGCAGGTGGCGCTGGCCTGGCTCCTGGCCCGGTCGCCGAACATCCTGCCCATCCCCGGCACCGGGTCACCGGAGCACCTGGAGGAGAACGTCGCCGCCGGCGCGCTGCGGCTGACCGCCGACGACCTCGCCGAGCTCGCCGGGGACGTCGCATAGCCCTCTCCGTCAGGAGGACGGGTGTCGGCCACCCGGTCCCCCAGCCCCGCGAGATCGTGCGTAGCCGCCTCAGGCCGTCCAACGCCCGCGATATCGGAGACGGGCTCAAGCTTCACCGGCACGATCTGCGGGCCGACGGCCGCGACTACACAGTGATCACGCTCCGGCCCGGCACCCGCGTCCGGTTCTCGACGAACTTCCACCACGAGACCTGGCACATCCTCTCCGACCCGCATGGCGCGCTCCTGCTGAGCCGCCTGCTGTGGGGCCTGTCCTTCCAGCGGCGGCCCGGCACGGTCGTGCTCATCGACCGGCGGTTCATCTGCCCCAACCCGTTCGACGCCGAACACGGCTCTCCCATTGCGCTTGTGCCCGCTGAGGTGACGCATCTGCCGGCACGCTCCGTCCGTCTCCTCACCCGAAGCCTCGCCGTACCGAGAGAGGCGCGGGGGACGGTGCGGTGGCAGACCTGGGGTCTCGACGCGGCGGTCCGCGAGTGGCGCGATCAGCGGGACGACGGCACCTGGTGGCGGAGATGGCGTCCCCCGGAAGACCTCCGGGCCGCCGAGGTGACGAACCCGGGCGGCCTGGTCACCGTACGGGCCTCGTCCTCCTTGCTCCGCAGCTGGGCCGTCAATGTGGCGACGCTGCACGACCATGCGCACGAGGGGATGTCCTACACCGAGTTGGACGGCCCTTACCGGGAGTTGCGCCGCGGGGAGGGCGAGGTGCAGACCTTCTGCGACTTCCGCCGGCAGGTGTCCGTCGCCATGATCTCCCGCCGCGAGATGCTCGCCGCCGAGAACGCACCCGGCGCACCCGCAGAGCTCCGGCCACTCGTCTGGCGGAGAAACGCCACCGTTCGCGATCGCCGCCGGCGCCGGAGCCCGAGTCGGTGATCGCGACGGGTGGGCGGCCATAGGCGAGCCGTGCCCATCCCATGGTCGGAGCGGCCTGTCGAGACTCGGCGTCCGGCATTCCAGAACGGGCCATCGAGGAATGTTATGTCAGACATAATGCGGGCATGAAGAAGTTGCGCTTCTAACGATCGGCGCGAAAGCATCGCATCGGACAGGCGCGTGCCCTACATGTCGTCCGCGCCGGGCCTCCGGCGATCGTGCCGGCCAAAGACCCGACCTTGGAGGACAGATGGGTCTGGATCGGCCCCCGATGATCGGGGTGTGGAGCTGGAAATGATCGGCATCCTCACTGACAAAGCTCTGGTGATCATCCATGTGATGCCGACCGCGCTTCGGAGAAGGACGCATGACTGAGCACGAGGCAGCCTGGCCGCCGGAAGACATCGAACTCATCCTGGACCACGACTCCGATATCGACAGCGAGTCTGAAGAGATCTACGACACCAAGGGCAACCTGATCGACGACGAGTACGTGCGGAACGCGATCAGCGATGTTCACCAAGCAATCGACGAAGGCCGTGTTCCTCAACCGACCAGTCGCCTCGGCCGTCCGTCACTCACCGGCGAGGGCACACATTCTCCAAGGGTCTCCTTCAGGCTTCCGGAGGAGTTGCGCGAGCGCGCGAAGGCCCGCGCCGAGCAAGAGGGCAAGAGTGTGTCCGCGCTCGCACGGGAAGCCTTTGAGCAGTTCCTCAGAGCGGGATGAGCACACGACCCACAGGTCATCCCACCCTCAGCCGGAGTGCCTCGCCGACGTGTGAACCGCGTTGTTGACGTCACGTTCCAGCGAAGTGACGGCGCCGACTCGGCGGCTCACGTGGACCCGCTGATGCCTTTGGCCAGGGGGGCGCGCCAGCCGTACCGCATGGCGAGAATGCGGAGCGTGAAGGCGAGCACGGCCGAGGACAGGGTGGCGGCGAATCCTCGTACGCCGAGTGTGTACAGCACGGCCATCGCCGTCGAGCCGAGCATCGCCGGCACGGCGTAGAGCTGGCGGTCGTAGAGCAGGGTCGGCCTCTGGCCGGACAGGACGTCCCGGATGACGCCGCCGCCGACGGCGGTGCAGACCCCGAGGAACACGGCGTGCAGCGGCGCGAGGCCGTAGTAGAGGGCCTTGGTGGTCCCGACGGCGCAGAACAGGCCGAGGCCCGCCGCGTCGAAGACGAGCACGCCGGGCATCGCCCGCTCGACCTGCCGGTGCCAGAAGAAGGCGATGACGGTGGCCGCGACCGGCACGAGGAGATATCCCGCGTCCCGGAACGCGGCGGGCTGCACGCCGATGAACAGGTCACGCATGACGCCGCCCCCGACGGCGGTGAAGAACGCGAGCACCACCATGCCGACCACGTCGAACCGTTTGCGCACGCCCTCAAGCGCGCCGGACAGGGCGAAAACGAAGACTCCGGCGAGGTCGAGCAGGGGTGTCACAGCCGTGCAGTCTCCCATAAGCCCTGCTCATCGCCACATACTGCCCCAAGGCCAACAACCCGACGATCACTTCGTGGAACGGCTTGAGTCTCGAGTGGCTCGAAGGTGCAGGCTCGTCCTCGTGAGTGACGGAACAGAGCTGTACACCGTGGGCCAGATCGCTCGACGTACCGGTCTTTCGGTGCATACCATCCGCTTCTGGTCCGACAGCGGCCTGATCGTGCCCACTGACAGGTCGGCCAGCGGGTACCGCCTCTACGACGCCGCCGCCGTGGCCCGGTTCGATCTGGTCCGGACCCTGCGCGAGCTCGGCATCGGGCTGGAGGCCGTCCAGCAGATCATGGCGCGGCAGGTCACGGTGGCCGAGGTGGCCGAGGCGCACGCCCGAGCGTTGGACGCGGAGATCACAGCTCTGAAGCTTCGCCGTGCCGTACTCCGCACGATCGCGAAGCGCGGTGGCACAACCGAGGAGACGATGATGACGCACAAACTCGCCCACCTGTCCGCCGCCGGGCGTCAGCAGGTCATCGACGAGTTCATCGAGACCACGTTCGCCGGGATCACGCTGGACGACGACGCCAAGGTGGTCGCGGAGTGGATGCGGGACCTGCCGGACGATCCGGCGCCGCGCCAGATCGACGCCTGGATCGAGCTGGCCGACCTCGTCGCCGACGAGGACTTCCGGCGACGGCTCCGGCGGATCGCGCTCACGGGAGCCTCGTCGGCGGCGTCGCGCCACGGGTACGAGCTCCGGTCGCTTGCCCTGGAGCACGCCAACCGGGCGACAGCCGAGTCGGTCGCGCCGGACTCGGTCGAGGGCCGGACCGTTCTGAATCAGATCGTCAAGCCCGACCTGTCCCCCGACGAACGCGGCGAGCTGCGTCGGTGGCTTGAGACCGTCGCCGACGCCCGGGTGGAGCGCTACTGGCAGCTGATAGCCGTGCTCAACGGGCATGAGCCCGCTCCGTCCGCCATGCCCGCCCTCACCTGGCTGATCGCCGCTCTTCGCGCCCACGGGTGAGGCCCCCAGCGCCGTACGGCGCATGACTTGACGACCAGGGCTAATAGCGTTAGCTTTGCGGCTATTAGCTTTAGCCAAGGAGGCCATTGTGACCGAATACCTGGAGATCGAGGGCGGACGGCTCGCGTACGACGTGACCGGCGAAGGCCCGCTCGTCGTGCTGTCCCACGGCATGGGCGACGGCCGGGAGGCCTACCGCTTCCTCGCCGCCACGCTCGTGGCCGCCGGGTATCGCGTCGCCACGGCCGACCTGCGCGGTCACGGCGAGTCGACGACCGGCTGGTCGTCCTACACCCGCACCGACACCGCCAACGATCTGCTCGCCCTCATCCGCCATCTAGGCGGGCCGGCGGTCGTGGTCGGGCATTCCTTCTCCGGCGGCTCGGCCACCATCGCGGCGGCGCTCGATCCGGATCTGGTCACCGCGGTGGTCGAGATCGGCCCGTTCACGCGGGCGCAGAAGCCGGACCTGGGCGCCCTGCTGCGCGACGGCCGGCACCGGAAGGGGATGATGCTCCTGATGGCGACGGGAGCGCTCCGCAGCGTGAGGATGTGGAGGCGGTACCTCGACCACGCCTACCCCGGCGACAAGCCCGCCGACTACGACGCCTACATGGCCGATCTGGGGCGGGCGTTGCGCCGCCCGGGCCGGATGGGCGTGGTCGGCAAAATGGGCATGTCCGCGCCGACCGACGCCGGCGCCCAGCTCCGGAACCTCCGGGTGCCCGCCCTGGTCGTCATGGGCACGCTGGATCCCGACTGGAGCGACCCCCGGGCCGAGGCGGAGGGCATCGTCGCGGAGATGCCGGCCGGGCGCGGCACGATCGCCATGATCGACGGCGCGGGCCACTACCCCCACGCGCAGTATCCCGACGCGGTCGCCGATGCCGTTCTGCCGTTCCTGAAGGAGCACGCCCGTGGCTAGAGCGGGCTTGTCGCCCGACGCGATCGTCGATCTCGCGCTGCAGATCATCGACGAGGAGGGACCGGCCGCGGTCACCCTGTCGGCGGTGGCCGGTCGCGCGGGCGTCGCCACGCCGTCCCTCTACAAGCACGTACGCAACCTCGCGGAGGTCAACACGCTGGTGTCCATCCGCGTCATGGACGAGCTGGCGGACAAGGCCCGCGAGCGTGTGCTCGGCCTCTCAGGAGCCGAGGCGCTGCACGCGTTCATGAACGTCTGGCGGGAGTACGCCAGGAGCAGCCCCGGCCGGTACGCCGCGATGATCCAGGCGGCCCGGCCGGAGCTGGCCGAGGCGGGCGGGCGGCTGGTCGACATCCTCCTCGCCCTGCTCCGGGGGTACGGGCTCGAGGGCGCGGACGCCATCCACGCGGCGAGGTGCGTGCGGTCGGCCGTGCACGGCTTCGCCGTCCTTGAGGCCGCAGGCGGGTTCGGGCTTCCCGCCGATCTGGACGACAGCTACGAGCAGCTCAAACGCATGATCATCTCAGGGCTGCCGAAGTGAGACCCCGACCGCCCGCCGTGTGACCACACACGAATTCCCGCGCGCTCGCCGGCAGCCGGCCTGTCAGAGGGGATCGCTAACCTTTCCGGCCATGACCGATCTGGGCTTCCTCGAGCCGACCCGTTCCTCCTACGACGCTGTGGCTGCCCGCTACTCCACCCTCTTCGCCGACGATCTGCCCGGGCAGCCGGTGAAGCGGAGCCTGCTGACGCTGTTCGCCGAACTGGCATCCGGGCCGGCTGCCGATGTGGGGTGCGGTCCGGGGCACGTGACGGCGTTTCTGCGCGGGCCCTCGTCGGCCCCGTCCTCCTCGCAGCCGCCGTTCTCGGCCGGGCACGGCAGGGAAGTGCGAGCTGCGAGGAGGACGTGAGCACTGCTACCAGCCTTCCCGACGACGGCCGGCTGCCGCTTTGAGGGTCATCACGGCTGGGCGAACCGCAGGTGCCGTCGTTCGGCCAGCTCCTCCGCGCCGACCACGGTCAGAACCGGGGTACCGGGCGGCGCGAACATGGTCACGACCAGCTGCGACTGCGCGTCCGGAAGGTTGTTGGCGCCCTGGTAGTGGATCACGTCGCCTCCGGGCTCGAACAGGGCGTCACCGGCCTTGAGCACCCGGGGCGGCTGCCCCTCCAGCTCGAAGAGGATCTCGCCCTCGGTCACGTAGCCGAAGAGCGGCCCGGGGTGCCGGTGCGGCGGCGCGCCGGGGTCGCCGGGCGAAAGGGTGACTCGGACGGTCCTGGCCTCGGCGCCGTCCGGGATCCGGGCGGCCGCCTCCGACAGGGCCGCGATCACCTCGACGCCCGGGGGCAGGTGTGCGTGCTCAGCGCTCATGTGTTCCTCCAAACAGCAGGGAGTGTCCACATGAAGGACCAGACGGCCTCCCCCGTTTGTGACAGCCCTGCGCGGCGAACCCGTCTGGAATCGCCCCTGCCTCAGGCAGAAGCCCTCACGACCTGGCACTCCCAGCCGCCGCCCGGCCGGCGGGGTGGGCTACGGTCTGCCTGCGGCTGCGGATCAGGATGGCCAGGCGGTTGCTCACAATCGGGGCAAGGCTGAGGAACATGATCGAGTCGGCGAAGGCCGCCACGCTGATGTGGTTGCCGATGAGGAACATGCCGAGTGACCGTGAATACCAGTGCTCGCAGCCATAGATGAAGACCTGCCGGGCCACGGTGTAGACGATCCAGACGGCGGCGTACGCCACCCCTGCGTCGGTCCACGCCTGGCCGTCCTTGTCGACGCTGACCTTGAGGAACGAGGACGCGAGCACGCCGATCGCGGCACCGGCCAGCAGTCCGACGATCTCCAGCACGAGACCGCCGCCCGACATGTCCCAGCCCGGCATGACGAACGGCACGACGACCGCCGCCACCAGCAGAGGCCTGAGGAGCCCCAGCGGGGTGGCCCTGCGATGACCCCAGTCCTTGAGCAGTACGACCGCGACGATCGCGAGGCCGGCGAGGGTGAGCGCGGTGGACACGGGACCTCCGAAATGGCGAGTTTCGGGTCACATTAAGCTGGGGTGCCCGGTGGAGATCGTCAACCTGACGGGCTGAGATCTGGGTGCAGGCGGGTGTGACTCCGTCCACCACCTGAAGGGAAGCGTCGGATGGGGGAGCAGGGCGTCCGCGGCATGTGGGGTCTGCGTGCGGCGATGTCCGCCGGTCTGGCCCTCATACTCTGGGGGGAGATCGCCCATCCGGGAGCCGCCGGCCTGCGCGGCGCCGGACCGGAGGTTCCCATAGCGCTGGCGGTCGCGTCCGTGAGCTGGGTCGCCGTGATGGTCGTGGGGCCGCGTGGCGGGTCGCGGACGTTGCTGATCCTCATCCTGGCCACCGGCCTGGCAGGCAGCGTGTTGCTGGTGCTCCATCCCGCGCTGGCCGTCTTCTGGTTCACGTTCTGGGCCTGTGTGGGCGCCGGAGCCGACTTCCCTTCGCGGACGGGCGGCGTCGTGGTGATCTGCTGCTGTTGCGTCCTGCTGGTGGGATATCTGGACCACCGTGGTGACGCGCTCGCCGGGTATGCCGCGGTGGCGTTCGTGGCCTATCTGCTCGGCCACAACCGCAAGCTGTACGTGGACATGGCACAACAGGCACTACGCGCCGCCGACGACCGTGCGCGGGCGGCGACGCTCACCGAGCGGACACGCATCGCCAGGGAACTCCACGACGTCCTCGCGCATTCGCTGACCAGCCTGTCGTTGCAGGTCGAGGCGGCCTCGGCGGCGCTGGAGACCACCGGCGACCAGGAACGCGCCCTGTCCCACCTGGAGCATGCGGGAAGGCTCGTCAGAAGCGGCCAGGAGGAGGCGGTCGCGGCGGTCCGGGCCCTCCGCGAAGGCGATGTCGCGGCACTGGCGATGGTGGAGAGGCTGGTCGGCGCCTTCCGCGAGGCGGGAGGGCAGGTGACGCTGCGCGTGACCGGGCCGGTGCCCACCCTGCCCGCGTCGCACGGGATGGCGGTCTACCGGCTGGTGCAAGAAGCGCTGACCAACGCCGCGAAGCATGCCCCGGGCGCCCCCGTCGACGTGCATCTCTCGTTCACCGGCGACGGGTTCGCCGTCTCGGTCACCAATGACGCCGCGGCCGACACGGCCGCACCGGTGAGCGGCGGCAACGGCCTCGCCGGCATGCGCGAACGCATCACGGCCGCAGGAGGCACGCTCACCGCCGGCCGTGTGGGTGCGCAGTGGCGGGTCCACGCGTGGGTCGGCGCGTGAACCCGGTCCGCGTGGTCGTGGTGGACGATCAGGCGACCGTACGCGAGGGCCTGGTCGCCCTGCTGGAGATCCTTCCAGGGATCGAGGTGGTCGCGGAGGCGGCCGACGGCCGGACCGCGGTGGCCGCCGTCGCCCGGCACGCCCCGGACGTCGTGCTCATGGACGTACGGATGCCGGACACGGACGGGGTCGCCGCGACCGCGGAGTTGGCCCGGGCGCACCCCTCGACCGCTGTCGTGGTGCTGACCAGTCACGCCGACGACGAGACCGTGCTGGCCGCGCTCGCCGCGGGAGCCCGCGGATTCCTGACGAAGAACGCGGGCCGCCGGGAGATCTCCCAGGCCATCCTCGCGGCGGCGGCCGGCCTGTCACCCATGGATCCGGCGGTGCAGTCGCGAATCGTCGGCACGGCACGGCTCGGTCGTGTGCCGCCGTCTCCGCCCGGCGGGCTGACGCCGCGTGAGGCGGAGGTGCTCGCGCTCATCGCCGCCGGGCTGACCAACGCGCAGATCGCGCTCCGCCTGCGCGTCTCGCCGGCGACGGTGAAGTCGCACATCAACCGGGCCTTCGCCAAAGCGAACGTCACCGACCGGGCCGCGGCGGCCGACTACGCGCGCCGCCACAACCTGGGTCCTCTCTGACCGCGGCATGCCGCAGGTTCCGGCCGAGGCCGGCCGCGAATCGCCGAGGTCAGGGCGACCGGCGGGCCGGCCTGCGTCGCGGCTCGGGGTCAGTCGTCGACGGCCTGGTAGAGCGTGGTCCAGAAGTCGTGGATGAGCTGCGTCGAGTCCGGGGTGGACGCCCCGACCTGGGTGAGCAGGATGCCTGTGAGCTGGTTGACCGGGTCGGCGTAGGTCGCGGTGCCGCTTCCGCCGTCCCAGCCGAACTGGCCGACGGGCGCGTAGTCGCCGCGGTAGGTCCGCACCGCCATCCCGAATCCCCAGCCGCCGTGCTGCCCCTGGCCGTGCGACACATGGACGTTGCCGGTGGCCATGGCGTTGCGGGCGGCGTTCTGCTCGGGCGTGAGGCGGTTGGTGGTCATCAACTCGACGGCGGGCCGCGACAGGATCCGTTCGCCGCCGTGCATCCCGCCGTTCAGCAGCATCCGGAAGTAGGCGTGGTAGTCGTCGGCGGTGGAGTTCAGCCCGCCGCCACCGCCCGCGAACGCCGGAGGCTTGCTGTGGCGTCCCCCCTCGGCCTCGTCCCACACGAGGAACTCTCCGGTCTGCGGGTGGGGAGCGTAGAGGGGCGGGAGCCGGTCGAGCCGGTCGGCGGGCACGTGGAAGCCGGTGTCCCGCATGCCCAGCGGCTCGAAGACGCGTTCGCTCAGGAACTCCTCGAACGGCCGGCCGGTGACCCTGGCCACCAGCACGCCGAGCAGGTCGCTGCTGATGTGGTACTGCCAGCGCTCACCGGGCTGGTACATGAGCGGCAGCTCGCCCAGGCGGCGCATCCACTCGTCCGGCTCGGGCATGGGCACCGGCAGGTTGGGCGTGAGCCCCTGCTCGAAGACCGCGTTCATGATCGGGGTGCCCAGCGACGTCATGTCCATGCCGAGCCCGAACGTGGAGGTCAGCACGTCCCGTACGGTGATCGGCCGCCGCGCCGGGACGGTCTCGTCCAGCGGGCCGTCGATCCGCTTGAGCACCTGCCGGTCGGCCAGCTCCGGCAGCCACGGCTCCACCAGGTCGTCCAGCCGCAGCCGGCACTCGTCCAGCAGGACCATCGCCGCCGCGATCGTGACCGGCTTGGACGTCGAGGCCATCCGGAAGATCGTGTCGCGGCGCATCGGCGCGCCACCGTCATGACGCATCGTCCCGAGCACCTCGACATGCGTCTCGTCGCCCCGGCCGACCAGGGCGACAAGCCCGGGAATCCTCCCTGAATCGACATACCGCGCCAGCACCTCACGCAGCCTGCGCAGCCCTGCTTCGGAGAAGCCGCCCTTGGTGTGTCCCATCTGAATCTCCTTACGCGTAGTTTCGATCTCTGCGAGACCCGTTCACGGCATTCACCATCGCCGGCCGCGCTGATGGCGGGCCGCCGCTGACCCGCCGCGGGTCCCGGGGGTCCGGAGAGGACCCCGCGGTGTCGGGTCAGGCGGCGTCGAGGGCTTCGGTGATCTTGCTGG
>NZ_KI866523.1:763511-797350 GCF_000511135.2 Microbispora sp. ATCC PTA-5024 | reverse complement strand
GACATCGCATGCGGTGGGGATGCCGGTGACGGCGAACGGCACGACCAGGCCGGCCGGGGGTCAGCCCGTGATCGGGGAGATCCACTCGGTGAGCTGGATCGCGACGCCGTTGGGGTCGGTGAGCTGCGCCATCAGCTCGCCCCACGGCTCCCGCCTGAGCGGGATGGTGATGGTGGCGCCTTCGCCGCGCAGGCGCTCGTACTCGGCGGCGAGGCCGGTGACCGTGAACACCACGATCACCTCTGTCAGTCCCTGGTCCGGCCGCCACCGCTCGGGGTCGCGCTCCATCAGGAGCAGGTCGACGGCCGCGTCGTCACGGCCCAGGGCGATGAACCCCTCGCCTGTCAGGATCTGCCGGAAGCCGAGATGGCCGGTGAAGAACCGGCTGGAAGCGGCCGGGTCGGCGACGGTCAGGGATACGGCGGAAGAGACGATGTTCACGCCACTGCACCAGAAAAGGGCATATCCCCATTCACCTCCCGACAGGCGTGTTCTTCGGACGGATCAAGCATCACGTGGGGCGGTGCCGCGGATCAACGGCGACTCTCGCAACGGTCGTTGACCCGCGGTTGACGGTCTCAGCCGGGCAGCGGTCCCAGGTCGCGCGCCACGCGGGCGAGGGCGCGGATGAGGTCGTTCTCCGCGTCGCTGCGCCACACCAGCCCGTACGGCAGCGCCGCCATGTCCGTGACAGGCACGTAGACGATGTCGGGGCGCGGGTAGTACCTGGTCACGTGGAGCGGGAAGAGAGCGACCGCCTCCCCGACGGCCGTGTGCAGGAAGATGTCGTCGACGGTCTCCACGAACGCGGTGCGGTCGATCGACCGGCCCTTCGGAGTGAGGTCCGGAACGTAGTGTCTGAACCAGTGGTCAGGCGCCGGACTGATGGCCACGTGCTGATAGTCGCCGACCGCCTCCAGGGAGGTCGTGGACCGCTTGGCGAGGGCGTTGTCGGCGGCCACGGCCAGCACCCTTGGCTCGGCGAAGAGCAGGGGACCCGCGGTCAGGTCGGGCTCCTCAACGGGAAACCAGGTGACCAGGATGTCGGTCTCCCCGTTGCGCAGCTGAGCGAAGGGATCGGTGAGTTCCGCCATCCGCAGGCGCAGCTCCCACTGCGGATGGCGGGAGCGGAAGGTCTCCCAGTACCGGCGCAGTTCCTGGACGTTGGCGGGAAACAGGCTGATGCGGAGGGTGCCGGTCTTGCCCCGGGCCGCCAGCCGGGCCCGTTCCAGGCTCTGCGTCAACCCCTGATGCAGGTGGCGCAGGTCGTCGCGGAGCTGCTCACCCACCGGCGTGAGCCGTACATTGCGGCTGTCCCGGGCGAAGAGCTCGACACCGATCGCCCGTTCCTGCTTCTTGAGCGCCTTGCTGACCGCGGCCACGGAGACGTGCAGCCGCTCCGCCGTACGGCCGAAGTGCAGCTCCTCGGCGAGGGTCAGGAAGATCTCGATGTCGCGGAGCTCCACCCCACCCCTCCCCGTCGATCCCGTCATCGAGATCGTCCATTCGGGTCGTAAGTATGACATGTCCGGCCATTGGAGTGACTGCCGCGAGTTTGCGGCGACCGGTTTCTCTTCGGAACCTCCGCGATTACCGAGAACGGGGTGAGTCGTTGTCTCGTGCCTCCATTTAGGTGGATTTGTTAGGGTGTCCGGATGCGTCCTCAGCGCACATTGCTGCCGCGGTCGACACCGGCCGCCTCGGGGATGTCGTCCCGTTCGATCGCCGCGCTGCTGGACCGGCTCGACGCACACTCCGTCGAGTGTCACTCCATCATGATCGTGCGCCACGGTCACGTCGTCGCCGAAGGCTGGTGGGCGCCGTACTCGGCCGACCGCCCGCACCTTCTCTACTCGGTGACCAAGTCGTTCACCTCGGTCGCCGTGGGACTCGCGATCGCCGACGGGCTGCTCTCGCTGGACGATCGGGTGGTGGACGTGCTGCCCGACCACGTTCCGGCCGGCATCTCGGAGCAGGGACGCCGTCTCACCGTTCACCACCTGCTGTCCATGACCGCCGGACACCGTACGGACAGCCTTGCCGAGGCCTGGCGGCTGGAGCCGGGCGACCTGGTGAAGGGCTTCCTGCGCGTACCGTTCCCCGAGGCCGAAGGAACCCGGCACACCTACGACAATCCGACCACCTTCATCCTGGCCCGGATGGTGGAACGGGTCACGGGCCGCGGCCTCCCGGAGCTGCTCGACGAGCGCCTCTTCACGCCGATGGGCGTCGACCACGCCGAATGGGACCGGGTGGCGAGCGGTGCCGCCTTCGGATTCCATGGACTTCACCTCACCACCGAGGCCGTCGCCGCCTTCGGTGAACTGCTGCTGCGCGGAGGCCTTTGGGGCGACCGGCGGCTCGTCCCGCGCGAATGGGTGGAGCTCGCGACCAGCCGGCACATCGACACCCTGCCGTTCGAGGACGGATCGCGAAACGCCGACTACCTCTGCGGGTACGGCTACCAGTTCTGGATGTCGCGTCACGGTTACCACGCTGACGGGGCTTTCGGCCAGCAATGCGTGGTCGTCCCGTCGCACGATCTCGTGGTCGCCGTGACCAGTGCCAATCCGCAGCCACAGGCGATGTTCGACGCACTGTGGGAGTGCCTGCTGCCCGGCGTGGACCACGCGGGAAGCAGCCGGGACGACGAGATCCTCGCCGATCGGCTGCGGCGGCTGTCGTTGGCGCCGGTGCCGGGTTCGGCCGCCCCGGAGCGCTCGGTCAAGGCGAGGATCGACGGCTCCGCCGAGGGTTCGGCGCTGCCCGGCGGGACCACGGTGGTCGTCGATCCCGTGGACGGTGGATGGCTCCTGCGACTCGGGTCGTTCCTCAACGTCGAGGTCGGCCACGGCGAGTGGCGGGAGAGTTCGCCGCTCGGCCGCCCTGTTGTCGCGACCGGCGCCTGGCAGGGCGACACGTTCGTCGCCGAGCTTTACGTCATCACCACCCCGCACCGGGTTCGGCTGGTGGTCGACGCCGATGCGGGGACGGCGGCGGCGACGTGGAGCATCCCGCCTCTGACCAGCCCCGATCTGGCGCTGCATCTGCGGTCGCCGCTGATGACACGGCCCGACGTCGCGTAGGCGATGTGGGCCGGCCCCACGCCACCCATCCGCAATCCCACGACCAGCGCCAGCGCTTGATCCTGGCGCCATAGAGGCGTGCCCACGTCCGTCGCTAGCGTCACTGTTACTAGTTGACATAGGACTAGTTTCAGTGACACTATTCCTTCATCGGCTGACGAAACGGAGTGGGACATGAGCAAGGTGAAGACCGCCCTCGTCATCGGGGGAGGCATCGCCGGACCGGTGACGGCGCTCGCACTGGCCAAGGCGGGCATCCAGGCCACCGTTTACGAGGCGCACGGGGAGCCGGCCGACGGCGTCGGGGCGATGCTCAGCCTGGCGCCCAACGGACTGAGCGCGCTGCAGATCATCGGTGCGGACAAGGTCGCGCAAGCCGTCGGCCACCCGGTCCCCGGGGTCGTGATGGCCGACGGCGGCGGCAACCAGGTGGCCGAGTTCGGCGGCTTCCCCGGCCTGCCTCCGACTCACGCGATGGCCCGGGCGGACCTGTTCCGGGCGCTGGCCGACCACGCGACGGCGCGCGGCGTGCCGATCCACTACGGCAAGCGGCTGGTCGCCGCCGACGACACCGGCGACGCTGTCACCGCCACCTTCTCCGACGGCAGCACCGCGACCGCCGACGTGCTGATCGGCGCCGACGGCATTCGCTCCACCGTGCGCGGGCTCATCGATCCCACCGCGCCGGGCCCCGAGTACGGCGGCGTGCTCAGCTTCGGCGGCTACGCCGTCGGCAGCGACGTACGGGCCGAGCCCGGCACCATGTACTTCGCCTTCGGCCGCACGTTCATCGGCTACTGGCGCCTGCCCGATGGGCGGATCTGCTGGTTCGCCGGTCTCCCCCGCACCACCCCGCTCAGCTCCGCGGAGGTCGGCCGCAGACCCGCCGCCGAATGGCTCGCCGAACTGCGCGACCTGTACGCGGGCCACGTCCCGGGCGAGAAACTGCTGGCCGGCACCGACCCGCGCGACCTGATGATCGTCGGCCCGATGGAGCGGATGCCCTCGGTGCCGACCTGGCACCGCGGCCGGATGGTGCTGGTCGGCGACTCCGCCCATGCCCCGTCCTCCAGCTCCGGGCAGGGAGCCTCCCAGGCCATCGAGAGCGCTGTGGAACTTGCACGCTGCCTGCGCGACCTGCCCACCCCCGAGGCCGCGTTCACCGCGTACGAGCACCTGCGCCGCGATCGGGTGGAGATGATCGGGGGCGACGCCGCCGCCAAGAACAAGGCCAAGGCCGGCCAGGCCGGCGAAAGGCCCGTCATGCCCACCCCCGAGCAGATGTTCGGGCCTGTCCATCGCCACCGCATCAGCTGGGACGAGCACGTCATCGCCGTGGACGACTCGGTACCCGCACCGCAGAGGTAGATTCCCTCCGAGCCGCCTCGGGGCGCGTGCATCTCCTGCATCGCGCTCCTGTATCAAGGCTGAACCGACGCGGGAGACCTCTGTCAGCCCGGCGCCCTACAGGCCTACAATCCCCGATCATGAAGGGCAGACTGGTGGTCGTGACCGGTGCGGCGAGCGGCATCGGGAGGGCCACCGCGCTCGCCTTCGCCGCCGCCGGCGCCCGTGTGGTCGGGGCCGATCTCATGGAACCGGCCGACGGCGTGGCCGACGGCGTGTGCGGCTACCAGGTGGACGTTTCCGACGCCGAGCGGGTGGAGGAGTTCGCCGCAGCCGTCGTACGGGACCACGGCGTGCCCGACGTGCTGGTCAGCAACGCCGGTATCGGCATGACCGGGCCCTTCCTCGCCACCACGGCCGGCGACTGGGCGCGGATCGTCGGCGTCAACGTGTTCGGGGTGGTGCATTGCGCTCGGGCCTTCGCGCCCGCGATGGCCGAGCGTGGATCCGGGCACATCGTCAACGTGGCCTCGGCTGCGGCCTTCGCCCCGTCCCGCTCGTTGTCGGCCTACGGGGCGACGAAGTCGGCGGTGGTCATGTTCTCCGAATGCCTGCGCGGGGAGATGGCGGGCCACGGGGTCGGAGTGACGGTGGTCTGTCCCGGGCGAATCAGGACACCGATCACAGAGGCGACGCGGTTCGTCGGCCGCAGCCCGGAGGAGGAGGCCCAGGCGCGCGCCCGGATGACCACGCAGTATCGCAAGGCGCTACCGCCGGAGACGGTGGCGGCGGCGATCCTGAAAGCGGTACGGACGAACCCGCCACTGGTCTCGGTCGGGCTGGATGCCAAAGCGGCGCACGCACTGTGGAGGGTCGCCCCGGGCATCATGCGTCGCCTCGCCCGCAACGGCCCGGCCGACCAACTGGGCTCGTAGCGCCCTCGTAAATCTGCACGGGCCGGGCCGCAGCCACTGCGCACGCGCCGCCGGTGACCGCCGGGCCCGCACTGACCGCATGAACGCAGAGGCTGGGCGCGCGGGCTCTCGCCATCTTTCGGCCCGCTAGCGTGACGTCCTGATGAACCGACTCTTCCGGGGCGACGAAGGCCCCCAGCTGCTGCAACGGACCTTCTGGATGTCGTTCGGGCTCCTGTTCCTGGCCCCGGTCGTCGCGGCGGTGGCGCACTACGAGGGAACGCGGCGCTGGCTGGGCGTCGCGGCCCTGATGGCGTTCGTGCTGATGTACTGCGCGGCGGCGTTCGTGCGGTGGAGCTGGGACGACCCTTCCACAGTGCGGTCGTTGGCTGTGCCGGCGACGTTCGCGCTGCTGGCGACGGGGCTGCCGCCGCTGTTCGGGCTCGAATGGCTGGGTCTGCCGATCTACCTGGCCTTCGTGCTGGCCATGTCGCTGCCGCTGCGATGGGCCCCGATCGGGGTGCTGGGCTCGATGGCGGTGGTGGCCGGTGACGGGGTGCTGATCGGCGCCCCGGCAACGATGATCGGCGGGATCGCACTCGTGCTGCTGGCGTTCGGGATGATGATGGTCGCGCTCCGCCATTCACGGACCCTGGTGGCGCAGCTGCGGGAAGCACGCGGAGAGGTCGCCCGGCTCGCCGCCGCCGACGAGCGGCTGCGCATCGCCCGCGACCTACATGACCTGCTCGGCCACAGCATGTCGCTGATCGTGCTGAAGAGCGAGCTTGCGCGACGGCTGGCCGACCGCGACCTGGACCGCGCCCTCACCGAGGTCGGCGAGATCGAGTCGGTGGCGCGGTCCTCGCTGGCGGAGGTGCGCGAGGCGATCTCCGGCTACCGGCGGCGTGACCTGGGCGAGGAACTAGACGGCGCGCGGACGGTCCTGGCGGCGGCCGGGGTCGAGACGACGGTCCGGATGGCGGGCGCGCCCCTGCCGGAGGCGGCCGACGGCGTGTTCGGATGGGCGGTGCGCGAGGCGGTCACCAACGTCATCCGCCATGCCCGCCCCTCACGCTGCGTCATCGAGGTGGGGCGCGACGGCGGCGAGGCGGTGCTGGAGGTCCGCGACAACGGCCGGGCCAGGGGTAAGCCCGTTCCGGGCAACGGCCTGAACGGGCTGTCCGAGCGCGTCGCGGCTGCAGGCGGCACCATGGTGTCCGGCCCGCTGCCGGACGGCGGCTTCCGGGTCGCGGTCCGCGTTCCCCTGAGGTCCGCACCATAATCAGTCTCAGCTGGCGTAAGACCGGAACATGGTGCGGAGGGGTGGTCCCGGCCGCCGGCGGCCGGGACCGGAGCTCACGCCACAGGCCCGGCCGCCGAGCTCACGCCGTGCTCTGTTGAAGGGGAGCCGGCGGTTCGCCTACCTGACGACGGAGCGTGCCCCGTGCGCTGCGCCTGTCGGCATGACCAGGGTGGTCAGACCATGCCGTCCTGTTCGGCGTCGCGCTCCCGCTCCATGTGGGCACGCAGTGCCCGGATGAACCAGTCGAACACCGGGGCCAGGCTCTCGGGGACCGGCCAGCCGTTGATCACGGCCAGCAGCTGCCAGTACCGCTCCACGCGGGGATCATTTGCGGTCTCCAAGCGCGTCAGCAGCCAACGCTGCAGGTCGGCGTCGTCGGGACGGCCGAAGACGTGTGCGTAGCGGGCCGTGAGCGCTGTGATCACAGAAGCGGCCTGGGCCGAGGCCGGGGCGACACCCGCTGCCAGTGCCTGGCCGACCCGGTCGCGGACAGCCTCGGTGAGGTCGTGGTGCAGGCCCGTGGTGTCGCCTTGAGCGCGTTCGGCCGCCTGGTACTCGGCCATACGGCGCACCGAGGCGCGGAAGTCCGGATCCTGGGAGAGCTCGGCGAGTTCGACCCAGGCGCCGACCTGCTCCGGCGTGGGGTCGTCGGGCAGGTCGGGCATGGCCGAGCGCATCATGGCCACCAGCTCGGGGTTGGCGTCGACACCACCGAAGGTGTCGTCGATGAAGTCGCTGACGAGACGTCGGCGTTCGTCATCGGAAAGCTTGGCGAGCTTGTGCATCAGGTTCATCTCCTCAGGGGTGGAGCCACGTTTGGCTACGGCTCGTAGCACCGCACGCCGCAGTCGCAGGGTGCGGATCTGCACGTCCAGTGCTTCGGCGTGTGCTGCCGCGACCTCGGACAGCGAGATCTCCCGCTCCAGGACCTGCCGGACGGCGGCAAGGTCGAGTCCCAGGTCGCGCAGCGTCCGCACGAGATCCAGACGCGCGAGGGCGTCGATGTCGTAGAGCCGGTAGCCGGCCGGGCTGCGGTCAGTCGGCGGCACGATCCCCGAGTCGGAGTAGAACCGTATGGTCTTGACCGTCAGCCCGGTCCGCCGGGCCAGATCGCCGATCGAGTAAAGCGTGTCGCCGTCCATGCTCCGTACCCTCGCGTCTCCCCCTACTGGAGACTCAAGCTTCTCCTGTGAGCCGTAGCTGGACGGCCGGGTTCCTACCGATCAGCCTCCACCGGTCGTCCTGATGAACTCGCGAAGGTGACGCAGGAGTGTTTCCGGCTGTTCCTCGGCGATCCAATGGCCCGAATCGTCGATCGGTCGGACCGTGACGTTGTCAGCCACCTCCGAGAGCATCTCCTCGGCCACCGGCAGAAAGAAGCTCGCGGTTCCTCCGAGTCCGAGCACGGGCATCGTTAGCTTCCCCTTGTCCGACAGGATGCGGCGGTTGTCATCTGCGTCCTTCTCGAAAGCCCGAAAGAGCTCGAGGCCCGCTCGCATGGCTCCGGGAGCCGTGTAGTCGGCGACGTATCGCTCAGCGTCCGACAGGGAAATGGCATCGGGATTCGCACTCAGCTTGACATAGAAGCTGCGCAGATACGGAAACTCGCTGCCGGCGATAAGCGTCTCGGCGACGTTGTCCGGTGCGCCGTGGAAGTGGAAGTGCCAGAGCGTCGCCTCACTGAACCTGGTCGTCGCCAGCACGCTCTCATATGCTTCCGTGCCCGGGATCGGAGCCTCCATGAGCACGAGACGCTCGACGTCATCCGGATGGAGGGAGGCGAACGCGTAGGCGACCAACATCCCGAGATCGTGACCGACAAGGATGATCGGGTTCTCCACGCCGAGATGATCGAGCAACGCTTTGACATCGCCTGTCATCGTCTGCTTGTCGTAGCCGCTCTCGGGCTTCGACGACCCGCCGGCCCCTCGGTAATCGGGGGCCACGACAAACCAGCCGTCGGAACGGAGCGGCTCCATGATGAGACGCCACTCCCACCAGGTCTGGGGCCAACCATGCAACAGAACGATCGTTCGATCATTTCCGCCGTTGCTCGGCGGCGTACCCGCGGTCACGTAGTGAATTCGGACACCCGCGTGCTCGAACATGTTGTGATGGAGCCCCTGCACCGCCGTACCTCCTGACGAGAGCTGACAGCTCAGATGATCTTCACCCGGCGAACGGACGATGGGGCCGGCGGCTTTTGCTAGGCCTCACGCACGCGTTCCAGGACATGCTCGGCCCAGACGTCAGGCGCTTCCAGGGGGCTGAAGTGCCCGGCGTTCTTCATGAGATGCAGTGTGTAGTCACTGTAGAAGTCGGACAGGTTGTCGCTCCATTCCTGCGGAAAGAGCGGATCCTTGCCGGGCCAGAGGATGGTGATGGGCTTGGAGAACCTGTCAGCGGGTTCCGGCTTCTTCTCGTTGGCGTAATAGGTGATGGGGTTCCCCTCCGGATAGCGGAACCACATGATGCGGCCACGAAAGCACCCGGGGCAGAGTGGTTCTCGGTCAGATGGTCGAGCAGCGCGTCCACGACTTCGGAGCCTGGAGCCGACCAGTTCCGCAGGCTCTCCTTCAGCACAGCGCGGACCGCGTCCGGTTTGCCATCGATGAGATCCTCCACCAGCGTCGTCTTGTAGAGGATCGCGTGGAGGAAGGCGTTGACTGCCTTCTCCTCTAGAATTCGCCGGCCGACCCCCATCGCCGGTGGCGCGATTACCAGAGATTTCGCGAGGTCGGGTCGCTTCACGGCGATCGTCTGAACAGTGAAACTGCCGATGTCGTATCCGCACAACACCACGTTGCTGATGCCGAGTTCGTCGATCAGGGCGATGGCGCCGTCCACCTGCCCGGACAGGGCGTAGGCGTTGCCCACGTCCTTCAGGTGCTTGTCCGACCTCCCGAACCCTCGCAGGTCGGGGACGACCACGTCGGCGGAGGGTGTCAGTAGAGGTAGCAGCGCGGAGTACTCCTTGTTGTCACCCGGACCGCCGTGTACGAGTACTACCGGCGGGCCTTCTCCAGATCGCAGGTAGTGCAGACGGAAACCATTGGTCGGCTTCGAGAACGGCACGGTCTGACCCCCGAATTTCTGCAGCCCCATTGCCCCGTACGAATGCGGCTCGGGCGGCGCCGCCTGCTTCGCTCGGAGCAAGCGCTCCAACGTTACCTCCGAGACGGTTGACAGCGCCGAAGGCGCGCCCCGGCCACGAGCAGCACACAGAATGCGATGGCTGTGATAAATGGGTGAGACGTTCGGCTGAGGGAGATAGTCGTCACCGCTGACTGCGATGAATGAGGCGGCGTTGTAGGCGGTCGCCGGATACCTAGTGTCGTCGCTTATGGATCATTCGCTGCACCAAAGTGGTCAGAACCAGCAACGGGGCCGCTACGCAGGCGATGTAGAGCAGTATCAATGCTTGGCCGGGATGGGCGCCGTAGGCTATATCTGAGTTGAATGCCAGCGACGGCTTGACGTGATGCCAACGTGTGATTTCCAGGTACATCAGATACCACGAACCGATCCACACCGCACCGCCGAAACCACTGAGCCACTTCATGAGGTGCATTCACCCAGTGTGGCACCGTAGGGAATGCGACGGCCAGGGCGGCACTTCGCGCCGTGCGCCCCGCGGACACTCTCATATGGGCCGGCGTGCCTGCCTTACTTCGCGGTCGATTGCCCATGCGTCCGCTACTGGGCCCATGTGCCTGAGCTTGTCGGGATTGATCACCGAGCGGATCGTCTGGATCTGCCCGTCGAGTACATCGAGCACCAGAGTGTGGAACACCTTGCCGTCGCGGTCGCGGAAGATCGCGCCTGGCTGGCCGTTGATCTCGTGCGGCTCGAACGTCACGCCGACCCGGGCCAGCCAGGGGAAGACGGAGGCGAGCAGCCGGGCCACGTTCTCGGCGCCGATGACGGCCCTGGCCAGTTGCGGGGCCTTGCCGCCGCCGTCGCCGACCATCGATACGCCGGCGGCGAGCAGTTCCTGCAGGCCGGCGACGTCGCCTTCGCGGAGAGCGCCGAAGAACCGCGACGCCAGTTCCTCCCGCTCTTTGCGGACCGCTTCGAAGCGCGGCCGTCCGGCCTCCATATGCCGCCGCGCCCGCACCAGCAGCTGCCGGCACGCCGCCTCCGACCGCCCCACCGCCGCGGCGACCTCGTCGAACCCGAAGCCGAACACGTCCCGCAGCACGAACACCGCCCGCTCCAGCGGGCTGAGCCGCTCCAGCAGCAGCAGCGCCGCCATCGACACCGAGTCGGCCAGCTCAACCGACCGCTCCGGATCCTGATACGGATCGTTCAGCAGCGGCTCGGGAAACCAGGGGCCCGCGTACTCCTCCCGCCGCACCCGCGCGGAGCGCAGCACGTCGATCGAGATCCGCGTCACCGCGGCCGACAGAAGAGCCTTGGTCGACGTGGGCTGGATCGCCGAGCCGTCAAAGCGCAGCCATGTCTCCTGCACCGCGTCCTCGGCCTCACTCACACTGCCCAAAATCCGGTAGGAGATCGAAAACAGCAGCGGCCGCAGCTCCTCGAACTCTTCGACCTTGCTCACGCGGGATTCCCTTCCCCCTGGAGCCCTCCCACCCCGCCGTACTCGCCGGCGCAGGCATCTTCTGTTGAAGATCCGGGTCACCGGCAGGCCAGGGTAACGCCCGCGAGCCCGGGCCCGGAGCCCGCAGCCGGACTCCGGGCCAGTTGCTGATGCCGTTCAGTGGAACTGCCCGGGTTCGTAGTCGCCGGCCGGCCGCCGGGTGATGATGTTCAGCCGGTTCACCGCGTTCATCATGGAGATCAGGATGACCAGGGCGGTGAGCTGCTCCTCGTCGTAATGCTTGGCGGCGTATGCCCACACCTCGTCGCTGACCCCGTCGGCGGCATCCGCGACCCGGGTGCCCTGCTCCGCCAGCACCAGCGCGGCACGTTCGGCCTCGGTGAAGACGGTGGCCTCCCGCCACGCCGCGACCAGGTTCAGCCGGACCGAGGTCTCGCCGGCAGCGGCGGCCTCTTTGGTGTGCATGTCGATGCAGACGGCGCAGCCGTTGATCTGACTTACGCGAAGCGCGACCAGTTCCTGCGTGGCGGTCGGCAGCGGCGAGTCCTTCAGCGCCTTGCCCGCCGACATGAAGTACTTGAGGACCTTGCCGGCGGTCGGGTCGGCGAAGTAGTTCAGGCGCGCGTCCATGGTGTGCTCCTCTGTGGTCGTCGGTGGCTACACCCCCTGAGACGAGGTAGCCCGACCCCCTGTGACATGGATGTCACCGACCACGCCATCCGCGCCTGGGCCACCTGAACAACTGCGCGAAAGCCGCGCGTTCACCAAGAACACACAGAACGGGTTCATAGACGAAGGGCTGAACGTGACGGCGTTTGACTCGGGTTTGTACGGATTATTTACCTGGACTTGTCCAGACCCGACAATCGGGTCAAAATCAGTTAATCCTTCAACTACTTGGTTGGAGGGGTCACTGCACGGATGAGGAGAGGCATGAAGAGCACCAACTCCGTTCTCGTCGCCGCCGGCGTCCTCGGCGCCATGCTCACCGGCATCAGTCCCGCGTCCGCAGCCACCCCCGCAGTCGACTGCTCCATGGGCGGGTACACCCGGGTTCTGAACAGCTATGTCCCCACCAACGTCGAACGGCCGGCGGTGGACGGTCGCAGCTACAACATCGGCGGTCCGTCGGGGTACACGTACGAGGTCTGCCTCGACATCCCGGACACCTCGACATTCACGATCGAGGTACGGATCTGGTCCAACGGTTCGCAGAGCGTGTTCGTGGACGACCGGCCCGGGGACAAGGTCTTCCGCTACTCGATCGGCCCCAACAGCTTCTGGCAGGTCTACGGCACGTTGACCGGGCCCGGCAGCACCTACATCTACTACACCTGGTACGAGAAGCAGATCCCGGCCTGACCCGGAACGGGCCGGCCGCCGCACTCGGCCAGGTGGCCGGCCCTACCCATGGCGACACGCCTGTCTGACATCAGCGCTCTGCTTCGCCGCGACCGCCGAGGCCCGTGAGCGGCGGCGGCCTCAGCCCTTGAAGGCGCCGTCCATGATGCCGGCCACCATGCGCCGGCCGACGAAGACGAACAGGACGATCAGCGGGAGGGTGGCGAGGAAGGAGCCGGACATGGCGAGGCCGAGGTCGATGTTGAAGTTCGTCTGCAGAGCCTTGATCGCGATCTGGACGGTGTACATCTCCGGCGACTTCAGCACCACGAACGGCCACAGGAAGTCGTTCCACGCGTAGACGAACCCGATCAGGCCGAGCACGAACGCGGCCGGGCGCACCAGCGGGAACGCGATGCGCCAGAAGATCTGCCAGGTGGTCGCCCCGTCGATGCGGGCCGCCTGGAGGATCTCGTCACTGATCGCGTTGGTCATGTGCTGGCGCATCCAGAAGATACCGAACGCGTTGGCCAGGCCGGGAACGATCAGCGCCTGCAAGGTGTCCACCCAGCCCAGCGAGGACATGATCATGTACTGCGGGACGATGGCGAGCTGGGTCGGCACGGTCATCGTGAGGACGACGAGCAGGAACAGCGCATCGCGTCCCCGGAAGCGCAGTTTGGCGAACGCGAAGCCCGCCAGCGCGCAGAACAACGCCTGACCCAGGCCGATCGTCCCGGCCACGACCAGGCTGTTGACGATCGACCGGACGAACGGCACGGTCGAGAAGACCAGGCCCGCGAGGTGGAAGAAGTTGCCTCCCGGGATGACTCTGGGGGGCATCTCCGTGGCCGCCGCGGTGTCGGTGGTGGCGACGACGAACATCCAGTAGAGCGGGAACACGCAGGCGAAGGCGGCAAGGACCAGCAGAGCGTAGACCCACCATCGGAGGCGGTCGCCGGACCGCGGTGTCGTCCTCGTCATGATCGCTCCCTCATGCCCTATCCGGGCGGGTCCGGGTGGACAGGAAGTAGTTGAGCGCGGCGAACGCGACGACCATCACGAACAGCGCCACGCCGATGGCCGCGGCGTAACCGAACTTGAACTGGGTGAAGCCCTGTTCGAACAGGAAGAGGGTCAGCGTCTGGCACTGGCGGATCGGCCCGCAGGTACTCGGCGCGCTCCGGGCGATGAGCAGGGGCTCGGTGAAGGTCTGCAGCCCGTAGATCGTGGAGGTCACGATGGTGAACACGATGACCGGCCGCAACGCGGGGATGGAGATGTGCAGGAACTGCCGCACATTGCCGGCGCCGTCTACGGCGGCCGCCTCGTAGATTGTCCGGGGGACGGCCTGCAGGGACGCGAGGTAGAGCAGCGCCGTGTAGCCGAACCACCGCCAGGTGATCATCACGGCGATCAGCGCGTGGCTGCCCGCCACCGACTGGATGAAGTCGATGGGCCCGATGCCCACCAGGCCGAGCAGCCAGTTCAGCAGCCCGTAGTCGCGGTCGAACATCTGGGCGAAGACGATGGCGGTGGCGGCCACCGAGGTGATGTACGGCACGAGCATCGACATGCGGAAGAGCACCGCGAAGCGCAGCCGGACGTGGTTGAGCAGGTGCGCCAGCACGAGCGCCACCAGCAGTTGTGGCACGGTCGACAGCACCCAGATGCTGACGGTGTTGCGCGCCGCGTTCCAGAACCGCCCGTCCTGGAGCAGCCGGGTGAAGTTGTCCAGGCCGACGAACACGTGCTCGCCGATCGGGTTCCAGTCGAACAACGCCACGTAGAAGGTGAACAGCAGCGGGATGAGGCCGAAAATCGCGAACAGCACGAAGAACGGGGCGATGTAGGCGTAGGGGGCCACGATCTCGGTGAGGCCGGCCCGCGCGGTCTTCACCGGTGCGGACGGGGCCAGGGCTTTCTTGGCGGGTCTGATGCTCGTCGTCACGGGTCTGGTCACTTCCCCGCCGCCGGGTGCCCGGAGTCCAGGACGCCGGGCGCCCGGCGGCGCTCGTGGCAGGGGGTGCTAGCCGCCGATGGCGTTCTTGATGTTGGACACCGCCGCGTCCCACGCCTTCGCGGGATCGCCCTTGCCCTGCTCGACGTTCTGGATGGCGTTCCCGAACTCCGTGCCGATCGTGGTGCTGTCCGGCCCGATGAGGAACGGCTTCAGGCCGAGCAGCGAGTTGGTGTAGATGGTGCCGATGGGCGCGCCGGAGAAGAACGGGTCCTTGACCGAGGTGAGCTTCGGGTCCTTGTAGACCGACGGGGTGGCGGGCAGCGACCTGGCCTGGGCGAAGTGGTCAAGCTGGCCCTGCGGCGACTGCGTGGCGGCGATGTACTCCCAGGCGGCCTTCGGGTTCTTGGCGCCCTTGGGGATGGCGAGGAAGCTGCCGCCCCAGTTGCCCGAGCCGCCGGGGATCGTGGCGATGTCCCACTTGCCCTTGGTGTCGGGGGCGTTGTCGCGGATGGCGCCGAGCAACCAGACCGGCGCGGCCACGACAGCGAAGTCCCCCTTCTTCATCGCGGCGCTCCAGCCGTCGGTGAACGAGCTCTGCTTGGCGGTGATCCCGGCGGCCACGGCCTTGAGCGCCTCGTCGAAGGCGGCCTTGACCTGAGGGCTCTTGTCGTACACCAGGTTGCCTGCGGGGTCGTAGTACTTCTCCTGCCCCTGGTTCACCACCTGCGAGTAGACGCTCGTGGAGGCATTGTCGAGGAACGCCTTTCCGGTGGCCGCCGTGTACTTCTTGCCGGTCTCGATGAAGGCGTCCCAGGTGGGCCAGAGCTTGCCCACCTCCTCGCGGTCCGTCGGCAGCCCGGCCTCCTTGAACAGGTCGGTCCGGTAGGCGATGGCCATGCCCCCGACGTCGGTCGGAATGCCGATGATCGAGCCGTCCTTGGCCGTGGGCTGGCTGATCACCCAGTCGAGGTAGTCGCCCTTGATCTTGTCGGCGCCCATCGTGCGCAGGTCGACGAAGTTCTGCGGTTGCTGGACGAACTTGGGCAGGTCGTCGCCCTGGATCAGCACCAGGTCGGGCACCTTGCCGCCGGCGAGCGCGGTGGTGAGCGCCTGCGCCGTCTCCTGCGCGTTCCCCACCTCGGTCAGCTTGATCTGCACGTCCGGCTTGATCTTCTTGTACTCCGCGACCGACCCCTTCGCGTTGATCCCGGTGAACGACCAGAATTCGAGCGACGAGCCGGCCGACCCGCCGGAGGAAGTCCCGGACGACGAGCCTGAGCACGCTGCCATGCTGAGGGTCGCGGTAGCGGCGAGCACGACCGCTGAGACCTTGCGGAACTTCACGGCGACCTCTTTTCCCTTGCTGTGGTCAGGGATGTGACGTGCGGCCCGGCATCGAGAGACTGTGCTGCGCTCGCCGGGCACCTCCTACCTTCAGGACCCCCGATGCTTTGCCTGGGGCGGCGGACGGCGACGCTGCCGTGCTACTTCAGGCTCCGGGCCGCGAGCGCCCGGACAGGTTCGGCTGACTTGGTGTTCACCTGCAGAGTCTTCTGACATCACTCTTGGGTCTGAAACTTTCGGGATGTCAAGTCGATCATTGCACCAGGACAATAGGCCTGCGACGACCGGAGCGTCAATATTCTTGGGGCGATGCGCCTGAAACAATCGGCCCGCCGGTTTTATGTTTCGGAACACCGCGCCCCTCCACCGAGACGACGGACGCGGCTGCCGGGCTGATCACCAGAACCGAAGGCGAGATCCCGCATCCCCTTGGATCAGGGAACGCGCCGGCCCTCCGGCTCGGCGATCGCCCTCGGACGTGCGCACGGCCAGGCGAGGAAAGAGCGCCAGGCCGAGAAACGATCAAAGCCCAGGCGAGGAACACGGTCCCTGGCCTGGGCTTGGAGGCGAAGTAGGATCTATCTCCTGCCAGGGGTCAGCAGACGGGCGCGTCAGAGGCAACGACGGGCTTCAGAGTCGGTTGACACGATGGCGCCAGTTGTTGATCTCGTCACCGCCGCTGTGCGTTGTCCTCTTGAGTCTCAAGGTGATGTCATGACTGATTGCCTGCTTGCACACGCGTTCATGAACGCGGACGGTTCCTTCGGCAACCCCGCCCTCGTCGTTGTCGAGCCCGAGGGTGTTTCGGTGACAAGGGAGCAGCGTCAGGCTCTTGCGACCCGGCTTGGCATCCCCGCCGTCGTCTTCGTGCAGAATCTCGCTCACGGGATCGTCAGCATCCATGGCAATTACGGCCAAGAGATCCAGTTCG
The DNA here is from genome assembly GCF_000511135.2 of Microbispora sp. ATCC PTA-5024. Taxonomy (NCBI): domain Bacteria; kingdom Bacillati; phylum Actinomycetota; class Actinomycetes; order Streptosporangiales; family Streptosporangiaceae; genus Microbispora; species Microbispora sp. ATCC PTA-5024. The sequence continues at coordinate 780,557 of NZ_KI866523.1, read as the reverse complement.
GCGGGCATCCGCTTCTCGCGACGGTAGAGGTCCTGCATCGGCTCGGCACTCCCGTGAAGGAGCTCACGCCGGCCGCCGGACCGGTCAACTGCCGTCGCGACCCCGACGGCATGGTGTGGCTCAAGGCTCCTGCGGCCTGGTCCAAACCCTGGCGTCACCTCGAGATGGAGAGTCCCGCCATCATCGACTCGCTGACCGAGCTCCCTCCCGGAGAGGACTTCACTCAGGTATGGGCGTGGATGAACCGAGAAGCCGGCAAGGTGCGGGCGAGACTATGGGCACCACGCATCGGTAAGGGAGAAGACGAGGCATGCGGAAGCGCCTCAATGCTTCTGGCGCTCAAGCTCGGCCGCGACCTTGAAGTCGTTCACGGACAGCAGGGCTCGATCATCTTTGCCAAACCCGTCGATGACGTTGAAGTCGAGCTCGGCGGGCGCTGTACGGTCGAGGAACCTGACCCCGCGACCTACGCCCAGGTTGCGGAACTCTATGGCGACCGCGTCAAGGGTCAGCGAAGCTGATCACGAGGCGACGCCGTAGGCGCCCTTGACTCAATGGGCTCCACCGGGACACTCGGGCAGCGAGAAGGACGGGGGCCCCGGATGAGAAGTGGAGCGCCGTTCCTTGGTCCAGGCATGCGCCGTCCTACGCATCATTCCTCGGTCACATTCGCCTGTAGCAAGGAACGCTCCTGGACGTCCTGGAACCGCAGCCCAAACTGCAACTGGTGGCGGCCTCTTGACGCTGCCGAAGGACCTGTGTGATCGTGACATTTGCGCTGACATCTGCTTTGCGCCGGTGACGAGATTTCCCTCCACCGACACATTACAGATTTCAGCGACACGTGCCGTTCCCTGATAGGCGGTCCTGTCGTGCCTGCGTTCCTTGCTGCGCTGATTGCTGCTATTCCCTGGCTGACCTGCGCATTCATATGCTGTCTGGTCTTGACGTATGTCGCGGCTGTCTTAATAGCCCTGCTCCACTCCGACCCGCGACGAAGGGCTGACGCCAGGGCGGTCCTGGATCGTCATGCGTTCACCGTGCTGCGGCGGCGTGGATCGTAGCGGTTTACGGCGATCGCCATTCGAAGCTGATCGCGAGGCGAGGCGACGCCGGGAGTGCCTGGCGCGTTCTCGCGGATCGATGGTTCGGTCTGCAGCCTGACGGGTTCCTTGTGCTCGTCCTTGAACCAGAGAGTGAGGCCTTCGTGGTCTGACCGTCGCGGGTCTACGGAAAGCCGTCCAAGCGGTCGCAGTCTCCCGATGGGATCTGAGAAGTCCGGTAAGCGTCTCGCTGTGCTTGTGCGTATAGGGGATGTGGAGCATCTGGAGTTCGAGGAGTTTTACCAGGAAAGCCGGGATGCCTGCCTCCGGGCGGTGCTGGCGACCACGGGTGATCGGCAGTTGGCGGAGGACTTGGTCGCTGAAGCGTTCACGCGGGCGTGGATGTCGTGGCGGAAGGTGAGCCGGCATCCGGCGCCACACGCCTGGATCGTTCGCGTGGCGCTGAACACCCGGGTCACCTGGTGGCGGCGGCGCCGCCACGAGGTCGCCTTGGGAGGCCACGATGCCGTGGACCCCGCGGCGGCCGACGGGGCCGACGTGGACCCCGCTCTGCTGGTGGCGCTGCAGCGGTTGCCGCGACGGCAGCGGGAGGTGGTCGCGCTGCGCGTCTTCCTCGATCTGGACACCGAAACCGCCGCCAGAACCCTCGGGATCGCTCCGGGAACCGTCACCGCACATCTGTCGCGCGCTGTCGCGGCTTTGCGCGGCGACCTCGCAACAGTCAACAGCCAGGAGGGCGAACGGTGAACGACAATGATGTGCTAGGCGCGGTGCGGGACGCGATGGCCGAGGTGCACATGCACACGCCGGTGCAGGAACTCGTGGCGTCGGGCCGGTCTCGCCGCCGCCGCAGGATCGCGGGGACGGCGGCCAGCGCCGCATTGGCGACGGGCCTGGCGTTGACGCTGGCGATCGACAGCCCCCAGGTGAACGCACCGCCGGTCGCCGCCGGCAATCAGGTGCACGTGCACCTGGCCGCGTTCTCCGTCGACACCAACCCCGACGGCACGGTCACTGTGAAAATGACCAAGCAGGAGTCGCTAGATCCGGAGATCATGCAGCGAACACTGGCCCAGGCCGGCATCCCCGCCGAGATCACGATCAACAAGTGGTGCCAGCCATCGGACGCGTCGCAGGACCTGAAAGCGGACTTCCAGAAGGTCGTCGGGGAGGAAAAGCAGCCTGACGAAACCTCCATGATGGTCATCACGCCATCGGCGATGCCCCCGTCAACCAAGCTGATCATCGGCATGAGGACAGACGGCTACCAGCCCGACTCTCCGAGCCCGCTCGCGGTGTTAATGCGCCTGGTGCCCGACGACGCCCCGCTGACCTGTACCACGGACGTCCCGCCCAAGCCTGTGTCCAAGCCTGCATCCAAGTCCTAGATCACCAAGGATTCAACAGACGGCACATGGCCAGGTGACCCCTTTGGGCAGGGGGCACCTGGCACGTCTACTCGTCGGCGGACAACCACCCCCGATTTTCAGCCCGGAACGGCGTCCCCACGCCGTACCGCTGCCAGTCCCGGAGCCGACCCTTGCCGCTCTCCGTAAGCACAGGCGTGCTCAGGCGACTGAGTAACTGGCCGCGGGGAGCGGTGGAAGGACCACGGGCTCGTCCGCACGAGCGGCTCCAGGGCTTGGCTGTCGTGAGTGTTGGCCGCGCTGATCCCGACAGAGATCGGCAGACCTCCCCGTTCGGTGATGAGGTGGATCCTCGACCCACTCTTACCGCGATCGAGCCGATTCGGACCTGTCAGGTCCCCCCCTTTGCCGCGCGGACGCTCACGGAGTCGATCGCGCACCGCGACCAGTCCAGCCCGCCGCGCGAGCCCAACTCGTCCAGCAGAATCCGGTACAGCTTCGCCCACACCCGGGCGGCGCTCCACTCAGCGAACCGGCGGTGCACCGTCTGCCAGGACGCCCCGAAGACGGGCGACAGCTGCCGCCAGGTGCAGCCGGTGGTAGCCACGAAGATGATCGCTGCCAGGATCAGGCGGTCATCGGCCCGCCGCCGCCCGCCGCCCTGCGGACGCGTCGGCGACGGCGGCACCACCCGCTGGAACAGTTCCCACAACTCATCAGGAGCCAGCCGATTCAGGAACGTCGTCACGACGATTCAAACGATCATCAACCAAACAAGACACGGTCTTAATGGCCCGCGAATGGCCCGGCAATCTCGCCCGCGACCTGCCCCGGACCGGTGCCGGCGCGGCCCGTCTCCTGCCGTTTCAGTACTTGATGTCGTCCGCGGGCCTAGAACGGGAACGGGGGCGCATGAAGACACCGAGCAGCAAGAGCGTATTCTGCGGCAGGCGAGACGGGTGCTGCTGATGCGTCGTAGCCGTCCCTTGCAACTGGGCCGCCCATTCCGTATCAGGTGTCCGACGAACGACCAGGAGGTTGACCGGTGATCACTCTGACCGCAGTCGGAGGAGTGGCTCTGGTCGAACTGGGCATGGCCCTGACTCCAGGGCCGAACATGATCCACCTCGCCTCCCGCGCGATCACTCAAGGCCGCGGGGCGGGCCTGGTCAGCCTCAGTGGGACCGCCGTGGGATTCGTGTGCTACCTACTGGCCGCGGCTGCGGGCCTGTCCGCGTTGTTCGCCGCCGTGCCAGTGGCGTTCATGGTGGTCAAGCTTGCCGGGGCCGCATACCTGGCCTACCTCGCCTGGGGCATGCTCAAGCCCGGCGGCCGCTCGCCCTTCGCCCCGGCTCAGGACCTGACTCCGGTCTCCGACGCCCGCTTGTTCTCGATGGGGTTGCTGACCAACCTCCTCAACCCCAAGATCGCTCTCATGTATGCCGCCCTGCTGCCCCAGTTCCTGGACCCGCAGGCAGGTCCGGCCTGGGGGCAACTGCTCCAGCTCGGTGGTGTACAGATCATCGTGGGGCTCTCCGTGAACGCTCTGGTCATGCTGGGCGCAGCGCGGGTGTCGGGGTTCCTGGCCGCCCGGCCCCGCGCCATGACCGCCCAGCGGTTCACGGCAGGTGGCCTGCTCGGCGCCTTCGCGCTGCGTACCGCCCTGTCCCGCACTACTGTCTCCACCTGAGCCAGGCCCGCGTCACTGTGATGCCAACGCGGGCTCCGATACGGGGACGTTGACCGGATTCGTGAGGCGCTGCAGGGCTGGTAAGGGCCAGCGGCCCGAGTTGCCGTCGGCCGGGACCGGCCCCCAGGCCGCGCGTCCAGCCGCCCTTGTCAGCCTCGCACGAGGACAACTCAAGAGTGGATCGGACACGCAACGAGCACGGAAGAGCGCGAAGGCCGAATAACGATCAAAGCCCAGGCGGGGAAAACTACCCCTGGCCTGGGCTTTTGAGTGGGTGGAGCCTAGGGGATTCGAACCCCTGACTTCCTGCTTGCAAATCGGCCTGATCTGCAGGGGATACGGCTGTGACCTGCGCGAGCGGCAGTCCCCGAGTGACCGTGACTGCCCCCTGCTGACCGCCCTTAATGGCACGCTAATGGCACGACGATCACCGTTACGACCTGCAGCGGCGTACCTTGCGCGGCCCGTCCCTGATCCGGCCCCCTAAAAGGACGCCACGACGGAGCACGAGGAATCGTGGAAGCGGCTTCCTGGTGCCAGGCCCCGTTGGGCGGCGACTCGCCCCCTCCCCTCAGGATCAGCTCAGGGACATAGTGTCCCGAGGTTCGGTGATCGCAGACAGATGTGCAGGGGTCAGGCTGATTCGTACCGTTCCTGCTGTGCTGGTGGCAACGGGTCGCCGGCTCGACAGGAGGTGTTGACCATGGTCTCCACGGTCGTCGAACCCCGATCGCTCGGCCGGGCGAGGATCAGTTTGGTCGTGATGGCGGTGGTGGCCGCCGGCACGGCGATCTTCGACGTGGCGGCCCGACCCCGCGGCGGTACGGAGGGGCTGGTGTCGGTCGCCGACTACGTCTTCACTGCGCTGCTCCTACCGTTCGTTCTGGCTCCGCTCGCAACTCTCGCCGCGCTGCGTTCTGCTCAGCAGGGCCGGGATGGGCGGCTTGGCACGGTGGGGTTCGTCGTCACCGCGATCGGCCTGGCCGCGTTCCTGCCGTGCGGAATCCTGACGCTGGCGACGGGAGACGCCTCGTCTGGCGGCCCGCTTTATCCGCTGGCCATGCTCGCGTCCCTGGTAGGGCTGGTGTCGATGTCCGTCGCCTGGGTGCGCGCGAAGGCGCTGCCCAGGTGGATGCTGCCAGCGATCACGTTGGGGTGGATCTTCGGTGGGCCGGTCGCGGAGGGCGGTACGCCCGGTTTCCGGGGGGCGGCAGTGATTCTCGCGGCGATATGCGTGGCGGTCGCCGTGGCTCTGCGTCCACAGCAGGCAGCGTGAGCGGTTCCGGCCATGTCGGCCGCCGGGGATAATGACGGCACCGTCCGCTGGGAGGACCATGACCGCGTACGCAGAGCCCGTGGAGGCGTCGCGCGCTCCGGCCGGCGGCGACTTTCCAACCCGCGGGGGCCGCGTCGTGCTCGTGTGCATGGTCGCCGTCATGACGGCTCTGACCGGTGGCGGGCTCGTGCTGGCCGCGCTCAACAGGGTCGATGTGCGGGCCGCGCTGGGCGAGTTCTTCGTGGCGACGACGGCGTGCTCGGTCTCCTTCGGGGCCGTCGGTCTCCTGGTCGCGGCTCGTCGGCCCGATCTACGGATCGGCCGGCTGTTCTGCGGCGTGGCGCTCACAACCTCGGTCCCGGGTTTCATGGCCCAGTACGCGAGGTACGCGCTCGTGACCCATCGGGGCGCGGTGCCGGGAGGCCGGCCCGCCGCGTGGCTGGCTGACTGGACCTGGGCGGTCGGGTACGGGCTGCTGCTGGTCGGCGTGCCGCTGCTATTTCCCGACGGGCGTCTGCCAGGCAGGCGCTGGCGGCCGGTGGTGTGGCTGAGCATGATCGCGGTCGCCCTGACAGCGGTGGGCAGCGCCCTGTCCCAGAAGGCCAACCCGGACCTGCCCGAGGTGCCGAATCCCTACGCCGTCCCGGCCGCGGCGGGCCTAGCGGAGACGCTGGCCGGCGCCGGGACCGTGATGTTGATGGGCACGATGGCGGGTGCGGTCGGGTCGCTGGTCAGCCGCTACCGGAATTCGAACCGCCGGCAGCGTGACCAGATCCGCTGGCTGATGCTGGGTGCCGCGGTGATCGTGGCGGGCGCGATCGGCGTTCAGCTTGGTGGCGCCGTCGTCGGCGGATACCGCGACCCGGTGCTGCTGGCCTACATCGAGGCCGCGATCGGGCCAATCCTGGCCACTGCGATCGGCGTCGCGGTGCTGCGCCACCGGCTCTACGACCTGGACCTGTTGATCAACAGGACTCTCGTGTGGGGCGCCATGACCGCCCTGGTCATCGCCGTCTACGTCCTGGTCGTCGGATACCTCGGGGCGCAGCTCGACATGCGCGGCAGCGGCGTGGGACTTGTCGCGGCGGGCGTGGTCGCGGTGGCGTTCCATCCCGTACGCGAGCGGGTGCAGCGGGCCGTCAACCGTCTGCTGTACGGGCGCCGCGACGAACCCTACGCCGTGCTGACCGAGTTGGGCCGCCGGCTCGAAGCCACCGTCTCCCCCCAAGACCTACTGGGAACGATCGCCGACACGGTGCGGGACGCGCTGCGCGTGCCGTACGCCGCGGTCGAGGTCACCGGCACGACGGGAACCACCACCCGGGCTCAGGCCGGGGAACCGGGCGACATCGCGGCCAGGATCCCCCTGATGTTCGGCTCGGAGCGGGTCGGTGAGCTGACCGTCGCGGCACGCCAGCCGGGGGAGCCGCTGGGGCAGGCGGATCACCGGCTGCTGGCCGATTTCGCCCGTCAGGCCGGCGTCGCCGCCCACGCCGTACGGCTTACCACTGACCTGTGGGCCGCCAGGGAACGGCTGGTCACGGCCAGGGAGGAGGAACGGCGGAGGTTGCGCCGCGACCTGCATGACGGGCTGGGGCCACTGCTGGCGGCCCAGAGCCTGACCGCTGACACGGTGCGAGCCGTGTTGACCAGCGATGTCGCGAAGGCCGACGCGCTGTTGGTCGACCTGCGTACCCAGGCTCAGCAGGCGGTCGCCGACATCCGCCGCATTGTGCACGGTCTGCGCCCGCCGGTGCTAGACGACCGCGGACTCGTGGCCGCGCTGGAAGAACACGTCGCCCGCTACTCGCACACAGCGATGAGAGTCACCGTTGTCGCCCCCGAGCCGCTCCCGAAACTGCCTGCGGCAGTGGAAGTCGCTGCGTACCGCATCGCCACCGAAGCGGTTACCAATGTTGCCCGCCATGCCGGTGCCAGCCTGTGCGCGGTGACCTTGGCAGTGAACCGGGGATCGCTACATGTCGAGGTTTCCGACGACGGCGGCGGCCTCTCACCTGACCACATACCCGGGATCGGGCTGGTCTCCATGCGTGAACGGGCCGACGAGCTCGGCGGCCGATTTGTCATCCACAGCGAGCCCGGTGCCGGGACCCGGCTCACGGCCACCCTCCCGCTTCCGGAGACCACATGAACCCCCTGCGCGTGCTCATCGCCGACGACCACCCCATTTACCGCGCGGGTCTCAACGCGCTCATCGCCAGCCAACCCGACCTGGAACTCGTCGGCGAAGCCGTGACCGGGATCCAGGCCGTCGAGTTGGCCACAGCCTCGAGGCCCGACGTCGTACTGATGGATCTGACCATGCCGGACCTGGACGGCGTAAGCGCGACAAGCCGCATCATGGCCCTCGCCCCCGGCGTCGCCGTACTCGTCCTGACCATGTTCGACGACCGCGACTCCGTCCTGGCCGCCCTGAAGGCCGGCGCACGCGGCTATCTCGTCAAGGGCGCCGGCGGAGACGACGCCCTGCGCGCAATCAGGGCAGTCGCCAAGGGCGAGATCATCATCGGCTCCGAAGTCGCCGCCGCAGCGCTCCACCAGCTCACCACACCACCGGCCCAGGTCACGCCGCACCCGTTCCCGGACCTCAGCGAGCGAGAACGCGAGATACTCCGGTTGCTCGCCGCCGGCTACACCAACGCGTCGATCGCCGAACGCGTGCATCTGTCGCACAAGACCGTCCGCAACTACGTGTCCGTCATCTTCCGCAAGCTCCAGGTCACAGGACGCGTCGACGCGGTGATCAAGGCACGTCAAGCGGGACTCGGGTGAGTGCACCACAGGGCCCCCGTGAGCGACTAGTCACGGTCGAAGGGAAAAGCGAAGAACCCAGCACGCCCGCCGCGATCATCTATCAGCATGCGACCGACGAGTGGCGGCACCAGGTAGCCAAGCAGTTCGACGGCCTCGCACGAGGACAACTCAAGAGCGCAACGGACATGCAAGAGCGCCAAGGCCGATTAACGATCAAAGCCCAGGCGAGGAACACGGCCCCTGGCCTGGGCTTTTGAATGGGTGGAGCCTAGGGGATTCGAACCCCTGACTTCCTGCTTGCAAAGCAGGCGCTCTGCCAGCTGAGCTAAGGCCCCGAGTCAGCCGTACCTGCGCAAACACGCAGATCGTCATGCTGTCGGTCGCGTACACCGTAGCAACAGCGCGCGCCGGCGCGCCACTCGATACGCGGGTCAGCGCGCGGAGGCCCGGGCCTCGGAGGCGGGCGCCTCGGCGCCGAGGAGGAGGGCGGGGAGGTCGGCGATGGAGTCGAGGATGTGCGTGGCGCCGCCCCCGAGGAGGCGCTCGCGGCTGTGCACGCCGGTCAGGACGCCGGCGACGACGGAGGCGCCGGCGCGGCGGCCGCAGAGCATGTCGCTCTCGGAGTCGCCCGCGACGGCCACGTGCCGCACGTCCTCGACGCCGGACCGCAGAACGGCCGTCAGGACCATGTCGGGGTAGGGCCGGCCGCGGCCCGCGTCCTCCGGGCAGAGGGCGAGGTCGAACTTGTCGGCCCAGGGGAGGGAGCCCAGCACACGTCCGAGGGTGGAGCGGCTGAACCCGGTGACGAGGGCGATCCTCACACCCGCGTCGCGCAGCTTCTCCAGAGCCTCGACGGCGCCGGGCGCCGGGACGAGCCCGGTGCGCTCGATGGCGCCCTCGAAGGAGCGCTCGAACGTCAGGTTGGCCGCCTGCGCCTGCGCCTCGTTGCCCGGGAAGATGCCCCGGAAGACCTCGATCTTCGGGCATCCCCGGGACCTGTGCACATGCACCATCGCACGGGCATAGGCACTGGTCCCGGGAACGATGCCCTGCGTGGCGATCGCCTCGGCGAACGCCCGCTCGACCATGTCGATGTCGCTGATCGTGGTGCCGGCCAGGTCGAGACAGGCCAGCTTCACGGGCGTCACTCCCGTTCCTTTGCCACGATCACGCACCATTCCGTGTGGTCAGTTCTCGCTACCGGTGGCCTCGGTCCACAGGTCCAGCTCGGCGCGGTCGGCCTGGACCTTACGCCAGACCAGGAGCCCACCGAGGGCGACCAGGGCGAGAACAAGCAGCTTCTTCACGGTGTGACCCCACTTCTCAACGGTCTCACCTGCCGGGTGAGACAACGCCCGGTTCTTCAGTTCCCTGCAGCCTAGCAAGGCTTCGGCGCCCAGCCCGGATTGCTCCGAATTCCGGTGGACCGAATCATGGAAAGCGGCGTGCCCGCCGGGTGTGCGACACGTTCCGTACGGCGGGTGGGTGAGATCAGAAATGCCCAGCTCGCGTGGGAGTTAACCCTCGCGGACCGGGACGGGGGGCGGGGGCGGAGGTGGAGTTTCGGACGGCGGTCTCCGGCTCCGCTGACAGCGGAAGCGATCGGAGCACCCGCGACCCGCCCAGGGAGGTCACGGGGACGCGTGTCACCCGAGGGGCGTCCGGATCAGGCGAGGGAGGCGCAGAGGCGGACGGCGGTGCCGTCGGAGCCCGTACGGACCGTCAGATCGGCCAAGCGGTTCATCAGCCACAACCCCCGGCCCCCGAAGTCGAACCGGGTGGCCGGCTCGTCCCTGTCGAGGGCCTCCGCCGGAATCCCCGGCCCCTGGTCCGTGATCTCGCAGATGAGCACCCCCGGCTCCCGCCACATGGCGATCCCCCTCGGGGGTGTCCCGTACCGGACGGCGTTGGTCACCGCCTCGTGCACGGCGAGCACGAAATCCTCCAGGGCCACACCCTCCAGCCCGGCCTCCTGCGCGGACACCGTGACGAGATGCCGCACCCGGGTGACCGAACTCCGGTCGAACTCCAGGCTGAGCAGGCTGCCCGTCAAGGTCCTCACCGCCTCCCGCTTCCCAGCACACTGGCACTACTCCATTTACCGCCTATACGCACCTGACACGTATTTTCGGCCACAGCTTGTTCCGGCGGGCGCGGGCGTGCGGCAGCCAGGCTGATGGGGACGTTAGCGCACAGGTCAGAGCTCCGTCATGACCCGCTGGAGCATCCGCTTCGTGTCCGCCACAGGGTTGGCCTCCAGGCACAGCCGCTCCATGACGGCGAGGTAGCGGTCGGTCTCCTCACGTTTGTCCAGGTAGATGGCGCTGGTGAGCTGCTCCAGGTAGACCACGTCCGGCACGTCGAGCTCGGCGAAGCGCAGGATGCTGTACGGCCCGCCGGCCGCGGCGTGGCCTCCGACGCTGAACGGCACGATCTGGAGCGTGACATTCGGCAGTGTCACGAGGTCGAGCAGGCGTTCCATCTGGGCGCGCATGACGTCGGGTCCGCCGAGCGGACGGCGGATCACGGCCTCGTCGATGACCGCCCACAGGTGGGGCGGGTCGGGCCGGGTGAGGACGGCCTGGCGGTCCATGCGCAGCCGCACGCGGCGGGCGATCTCCTCCTCGCCGGCGGTGGGGTGGCCGAGCCGCACGACGGCCTTGGCGTAGTCCTCGGTCTGCAGCAGCCCGGGGACGAACTGCACCTCGTAGTTCCTGATCGAGGTAGCCGCCTGCTCGAGGCCCACGTACGCCTCGAACCAGGACGGGAGGACGTCGTCGTAATTGTGCCACCAGCCGGGGGCGTTCGCCCGGGCGACGAGCGAGAGCATGGACTCGCGCTCGGTCTCGTCGGTCACGCCGTAGAGCGTGAGGAGGTCGCTGACATCGCGGAGGCGGAAGCCGACCCGGCCCAGCTCCATCCGGCTGATCTTCGAATGAGAGGCGCGGATGGCCCGCCCGGCCTCCTCCAGCTTGATGTGCCGGCCCTCACGAAGGCGGCGGAGCTGGGTGCCGAGCAGAATGCGCAGGACGGTAGGGCTGCGGTCCGGCAGTGCCGTGAGATTGCGGGGGTGAGGCGCACCCTCCGTGGAGGCCGCAGTCATATGGGGTCCTTCTGGGTGCACCGATGTTTACGCCACGTTCACGATACTCCGCAGGATCAACGACGCAAGGTCTGTGAATGCTCAAGTATCAAGTCGTCGAACTCCCCCTCTTTCGCCGACTTCAGGAACTCCGCCACCTCACCCGGGTGGTAGACCAGCACCGGACCGGACGGGTGCCGGGAGTTCCGCAGGGCCACTCTGCCGTCGGGAAGCCGGGCCAGTTCGACGCAGTTGCCGTTCGGGTTGCTGTGCCGGCTCTTGCGCCAGCACACGTCGCCCAGCTGTGAGGCCGGCATTCCGTTGTATACAGCGGTCATATGTGCCCTCGTTTCCGCTTTTTCCCGGCCAGGATACGACTTTCGTGCAGTTGCACGTGCATCCGTACTTGCACAGCGGCACCATCGGGAGCACTATGACTAACTGAGTCATCACGCCACATGGCCGACAGCAACCTCATAGGGCTCTCAATGACTGGTTATCGGACAGACCGCGCTTCCCTCGCCGAAGCCGATAGCGAGGGCTGGGAACCCTGGCTCAGCACCCTCACTCAGGTCTTTCCGGACGGGATGCGGTGGCCCTGGGCGCCGGAGGACGACCGGCCCGTCGTGCTGCAGGTCGCGGTCCAGGACTTCCAGCGCGAGACGTTACCCGCCCGCAGCGCGCGGCGGTTCACCACCGGGGTGTTGCGGGCCTGGACGATGCCGGAGGTGGCCGACGACGCCGCGCTCGCGGTCTGCGAACTGGTGACGAACGCCGTCCGCCACGGGCTGCGGCATCCCGCGATCCATTCGGCGCCGGTCCGGCTGCTCATGTTCCGCTCGTGCCGTTCGCTGCTGTGCATGGTCACCGATCCGAGCAGCGACCCGCCGGTCCTCCGTGAGCCCGACTACGTGGCCGAGACCGGCCGCGGCCTCCAGGTCGTCGCCGGCGTGAGCCGCATGTGGGGGTGGACCGCGCTGCGTCCCACCGGAAAGGCCGTATGGGCCGGTTTCTGTGACGGCAGGGCCAGGATCGAAGCCTGCCGCTGAGCCCCCGTCCGCCTGCCGCCCACGACGCGCTCGCCACCCTTGACGCTCCGGTGGCGCGGCGCGGGAATGCCGGTACGGCCGCCTTCACCGGTTCCGCTGCCGTTACCATCGGCATCCGGGCCGAATGGAGGAGCATGCCGGGTTTCACGAGCGTCGAGCCTGCCGGCTTCGATCCGGCCGTCGCCAACGAGGCCCGGGTCTACGACTACTGGCTGGGCGGCAAGAACAACTTCGCCGCCGATCGGGAGGCCGCCGAGCGGGCCATCGCCATCGCGCCCGAGTTGCCGATGATGTGCCGTGAGGGGCGCAGGTTCCTCGGCCGGGTGGTCCGCTTCCTGACGGACTCCGGGATCCGGCAGTTCGTCGACATCGGGTGCGGCCTGCCGACGCAGGGCAGCGTCCACGAGATCGCCCGCGAGTGCGCCCCCGACGTCACGGTCGTGTACGCCGACAACGACCCGGTCGTGGTCTCCCACGGCCAGGCGCTGCTGAAGGACGACGAGCGCACCGCCGTCATCAGGGGGGACCTCAGGGACCCCGACACGATCCTCGACCACCCGGACCTGCGCCGGCTGGTCGACCTGGACCGGCCGGTGGCCGTGCTCCTCATCTCCGTCCTGAACGTCATCTCGGACGACGAGCTGGTGGCCGCCGTCACAGCCCGCCTGCGTGAGGCGATCGTCCCCGGGAGCTACCTGGCCGTCTCCCACGCGGTCTCCGACATCCGCCCGGAGACGACGGCGAGGCTCGCCGCGCTGTTCCAGGACGCCCGCCTGGTCACCGGCTCCCGACGGCCGCAGGTGCGCAGCCGCGCCGAGGTCGAGCCGCTCTTCGGGGACCTCGAGATCGTCGAGCCGGGCATCGTCCAGGTCATGGACTGGCGCCCGGACCCGGGAAGCCTCCGGCCGCCGTCGGACAAGATGTGGGTGCTCGGCGGCGTCGGCCGCAAGAAAACCGCCCGGAGCAATTGACGCCCTGTTCAGGGGCCTTATACCGACTTATCCCCACAGACTTTTGATCTTTGGTGAATATTACCTGGGCAAACCATTGACACCTGTACTACCGGACGACGACGCTCGAAACATCCCTTCGTCCTGGACAGCAGGAAGGTAGGACTCGTGATAATCACCACGTCCTGCACCGGGATCGCCTTCCCGTCCGTGGGCTCCGGCGCTTCCACCGGCCACCAGCCACGCCCGGGCCTGGGGTGACCTCGCTCGGAGGTCCCCAGGCGGGGCCCGGCGAGTTCGGTGAGGGAGACGTCCTCTACACCGACCCACATCTGCGCGTCGTCTGGTCGACGGCCGACTCGTCCCTGCTGCTGAACGGCGAGCTCGACGTGTCCAACAGCGACGCCGTGGGCACGGCCCTCGCGCACGTGCGCGGCGGCTCCGGCCCGGTCGTCGTCGACACCGGCGGCCTGCGCTTCGTCGACCTCGCCGGTCTGCGGGCGCTGCTCGCCCCCGGCCCTCTCGGCGGCCCCTCCGTCCGGCTGCGCAACGTGCCGCCGTACCTGCGCCGCCTGCTCGACATCCTCGGCCAACCCGCCTGAGCGCTACGGCAGCAGGTCGCGGGCGAGGGCCTCGATGCGGTCCCGCCAGGCGGCGAGCGCGGGGGCGGGATCGGCCAGCCCGGTCTCGGTGACGGTCAGCCGGGCGCCGTGGCCGGTCCCCTGCGACAGCTCCCAGCGGACCCTCCCGTCCTCCGCCTCCAGCAGGGCCCGGTCCTCCACCCCGCTGATCGTCCCGTACGGGCCGGGGGCGGGCGCACCCACCCGCGCGGACGGGCCGCCGAGGCGGCGCCAGACCTCCTCGACCGGCCGGGTGAGCTGGCGCTCGAACCGCACCCGCCAGCCGTCCCCGTCGCGCTCGGCCGTCCCCTCGGCGAGGCCGAATGCCGCCACGTACGACTCGTGGAGGTGGGGGAAGTTGTCCTCCGGCAGGCGGACGGGCCGGTCGTCGAGGGTCGCCTCCAGCGCGTCGAGGCACACCTGCCACCCGGACGCGTAGCTGGCGGCCGCCGGGCGGTCGTGGAAGACCTGGGTGAAGACGAGCAGGCAGCCGCCCTCCTCCGGGCGCAGCTCGATGCGGATCTCCGTCTCGCCCTCGTAGCGCATGCCGGCGGGGGCGTCCTGCCGGAAGGCGAAGACCCGCGGCCGGTCGGCCTCCGTCACGACGCCGTCCGCCGTGGTGCCGTCCTGGTTGGTGAACCGGATCTTCCCGCCGACCTGGAGGTCCAGCTCGGCGACCGGGAACGGGTACCAGTGCGCCAGTTCGGCGGGCCGGGTGACGGCGCGCCACACCTTCTCCACGGGATGGGCGAGCGTGCGCTCCATGCGCAGGACGGTCCGGCCGCCCTCGGTCGTCAGGGTCTCGTTCACTGGTCGTCCTCCTCGTACGGGGGTTCGTCGGGCATGGCGTCCAGGCGGCGTTCCAGGGCGTCGAGGCTGCCGGCCCACAGCCGCCGGTACGGCGTGAGCCACGCGTCGATCTCGGCGAGCGGCTCGGGGCGCAGCTCGTACCACCTGCGCTGGGCGTCGTGGCGGACCCGGACCAGGCCGGCGTCGCGCAGCACCCGGAGGTGCTTGGACGTGCCGGGCTGGGTCAGGCCCAGGCGTTCGGTGAGCTCGCCGACCATCCGGGGGCGCTCCAGCAGCAGATCGAGGATCCGCCGCCGGGTCGGCTCGGCGAGCACGTCGAAGGTCGATGACACGATCCCGAACATACCCAGCGAGTTATATGAACGCAAGGGAATGTGAGCTGGTCATCCCAGGGCGTGGTCGAGGCAGAAGGCCGCGCTGATCAGCGACAGGTGGGTGAACGCCTGGGGGAAGTTGCCGAGCTGCTCCCCCGTGTGGCCGATCTCCTCGGCGTACAGGCCGAGGTGGTTGGCGTAGGTCAGCATCTTCTCGAACGCGAGCCGGGCCTCGTCCAGCCGTCCGGCCCTCGTCAGCGCCTCGACGTACCAGAACGAGCAGATGGAGAACGTGCCCTCCTGGCCCGCCAGGCCGTCCGGGCTGAGACGGGTGTCGTAGCGGTAGACGAGCGAGTCGGAGACCAGTCCGCTCCCGAGCGCGTCGAGCGTCGACAGCCACTTCGGGTCGGTCGGCGAGACGAACTTGGCCAGCGGCATCATCAGGACCGAGGCGTCGAGCAGGTCGCCGTCGAGCTGCTGGACGAACGCCCGAAGCGAGGGCGACCAGCCGCGCCGCATGATCTGCCGGTAGAGGGCGTCCCTCGCCTCACGCCAGTGGGGCAGGTTCGAGGGCAGCCCCCGGTGGATCGCCATCCGCATGGCCCGTTCGATCGCCACCCAGCACATCAGGCGGGAGTAGACGAAGTTCTTCCGGCCGCCGCGGGTCTCCCAGATGCCCTCGTCGGGCTGGTCCCAGTGGTCGCACACCCAGTCGACGAGCGTGCACACCTCCTCCCAGCGGTCGCTGGAGATCGGGCGCCCCCACTTGTCGTACAGGTAGATGGAGTCGATCAGGGCGCCGTAGATGTCGAGCTGGAGCTGGCCGACGGCGGCGTTGCCCACGCGCACGGGCGCGGACCCGTCGTACCCCTCCAGGTGGGTCAGCTCGTACTCCGGCAGGTCGCGGCGGCCGTCGATGCCGTACATGATCTGCAGCGGGCCGGTCGGGTCGGCGCCGTCCATGCCGACGTGCTCGGACAGGAAGTCCATGAACGCCTCGGCCTCCTCGGTGAAGCCGAGCCGGAGCAGGGCGTACACGCAGAAGGCGGCGTCGCGGATCCACACGTACCGGTAGTCCCAGTTGCGCGGGCCGCCCAGCTGTTCGGGGAGGCTCGTCGTCGGGGCGGCGACAATGCCGCCCGTCGGCTCGTAGGTGAGCAGCTTCAGCGTCAGCGCCGACCGCTGGACCATCTCGCGCCAGCGCCCCCGGTAGCGGGACCCGGCGATCCACCGCCGCCAGAATCCGACGGTGGCCCGGAACTGCTGCTCCGCCTCCTCCAGCGGGCATCCCCGCATGTCGACGTGCTCGTCGAGGCGGTCGAGGGCGAAGACAGCGGTCTCGCCCTCGTGGAGCTTGAACTCCGACACCACGTCCGGCCCGTCGATCTCGAAGGGGGCCGTCGTCGTCAGCGAGAGCGCGAGCGACGGCGCCCGGAACAGCGCGTGGCCGCCGTGACGGGTCACCTGGTGGGCCTCGGTGCCGTACCCGAAGCGGGGAGCCATCCGGGCGCGGAACTCCAGCGAGCCCCGCACGCAGATCACCCGCCGGATCAGCCGGTGTCGGTCGATCTCGCACCGCTCCTCCCGCACCGGCATGAAGTCCTGGACCTCCCCCACGCCGTCGGGCGCGGAGAACCGCGTGATCAGCACGTTGGTGTCGGGGAAGTAGAACTGTTTGGTCTTGGCCGGGACGCAGGGCGCGAGCGCGAACGACCCGCCGCGGCCGGCGTCGAGGATCGAGCCGAACACGCTGGGGGAGTCGAAGCGCGGGCAGCAGTACCAGTCGATCGTGCCGTCGGCGCCCACGAGCGCGACGGTCCGCAGGTCGCCGATCAGCCCGTGGTCGGCGATCGGCAGATAGCGCGAGCCGTTCGAAAAGCCGGTCTCCCCCATGTCGGCCCTCCCCGCGTCCCCCGGGTCCGGGCCCTGCCGTCGCGGGCCCCGGACCTAAGCCCACGCTACGACGCAGGTCACGGGGCCCCGAGGGCGGGCCGCCCGGCCACCGGTCGCGGCGGTGGACGGCGCGGCCCGGCCGGGCGGACGGTGCCG
>NZ_KI866523.1:729608-763439 GCF_000511135.2 Microbispora sp. ATCC PTA-5024 | reverse complement strand
GGCCCGGCTCTCAGCGGGGCGGTCAGGCCGGGCGGGGGGCGATCTCGTCGAGCTCGGCCAGCACCTCGTCGTCCGGCTGCCACGCGGCCGCGGCCACGTTGGCCTTGATCTGCTCGGGGCGGGTCGCGCCGGCGATCACCGAGGACACGGCGGGCTGCGCGAGGAGACCGCCGATGGCGACGTCGAGCAGGGTCACGCCCTGCCTGCGGGCCAAGTCGTCCAGCCGCTCGACGACGTCGAAGCGCTCGTCCGTGAGGTACTGCGGGCGATCGGCGAGGCGCGTCCCCTCCGGCGCGTCCGCCCCGCGGCGGTACTTGCCCGTCAGCAGGCCGTTGGCCAGCGGGAAGTACGGCAGCAGGCCGATGCCGTGGTGCAGCAGGGCGGGGACGAGCTCGCGCTCGGCCCGCCGGTCGAGCAGGCTGTACTCGTTCTGGGCGCTGACGAACCGCTCGTACCCCTCCGTACGGGCGATCCAGTCGGCGTCGGTCACCTGCCAGCCCGTCAGGTTGGAGGACCCGACGTACCGGACCTTGCCCTCGCGGACCAGGTCGGACAGGGTCGACAGGGTCTCCTCGATCGGCGTCGAGGGGTCGGGGAAGTGCAGCTGGTAGAGGTCGATCCAGTCGGTCTGCAGGCGGCGCAGCGACCGCTCGACCGCCTTGCGGATGTAGCGGCGGGAGCCGCGGGCGCCCCAGTCGGGGCCGTTGTCCCCCTGCACGTCGCCGCCGAACTTCGTGGCCAGCACCACCTGGTCGCGGCGGCCCTTCAGCACCTCGCCCAGGTACGTCTCCGACTCGCCGTAGATGTCGGCGGTGTCGATGAGCGTGACGCCGAGGTCGAGGGCGGCGTCCACCACGGCGCGGGTGGCGTCGAGGTCGATCCGCCGGCCGAAGTTGTTGGCGCCCAGGCCGAGGGCCGAGACGACCAGCCCCGAGTCTCCAAGCCGGCGGTAGGTCATGTCCGTCATGTCATCTGCCTCTCACTGTCGCAGGAGCTCGACCACGGCGGCGATGTCGTGGTCGCTCCATCCCTTTTCGGCCGCCTCCTCGTATCGCCTCTCGACGAGGCGGGCGAGGGGGAGGTCGACGCCCGCGCCCGCCGCGAGCATGCGGGCCAGGCGCAGGTCCTTGGCGCCCAGCCGGGTCGTGAACCAGCCGCCGTGGTCCCCCGTGATCAGGTCGTCGAGGCGGCCGTGCAGCATCGGGGCGACCGTCGGCCACTGGAGGAGCAGCGCCCGCGTGAGGCCCTCGTCGAGCCCGAGTGCCTGCGCGGTCGCCACCACCTCGCCGAGCGCGGCCAGCCCCGACATCAGCAGGTAGTTGTTGAGCAGCTTGTACGCCACGGCCGTGCCGGGGTCCTCCCCGCAGTACGCGGTGGAGGAGAAGACGTCGGCCCAGATGGGCTCCAGCCGCTCGACGAGCGCGCGGTCGCCGCCGATCAGCGCGGTCGCCTTGCCCTCGACCACCATCGTGGGCCCGCCCGCGATCGGCGCGGCCACGTAGCTCCTGCCGGGGGCGAGGTCGCGGGCCGCCCGGGAGGCTGCGGGCGAGATCGTGCTCGTGTCCACCACGACCGGCCCGGGCTCGATGCCCCACAGGCGTTCCATCACCTCGCGCACGGCCTCGTCGTCGGCCAGCGACAGCAGCACGGCGTCCCTGCCCGCGGCGGCCGCCTCGGGCGTCGGCGCCTCGTGGCCGCCCGCGTCGAGCACCTCGGCCGCGCGTCCAGGCGTCCGGTTCCACACGGCGACCGCGAAATCGTGGGCGAGCAGCCGCCGGGCCAGCGCCCGGCCCATGCGGCCCATGCCCAGCACCGCAACGCGCATGGTCGTCCCCTTCCGTCGTCTCCCCTCACCGTATTCAGGGACGTTGTCCACAGCCGCAGGGGGATCACCCCTTGAGGGGCGGCGGATGGGACAGGATGAGGCCCATGACGTCAGTGCGGCACAGCGTCCGGGCCCTCCTGTTCGACGGGGATGAGATCGTCCTGTTCAAGCGGCTGCGTCCGGGGCGCGAGCCGTACTGGATCACGCCAGGAGGCGGGGTCGAGCCCGGCGACGCCTCGCTGGAGTCGGCCCTGCGCCGCGAGCTCGACGAGGAGCTCGGTGCGATCGCCGGGCCGGCGCTGCGGGTGTTCACGCTGGTGGAGCCCGGGCATCTGGGCACGGTCTTCGCCTGCCGCCTGGTCTCGATGGACCTGTCGCGCCGCAGCGGCCCCGAGTTCCTGGAGCCGGACATCGGGGTCCACGAGATCCAGCGCGTACGGCCGGAGAAGGCGCGCGAGCTGGCCCTGGTCCCCGCCGAGCTGGGGGAGTTCCTGGCCGAGGCCGGGCCGACGCTGCCCGCGCTGCTCGACGCGGCCGCCTACGCCCACGGGCGCTTCCGGCCGGTGGTCGACGTGCACCTGCTGCTGCTCGACGAGGGGCGGGTGCTGCTCGGCCGCCGCCAGGGCACCGGGTACGCCGACGGCGAGTGGCAGATCATGCCGTCCGGGCATCTGGAGGAGGGGGAGTCGGTCGTCGGCACCGCCGTGCGGGAGGCCCGGGAGGAGCTGGGCGTCGAGGTGGCCGGATGCGAGGTGGCGCACGTGATGCACCACCGCAACGCGGGCGGAACCGCCCGGATCGGGCTGTTCCTCACGGCCGCGACGGTCACCGGCACGCCGGTGAACGCCGAGCCGCACAAGTGCGCGGAGCTGGCCTGGTTCCCGCTCGACCGGCTGCCCGAGCGCACGGTGCCGTACGCGCGGGCCGGCATCGAGGCCGTCCGCGCGGGGTCGGCCTTCAGCCTGCACGGCTGGGAGCGGCCCGGCGCGCGGGATCTGGGCGCGGAGGCCGTCCGGGCCGGGTTCTCCGAGGTGACGGTCTGCCTCGTCGGCCGGCGCGGCGACGCGGTGCTCGTGCTCTCCGACGCCGAGACCGACCGCCTCCCCTCCGCCGTCGTACGGCCGGGGGAAGGGGTGGAGGACGCCCTGACCCGGCTCGGGCCCACCGGGGAGGCGGGGTTCGTGGGGGCGGACGACTACGTGTCGGCGTCCGGCCTCTCCGGCCGCCGCCTCGCCTTCACCGCGCCGCTGCCGGACGAGACGGTCGCGACATCGTTCCCGGCGGCGGACGAGCAGGGGGCGCCCGGTGAGGCGGTGCGCCGGCTGATTCCGATCGCGTCGCTGGACGCGGCGCGCCTGCCGCACTCCGAGCGCCTGCTCGTCGCGGAGGCCCTCGGGCGGCCGGACGCCCCCGGCTCACCGTGAGCGCGCGGCCTCTCCGGTTGGTCCCGGGCGTCGTCCACAGCCTGTGGACGACGACACGGCCCGCCGAGACGAAAAGGACCTAGCTCGCCATGCGGCGGGCGGCCTCCTCGGTGAGCCGCACCACATGTGGGGCGAGATCGGGCTGCCCGTCCAGCAGGTCGAACAGGCGCGCCCGCCAGGCGCCCGCCTCGATCGACTCGGCGTCCTCGGCCTGCAGTCGGTGCCTGGTCTCGGCGAGATTCGTCTGATACCTGGCGCCCAGCTGCTGTCCGACGGCTTCGCTGAGCCACCAGTAGGTGTCGGCGTTCGCGGCGGCCACGAACACCCGAGCACTGTCCCATGCCACGCGGTTCTTGTGCATGACGCCCATGCCCGGAAGGTACGCCTGCCCGCGCGTCGCGGCAACGACTTCGCGGCGAATCCGCCGGCTCGTTCCGGACGGGCCGGCACGCCCGCCCGCGGCCCGGATCGGGCCCCTACTTCAGCGCGCCGGTGACCAGGTCGATCCGCCAGTAACGCTGCAGCGACAGGAACAGCGCGATGACCGGGATCACCGACAGCAGGGTGCCGGTGATGACCAGGGAGTAGAGCGCCGCCTCGTCCGCGCCGTGCCGGAGCATGCTGTACAGGCCGACCGTGAGCGGGAACTTGTCGTCGCTGGTCACCATCACGAACGGCAGCAGGAAGTTGTTCCAGATCACGATGAACTGGAGCAGGAAGACCGTGACGAGCCCCGGCCCCATCAGCCGCAGCCCGACCGAGCGGAACAGCCGGAACTCGCTCGCGCCGTCCATCCGTCCCGCCTCCAGCACGCTGTCGGGCACCGAGGCGGCGGCGTAGATCCGGCACAGGTAGATGCCGTACGGGTTGAACAGCTGGGGGAGGATGATCGAGGCGTAGCTGTCGTTGAGCCCGACCTTCGACAGCAGGAGGTACTGCGGGATGGCCAGCACGATCTGGGGGAGCAGGACGCCCGCGAGGATCGCGTTGAACAGCAGCTTCCGCCCCCGGAACGCGTACTTCGCGATCGCGTACCCGGTGCAGGCCGAGACCGTCGAGGCGGCGAGCCCGCCGAGCGTGGCGTAGAGGAAGCTGTTGAGCATCCAGTGCCAGTAGACGCCGCCCCCGTACGACGACAGGTCGCGGACGTTGCCGGCGAGGCCGCCGCTGAACGAGGGCAGGTAGGTCTCCGTCGAGAACAGCTCGGCGGGCGACTTCGTCGACGCGATCAGGATCCACAGGGTGGGGACGATGCAGTAGAGCGCGCCCACCACCAGCGCCACTGTGGGGAGCAGGGCCACCCGGCGGCGCCGCCCGCTCCGTGAGGCGCCCGTGCGCCCGATGCTTCCCGCCGCCGTCACCGCGGTCATCATTCGCCCTTCCCGGCCAGGTCGGCGCGCGACTGCACCATGCGCGCGGCGGCGAACGACACGATCAGGACACCCGCGGCGAAGACGATCGAGGTGGCCGCGGCGTGGTAGATGTCCGCGTTGACGAACGCGTCCGTGTAGATCTTCATCAGCGGGACCCAGTCGGAGGAGATGGCGTTGGACAGTGGCTTCAGCGTGTTCGGCTCGTTGAACAGCTGGAGCGCCGCGAGCACGGTGAACAGCGTGCACATGGCGACCGCCGGGAGCACCATGGGCACCTTGATCCGCAGCGCGATCTGCGTCTCGGAGGCGCCGTCGATGCGGGCCGCCTCGTAGATCTCGGGTGGCAGCGCGCGCAGGGCGGTGAAGATGACCACCATGTTGAAGCCGACCCCGCCCCACACGCAGATGTTCGCCACCGAGAAGAACACCTGCGTGGAGCCGAAGAAGTCGACGTAGTGGCCGCCGATGGGGCTGGTCGCCGGCAGGTACATGAAGCCCCACAGCAGCGTGGCGATCACGCCGGGCACCGCGTACGGCAGGAAGATCGACAGCCGTGAGAACCGGACGAGCCGGGCCCGCGGGGTGTCGAGCAACAGGGCGAACAGCAGCGCCAGGCCCACCGTGACCGGGATGACGATCGCGCCGACGGCGACCATCCGCAGCGTGCTCGTCCACAGGGCCGAGTCGCCGAGCACGCTCCGGTAGTTGTCCAGCCCGGCGTACACGACCTTGCTGGTCGAGCCGAGCAGGCCGCCGGTGACCTTGCGGGCCTGGAAGCTGAGGACCAGGGCGTAGACGCCCGGCGCCAGGACGAACAGCAGGAAGAGCAGCACCGCCGGCAGGACCAGCAGGTAGGGGAGGCGGTGGGATCTCCGCCTCGTTGTCGCAGCAGTTGTCACCATGTCGTCGATCGCCTTACCCGGGCCCTGCCGGCGGAGGAGATGGTCGGCCGGGGCCCGCCCTCGCGGACCCCGGCGGCTCTCAGGTGAAGGTCCCGTGGGGCCTCACGTCTGGGGAGGTCAGCTGAGCGAGAAGCCGAGCTTCTTCATGTCCGCGACGGTCGCGTCCTGCATCTTGTCGAGGGCTCCGCTGAAGGGCGTGCCGGACTGCAGCGCCGCGCCGAACGCGTCGGTGTAGCTGCTGAAGGTCACGGTGACGTTCGGCCCCCACATCGAGAACGCGCGGGCGGACGGCGCGGCCTTCCCGACCACGTCGTAGTAGTCGGCCTGGTTGGGGAGGAACGGCGGGGCCGACTTCAGGGGCGGGAGCGAGCGGCCCGAGGTGGACGCCGGGTAGACGTTGATGTTCTCGATCTGCGCGCTGACCGCGGCGTCGTCGGTGTTCAGCCAGGCTGCGAACTGCGCCGCCTCGGCCGGGTGTTTGGAGTCGGTCGTGACCGTCGTCGCCGAGCCGCCCCAGATGCCGGTGGTGGGGTCGCCCGCCGTCCAGGCCGGGAGCGGGGCCACCGCCCACTTGCCCTTGGTGGCCGGGGCGATCCCGCCGAGCTGGGCCGGAGCCCAGGCGCCGGAGATCCAGGTGGCCAGGGTCCCGTCGTTCATCTGCTTGTTCCACTGGGGAGAGAAAGAAGGATTTTTCTGGACGATGCCGCTTTTGACCAGATTCTCCCAGTAGTCGGCCACCTTCTTGGAGGGGGCCCCGTTGATGTCGACGTGCCACGACGTGCCGCTCGTGGTCCACCAGTCGGCCCCGGCCTGCTGGACGAGGCCGGTGAACCAGCCGGGGTCGCCGGCGTCGAAGTTCGTCATGTACACCTTCGGCGCCTTCTTGTGCAGGTCGGCCGCCGCCTTGGCGTACTCGTCCCAGGTGGTGGGGACGTCGATGCCGTACTTCTTGAACACGTCGGTCCGGTAGAACAGCATGAGCGGCGCGAAGTCCTGCGGGATGCCGTAGACCTTGCCCTCGAAGCGGGTCGACTTCAGCGTGACGTCGTCGAACTTGGTCACCGCGTCCTTGGTCAGGTCGGTGATGTCGCGGACGACGCCGCCGGAGACGAGGGCGGGCAGCGACTGGTACTCCACCTTGGCGATGTCCGGGCCGTTCTTGGCCTGGTGGGCCGTGATCATCTTGCTGACCAGCTGGTCGCCGCCGGCCGGGTTCGCCAGGGTCACATGGATGTCGGGGTGGGCGTCGTTCCAGAGCGCCACCACCTTGTCCATGTTGGGGTCCCAGTCCCAGAACGTCAGGTTGACCGGGCCGGCGGCGGCCGAGGACGCCCCGGAGGCCGGAGCCGGGGCGGTCGAGCCGCTCTCGCTGCCGCTGCCGCAGCCCGCGGCGAGCAGGACGCCCGCCAGCATCACGCCCGTGAACCCTGCATGGCTCGCTTTCATCGCCATTCCTTCGCTTCCGTGTGCTACGAACCGGGGGACCCTGGAGACCCTGGGACAAGGACCGGGGATGCCGTCTTCTCGAGAAGGGTTCGAGGACGAGTCGCCAGACCCGCGGGTCGCCGTATGAAGCGCCGACTACGTCGGCCCAGGCTTTGTACAAGACTTAAGGTAAGTCTCTAGCCATTGCCCGTCAACACATCCGAAACATTGATACAGGGCTGTTTTCTGGCGGCGTCCGCGCTGATCCGGCCGCCGCCTGTCGCCCCTCGCCGGCCATGTGTCAGGCCGTGACCGACAGGACGGCGAGGTCCACGGGGTGCCGGAGGGGGTGGCCCGCCACGACCCTCGCCACCTCGTCCACCGCGTGCGATCCGAGCCGTACGAGCTCAGTGCCGAGGGACCCCGCGACGTGCGGGGTGAGGACGACGTTGGGCAGCTCCCACAGCGGCGACCCCGGCGGCGTGATCTCGGGCTCGGTGACGTCGAGGACCGCCCGGATACGCCCGCGGCCCAGCTCGGCCACCAGGGCGTCCTGGTCCACCAGCGATCCCCGTGCCGTGTTGACGAGCGTGGCGCCCAGGCGCATGGACTCGAGGAGCGCCCCGGTCACCATGCCGCGCGTCGCCTCGACGGCGGGCGCGTGCAGCGACACGACGTCGGACGCGCGGAACAGCTCGTCCAGGGACACCAGGCGCGCGCCCAGCGCCGCCGCCCCGGCCTCGTCCAGGTACGGGTCGCTGACCAGCACCTCCAGGTCGAACGGGCGGAGCAGCTCGGCGACCCGGCGGCCGATGCGGGAGGCCCCGACCAGGCCCACGGTCTTGCCGTAGTTGCCGATGCGGGGGAACTCCTCGATCAGGTCGATGGCCGAGCGCCGGGCGTGGTACTGCCTGGCCAGGTCCGGCACCGCCTTGTTGGCCAGCAGGATCACGGCCAGGGTGTACTCGGCGACCGGCACCGCGTTCGCGTCGGCCGCCGAGCTCACCGCGATTCCCCGCTCGAACACCGCGGGGGTGACGTGGGCCTTGACCGTGCCGGCCGCGTGGACCACGGCGACCAGGTTCGGCGCGGACGCGAGCGTGATCTCGTCGATCACCGGGCTTCCCCAGCCGGTCAGCAGGATCTGCGCCTGTGCCAGCCGTTCGCGCTCCTCACGGGTGGTGAAGCCGGTGAGGGGCGGCCCGGGATCGCCGCCCGCGACGGCGCGCAGCCGGTCCCCGCACTCCCCGGGGAACAGCCGGGACGGCAGGTTGGGGAACATGGCGAGCACCACGCCCGCGGCGTTCACCGTGCGGCCCAGAGCAGGCCGCGCTCGGTGAGCGTGCGGACCGTCGGCGGCGTGAGGTCGGCGATCCGGTGCCCGATGGCGGAGAAGAAGATCTTCCCGGCGCCCCAGCGGCGGGTCCAGACCACGGGCATGTCGACCGGGTCGCCCCCGTGGCCGCCGTTCCCGGCCTCGATGGCGGTGCGGGCCAGCACCGTGCTGTGGGAGTCGGTGAGCATCCAGTACTGCTCGGTGGTGACGTCGAAGTCCCCCAGCCCGGCGACGATCGGGTGGTCCGCGTGCTCGGGGACGATCGTGACCCGGTAGTCGAGGAAGTCCGGCGGGTGGTGCAGGAACAGGCCGCCGACCATCCGGAGGTAGTCGAGGCTCTCGTTGAACGTCCCCACGACGCCGCCGTGCCATCCGGCGAACCCGGTGCCCGCGTGGACCGCCGAGACGAGGCCGGCGCACTGCTCCGTTGTGAGCGTTCCCATCGACCAGCACTGGACGATCAGGTCGGTGGCGGCCAGCAGCTCCCCGTCCCGGTAGACGTCCAGGTCCTCGCTGATCGTGACCGCGAAGCCGGCGTCCTTCAGCGACGGCAGGAACAGGTCGGTCGCCTCGACGGGGACGTGGCCCTCCCAGCCGCCGCGGACGATGAGCGCCCTGCGCTCGCCCCCGCTCACGCCCGGCCCGCCGGGTCGGCCGTCCACGCCGGGAGGGTCAGCGGGGTGCGCTGCACGCCGATCCACTGGCGCCGGGTGAATCCGGGCATCTGGTTCTCGGCGCCGTGCCGGGCGTGCGCGTCGTTGACGTGCACCTCGCCGGCCTGCAGCTGCTCCGCGACCCGCATGCCCCGCATGAGATCGGCGGTGAAGACCGAGTTCATCAGCATGGGGTGGCCGTTCGTCAGCGCGATCGCCTCCTCCTCGTCCTCGACCACGGTGATCGGGATGACGGGCCCGAAGATCTCCTCGGTGAACGCCGGCATCTCCGGGGTGACTCCGGTCAGCACGGTCGGCCGGTAGAAGAGGCCGTCGTACGTGCCGCCGGTGACGAGCTTCGCCCCCATGGCGACCGAGGGCTCGACGATCCGCTCGTGCACCCGGTCCCGCTGGGCCACGCTGATCAGCGGCCCGAGCTCGACCTCGCCGCTCATCGGGTCGCCCACGCGCAGGGCCTCCACGCGCCGCGTCACCGCCGCGACGTACTCCTCCGCGACGTCCCGGACGACGATGTGGCGGCTGGAGCTGATGCACGTCTGCCCCTGGAACTCCAGCGACGCGACCATTGCGCTCGACGCGGCCAGCTCGACGTCGGCGTCGTCGAGGACGAGGAACGCGTTGTCGCCCCCGAGCTCCAGCCGGATCGGGCGCAGCTCGGCCGCCGCGGCGGCGGCGATGGCGAGACCCACCGAGCGCGAGCCGGTGAAGTCGACCAGGTCGAACCCGCGGTGGGTGGCCAGCGCCCAGCCGGCCGAGGGACCGTCACCGGTCACCACGTTAAGGACCCCGGGCGGCAGCCCCGCGTGGTCGGCGGCCTCGGCGAGCACCTGCCCGCCGATGACCGGCGACAGCTCGGCCGGCTTGAGCACGATCGTGTTGCCGAACGCGAGGCCGGGCGCCACCGCCCGCATCGCCAGGTTGAGGGGGTAGTTCCACGGCGTGATGACGCCGATCACGCCCAGCGGCACGACCCGCGACAGCGACAGCTTCCCGGCCTTGTACGGCGGCAGGATCTCGCCCGCGTTCTCCGTGGCCTGGACGGCGGAGATGTCGAGCTGGCGGATGCCGGTCGACACCTCGTCCTCACCCTTGGCCCGCACGCCGCCGGTCTCCCGCATGCTCTGGGTGACGAGCTCCTCGTAGTGCTCGCGCAGGTAGTCGGCCATCTTCTTCAGATAGGAGGCCCGCTCGGGGGCGGCGAGGGCGGCCCATCCCGGCTGCGCGGCCCTGGCCGCGGCCACCGCCTCGTCGACGTCACGCTCGTCACCGAGGGCGTAGCCGCCGATGCGCGCACCGGTGGCCTTCTCCTCCACGTCGCCGACCTGGCCGGATGCCGACGGCCGCCACGCTCCGTCGATGTAGAGGCGGCTGTCGGCAGGACGTGACGTCATCTGAACTCCGAGGGATCTCCGGTGGCGCTCCGCACCACGGTCAGGGCACTTAGTCCATGACTTAAGTTAAGTCCCTTCGGCAAAACGGTCAATCGCCGCCTATGCGGTGGCCCGCTGGAGGGGGAAGCCACCGTTGGCGAGTACCTGCATCACCGGCAACGTCGCGGCGCCCATGGCCACGGCCTCCGTCCCCAGCTCGCCCAGCTTGATCCGTACCTGGCCGTGCAGGTAGGTGAGCGCGTGCCGGGTGGCCGTGTCCCGTACGGCGGGCAGGATGGCGGGCCCGAGCATGGCCCCCGCCCACCCCGACAGCACGACCAGGTCGGGGCTGAGCAGGTTGACGAGGTTGGCGATGCCGATGCCCAGGTACTTCGCGGTCCTGCCGAGGATCTCGGCCTCTGGGCCGGGGCCCTGCGCCGCCCGTTCCACCAGCTCGGCGAGCCGCCGTTCGGTGTGGTCGCTCTCGAACGACCGGGCGCCCGGGAGCGACAGGTAGTCCTCCAGGATGGTCTCGGCCCCGACGTACGCCTCCAGACAGCCGCGCGAGCCGCACCGGCACGGCCGGCCGTCCACGTTGATGACCGTGTGGCCCCACTCGCTGGTCATGCTGGTGGCGTCGCGGAGCGGGTCGGCCGCCGTGGTGACCGCCGCGCCCACGCCGACGCCGATCAGGGCAACGACCGCCCGGCTCGACCCCCGGCCGGCGCCGCGCCACATCTCCGCCTTGCCCAGGGTGCGGGCGCAGTTGTCGATGTAGAGGGGGACGGAGACGTCCCGGCGCAGCAGGTCGGCGAGGGGGGCGGCCGACCAGCCGAGGGTCGGCGCGTAGACGAGCTCGTGGGCCGCGGCCGCCACCGCGCCGGGGACGCCGACGCCGACGCCGAGCAGGTCGCCGGGGTTCAGCCCGACCTCCGCGGTGACCTGGTCGATCCCGGCGACGACCAGCCGGGCCACCGCCTCCGGCTCCAGGCTGATGCCGGCGATGGGGTAGGTGGCCGTCGTGATCGTGTCGAGCGTGTAGTCGAACAGGCCGATCTGGACGTGCGTCTCGCCGATGTCCACGCCGACGACCCTGCCGAAGTCGCCGCGCACGCGGATGAGGGTGCGCGGGCGGCCGCCGTCGGACCCGACCAGACCGGCCTCCTCGACGACGCCGTCGCCGATCAGGTCGGAGACGACGTTGCTGACGGTGGCCGAGCTCAGGCCCGACTCCTTGATCAGGTCCTGCCGGCTCAGCGGCCCCTGCAGGTACAGAGACGACAGCAGGGTGGAGCGGTTGTGGCGACGCAGGTCGCGTGTCGTCTGCTGCACCGCGCGTTTCACACTGTGGATTCTGCCAGAGCGGAATTCGTGTCAGAGATCCGGCCGACGCCCGATGTCAGGCGTCGACGTCCATGCGCTGGGTGCCGATGACCTTGAGCAGCTGGAGCGTCCGGTACGCCTCGGTGCCGGGCTCGGCCGTGAAGATCACCACCTGCTGGTCCTGGTCCGGCACGCTGAGCACGTCGTAGTCGAGCTCGATCGGCCCGACCTCCGGATGGTGGACCGTCTGCCGGTGGTGGTGCTCGATGTCGAGCTGGTGGGAGTTCCAGAGCCGGGCGAACTCCTCGCTGCCCTCCAGCAGCTCTCTGATGAGCGTCTTCAGCTCACGGCTGTCCGGATAGCGGGCCACCGCGACGCGCAGGTAACCGATCGCCGTGAGCGCGAACCGTCCGGGATCGCCCATGCCGTACGAGCGGTGACGGCTGTCCGGATGGAGGAAGTAGCGGCGGACGACGTTGCGCTCGCCGCCCGGCAGGGCCGAGAAGTCCTCGAACAGCGCCGCGGCCAGCGGGTTCCAGGCGAGCACGCGGCAGGTGGGGTCGACGACGATGGCCGCCGCGTCCGTGAGCCGGTCGATCAGGTTCAGTGTGCCGGCCGGCACCTCGCGGGACGGCCCCGCACGCCGGTCGTCCTCGAGCTCCCCCGCGAGCGCGAACAGGTGGGCCCGTTCCTGGTCCGACAACCGCAGCGCGCGGGCGATGCCGGCGAGCACGCCCCGCGACGGACGCCTGCCCCGGGCCTGCTCCAGCCGGGTGTAGTGGTCGACCGAGATGTGGGCGAGCTGCGCGACCTCCTCGCGGCGCAGCCCCGGGGTGCGGCGGCGCGGACCGCGCGGCAGGCCCACGTCGGACGGCGCGATCCGCTCGCGCCTGCCGCGCAGGAAGTCCGCCAGGGCCTGTCTGTCCATGCCGTCACCGTACGCGTCTCCAGGGCGGCCCAGCCACGGACTCATGGTCCCTGGCTGGGCCGGCCGCCCCCGCCGCACCGTGGAGGAAAGGGTCCGGCACGGGGCCGGGCACCACGGAAGGAAGCGGCACACGATGCACGTGTTCATGACGGGGGCGACCGGATACCTGGGCGGGGTCGTCGCCGAGCACCTCCTCGGCGCCGGGCACACGGTCTCGGCGCTCGCCCGGTCGGAGGGGTCCCGGGAGCGGGCCGGGCGGCTCGGGCTCACGGTCGTCGCGGGCGGCCTGGAGGACCTCGACGTCCTGCGGGCGGCCGCGGCCGGCGCCGACGCCGTGGTCCACACGGCCGTCGACTACCTGAACCCCCGGATGCCGGAGATCGAGCGGAACGCCCTCGGGGCGATGCTGGACGGGACCGACGGCGGGCGGCCGTTCGTCTACACGAGCACCGGGCTCGTCTACCCCGACACCGGCGGCGTCCCGGTGGACGAGGACCACCCCGTCGACCCGGTGGCGTCCCCCCAGCCGTACAAGATCCATGGGGAGCGGGCCGTCCTCGCCCACGAGAAGGCGGCGGGGATGGTCGTCCGCGCCGCCCTCGTGTACGGCCGGGGCGGCTCCGGCCTGCTGGAGGGGATGATCGCCGGAGCGCGGGCCCGGGGGGCGGCCACGTACATCGGCGAGGGCGCCAACCGCTGGTCGTCGGTGCACGTGGACGACCTGGCCCGGCTGTACGTCGCCGCCGTGGAGCGCGGCACCGGCGGCACGGTCGTCAACGCGTCCTCCGGCGAGCCGGCCTCGATGCGCGAGATCGCCGAGGCCGTCGCCCGGATCACCGGCACCCCGGCGGTCTCGATCACCTTCGAGCAGGCGGCCGAGGCCCTCGGCCCGTACGCCGAGGTGCTCGTCCGCTCCTCGCCGCTCGACGCCTCCCGGGCTGAGCGGCTGTTCGGCTGGCGGGCCACCGCGAAGGGCCTGCTCGACGAGCTGACCACCGGCTCCTACGCCGCGACCGCGACCGCCTGAGACCGGCAACGGCCGCCAAGCGCCGCCGTCACCGCCGCAGGCCGCGGGCGAGCAGGTCCCTGGCCTCCCGAGGGGCCTTGTCGGGCGAGCCCGCGTCGAACGGCGGGCGCGGGTCGTACTCGATGGCGAGCTGGACGGCCTCGGCGGTCGTCCGGTCCGTGAGCCGCTCCACCAGCGACAGCGCCATGTCGATCCCGGACGACACTCCGGCCGCGGTCACGATCTTCCCCTGGAAGACGACGCGCTCGGGCGTGTAGGAGGCGCCGAACGACTCGAGGAGGTCGGCGGCGTTCCAGTGCGTGGTGGCGGGCAGCCCGCCGAGCAGCCCCGCGGCCGCCAGCAGCAGGGATCCGGTGCACACGGAGGTCGTCCACGTCGTCGTGCCGTGCAGGCGCCGGATCCAGCCGAGCAGCGCGTCGTCGTGGACGAGGTCGCGAGTGCCCGGGCCGCCGGGGACGAGGAGCAGGTCGCAGGAGCCGATCTCGGCGAACGCCGCCTCGGCGATGAGGGCGAGCCGCCCGGCCCCGTCCCTGACCGGGCCGGGCGCCGCCGCGGCGAACACGATCTCCGCGTCCGGCAGGAACCTCAGGACCTCGTACGGCCCGACGACGTCGAGCGCGGTGAACCGGTCGAACAGCGGCATGACGATGCGCATCGGGATCCCTCAGGCGTCAGTAGTAGCCGACCCGGCCGTCGAACAGTTCGCGGACGGCGTCGGCGCGGCGGCGTGCCGGGCGGGGCGTCCTCCGGGTCGTCCGCGTTGTGGGGCCACGAGCGCCGACGCTATCGGCGGTCCTCGCCCGATCGCACCGCATTTTTACGCCCTCCGCGCCGCCGGCGCGGAAAGGCGGGCGGTGAGGGCGGCCGCGCCCGGGCCGGACAGCTCCGGCAACGCGACGAGGCGCCCGGCGGCCAGCAGCAGGATCGCGCCGATGGGCGCGCGGACCTCCGGGCCCTCGCCCGCCGACCAGGCCGTGTCCGTGGCGGTCACCCGGAATCCCCGCATCGTCCGTACGGCGGGAAACGGCGGCGGCCAGCGCGTCGTCCACATCCGGGTGGCGGCCGCCGCCGCGGCCTCCGGCGGCATGCGGAGTGTACGGCCGAGCGGGACGGCGATGTCCTGACCGTGGACGAGGATGTCGATGAGCGTCTCGCGGCAGGTGACCCCGAAATTGTGCCGGCGCGACCCGATCATGCCGCGGACCTCGTCGATCATCCGTTCCGTGGACAGCGCGCCGGCCCGGGCGCGGGCGGCCCGGTCGACGGCCCGGTCGAGGTCGCCGCGGGCCCTGACGATCATCGCGAGGGCGGCGCCGAGGCCGACCTGCTGGAGGGTCAGATGCGCGGCGACGTCCCGCACGGTCCATCCCCGGCACAGCGACGGCCGCCCCCACTCCTCGCCGGTGAGCGATAGGAGCAGGTCCGCGACCCGCGCGCGCTGGTCGTCGACGGCCCGCCACACCTGGTCGCGGTCGAGCAGGCCGGTCGGTCGCTGATCGGCGGTCATGGGGACACCTCCGCGGGATGGGGGTGGATGAGGGCGGTGACGAGCGCCGACATCTGCGGGAACGGGTCGAACGCCGGATCGGGGTTGGCCAGCTGGTGCAGGATGATCCCCGTCGCGTGGTTCATGATGATCGGCGCGTGGCGTTCGGGGTCCGGGGAGCCGGCGATGCGGAGCCAGTTGGTGAACCAGGCGTCCACGCGGCCCCCGGTGGCCGTCAGCTGCGCCCGCAGCGACGGAGTGATCGCGGCCTCGACGAGGATCGCGTACCTGGCCAGCGTGAGGACGCGCCGCGGCCCCACGGCGTCCTGGGCGAACAGCGCCATCACGCGGGCCAGCTCCCGCGGCGTCGTGGGGGAGACCCGTACGGCGATGTCCTCCCAGTTGGCGCGCTCACGCTCGGCGAACCGTTCGACGACGGCGGTGAGCAGCGCCTCCCTGGTGCGGAAGTGGTTGGACGACGAGCCGGCCGGCGCGCCCGCCGCGGTGTCGACGGCCCGATGGGTCAGGCCGTGCATTCCACGCTCGCCGAGGACCTGGATCGCCGCATCGAGGAGGTCGTCGCGCCGGTTCGCCATGCTTCTGACACTACCATCGTAGTGTCTCTCACTACCATAGTTGTGGAAAGAACTACTCCTGTAGTTCCCGCGGACGCGGCCCCCCATGCCCGGCTCTCGCGAACCCCGTCGCCGTCGCCCCTGCGGGCGTGTGGTCCACTGGTCGAAGGGGTGGACGATGAGCGCGGGACGCTTGCCCATCACAACCCGCATCACGCTCTTCACCAGCGCCGTGGCGGCCGTGCTGTCCGTCCTGCTGGCGGTCTCCTTGATGATCGCCGTCGATCGTTTCACCGCCGCGAACCTGCGGGCGGAGGTGGCCGCGGCCGGCGGGCGCGTCGCCCTCCAGGTCGAGCGGGGGCAGATCGACTTCCCCCTCGCCGACCGGCCGCACCGCAACATCCAGGTCGTCGACGCCCAGGGAAGGATCATCGCGACGACGCCCCCGCTTCAGGGAAAGCCGGTGATGTGGCGTTTCGTCCCTGACGGCAGGCGGGCCGCCACCTCCGTCGTCTGCGGCGGCGCCTTCCCCCGGGGCGAGTGCGACATCGTCGTGGCCCAGCGCGCCCACCGGCAGGGAGGCGACTGGGTGGTCTACTCCGCCTCGCCGTTCGTTCCCCCGTGGCGGAACATCCGGCTGATCGCGGCGGTCCTCGGCGGCGCGGTCCTGCTCGTCGTGATCGTCACCTGCCTCGGGCGCCGTACGGCGGCCGCCTCCCTCAGGCCGGTGACCGCCATCCAGACCGAGCTGGACGTGATCAACCTGACCTCTCCGGGGCAGCGCGTGCCGGTGCCGCCGAGCCGGGACGAAATCCAGCATCTGGCCGAGAGCGTGAACCGCACACTGGAACGGCTCGAGACGGCGATGCGGCAGCAGCGCCGCTTCGCCTCGGACGCCTCGCACGAGCTGCGCACCCCGCTGGCCGCGATGCGCGCCCAGGTGGAGGACGTGCTGCTGGCGGGGGAGAGCCAGGAGGTCGTGGCCGTGGCCCGCTCCCTCCTGCCCAGCCTGGACCGGCTGCAGGCGATCACCACCGATCTGCTCGCGCTGTCGCGGCTCGACGCCAGGGCGCCGGCCGACCACCGTCCGATCGACCTGGCCGAACTCGTCGACGAGGAGCTCGACCTGCGCGGCTCGGCGAAGGATGTGGTCAGGCGTCTGGACCACGGGACGGAGATCCTCGGCGACCGCCTCCAGCTCTCCCGCCTGTTCGGGAACCTCCTCGACAACGCGGAACGGCACGCCGCCACCACCGTCGTCGTGACCGTCCGCGCCGAGCCCGGTGATCCCGGCCACCCGCACGGCAGCGCGGTGGCCGAGGTGCTCGACGACGGGCCCGGCGTCCCCCGGGACCAGCGGGAGGTCGTCTTCCAGCGCTTCACCAGGCTGGACACCGCCCGCAGCAGGGACGTCGGCGGCACCGGCCTCGGCCTGCCCATAGCCCGGGAGATCGCCAAGTGCCACGGAGGCACGCTCGCCATCGAGGACAGCCCGTCCGGTGCGCGCTTCGTCCTGCGCCTCCCGCTGCGTACCGGTGAGTAGAAGCGTGCGCACGGTCGTGAGCAGCCCGGGAACCTGGGTAGACATGGGCCCAGGCGCTTGCCCTGAACCCGCGAGCACATGACGGGATGATCGATGCCAGAGCAGACGGACGACGGCTTCCGCCTCGTCATCTTCCCCCACGAGGAGTGCCTCGTCGCCGATGTGGCCGGAGAGGTGGACTACCGCAACGCCGACCGCTTCCAGGAGCGGGTCGGCGCGGCGTGGCGGGAGACGGGGGACGATCGCGTCCTGGTCATCGTGCTCCGCGAGCTGACGTTCGCCGACTCCTCGGCCCTGGTCGTGCTGGCCCGGCTGCTGGACCGGCGCCACGACTCCGGCCGGCGCCTGATCCTGGCCGCGCTGCCCGCCTACCTGGAACGGATGATGGTGATCTCCGGCCTGTACGAGGCGTTCGAGGTCGCTCCGTCGCTGGAGGCGGCCATGGAGGCGGTGCGGGCCGCCTGACCCTTCCCTGGAGGCGGTGCGCACCGCCTGACCCGTCGCGCCTCGCGTGCCACCCCCTTGCGCTCCACGAATGATCGCCTGATATTTGTAGTTGCGAGGAGTTTGCAAATAAGGGGAGAGGTCGTGCCGGGCGTGCTCACGCCTCCGCCGCCGATCCCCGCGACACCCGGAGTGGCACATGAGCGCACCCGTCCCCATCCGCTCCGTCTCCCGCGGGGAGTGGCGGCGCATCGGCGGGATGGCCCTGTTCGTCGTCGCGCTCCACCTGATCGGCTGGTTCTCGCTGATCGCCCTCATCGTCCCGCGTCACTACCAGCTCGGCACCGCGGGCGGCTTCACCGTCGGCCTGGGCGTCACCGCGTACCTGCTCGGCATGCGGCACGCGTTCGACGCCGACCACATCGCCGCGATCGACAACACCACCCGGAAACTGATGAGCGACGGCCAGCGCCCCGTCTCGGTCGGGTTCTGGTTCTCGCTCGGGCACTCGTCGGTGGTCTTCGGGCTGTGCCTGCTGCTCGGTATCGGCGTGCGGGCCCTGGCGGGCCAGGTGGAGAACGAGGCCTCCACCCTGCAGGTCGTCACCGGGCTCATCGGCACCCTGGTCTCCGGCGTCTTCCTCATGATCATCGCGTTGATCAACACGATGGTGCTGTGGCAGATCGTCAAGGTCTTCCGGCGCATGCGCCGCGGGGACTACGACGAGGCGGCGCTGGAGGAGCAGCTCGACAAGCGCGGTTTCATGAACCGCATCCTCGGCGGCGCCACCCGGGCGGTCCGCAAGCCCTGGCACATGTACCCGGTCGGCCTGCTGTTCGGCCTGGGCTTCGACACCGCCACCGAGATCTCCCTGCTGGTCCTGGCCGGCGGCGCCGCGGCGTTCGCACTGCCCTGGTACGCGGTGCTGACCCTCCCGGTGCTCTTCGCCGCCGGGATGAGCCTGCTCGACTCCATCGACGGCTGCTTCATGAACTTCGCGTACGGCTGGGCCTTCGCCAAGCCCGTCCGCAAGATCTACTACAACATCACGATCACGGCCCTGTCGGTGGCCGTCGCCGTCATCGTTGGCGCCGTCGAGCTGGTCGGCCTGGTCGCCGACAAGCTCGGCATCGAGACCGGCCCCCTCGCCGCCGTCGCCGGCCTCGACCTCAACCACGTCGGATACGTGATCGTCGCGCTGTTCTTCGTCACCTGGATCGTCGCCCTGGGCGTCTGGCGCCTCGGCCGCATCGAGCAGCGGTGGTCCGCGACCGTCCGCCCCGCGGAGACCGACCACTGACGCCTCCCGGCTCCTGCCGGTAGCCTTCGCCGTCATGGGAAGGCGATCTTCGATCCTGTGGGCGTCGGCGGTGGCGGCCGCCCTGGCGCCCACGCTCTACTTCTGGATCGCCGCCCTCCTGAGCGGCGACGACGGCGGTCGCGCCTACGCATGGACGTCCTACGGCTCCTGCCCGGCCAACGAGATCGACGACCTCGTCCAGGGGCCGGTGTTCGACGCGCAGAGTCTCCCCCTCTTCCAGTTCGGCGGAGCCCCGCTGATCGCCCTGGGCTTCGCCGGGTTGTACGCGGCCACCCGGACCGGCAACCGCTCGGCAGGGTCACCGGCCGCTCCGTCGCCGCCGTTCTGCTGGTCCTCGATCTCCTCGAACCCCTGCTGGTCGTCGTCGACTTGGCCATCGGCCCCGAGTGCATGGACGCCTGGGGGCCGCCGGAACTGGTGGACGCGATCCTGACGAGGGGGCTCTACTCCGCGATCCCCCGTCCTCGTCCTGTTCGCCGTCCGCGCCCCGCGACGGCGGGTCGTCCGGCGAGGTCCCCTCGGCCGTACGGCGGCCGCCGTGCTGAGCATGGCGGCGGTCCTCCTGCTCGCCGCGGAGTCCGCGCCGGCCGGGACGGTGAGCACCGAGCCCGCGCTCGACTGCGGGGGGTTCGGGCACGGCACGGTCAGGGAACTGAGCCCGGCCGAGAAGGACTTCCTCTGCCACGTGCGCGGCTACGACGTCCCCTACGCCGAGCCCGCCGAGGGCTGGGGCGACGTGGCCGACCGGGAGGTCCTGGCGCAGGGACACCAGCTCTGCGACCTGGCCGCCCGGCACGGCGGCGACCTGCGCGCGCCGGCCGTGGAGGAGGCGCCCCAGGCGTCGCTCGGACCCGCGCTGGCGGCGCTCTGCCCCGCCGTGGCGCGCTTCCAGGACGAGCAGGAGCGGCAGAGGGAGGCGGAGAACGACGCGTACGTGGACGGCGCCGTGGAGCTGCTGGTCATGGTGTTCCCCGGCACCGGGAGGCCCACCGTCGTCCACCGGTGAGCCCGATCACGTGAGGCGCTGCTCGAACACCTGGCCGATCCAGCCGTCGACGTCGAACTTCCCGGCCGGCATGAAGCCCTGGCCCTGGTAGTAGCGCACCAGGTCGCCGTCCCCACCGGCCCAGCAGTCCACCCGCAGGAGCGTGACGCCCCGCGCCCGCGCCTCGGTCCGCGCCTCGTCGAGCAGGGCGGCGCCGACCCCGCGTCCCGTGTGGGATCGGGCGGTGATGAGCATGTCGACGTACAGCTCCCGCTCGTCCACCGGGGGGATGTGGGCGGGCGGCCGCTCGGTGACCGCGATCGCCCCGGCGGACACGCCGTCGATCTCGGCGATCGACAGCCCGCCGCTCGCGGCGATGCCCCGGACGCGCTCGATCCGCCGGGGGTCGCGCGACCACGGCTCGGTGCCCCACTGGCCGGCGCTCCCCCGGGCGGTCAGCCAGCGCACGGCGTCGTCGAACATCCTCAGCAGCACCGGGACGTCGCCGGGACCGCCCGCACGCACCTGGATGGACATCGGCCGCCTCCTCACGCCCGGCCATGACGCGGCCCGGCGGTGGTCATCCTGCCGCACGCCGTGGCCGGGCGCCCTCCCCGGGACGCCCGGCGTACGGATGACCGGGTCAGGCGATGCCCGTGTCGCCGCCCAGGTGCACGGCGACGCCGAGCTCGGCGAAGAGCGCGGCCTTGGCGAGCAGCGCCCTGTCGGCCGTCGCGGCGTCGGGGGCGTAGGCGACGTTGAGATGGTTGGCCTTGTGGCGGGCCATGAACTGGTCGCGGCTCACCCCGTGCAGGACGGCGTGCATGATGGGCCACGCCGGCGTGGTGGCCTGCGAGCGGCGCTCGGTCTCCTCGTCGGGCAGCGAGACCGCGGACGCGCGGCCCAGGTCGACGTGGAGCGCGCCGCCCTGCACGAAGACCCGGCTCCAGACGATCTCGCCGGGCTTGCAGACGCCCTTGATGGTCGAGCCGCCCAGCGGGAAGTAGACCGGGTCCTGCCGCCAGCCGACCGCGTCCGCGTACCCGTTGGCGAAGTGGGACGGCGGCACCGACCCCGAGATCTCGAAGACCCACACGAACCGGCCGTCGTACTCCTCGCCCCAGCGCACGTCGTGAAGGGTGGTCGCCGGGTCGAGTCCCATGGCCGTCCAGATGCGGTTGGTCACGAGCGCGTCGACCGCCACCCCCTCGTCGGCCTCGTTGAAGTGGGGCAGCGCCCTGCCCTCCCACAGCACCCGCGACCCGTCGCGGGAGGTCACCGGCGGGCGGTCGACGTTGTTGAGGAGACCCTCCGCCAGGTCGGACGCCGGCGACAGGTCCTTCAGCCCCTGCTGATACTGGATGCCGACGGCGTCGAGGCCGAAATCGTCGCTGATGCGCAGCGCCGCGACGTACATCTTGTACTGCCAGCGCAGCTGCGCCTCCGTGAGCTCGGTGGCCTCGTCGTCCCCGAGCCGGAACGTCATGCCCTTGTCCGCGAGCCACGCGCCGACCGCGTCCGCCTCCTCGTCGGGCACGGTCCGCATCTCGGCCCACAGGGCGCTCTGGGAGAGCCGCTCCTTGTACACGCCGATCGGGTTGAGCAGCTCGTCGTCGATGATCGCGTTGTACATGCCCATGCAGCCCTCGTCGAAGACGCCGATGATGGCCTTGTCGGCGAGGAGCTGCCGGGCGAGGGCCTGACCGAGCTCGCGCTCGGGGCTGCCGGGCAGGTCCGGCAGGTCCCGGACGTGCGACGCGTCGTGTGGGATGGTCCCGCTCTCGACCCAGCTCTTGATGCCCGCCTTGAACCAGTCGTCGGTGAAGTCGACGCTCCAGATGGTGGAGTACGGGACGCCCATCTTGGCCATTCCCGCGTTGAGCCCGAGCAGGCCGACCAGTCCCGGCCATCTGCCCTCGAAGTTCGCGACGGTGAGGATCGGGCCGCGGTGGGTGCGCAGCCCGGCGAGGACGTGATGGCTGTACTGCCAGACGGACTCGGCGACGATCAGCGGCGCGTCGACCGGGATGGTCTTGAACACCTCCAGCCCCATTCGCTGGCTGGAGATGAACCCGTGTCCCGTGGCCGGGTCGACCGGGTGCGCCCGCCGCACGGTCCAGCCCAGCTCGGCGAAGGCGGCCGCGACGTCGGCCTCCATGCGCTCCTGTGTGGGCCATCCGGCGAGGTTCGCGGCGGGCCGCAGGTCTCCGCTCGCGACGAGATAGGCCGTCCTCGGCTCGGTCGCCGGGCGGCTGGGTGGGGCTGGTACGGCGTAGTTCACGGTGTGTCCTCCGTAGGTGCTGGTCACGCGAGCATCCGTTGCCGGGCCGCGAGTGTGTGGGCGATGCGGCGGGTCGCCGGGTAGAGCTCGCGGTACAGCGCGTACAGCTCGTCGTAGCCCGCTTTCAGCGCGGCGTCCGGCGCGACGGTCGCCGCCGGCGGGTTCCACTCGGCGATGGCGGCGGCCACGGTCGTGCGCGCCGCGAGGTGGGCGGCGCCGTACGCCGCCCCGATCGTCGTGGCCGGGACGACCTGGGGGAGGCCGGTGACGTCGCTGACGATCCGCGTCCACAGACCGCCGCGGGTGCCGCCGCCGACCGCCACGACCCGTTCGACGCGCGCGCCGGCGGCGCGCAGCGCCTCGACGTTGTGCCGGACGCCGAGGGCCGTCGCCTCCAGGGCCGCGCGGTAGAGGTCGCCCCTGGTGTGGCTGAGCGTCAGGCCGGCGACGACGCCGCGGGCGTCCGGGTCCTGCACCGGCGTCCGCTCGCCCGCGAAGTAGGGCAGCACGAGCAGGCCGCGCGCGCCGGGGCCGGACGCCTCCGCCTCGGCGAGGAGCTCGGCGTAGCCGGGCGCGCCCACCAGGTCGCGCAG
This sequence comes from Microbispora sp. ATCC PTA-5024, assembly GCF_000511135.2. NCBI lineage: Bacteria > Bacillati > Actinomycetota > Actinomycetes > Streptosporangiales > Streptosporangiaceae > Microbispora > Microbispora sp. ATCC PTA-5024. The sequence continues at coordinate 740,604 of NZ_KI866523.1, read as the reverse complement.
CCAGCCCGTGACGGCGCCCGAGGTCGCCATGCCGCCGGCGAGGCTGCGGGTGCCGCGGAACGCCCCGAGCGTGCCCCACATGGACGGCGACCTGAGCGGCCGGTCCACGGTGGCCACGAGGAACATCGTGGTGCCGTACATCAACATGAGGTCGCCCACGTTGTGGGCGTCGACGCTCACGGCCTCGGTCCAGGCGTCGATCGTGCCGGTCACCACGGGGGTGCCGGCGGGGATTCCGGCGACCGGCTCCCGGGTCGTCCCGGCGACCTCGTCGGACCACGCGAGCGCCGGCAGTTCCAGGTGCGGCGCGATCCGTTCCGCCCAGGGCCGGTACCAGTGGGCGGCCTCGATGTCGAACATCGGCGTGCACTGGCTCGCCGAGTGGTAGTCGAGGGTGTACGCGCCGGTGAGGCGGTGGACGAGCCACGAGGCGGGCATGAACAGGCGGCGCGCGCGGCTCCACACGTCCGGCTCGTGCTCGGCGAGCCACCGGAGCTTCGGCCCCACGGCCTGGGACGACAGGGCCGAGCCGCAGCGGTCCAGGATCGCCCCCGGACCGCCCAGCTCGGCGGTGAGCTCCTCGATCTGCCGGGCCGCCCGGGTGTCGACGCCGTACAGGATGGCCGGGCGCAGCGGCAGGCCGTCCTCGCCGGTGAGCAGGACGCACGGGCCCATCCCGCTCACGCCCACGGCCGCGATCTCCACGTCGGCGTCGTCCAGCTCGGCGGCAAGCTCGCGGAACTCGGTCCACCACAGCTCGCCGTCCATCTCGACGTGGCCGGGACGCGGACGGCTGACCTCGTGGTCCCGTACGGCGGAGGCCAGCAGCCGGCCACCCTCGTCGACCAGCACGCCCTTGCTGCTGGACGTGCCGATGTCGACGCCCAGGAAAGCCCTTCGGGTCACTGCCTCTCCTTCGCTCTGCGGTCCGTGCGGAGCACAACCGTCCGCGGCGGACCGTCGTCACCGCCGATCCGGTCGAGCAGCAGGCCGGCGGCCGCCTCGCCCAGCTCCCGCGCGGGCAGGTCGACGACCCGGATGCCCCTGCGCTCGAAGGACGCGAACGGCAGGTCGCCGAACACGGCGAGGCCGAACCCGTGCGGCGTCAGTCCCGCGTCGTGCAGCGCGTCGAGCGCTCCCGCCGCCATCAGGTTGTTGGCGACGACGGCCGCGTCCGGCGGCTCGGGGAGCGCGAGCAGCTCCGCCATCGCCGCCCGGCCGCCGTCGACCCGGTAGTCGGCGTAGCGCAGCAGCGCGTCGTCGCCCGCGCCGTGCCGGTCGCGGGTGGCCTGCAGCCACCCCTCCATGCGGAGCTGGGCGGTCTCGACGGAGCTGGGACCGGTGATGCAGGCCACCCGGGAGAAGCCGTCGGCGAACAGCGACCGGGCGGCCGACAGTCCCCCGGCGCGGTTGTCGACGGTGACCGCGTCCACGTCCTGCCGGCTCAGCCGCCGGTCCACGGCGACGACGGGACACCTGCGGGCGATGAGCCGGCTCACGTCGCTGGCGTCGTCGGCCGGCGCCAGGATGACGCCCGCCATGTGCTCGGCCAGCGCGATGTCGAGGTACGTCGACTCCCGGGCGGGGTCGTCGTCGGTGTTGCACAGCACGACCGAGTAGCCGCCGGCGCGGGCCCGGTTCTCCACCCCGCGGGCGAGCGCGGTGAAGAACGGGTTCTCGACGTCCGGGATGACCAGCGCGATCACCTCCGAGTACTGGCGGCGCAGCCGCCGCGCCGTACGGTTGGGCGTGAAGTCCAGCTCCGCGGCCGCGGCGAGCACGAGCCGCTCGGACTCCGCCGACACGCGCGCACCGTTCAGCACCCGGCTCACCGTGGCCGGCGAGACGCCGGCGCGCTCGGCCACCTGGTAGATCGTCACCTTCGCGCCGGGCATCGGCTCTCACTTGGATCTGCGCCGTGTCCGGCGGTCGGTACGGGTCGAGCGTTCATTCCGACGCGGATCCCCCGGCGGCGGCACCTGTCGTCATGCCCGGCCCTGCAGTGCGTCGATCTCGTCGAGGAGCCCGGCGACCTGCGACGACGCGATCGCGAGCAGCAGGGGTGGCATCACGGGCGCGAGCACCCCGGCGGAGGCCGCGACCGCGAACCCGCCCAGGCAGCCGAGGCCGGCGAGCGTGAGGGCCCAGCTCGGCCGGAACGCCACGAGGATCGCCCCGCCCCGCAGCGCCCCGAGGCCGCGCCTGCCCCGCAGCGCGCCGTACGCGAGCGCGTACGGCATGACGAGAAGCAGTGCCGCGGCGGCGACGGCGCCGGCCGTCGCCGCGGCGCCGGCGGAGGCCAGGCCCAGCCCGGCCGGCCAGACGCCGGCCGCGAGCGCCAGTGCGAGCACCGGGTCGATCTCCCTCAGGGCCGCCAGGCGGGGGCCGTCCCCGCGGGCCACGGCCGCGGCGAACCGGACGAGACCCGTCAGCGCGAGCGCCGGCGGCACGGTCGTCACGGCCAGGATCCAGGCGGGCAGCCCGGCCGCGGCCGCCACCGCCAGGGGGACCGCGGCGGCGAGGCCGAGCGCGCCCGCGACGGCGGAGCGGGGCAGCTCGTGCCACAACATGAGCGCGCCGCGCCTGACCAGCCACGGCAGCGTCGCGGCGGCGGTGCTCTCCCCGACGCGCGTCACAGCTTCAGCCCGCTCGACGCGATGGACTGCACGATGTACCGCTGCGCCGCGAGGAAGACGACCAGGACCGGGACGATCGCCATCGTGATGCCGGCCGCGATCGTGCCCAGCGAGCCGGTGGAGAACCGGCCGGCGAGCAGGACGAGGCCGACCGGGAGCGTCTGCCGTTCGGTGTCGCTGATCATCACCAGGGGCAGCAGCAGGTCGTTCCACCAGTAGGTGAAGCACAGGATGCCCAGCGTCGCGATCGACGGCCCGGACAGCGGCAGGATGATCCGGACGAACGTCCGCAACCGGCCGGCCCCGTCGATCATGGCGGCCTCCTCCAGCTGGACGGGCAGCGCCTGGAAGTGCTGACGCAGCAGGAAGATCCCGAACGCGCTGAAGATGCCGGGCAGGATGAGCGCCCACAGCGTGTTGGTCAGCCCGAGCTTCGACATGACCAGGAAGAGCGGGACGATCGTGACCTGGATCGGGATCATGAGCGACCCGATGACGACCGCGAACAGGACGCCCCTGCCGCGGAACCGCAGCCGCGCGAAGGCGTACCCGGCCGTCGAGCACGTGATCAGCTGCGCGACGGTCACGGTGGTCGACACGATGATCGAGTTGAGGAAGAACCGGAAGTACGGCACCTGCTCCGTGACCTGGCCGAAGTTGCGCACCGTGAGGTTCGCGGGGTGGAAGGCCGGAGGCAGGCGGTACAGCTCGGCGTCCGAGCCCGAGAACGCACCGCGGAAGATCCACAGGAACGGCGCGGTGATGGCGAGGGCCGCGATGCCGAGGATCGCGAAGGTCAGGACGCGCGCGGCCAGGCGTCCGGGGGCGGGAGACCTCGTAGTGGCGGCGCTCATCCCTGCGTCCACCTGCGTGAGAACCAGAACTGGACGGCCGTGAGCACGACCAGGACGAGCGCGAAGGTGATGCCGATCGCCGAGGCGTACCCGAGGTCGAAGTCGCCGAACGCCCGGTCGTAGAGGTACTCGACGATGGTCCGGCTGGAGTCCCCCGGGCCGCCCTGGGTGAGCACGCGCGGCTCGGCGAAGATCTGGAACGAGTTGATCGTATTGATCACGACGAGGAAGAAGACGGTCGGGGACAGCAGCGGGAACGTGATCCGCCAGAACCGCGTCCAGGCGCCGGCGCCGTCCACGATGGCCGCCTCCCGCAGCTCGTCCGGAATCGATTGCAGACCGGCGATGTAGACGAGGATCGAGAACCCGATCGTCTTCCAGGAGTTGACGATGATGACCGAGACCGGCGCGAACGCCGAGGACCCCAGCCAGTCGATCCGGTCGACGTGCACGAGGCCGAGCAGGTAGTTGACCAGGCCGAGGTCCTTGTTGAGCAGGAAACGCCAGATCAGGGCCACCGCGGAGGCCGACACGACGAAGGGGAACAGGAACGAGAGCCGGAAGAAGGCCCGCAGCCACCGGGGCATCCGCGTCTCGAGCAGCACCGCGAGCAGGAGCCCCGCCACGACGTTGACGGTGAGGATGACGAGCGCCAGGTAGGTCGTGGACCCGTAGACCCCCAGCAGCCGCCCGTCGTGGAGGAGCCGCGTGAAGTTGTCGAGGCCGACGAACGTGCCGTCGCTGAGCAGGTTCCAGTTGTAGAAGCTCAGCACCAGCACCCCGACGGTCGGGGCGAGGACGAAGACGAGGAACGTGATGATCGACGGAGTGAGGAACGCGAGCGCGGCCGCCCCGTCGCCGCGACGCCGGCGCGGGGCCCGCGGTCCGGGGCCGGCGACCGCGCGGTCACCGGCCCCGGACCGGAGTGTGCTACTGGTGGTCATGGTCCGCCTTGTGGGATCGTGTCGGACTCAGCAGGTGACGATGCTGCTCAGCTCACTCTGCATGTTTTTGAGTCCGTCCGAAACGGGGGTTTCGCCAGCGAAAATCTGCTGCAGGTGGCGCAGGACGGTCGACTCGAACGTGCTGTACTTCGCCGGGGCGGGATACGGCACGAGGGTCGGGTACTTGTCGATGCTGTCGTAGAACAGGTCGGAGTTGGCGGGCGGGACGCCGACCGTGGAGATCGTCTGGGCCACGGATCGGCGCGACGGGATGGAGTCGCCGGGCTTGTCGGGCGTGCCGACGTACTGCTTCTCGATATCGGTGCTCACCGTGAACTTCTGGTACTCCCAGGCGAGGTCGGGGTTCTTCGACGCCTTGAGGATCGGGTAGCCGGCCCCGCCGAACACCGTCTTGTACGTGTCGCCCTTCGGGTAGAGCTGGATGTCGAACGCTTTGAAGCCCGCCGGGAGGAAGGTGGCGATCGGCCACCGGCCCGCGCCGAACATGGCGACCTGGCCGTTCTGGAAGCGGGTGAACACGTCGCTCATCGGCATCGGCGCCGGGGAGATCCCCTCGGTGATCAGGTCCCTGAGGAAGCTCACCGCCTTGTTGACCTGGGGGCTGTCGGCCGTCGCCGTGCAGACGTCGTCGCTGGTGAGGTTGCCGCCGGCGTTGGCCACCCAGGGCATGATGCCGGGGAAGATCTCGTTGCTGGCCCAGGTGAAGCCGTACCGGTCGGGCTTGCCGTCGCCGTTGGTGTCCGCGCTGAGCTTCTTGGCGATCGCCTTGAAGTCGTCCCAGGTCCAGTCCGGCTTGGGCGGGTCGATGTGGGCCTTCTTGAAGACGTCGGTGTTGTAGTAGACGACCATGTCGTTCCAGCCGTACGTCAGCGTGACGATGTCGCCCTTGACGGTGAACCCGTCGATGAGGCCCTTGCCGATGTCGCCGACCAGCGTCTTGGCCTCGGAGTCCTTCTCGACGTATCCGTTGATGGGCAGGACCAGATTGTTGGCGTGGACGAACTGGGCGCCCTCGCCGGAGATGACCATGAGGTCCGGGTGCTTGCCGGAGGCGATCAGCGTCGCGACGTTGGCGTAGTAGGTGCCCCAGTTCTCTCCGGTGACCGGGGTGAGGGTGATCTTCACGCCGGGGTGGGCCGCCACGAAGGCGTCCGCCGTGGCCTTGTTGCCGCTCTCGGCGGCGGGGCCGTAGTTCCAATAGACGATTTCGAGCGATTTGCCGCCGGACGGCGTGTCCGATCCGCTCGAGCAACTGGCAAGGGCGGTCACCGCCAGCGTGGCTGTCGCGCAGGCCAGCGCGACCTTGCAGCGGGGGATGTTCATGGGCCTGCGTCCCTCTCAATGTGGGGTGCGCCACAGTGAAGTCCAAGAAATCGATTTCGTCAAGAGGTCGGCATGTCGCCGCTTATCAACGCTCTGATCAGGGCGTTGCCGCTTTGGTATCGATTGCAGCGACGATGGCTTAGAGGGCTGCCGGGAGGCTGACCTCGGCGCGCAGCACGACCGTGCGGAGCGGCTGGGTGTCTCCCCCGATGCGTTCGAGCAGCATCGTCGCGGCGGTCGTGCCCAGGTGGCGGGCCGGAAGCCGCACCTGGACGACGGGCGCCGGGGCCAGGGCCATGATGGGCAGCTCGCCCACGACGGCGACCCCGAAGGTCTGCGGCGAGATCCCCGCCTCGGCCAGCGCCTGCAACGCCCCCACGGCCATCAGGTTGTTCGTGGTCACGACGGCGTCGGGCGGCGTGCCGAGGCCGAGTAAGGACGTCATCGCCGCCCGGCCGCCGTCCACGCGGAAGTTCGCGTGCTGCAGGTGGCCCTCGTCGACGCCGGTCCCGCGCGCGGCGACGACCTGCCGCCAGCCGAGGACGCGGTCCTCCGTCATCTCGATCCCCGCGGGCCCGGCGATGCAGGCGATTCTGCGGTACCCGGCGTCGAACAGCGCGGTGGTCGCGGCGATGCCCGCGGCTCGGTTGTCGATCTTCACGGCGTCCACCGGGTACGGCGTGGTGCGGTCGACCGCCACCACGGGACGGCTCAGCGACGCGATCGCGCCGAGGTCGACCTCGTCGGACGCCGGCGAGAGGATGACCCCCGCCATCTCCTCGGACGCCGCGATCTGCAGGTAGCGCAGCTCCTTGCGCGGGTCGTCGTCGGTGTTGCAGAGCACGAGCGAGAAGCCCGCCTCCTGCGCCCGGTCCTCCACTCCCCGGGCGAGCGCCGTGTAGAAGGGGTTCTCGATGTCGGGGATCAGCAGGGCGATGATCTCCGAGCTCTTCTTGCGCAGCCGCCGGGCGGTCTTGTTCGGCGTGAAGGCCAGCTTCGCGGCGGCGTCGCGGACCAGGCGCTGCTTCTCCTCGGAGACCGTGAGCCCGTTGAAGACGCGGGAGACCGTCGCGGGCGAGACGCCGGCGAGTGCCGCCACCTCGTAAATCGTGGCCATGCCACGGGATTTTACCGATCGCGGGGCGTCCGGGCCCGGCGTCGCGGCCGGTCTTGACACCCGCGACGGGCCTCGCCTAGCTTGTGTGAAATCGATTTCACGATCACCAAGGTCGTTCGACGAAGGGAAGGCCGTGAGGCGGTACACCGGACAGGCCCGGCGCGCGGTGGCGTTTCCGCTCGGCGGCTTCGGCACCGGGCACGTGGCGCTCGGCGGCGACGGCGCGCTGCGACAGTGGCAGCTGCCGGGGGTGCCGAACCACCGGGGGTTCCTGCCCGACAGCTTCTTCGCCCTGCGGGTCTCCTCCACCGAGCCGCCCGGCGACGTCGTCCGGCTGCTGCGCTCGGCGCCGCTCCCCCCGCACGAGCGGCCCGCGCCGAACGTCTCCGACGCCGAGGTGCCCGACGCCGACCGGCTGCCGCCGTGGCCGACGGTGGCCGGCACGGAGTTCCGCGCCGCCTACCCCTTCGCCGAGGTGACCTACCTGGACGACGCGCTCCCGCTCGCCGTGTCGCTCTCGGCGTTCACCCCCTTCGTCCCGCTCGACCCGGACGCCAGCGCGCTGCCGCTGGTGCGCCACCGCTTCACACTGACCAACACCAGCGCCGAACTGCGGCACGGCTGGCTGCTCGGCACCCTGCAGAACGCAGTCGGCTGGGACGGCGTGACGCCGATCGACGGCACCCGCGGCGCCGGGTACGGCGGCAACGTCAACCGCCTGCTGCGCCGTCCCGGCCAGACCGGCGTCCTCATGGACCATCCGGGGCTCGACGAACGCGACCCGTCGTACGGCGAGATGCTGCTGTGGACCGACGGACCGGCCGCGGCGCTCCCCCGCGCGTCCGGCGCTGACGCGATGCTGCGGTTCGCTGAGACCGCGAAGCTGGTGGCCCCGGTCCAGCTGGGCGACTACAGCGACGCGGCCCTGCGCGCCGCGGTCGCCGACGGGGTGTCGCCGCTGCGCCCGCCGGCCGGCCCGAGCCCGGCGGGGCACACCTGGGACGCCGCCGTCGCGGTCGCGTTCGCGCTGCGGCCCGGCGAGACGACCTCCATCGACATCGTGCACGCCTGGTGGTTCCCCAACCGGTACGCCGACTTCGACCGGTTCGGGCCCACCCGGTCGTACGGCGGCACCCGCTTCTGGGTCGGGAACCACTACGCCGGCCGGTTCGGCGGCGCGCTGGACGTCCTCGACGCCTACCTGGCCGACCGGGACCGCCTCGACGCCGCCTCCCGCGCGTGGGCCGACGCGGTCTCCGGCAGCGACCTGCCGGAGGACCTGCGGGAGGTGGTCTCCGCCCAGGGCACGCTCGTCCGCTCACCCAGCCTGTTCCGTACGGCGGACGGGCGCGTCTACGGGTTCGAGGGCGCGCTCGGCGCCTCGACCCGCAACTGGAACGGCGACGTCGGCGGCTCCTGCCCGCTCAACTGCAACCACGTCTTCAACTACGAGCAGGCCCTCGCCCGGCTGTTCCCCCAGATGGGGCGCGACATGCGCGAGACCGAGCTGTCGGTGCAGGCGCCCGACGGGTCGCTCCCGCACCGGATCGTGCTGCCGCTGTACCTGCCCCAGCTGCACGGCGTAGCGATCGGCGGCCCCGAGCGCCCGGCGCTCGACGGCATGCTCGGCGCGGTCCTGAAGACCTACCGCTCGGTGCTCGACGGCGCCGGGCTCGACTGGCTGCGCGGTCACTGGCCGGCCCTGCGGCGCCTCATGGACCACGTCACCACGACCTGGGACCCCGACGGCGACGGCGTGCTGCGCGGCGACCAGCCGGTCACGTACGACATCAGCCTGCACGGCCCGAACATGTTCGTGGGCGGCCTGTGGCTGGCCGCGCTGCGGGCGATGGGGGCGATGGCCGAGCTGGTCGAGCCGGCCGCCGCGCCGGAGTACGCCGAACTGTTCGCGGCCGGCAGCGACGGCTACGACACTCTGCTGTGGAACGGCGAGTACTACGCGCAGCCGGTCACCGGCGAGGCCTACGACTTCGGCAGGGGATGCCTGTCCGACCAGCTCCTCGGGCAGTGGTGGGCGCACCAGCTCGGCCTCGGCCACCTCCTGCCCCCCGAGCGCGTGCGCGCCGCGCTCTCGGCGATCGTGCGGCACAACCTCCGCACCGGTTTCCCCGAGCACGGCTACCGGGTCTTCGCCGATGGCGACGAGACCGGCCTGGTGGTGTGCACCTGGCCGCACGGGGGCCGTCCCGCGGTGCCGCTGCGCTACAGCGACGAGGTGTGGACCGGCGTGGAGTACCAGGTCGCCGCGCACTGCCTGTACGAGGGGCTGACCGACGAGGCGCTGCGGATCGTCCGTGCGGTGCGGGAGCGGTACGACGGCGCCCGGCGCAACCCGTTCAACGAGGTCGAGTGCGGCGACCACTACGTGCGGGCCATGGCCGGCTGGTCGCTGCTCGACGCGTACACCGGCTTTCGCTACGACGCGACCGCGCGCCGGCTGCGGGTCGGGCCGCGCCCCGGGCGGTTCCCGTTCGTCGCCGGCACCGCCTGGGGCACGGTCACGGTGGCCGGCGACGGCCGGGTAACCCTCGACGTCCTGGGCGGCGAGCTCCCCGCCGGCCTGATCGTCGAGCCGGCCTGAGGGGGCGTTCCCCGGCGCCGCCGGACCTCCGTTGTCCGAGGTCAGGGCTGGCCGACGAAGTTCACCGTGACCGTGGCCGGGCGGGCGGACGGGCTGGACGGCGTCGGGACGAACGACACGGTCCCGCTTCCGTAGCACGGCAGGTTGAGCGAGGTGGGAATCTCGGCCGGCGCCCCGTAGAAGCGCAGGACGATGGGCGCGGTGGCGGAGGTGGCGTTGCCGAAGGCGACCCCGATCGCCTTGGCCGCGCTGCCCGTGTATCCCACGCTGCTCGTCGAGGTCGAGAACGCCCTCCGGACCTCGACGGTCTGCCCCGCCAGGGGGTGGCCGGTTTGACCGGGGTACACCGGGCCGAAGCAGCCCATTTTGATCGTCGAGGTGCCTGACTGCCCGTTCACCAGGCCGGAGAAGTATTGGTTCGGGCCGATCGGTGCGGGATCGACCGCACCGGCGACGGCGGGCGCCGCCGTGGCGAGCGCGGTGGCCAGTACGGCCGCGGCGGTCAGGGGGACGAACCGCACGAGCTTCCGGGACATCGATGCCTCCGTGTCGCGTCATCGTGGAGCGAGGTACAGGGCATTGCGCACCGGAACCGTAAACGGCGCCGATCATGCGGTCAACGATGCGGCGACGCCGTCCCGCGAGGGGCCTGGCGAAGCCGCAGGGTGGCGGCTGGTCGTCCCGCCGCCTCCGCGCCCGGCCGGAGCCCGGGCCGTGAAAGGTTCACGGGCCGTGCGGCGCCCGGGCTCATCCGGGATCGACGAGCTCCCCGCCCCACTCCTCCGGGGCGACGTCGGCGAGGGTCTCGGAGAACGTCCACCGGTGGCCCGCGGGATCCTCGGCCGTGTACTGCCGCTCGCCGTACGGCATGTCGGTCGGCTCCATGAGGATGCGCGCGCCGTTCTCCCTGGCCCGCTCGCAGTGGGCCCGGGCGTCCTCGACCCGCACGGTCACGGAGTGGGTGACCTCGCCGGGACGGGGCGGACGGCGCTCTCCGTGGACGTCGCCGACAATGACGGCGCCGTCGCCGACCCGGAGCTGGGCGCGGTGGTTCTCCCCGATCCGCACCCTCTCGGCGAACCCGAAGGCCGCCGACAGCCACGCCACGGCCTCCCGCACGTCGGGATAGACGAGCACCGGTATGACGGTCGACGCCGGGATGGATCGATTGGCCTTCATGGCAGCTCATTGAACCACCGCCCACCGACAATCGGCGGGAGTCGCATCCGGTGCCCCGTACGGCCGTCCCGCGGACCGTGCCGTGGTGCGCGCGGTCCGCGGGACCTCGCCGGACGGCCCGCCGCCGGCCGGTGCCGCGACCGGGCCGGGCCCCGCTTTGACGGCCGGCCGCCTTCGTGGCTGTTCGAGGGCGACCGGGTGGACTACCGGGTGGGCGACGTGCTGGGAACGGGCGACACGGTGGCCGGACTCGCCGAAACAGAGGAGCGTGCCGCGCCCCCTGCGCCCGCCGCGCCCCCTGCGCCCGCCGCGCCCCCTGC
>NZ_KI866523.1:724468-729373 GCF_000511135.2 Microbispora sp. ATCC PTA-5024 | reverse complement strand
CTGGCGGCGCTCGTCGCCCCCGCCGTGCTCGTCGTGGCCGCCCTGCTCGTCGCGCCCGCTGTGGCCGCCCTGCTCGTCGCGCCCGCTGTGGCCGCCGTGGCCGCCGTGGCCGCCGTGCTCGTCCCCGGCGAACAAACGGAGACCGTCACCACGACCCCCACCGCGACGATCGCGACCACCGCGACGGCGGCGGCGAACGCGAACCTGCGCGCCAGACGCCGCTGCTCCTCCCGGCGCCTGGCCTCCTCACGCCGCAGGGCGGCGCGCCTGCGCTTCACCTTCCGCTGTGACATGGGTAACTCCCGAGACTCTCCCGAGACGGCTTCGGCCGTACCGTAGCGAGAGGGTCGTAACGCGGATCTAAAGACCGCCTGCGAGAAGCCGTCGCGCGCCCGGGCAGAATGGGGACGTGCCACGACGCGACCGGCCCGTCCGCCTGCCCGCCGGGTCTGCCTGCCCCTGCGGGTTGCCCTCGCCGTACGAGGACTGCTGCGGGCGGTTCCACCGGGGAGCGGCCTCGGCGACGACGGCGGAGGCGCTGATGCGGTCGCGGTTCAGCGCGTTCAGCGTCGGCGACGCCGCGTACCTCCTGCGCACCTGGCACCCCTCGACGCGTCCCCCGCACGTGGACCTGGATCGACGGGTGAGCTGGACACGCCTGGAGATCCTCGGCACCACCGGCGGAACGGTCGTCCACACCGACGGCACGGTCCGCTTCCGCGCCCACTACGTCGACCGCGGCGTGGAGGGCCACATGGACGAGCACAGCCGCTTCGTCCGCCACGACGGCGACTGGACCTACCTCGCGGCCGTCGAGCACGGCTGACAGCCGGGCTACCCGGCGACCGGCGTGCCCCGGTCCGCGTCCGCTCTTCGCGTACGGACGGCGGCGGCCCGTGCGGCGAGGACCGCGGACAGGGCCTCACACTCCTCGAGGGTGAGAGGCCCGCGGGGGACGAGATAGAGCAGGCCGCTGAGCCCGTCGACGAGCTCGACCGGCAGGGGACGTGTGGACGCCGTCGGCGACGTGCTGATGGTCATGATGAAGCCGATTCTTGCGCCTGCCACCGACAAACCGGCACGCGCCGATCCCTCCGCCGGCCCTGCCTGCCTGGGGACGCCGTCTCACCGCCGGAGCCTGTAGCGCAGGTGGGTCACGCCCGCGGCCACGGTGACCTCGGGATCGTCCAGGACGACGGGAAGCTGCCGGAGATGCGCGAAGAAGGGGGTGCCGCCGCCCAGGACGACCGGGGTGAGCATCACCCAGATCTCGTCCAGCAGCCCGGCGTCCAGGGCCTGCGCCGCCATGGTTCCTGGGGAGACCCCGACGTCCTTGCCGTCCGCGAGCCGCCGCGCCTCCGCGACGGCGCTCTCGATCCCGTCCGTGACGAACGTGAACGGCGCGTCGGGGTGCGGCCAGTCGTCCGGCACGGTGTGCGTCAGGACGACGACGGGGACGCCGAGGGGATGGGTGCCGCCCCATCCCCTGGTGATGTCGAACAGCCTGCGTCCGGCCACCAGCGCGCCGGTCGCCGCGGTGAGCCCGGCCCACAGGCGCGCGTTCTGCGGCGTCATGCGGAAGGTGCGCTCGGGCTGCGCGGTGGGCACGGGGACGTCGCCGTTCCCGTACCATGCGAACAGGTGCTCGAACCCTGACTCGTCCGGCCCGGAGATGAAGCCGTCGAGCGACATGCTCGCCGTGGTGATGACTTTGCTCATGTTCGTCCTCCTCGACCCGATGAGGCCGCCGTCGCGGCCCCGTTCACTGGGGACGTCGAACAGGGCGGCGCGCAGAGGACACCCGTCGGCGAACGGTCAGAGGCCGAAGGCAACGCCCAGGGCGAGCGGCAGCAGGCCGAGATAGGGCACGGCCTGCTCGGGGAGGAAGGCGGCGGCCACGGACAGTGCCAGGATCGTGAGGAAACCGAGGTACTGACCGGCCACGATGCGTGCGGCCGCACCTCGGTGGACGGCCCCTGCGCGAAGAACAGCGCCAAGACCACGATGTCGTCGACGTTCGTCACGGCGAACAGTCCGGCCGCCTGCCCGAGGATCCCGCGTTCACGGCCGGGCCACATGTGCCCTGTCGTGCGCGGCGGAGCGAGGAGAGCCGTCTCGTGGACCGAGGCGGACACCGGGCCGCGCGTCAGTCACCCGGCGTGCCTGAGCGGGCCGCCCGGCGCGGGGTGGCCCGGCCGGCGCGGGGAGCGGTCCGGCGATGGATCACCCCGCCGGGCGCGTACCAGCCCGCCTTCTTGCGAACGGTCGGGGACGGGTCGTGCTCCCTGGCCTCGATCAGCGCCTCGACCGCCTCTTGGCGGCTGTGCGCGAAGGAGGCCACCAGCTCGACGGCCATCGCCCGCACGTGGGCGTCCGGATCGCCGCGAAGCAGGCGCGTCGCGGGCGGCAGCACAGCGGCCTCGGACGGCCGGCACGCGTCCTGCTTGCATCGCTCGCAGGCCAGGGCGTGCAACGCCGCCACCCGCACCTTCGGGCTCGGGTCGTCCAGCATCGCGACCAGCCCGTCGAGAGCCTCCTCGACCAGGAGCTGATCGAGGAGCCTGCAGCACTGTTCGCGTACGTCCTCCTCGGCGTGGCCGAGGCCGGCCTGGATGGCGGGCACCGCGGATCTGCCGCGCCGGAGTAGCTCACGATGGGCCGTGCTTCTGCGAGGCGCGCTCGCCAGCGCGTCGACCAGATGCTCGTCGTCCATTTCGGCGACGGGAAGCAGCGGTATCACCCCATCAGTGTGGGCATGCCGACCGCCGCCGGGCAAAGCGATTTCCACCCTCGGGCGTGGGAGGTCGAGCAGGGTCAGGGCGTGTGGTCGGTCTCCGGAGGAGCCAGGGGCAGGCGGCTCGGCGGTGGGTACGGAAGGCTTCGCCCTGTCTGGGTGGTGATGCCGTCGAGGGCCAGTTGGAGGTACCGGCGCCACGCCTGCGGCTCGGTGACCAGCAACGGCGCCGCCGTGTGCTGGATGCCCGCCAGCAGGAGGACGACGTCGGTGCCCGTGACATCCGGGCGGACGACGCCCTGGTGACGGGCGCGGGCGGTGAGCCCCTCCGCGACGTCGCGAAGGCGGTCGATGGCGTCGCGCACCTCCGCGTGCTGCAGGGACGGGCGTCCGATCACCTCGCAGAACGCGCGGTCCCTGACGAAGAGCTCCACGCCGGCCGCCATGAACTCCCGCAGCGCGGTGCCGGGATCGCCGGCCGTGAGCAGCGCGGTGCCGGTGTCCAGGAGCTCGTCGAGCATGCCGAGCATGATGGCCGCCAACAGCTCGTCCTTGGAGGAGAAGTGGCGGAAGACAGTGCCCTTCCCCACCCCGGCACGCTGCGCGATCTCACCGATGGACACCTCGACTCCGCGCTCGGCGAACATCGCGGCCGCGGCGTCCAGCAGCAGCCGGCGGTTGCGCACCGCGTCGCTGCGCGAGGGGACGGCGGACGTCGTTCCGGTCATGCGCCTCCTTCCGCCAGCAGTCTACGCCCCTAACATGACCGCACGGTCCGCTTTGGTGTTACGCTCAAGGTGACCAGTCGGTCCGTTTAGATCATGTGTGTGCACATGGTCATACGGCGGCGGAAACCATGTAGGGAAAGGAAGCGCATGAGCACCAGGTTGGATGGAAAGGTCGTCCTCGTCACCGGAGCGTCGTCGGGCATCGGTGAGGCGACAGCCCTGGCCCTCTCAGCGGAGGGGGCCCGCGTCGCGGTCGGGGCCCGGCGGACCGACCGGTTGGAGTCGCTGGCGGACAAGGCTCCCGGCGAGGTGCTGGTTCTCGAACTGGACGTGACCGACCAGGAGTCGGTGCGCAGCGCCGTCGCGACGACCGTCGAGCGCTTCGGGGCCCTCGACGTCCTGGTGAACAACGCCGGGGTGATGCTCAACGGCCCGGTCCTCGGGGCGGACACCTCGGAATGGACGCGCATGGTCGAGACGAACCTGCTCGGGTCGATGTACACGGTCCACGCGGCGCTGCCGCACCTCCTGGAGAGCAGGGGCGCCGTCCTGCAGATCTCCTCGACCTCGGGCCGGATCGCCTCGGCCAACAGCGGCGTCTACGGGGCGACGAAGTTCGGCATCACGGCCTTCTCGGAGTCGCTGCGGCAGGAGGTCACCGCCCAGGGCGTGCGGGTCGTCGTGGTCGAGCCCGGTTTCGTCGCCACGGAGCTGATGGCGCACATCAAGGACCCCGCGATGCGGGACGTCGCGCGGAAGATGGCCGCATCCATGCGCACCCTCCAGCCCGAGGACATCGCGGACGCCATCGTGTACGCGGTCACCCAGCCGGAGCACGTCGCGGTCAACGAGATCCTCATCCGCCCGACCGACCAGACCCGGTAGGCGACTCTGCCGGCGCACCTCCGGTGCGGCGGCGTCCGCCGCACCGGAGGCGTCACTCACCAGGAGGAGAGGTCTCGCCGTGGCCCTCGCGGATCAGTTCACCAGGTCCACTTCTGGTTGCTGCCGCCCCAGCAGGAATAGAGCTGGATCTGGGTGCCGTTGCCGGTGCCCTGGCCGGCGGCGTCCAGGCAGAGTCCGGACTGGACGCCGACGATGGTGCCGTCGGAGTTGCGGCGCCACTTCTGGTTGTCGCCGCCCCAGCAGGAGTAGATCTGGACCTTGACGCCGTTGCCGGTTCCGGCCGCGTCCAGGCACTTGTTGCCGTAGACCCGGAGCTCCTGGGCGGACGTGTAGGACCACTGCTGGTTGCTGTTGCCGTTGCAGTCCCAGAGGGCGACCTGGGTGCCGTCCGTGGTGCTGGAGTTGGGCACGTCCAGGCAGCGGCCGGAGCCGACACCCCTGATCGTCCCGCCACCGCCGCCGGGGGGCGGGCTGCTCGGGGGCGGCGTGGGGGTGGAGCCGTCCAGCGTGATGTTGGAGTTGCCGCTGCTCTGGTAG
>NZ_KI866523.1:710547-724189 GCF_000511135.2 Microbispora sp. ATCC PTA-5024 | reverse complement strand
CTGCCGGAGTAGTTCACCGACCGGCGACCACCGGTGCTCCAGCCCTTGCCGGCCACGAAGTTGCCGACGTTGCTCCAGGAGGTGCTGTAGTTGCCGCCCGATCCCAGCGTCATGGACGACGAGCCGCCGCCGTCGGTCCAGAACGAATAGAAGTAGCCGTTGTTCGTGCCGGTCTGGTTCGTGGTGATCGCCGCCTGGGCGACGCCCGGCAGCAGCGCCACGGCCATGGCCAGCGCCACGGCGACGGCGCGGCCGATGAGCAGCCCGGCCCGGCCGCGTCCGCGGCCTCTCCGGCGAACGGGGACGTCGTTCACGTGCTTCCTCCTCATGCGGGCCTGGTGGGAAGACCGCCAGGCGGCGTGAATCGGTTCGACAAGGTGCGGCCCCCGTCGCCGAAAGTATCGGCGCAACGGCGAAAGTATCGATTCACCCCCTCTGGGCTGTCAACGAGCCGGAAACGTCCCCGAAACCTCGTCGTGGTCGATGATTTCTCGCGAGAGCGCATCCGACCTGGCCAGGGGCTGGAAGCCGTGACCGTGCGGGCTCGGATCGGTCAGAGAAGACGCTGGTCGCGTGGTCGTGATCCGGGCTGATGCAGCTGAAATTTTCAGCGATCCGAGGAGTTGGGAAGGGCGACACCCACGCCGTTGAAGGCATGGGCCGTCCCCGGATCGCTCAGTGAGTCGCGGGAGCGGGATCGCTTCGCAGCCTGCTGTACATCCAGCCGTCGCGCCACCGACCGGCACGGAACTCCACCGCGCGCAAGACGCCCTCCAGCGTGAAGCCGGCCTTCTCCAGCGACTTCTGTTCGGCGATGTTCTCGGGTTGGGTGGCCGCCTGGATGCGCTCGGCCGGGGTGTGGGTGAACAGGTAGTCGCACAGCATCGCCTGGGCGCGCCAGCCGATGCCGCGTCCGCGCCAGTCAGGAAGCAGGGCGATCCCTATCTCCCAGCATCGGGAGACCCCGAACCCCCGCGCCGACCAGCTCACGACGCCCGCGGCCGCGCCGTCGACCTCGACGATGATCCTGCTGTCGTCGTCACCCAGGTAGCCGTCGGTGGCGAAGCGCCGCGCCGGGGCCTGCGCGTCGCGGAACCCCGTCCAGTCCAGGCCGATCAACCCCGGCTCGGTGACGAAACGCCGGAACATGTCGAGATCGTCCTCCGTCACCGGCCGCAGCCGAATCCCAAGCGCGCTCATCGCGGCACCTCCCCTGGTGATGCGCACGTCCGCAAGATCGTCAGTGGCCTGGACCCTACCTCGCCGAGTGCTGGGGCGCGCGACGCCGGGGAGACCTACTGGCCGAAGGAGAACCGCAGCTGAGCGTTGATCAGGAAGTTGAGCCGGTGGCGCAGATGGCCGATGACGGCCTGGTCTGGAGCTTCTCCAGGCGTCGACAGCGTCCAGCGCAGTGCGCATCCGTTCTCCGCCGGCCGGATGTCGAACCGGATCTCATCGTCGGGCCTGTCAGGCCACAGCGACGACCAGACCACGAGTACCGGCTTCACCGCCTGAAGGATGCGAGGGTCGACCTCGTCGGGACGCAGGTCGAGCCATGGGCGTCCACCGGGTCGCCGTGGATCGGCCAGACTCTCCCACACCACATGAGGAGGCGGGGGTTGCCTTCGCTCTCGCGAACCCAGCTCGACCACCTCAGCAGTCTAAAGACCGGCGATGGCCGGGTCTGCCTGTAGTTCTGATCGCAGGACGGCGACGGCCTCTGCTCCGAGGTCTTCATTCGTCTTGATACGTTGTTGACAAGGTGCGCCGGGAAGTCTGGTCGGCAGTGAAGCGTCCGACGATACTTTCAGACGGAGTTCGATGCCCGGTACCACCTTCACCCGCGCCCCACGTCTGCTCGGCCGGTGGACACGGCCAGAAGCACGGCGGATCGCCGACATCTTGCGCAAGGAGACCATCGGCGGGGGGCTGCTGCTGGCTGCCGCGCTCGCCGCGCTGGTATGGGCCAACTCGCCATGGGCTCAGGCTTATACGGATCTGCGCGCGATCCGCGTCGGCCCCACGGCCCTGCATCTGGACCTCGACCTCGCCACGTGGGCCGCTGACGGCCTGCTGGCCATCTTCTTCTTCGTCGCCGGGCTGGAACTGAAACGCGAATTCGTCGCCGGCGACCTGCGCGACGCGCGGCAGGCGGCGGTGCCGGTGGCCGCCGCCTTCGGCGGTGTGCTCGTGCCCGCGCTGCTGTACCTGGCGCTGGCCGGAGGCACCGCCGCGCGAGGATGGGCGATTCCCACCGCCACCGACATCGCCTTCGCCCTGGCCGTTCTGGCGGTGGTCGGCCGAGATCTGCCCACCGCACTGCGCACCTTCCTGCTGACCCTCGCAGTAGTGGACGACCTGATCGCCATACTCATCATCGCGCTGTTCTACACCGGCCAGCTGGCAGCACTGCCCCTCCTGGGAGCCCTGGCGCCGCTGGCCGTCTTCACCGTGCTGGTCCAGCGGCGGGTGCGCTCATGGTGGCTGCTGCTACCGCTGGCCTTCACCACATGGGCGCTGGTACACGCTTCCGGCGTTCACGCCACCGTCGCCGGAGTGCTCCTCGGCCTCGCCGTGCCGGTCCTCCGCAAGGAGCCAACCGACAGATCGGAGAGCAAGCCAGGCCTGGCCGAGCATTTCGAGCACCGGTTCCGGCCTCTGTCGGCCGGGATCGCCGTCCCCGTGTTCGCCTTCTTCTCAGCCGGGGTGACGATCAGCGGGCTCGGAGGACTGGCGGACGCGCTGACCGACCCGATCGCGGTGGGCATCATGGTCGCGCTGGTCGTGGGAAAACCGATCGGTGTCATGACCGCGACCTGGCTGGTGGCCCGCTTCACCCGTGCCACCCTGGACGAGGGCCTGGCCTGGATCGACGTGGCCGGGCTGTCGATTCTGGCCGGCATCGGGTTCACCGTCTCACTGCTGATCGGCGAACTGGCCTTCGGCATCACCGGTGACGCGGACTCCCGGGTCAGAATCGCCGTCCTGACCGGTTCCCTGGTTGCCGCCCTGCTGGCCGCAGTGATCCTGCGCCTGCGCGCTCGGGCCTATCGGCGCCTCTGCCAGACAGAGTCCTTCGATCGTTGATCGATCGCGCCGCATCGAAGGACGGGCGGTGTGAAGATTTCAGGCCATGGCTCGGACGGCGCCTGCGCGGAGCCTCCTCCGGCGACGACGTGACCGCGAAAAGACCAAAGCTCATCCCGTACGAGACGGGCGACGGCCGGACAGGCGGCCTCCTCACGACGAGCCCGGGTGGACGACCACCACTCGTGAAAGCGCTCTCTCGCACGTACGGTGTCGGGCATGGAGCTAACTGAGATCCGGAGATACCCGGTCAAGTCGGTTTCAGGGTGGGTAATGGATTCGGCGGTCGTGGAGCCCTGGGGGCTGGCGGGCGACCGCCGCTGGGCCGTGGTCGACGAGCAGGGGGAACTGCACTGGGCCGGTGAGAACCCCCGGATGCTGTCCGTCGTCGCCGGCGCCACGGACGAGGACGGGCTGCTGCTCGACGCGCCGGGGCTGCCCCAACTGAAGGTCCCCCCGGCCACCGGAGAGAGCGTTCCCGTGGGCTTCGTCGAACTGGACCACGCGACACTCGCGCACCCCGACGCCCACGCCTGGTTCACCCGCCTGCTCGGCAAATCCGCCCGCCTGATCTGGCTCGACGACCCCAACCGCTGCGCCGTCCCGCCCTCCCACGGAGGCCTGCCCGGCGACGTCGTCACCTTCGCCGGGGACGCCCCCATCCTGCTCACCTCCCGTTCCTCGCTACGCCAACTGGACGACTGGATCCTCGAAGGCGCCGTGGAACGCCAGGAGGACCCGCCCGCCCCCCTGGACATGGCCAGATTCCGCCCCAACCTCGTGATCGACGGCGCACCCCCGTACGCCGAGGACGACTGGCGCGAGATCCGCATCGGCTCGCTCGCCTTCCGCGTCTCGGAACGCTGCGACCGCTGCGCCGTCCCCACCTACGACCCGGTCACCCTGGAGAAGGGCAAGGAGCCCCTGCGCACCCTCGCCCGCCATCGCCGCTGGGACGGCAAGACCTGGTTCGGCATCCGCCTGATCCCCCGAGGCCGAGGCGAACTACGACTCGGCGACCCGGTCACCGTCCTGGCCTGAACCGGCCAGACGTAGCAGGGGCTCGCCGGACGTTGTATCCGAGCGTTCGCCTCTCTGGCCCTCCCGGCCCCTGCGGCGTCCCGACGGCTTGCGGTGGCCGGGTAGCCCACCGGCTCGGCGTCGTCCCGCCAGGCGGCTGAAACTTTCCACCTGTACATCCGAGGTCTCCGGCTTCCCGGCGGAGCCGTCGGCACCGTGGATCCGATCACGACCTGGGGATTCATCTGCAGGTTTCGGTATCTGTGCCGTTGCGACGGCGGTGTCTTCAACGGTGCACTGATCGGGTCTATTGACCGAGATGGCTGCGCTGATAGCTTCCGATCAGGAGAACGATCTGCCTCGAGATCGACAGCACTCTGGTAACCGGTGGGTCCTCAAGGCGGGTCTCCTGGCTCTTGAATGTTAACGCTCACATCGTCTCGGGGCACCGACGCCGCCGGCCGCCACCCCCGGTCAGCTCGCACCCCCCAGGAGGATCGTTGCACTCCCTCCCACACGTGCGCAGGAAAGCCTTGCTCGCCGTGATGGCCGCAGCGCTGGTGACGGCGCCGGCATGGGCGGCGCCGGCGTCGGCGGCCGCGTCGTCCTTGGTCAGCGCCGCCTCCGGCCGGTGTCTGGACGTGACGGGAAACACCGACGCGCAGGGCACCGCCCTGGAGATCTGGGACTGCTCCGGGCAGACCAACCAGGCGTTCGAGTTCACCTCGGCCGGTGAGCTGCGGACGTTCGGCGGCACGCGGTGCGTGGACGCCAACGCCGGAGGGACCTCGCCGGGCACGAAGGTGATCATCTGGTCGTGCAACGGGCAGAACAACCAGAAGTGGCGGCAGAACGCCGACGGGTCGGTCACCGGCGTGCAGTCGGGTCTGTGCCTGGACGTGAACGGCAACGGCACGGCCAACGGGACCGCGGTCATCCTGTGGACCTGCGGCGGCCAGGCCAACCAGAAGTGGAGCACCGCCGGAGGCCCCAGCCCGACGCCCACACCGACGCCGAGCCCGTCGCCGCCGCCCGTGTCGCCCAGCCCCTCGCCGTCGCCCAGCCCCTCGCCGTCGCCCAGCCCCTCGCCGTCACCCAGCCCCTCGCCGTCACCCAGCCCGCCGGCCGACGGGAACTCCCGGCAGAAGGTCGACTTCGACCGGAGCTGGAAGTTCATCCGTTCGGACGTGACGGGCGCCCAGAACCCGGGCTTCGACGACTCGAGATGGGTCCCCGTGGCGCTGCCCCACGACTTCGACGCCCCGTACGACGTGGGCGGCTCCACCGGCGGGCAGAACTTCTACGTGGGTGCGGGCTGGTATCGCAAGCACTTCACCGTTCCCTCATCCTGGAACGGCAAGCGCGTCGAACTCGAGTCCGAGGGCGCGTTCTCGATCACTGATGTGTGGGTCAACGGAACCAAGATAGGCACACATCGGGGCGGCTATACCGGATTCGCCTTCGACATCACCAACGCGATCCGGACCGGCGACAACGTGGTAGCGGTGCGCGTGGACAACCGCTGGCAGCCGGACCTCGCCCCCCGGACGGGCGACCACCAGTTCAGCGGCGGCCTCTACCGCGACGTCTACCTGAACGTCACCGACAACGTCCACGTCACCTGGTACGGCACCTTCGTCACCACCCCCGCGCTCACCAATCCGGCCTGGGACACGAGCAACTCCGCGTACTACAGGAACATCGACCTGTCGCAGTATCCGAGCGACACCGACCTGCGCGCGAACATCGCCGCCCGCCGTTCCAACGTGAGAGCGCAGACCGAGGTCCGCAACGACGGTTCCTCCGCGGTCGACGTCTACGCACGCCAGGAGGTGCGCAAGCAGGGATCGGCCGGCGTGCTGGCGACGTTCGACTCGCCCGTACGGACGCTCGGCGCCGCCGCCACGACGACACTCGACGCGCTGAGCGGATCCCTCTCCAGCACCTCCGCCATGCTGCAGAATCTCGACCTCTGGGCGCCGAACAACCCCGCGCTCTACACCATGACCACCTCTCTGGTGGTCGACCGCACTCCGGACGGGGCCGTCAGCGACGGCGTCGTCGTCGACAGGTACGACACCACGTTCGGCTTCCGCAGCGCACAGTGGAAGGTGGACGGCTTCTATCTCAACGGGGTCAAGACACTGCTCGTCGGGGCGGACGCGCACCAGGACCACGGTGGCTGGAGCAACGCCGTCACCAACTCCGGATTCGACCGCGACGTCCGCTACATCCGTGAGGCCGGCATGAACTTCATCCGGGGCTCGCACTATCCCCACGACCCGTCCTTCGCGGACGCCACGGACAGGCTCGGTGTCATGCTCTGGTCGGAGGCGACCTTCTGGGCGACCGCGACCGCCGGCAGGGAGCCCACGCCGACCGGCACCGTCGGCGACTACCAGGCGGACGGCTATCCCCAGAAGACGGCCAACCAGGCGGCCTTCGAGCAGAGCGCCATGGACGGCCTCCGCGACATGATCCGGATCAACCGCAACCACCCCTCGATCATCAACTGGTCGATGGGCAACGAGGTGTTCTTCACGTCCTCGGCCACCCTGGGCAACGCCAAGGCGCTGGTGAGCAAGATGCGCGACTACGCACACCAGCTCGATCCGACGCGCAAGGCGGGGCTGGGTGGCGTGCAACGCAGCTCGCTCGACCAGCTCTCGGTCTCCGACGTCGCCGGATACAACGGCGACGGCGGGAAGATCACCAACACGTGGATGCCGAACGTCGTCTCGGAGTACGGGTCGTACACCTCCGACCGGCCCGGCACGTACGGCCCGACGTACGGCGACGTCGCGGACCCGTCGGACGGCACCAGGTTCAAGCTCACGACCGGAAGCGCCGGACTGGCCATCTGGGCGGGCTTCGACCACGGCACGATCATGAGCGCCGCCTTCGCCCGCATGGGCATGATCGACTACTACCGGCTACCGAAGGACCAGTGGTACTGGTACCGGGCCAACAAGTCGAGGTGGACGGGCATCACCAATGTCGCCGACCCCACGCCCGCGGCCCGCGAACAGTCGACGAGCGGCACGGCGACCCGGATGACGCTGGAGGCGGGGAGGTACTCGCCGACCACGATCACTGACGACGGCACCACGGACACCCAGCTCGTGGTGACGATGCGGAACTCGTCGGGCGCCTGGGTCAACGACACCCGGGCCGTCACATTGACCGTCACCGGCGGCCCCGGAGTCCTGCCCGGCGGCAAGTCGTACACCTTCACCCCGGGTGTCCAGGGTTTCAACGGGAAGATGGCGATCGAGTTCCGTTCCTCCTACGCCGGCACGTCCACCATCACGGCGACGTCGTCGGGTCTGCCCGACGCCACGATCACGATCACGACCACCGACACGGTGGGGGCGGCGGGCGAGACCGAGCCCGCCAACTTCGGCAACTCGGCTCTCTGGGGCTGACCTGCCGCTTACCTCATCCGGCCTTGGAACCGCACGTTCCTCTACTTGACAAGACGCACACGCCCGCCCTCCTTCGAGAGGGCGGGCGCTTCGCGGACCGATACGACCCACGGGGGCTGACCAGCACATCGACGTGATCAACGGACCCGCGACATCACCAGTTCAACCTCAGTAACCGGCCTCCAGCAGCGGCGATTCACCGTGCCGACGTGGTGCGGAAGCTTCCGTGCCGGGTTTCCTGGGGCGCGTTCGCTCAGCCCATGCGGCCACCGGTGGTCCTGCCGCGCCCAGACCCGCGAAGAAGGCGCCGAGGATCAGCCATCCCGCGTGTCCGAGCGCAAGGACTGCTCCGGTCAGGATCACAGGGGCGAGGGCTTGGCTCGCGTCGAAACCGATACCGAAAAGGCCCTGATATTGCCCCTGGGCATGCTCGGGTGCGAGACCGAAGCCGAGCGCGAAGCCGGCCGACGACTCCCACACCTCTCCGACGCTGTGGACGCACACGGCGAGGACGGCGAGCACCGGTGCGACCCACGCGGGAACATCAGCCGTCAGTGCCATCAACGGACAGCTGATGAGGAACAGAAGACCCGCGAGGCGGAAGGCGCGGCCACCCTGTCGTGGGGTTTCCACCTTGGAGCCAAGCCTGCTTTGAAGCAGCACACAGACGCCGCTGTTGATCGCGTAGACCGCTGCCACGGTCCAGCGCGGTGCGTCGGTGTGGGCGGTGAGCCAGATGGGCAGCAGCAGGGAGACGGTCTGGTACTGCAGGCCCATCGCACTGTAGAGCGCAACGAAGGACACGTACGGCCGGTCGGCCAGGACGGACCACTGACGGTGCTCCTTGGGCCGGGGCAGAGGCCGGTAGTTCGGGACGCCTAGGAACACGATCAGTCCGGCGCAGGCGAAGCTGGCGGCATTTGCGAGGATCAGCCCGGTGTAGGCAGGGCGAGTGTCGATCTGGATGGCGAGGGCCGCACCGAGGGTGCCCACGACGACGCCGAGATTGACGAAGGTGCGGAGCCTGGCCCGGAAGGCGGCAGGACGTTCGCCGCCGACTCTTGCGATGAGTGCACCGCCCGCGGCGCCGCTTGCCGTGGCGGCCAGCCGGTCCAGGGTGGCGACGAGCGTGAACGCGAACCAGTTGTTGATGAAGACGAAGGCCGCCATTGTGGCGGCCTGCAGGACGAGGGTCGTCAGCCAGATCGTGCGTGGCCCGTACCGGTCGGCTAGATTTCCCGCCGGTATGCCGGCCGCCAAGCCGCTGAGGCCAGCGATCGTCAGACCTGCTCCTACCTGTGTGGCGGGTAGGTGCACCACGAGCGTGAAGTAGAGGATGGCAGCGGTGTTGAAGAGACCGTTGCCTACCCTGCTGACGAAACTGGCGATGATCAGAGCTCGCTGCGGACCGGAAGCCGGCCCGCTGGATGCCCGTTGCCTGGCTCCCCTCCCGATCATGTCGATGAGGCTAACAGGAGGCACTCTTCCGGCAGTTGGCGGCCGGCTGACGAGGCGATGGCCTTGCCGGGCACTGCCTCTCCTTTATTCGTGGGCGTTGTCACTCAGTTGGTCACGCAGCAGGATCAAGGCTGCCGGCGAGTCAAGATGACGAAGCTGCGGCCGTCTGTTGTGGCGGTGAAGGTTCTGTTGGGCACGAAGCCGAGTCCCTGAAGGACCCGCTGGGCACGGATGTTGAAGCCGGCGACAGTCACCCGAAAGGCCGCGGGCCGGAAACGTGCGGCGCCGTACTCCAGACCGGTGGCGATTGCGTGCTTACCGAGACCACGGCCCGTCAATTCGGGACGTAGACCTCCACCTGTGTCAAGCGCCGATTCGTCGTACTCGCCGCCTGGTACGCGGCCGTCGGGGCCGAACACGCGATAGCCGATGAGGTCCCCCTTATCGACCAGGGCGACATATCCGTTTCGCGGATCTGTAAAAAGCCCGGCATCCGAGCCGACGAGGTCGTAGCAGTCATACGGCGCCGGATAACGCCAGGTGACGATGTCCGCGGCGTACTCGTCGGTCATGTCGACGATCTCCACGACACCCATGGGAGCAAGTCCGGCGCTGTTGGGTCAACGTCCAGGGAAGCGAATCCGAAACAGCTCAGGCGGTCGTGCTCTGCATCTGGGGCTCTGCTTGGGTGCCGTGGTCGGCTGCGATCGTGCATGCGACGCGTACGAAGGCGCCGACGGCCGGTGACCGGGCGTCCTGGGGCCACGCGATGGCCAGTGTGCAGTTCGGCAGGTCGCTGACGGGCCGGTAGGCGACCCCAGGGCGCGGGTTGCGTCGGGCGACCGAGGCAGGCGCGAAGAACACGATGCTGCCCGTTTCGACGAGGCTGAAGATCTCCGACAGGTTGGAGGCCGGCCTTGTCGCCCCGGGCCGGCGCGGCGCGGCGCGGCCGGCGTCGGCCGGCGCGCCGTTGGGAAGGTACCGGCCGGCCAGGTCGGCCAGGCAGAGCTCGGTCCTGGCGGCCAGCGGATCGGTCGCGGCCATGGCGACCAGGACCGGCTCGGTGAGCAGCGGCTCGCTGTCCAGCCCGCGGTCGTCCATGGGGCAGAGCACGAGTGCTACGTCGGCCAGGCCGTCGCGCAGTGCCTGGGGTTGATCGCCGAACCCTCCGAGGACCAGTTCGGGGGGCAGGGCGGCGGGATCGGCGCTGTAGGCGTCCAGGATCTGCGGCAGCAGGCCGCCGTCGATGTCGGCCTTGAGTGCGATGCGCAGCCGGGGCGAGGTGCTGCCTGCGTGCCGAGCACGGTGAGCGGCGGCGGTGATCGCCTCCAGGGCGGTTCTGGCGTCGCGCAGCAGGACCTCTCCGGCGCCCGTGAGCCTCACCTGCCGGGTGGTCCGCTCGAACAGCGTCACACCGAGCTGCCGTTCCAGGTCCCGGATTGTGCGGGACAGCGGAGGCTGCGCCATGCCCAGCCGGGCGGCGGCGCGCCCGAAGTGCAGCTCCTCCGCGACCACGACGAAGTAGCGGAGCTGCCGCACCTCCAGATCATTCATATCCCCAGGGTATCAATCGCGACCAAGGTGATCCTTCACCTGCGCCGTTGCTTCCGGTTCACTCGTGAGCACCCGCCCGGCGCCCCTGGGGTTCGCCGTCGACCGCCACGCATGGAGGCACTCATGATCGTCATTACTGCGCCGACCGGTGACATCGGCCGGCAGCTCCTGGTTCGCGTCCTGGACAGCGGTGAGCCGGTCCGGGTGATCGTCCGCGACCCCTCCCGGCTCCCGGAGCACGTGCGCGCGCAGGTTGAGGTGATGGAGGGCTCCCACGCCGACGCGGACACGATCGCGAAGGCGCTGGAGGGCGCCGACCGGCTGTTCTGGCTCGTGCCCCCGGCCGGTTTCCGTGACGCCGGCCCCGCCAGGCGCTACTACCTGGACTTCACCCGGGCCGTGGCCGAGGAGGCCGCGAGCCGGGGCGTACGGATGGTGCACGTCACCTCCCTGGGCCACGGCTACCAGGACGAGGCCGGACTCCTGTCGGCCGCGCTCGACATGGACGAGCTGATCGAGAGCACGGGCGTGCAGTACCGGGCCCTGGCATTGCCGTTCTTCATGGAGAACCTGCTCCGTCAGACCCAGCCGATCTCAGAGCAGGGGGTGTTCTCCATGGCGAACACCGCGGACCAGCCGTTGCTCACCGTCGCCACCCGGGACGTCGCTGCCACGGCGGCGGCGCTCCTCCTGGACACCGCCTGGAGCGGACAGGCCCGCGTTCCACTGGTCAGCCCCGACAGCCTGACCCCCGGCGCCATGGCCGAGATCATCTCCGAGACCCTGGGCCGCACGGTGCGCTACCAGCAGGTCCCGCTCGCGGACTTCCAGGCCCGTATGGTGCAGCACGGCGCGAGCCCCGCGCTGGCCCAGGACATGGCCGACATGGTCAACGCGCAGAACAACGGAATCTACGACGCCGAAGCCCGCGACCCGGCCTCCGCCACCGCCACCGGTTTCCGCCAGTGGTGCCAGGACATCCTGAAGCCGGCCGTCCGTTCCTGATCAGCGCGCCGGACAGTGCCCGGCACAGCCGCCCGATCCAGCACCAAAGGAAGCGGCCCCGCACTTCAGCAGCGGGGTCCTGACCAACGAGCGCTTTCGTGAGTCATTTGCGGGTGGCGTGCCGCCGACGCGGGGAACCCATCCGCATCATCGCCGCCGGAGTGAAAGTCTCCGTCGGCGTCGTCCGCAAGACCCTCACGGCCGCTGCCGAGGGCAACCTCGTTGACCATCGCTAAGGCACCAGATCCGGCAAGATGCGCGGGGGCTGTCCGGGGCTGGTGGTTCGGACGGGCGTAGCGCACCGGCTCCTGGACGTGGACTGGCCGTTCGGTTGCCGCTCAACCCTCGTCTCCGGTTACGTCGTGCGGTTGGCGGCCGCGATCGAGGCGCGGAGTTTGGTGAGAAGCCGTTCGAGGGTCTGGACTTCGGCGGCGGTCCAGCCGGCAGTGAACAGCATCCAGCGTTGCAGGCCCATGCGTTCCAGGGTCGCGAGTTCGGCGCGGCCTTTCTCGGTGATGGTGATGGTGTTCGCCCGGCGGTCGGCCGTGTCGGTGAGGACCTGAACCTTGCCCTCTTCCATGAGGGCTTGGACCTGGCGGGTGGCCGATGACTGGTGGACACCGAGTTCTTTGGCCAGGTCGGAGGTGCGGACGGGTTGTGTGGTGGCGATGAGTTGCAGCATGCGCAGCAGGCCTGCGTTGGGTCGTCGCCTGCGGGTGCGTTCGATGCCGTCGCTGATCAGGAGGAGGGCGTCCACCATGCGTTGGACGTCCTGCTCGTCGGGTTTCTCAGGGTCGTGCACGAGTTCATTCTAAGATACTTGCATGCCGCATGCAATTAAAGTACCGTCACAGCCATGACAAAGAACGCATTGATCAAGCGGCTCGCCTACACCATCGCGGGCCTCGGCGTCGGCATGTTCCTGCTCACGATGGCCGTCGCCGCCTTCGGTCAGGAACCGGCGGACAACGTGTGGACCAAGGCCGGCGGCATCCTCGCGGGGTCGGTGATCTGCCTGATCCTGACCAAGCGCGTCCTCGCGGGATCGAAGGGCACCTATGACCGGCTCCGGATCATCTCCCTCGTCGCCTGCGCCCTGGTCGCGGTCAACGTCGCCCTCCCCGGTGTCATCCCGGTCTGGTTCCGCGCCGAACAGGTCGTCCACGGCCTCCTTCTCGCGACCCTCGCCTGGGCCCTGTGGTCGCCCGAGATGCGGGAGTCCTTCCGCGTCACCGCACGCTGAACCTGATCCCTCGGGCCGGCGAATGGTGCGGACAGGTGTCTACGTCCCCGTCGCAGACGGCACGGAGAAGCGCAAAACCGTGTACGGCGGAACGTGACCCTTCCAGGAACGATCAGCCGCAGCCACGCCCCACCCAGGATTGATCTTCATTTCTTCGATCTTGGCTCGCGCCAACGACGTCGCCCGTCATTCGATCCTCGGGCACAGCCGGATCTCAGTCACGATGGAGATCTACACGCACGGAGACGGCGAGAGCCGCGAAGACGCGCTTGGACCGTGTGTTGTTTGGGCGTTGATCGTTTGGATTGTCGCGCGCAGCGACGCCGTAGGCGCCCTTGACTCGGCGGGCTCGTCCAGGACAATTCCGCCGGCGAGGAGGACGACGCGTTAGTCTCAGCGCCTGACGGAAGGTTGATCATGATCCGTCGATCCTTGCAGATGTCAGACTTTCGAGTGCTTGCCGTGCACGTGGTGCTGCCTGAGGGTGGCCGGAGTCGATGGCCGGCTGGTAGGCAGCCCGTTCACCGTCGGTGTCGCCCAACTCGCCGAGCAGGACCCCCAGGTTGAACGCGGCCTTCGGTGCCTGGTGATGGCGGCCTGAGGGGTTGCTCGTGGCGGTTGCCACCTGGGTCGCCGCGCCTGGTGGCGGACCTGAGGGGGATCGTGGCGCTGGCGTGGTGGTTGTCAGGTGACGGTGTTCAGCATGGTGCGGAGGATGCGCGTCATCGTGGCGACGTCTTCGGGGGCGAGGCCGGAGATCAGGCGGTTGAGGGTGGCCGCGTGGTCGGTGAGTGTGGCGTCGATGATCGCGCGGCCTTGGTCGGTCAGCGTGACGCGGAAGCTGCGGCGG
>NZ_KI866523.1:707093-710051 GCF_000511135.2 Microbispora sp. ATCC PTA-5024 | reverse complement strand
TCGGCGGGGTCGAGGCTTCGCTGCAGTAGGCCGGCGGACTCCAGGCGGTCCAGGCGGCTGGTCATGCCCGCGCGCGACATCATCAGGGCTGCCGACAGTTCCGAGGGGATCTGGGTGTACGGCGGGCCCGAGCGGCGTAGGGCGGCGAGCACGTCGAACTCCCCACGCCCGAGGCCGTGACTCGCGAGCATGTCATCCACCTGGGTCTCCACGGCGCGGGTGAGCAGCGAGAGGCGGCCCAGGAAACCCATGGCCGAAAGGTCCAGGTCAGGGCGTTCGCGCCGCCACTGCGTAAGGATCACGTCGATCGCGTCGTTGGGTTCCGGGTTCGCCTCTGCCGTCATGTCGGCTGATTCTATTCGACAGGAGATAGTTAGCAGGCGTACTATCTTGGAGCGAACTACTGCGAAGGAGTGACAGTGACAGTGATCGATCCCAACGATGCTCGGGCGGTGCTGGTAAGGGCGGGCGAGGCCGAGGTCCTCGGCGAGTTCCCGAACACGCTGGAGTTGCTGGCGGACGCTGAGACCACAGGCGGACTGGTCAGCGCGATCCGTAGCAAGATCGGCAAGAACACCGATGGGCCGCCGCCGCACTACCACAACGAGGCAGCCGAGATCTTCTACATCATCGACGGCGGCCTGCACGTCCTGACCGGGGAGCATGTCGTCACCGTGGGGACGGGCGACTTCCTGCTCGTGCCGCCTCGGACTCCGCACGCGTTCAGTACCCCCGCGCACACTGGCGTCGACATGGTGATCTTCAAGCCGGGCGCTGAGCGATTCGGCTACTTCCGGCTGGGGGATCTAGTCCGCCGGGGCGAGGCGAGCCCGCAGGAGATCCTCGACGCACAGGACCTCTACGACAACCACTTCCACCACAGCGCGGTCTGGCGCCGCTTCCGGGGTGCCGAAGCAGAGAGCCGCCTGCTCGTCCTGCCGCCGAATGACGATGCGACTCCGGGCCAGGGCAGGGACGGAGACACCCGGTGGACGTGACGGCCGTCATCCTGTCGATCGTGCTCGCGATCTCGACGCTGGCCAGTGGCACCACCAAGCTCGCGGGGACCCGCGCCATGCGTGAGGACGCGAGGCGGTTCGGCTTCTCCTACTCCGCCTACCGGCATCACCGGCCTCGCGCAGACGGCCGCTGCCTGACGGTCCGTACCCCACCCAGACGGCCGCCGCCTGACCGTCCGTACCTCGCCTGGGCCGCGGCACCGGGCGAGGTGTCCGGAGGGGGATGTTCTCTAGTCCTGGTCAAGGCAGAGGCAGAAAGGGTGGCCGGCCGGGTCCACAAGGACTCGGACGTTCTCCTGCGGCTGGGCCGTGGCCAGCGAGGCTCCCAGGGCGATGGCGTCGGCGACGGCGAAGTCGAGGTCGCCGACCTGGAAGTCGAAGTGCATCATCGGGCGCTGCCGACCATCGGCGGGCGGCCAGACGGGAGGTTGGTAATCGACGGCCTGCTGGAACACGAGGTAGACGGAACCCTGTGGAGGGACGACGATCGCCGTTCCCGGCTCCTCGTGGCCGATGGGCCAGCCGAGCAACTCGGAGTAGAACCGGGCCAAAGCGCCGGGGTCGGGTGACTCGATAGCGGCGCCCCACCACATGGTGGCGGTCCTGGATCGCATGTTCGCAGCTTGTCGCAAGGACTCTGCCACGTCTACCGAGCATCGATGACGTGAGTGCACGACACCGGACCGCACCCTGTACCAGGACCTGGCCTCGCGGTACGACAGAGGTCTCCGGCACCGTGCCGGCCATCCCGTCACGGCATGACATACGAGACGATCGTCCGTCTCTTTCTGAAGCCGACGCTCGGCCGGAATGGCGCGGTCGTTCGCGCGCATCGTGGAAGCGGAGAAGCTGCGGCCAATCCGCGTTCACGACCTGCGGCACACCGCCGCGTCCTTGCTCAAGAAGCTCGGCGTCCCTCCGCGTGACGATGGAGATCCTCGGGCACAGCCGGATCTCAGTCACGATGGAGATCTACACGCACGGAGACGGCGAGAGCCGCGAAGACGCGCTTAAGAAGATGAACGGGCTCTTCGAATGAGGCCGTCGCAGTACCCGTTGCAGCAAAACGCCCCGAAGCTTGATTGCTACGGGGCGGTTTCGGTGGTGGGGCTACCAGGACTTGAACCTGGGACCTCTTCCTTATCAGGGAAGCGCTCTAACCGACTGAGCTATAGCCCCGCGACGCGCATCGAACGTTACCGCATCCGGTTTCCGGAGGCGAATCGCCGACCGATCGAGGTAAAGCTTACCGTGTCCCTCCGGGGCTCGCGCCGCCCACCGGCGGCGGGAGCGCCCCCACCAGCGGCCGGAGCGCCCAACCGGTACGGCCGCCACCCGGGTGGGCGGCAGCCGTACGGGAGCCTACTCGGCCTCGCTGAAGGTGACCTCGACGCCGCCCACGAGGTCGGCGGACACGTTGTAGATCACCGCGCCCAGCGTGGACAGGGCCGTGATGAGCACGACGTTGAGCGCGCCGAGCAGGGCCGTGTACCCGAGGATGCGGACCGGGTCGAACCAGCCGCTGATATCCAGCGCTGTGGACGCCTTGCCGCCGTCGCCCGTCGTGAGCTGGGTGACGGCGTCGGTGATGGACGAGAACACGCCGAGGGCCGACAGGACGCCGTACAGGATGGCGACGGCCACGAACAGCACGACGAAGCAGACGAGCGCCACGACGAAGCTGAACTTCATGGCCGACCACGGCTCGATACGGCGCAGGACGAGGTGGGCCTTGCGGGGGGCGCGGACGCCGGCCTTCCTGTCCTTGCCCTGCTCGCTCTTCTTGCCGGTGCGCTCGGCCGTGCCGAAGCTGAGGCCGTGGACCGCGCCGTCCACCGGCGCGCCGTCCATGGTGGACGGGCGGGCCGGCGCCGCGGGAGCGGCGGCGGCCGCCCGAGCCGAGGCGGCGGACGGGGTGGAGGCGGACGCGGGGGCGACC
>NZ_KI866523.1:668762-707073 GCF_000511135.2 Microbispora sp. ATCC PTA-5024 | reverse complement strand
GGACGCGGGGGCGACCGGCGAGGCCGCGGACGACGGCCGCGCGGGCGCGGAGCCCGTCGCCGGACGCGCGGCCGAGGGCGACGTGCCCGCCCCCGGCCGGACGGCCGAGGACGAGGACGACGAGGACGACGAGGACGACGAGGACGACGACGGCCGGGCGGCCGGGGACGACGAGGACCCCGGCGCCGGACGCGTGCCCGCCGCGGGCGGCGAGGAGGCCGGCGCGGAGGTGGTGGACGTCGTCGACGACGTCGTGGTGCTCCGGGCGGCGGCCGGCTTGCTGAACGGCGCCGTCGGCTCGGCGCCGGTCACCGGCTTGGCGTCGCCCGGCTTGTCCCCGTCCTTGGCCGGCTGCTGCTTCCACGGCTGGTCGCCGGCGGACGTCCGGATACGGACGGTCTCCTCCGGCTTCGCCGTGTCTGCGGCCGTGTCGTTCTCCTCGGAAGCCACCTTGGGGACGCTACCGTCATCCTGCACCCGGGCGGTAACGCCGTCCCTCATGGATGACGACGACGCCGGGCGGGCGGCCCCGGACGGTTTCTTCTTGGGCGCGCCGGACGTCCGCGGCCTGCCGGTGTCGCTCATGCCTCGTCTCCTGCCCCGTTCTCCTCGGTCTCCAACGCCTCCGCGTTGCGAGCGAGGGCAACAACGCTGTCACCGTCGGCGAGGTTCATCAAGCGCACGCCCATGGTCTGGCGTCCCGACTGTTTGATCTCGCCGGCGCTCGTCCGGATCACGCCGCCGGCAGAGGTGATCGCGAAGACCTCGTCCTCGGGACGCACCATGACGGCTCCCACCAGCTTCCCACGTGCGCTGACGATCTTCGCCGTCAGCACTCCCTTGCCACCCCGGCCCTGCACCGGGTACTGCTCGGCGGGAGTGCGCTTCGCGTACCCGCCCTCCGTGGCGATTAACACGTCCTCCCCGTCGCGGATCACGTTCATCGCCAGGAGTTCGTCGCCGTCGAGGAACCGCATCCCGATGACGCCGCTGGTGGCACGGCCCATCGGGCGCAGCGCCTCGTCGGAGGCGGTGAAGCGGATCGACTGTGCGTTCTTGGACACGAGCAGCAGATCATCGCCCTCGGAGACGAGACGTGCGGCGATCACCTCGTCATCTTCGCGCAGATTGATCGCGATGAGGCCACCGGACCGCGGCGAATCGTACTCGCCCAGCCGTGTCTTCTTCACCAGGCCGCTGCGGGTGGCCAGCACCAGGTACGGCGCGACGGAGTAGTCCCGCAGGTCCAGGATCTCCATCACGTGCTCGTCGGGCTGCATGGCCAGCAGGTTGGCCAGGTGCTGCCCGCGGGCGTCGCGGCCGGCGTCCGGCAGCTCGTACGCCTTGAAGCGGTAGACCCGGCCCTTGTTGGTGAAGGCCAGCAGGTAGTGGTGGGTCGTGGTGACGAAGAAGTGCTCGACGATGTCGTCCTGGCGCAGCTGCGCGCCCCGGACCCCCTTGCCGCCGCGCTTCTGCGCCCGGTAGAGGTCGGTGCTCGTCCGCTTGGCGTAGCCGCCACGGGTGATCGTGACGACGACGTCCTCCTCGGCGATCAGGTCCTCCATGGACATGTCGCCCTCGTAGGCCGTGATCTCCGTCACCCGGTCGTCGCCGAACCTGGAGATGATCTCGCCGAGCTCGTCGGAGACGATGCGCCGCTGCCGGGGCGGGGAGGCCAGGATGTCCTGGTAGTCGGCGATCTGCGTCATCAGGCCGTCGTACTCGTCCTGGATCTGCTGACGCTCCAGGGCGGCCAGCTTGCGCAGCTGCATGTCGAGGATGGCCTGCGCCTGGACCTGGTCGATCTCCAGCAGCGTCATGAGGCCGCCCTGGGCCTCGGCCGCGGACGCCGACCGACGGATCAGGTTGATCACGTCGTCGAGCCGGTCGAGGGCCTTCAGCAGGGCGCGCAGGATGTGGGCGCGCTCCTCGGCCTTGCGCAGCAGGAATCGGGTCCGCCTGACGACGACCTCGATCTGGTGCTCGATGTAGTAGCGGACGAACTGATCGAGCCGCAGCGTCCGCGGCACCCCGTCCACCAGGGCGATCATGTTGGCGCCGAAGGTGGTCTGCAGCTGGGTGTGCTTGTACAGGTTGTTCAGCACGACCTTGGCGACGGCGTCGCGCTTGAGCACGATCACGAGCCGCTGGCCGGTGCGCGAGGACGTCTCGTCACGGACGTCCGCGATGCCGGTCACCTTGCCCTCGCGGACGAGCTCGGCGATCGTGAGGGCCAGGTTGTCCGGGTTGACCTGGTACGGCAGGGCCGTGACGACCAGGCACTGCCGCCCCTTGGGGTCCTCCTCGACCTCGACGACGGCCCGCATGATGATCGAGCCGCGGCCGGTCCTGTAGGCGTCCTCGATGCCGCGGCGGCCGACGATCAGCGCGCCCGTGGGGAAGTCCGGGCCCTTGACCCGGGCCATCAGCCCCTCGAGCATCTCCTCGTCGCTCGCCTCGAGGTTCTCCAGGGCCCACCGTACGGCCTCGCCGACCTCCCGCAGGTTGTGCGGCGGGATGTTGGTCGCCATGCCCACCGCGATGCCCGCCGAGCCGTTGACCAGCAGGTTCGGGAAGCGGGACGGCAGGACCACCGGCTCCTGAGAGCGCCCGTCGTAGTTGGGCTGGAAGTCGACGGTCTCCTTGTCGATGTCCCGGAGCATCTCCATGGCGATCTGCGCCAGGCGGCTCTCGGTGTACCGCATCGCGGCCGGCGGGTCGTTGCCCGGCGAGCCGAAGTTGCCCTGCCCGTCGACCAGCGGGTAGCGCAGCGACCAGGGCTGCGCGAGCCGTACGACCGTGTCGTAGATCGAGGCGTCGCCGTGGGGGTGGTAGGAGCCCATGACGTCGCCGACGATGCGCGAGCACTTGAAGTATCCGCGGTCGGGACGGTAGCCGCCGTCGAACATGGCGTACAGCACGCGGCGGTGCACCGGCTTGAGCCCGTCGCGGACGTCCGGCAGCGCGCGGGACACGATGACGGACATCGCGTAGTCCATGTAGCTGCGCTGCATCTCGGACTGGATGTCGACCGGTTCGACGCGCTCGGCCGGTGGTGGTCCGGGCGGAGTGTTTACTTCCGTCACGAAGAGTCCTTTTGCCTATCCCTGCTCAGACGTCGAGGAATCGGACGTCGCGGGCGTTGGTGATGATGAAATTCCTGCGCGCCTCGACGTCCTCGCCCATCAGCACGCTGAACAGATCGTCGGCCTGGGCGGCGTCGTCGAGGGTGACCTGCCGGAGCACCCGGGTTTCGGGGTTCATCGTGGTCTCCCACAGCTGCGAGGGGTTCATCTCGCCGAGACCCTTGAAGCGCTGCACGCCGTCGTGGAGGCGGGGGTCGCGCCGGCCGCGGCCGACGCCGTCCTCGATGATCGCGTCGCGCTCCCGATCGGAGTACGCGTAGGAGGCGTCCTCGCCCTTGCGGTCCCACTTGATCTTGTACAGCGGGGGCTGGGAGAGGTAGACGTGGCCGGCCTCGATCAGCGGCCGCATGAAGCGGAACAGCAGCGTCAGCAGCAGCGTCGTGATGTGCTGCCCGTCGACGTCGGCGTCGGCCATCAGGATCAGCTTGTGGTAACGCAGCTTCTGGATGTCGAACTCGTCGTGCACGCCGGTGCCGAGAGCCGTGATCAGCGCCTGGACCTCGTTGTTCTTGAGGACCTTGTCGATCCGCGCCTTCTCGACGTTCAGGATCTTGCCGCGGATGGGCAGGATCGCCTGGAACTTCGGGTCGCGGCCGCCCTTGGCGGAGCCGCCGGCCGAGTCGCCCTCGACGATGAACAGCTCGCACTTCTCAGGCTCGGACCACTGGCAGTCGGCTAGCTTGCCCGGCAGGCCGCTGCCGCTCTCCAGCAGCGACTTGCGCCGGGTGAGGTCGCGCGCCTGGCGGGCCGCGATCCGGGCGCGGGAGGCCTGGAGCGACTTGTTGATGATCTCCTTGGCCTCGCCCGGGTTGCGCTCGAACCAGTCGCGCAGGTGGTCGTTGCACGCCTTCTGGACGAACGACTTCGCCTCGGTGTTGCCCAGCTTGGTCTTGGTCTGGCCCTCGAACTGCGGGTCGGACAGCTTCACCGAGATGATCGCCGCGAGGCCCTCGCGGACGTCGTCGCCGGTGAGGTTGTCGTCCTTGCCCTCCTTGAGGAACTTCTGCTCGCGCGCGTAGCGGTTGACGATCGTCGTCAGCGCCGCGCGGAAGCCCTCCTCGTGGGTGCCGCCCTCGGCCGTGTTGATCGTGTTGGCGAACGTGTAGACCGACTCGGAGTAGGAGGCGTTCCACTGCATCGCGATCTCGACCGAGATGCCGTCGCCGTGCTCCTCGAAGTCGACGACCGAGCTGTGGATGGCCTCCTTCTTGGAGTTCAGGTGCTTGACGAAGTCGGACAGGCCGCCCTCGTAGTGGTACGTCACCACCTTGGGCTCGCCCTCGATGACGTGGTCGGGCCGCTCGTCGGTGATCTTGATGGTGAGGCCCTTGTTGAGGAAGGCCATCTCCTGGAAGCGGCGCGACAGCGTCTCGAAGTTCCAGGTGGTCGTCTCGAAGATGTCCGGGTCGGGCCAGAAGCTGATCGTCGTGCCGTGGTCGTCGGTCGGCTCGCCCTTCTCCAGCGGCCCCGTCGGCTTGGCCAGGACGTACTTCTGCCGCCAGACGTGGCCGTCGGTGCGGACCTCGACCTCCAGGCGCGTCGACAGCGCGTTGACGACCGAGGCGCCCACGCCGTGCAGACCGCCGGAGACGGCGTACGACTTGCTGTCGAACTTGCCACCGGCGTGCAGCACGGTGAAGACGACCTCGACGGCGGGCCTGCCCTCGGCGGCGACGATGCCCACGGGGATGCCGCGTCCGTGGTCCATCACGCGCACGCCGCCGTCGGCGAGCAGGGTGACCTCGATCAGGTCGTTGTAGCCGGCCAGCGCCTCGTCGACCGCGTTGTCCACGATCTCCTGGACCAGGTGGTGCAGGCCGCGCTCACCGGTGGAGCCGATGTACATGCCGGGGCGCTTGCGGACCGCTTCCAGGCCTTCGAGAACGGTGATTGAGCTAGCGTCGTAGGACAAGTGCGAAATCCTCCTGCCGCGGACACGCGGCGGGGGACACCGTGGATTAGCTGCCCCTGCCATGCCCGTCACCGTCGTGAGTGCCCCGATGCGATCACCCGGGGGAAATCGGCCCGCGAGGCCGGGGTGACGCAAACCGGACGTGTCCTTGAGTCCGCATTCATTCTACCGTTCCGGCGGACCTCAGGTGGCATTCACGGGGGCTGTGATGCCCTGTCACGCGACGATCATGGTTTTGAGTCTCCCCCACGCGGGGCGGGGGTCGTCGCGTCAGGCGCGATTTTGGGCCGGTTCGGCTCGCACGACCCCTCCGTTCCGTACGGCTGCGCCCGTCACCCGTAGGTGTCCCCGGGTCCCTGGCTGCCGCGGACCCGCAGGCCGCCTCCCTGACGGGGACCGGCGTTCGGACCGCGCACCTTCACCCGTGTGACCGTACCCGGGCCCAGCTCCTCGTTCAGCCGCTTGACCAGCGTCGACGCCAGCAGCCGCACCTGCGTCGCCCAGGCCGTGGAGTCGGCGGCCACCATCACCTCGCCGTCCTCGAAGCTCTCGGGGACGGTGTGCGCGGCGAGGTCGGGGCCCACGATGTCGTGCCAGCGGCCGAACACCCCGCCCACCGCGACCGGCTGCTCCCAGCCCCGGTCGGCGAGCAGGTCGCGGATCGCCTTCCCGAACGGCAACGGGTCGCCCGAGTCCCTGCGGGGAGCGCCGGAGCCGGACCGGCGGCGCGGCTCGGACCGGGGGAGCTGGCCGCGCCGGACCGCGTCGGCCTTCGCCTGGGCCAGCTTCTCGCGGGCCATGGCCGCGCCGCGGGCCGTCGCGCCGTCCGGGGACTGTCCACCGCCTGTGGATTCAGCGGACACGGGTCACACTCCCTTCTCGCACGTCGAACCGGGCGCCGGACAGCTCCGGCGGGACGTCGTCCGGCACGGCGGCGGTGATGAGCACCTGCTCGGCCGGGGCGACGATCTCGGTGAGCCGCCTGCGGCGCTGGCTGTCGAGCTCCGCGAACACGTCGTCGAGGATGAGCACGGGGTCGCCGCCGTCCGAACGGAGCAGGTCGTAGGCCGCGAGCCGCAGGGCCAGGGCGAACGACCACGACTCGCCGTGGCTGGCGTAGCCGCGCGCCGGCAGCTCGCCCAGCCGCAGCAGCAGGTCGTCGCGGTGCGGGCCGACCAGCGTGACGCCCCGCTCCAGCTCCGCCTGCCGGACCTCGGCGAGGGTCGCCTTGAGGCGTTCGGCAAGGGCTTCCCGGTTTGTCCCCAGGTTGGGGATATCTGTGGACAACGTGCTCTCGTTCGAGCCGCGGTACTCCAGGTCGGCCAGTCCGGACGAAGGGGCCAGGGTGGCGTACGCCTTGGCGGCCAGCGGGCGCAGCGCCTCGACCAGCTCGAGCCGCCCCGCGAGCAGCTCCGCGCCATGCCGGACGAGGTGGGCGTCCCAGACCTCCAATGTGGTCAGCGGGTCGCCCGCGCCGGCGGAGGCGAACGCCACCTCGTCGTCCTGCCTGCGGGGACCGCGCCTGCGCCCGGCCCGCGTCGCGGCCGCCGTGCGCAGCAGGGCGTTGCGCTGCTTGAGCACGCGCTCGTAGTCGGCCCGCACACCCGCGTACCGGGGGGCGCGGGCCACCAGCAGCTCGTCCAGGAAGCGGCGCCGCTCGGACGGGTCGCCCTTGACCAGGGCCAGGTCCTCGGGGGCGAACAGCACGGTGCGCAGCAGGCCGAGGGCGTCGCGCGGCCGGGAGACGGGGGAGCGGTTGACCCTGGCCCGGTTGGCCCGGCCCGGGTTGATCTCCAGCTCGATCAGCGCGCGGCGGTCGTCCCTGACCACGAGGGCGCGGACGACCGCGC
The DNA here is from genome assembly GCF_000511135.2 of Microbispora sp. ATCC PTA-5024. Taxonomy (NCBI): domain Bacteria; kingdom Bacillati; phylum Actinomycetota; class Actinomycetes; order Streptosporangiales; family Streptosporangiaceae; genus Microbispora; species Microbispora sp. ATCC PTA-5024. The sequence goes on along the minus strand of NZ_KI866523.1, from coordinate 700,165 downwards.
GCTGCGCGCCGTGCCGTACGAGCGGAGCGTCGGTGGCGACCCGATGGCTCGAGTGCGTGGCCACGTACCCCAGGGCCTCGACGAGGTTGGTCTTGCCCTGCCCGTTCGGCCCGACGAAGGCGGTCGTCCCCGGCTCCAGCTCGATCTCGACGCCCGGGTAGGACCGGAAGTCGGTGAGGGACAGGCTGGCCACGTGCACGCCCGCAAGGCTAGTACCCGCCGCCCGGCCCCCGTGTGCCGAAGGCGGGCAGACCCGCCCACGGCACGTCCCGCGCCCCGCACATGGCCGTCCACAGGCTGTGGAAAACCCCGGCGGACGCCGCCGGGGGACCGGGACGGGGACCGGGTCAGCGCTCGGCTTCGGCGGGCGGGGTGACGTCCGCGCCCGGGGAGTCGGCGCCCTTCGCCTTCTGGCCCTCGACCGAGGCGACCGCGTGGCCGCCGAACTGGTTGCGCAGGGCCGCGACCATCTTCATGGCCGGGGAGTCGGCCTGGCGGGACGCGAAGCGGGCGTACAGGGACGCCGTGATGGCCGGCAGCGGGACCGCGTGGTCCACGGCCGCCTGGACCGTCCACCGGCCCTCGCCCGAGTCCTCCGCGTAGCCCTTGAGCTCGGCGAGGTCCGGGTCCTCCTCCAGCGCGCGGACGAGCAGGTCCAGCAGCCACGAGCGGATGACCGTGCCGTGCCGCCAGCTCTTGAACGTCCCGGGGACGTCGGTGACGGCGTCGCTGGCCTCCAGCAGCTCCCAGCCCTCGGCGAAGGCCTGCATCATGCCGTACTCGATGCCGTTGTGGACCATCTTCGCGAAGTGGCCGGCGCCGACCCCGCCGGCGTGGACGAAGCCGTCCTCGCCCTCGGGCTTCAGCGTGTCGAAGATCGGCATGAGCCGCTGGACGTGGGCGTTCTCGCCGCCCACCATCAGCGCGTAGCCGTACTCGATGCCCCAGACGCCGCCGCTGACGCCGACGTCGACGAAGCCGAGGCCCCGGGCGGCGAGGTCGGCGGCGTGCCGCTGGTCGTCCTTGTAGTGCGAGTTGCCGCCGTCGATCACGATGTCGCCCTCGGACAGCAGGTCGCGGAGCCGGTCGACGGTGGCGCGCGTCGGCTGCCCGGCCGGGACCATCACCCAGACGGCACGTGGCGCCTCCAGCCGGTCGACGAGCTCCTTCAGGCTCCCGACGTCGCTGATGGCGGGGTCGCGGTCGTACCCCACCACGTCGTGACCGCCCCGGCGGAGGCGCTGGGCCATGTTCCCGCCCATCTTGCCGAGCCCGATCATCCCGATCTGCATAGGAGCCACCCCTCAACATCTCACTCGACCACGAGGCACGCGTACCCACACATAAAGGGTCCATGCCAACGGCAGATGGTACGCCCGGGGCTGTCCGGGGCCGTCAGCTGGACAGGCGGATGGGCATGATCAGGTAGCGGTAGTCCTCCGCGACCCCGTCGTCCACAGGCTTGCCGCCGGTGAGGATGGCCGGCTTGGTCGGCGTGGTGAACTGCAGGCGTGCCAGGTCGGAGTCGATCGCCCCCAGCCCCTCCAGGAGGAACTGGTGGTTGAACGCGATGTTGATCTCGTCGCCGTCGAACTCCACCGGCAGCGCCTCGACCGCCTGGGCCTCGTCGCCGCTGCCCGCCTCCAGGACGACCTCGCCGCCCCGGAAGGCCAGCCGCACCGGCGTGTTCCGCTCGGCCACCAGCGCGACGCGCTTGACCGCCTCGACGAACGACCCTGTGGACAGATCGGCCCGCGCGGAGAACTCGGTGGGCAGCAGCGAGCGGTACTTGGGGAACTCGGGGTCGAGGAGCCGCGTCGTCGTCCGCCGGCCCGCGCTGGAGAACCCGATCATCCCCTCGCCGGTGCCGCCGGCCGAGCTGAGCGCGATCTCCACCTCCGCGCCCGTGCCGCCGAGCGCCTTGGCCGTGTCCGCGAGCGTACGGCCGGGGATCATGGCGATCGCCTGGAAATCGGGCTGCTCGGGCTGCCACTTCAGCTCCCGCACGGCCAGGCGGTAGCGGTCGGTGGCGGCCAGCGTGACCGTGTCGCCCTCGATCTCCATGCGGACGCCCGTGAGCATGGGCAGCGTGTCGTCCTTGCCCGCCGCGACAGCCACCTGGCCGACGGCGGAGGCGAACACGTCGCTGCCGACCCGGCCCGCGGCCGGCGGCATGGCCGGCAGGGAGGGGTAGTCCTCCACAGGCATCGTCAACAGGGTGAACCGCGCGCTGCCGCACGTGACGACGGCCTTGGCGCCGTCCACGACCAGCTCGACCGGCTGCGCGGGCAGGGCGCGGGTGATCTCGGCGAGGAGCTTGCCGCTGACGAGCACCACACCCGGGTCGCCCGTCTGCAGGTCGAGGGTCACCTCGGCGGAGACCTCGTAGTCGAAGCCCGACAGCTTCAGCTGCTGGTCGTCGGTCACCTCGAGCCGCATGCCGGCGAGGACCGGCACCGACGGACGGGCCGGAAGGCTCCGCGCCGTCCACGCCACGGCTTCGGCGAGCACGTCGCGCTCGATCCGGAACATCACGGGGATCAGCCTCCTGGGTGTCGCTGCATCGTCAAGTGTTCACTCTCCCGCACCTGGGCGCGTGGAGAACCCTTCTATGGTTCTTCGGTTCTTTGGAGAGAGAGATATAGGTCATCTCATTAGGGGCGGTGGATATGTGGATGTCGAGCATCTTCGCAGGTCAGGCGGCGACTTTCATCCACCGCCGGTGTGGGGACGGGGTGGATGCGCCCCCTGTGGCCTGTGGGGTTCGCCGCCGTCCCCACACCCGTTCCCCAGGAGAGCGGGCCTTCGTCCACGGGTAATCCACGATGTTTCCACCGGTTGTCCACGGGAAAGGAGGGGCGTTTGGGGGTGCTGTGACGAGATCCCACAGGGCGTCCCCAGGTCGTCCACGGGTCTTCCCCAAGCCGTCCCCAGGCTTTCCCCATGTTCGTCCCCATGCCGGCGCGGCCTATTTCCGGGAGCTGATTGAGTGGTGACAGCCGGATGGCCGCGTCACGGGCATCCGGTTCTGATCCACAGAGATATCCACAGGCTGTGTATCACGTGTTGCGCGCGCGCTGCTTGATGCGCGTCGTCAACTCGTTGACCTGGTTGTACATCGACCGGCGCTCGGCCATGAGGGACCGGATCTTGCGCTCGGCGTGCATGACCGTGGTGTGGTCGCGGCCGCCGAACTGCTGTCCGATCTTCGGCAGCGACAGGTCGGTGAGCTCGCGGGCCAGGTACATCGCGATCTGACGGGCCGTCACCAGGGCCCGCGAGCGGGAGCCCCCGCACAGGTCGTCCAGGGAGACCCCGAAGTACTCCGCGGTCGTGGACATGATGAGGGAGATGGTGATCTCGGGGCTCGCGTCCTCGCTGATCAGGTCCTTGAGGACGATCTCGGCGAGCTGGATGTCCACAGACTGGCGGTTGAGGCTGGCGAACGCGGTGACCCGGATCAGGGCCCCCTCCAGCTCGCGGATGTTGGTGGCGATGCGGCTGGCGATGTACTCCAGCACGTCGGGCGGCGCCGCCAGGCCCTCCTGGATCGCCTTCTTGCGCAGGATCGCGATGCGGGTCTCCAGCTCGGGCGGCTGGACGTCCGTGATCAGACCCCACTCGAACCGGTTGCGGAGCCGGTCCTCCAGCGTGACCAGCTGCTTCGGCGCGCGGTCGCTGGAGATGACGATCTGCTTGCTGGCGTTGTGGAGGGTGTTGAAGGTGTGGAAGAACTCCTCCTGCGTCTGCTCCTTGCCCTCCAGGAACTGGATGTCGTCCACAAGGAGGATGTCGACCGCGCGGTACCGGGAGCGGAACCCGTCGGCCTTGTGGTCGCGGATGGAGTTGATGAAGTCGTTGGTGAACTCCTCGGAGCTCACGTACCGCACCCGGGCGCCGTCGTACAGGCTCTGCGCGTAGTGGCCGATCGCGTGCAGCAGGTGGGTCTTGCCCAGCCCGGAGTCGCCGTAGATGAACAGCGGGTTGTACGCCTTGGCGGGCGCCTCGGCCACCGCGACGGCCGCGGCGTGGGCGAAGCGGTTGCTCGCGCCGATGACGAAGGTCTCGAAGGTGTACTTCGCGTTGAGCCGCGCCGGCTCGCCGCCGGTCCGGCCGCCGCGGGCGTCCCAGCGGTTCTGCGCGGGCTCCGGCTTGGGCGCGGGCGGCGGCTCGGGGGAGTATCCACCGGGCCGCGGCGGCTGCTGGGGATGCTGTGGATATTGCGGACCGCCGACGGGTCCCGAATCATGCTGAACCGGCCCCTCGTCGCCTAACGCGAACCCCTGGGCCTGGGGACGATGCTGTGGATAATCCGTGGACGAGGGCCGCTGCTGGTCGGCGGCCTGGCCCGACGCGGCGCTCGGATCCACCATCACCGCGATCCGGACCGGACGGCCGAGCTCCTGGGACAGCGCGTGCACGATCAGCGGGCGCAGCCGTACCTCCAGGACCTCCTTGGCGAAGTCGTTGGGCGCGGCCAGCAGGATCGTGTCGTTGATCAGGCCGGAGGGCTGCGTCATCTGGAGGAACGCGCGCTGCTGTCCCGAGACGCCCTCGTCGAGCAGGGTCCCGAGCGCCCGAGCCCATACAGCGTTGAGATCGACGCCTTCCATGGCTCGGCCCCTCCTCCCATTGCGCGGCCCCCGCCCGCCGCCGCGATGCTTCTCCGTCAACCCGCCTCAGGGAACTCCGGCCCGGCCGGGACCCACAGGTGATCCACATGAGATCCACAAGATGTGCACAGTCCGCGCGCTCTCCCCGGGCACATCCACGCTGATGGAGGGAAGAGCCGGAGGGCCGACAGTAGCGGTGCGCGCGACTTGCGTTCAAGGCGTTGTCCACAGCCTAGTGGGCCATGGTCGCTCGCCGTACGCGCTTGGGAGCATGGGCTCTGGTTTGACCAGACCCGGGTCGGCCCCGTAACGTGACCCGGTCGGCTATTCACGCGACGGCTATTTCGCATGCCCGCGCTACTGACGAGCCGCGACCTTGGAATGTACCGCGCCCGTGGGACCGCCGCGGGCGTACTTGAAGCCTGGAGCCCACCCGTGAGCAAGCGTACTTACCAGCCGAACAACCGTCGCCGCGCGAAGACCCACGGCTTCCGGCTGCGCATGCGCACCCGTGCCGGCCGCGCGATCCTGGCCGCCCGCCGCCGCAAGGGCCGCGCGGAACTGACGGTCTGACCACGCGACGCCGCCCGCCGTGCCCTCGGCCGGTGGGCGGCTCGCCGTACTTCGAAGAAGGCCCGGTGCTGCCGTCCGCGTCGCGCATGCGACGGGGTGACGAGTTCGCCGACGCGATCCGCCGCGGGCGACGCGCCGGGCGTCCCACCCTGGTCGCTCACCTCAACGTGCGCGAGGCCGACGAGCCACCGCTGGTCGGCTTCGTCGTGAGCAAGGCGATCGGTGGCGCGGTCGTCAGGAACCAGGTCAAACGCAGGCTGAGACACCTGATGCGAAGCCGTGTGGAGGCGCTGCCGAGAGGTAGCCTGCTTGTGGTACGCGCCAATCCACCGGCCGCGTCCGCGCGAAGCGAGCACCTGGCCGCCGAACTCGACGTCGCGCTGGATCGTTTACTCCGGCGGCGAGGGTCCGGATCACGGACCCCTACGGACGGACGGTCATGACTGCGGAGCACCCGGTTCCGGCGCGTCCGGCGAGCGTCGCGCCGCCGGCCGGCCCGGTCGCGCGCGTGCTGCTCGCGTTGATCAGGTTCTACCGCGCCTTCATCGGGCCCGCCCTTGGACCGCGGTGCCGGTTCGAGCCGTCGTGCAGCGCCTACGGGCTGGAGGCCATCGCCGTTCACGGCGCCCTTCGAGGGGTATGGCTGACCGTCAGGCGCATCGGGCGGTGCCATCCGTTCCATCCTGGAGGTTTCGACCCGGTGCCCCCACGCCGAGTCCGGTCTCACGACGAAACGCAAGGGAGCTAGCTCGGTGGAGCTGCCATTCCTCAATTGGCTGTATACGGCAGTGGCCTGGGTCATCACCCAGATCCACTCGGGCTACAGCACCTTCATCCCCTCCAGCAGCGGGTTGAACTGGGCGCTGACGATCATCACGCTGACCGTGGCGATGCGGTTGCTGATCTTCCCGCTCTTCCTCAAGCAGATGCGCTCGTCGAGGAAGATGCAGGAGCTCGCGCCCAAGGTGCAGGAGCTGCGCAAGAAGTACAAGAACGACAAGCAGCGCATGAACCAGGAGGTCATGGCGCTGTACCAGTCGGCCGGGGCCAACCCGCTGGGCGGCTGCCTCCCGATCGTCGCGCAGTTCCCGATCTTCATCTCGATGTTCACCGTGCTGCGGGCCATCGCCGAGGACCGCGTGAGCTTCGGCATGACCAAGGAGCTCGTGGACAGCGCGCGGGCGGCGCACATCATCGGCGCCCCGCTGCCGGCGAAGTTCTTCGACAGCGCCGAGGTCATCACGAAGCTCGGCGCCGACCCGACGATGACGAAGATCGTCCTCGCCTGCTTCGTCGCGATCAGCTCCTGCACGACGTTCCTCACCGTCCGGCAGAGCGTCAAGCGCTCGGTGATGCAGATGCCGGACAACCCCATGGCGCAGCAGCAGAAGATCCTGATGTACATCTCGCCGCTGTTCGCCGTCTTCAGCCTGAACTTCCAGCTCGGTCTGATCCTCTACTGGGTCACCACCAACCTGTGGACGCTCGGCCAGCAGCACTGGTTCTACAGCCGCCACCCGATGCCCGTGATCGACGAGAAGGGCAACGTGACGACGCCCGAGCCGACGAACGGGATCTTCACCAAGCTGGTGGGCAAGCCCAAGGTCGCGACGCCGGAGGCGCCGGCCGAGCCCGCTCCCAAGATCGTCCGTCAGCAGCCGGCGCGGCAGCCGCGCAGCAAGCGCACCGGCAGCAAGAAGTCGTAGGAGAAGGAGAGTCCGGACGTGACCGAAGCTGAGGAGACCCTCAAGCCTGCTCCCGACGTCGACGCCCTCGAACAGGAGGGTGAAATCGCTGCCGACTACCTCGAGGGTCTGCTCGACATCGCCGACCTGGACGGCGACATCGACATGGACGTCGAGGGCGACCGCGCGGTGGTGTCGGTCGTCGGGATCAAGGGCGACGACCTCGTGGGTCCCGGCGGGGAGGTGCTCGAGGCGCTCCAGGAGCTGACCCGCCTGGCCGTGCACCGCCAGACGGGGGAGCGGTCGCGTCTCATGCTCGACGTCGGCGGTTACCGCGAACGCCGCCGCACGGAGCTGACCAAGCTCGGCACCGACATCGCGGCCGACGTCAAGCGCAGCGGGGAGCCCAAGTCCCTGCAGCCCATGACGCCGTTCGAGCGGAAGATCGTGCACGACGCCGTCGCGGCGGCGGGGCTGCGCAGCGAGTCGGAGGGCGAGGAGCCCCGCCGCTTCGTCGTGGTCCTTCCCGCGTAGATCCTTATCGCAGCTGTCCGCCGGAAGCCGCCGGTCCCCTTGTCGGGCCGGCGGCTTTCGCCGTCCTGAGCGGCCTTCCGGGGCGGCTTGCCGCCTCCGGCGCGGGCGGGACGGCTACCCTTGGCCCTGAGCGTTCCTGGATGAGTGAGTGATGACGGAGAGCAACGACCTGCCCGAGGCGCCCCCGGTGGCGCTGGAGGTCTTCACCGGCGAGGCGCTGGAACGGGCGCGGGCGTTCGCCGACCTCCTCGCGGGGCCCGGGGTGGTGCGCGGCCTGCTCGGACCCCGAGAGGTCCCGCGAATCTGGGACCGGCACCTGCTGAACTGCGCGGTGGTGGCCGAGGCCGTCCCGCGGGAGGCGAGCGTCGTCGACATCGGATCAGGTGCCGGCCTGCCCGGGCTGGTCCTGGCGATCGTCCGGCCGGACATCACGGTCACGCTCCTCGAACCGCTGCTGCGCCGTACGGTCTTCCTCACCGAGTGCGTCGACGCGCTCAAGCTCGACAACGTGGAGGTGCTGCGGGGGAGAGCGGAGGAGCTCGCCCGCAGGCGCGTGTTCGACGTCGCCACCGCCCGGGCCGTGGCGCCACTCGACCGCCTGGTGACCTGGGCGCTGCCGCTGCTGCGGGACGGCGGGGAGCTTCTCGCGATGAAGGGCGAGCGCGCGGCGGAGGAGATCGAGTCCGCCTGGGCGCAGCTGAAGGCCTCCGGAGCGCAGGACGTCGAGGTGCTCGAGGTCGGGCGCGATAAGGTCGAGCCGCCCGCCACCCTCGTCCGCGTGGTCGCCGGACGGCCTCCGGAGGCGGGCGCGCGGCGGCGACGGAAGAGGTGAGCGTCGTGGCGGGTACCGCAGCGGGCCTGGGTTGGCCCGAGACTCCCGTCGCCCTACCCTGGGAGATCGCGACAGCAGGCCGGCCCTCGGGGGTTGGCTGGCCTCGTCCCCCTGCTTCGCCGGTCGAAAGGACGACGACCGTGTCCCAGACCCCCCTTAACCCTGGCGATTCGCCGCTGGTACGAGAGGCTCTGAGTTCTGTGGTTTCACGTGAAACAGCCGCGCCCCCGCAGGCGGCTGCGCCTTCCGTGGGGTACTCGACGCGTGACGAGGGGGAGTGGCCCCGGCCGCCCCGGTGCCGCGTGATGACCGTGGCCAACCAGAAGGGCGGGGTGGGCAAGACCACCACGGCCGTCAATCTTGCCGCCGCCCTGTCGATGCACGGGCAGCGCGTCCTCGTGGTCGACCTCGATCCCCAGGGGAACGCCTCGACGGCGCTGGCGACGGAGCACCGATCGGGGATGCCGTCGGTGTACCAGGTGCTTGTGGACGACTTAGCGCTGTCGTCCATCGTGAAGCCGGTCCCCGAGATGCCCAACCTCTACTGCGCCCCCGCCACCCTCGATCTGGCCGGCGCGGAGATCGAGCTCGTCCCCATGGTGGGCCGGGAGGCCCGGCTCAAGCGGGCGCTCGCGTCGTTCGAGGCGGGGACCTTCGACTACATTTTGATCGACTGCCCGCCGTCCCTCGGGCTGCTCACCGTCAACGCCATGGCGGCCGCGCAGGAGGTCCTGATCCCCATCCAGTGCGAGTACTACGCACTGGAGGGCCTCACCCAGCTCCTGCAGAACGTCGAGCTCGTCCGGGCCCACCTCAACCAGCAACTGTCGGTCTCCACGATCCTGCTGACGATGTACGACGGCCGCACCCGGCTCGCCTCCCAGGTGGCCGAGGAGGTGCGGTCCCACTTCGGCGACACCGTCCTCGACGCCGTCATCCCCCGCAGCGTCCGGGTCTCCGAGGCGCCCAGCTACGGCCAGTCCGTCATGACGTACGACCCGGGGTCGAGCGGTGCGATGGCCTACATGGAGGCCGCCCGGGAGATCGCCTACCGGGCGGCGGCGCTCGCCGGAGCGTAGAAACCGGGATCCGGGAGCGGGAAGCGGCGCGGATGCTCATCGGCGCGTCCGCGCGGCGGTACCCTCTCCTGGTGTGTGCGTGACGGTGCCCAGCGGCCTCGGGTCGCTGGGCACCGCCTTCTGTGCGGTGTGAAGGAGCAGCGGTGAGCAAGCAGCCTCGGGGACTGGGCAAGGGTCTTGGCGCTCTGATCCCCACAGGACCGATCGTCGATCCCTCGTTGGCCGCTCCCGCGCCGTCCCCGGCCGAGGCGGGGTTGCGCCCGGTCGAGGGGGCCTACTTCCAGGAGATCGACGTCGAGGCCATCTCCCCCAACCCGCGCCAGCCGCGTGAGGTCTTCGACGACGACCGCCTCGAGGAGCTGGCTGCCTCCATCAAGGAGGTCGGCCTCCTCCAGCCGGTCGTGGTGCGGGCCATCGGAGACGGGCGCTACGAGCTCATCATGGGGGAGCGGCGCTGGCGCGCCTCGAGGATCGCGGGGATGGACCACGTCCCGGCCATCGTGCGCAGCACCCAGGACGACGAGATGCTCCGCGAGGCGCTCATCGAGAACCTTCAGCGGGAGCAGCTCAACTCGCTGGAGGAGGCGGCGGCCTACCGCCAGCTGCTCGACGACTTCGGGGCCACCCACGAGGTGCTGGCCCAGAAGGTGGGGCGCTCCCGCTCGCACATCACCAACACCCTGCGCCTGCTGAACCTCCCGCCCAACGTCCAGCTCCGGGTGGCGGCCGGGCTCATCAGCGCCGGGCACGCCCGCGCGCTGCTGACGCTGGACGACGCGACCGCCATGGAGCGCCTCGCCAACCGCATCGTGGCCGAGGGGCTCTCGGTGCGGACGGTCGAGGAGATCGTGGCGCTGGGGGAGGCGACGGCCGGGCCGGCGCCGCGCAAGCCGCGGGCGAAGAAGCCGACGGCCCCGGCGCTCCGCCATCTGGCCGACCGGCTCTCGGATCATTTCGAGACGCGCGTGAAGGTGGACCTCGGCAGCCGGAAGGGCAGGATCGTCGTCGAGTTCTCCACGATCGACGACCTGGAGCGCATCATCGGCACGATGGCCCCCGAGGCGGCCAACGCCATGCGGGGGCTCGACGGGGAGTAGTAGGCCCCGATGTTTCACGTGAAACGGAGCCGCCGGAGCGGACCGGTTTCACGTGAAACATTAAACGGCCCGTTGTGTCAGCGGCCGCGGCGGACGGCGGCCTCCAGGAGCCCCTTGCACAGGGTGCCGAGATCCCGGCCCGCCGCTTCGGCCGCCATGGGCAGCAGCGAGGTCTCGGTCATGCCGGGGGCCACGTTCACTTCGAGGAAGTACGGGCGGCCCGTGGCGTCCACGATGAGGTCGGTACGCGAGATGTCCCGCAGGCCGAGGGCCGTATGGGCGGCGACCGCCATCGCGGCGCAGGCCTCGGTGGCCTCCCCCGACAGGCGGGCCGGTGCGAAGAACTCGGTGTGCCCCGCCGTGTAGCGAGCCGCGTAGTCGTAGACGCCGCCGTCGGGCACGATCTCCACGGGCGGCAGCGCCATGGGCCCGTCTCCGAGGTCGACGACCGAAACCGCCACCTCCACGCCGCGGATGTACTTCTCGATGAGCGCCGTGTCGCCGTAGGCGAAGCAGCCGACCATGGCGGCGGGCAGCTCTTCGGCCGTGCGGACGATCGAGGCGCCGAGCGCCGAGCCGCCGCGCGACGGCTTGACGAACAGCGGCAGCCCGAGGCGTTCGACGATGCGTCCGAGGACGGCGGTGGCGCCGAGGTCGTGGAAGGTCTCCTTCGGCAGGGCCACCGAGTCAGGGGTGTTGAGCCCCCAGGAGCGGACGACCGCCTTCGCGGTCGGCTTGTCGAAGGCGACCCGGCAGGCGTCGGGCGTCGCGCCGACGTAGGGCACGCCGAGCAGTTCGAGCACCGAGCGGATCGCACCGTCCTCGCCGGCGCCGCCGTGCAGCGTCACGAACGCCACGTCCGGTGGGTCGGACAGCACGGCGGGGACGAGCGTGGCGTCGGTGTCGCGGGTCTCGACGTCGACGCCGGCCGCGCGCAGCACCTCGGCCACGCGGCGGCCGGAGCGGATGGAGACCTCGCGCTCGTAGGAGAGCCCGCCCGCGAGGACGAGCACGTGCCCGATGTCGCTCATGACCATGCCCCGCCCCGCGGCTCGGCGGGCCGTCCCGCTCGCCGGGTCATGCGTCCGCCTCCCCGCGGGCGCGTCCCACTGCATGAGGACGCGCGGGGGGCGATCCGTGGGTTCTCGTTCGCTCGCTCACGACGAGGGCCTTTCTCGCGCGGGGGTCCAGTACGGCCGGCCTGAACAGGCTAGCCGTACCGGGCCTCAGGCGAGGTCGGGGCCGGGGGTGTCGACGCCGGCGTGCCCGGGGACGGACCCGGTGCCGAATGTGTCGCGCAGCTGAAGCTCCTGCTCGATCACCCCGGCCAGCCGGCGCACCCCCTCCCGGATCCGGTCGGGCTCGGGGTAGCAGTACGACAGCCGCATGTGCCGGGCGCCGCCGCCGTCCGAGTAGAAGCCCGTGCCGGGCACGAACGCCACCCGCTCCGCGACGGCGCGGGGGAGGATCGCCTTGGAGTTGAGCCCCTCGGGAAGCGTCATCCAGACGAAGAAGCCGCCGCCGGGCCTGGTCCACGTGCACCCGTCCGGCATGAGCACCTCGAGGGCGCCGAGGAGGGCGTCGCGGCGCTCGCGGTAGAGCTCGCGGAAGGCCTTGATCTGCTCGCGCCACGGCTGGGTGGTGAGGTACTGCCCGACGGCGAGCTGCGTGAAGGTCGAGTGGGACAGCACGGCCGACTCCATCGCCAGCACGAGCTTGTCGCGCACGGCGTGCGGGGCGAGGGCCCATCCGACGCGGAAGCCGGGGGCCAGCGTCTTGGAGAACGACCCCAGGTAGACCACGCCCTCCGCGTCGTCGGCGCGCAGCGCCCGCAGCGGCTCGCCGTCGAACCCGAGAAGCCCGTACGGGTTGTCCTCGACCACGAGGATGCCGGCCCGCTGGCAGATCTCCAGCACCTGACGGCGGCGCACCTCGTTGAGCGTGACACCGGCCGGGTTCTGGAAGGTCGGGATCGTGTAGAGGAACTTGATCCGGCTGCCCGCCGTCTGCAGCGCGTAGATCGTCTGCGCCAGCGACTCGGGGATCAGCCCTTGGTCGTCCATGGCGACGTGCACGACCTTGGCCTGGTACGCGCTGAACGTGCCGAGCGCGCCCACATAGGACGGCCCCTCGGCGAGCACCACGTCGCCCGGGTCGATGAAGATGCGGGTGATGAGGTCGAGGGCCTGCTGTGAGCCCACCGTGACGACGACGTCGTCCGCGCCGGCCTCGATGCCCTCCATCCGCATGACCTCGCAGATCTGCTCGCGCAGCGCGGGGTCGCCCTGGCCCGAGCCGTACTGCAGGGCCACGGAGCCGCGGGTGGCGACCAGATCGGCGACGAGCTCGCCGACGAGGTCGAGGGGCAGAGCCGTCACGTACGGCATGCCGCCGGCGAGCGAGACCACCTCGGGCCTCGACGCGACGGCGAAAAGAGCTCGGATCTCGGAGGCGACCATCCCCGTAGCTCGCGCGGCGTAACGGTCGACGTAGGCGTCAATGCGCGACCCGTGGGCCGCGTTCGTCCGACCGTGATCGAGCTCCTTGGTCACGGTCCACCTCCGATCACGTAGCCGAGAAATCCAGAGTACGGTAGCGCGGCACGCCGATCACAACAGGGTATTGACCATCAAGGGCTCCTCTTCTTGCCATCGTGTCCCACAGATCACGGTGCGCCGGACCCTACTGTGCGCTTTCGGAACCCCCTTTGAACGTGGCGGCGGCGACCGCTGTGGCGCCCCGTGCGGACGCGATCGCTGAGTTACGATGCGACCTGGAGACGCCGTATTCGCGCGCTTTTCTGGCAGGACTCCTGACGGGGATTGGGGCATCACGTGTCGCGTCGGCTGGTCAACGTCACGCTCGACAACCTCGACGACCTGCCGCGCCGGTGCAGGCGTTGCGTCTTCTGGGAGCTCGACCCGGTCGGCGCCGAGCGCGCGGTGGAGTCCGGCGACCCCGGCCTGGAGAAGGAGGCGTGGACCTCCGCGACGCTGCTGGAGTGGGGGAGCTGCGGGAAGATCGCGTACGTGGACGGCGTCGCCGCCGGTTTCGTGCTGTACGCCCCGCCGCTCTACGTCCCCCGGTCGGTCGCGTTCCCGACCTCGCCGGTGAGCTCGGACGCCGTGCTGCTGATGACGGCGCACATCCTGCCGGAGTTCTCCGGGGGAGGCCTCGGGCGGATGCTCGTGCAGGGCGTGGCCAAGGACCTGACGCGCCGGGGCGTACGGGCGATCGAGGCGTTCGGCGACCTGAAGTGGGAGCAGCCGGGCTGCCTGCTGCCGGCGGAGTACCTGTTGTCGGTGGGCTTCAAGACCGTCCGCCCTCATCTGCGCTTCCCCCGCCTGCGGCTGGAGTTGAAGACCGCCGTCTCGTGGCGTGAGGACGTCGAGGTGGCCTTGGAGCGCCTGCTGGGCTCGATGTCCCCCGAGCGGGCGCTGCGGCCCGTCTGAGACGATCTCAGCCCCGCCGGCGGTGATCGAGGAGCGGTCCCCCGTGCGCCGCGATAACGCTGATTCCCCGGGGAAAAGCGCAAACTCCCCGGAGAAGCCGCAGACGGAACTCCGGGGAAACGGAAAGGCCCCCGCGCCGGAGCGCGGGGGCCTTCCCTGTGGGTGGGTGCCGCCGGGAAAGGCGGTGGTACGGCTCGCGCCGCAGGGGGCCTCAGATGATGCCCTCGAGTTCGCGCAGCAGCATCGCCTTCGGCTTGGCGCCGATGATCTGCTTGACGACCTCTCCACCCTTGTAGACGTTCATCGTCGGGATCTGGAGTACGCCGTAGTCCCGCGGAGTGGCGGGATTCTCGTCGATGTTCAGCTTGACGATGGTCAGCTTGTCGGCATTCTCGGCGGCGATCTCCTCGAGAATGGGGGAGACCTGGCGGCACGGACCGCACCACTCCGCCCAGAAGTCCACCAGGACCGGCTTGTCGCTCTTGAGGACCTCGGCCTCGAAGCTGCCGTCCGTCACGCTCTTGATCGCGCCCACGGTAACTCTCCCCTTGATCGGTGTGCTGAATGGGAACCGCGGGGACGGGCCCCGCATTCCCGCGTCAGGCGTGGTGGCTCAGCCAGCGCTCGGCGTCCAGCGAGGCCGCGCAGCCGGTGCCCGCGGCGGTGATGGCCTGCCGGTAGATGTGGTCGACCACGTCGCCGGCGGCGAACACGCCGTCGATGTTGGTCCGCGTCGTGGGCGCCTGGGTCAGGATGTACCCCTGGTCGTCGAGGTCCACCTGGCCCTTGAACAGCTCGGTGCGCGGCTCGTGCCCGATCGCGATGAACAGGCCGCCCACCGGCATCTCGCTCTCCTCGCCGGTCTTGAGGTTGCGCAGCCGCACTCCGGTGATGCGGTCCTCGCCCAGGACGTCGACGACCTCGCTGTCCCAGACGAAGCGGATCTTCTCGTTCGCGAACGCCCGGTCCTGCATGATCTTGCTGGCGCGCAGCTGGTCCCGCCGGTGCACCACGGTCACCGTACGGCCGAACCGCGACAGGAAGATCGCCTCCTCCATCGCGGTGTCCCCGCCGCCGACCACCAGGATGTCCTGCTCCCGGAAGAAGAAGCCGTCACACGTGGCACACCACGACACGCCGCGGCCCGACAGACGCTTCTCGTTCTCCAGGCCCAGCTCGCGGTACCCCGACCCGGTGGCCAGAATGACGGCCTTCGCGTAGTAGGTGTCGGTGTGGGTCTTCACGACCTTCGGGTCGGCCGTCAGGTCCACCTCGACGACGTCGTCGGCGACCAGCTCGGCGCCGAACCGCTCGGCCTGCTTGCGGAAGTTGTCCATCAGGTCCGGCCCCATGATGCCGTCGGGGAAGCCGGGGAAGTTCTCCACATCGGTGGTGTTCATCAGCGCGCCGCCGGCGGTGACCGACCCCTCGAACAGCAGCGGCTTGAGGTCGGCGCGCGCGGAGTAGACGGCCGCCGTGTAGCCGGCCGGGCCCGACCCGATGATGATCACGTTACGGACGTCGCTCAACGGACTCGCCTTCCGATCCTGAGGTGTGCAGTCGCGTCAACAGATCCTAGGCCCCGGGGATTCCCGGGAGGGGGCCCGGACACGGCGAAGCCCCCCGGAGGTCGCGGGGGGCTTCGTCAGGTTCGATGGTACGGCTCCCGCCGACCGGTCACTTCCAGGTCGCCAGGCCGTCCGGGCGCAGGGGGTGGCACTCGGAGTCGACCACGACCACGCGCACCGCGTTGATCTTCTGGTCCTCCCAGAACGCCATGACCGTGGCCTCGTTGCCGTTGTACAGCGCCTTGTCCACGCCGATGGGCGTGCGGTCGAGCTGGTTGGAGAACCTCTTCACGCAGGTGTCGAGGTCCTCGTCGTCGTTCGTCCCGGAGCCGGGCGCGACGCCGAAGTAGCCCAGCAGGGGTCCGCGCAGCTCCCGGCTGGTGTAGTTGTGGCCGCTGGCGAAGATCGAGTAGGAGGCCGCCTGTGGCGTGCCGGCCGGGCTCTCGCTCGTGTCGCCCGTTCCCAGGGCGTACTGGCCGGTCGGTGTCCCGTCGGCCAATAAGTTGGTAACCAGCCCGGCGCCCCCGAGGATGACCGCCGTGGCGGCCGCCGCCGCTGCGGGCACCGCCCACAGCCGCCGCCGGGAGGACCGGCCCCTGCGGGCCGGCGCGCCGTTCCCGGCGTCCTGTCCCGCCGCGACGACCGTACGCCGCGCGAGGGGGTCGACCACCTGCCGCTCGCGCCGCTGCGCGGGCACGACCGCCGGCTCCTCCGCCGCGGCGGGGGTCGCGTCCGCGTGGACGTCCTGGAGCGCGTCCGCCCAGGCCGGCGCGGAGGCGGTCTCCCAGGGCGCGTCGCGCATGACGCGGTCCCAGTCCGGGGCCTCCGCGGCCAGCGCGCGGTCGATGCGCTTGGCGACCCCGAGGGGCATCGCCGGCACCGGGACCGCCGCGAGGACCTCGCGGACCGCGGCCAGATCGGCGAGGGTCTCGCCGCAGGCGTCGCAGATCGCCAGATGCTCGCGGACCCGCAGGGCCGTGGTGTCGTCGAGGAGGCCCTCCGCCAGTTCGGCGAGAGTCTCCACGTCGTAGTGCGTGTCACCCGTCACGAAGTTCTGCTCCCTTCGCGGATGAGACGCGAGTGAGGTCTGATCGGTTCCGCAGATGCGAAAGAATCGGGGCAAGTTTGGCGCGGCCCCGCGCGCAGCGGCTTTTGACGGTCCCGGCGGGGACGCCGAGCACCGCGGCCGCGTCCTCCACGCCGTACCCCATCATGTCGACGAGGACCAGGGCGGCGCGCTGGTCCGGGGGCAGCAGCTTGAGCGCCGCGGTGACCTCCAGCGAGACCTCGCGCTCCCCGGCCTGGTCGGCCGGCGGCGCCTCCCGCTCGGCCGCCTCGATGAGCTCGTCGTCGGCCACGGGCCGCACGGACTTGCGGCGCATCCGGTCGAGGCAGGCGTTGACGACGATGCGGTGCAGCCACGTCGTGACCGCGGCCTCGCCGCGGAAGCTCTGGGCCTTGCGGTAGGCGGACACGAACGCGTCCTGGACGGCGTCGGCGGCCTCGTCCGGGTCGCCGAGCGTGCGCAGGGCCACGGCCCACATGCGGTCGCGGTGCCTCTTGACGATCTCACTGAAGGCGTGCGGGTCCCCCTCGATGTGCCGCGTCAGCAGCTCGGCATCGGACACCGCGGGCCGCGCCGAGTGCCCCGCCGCCGGGGAGTTGTCTGGTGGGGAGGTCACGAGGTCCCTGCTATGCCGATCCGGGGGAGTGCACCGTTACGTCGTAGATGGTGCCACGATACTGACCCTTGTAGGGGGCAAGACGGGTGAACCAGATCAAAACGTACTGGCCCGTCACGGACTTGGACGGCGTCAGCGTGGTGGACCCGGAGGCGTTCTGGGCGTCGGCGACGGTCTTGAGTGAGGACAGCTCCTGCGAGTCGCCCACCTTGAGCTGAACCGTCGCGCCGGGGGTGTCGCCGAGCGCGACGACCACGTTGGCGATGGGGACCGGCTTGCCCATGTCGAGGATGAGGCCGACGCCGTCCTTGAGCCGGCCGAGGTCGGCGCTGTTGTAGCTGTCGGTGTGCCACTCGGTGGACGGCTTGCCGTCGACGGCGAGCGCGGCGTACTCCGGGTTCTCCGCGTGGTCGTCGCCCAGCGGGTCGAAGCCGTTCGCGCCGACCGGCTTGACCGTCACCGGCTTGTGCGACGCGGACGGCGTCGGGGAGGTGCCGCTCGCGGTGACCCGGGGGGTGTTGCCGAGGTTCTTGCCCACGGTCCACGCGCCGACGCCGACGGCCGCCATCACGAGCAGCACGATGATCGTGAGCAGGACCTTGCTCGCCGCGCCGGTCTGCGGCCGGGGGCCGCCGTTCGGCATGGCGGGCGACGGCACGATGTGCGGGGCCATCGTGTCGGGCGCCTCGGACCGCAGGTTGAGCGCGGGCGGGATCGACGCGGCCGGCGCGGGGGCGGGCCGCGGCACCTCGGACAGGGCCTCGGCCACCTCGGCCGGGGTGGTCAGGGGCGGCTGGCCGCGCCGCTGCTCCTGGAGGAGCGCCCGGCAGGCGATGGCGTCGAGGTAGCCGGGCACGCCGGCGGTGACCTGGCGGGGTGTGCAGATCTTGCCGTCGTCGAGCGGCGCGGGGGGCAGGCCGCAGTCGGAGTCGCCGGGCCAGTGGCCGGTGAGGGCGGCGTACAGCAGGCGCCCCAGGCCTTCGGCGTCCTCCTTGGTGGCGTCCTCGCTGGTCAGGCCCAGGATCGCGGCGTCCACGGCGAGCCCGAGGAGCTTCACGGTGCCGCCGGTCGTCCAGACCAGGCGGCTGGGGGTCAGGTGGAGGTGGGTCAGCCCGGCGGCGTGGGCGTGGGCGAGCGCCTCGGCGGCCTCGGCCACCAGCGCCGCGCCCCGCTCGGGCTCGACCGGGCCGTTCTCCAGCAGGTCGCGCAGCGACTCGCCGCTGACCCACTCGCTCACGACGTACGCCGTGCCGTCCTCGTCGGCCGCGTCGAAGACCTGGGTGAGCCGGGGGTCGGTGAGGCGGCTGGCGAGCCGCGCGGCCGTCACCACCTCCTTGACCCGGGAGAACTCCGGGTCGAAGGTGTGGACCGCGACCGGCCTGGCCAGAATCTCGTCGATGGCCTTCCAGAGCGTGGCGCCGGCCGACTCGTTGACCCGGTCCTCCAGGCGGAACCGGTCCGCCAGCCGGGTGCCGGGCTCGACCGTGGACATGCTCACGAAGCCGCCTCGATCCGCGGCCTGTCGGCATGCCTCAGCCGATGCCGGGTGGTTCCGCCCACGCCTTCCCGCTTCCGCTCGCCGGTCCCAACTCCAGGTCGTGTCTCAGATCGTCCGCTGCGATCGCCGTCCGGCGTCCGCCGCGCCGCCCCGTCCGGGGCCCTCGCGCGCGCCGTGCGCCGCCGTCATTCCTCCTTCGTCGCGCGTCGCGGTCCGCGACGCCGTCAAGTGGGCCGATGCTCGCCTCGGCAAGATCTGGACATTCCCTAGGCGCACCATGCTAGTGCCGTGCCGCTTGTGCCCGCCTTCCCGTTCGAAGACGTCCGAATCGGACTTTCGGGTTACCTTCGACTTGCCAGTCCCTCGTGAGGACTCTTACCGTCCTACCCGGCTTGCGACGAGTCCAATGATGGAGCTCACCTCGGGCACCCGCATCCGGTGGGCGGCCAGCATGTAGAGCAGCATCCCGGCACCGCCGCCCGCGGCCAGGACCACGGCGGAGCTCACCGCCGTGATGTCGGTGACCTCCCTGGCCAGCCAGAGGACGGCGAGCGCCGCGGCCGCTCCGGGGATGGCCGCGAGGTACATCCGCGTCACCCCGGCCATGACCTCCCGGCCGCCCAGGCCGCCGATCTTCCGGCTCGCCAGCACCCAGGCCACCCCGCTGCCCACCACGTACGTGACCATGAAGGCGAACGCCAGCCCGATGACGATGTACCGCGAGGGCAGAGTGAAGTACGCCACCAGGCTCAGCGTGGCGTTGATGACCACGTTCAGTCCTGCGACGGCGGCGGGGGTGCGGGTGTCGCCGAAGCTGTAGAAGACCCGCAGCAGCAGCTGGAAGATCGAGAACGGCACCAGGGCGAGGCCGAAGACCTGCAGCACGTTGCCGATGTAGAGGGCGCTGCCCGCGGTCATGTTGCCCCACGAGAAGATCAGCGTGGTGACCGCGGGCCCGAGGACCAGCAGCAGCAGCCCCGCCGGCACGATCACCGAGGAGACGAGCCGCACCCCCGAGGCGAACTCGGACCGCGCCGCGTCGTACTCCCGGTCGGCGACGTAGCGGCTCATCCGCGGCAGCATCGCCGTGATCACCGACACCGCGATGATCCCGTACGGCAGCTGGAAGAGCTGGAACGCGTACGCGTAGGCGCTGTTGCCCGCTCCCGGGGCCCGCTCGCCGGCGCCGGTCGCGAGCTTGGTGGTGACCCAGAACCCGAGCTGGGTGACGCCTACGTAGACGAACGTCCAGACGGCCGTCCTGGCCGCCTCGCCGAGGCCGGTGCCGCGCAGCCCGAAGCGCGGCCGGAACCGGAACCCGGCCCGGTGCAGCGCGATGACCAGCACGATCGACTGGACCACGATGCCGGCCGTGGTCCCGATGCCGAGCAGGGCGAGGTCGCCGTCGGTCACCTTGTCCACATCGGACGCCCCCACGACCAGGTAGACGCCCGCGACGCCGATCACCACGAGGTTGTTCAGGACGGGCGCCCACATGGGGGCGGCGAACCGGTCCCGCGTGTTGAGGATGGCCCCCGCCATAGCCCCGACGCCGAAGAACGCGATCTGCGGCAGGATGAACCGGGCCAGCGTCGTCGCCACGTCGATCTTGTGGTCCGTCCAGTTGGACGCGGTGTACAGCTCCATGATCGGCCGGGCGAGCAGCACCCCGAGCGCCGCGATCGCGGCCAGCACGATGATCGCCAGCGTCATCAGCCGCTGCTCGAAGGCCTGCCCGCCGTCAGGGTCGCGCTTCTGCGCCTTGATCACCATCGGCACGATGACGCTGCTGAGGACGCCGCCGATCAGCAGGTCGAAGAGGATGTACGGGATCTGGTAGGCGGCGTTGTAGGCGTCGCCGAGCGCCAGCGTGCCGATCGCCGCGGCCACGGCCGCCGTGCGGACGAAGCCGGTGAGCCGCGAGACCATGGTTCCGGCCGCCATGATCGCGCTGGCCCGGAGCATCCTGCTCATCGTGTTCCTTCAGCTCGCGGCGACCGGGCTCGGGGCGAGCACCGCCGGACGCCTCCTCGGGGGTGGGACCCAACCTATGCCTGAGTCGACCCCTCCTGCTCGACCGGCGTGCGGCCGGCGTCCGGCGGGACAGGCGGGGAGAAGGGGAACGACTTCCTCGACCGGCGGCGCAGGATGCGCATCACCACGGCGGCGAGCATGATCGCCAGGGCCGCGCCCACGATGACCAGGGCGATCCCCGTGTACCCCGTCGCGCGGACCACCACGTGCACCGGGTCGCCGTACGGCTTGTCGTCCGAGGTGAGCAGCTGGATGTCGATGCGCGCCTCGCCGCCCCGCGCGGGCACGACCACGGGCACGTTGACGAGCTGGCTGCGGGCCCTGAGCACCCGGATCGCGTCGCCGGTCTCGAAGACGCCGTCCGGCGCGTCGATCGACAGGCGCGACCGGTTCTCCGAGGTGACCCTGACCTTGATGAGGACGTCCTTGTCCAGGTTGTTGGCGATGCTCACCGGCACCTGGCCGTTGGCGCCCGCGATGGCCCGCGGCGAGTCGATCACCGAGACGCCGGCGATGCGGCCGTCGACGGCGGCCTCCACCCGCTTCGCGAAGGCCGTGGCCCGCTTGCCGTCCCCGCGCCAGGCGGACGAGCTCAGCCGCAGGATCGCCTCGTGGAACAGCTCGGTGCGCTCCGCGGTGACGGTCGACGCCGCCTCGGCCTCCTGGTCGAGCCTCCGCACCGCCGCGAGGTAGGAGCGGCTCAGCTCGGCCTGGTGGTCGCGCTCGGTGTAGGCGAGGTCGCCCCGCGGGGTCGGGTGCCGGCTCGGCTTCACCGACCCGAGCGTGGTCATCCGCAGCCAGGGCGCGGCGGACACCGCCTCCAGCAGCGACGTCACGAAGTCGGGGTCGGGGTTCCACAGGTGGCCGGTCGGCGCCGCGATCACCGTTCTGGCGGGGACCGGGACGGACCCGTCGCCCGTCTGCCCGGTCTGCCCGGCCGGCTCGAAGGCGATCATCGCGGTCTCGGCCACGAACCGCTGCCGGGCCAGCATGGCGGCGCCGGGGACGGAGGTGTCGCCGCTCAGGATGCGGCCGAGCCCGGGGTCGGCGAGCAGCGCCGTGACCGGGGAGTCGGCGACCGTCTCGAGGCGCGCGGCGGCGTCGGGCGTGGCGGACGGCGTCGTCCCACCGGGCACGACCTGGCCTCCCGCGCCCTGACCGCCGGGCGCGGGGGCGCGCGGCGGGAGCGCGTCCTGCGACAGAAGCAGGGAGGTCACCCCGGCCATCGCCAGCTCGTCGGCCGCGTCTCTGTCGACGATCCCGCCGGTCGGCCACACGGTCGATCCCTGGACGTCCTCGCCCAGCAGGTCGGTGGCCAGGGACGAGCCGCGCTGGATGGCGGCCACGGCCGGCTCCTCCAGCCCGTTGTGCACGAGCGCCGTCAGGTCGGGGTCGGCGTACGGCAGGGCCGCCACGGGCTTGCCGGTCAGCGCCGTCCGCAGCCCGGCGAGCCACTGCCCGGCGGTCGCGTCGGCCGTCTTGCGGCTGTCGTCGTCGCCGGTCCTGACCGTGTACGGCCCGGAGGCCGTCTGCCGGACGTCCTGGAGCACCCCGGGGTCGACGAACCACGTCACGCTCTTGCCGGCCTCCTGCGCCACCTTGAGCAGCGCGGCGAGGCGGCCCGAGGAGACGGAGGCCCGCAGGTCGTCGTCCATGAACGTGGCGTCGTCGGCCCGGTGCGGCCGGTCGGCGATCGGCAGCGCGACCGCCAGCTTGACCTTGGGGACGTCCTGCCCGTCGGGCACGTACGGCAGGAAGGTGCGCTCGATGGAGATCCGCTGGCCGGTGGCCGCGTCGACGACCTCCACGGCGATCGGGTAGACGCCGAGCCGGGACATGCCCAGCTCCCCCGGCGTGATCGTGAACTCGAACCGCAGTCTCCCGGACTGGTCGAGCTGGGTGGCCTGGACCTTGGTGTTGTACCGCGGGGTGAAGTAGCCCTGACCGCTGAGGAAGACGTCCATGTCCGAACGGAGACGCAGCGGCTGCCCCGAGTAGTCGACGCGCACGCGGACCGCGGAGTTGGGGGTGCCGGTGACCGTGCCCCCGATCGTGATGGGGGCGGCGGGGTCGCGGACCACCTCGGGGGCGACCTGCTCGACGAGGAGGGGATCGGCGGGGGGCGCCTGCCTGCCAGGAAGGGCGCGCAGGGCGCTTTCGCTGCGGCTGGAGGAGCCCGCGACAGCCGTACCGGCCATGCCCGTGGGGACGAGCAGGACGGTGAGCAGGGTCAGCAGGGCGGCCTTACGGATCATGTGCCGGCCGGCGGTGAGGTACGGCGCACGCCCAGAATGCTATGGCCTACGCCGTCCGCATTGGACTCGCCAGACTCGCCAGACCCCTGCGATGCGGCGTCGTCAGGTCCACCGGCTTGGCCGTGAGCAGGTCGAACAGGTGCAGGGCACGCACCCGCAGGGCGGTCCTGCGCTCGCCCGTCGCCGTGTGGACGATGTCGTCGGGGCCGAGCCGCTCGGTCAGGCGCTGATCCAGGAGGACGGTCAGCGTGTCGGGCAGGAGCAGCGGGCAGACCAGGCCGTGCGCGTAGTCGGTGACGGAGTTGACCACGAAGGCCGAGGCCGGCCGCACCCGGTGGGCCCGCAGGAGCGCGCCGATCGCGCCCATCCTGGGCGGGGTGTCCACCGTGCTCACCACGGCCACCGGCTCCCGCCCTCCCCGCACGGACACCTCGAACAACGACACGCACACGCACGTCTCCGGCTCCACCCCGAGGACGTCCGGCATCTCGTCGGAGCACGTCAAGGGGCGCGGAAGACGTACGATCTCATGGTGGATCTGGTGGGCGAGGAGCCAGCGGTGAATGGCGAGAGCGTCTTTCATCTCGTGTGCTCCTTGCGTCGTCCAGCGCCCCCGAACCGACCGTGGCCTGGTGATCGCTAGGTGTCGTCTCCCCAGGTGACACCGGTGCCATCGGGGGAGAAACTGTTCCGTGACCGAAGGACCTACCCAGCCTTGTCCGTTTCAAATCTGAGCGACGCCCAGCAGCGGGCGGTCGACGAGCTGTTCCGCCGGATCGCCCCGGTGGCCGACGAGCTCGGCGACCTCTTCGCGTCCCGCGGCCACCAGCTCGCCCTGGTGGGCGGCTCGGTGCGCGACGTCTTCCTCGGCCGCGTCGGAAACGATCTCGACCTCACCACGGACGCCCGTCCCGAGCGCGTCCTGGAGATCGTCAAGGACTGGGCGGACGCCGTATGGACCATCGGCATCGACTTCGGCACGGTCGGCGTGCGCAAGGGCGGCCGGCTGCTGGAGATCACGACGTACCGCAACGAGTCGTACGATCCGGCCTCGCGCAAGCCTGAGGTGGTGTACGGCGACACGCTCGAGGGCGACCTGGCCCGCCGCGACTTCGCCGTCAACGCGATGGCCGTGCGCCTGCCCGACCACGAGTTCGTCGACCCGTACGGCGGGCTGGCCGACCTCGGCGCCAAGGTCCTGCGGACCCCGGAGAGCCCCGAGCGGTCGTTCGACGACGACCCGCTGCGCATGCTCCGGGCGGCCCGGTTCGCCTCGCAGCTCGGGTTCACGGTCGACCCCGGGGCGGTCGAGGCGATGACGGCCATGGCCGGCCGGATCGAGATCGTCTCGGCCGAGCGGATCCGCGACGAGCTCGACAAGCTGATCCTCGGCGCGTTTCCGCGCACCGGGCTGACGATGCTGGTCGACACCGGGCTGGCCGGCCACGTCCTGCCCGAGCTGCCCAAGCTCCGGCTGGAGATCGACGAGCACCACCGGCACAAGGACGTGTACGAGCACACGCTGATCGTGCTGGAGCAGGCGATCGACCTGGAGACGGCCGGTCCCGACCGCGTGTTGCGGTGGGCCGCGCTGCTCCACGACATCGGCAAGCCGAAGACCCGCCGCAACGAGCCCGGCGGCCGGGTGTCCTTCCACCACCACGAGGTGGTCGGGGCGCAGCTGGCCAAGAAGAGGCTGACCGAGCTGCGGTTCCCCAAGGACGTCGTGGCCGACGTGGCCCGGCTCGTCGAGCTGCACCTGCGCTTCCACGGCTACGGCTCGGGCGAGTGGACCGACAGCGCCGTCCGCAGGTACGTCCGCGACGCCGGCCATCTCCTGGAGCGGCTGCACAAGCTCACGCGGGCCGACTGCACCACGCGCAACCGGCGCAAGGCCGCGGCGCTCGGCCGGACCTACGACCAGCTGGAGGAGCGGATCTCCCGGCTGGCCGAGGAGGAGGAGCTGGCCAAGATGCGGCCCGAGCTCGACGGCAACGAGATCCAGGAGATCCTCGGCATCCCGCCGGGTCCCATGGTCGGCCGGGCCTACAAGCACATGCTCGACCTGCGCATGGACGAGGGCCTGATCGGCAAGGAGGCGGCCCGCGAGGCGCTGCTCGTCTGGGCCCGCGACAACGACGTCCTCACCTGACGCCGACGTTTGCTGGAGACCGTCCGGCCGGGACGCCGCTGGTTGTCCACAGGGACGTCGGGACGCCGGGCGTTGCCCACAGGGCGGCGAGGCCGGGCGGGCGAGCGGTGGGCGCTTCGGTAGGTTGGGCGCCGTGGACGCTGAGGAGATCCTGCGGCTGGACCGCGAGCACGTGTGGCATCCGTACACCGCCGTCCCGTCCGGCGTCCCGGTCCACGCGGTCGCCCGCGCCGAGGGCGTACGGCTGACGCTCGCCGACGGCCGGGTGCTGGTGGACGGCATGTCCTCCTGGTGGGCGGCGATCCACGGCTACAACCACCCCAGGCTCAACCGGGCCGTCCACGAGCAGGTGGACGCGATGGCCCACGTGATGTTCGGCGGCCTCACCCACGAGCCCGCCGTACGGCTCGCGGCCCGCCTGGCGGAGCTGACCGGGCTCCCGCGGGTGTTCCTCGCCGACTCGGGCTCGGTGGCGGTCGAGGTCGCGATCAAGATGGCGATCCAGCACGCGGCCGCGACCGGAGGGGAGGGCCGCTCGCGCCTGCTCACGGTCCGCGGCGGCTACCACGGCGACACGTTCGGGGCGATGTCCGTCTGCGATCCCGTGAGCGGCATGCACCACCTGTTCTCCGGGGTGCTCCCCGCGCACGTCTTCGCGCCCCTCCCGCCCGGCGGGTACGGCCACCGCCCGGGCGCCGCCGAGGGCGACACAGAGGGTGCTGGGCACGGCGATGTGGAGGGCCCGGGGGCCGGCGGGCCCGACCCGGGCTACCTCGACGAGCTGTCCCGCCTGGTGGCCGCCCACGCCCACGAGCTGGCCGCGATCATCGTGGAGCCGGTCGTCCAGGGCGCCGGGGGCATGCGCTTCTACCACCCCGCCTACCTCCGCCGGCTGCGCGAGCTCGCCGACGAGCACGGCGTCCTGCTGATCGCCGACGAGATCGCCACGGGCTTCGGCCGTACGGGGGAGCTGTTCGGCTGCGACCACGCCGGGATCCGGCCCGACATCATGTGCGTCGGAAAGGCGCTGACGGGTGGATACGTGACGCTGGCCGCCACCCTGTGCACCGAGCGGGTGGCCGACGCCATCGGCGTGCTGATGCACGGGCCGACCTACATGGGCAACCCGCTCGCCGCCGCCGTCGCGAACGCCTCGCTCGACCTGCTGGCCGAACGGCCCTGGCGTGAGGAGGTCAAGCGGATCGAGGCCGGGCTGCTCGACGGCCTGGCGCCTGCCGTGGGGCTGCCGGGGGTCCGCGACGTCCGTGTACTCGGCGCCATCGGGGTGATCGAGACCGTCGATCCCGTCGACGTCGCCAGCGTGCAGGACGTGGTGATGGCCCACGGGGTCTGGCTGCGGCCCTTCGGGCGGCTCCTCTACACCATGCCGCCCTACGCCGCCGGCCCGGAGGACGTCGCCCTGATCACCCGGGCCATGACCGCGGCCACGGCGTCGCTGCGGCCCTGACCTCCGGCCGGTCGCCGCGGGCCGTTCGCCGTCGTCGCCCACGGGCCGGCGGCGGCCGCCCGGTGCCACACGCTCGGCGGCTATTCGGCGGCGACGGCGGGGGTGCGCGGGGCGGGGGTGGGGACCACGAGGCGGTAGGCGAGCGCGCCCAGCAGGTAGCCGGCCGCGATCACGGCGAGCGCCAGGTAGGACTTGCCGTTCGGCGGGAGCAGGGCCGCGGCCAGAACGGCGCCGAGGACGGTCATCCCGTTGAACAGCATGTCGTAGAGGGAGAACACCCGCCCGAGGTAGGCGTCGTCCACGTCGCGCTGCACCACGGTGTCGGTGCAGATCTTCACGCTCTGCCCGGCCGCGCCCAGCACGAAGCCCGCGGCCATGAACCCCCACTCCTGGAAGGTCGCGCAGAGCAGGAACTCCAGGATCCCGCAGGTGGCGAGCATGGCCGGGATCCAGGTCTCGATCCGGAACCTCTCGGTCGCCCACGGCGTGATGAGCGCGGCGACGAAGTAGCCGGCGCCGGACGTCGCGAGCACCAGGGCGATGCCGCGCAACGCGACCTCGGGGTCGCTGGTGAAGTAGTAGCGGTACAGCATGACCACGGCCGCCACGGACATGCCGTACAGCAGCCGGTGGACGGCCATCCCGCCGAGCGCGGCGGCCGCCCCGCGGCGGTGGACGACGTGCCGGCCGCCGTCGACGAGCCCGCTGATCACATGGCGGACGGCCTCCCGGGCCTGCGGACGGCCGGGGTCGTAGGCCGGCCCCAGCAGCGCCCGCTCCATGGTCCGCGCGATGAGCGCGCTCAGCCCGAACATGACCCCCGAGAAGACCAGCAGCATCGCCGTGCCGCCGGAGCCCGAGCCGAAGGCCAGGCGGAGCAGGAAGCCCGCGCCCGCGCCGACGAACGTCGCCACCGTGCCGGAGGTCGGCGTCACCGCGTTGGCCATCATGAGCCGGTCGGACGGCACGACGTGGGGGAGCGAGGCCCCCAGCGCGGACAGGAAGAACCGGTTGACCGCGAGCACGCCCAGTGCGGCGGCGTAGAACACGCCCGTGGGCGCGTCGGCCGCGACGAGGCCGGCGGCCAGCAACAGCAAAACGCCCCTGACCATCGGGGCGATCACGAGGATCTGGCGCCGCGACCACCGGTCGATGAAGACCCCCACGAAGGGGCCCAGCACGCTGTACGGCAGGAGGAGCACGGCGAGGCCCGCCGCGATCTGGGTCGCGTTCGCCTGCCGTTCGGGGCTGAAGAACGCGTAACCGCCGACGGCGAACTGGAATATTCCGTCAGAGAACTGCGACAGGAGGCGGGTGCCGAACAGACGCCGGAAGTTCCGGCCTTCGAGGACCACGCGCAGATCGGAGACGAAGGACACGGCGACAGCCTACGCGGGTAGATCAGGAGGCGGCATCCGGATCAACCCTGACGAATCCCCGAGCATGCGGCGAACGCGGTGCGGCGGCGACTCATCTCGTACTCTCGGAGAGTGACCTTCCAGGAACATGTCGTGCTGGTCGACGGCGAGGGAAACTCGATCGGCACCGCTCCCAAGTCCACGGTCCACGGCCCCGACACCCCTCTCCATTTGGCCTTCTCGAGCTACGTCTTCGACGAGCAGGGCCGGGTGCTGCTGTCGCAGCGGGCCGCCGCCAAGCTCACCTGGCCCAGCGAGTGGACAAACAGCTGCTGCGGGCACCCGCTGCCCGGCGAGCCGCTCCCCACGGCCGTCGCCCGGCGCCTGTCGTACGAGCTGGGGCTTCGGGTCGACTCGGTCGACCTGATCCTGCCCCGCTTCTCCTACCGGGCCGTGATGGACACCGGAACGGTCGAGCACGAGCTGTGCCCGGTCTACCGGGCCGTCGTGCGCGGGGAGGCGGCGCCCAACGCCGCCGAGGTCGACGCGGTGCGCTGGATGCCCTGGGACCGCTTCGCCAAGCAGGTGATGAGCGGCGAGCTGGCCATCTCACCTTGGGCCAGGGAGCAGGTGCCCCTGCTCGTCGCGCTCGGGCCCGACCCGCTGGCCTGGCCGGCGGCCGACCCCGCGGCCCTGCCTCCGGCGGCGCGCCTGGAGCCGGTCGACCGCCGCTGACTCCCCGTCCGGACCCGCCGAGGCGCCCCGGCATGACGGACGCCCGGCCCAGCTGAGTTCCGTCAGAACGCGACGACGCCCCGGCGCCCCTCGAAGGGGGCCGGGGCGTCGGGCCGAGATCGGCGGGAGCGGCGTCAGCGCTCGACCTGGCCGCGGATGAACTTCTCCACGGCCTCGCGGGCGGTGTCGTCGGAGTACTGCTCCGGCGGGCTCTTCATGAAGTACGACGAGGGCGACAGCAGCGGGCCCCCGATGCCCCGGTCGAGGGCGATCTTGGCCGCGCGGACGGCGTCGATGATGATGCCGGCGGAGTTGGGCGAGTCCCAGACCTCCAGCTTGTACTCCAGGTTGAGCGGCGTGTCGCCGAAGGACCTGCCCTCCAGCCGGACGTACGCCCACTTGCGGTCGTCGAGCCACGGCACGTGGTCGGACGGGCCGATGTGCACGTCGGCCTTGGCCATCTCGTGCGGGATCTGCGACGTGACCGACTGGGTCTTGGAGATCTTCTTGGACTGGAGGCGGGTGCGCTCCAGCATGTTCATGAAGTCCATGTTGCCGCCGAAGTTGAGCTGGTACGTGCGCAGCAGCTCGACCCCGCGGTCCTCGAAGAGCTTGGCCAGCACCCGGTGCGTGATGGTCGCGCCGACCTGGGACTTGATGTCGTCGCCGACGATCGGCACGCCGGCCTCGGTGAACTTGGCGGCCCACTCGGGGTCCGAGGCGATGAACACCGGAAGGGCGTTGACGAAGGCGACCTTGGCGTCGATCGCGCACTGCGCGTAGAAGCGGTCGGCCTCCTCAGAACCCACCGGCAGGTACGACACCAGCACGTCGACCTGGGCGTCCTTGAGCACCTGGACGACGTCCACCGGCTGCTCGTCGGACTCCTCGATGATCTCCCGGTAGTAGGCGCCGAGGCCGTCGAAGGTGGGGCCGCGCTGCACGGTAACGCCGAGCGGCGGCACGTCACAGATCTTGATGGTGTTGTTCTCGGACGCCACGATGGCCTCCGAGAGGTCGCGGCCGACCTTCTTGGCGTCCACGTCGAACGCCGCGACGAACTCGACGTCGCCGACGTGGTAGTCACCGAACCGCACGTGCATCAGGCCCGGCACCCGGCTGTCCGGGTCCGCGTCCTTGTAGTAGTGGACGCCCTGCACCAAAGACGCGGCGCAGTTGCCCACCCCGACGATGGCTACGCGCACCGAACCCATAGCACTCGCTCCTTTACTTATCCGCCTCGGGCGTCTGCGCCCTCTGAGGTTCTTCCTGAACGGCCCGCTCGGGTGTGTCCCGTCCGGTTTGCGCGGGATCGGCGGCCCGGACCGCCTCGGCGGGAGCCGCGCCGCTCCGCCTCTCCGAGTCGATCAGCTCGTTGAGCCAGCGGACCTCACGCTCGACGGACTCCAGGCCGTGGCGTTGGAGCTCGAGGGTGTAGCTGTCCAGCCGCTCCCTGGTGCGGGCGAGGGCCGTGCGGACGCGCTCGAGACGCTCCTCGAGGCGGCTGCGGCGGCCCTCCAGGATGCGCAGGCGCACCTCCGCCTCCGTGTGGCGGAAGAAGGCGAAGCGGACGCCGAAGCTCTCGTCCTCCCAGGAGGAGGGACCGGCCTGGCTGAGCAGCTCCTGCAGCCGCTCCTTGCCCTCCGCGGTGAGCTTGTAGACGATCTTCGATCGTCGGCCGAGAACCGTCTCCTCCGGAGGCTCCTCCTCGACGATGAAGCCGTCGTTGAGCAGGCCCCGCAGGCACGGGTAGAGGGAGCCGTAGGAGAAGGCGCGGAACATGCCGAGCAGGGTGTTGAGCCGTTTGCGCAGCTCGTACCCGTGAAGCGGCGTTTCGTTCAGCGATCCCAGAACGGCGAGCTCCAGCACGCCTCCACGAGAGCCCGTCACTGGAACCACCCCCTGTGCCCGGCCGATGTATCGACTCGATACATCCGCAGGATACGTCGCGGCGCTACATCACGCAACGTGTCATTGGTTGGGCAAGATTTGGCAAAGGGTCGTAATCTGGCCCACATGTGGTCACAGCGGTCGGTCGTGGACTACGGCCTCGCGAGGCGGGCGGCTATCCAGTCGATCCGCGCCGGCCGCATGAGGGCACGGGACGTCTGCGACGCGCAGCCCTATCTGCTGCGGGCGGCCCGGTTCCTCGGCGAGCCGACGACTCGCATGTGCCCCATCTGCGAGCACCGGAACGTGACCAACGTCACATACGTGTACGGGGACGAGCTGGGACGTGTGGCCGGGCAGGTCAAAGGCACCGCGGACCTCCTGAAGATGGCCCGTGAATACGGTGAATTCAGGGTCTACGTGGTAGAGGTCTGCCAAGGTTGTTCCTGGAACCACCTGGCGGTCTCGTTCGTCCTCGGAACAGCCGACCCCCCGGGCTCCTCACTGTAGGGCGGCTACCTCCAGGAGGCCCCACCCGCCGGCCCGCCGGCCGGACGCCGACGATTTCCCCCGAAACACCTGACGAGGACGCGTGACTTACAGCAGCTACGGACCGGAGCCGACCGGCCGTCCCGAGGATCCCTCGGGTTCCGGTGGATCAGCCCGCCCTGGGCGGCGTCGTCGCACGCCCCGGGAATCGGACGACGACCTGACCGGAGGGCAGCAGCCCCCGCCCGGATGGGGCCACGCCCCCGCCCAGCACCCCCGCCCGCCGCAGCAGGGACCCGCACGGCAGCCGGCGCCCGACCCGCGCCGCCGCGAGGCCGCGTTCGAGGACACGGCGGCCATGAACGCCGTGCCGCCGGCCCCGCAGGGTCCCGAGCGCAGGCCGGAGCCG
>NZ_KI866523.1:627105-668538 GCF_000511135.2 Microbispora sp. ATCC PTA-5024 | reverse complement strand
GGGCGGCTTCCGGCGCGGCCAGGACGACCAGGGCACGGAGATGATGCCGAGCGGCGGCCGTCGCCGCGCCCCGGGACGCCGTGCCCGCGGCGGTCCAGGTGGGCCCGACGGTCCGGGCGGGCCTGGCGGGCCGGGTGGTCCCGGCGGCCGCGGGCCCCGCGACCCGCGCGATTTCGACGACGAGCCCGAGCCGGACGGCAGGGGCTGGAAGCGCTTCCTGCCCAACTGGAAGATCGTCCTCGCGAGCGCCGTCGTCCTGGCGGCCGGCCTCTTCGGCATGATCGCCGTGGCGTACATCAACACGCCGCTGCCCACCGAGAAGGAGGCGCAGGAGACGGCGATCGCGCAGGGCAGCACGTTCTACTACCACGACGGCCAGGTCATCGCCCGCCTCGGCACCAAGCGCGTCGCCATCACCATCGACCAGGTGCCCCAGCACGTCCGCGACGCCGTGGTCGCGGCCGAGAACCGCAGCTTCTACCAGGACTCGGGCATCGACCTCAGCGGTCTCACCCGGTCGGTGTGGATGACGGCGACCGGCCAGCAGACGCAGGGCGGCTCCACCATCACCCAGCAGATGGCCCGCAACTACTTCCAGGGCCTCAGCACCGAGCAGACGATCAAGCGGAAGGTCAAGGAGATCTTCATCGCCGTCAAGCTCGACAAGGAGTGGAGCAAGGACAAGGTCCTCGAGTACTACCTGAACACCGTGCCGTTCGGCCGCAACACCTACGGCATCGAGGCCGCCGCCCGGGAGTTCTTCAACAAGCCGGCGAAGAAGCTGACCGTGGCCGAGGGCGCCTACCTCGCGGGCCGCATCCAGCAGCCGGGCAACTTCGACAAGGCCGAGTCCGAGGGCGACTACAAGCCCACCCAGGAGCGCTTCGCCTACGTCGTCTCCGGCATGTCCCAGATGGTCGACGAGAACGGCAAGCCCAAGTATCCGAACATCACCACCACCGCCAAGTTCCCCAAGCCGCGGGAGGCGCGCCCCTCCCAGGAGTTCGGCGGCCTGAAGGGCTACATGATCACCCAGGCGCTCTTCGAGCTGCGGACGACGCGCAACCTCAGCCGGGAGGACGTCGAGTCGGGCGGTTACAAGATCATCACGACGTTCGACAAGAAGCTCATGCAGGCCGCGCAGAGGGCGGTCAAGGCGACCACCACCCCGATGTCCAAGGAGTTCCACGCCGGCCTGGCCGCCGTGGACCCTGCCACCGGGCGCGTCCTCGCGTTCTACGGCGGCGACAACTACATCCACGACCCGTGGAACGAGCCCTTCGACTCACGCAAGCAGGCGGCATCGGCGTTCAAGCCGTACGTCCTGGCGGCGTGGCTCGACGCGGGCTTCAGCCTCAACAGCTGGGTTCCGGGCAGCGAGACCGTCCCGAAGGAGCTCCCGGGCACCACCAAGATCACAAATGGTGAGCGCGTCCCCTCGTCGATCGACGTGACCTACGCGACCGCCCACTCGATCAACACGGCGTTCGCGTCCATGGCCTTCGCGCTGCCCGGCAAGCTGGACGACGTCCGGTCCATCGCCGAGGCCGCGGGCATCAGCAAGAAGGCGATCGACGAGGAC
The DNA here is from genome assembly GCF_000511135.2 of Microbispora sp. ATCC PTA-5024. NCBI lineage: Bacteria > Bacillati > Actinomycetota > Actinomycetes > Streptosporangiales > Streptosporangiaceae > Microbispora > Microbispora sp. ATCC PTA-5024. Next base: position 666,956 of record NZ_KI866523.1, on the reverse strand, counting down.
GAGAACGGCGTGGGCGGGGCGCACGGCCACGGCTACCAGCTCGCCATCGGCAGCGTCGGCGTGACCCCGGTCGAGCAGGCCGCCGGCTACTCCATCTTCGCCAACGAGGGCAAGCACGTGGACTACCACGTGATCCAGGAGGTCCGGCAGGGCAAGACCGTCGTCTTCCCGGAGAAGCGGGACGTCCGCCAGGTGATCTCGCCGGAGTCGGCCGCCGACGCCGTCACCGCGATGGAGCAGGTCCTCAAGGTCGGTACGGCGGCGGGCAAGGGCATCGGCCGTCCGGCCGCCGGCAAGACCGGTACCAACAACGACGAGAAGGAAGCCTGGTTCGTCGGCTTCACTCCGCAGCTGTCGGCCGCGGTGGGCATGTACCGGGAGCAGTGCCGCACGGACAGCGGCAAGATCGTGCAGCCGGAGTACTCGAACTGCCCGATCACTCCGGGAGGCAAGCCGAGCAAGAAGTACGGCCCCAATAACCCGTACACCCATCCGAAGGAGGTGTCCCTGGGCTTCCAGGGCGCCGACGCGCCGACCACGATCTGGCGCACCTTCATGATGGAGGCGCTGCAGGGCAAGCCGGTCAAGGACTTCCCGCCGAAGTCCGGCATCGGCACTCCGGAGAACATCGTGCCGAGCCCGACGCCGACCCCCTCGCCCACGCCGACGGACATCTTCCCGACCGACTTCCCGACGGACTTCCCGCCCGGGCCCGGCGGCAACGGGCCCGGTGGCGGCAACGGGCCCGGCGGCTGCGTCCCCGGCGACCTGTCCTGCAACAACGACGACGGCGGGCTGCAGCTCAACCCCGGCTCCAACCCGACCGGCCCCAACCAGGGCGGCGGCACGGGCGGGACCGGCGCGCCCGCCTCGACCCCGGTCACCTCGCCCTCGGGCGCCGGCAACCGGAGATCCGGCCAGTAGGGCACATGGCGGTGCTGGGGGGCCCGGACCGCGTCCGGGCCCCCTCCCTCGTCCGTGTCGTCGAGACGGCGGCGGACCACGGCGTCGGTACGGCGTCGGTACGGCGTCGGTACGGCGTCGGTACGGCGTCGGTACGGCGTCGGTACGGCGTCGGTACGGCGGCGAGACGGCGGCCGGAGGGCTCGGCGCGATTCCGGTATCGCGGGTTTCCGCATGGCGAAGTCGCCAACGAGCGGCCTCGAATGATGCAATACCGACCATGACGACCCGGACCTCGAACGCCTCCGGCCCGCTGCCAATGGTCGCCGGGCGGGCCGTGCCGTACCTGCCGCTCGGGCTTCTCGCGGGGGTCGGCGCCGTCCTCGCGTACCTGTGGAAGTACCCCTGCAGGTTCGGGGGCGTCTGGAACGGCGGAGTCGGGCAGTTCACCCACTTCTGCTACACGGACATCTACCCCCTCTTCTGGGGAGAGCACCTCGACCAGGGCAAGATCCCGTACGTCGACTACCCGGTCGAGTATCCGGTCGGGATCGGCGGGATCATGGAGTTCGCGCGGCGCCTCGCCGGGGGCGACGGGGTCGCGTTCTACGACATCACCGTGGCCCTCATGGGGATCTCCCTGGTCGTAGGGGTGCTGCTGACGGCCGCCCTGGCCGGCCGCACCCGCCCTTGGGACGCCCTCTGGTACGCGGTCGGCCCGGCCGTCATCCTGTGCGCGTACATCAACTGGGACCTCGCGGCGGGGGCGCTGGCCCTGGGCGGGCTGCTGGCGTGGTCCCGGGAGCGGCAGTACCTGGCGGGGGTGCTGCTGGCCCTTGCCGTGGCCACGAAGTTCTACCCGCTGATGTTCTTCGGGGCGTTGTTCCTGCTCACCGTGCGCACCGGGAAGTGGGTGCCGTTCCTCAAGACGGCCGCCGCGGCCGCGGTCGCCTGGCTCGCGGTCAACGTGCCGATCATGGCGGTGAACTACGAGGGCTGGAAGCGCTTCTACGCCTTCAGCAGCGAGCGCGGGGCCGACTGGGGAGGGCTCTGGTTCTTCTTCCAGCGCAGGCAGATGGGGTTCCTCGCGGACGCCGAGCACCTGAACACGATGGCCATGGCCGCGCTCGCCGTGCTGCTGGCGGGGGTGGCGGTGCTCGCCCTCGCGGCGCCGCGCCGGCCCCGCCTGATGCAGCTGTGCTTCCTCGCGCTGGCCGCCTTCATGATCACCAACAAGGTGTGGTCGCCGCAGTACGTGCTGTGGCTCGTGCCGTTCGCGGTGCTGGCCAGGCCGCGCTGGGGGGCGCTGGCGGCTTGGCAGGCGGCCGAGTGCTGGTACTTCTTCTCCATCTGGCTCTACCTCGTCGGCCAGACCCCGGGACAGGAGGCCCTCGGCATCGGTGACCTGCCCTACTTCCTGTCGGTGTGGGCGCGGGCGATCACCATCGTGGTCCTGATGGCCCTCGTGGTCCGCGACGTGCTGCGGCCCGAGCACGACGTGGTCCGCCAGGCGGGGATCGACGACCAGTCGGGCGGGGTGTTCAACCGAGCCGAGGACAGGTTCGCCCTGCGGTCCCGGGCCGCGGCGACCGTCGAGTAAGACCGGCCTGAGACCCGTCTGAGGCGGGCCGCGGGCGCGCCGGGAGGTGCCCGGCACGTGAAACTTTCATCGGATCTTCCGCTCGTGTGGTGGCGGTGACCGCCGGGTCGCACCGTAGCCTTGGGAGACAAGTGAGCCGGCGAACGCCGCGGGACACGGGGGTGGGGGCGCAGGTGCGACACAGGCCGCCATGGCTGGTGCTGCTGGTCTGGGCGCTCACCCGGGCCGCGCTCTTCCTCGCGGCGACGCAGGTCGTCCCCGTTGGGCACACCGGCTCGTTCGAGAACGACGTCGAGCTCTACCGGGAGTGGTCCGGCGTCCTGCTCCGCGGGGAGTTCCCCGCGGGCGACGACAAGTGGCAGTACCCGCCGTTCGCGGCGCTGCCCATGCTCGCGCCCCACCTGTTGCCCTTCGGCTACCGGATCGGCTTCTACCTGCTGGCCGTCGTCTGCGACCTGGCCATCCTCGTGCTGCTGTGGCGCTTCTCCCTCCGGGAAGGGGCGGGCCGCACCGGCCTGTGGGCCTGGACCGTGGGCGCGGCCCTGCTCGGGCCGCTGCTGATCTCGCGCTACGACCTCATGGTCACGCTGGTCGCCGTCCTCGCGCTGACCGTGTCGGCCGACCCGGCCGTACGGGGGTCGCTGATCGGGATCGGGCTGATCGTCAAGGTCTGGCCGGTCGCGTTGCTGACCGGGCTGCGCCGCTGGCGCGAGCTGTTGACGGCCGGCGGGTCGGCGGTCGCGGTCGCGGTCGTGGGTTGCGTCGTGGCGGCCCTCGCGATGCCGCACGCCCTCGACTTCCTCACCGCGCAGCAGGACCGCGGCCTGCAGATCGAGTCGCTGGCCGCCACGCCGTTCGCGTTCGCCCGGGCCGTGGGGTGGTGGGACGGCTTCACCACCTACCAGCACGGCGCGATGGAGGCGGTGGGCGCGGGCGTCGGCACGGCGGAGACCGTGAGCCTCGTCGCCACCCCGGCCGCGCTGGCGTTGATGGCCGTCTGGTGGCTGCGCGCCGCCCCGAGCGCGCTGTCCTACTACGACGCGGCGCTCACCACCGTGCTCCTCCTCGTGCTGACCAGCCGGGTGCTGTCGCCGCAGTACCTCATCTGGGTGCTCGGCGTCGCCGCCGTCGCCCTGTCCGTACGGCGGGACCGGCCGGGCCCGGGGCAGCGGCCGGCCGCGTGGCTGGTGCTGGTCTCCTGCCTCCTGACCGGGGTGATGTACCCGTGGATGGAGGAGGACTACAGCTGGAAGGGCGACCTGCCGGGCACCCTCGTGCTGGTCGCCCGCAACCTGGTCCTGCTCGCCGCCACGGTCGTGTCGTTCGTGCGGCTGTGGCGCGACACCCGGCGAAGCGCGCATGCCGAGGACGAGGCGGCGAACCAGGAGTCCCTACCCGTCCGGTGACCTCGCCAATCCAGAGATTCGTCCACAGCCTGTGGACAAGTGCTACAGGTGCTTGCGCAGGAACGCGATGTCGTCGGCCTGGCCCTCGGCCGGCGTCTCGACCACGATCGGCGCCCCGCCCGCGGCCCGGCAGACCTCGACGATGACCTCGGGGTCGATCTGCCCGCTGCCGATGTTGGCGTGCCTGTCGGCCCCCGAGTCGAACGCGTCGCGCGAGTCGTTGCAGTGGACCAGGTCGATCCGGCCGGTGATCGCCTTCACCCGCTCGACGACGCCGACGAGCTCCTCACCTCCTGCGTGGAAGTGGCAGGTGTCGAGGCAGAACCCGATCACGGACGGGTCGGGGGCGCCGGCGGTGACCGCGTCCCACAGGCGCGCGATGCGGTCGAGCTTGCGGGCCATGGCGTTGCCGCCGCCCGCCGTGTTCTCGATCAGGACGGGGATCGGGCACTCGGTGCGCTCGAAGACCTTCCGCCAGTTGTCGAAGCCGATCTGCGGGTCGTCGCCCGCGTTGACGTGGCCGCCGTGCACGATCAGCCCCTTGGCGCCGATGGACGCGGCCGCCTTGAGGTGGCCGTCGAGGAGCTTGCGGCTGGGGATGCGGATGCGGTTGTTCGCGGTCGCCACGTTGATGACGTACGGCGCGTGGACGTAGACGTCGACGTCGGAGGCGCGCAGGGCGTCGGCGGACGCCGGGACGACCGGGTTCTTCCAGCCCTGGGGGTCGCCCAGGAAGAACTGCACGACGTCGGCGTCGCGGGCCGCCGCGTGGGCCAGCGGGTCGTCCTGGTCGACGTGGGCTCCGATGCGCCGGGGGCGCTCCTCGCCGTGGTGCGTGTCCATCCCGGTTCCTCCATCACTCGCGTGTCGGGCGTCACCGCAGGAAGGCCGCCGAACGCGGAAGGGCGAACTCTAGGCCCTGTCCAAGAGCGTTTCAAGAGGGCGCGCCAGGGCAGTCGCACGTCGAACGCGCCCTGCTCCCCGCGCGCCGATGATACAAGGAGACGAGCATGAGATATCGCGTCGGCAGCTTCCTCTTACTGATCTACATCCTCGTTGGCCTCTACGTGGCCTGGGTCCACCACTACCTCACCCCCACCCTGCTCAAGCAGATCGCCCAGGCGCTGCTCGCCATCTTCCTGTGGTTCCTCGTCCTCCTCGGCGTCGATCTGCACATCGGAGGATGACCCCGGCCGCCGGCGCCCTCCCGCGCGGGACGGGGCTTCCACGCGAAGCCGCGCGGGGCCGGTTCCACCGTCAGGGCTTGGGAACGAACCCTCCATGGGCGATCCCCAGCGCCACCCCCACGAACGACCCCACCACCCCCACGATGATCAGCGAACGCTGGGCGGTGGTCGACGAGACGTACTGGGCGTACAGGCCGCCCCAGAAGCCGATCGCCCCCGTCCACGCCGCGACCACGTGAGCCCTCACGACGAACCCGGTGACGAACGCCACGAGCCCGAGCGCCAGCGTGGCGATCGTCATGGCGTTCTCCAGCGGATGCGGCCTTCCGTCGGTGTTCAGGGTGAGACGGAAGGACAGGCTCCGCCCCGTGCCGATGACGTGTCGCATAGACCGCGCACCCCCTCTCAGCTTCAGTTTCACTCTCCGGGCGGCGCACGGCCAAGGGGCTGATAGCCTTGTTCGGCTGCGTCTGATATGGGTCCCGGCGGCGGTGACCGCCTCCGGCGCCCGCGCAGTGTCCTCCTGTCACGGCAGAGCGTCGTGACCGCAAGAGTCCAGAGGAGGTTGGATACACCTATGCGTCGCTACGAGATGATGGTCATCCTCGACCCGTCCCTCGACGAGCGCACCGTGCAGCCCTCGCTCGACCAGTTCCTCACCGTCGTCCGCAACGACGGCGGCACCGTGGAGAAGGTCGACGTCTGGGGCCGCCGCCGGCTGTCGTACGACATCGCCAAGAAGTCCGAGGGCATCTACGCCGTGGTCGACCTGACCGCCGAGCCCGCCACGATCAAGGAGCTGGACCGTCAGCTCAACCTGAACGAGGGCGTGCTCCGCACCAAGGTCCTCCGCCCCGAGCTTCACTGAGCAGTACCGGAAGCCCGGCTTTTTGTCGGGCTCTGGCCGTACTCTGAGCCCTACACGGCTCAGCTGACGGGATAGGAAGGCGAAAGCGACCGATGGCAGCAGGCGACACCACGATCACCATCGTCGGCAACCTTGTCGACGACCCGGAGCTGCGCTTCACCCCGACGGGGCAGGCCGTGGCCCGGTTCCGCATCGCATCCACTCCGCGGTTCCTGGACAAGCAGACCAACGAGTGGAAGGACGGCGAGGGCCTGTTCCTCACCTGCAACGTCTGGCGTCAGGCGGCGGAGAACGTCGCCGAGAGCCTGCAGCGCGGGATGCGGGTCATCGTCCAGGGACGGCTGCGCCAACGGTCGTACGAGACCAAGGAAGGCGAGAAGCGCACGGTCTACGAGGTCGAGGTCGACGAGGTCGGGCCCTCGCTGCGCAACGCGACGGCGAAGGTCAACAAGACCGCCCGCCAGGGCGGCGGCTTCGGCGGCGGACCGGCCAACGACCCGTGGGCGACCGCGGCCCCCGCTCCCCAGGGCGGCGGCGGCTTCGGTGGCGGCCAGCAGGGCGGCGGCTTCGGCGGCGGCCAGCAGGGCGGCGGCTTCGGCGGCGACTTCAGCGACGAGCCGCCCTTCTAAGGGGCCTTCTCCCCGTCTCATCACCACAGGAAAACCGAGCGACCATTCCCGCATCACGCGGGGCTCTGAAAGGAGCACCACGATGGCGAAGCCGGCAGTTCGCAAGCCCAAGAAGAAGGTTTGCCTCTTCTGCCACGACAAGATCTCCTACGTCGACTACAAGGACACGGCGCTGCTGCGGAAGTTCATCTCCGACCGCGGCAAGATCCGTGCCCGCCGGGTGACGGGCAACTGCACCCAGCACCAGCGCGACGTGGCGACCGCTATCAAGAACGCCCGTGAGATGGCCCTGCTGCCGTACACGAGCACGGCGCGCTGAGAAAGGAGACTCAGGACATGAAGCTCATCCTCACCACTGAGGTCTCCGGGCTCGGCGCCCCCGGCGACGTCGTCGAGGTCAAGGACGGCTACGGCCGCAACTACCTCATCCCGCGCGGCTTCGCCATCCGGTGGACCCGCGGCGCCGAGACGCAGATCGACTCCATCAAGAAGGCGCGCGGCGCCCGGGAGATCCGCGACCTCGGCTCGGCCAAGGAGGTCGCCGGCAGGCTCGGCGCCCTCAAGGTCCGGCTCACGACCCGCGCGGGCGACTCCGGCCGGCTGTTCGGCTCGGTGACGACGGGCGACATCGCCGACGCCGTCAAGGCCGCCGGCGGCCCGCAGCTCGACCGCCGCCGCATCGTGATCGACAACGCGATCAAGAGCGTCGGCACCCACAAGGTCAGCGTCCGGCTCCACCCCGAGGTGGCGGCCACGATCGACGTCGAGGTCGTCGGCGCCTGACACCTGCTCGTCGGAGGACCCTTCCCGTCTCGGGAGGGGTCCTTCGCGTTTCTCCACCGAAACGCAACAATGTCGTCCATCCCACTAGGTAAACGGGGGTACTACGGAACGCTAGTATTTCCCCAGCCAAATGCGCGGAATCCGTAGATGACACCCTTGATGGAGGCCGAGATGCGCCGTTCCCACCTGCCGCTGGCCGTCGGCGCACTCACGCTGGCGGCCGCCGCCTGCGCCCCGGCGTCCGACACCTCCACCACGACCGCGAGCGCGGCCGGTTCGGCCGCCGCCTCGGCCTCGGCCTCCTGCTCCCCCGCCTCGCTCCCGCTCGTGACCCCCGGCAAGCTCACGGTCGGCACCGACAAGCCGGCGTACGAGCCGTGGTTCAAGGACGACGACCCCTCAAACGGGCAGGGCTTCGAGAGCGCCGTCGCCTACGCCGTCGCCCAGAAGCTGGGGTTCGGCAAGGACCAGGTCAGCTGGACCGTCGTGCCGTTCGACTCGTCGTTCGCCCCCGGGCCCAAGCAGTTCGACTTCGACATCAACCAGGTCTCCATCACCCCCGAGCGCGCGAAGGCCGTCGACTTCAGCCAGGGCTACTACACGGTCAAGCAGGGCGTCGTCGCCCTTGAGGGCTCGAAGGCGGCCGGGGCGACCAGCCTCGCCGAGCTGAAGGACGTGAAGATCGGCGTCCAGGCCGCGACCACCGCGCTCGAGGCCGTCCGGCAGGTGATCAAGCCGACGAACGACCCGAGTGTGTTCAACCAGCAGGTCGACGCCGTCAACGCGCTGAAGAACAAGCAGATCGACGCCATCGTCGTCGACCTGCCCACCGCCTTCTACGTCACCGCCGCCCAGGTGAAGGGGTCGAAGATCGTCGGGCAGATCTCGGCGGCCTCGGGCTCCCCGGAGGAGTTCGGCCTGCTGTTCCAGAAGGGCAGCAAGCTGGTGACCTGCGTGGACAAGGCGCTGGGCGAGCTCAAGTCGTCCGGTGAGCTCGCCGGGATCGAGAGCCAGTGGCTCACCGCCGCCGCCGGCGCGCCGGAGCTGAAGTGACGGACGACGAGGCCGGCGCATCGGCGGTGCCGGTCCCGGCGCCCCACCCGGGCGGCGATGCCGGCGCACCGGCGGCCGCTCCCGCTCCGGCGTCCTCCACGCATGGCGAGTCCGGCTCACCGGCGTCCTCCACGGACGGCCGCGCGGGCGCCTCAGCCCGGACGGACGGCGCGTCCCCCCTCCACGGCCACGGGGAGGCGGGAGCTTCGGCGGCGGAGTGGGTGAAGAGCGAGCGGCAGGTGCGCCGCGAGGCGGAGCTGCGCGCCCGGTCCCGGAGGTCGGCGACGGTGGCCACGGCCTCCACGGTGCTGGCGGCCGTCGTCCTGGTGGTCGCCGTGACCGCGTCGCCCGGGTGGCCGCGGGTCCAGGAGACGTTCCTGAACCCGGGCGCGTTCGCCGAGGCGCTGCCCGACGTGCTGCGCGGCTTCCTGCTCAACATCAAGATCTTCCTCATCGCCGAGGTGCTGATCCTGATACTGGGGCTGCTCGTGGCGCTGGTGCGCGGCCTGCGCTCGCCGGTGTTCTTCCCGCTGCGCGCCCTCGCCGTGCTGTACACGGACGTCTTCCGCGGCGTCCCGGTGATCCTGCTGGTGTACCTGGTGGGCTTCGGCGTCCCGGCGCTCCAGCTTCAGGGCGCACCCAGCGACCCGGTCACTCTCGGCATCATCGCGCTCGTGCTGTCGTACGGGTCGTACGTCGCCGAGGTCTTCCGCTCGGGCATCGAGTCGGTCCATCCCAGTCAGCGGGCCGCGGCGCGCTCGCTGGCGCTGACCCACGGGCAGACCATGCGCCACGTCGTGCTGCCGCAGGCGGTCCGCAGGGTCGTCCCGCCGCTGCTCAACGACTTCGCCTCGCTCCAGAAGGACAGCGCGCTCGTGGCGGTGCTCGGCCCGCTCGAGTCCCTCCGGCAGGCCCAGATCCACGCGGCGTCGTCGTTCAACTACACGCCCTACCTGACGTCGGCCCTGCTGTTCATCGCCCTGACCGTGCCCATGGCGCGGTTCACCGACCACCTCGCCGCCCGTACGGCACGGCGGCGCACGGGAGGCGGGACCATATGAGCCTGCTGACGATCGACGGCGTCTGGAAGCAGTACCACGACCACAGCGTCCTGCGCGGCATCGACCTGGAGGTGGCGCCGCACGAGGTGGTCTGCCTGATCGGCGCGTCCGGCTCGGGCAAGTCGACGCTGCTGCGCTGCGTGAACCTGCTCGAGACGATCGACGACGGAGCGATCTTCCTGGACGGCGCCGAGATCACGGACGTGCGGGCCGATCCGGACGAGGTGCGCAAGCGGATCGGGATGGTCTTCCAGTCCTACAACCTCTTCCCGCACATGACCGTGCTCGACAACATCACGCTGGCTCCCCGCAGGGTCCACGGCGTCCGGCCGCGGGAGGCCGAAGACCAGGCCAGGGAGCTGCTCGACCGGTTCGGGCTGTCGGACAAGGCCGGGGAGTACCCCGACCGGCTGTCCGGCGGCCAGCAGCAGCGGGTCGCGGTGATCCGGGCCGTGGCGACCCAGCCCCGGCTGCTGCTGCTCGACGAGGTCACCTCCGCGCTCGACCCCGCGCTGGTCACCGAGGTGCTCGGCGTCATCCGGGAGCTGAAGGACGCCGGGATGACGATGATCCTCGCCACTCACGAGATGGGGTTCGCCCGCGACATCGCCGACACCGTGTGCTTCCTCGACGGCGGCGTGCTGCTGGAGCGCGGCTCGCCCGAGCAGATCTTCACGGCCCCCGAGCATGCCCGGACGAGGGGGTTCCTCCAGCGGATCCTCGAGGCCCGGCGGATGTGACGGCTTTCCCGGCGCCGGGGGTCGCTGTGACGGCACCTCCCGAGGGCCCTGCTCGCGTGAGGGCCCGGCGGGGCGGCTCAGGCGCCGGTGACGAGCCACGCCGCGCCGTGCGCCCGGACGGTCAGGGTGACCAGCCGCGCCAGCATCCAGACGCCGAGCGCCAGCCACAACGTGACGAGACCTCCCGCGAGGGCCGCGAACGGCAGGTAGGCGAGCGTCGTCGCCACCCCGGCCCAGGCCAGGTAGCGCTGGTCGCCCGCGCCGATCAGCACCCCGTCCAGCACGAACACCACGCCCGCGACCGGCTGGAGCAGCGCCACCGGCCAGAGCGCGGCCTCCAGTTGGGTGGCGACGGCCGGGCCGGCCCCGAACAGACCGGGGACCGCCGGCCGCGCGAGCAGCAACACGGCGCCGAACAGCACGCCGCAGACCACGCCCCATAGCACCATCCGCCGCGTCGCCGCCCGGGTCGCCGCCACGTCGCCCGCGCCCAGTGTCCGGCCGGTGATCGCCTGCCCCGCGATCGCGATCGCGTCGAGGGCGAACGCCAGGAACGTCCAGATCCGGGCCGCGATGGTGTGCGCCTCGATCTGCTCCTCGCCCATGCGGGTCGCCAGCGACGTGGCCACGAGCAGCACGATCTGCAGGCTCGCCGTACGGACGACCAGGGCGAAGCCGGCGGCGCCGGCCGCGCGCACGCCCGCCAGGTCGGGCAGCAGGGAGGCGCCGTGCCGGCGGGCCTGCCGCACGACCAGCACGACGTACACGGCCGCCGACAGGGTCTGGGCGACCACGGTCCCCCAGGCGGACCCCGCGATCCCCCAGCCGAGACCGAGCACGAACCACAGGTTGAGCAGGCCGTTCAGCGCGAACGACCCGACGGACACGGCCAGCGGCGTCCGCGTGTCCTGCAGCCCCCGCAGCACGCCCGTGCCCGCGAGGACCACCAGCATCGCGGGGACGCCGAGCAGGCTGACCCGCAGGTACGTGACGGACAGCGCGGCGAGCTGGTCCGCCGCTCCGAACAGGTGTACGATAAATGGCGCAAGAGGCCAGCACGCCGCGCAGACGGCCAGGCCGATGGCGGCCGCCAGCCAGAGGCCGTCCACGCCCTGGCGCATCGCCTGCCCCACGTTCCCCGCACCCAGCCGCCGGGCCACGGCCGCGGTGGTCGCGTACGCGAGGAACACGCACAGGCCCACCAGGGCCGACAGGGCCGCGCTGGCCACGCCAAGAGCGCCGAGCGCGGGATCGGGGAGGCGGCCGACGATGACGGAGTCCGTGAGCAGGAAGAGCGGCTCGGCGACGAGGGCCCCGAACGCCGGGACGGCCAGCCTGAGGATCTCCCTGTCGTGGGCCCGGCTTTGCCGGACGGTCCGGCCAGCCCCGGTGGTAAGCGGCATAACCCTATTTTGCGGCTTACCGCCCCATGCCCGATCGGTATCGGCGTGTCTTCCCGACTTTCTTTTCTCCACAGCTGGTGGACATCGATTCCGCTGGTCAGGCCCGCTTCTCGGCGAGGGCGACCATCTTGTCCACAGGGCTGTCCCCAAGGTTTTCCCAGGGCTGACGGGGAGTCTGCACATGTTATCCACACCCTTGTCGACAGGCCGGGTTGCCCGATGAGGGCGTGGACCGGGAGACTGGCGGACCGACCTGAGGACGCTGGGGCGGCTGCGCAAGGGGGTGTGAGGTGAGCGTGCTCGACTTCCCGGGAGGTTCGGGAGGATCGGAATCGTCGTTCGAGCGGACGCCGCCGAACAACATCGAGGCCGAGCAGTCCGTCCTGGGCGGCATGCTGCTGTCCAAGGACGCGATCGCCGACGTCATCGAGGTGCTGCGCGCCGAGGACTTCTACCGCCCCGCCCACCAGATCATCTTCGACGTCGTCATCGACCTGTACGGCCGGGGCGAGCCCGCCGACTCCGTCACCGTCTTCGACGAGCTGCAAAAGCGCGGCGAGGTCGCCCGCGTCGGCGGCGGCGCCTATCTCCACACGCTCACCGCCATCGTCCCCACGGCGGCCAACGCCGGCTACTACGCCAAGATCGTGCGGGAGCAGGCCGTCCTGCGCCGCCTCATCGAGGCCGGCACCCGCATCGTCTCCTACGGGTACGGCGGCCAGGGCGAGGAGGTCGACGAGCTCGTCGACCGCGCGCAGGCCGAGATCTACAAGGTCACCGAGCGCCGCACCTCCGAGGACTACCTCCCCCTCGCCGAGATCATGCCGTCCGCGCTCGACGAGATCGAGGCCATCGGCAGCCGCGGCGGCCAGATGGTCGGCGTCCCCACCGGCTTCCAGGACCTCGACGCCCTCACGAACGGCCTCCACCCCGGCCAGATGATCGTTGTGGCTGCTCGACCTGCCATCGGCAAAAGCACCCTTGGTCTAGATTTCGCACGGTCTGCGGCGATTAAGCATGGAATGACCACCGTCATCTTCTCGCTGGAGATGTCGCGAAACGAGATCACGATGCGTCTGCTGTCGGCCGAGGCGAGGGTGGCCCTGCACACCATGCGCTCCGGCATGATGAACGACGACGACTGGACGCGGATGGCCCGCCGCATGGGCGAGGTGGCCGAGGCGCCGCTGTTCATCGACGACTCGCCCAACATGTCGATGATGGAGATCCGGGCCAAGTGCCGGCGGCTCAAGCAGCGCCACGACCTGCGGTTCGTGATCGTCGACTACCTCCAGCTGATGAGCTCGCCGAAGAAGACCGAGAGCCGTCAGCAGGAGGTGTCCGAGCTCTCCCGGGCGCTGAAGCTGCTCGCCAAGGAGCTCGAGGTGCCGGTCATCGCGATCTCCCAGCTCAACCGTGGCCCTGAGCAGCGCACCGACAAGCGCCCTCAGGTGTCGGACCTCCGTGAATCGGGCTCCATCGAGCAGGACGCCGACATGGTCATCCTGCTGCACCGGGAGGACGCGTACGAGCGGGAGTCGCCGCGCGCGGGCGAGGCCGACCTGATCGTGGCCAAGCACCGCAACGGCCCCACGGCCACGGTGACGGTGGCCTTCCAGGGGCACTACAGCCGATTCGTGGACATGGCCACTCACTGACCGCGGGAGTAAACGAAAGAGGCGAGTGAGGGCAAAGGGGCGGCAGTAGAGTCGGCCCATGCGATTCCCGCGCGGAGCCGTCACCGCCGCCACGCTGCTGTCCCTGGTCGCCGTCCAGGCCGCCGTGCCCCCGTCGTACGCCGCGACCGCCGGGACGGCCCGCACGGTGAGCACCGCGACCCGCACAACCGCCGTGAACACCGCGACGGCCAGGCAGGCGAACGCGAAGGGGGCCGTGCCGGTGCCGCCGGCCGGACGGCCGGTCGACACCTCGCACCCCACGCGGGTGATCGGGAACGGCACGCCGGGCAGTTGCACGTCGCGGGCCGTGGTCGCGGCGGTGGCGAAGGGCGGGATCATCCGCTTCTCCTGCGGCCCCAAGCCCGTGACGATCTGGATGACGGCGACGGCCAAGGTCCGCAACGCGAGCGCCCGCGTCGTGCTCGACGGCGGCGGGAAGGTGACGCTGAGCGGCGGCGGCGTCCGGCGGATCCTGTACATGAACACCTGTGACAAGGCCCAGGGGTGGACCACGTCGCACTGCGACGACCAGGAGCAGCCCCGGCTCACGGTGCAGAACCTGACCTTCGCCGACGGCAACGCCACCGGGCAGCGGACCGACGGCGGGGGCGGCGGGGCGATCTTCGTCAGGGGCGGCCGGTTCGCTGTGGTGAACTCCCGGTTCTATCGCAACCGCTGCGACGCCACCGGCCCCGACGTCGGCGGCGCCGCGATCCGGGTGCTCGACCAGTCGCACGACCAGCCGGTCTACGTCGTGGGCAGCACGTTCGGCGGCGCCCCCGGCAAGGGCGGCGTCTGCTCGAACGGCGGCGCGCTCAGCAGCATCGGGGTCTCCTGGGTCGTGCTGAACAGCGTCCTGACCTACAACCGGGCCGTCGGCCGGGGCGCGAACCCGGCGCGCGGCGGCACCCCGGGCGGCGGCAGCGGCGGGGCGATCTACACCGACGGCAACCGGTACACCGTGCGGATCGCGGGCTCGCTGATCCAGGGCAACTCCGCCAGGGAGGGCGGCGGGGCGATCTTCTTCGTCAGCAACGACATGACCGGCACGCTGCGGATCGAGCGGTCGGCGCTGCGGAACAACCGCAGCGCCGGGTTCGAGACGGCGGGCTACCCGGGCGTCTTCTACAAGGGCGCCGGGAAGCCGGCCGTCGTCGGCAGCACGCTCAAGTAGCGGCGTCAGGGCAGCCAGTACGGCCGGATCTCGATCTGGCCGTACCTCGCGAACGGGTGGGCGGCCGCCACCTCCACGGCCTCGTCGAGGTCGGCCACCTCGATGATGTCGTAGCCGGCCATGAGGTCCTTGGTCTCGGCGAACGGCCCGTCGGCCACCAGGACCTCGTCGCCGCGGACGCGGACGGTGGTGGCGTCGCTCGGGGGCCGCAGGCGGTTGCCGTCCAGGCGCACGCCCCGGCGGCTCATCTCGTCGGCCCAGTCTCCGGCGGGCACCTCGGGCACGTCGTCCACGGTGTGGTCGGTGCAGATCAGGAGCATGTACTTCATGCGGTGGTCTCCCTTCGACGTCAACCCGACGAACGGCCGGCCCGCGGATCGACATCGGGAGCGCGGTCAGGCGCAGACGTCCCGGTACGGCACGCCGGGGAAGTGCCGGCGCCACTCGGCGTCCGTCAGCGTACGCCCGGCGCGGGCGCAGACGGCGGCCGCCTGGAGGGAGGGGGCGACGGGCACCTCGCGCAGGACGCCGCTCGTTCGGCTCCTTGCTGAGGGCGGCCGCCGCGAGCGCGCGCAGGGAGTCCGGCAGGACGCCGAGGTCGGGGTCGGTGGCCAGCACGCGGTGCATGACCGGTCGGTCCGGCCATTGGATGCGGGCGGGGGCGCGGAAGTTGCGCGGGGCACGGGAGGTCGTCCCCGGGCGGCGGCCTCGGCGGCCCTCAGGCGGGCGGCGCGTCCGCCGGTGGCGCTCCCGATGAGAGGCTTCCGCCGGGTGGCGCGGTGGCGGCGGGGTGCGCGGGCAGGTCGTTGAGGGACGCGACACGCTCGGCGGCCCACTCGGCCCACTCCCGCTGCATGGAGGTGAACCGCAGCCCCCATTCCAGGGCGATGTTGCCGTAGAGGGACAGCGGGTCGTCGCCCTGGCTGACGGACTCCCGGAGCTCCAGCAGCCCGGCGTGGTCCTCCTCGGCGGCCACGGCCTGCCGTTCCAGGTAGCTCCGAGCCTGCTCCGGCTCCAGCTCGCTGAGGAAGAACACCCGGAGCAGGGCCTCGAAGCGGTGGGTCCGCTGCGGCTCGACCTCGGTCAGCCAGTGGCGCAGCTCGGCGATCCCGGTCTCGGTGATGGCGTACTCCTTGCGGCCCCGGGGGCCCTCGGCGGCGGCCTTGACCAGCCCCGCGCCCGCGAGGCGGTTGAGCTCCGCGTAGACCTGGCTCTGGGTGGCGGGCCAGACGTGGTTCAGCGAGATCTCGAAGACTTTCAGCAGGTCGTAGCCGCTCGCCGGGCCGGCGGTGAGCAGGCCGAGCATCGCGTGACGGAGACTCATGGCTCCGAATCTTACCTTCCTATGTTGACATGTCGCTACAGGAGGTTCTAGCTTCGACATGTCACTTATGGAACGTCGTTGTCTCGAAGGAACCCCTCGTGATCCGCTACCTGCGCACCTTCCTCCCCTGGATCGCCTTCGCCGTCCTGAGCACGGACACCGAGGCGCGCTGGGGCGCACTGGCCGCGCTCGCGCTGTCGGCCGTGCTGCTCGCGGGTGACCGGCGGGCGGGGCGGGGCTGGGACGAGCTTGTTCTGGAGGTCGGCTCGGCGCTCTTCTTCGCCGCCCTGGTGATCGCCTCGTTCACGATCTCTCCGGCGCCTCTCGGGGCGTACGGCCCGGCCGTCTCGGTGGGCTGGCTGGCGCTGATCTCCTGGGCGTCCCTCGCCGTCCGCCGGCCGTTCACGCTGGGCATCGCCCGGCAGTCGACGCCGGTCGAGGTGCACGCCTCGCCGCTGTTCTACCGGGTCAACGCCGTCATCACCGCCGTGTGGGCGGCCGCCTTCACGCTCGACGCGCTCGCCCTGGCGGTCCTGTACGCGGTGGCCCCGCACGCCGCGGTCGCCATCGTCGCCGTCAAGGTCTGCGCGTTCGTGATCCCCGCGATCTTCACGCTCCGCTACCCCCGGATCGTCCGCGCCCGTTACGCCGTCTGACAGGAGTCCAGCCATGACGACCGCCGCCTACCTCACCGGCCTCCTGGCCCCCGTCCCGGACGAGATCGACGCGCTCGACCTGCCCGTCTCGGGGTCCCTGCCGCCCGAGCTGTCCGGCCGCTACTTCCGCAACGGCCCCAACCCGCTGCCCGGGCAGGACCCGGGTCACTGGTTCACCGGCCACGGCATGATCCACGGCATCCGGCTGCGCGACGGCCGGGCCGAGTGGTACCGCAACCGGTGGGTCCGCACCCCTCTCCTCGCCGGGGAGGGCCGCTTCATCACCGACACGGGGATCGACCGGACCGCCGTGCCGGCCAACACGCACGTCGTCCGCCACGCCGACCGCATCCTCGCGCTCGTCGAGAACGGCCTGCCGTACGAGATGACTCCGGACCTGGAGACGGTCGGCCCGTGCGACTTCGGCGGCCGGCTCACCACCGCCATGACCGCCCACCCGAAGGAGGACCCGCTCACCGGCGACCTGCACTTCTTCGGGTACGGCTTCGCCGAGCCGTACCTCACCTACCACCGGCTCTCGTCGGCGGGCGAGCTGGTGGAGAGCCGGGAGATCCCGGTGCCGGGGCCGACCATGATGCACGACTTCGCCATCACCCGGGGCCACGTGATCTGGCTCGACCTGCCGGTGGTCTTCGACGTGGATTTCGTGGGCCGCGGCCTGCCGTACCGGTGGGACGACGGGTACGGAGCCCGGCTCGGCGTGATGCCGCGCGAGGGCGGCCCGGTGCGGTGGTTCGACGTCGACCCCTGCTACGTGTTCCACGTGGGCAACGCCCATGAGGACGAGCACGGGCGCGTCGTCGTCGACGCGGTCCGCTACTCGCCCGGGGCGTTCGCGACGCTGTGGCCGCGCATCGGCGGCAGCGCCAACCCGGCCGCGGAGACGGGCGGCGCCGCCCTGCACCGCTGGGTGCTCGACCCGGCCACCGGCGTCGCCAAGGACGAGCGGCTCGACGACCGCGCCGTGGAGTTCCCGACGATCAACGACGCCCGCACCGGCCTGACCGGCCGTTACGTCTACGCGGTCGCGGACGACGCCGTCGTGAAGTACGACACGGAGACCGGGGCGAGTCTCGCCCACGAGACCGGCGAGCGGTCGCCGGGCGAGGCGGTGTTCGTGCCGGCCGACGGCGGCGGCGAGGACGAGGGCTGGCTGCTGTCGATCGTGGGCTCCGAGCACGAGGCGGAGCTGCGCGTGCTCGACGCGTCCGACCTGACGGCGGTGGCGTCCGTACGGCTGCCGCGCCGGGTGCCCGCCGGGTTCCACGGCTCATGGATCCCCGACGAGTGAGCCCCGGCGGGTGAGCCCCGAGGTCAGAGAACCGGCCGGTAGTGGGTCGTGATCCGGCCGTCGTCGAGCACGTGGATCGCGACGGCCGGCGGCAGGTCGCCGTCGATCGGCGGCAGCGCCGAGGTCTCCGACGGCAGCAGGCCCGTGTTGACCACGCCGGGGGCGACCAGCAGCGGCAGCCCGGCGAACGTGGTGGCGGCGGCCGTGTGGGCGTGACCGACCAGGACGGCCACCACGTGCGGGTGCCCCTCCAGCACCGCCCGCAGCCCGTCGGGCTCCCGCAGGCCGATCTCGTCGACGTACGGGATGCCGAGGGCGACCGGCGGGTGGTGCATGCCGACGAAGGCGGGCACCCCCGGCGTGGCCGTGAGCACCGAGTCGAGCCAGGAGAGCGTGTCCTCATCCAGCCGTCCCTCCGGACGGCCGGGGATGCTGGAGTCGCAGAGGGCGATCGTGGCGCTCGGCAGGTTGAGCGCCTGGTTGACGGGCTGGTCGCCGTCCAGGCCCAGCAGCGCCTTGCGGAGGTCGCCGCGGCTGTCGTGATTGCCCGGGCACAGGACGAGCGGCGTGTCGTCGTCCGCCAGCAGCTCGCGCACGATCTCGTACTCCTGCGGCGCGCCGTGGTCCGCGATGTCCCCCGTGAGCACGAGGGCGTCGGGCCGCAGGCTCCGGGCGTACCCGAGGGCCCGCGCGGCACGCGCCGTGTTCCGCTCGCTCCCGTCGATGTGGATGTCGCTCACGTGGGCCAGCACGAGCATGAGGCACCTCTCCGGACTTTTGGGGCTCCAGCTTCTCACGCCGGCCGGGCTGGGGCGACGCCTGATTGATCTTGCCTCGGCGTCCGAGATAGGCCGGTAAGCCTTCTATGGGCGATATGCGACATCTTTGTGGTTTGTCGCTTACGTACCAATGGGTAGCGTCGAGACAGCGGCCCGCGAAGGGGATCGTGATGTCCACCGGATGGGATGTCAAGCACAGGCTGTGCCAGGCGATCAACGTGCACGACCTGCACGCCGTCCTGGAGTGCTACAGCCCGGACGCGGTCCTGGTCTGCCCCGCGGGCGTGGCGGAGGGGCGCGACCAGATCGCCTGGATCTACGAGCAGCTGTTCAAGGGCTTCCCCGACTACTGCCAGACCCCGTGGCTGGAGGTCGACTGCGACGATCCCGCCGTCTCCGAGTGGACGATCACCGGCACCCACGCCGGCCCCTTCCTGCTGCCCGACGGCCGTGAGCTGCGGGCCACCGGCCGCCACGTGACCCTCCGCGCGTCCTGCCTGTCGTACGTCGAGGGCGGCCGGATCGTCACGCACCGCGAGTACTTCGACCAGCTGGAGCTGTACAGCCAGCTCGGGTTCGGCCTCGTCGAGCTCGACCGCGAGAGCCAGGACTGATTCCCTGACGGGCGGGGTCAGCCGGGGGTCGCGGCGGAGCCGGCCGACAGGCGCTCCGCCAGGATCCCCGCCCGGGCCAGCTGGACCTTGCGCGCCTGTCCCGCGGCGTACCCCACCAGGAACCAGGGGGCCGACAGCTCCAGCCGGTCGTCGACGCGGGTCCCCGAGTCGTCCGGGGACAGGTCGAAGCGGTAGGCCATCCGGACCCCGCCGGGGCTGCGCACCTCCCCGTGGACGGCGAGTCCGTCGGTGTGCAGGGCCACCCGGATCGGGTTGTCGTGCGTGACGACCCCGAGGAACCGGAAGCGCTCGACCGCCGTGTAGCGGATCACCCTGGGCTCGGAGCGGTCCACGTCCCTGACCGCGACCACGAGGGGCGACAGGCCGATGTAGTTCTCCGGCGTCGTCAGGTGGTCGAACACCTTGTCCGGGACCGCGTCCACGTGGAACGCGTGGGTGAGCACCCTGGTCGGCACTCCTTGCCTCCTGTGCTTGATCGTCATCTTCCTGGCGAATTGTGACAAGTCAGGACGATCGGGTGGAAGCGCGGCAGGGTCACGAAGCGGTGTCGCGGAGGTACGCGGCCGTGGCCGGGTCCGCCGGGTAGAACGACTCGATCATCAGCTCCGACACCGTCACGTCGAGCGGGGTGCCGAACGTGGCGACGATGCTGAAGAACGACAGCTCCCGGCCCGCCCGGCGCACCCGCAGCGGCACCAGGATGTCGCCCGGCCCCGGCAGCTCGACCTCGGGCTCCGGCTGGTCGCAGGGATAGTCGCACAGCTCCTTGTACAGCTCCCCGAGCCGGGGGTCCGCCGTGACCGCGATCTGCCTCCTCAACCGGCCGAGCAGGTGGGCGCGCCACTCGCCGAGGTTCACGATGTGCGGCGCGAGCCCTTCGGGATGGAGGCTCGCCCGCAGCACGTTGGCGAGCAGATCGGGGTCGACGCCCTCGCTGAGCAGGCCGATCCCGGCGTTGGCGTCGACCAGGTCCCAGTTGCGGTCCACCACCACGGCCGGGTACGGGTCGTGGGCCGTCAGCAGCCGCCGTATCGCCTCGCACACGGCGGCCATCCGCGGGGAGTCGAGGGCGGACTCGGCGTAGACCGGGGCGTACCCGCCGGCCAGCAGCAGGTGGTTGCGCTCCCGGAGCGGGAGGTCGAGGTGCTCGGCGAGGTGGAGGACCATGTCGCGGCTCGGCTTGGCCCGGCCGGTCTCCAGGAAGCTGAGGTGCCGCGTGGAGATCTCGGCCTGGACCGACAGCTCCAGCTGGCTGAGCCGCCGGTGCTCGCGCCACTGCCGGAGCAGCTCGCCGAAGGGTCTCTGGAAGATGTGCGCCGCTGTCACGTCCCCGACGCTATCCGGCGTCCGTGAGGCGGGGCGATTACCCGCCGGGTAATCGCCCGTCGTCCCCGGGCCGTTCATTCCCAGCGGAACAGGCGGGCCGCGCCGAGCCCGGCCGCCGCCGCCCAGCCGGCCAGCACGGCCAGGTGGAGCGGCTGTAGGCCGTGGCCGGCGAGGGCGTCGAGCAGGCCCTGGCCGAAGGCTCCGGTCGGGGTGACGTCGCTGATCCGCCGCAGGACCTCGGGCATGAGCGGACGGGGCAGCCACATGCCGGCCAGGAACAGCAGCGGGAACATCACGGCCGCCCCCGCGCCCTGGACGATCCGGGAGTTCGGCGACACGGCGGCCAGGCACAGCCCGATCGCGAACATCGCCAGGCAGCCCAGCGTGAAGACGGCGGCGAACCCGAGCGGCGCCCGCGGGAACGGCGTGCCCAGCAGCACGTGACCGAGGGCGAGCGTCAGCGCCGTCGCCGCCGCCGCGACGACGGCGTTGACCACGAGTTGCGCGCCGAGCAGCGCGGACGGGCGCACCGGCGTGGTGGACATCCGGCGCAGCACGCCGCGCTCCCGGTAGACGACCAGGGCGGTCGGCAGCGTGCTGAGCGCGAGCGTCACCACCGACAGCAGGACCATCATCCCGGGCAGCTGCACGTCGACCACCCGCTGCCCGCCGAGGGCGGGGTCCGGGTCGCGGAAGCCGGGGATCGAGAAGCCGAGGACGAGCAGCAGGGCCGCGGGCAGCAGCACGGCGAAGAACACCGCGACCGGCTCCCGGAGGAACAGGCGGGCCTCGACGCCGGCCAGCCTGGCCAGACGGGCGGGGACGAAGGCGGCGGGGGCGGTCATGAAGGTCTCCGGGGTCGTGAGGGGAGTGGCGGCGGAAGCGGCCTCAGACGGCGGCATGGGAGCCGGTCAGGGCGAGGAACGCGTCGTCGAGCGTGGTCCGCTGGACGACGAGGTCGGACAGCCGGGAGGCGGGCAGAACCGCGAGCACCGCGCCGAGCAGGTCGCCCGTGCCGGTCACCACGACCGTGTCGCCCTCCATGGCCACGGAGGCGACCTCGGGCAGCGCCCGGAGACCCTCCACCGGGCCGTCCGTGCGGAAGGTCAGCCGCCGCCCGCCGCCGGCCCGGTCGATCAGGCCGGCGGGCGTGTCCACGGCGAGCACCCGGCCCTCGGCGATGACCGCGACCCGGTCGCAGAGCCGCTCGACCTCGTCCATGAAGTGGGTGACCAGCACGACCGTGACCCCGCGGTCGCGGATGCGGGCGACGAGGTCCCAGGTCTCGCGCCGGGCCTGCGGGTCGAGGCCGGTGGTGAGCTCGTCGAGGATCGCGATCCGCGGGTCGCCGACCAGCGCGAGCGCGATCGACAGCCGCTGCCGCTGGCCGCCCGACAACTTGGCGAACGGGGTCCGCGGGTCGAGGCCGGCCTCGCCGAGCAGGTCACGCCAGTCGGCGGGCCGGGAGTAGAACGAGGCGTAGAGCGACAGCGCCTCCCCGACCCGGATCTTGTCGGGCAGCGAGCACTCCTGAAGCTGCACGCCGACCTGCTCCTTGAGGTCGGCGTCCACCTCGATCCGCCCGGAGGTGGGAGTGCGCAGACCGGCGACGCACTCGACCGTCGTCGTCTTGCCGGCGCCGTTGAGGCCGACGATCCCGAAGATCTCGCCCTCCTCGACGGAGAACGAGACGTCCTCGACCGCGACCCGCGCGCCGTACGTCCTGCGGAGGTGGTCCACCGTGATGATTGCCATGCCGACGACGCTAGGAATCTGGCGGGCGGCCCGGAATGCGGCTGCGGACCCGATAGGGGTGCACTTTCCTCCACCCCCATCGGGCGGCTTCGCCCACTGTGCCCGCCCGGCGTCAGCGCCCAGACTGAACCCATGGCCTCAGCTCGCTCGACCCTCACCGCCCTGGCCCGGAGCACCGCCCTCGCCGGCCTCGCCCTGCTGGGCCTGGCCGCCGGCCTGGTGATGCTCGTGGCGGTGCTGCTCACCTTCCTGGTCGGCCTGGTGTTCGCCTTCCCGCCGGCCGTACGGTTCGCGCGGGCCGTGACCCGGCGGCAGCGCGGGCTGGCCGCCCGCTGGTCGGGCATCTCGATCGACGACCCGTACCGGCCCGCGCCGCCCCCGCCGGTCCCACAGGCTGACGGCTGGTATCGCGACGGCCGCACCCTCTACAGGAAGCCCACGATCCCGGCCTTCAACAAGCGGTGGAACTGGATGACCAAGGACCCCGCCACCTGGCGGGACCTCGCCTTCCTGATCTCCGCGCCGTTGGCCGGCGGATTCGTGGCCGCCGCTCCGCTGCTGGCGGTCGCGTACGGCGTCGCGTGGGCAGCCGGGGGCAACCCGGCGATGGGCGCGGTCTGGATCCTGCTCGCGGTGATCGTCGCGCCCTGGTACGCGCCGTGGGCCGTGCGCCTGCACGGCCAGGTCGCCGCCGCGTTGCTGGGGCCCACGGAGAAGGCCAGGCTCGCCCAGCGGGTCACCCGCCTCGACGCCGCCCGCACCGAGGCCGTCGACTCCCAGGCCGCCGAGCTGCGCCGGATCGAGCGTGACCTGCACGACGGCGCGCAGGCCCGTTTGGTGGCGATCGGTATGACGATCGGCGCGGCCGAGCAACTGCTGGAAAGCGACCCGCAGGCCGCCCGGGCGCTGCTCGGCAAGGCGAGGGAGGCGTCGGCGACCGCCTTGCAGGAGATCCGGCGGCTGGTGCGCGGCATCCATCCCCCGGTGCTGGCCGAGCGCGGCCTCGGCGACGCCGTACGTGCCCTCGCCCTGGACAGTCCGCTGCGCGTCCACGTCACCGTCGACCTGCCCGAGCGGGCCTCCGCGCCGCTGGAGTCGGCGGCGTACTTCGCGGTGAGCGAGCTGCTGGCCAACGCCGCCAGGCACGGCGACGCGACCGAGGCGTGGGTGGACGTGAGCGCGCAGGGCCCGGCGCTGCGCGTGACGGTGACCGACGACGGCCACGGCGGCGCGGACCCCGAGCGCGGCACCGGCCTGCGCGGCATCGAGCGCAGGCTCGGGGCCTTCGACGGCGTCCTCGCGGTGAACAGCCCCGTGGGCGGCCCGACCACGGCCGTCATCGAACTTCCCCGGGCGTTCCGGACGAGGCCGGCGCCGACGACCCCGTGGCGCTACTTCGGCCGCCTGTGCTGGGCGCTGTGGCCGATCGCGCTGTTCCCGCAGGGACTGGTCGCGATGGTGTTCAAGCTGGTGGGGTCGCCGGTGAAGTCCTGGTTCCTGGCCCTGTACATGCCCGAGCCCTTCCAGTGGCCGGCCATCGTCGGCATGATTCTGCTCGGCGGCGGCCTGCTGGCCGTCGCGCTGGCGACGACGGT
The DNA here is from genome assembly GCF_000511135.2 of Microbispora sp. ATCC PTA-5024. Classification (NCBI taxonomy): domain Bacteria; kingdom Bacillati; phylum Actinomycetota; class Actinomycetes; order Streptosporangiales; family Streptosporangiaceae; genus Microbispora; species Microbispora sp. ATCC PTA-5024. The sequence continues at coordinate 643,088 of NZ_KI866523.1, read as the reverse complement.
GCGGACCAGGGAAACGGAGGGCGGCGGGTGCGCGTAGTCCTGGCGGAGGACCTCCACCTGCTGCGGGAGGGCCTGGTCCACCTGCTCCGCGCGCACGGCTTCGACGTGGTCGCCGCCGTCGAGTCGGGCCCCGACCTGCTGGAGGCGCTGGTCGCCGAGCGCCCCGACGTCGCGGTCGTCGACGTACGGCTCCCCCCGACGTTCACCGACGAGGGGCTGCAGGCATCGCTCGCGGCCCGGCGGCGCGTCCCCGGGCTGCCGATCCTCGTGCTGTCCCAGCACGTGGAGCAGCTGTACGCCCGCGAGCTGCTGGCCGACGGCAGCGGCGGCATCGGCTACCTGCTGAAGGACCGGGTGTTCAACGGCGAGCAGTTCATCGACGCCGTACGCCGGGTCGCCGCCGGGGGGACGGCGATGGACCCCGAGGTCATCGCCAAGCTGCTGGTGAGCAACGCCCGCAAGGAGCCCATCGGCCGTCTCACCCCCCGCGAGCGCGAGGTGCTTGAGCTCATGGCGGAGGGCCGGTCGAACGCCGCCATCGGCCAGCGGCTCCACCTGAGCGAGAGCGCGGTCGGCAAGCACACGGCCGGCATCTTCGCCAAGCTCGACCTCGCCCCCTCCGACGACGACAACCGCCGCGTGCTGGCTGTCCTCGCCTACCTCAACTCGCGGTGACGCCCGCGGATCCCGGTGCCAGACTGGTCTCGCCGGGTTTGTCGGTGCCGGAGGCTACGGTGGCCAGCGAGTGGCGGCGCACACGGGAGGTCGGGATGAAGTTCCAGGTGAACCGGGATGTCCTCGCCGAGGCGGTGGCGTGGACGGCCCGGGTGCTGCCGGCCCGGCCCGCCGTCCCCGTGCTGGCCGGCCTGCTGCTGGAGGCGGGCGACGACCTGCGGGTGTCCGCCTTCGACTACGACGTGTCGGCCCGGGCCGAGATCGAGGCCGACGTCGCGGAGCCGGGGCGCGTGCTGATCCCCGGCCGGGTGCTCGCGGAGATCACCCGCAGCCTGCCCGCGCGGCCCGTGGAGATCGTCCGGAGCGGCTCGGAGGCCGTGCTGACCTGCGGCAGCGCCGAGTTCGGGCTGCTCACCATGCCCGACGAAGACTTCCCGACCATGCCGGTCATGCCGCCGAAGGTGGGCGCCGTCGGCGGGGGCGTGTTCGCCGCCGCGGTCGGCCAGGTGGCCCCGGCGGCCAGCCGCGACGACACGCTGCCGATGCTCACGGGCGTCCGGATCGACATCGACGGCGTGCAGGTCGCGATGGCGGCGACCGACCGCTACCGCATCGCCGCCCGAGAATTCCTGTGGCACCCCGAGCGGGACGGCGAGCGCCACGGCGTCGTGGTCCCGGCCCGGGTCCTGGTCGAGGTGGCCCGCTCGCTGCGCGGCGGCGAGGTGTCGATCGGCCTGGGGGACAACGTCGCCGGGTTCGAGAGCCAGGGCCGGGTGACCACGGTCCGGCTGCTCGACGACCAGTTCATCGACTACCGGGCGCGCCTGTCGGAGGAGTGGCCGGTCCACGCCGACGTCGTGGCGGGGCCGTTCGTGGAGGCGATCAAGCGGGTCTGCCTGGTGGCCGAGCGGAACACGGCGGTCCGGCTGTCGTTCTCGCAGGGGCAGGTGCTGATCCAGGCAGGCGGCGGGGACATCGGCCGGGGGGCCGAGGTGATCGAGGCCGACCTCGACGGGCCGGACATCCAGATCGCCTTCCAGCCCCACTTCCTGCTCGACGGCCTCGCCGGCGTCGAGACCGAGCGCGTCCGCGTCCACATGGACTCGTCCACCCGCCCGGCCCTCATCACCGACGACGGCGACGACCCGGGTTTCCGCTACCTCGTGATGTCCCTCCGCCTCGCCTGACGCCGAGGGACCGGCGCGCGTCACGGAGATCGGCCTCCGGTGGGGAAGACCGGGTCAGGCCGTCAGCTGTCGAACGGGGGTCAGGAGGTCAGGCCGGAGTCGGTGAGGGCGATGAGGATGTGCTCCATGCACGCGTGGCCCGCGCGCTCCGCGGCGGCGGCGTCACCCGCCGAGATGGCCCGGACGATCGCGTCGTGGGGGATGTAGTTCTGCTCCAGCGAGCCGCCCGCCGCGGCGATGCTCGCCCGCAGCGCGGCGGAGAAGTCGACGTACAGGTCGATCAGAACCTGGTTGTGCGTCGCCTCGACGACCGCGACGTGGAAGGCCAGGTCGGCCTCGACGAAGGCGTCCGGCTCGCCGTCCGCCCACGCCTTCTCCCGCTCGGCCAGCGCGGCCTCGACCGCCGCGATGTCCCCGTCGGTCCGCCGGGTGGCCGCGAGGCGGGCGGCCTCGACCTCCAGCGCGCGGCGGACCTCCAGGATCTCCAGCTGCTCGGCCGCCCGCAGCCGCCGGGCCATCGCGCCCGACAGCTCGCTCGTCGCCCGGACGTAGGTCCCGTCTCCCTGACGGCACTCGAGCAGCCCCGCGTGGGTCAGGGCCCGTACGGCCTCCCGCACGGTGTTCCGCCCGACGCCGAGGTGCTCGGCCAGGACCGTCTCAGTGGGGATCTTGGCATGCATCTGCCAGGAACCAGAGGTGATCTGCTCCTTGAGCTGGTCGATCACCTGGTCCACGAGAGACGCCCGCTGCGCCGTCCGCAGGCTCACGTCAGCCTCCTCTGGGTTACCAATCATCCGATGATTGAATGAGTGGTCGACCCTAATTATTCCAGAGCCCCTAGAACAAATCCGGAGCTCCAGGAGGCTTTATCGGGCGAGCACCGCCGAGGTAGTGGAGCCCGGTATGTTCACTCGGATTCCCACGGCTTCCAGGGCTCTACGATATGCCCCCGCCTGCTGATCAAGGGCACCGGCCTGTCCCCAGAGGTCGCCGAGCGCACGCCAGGTGCGCGCGGTCTCCCGGTCGAGGGAGGCCGGCCCCGCTTCGAGCAGGTCCTGCGCCCGGCGCAGCGCCGGCGTCGCGTCGTCGGACCGTGCCAAAGCGACCTCGGCGAGGACGGTGTACGCCGTGGCGGCGGTGGTCCCCGGAACGCCGACCAACAGATCCAGTGCCTGATCGGCCAGATCCGCTGCGGATTCCGTGTCTCCGGAACGAAGCCGGACGTAGCTCAGCACCACGAGGCTCTTCGCGTGTTCGGCCCGCTCGTTCGCGAATCCGGCGAAGACCCTGCTCGCGGACGTCGCCAGCTCGTTGGCTCGATCCAAATCGGCGTCTTCGGGATCCGAGGCCGTGAGCCTCGCCCAGTTCATGGCGATCCGCGCGCAGCGGATGGCGATCCGGGCGGGCCGGCCGGCGGCCAGCGCGTCCTCCGCCAGCTGGACGGCGAGCGCGGAGTCCTCCCCCTCGGCGGCCGTGACGCTGGCCTGCCAGAGCGCGAGCACCTCGGAGCTGCTGTCGCCGGCCTCCGGGGAGCCCGTCGCCGTGAGCACCCGCTCGACGTACGGCAGCCCGGTCTCGGCCTCGACCAGCGCGAGGGCCAGCTCGACGGCGAGCTCTCCCTCGACGAAGCCGAGCCGGTCGACCTGGGTCAGCGCGTGGGCGCCGAGGTCCCTGGCCCGCAGCCGGTCGCCGGCCCGCTGGTAGCAGCGGCACAGCGCGATCGTCAGCGGCAGGTCGGCCAGCCGCTCGGGGTGGGCCGCGGCCTCGCGGCGGAGCCGCTCGTAGGCCTCGACCGCCCGGCCGGTGCGTCCCTGCGCCTCCAGCGCGCGCGCCACGCCCATCCGGGCGTGCGCGGCGAGCATCGCGTTGTCCTCGCCCGCCGCCTTGACGATCTCGCCGAAGCGGTCGGCCGCGACGACGGGGTCGCCGTGATACAGCTCGAGCTCGGCATGACGCAGGCCGAGCTCGGTGTCGATGCGCTGCCGCGGTTCTATGCCGTGAAGCAGGAACTCGGTGGTGCACCCGAGCCGTTCGGCGAGCAGTCGCGCGACGACGGGAGTAGGCGTCCGCTTACCGGACTCGATGAGGGAGACGTAGCTGTCCGACAGGTCGGGTCCGGCCAGCTGGGCTTGGGACATGCGCCTGCTCAACCGCAATCCGCGGACGCGGTCACCGATGGTTCCCTGACTCGGCATCTGATCTCTCAGGGCGGGGGAATGGTCAATGGTGTCGCCATAATGGCACGAAGCGACCGAATCGTGTAACCCTCCGTCAAGAATCACGACGGTGAAGGTTCGATCACGGGGACGCTGCGGGGGAGGCGGGGGTCAGTCGTCGTCCCCGTCCTTGCTGGGGAAGATCATCTGACAGACCTCGAGGTAGAGGGTCTCGGGGTAGGGGATGTGGGGAACGGTGCGCAGGGCCTGGTCCTGGCCGGCCGACTCCATGACGAACTCGCCGTAGCCGAGCATGCGGCCGAGGAGCGAGCGCTGGAAGCTCATGTCGGTGACCTTGCTCAGGGGCATCATCGCGACCTTGCGCGTGATGAGGCCGGTGGTGAGGAGCATGCGCTGGGACGTCACGACGAAGTAGTCGACCGACCACTCCGCCACCTTCCAGACGAAGCGGATGAGGAGGAGCAGCCAGGCCCACCAGACGAGGACGAGGATCTGGCCCGCTCCGCTCTCGCTGAGCCACTTGCTGAGCAACCCGGCGAGGATGAGCCCGCCGAATATCTCTGCCACCGGCCGGAGGAGTACGGCGGGGTGGCGCCTGACCATGATGACTTGGTGCTCGTGGGGGAGGAGGTAACGGTTGACCGACGACGGGGCGGAGTCCCCGTGGGTCACAAGTCTCATGTCAGGGTGGCGAAGAACTGCGCCATCGAGTTGGCCGCGCCGACCAGGCCGTCGAAAGCGCCGTGCACCGTGTGCGCGGCGTCAGTGGGCCGGGTCAGAACGTAGAAGGTGACCACTCCGACGCTTGTCCACTTGAGGATCTTCTTGACCTGCACTGCCGTCACCACTCCCATGACCTATACATTACCCAGGCGGCCCCCTCGGTAAAGATGCAAAGCTCCGAAGATCCGCCACGCCGATGTGGCCGGCGTCATCCGCGCTCGGCGGCGGCGGTGGCCAGCACCCGCAGGTGCTTGCGCGCGATGCGCTCGACCAGGGCCGGAGGGGCGGAGCCGGTGACCTCCACCGCGCCGTGATGCGCGGCCTGGACACATCGGGTGACGGTCGCGGCGGGGTGCACCCCCGCGAACTCGTCCCTGAGCAGGGCCTCGAGCTGCTCGTAGCGCTCGTCGGCCGGAAGCTCGCTCATCGCACTCCCTGGTGGCGCGCCGCTCGCGCGAACGCGGCGAGACGTCGACATCACTATGCGTACCCGTATGGGCGCGCACTGTAACTATGGCGCGGGAGGGGCGGGAACGAGATCAGACCACGCCGTACAGGCGGTCACCGGCGTCGCCGAGACCGGGCACGATGTAGCCGTTCTCGTTCAGCCGTTCGTCGAGAGCGGCGGTGACCACGCGGATCGGCTTGCCGATCCCCTGGAAGGCCTCGTCGAGGTGGGCGAGCCCCTCGGGCGCGGCGAGCAGGCAGATCGCGGTGACGTCCTCGGCGCCGCGGTCGAACAGGAAGTGGACGGCGGCCGCGAGCGTCCCGCCGGTGGCCAGCATCGGGTCCAGCACGTAGCACTGGCGGCCGGACAGGTCCTCGGGCAGGCGGGTCGCGTACGTCTGCGCCTTGAGCGTCGACTCGTCGCGGATCATGCCGAGGAAGCCCACCTCCGCCGTGGGGAGGAGGCGGGTCATGCCGTCGAGCATGCCGAGGCCGGCCCGCAGGATCGGCACCACCAGCGGCGCCGGGCGGGCCAGCCGCACGCCGTGGGCCGGGGCGAGCGGCGTGTCGACCGTGACGTCGATGACGCGGACGTCCCGGGTGGCCTCGTAGGCGAGCAGCGTGACGAGCTCGTCGGCGAGACGGCGGAACGTCGGCGAATCGGTCCGCACGTCGCGCAGGGTGGTGAGCTTGTGGGCGACGAGCGGGTGGTCGACGACGAGGGTCTGCATGGCTCCAAAAGTTACCGTGTCCTGAAAGGTCACTCGACGTCACCTGGCTTTTGATCACAATTTGGCCGGAGCGCCGTACGGTATGACTTTGAGTCTGGGACGATTGCCTGACGTGAGGGCCTTGCCGGTGGGGAAGACGATGACAGACGTGGACACGCTTGACTTCGCCATCGTGGTCTACCGCGAGGACGACCGCTGGGAGGCCGAGATGCTCCCCGTGGCGCTCACCTCCGATCTGCGCGGGCTCATCCACGCCCTGCGGCAGACGCCGAGCATGGGGACCACGATTGGCATGGTCGCCGTGGGGGATGACTTCTTCGTGGCTTTACGGGTCTTCGGCGAGCGCGTGAGCGTTTTCCTCTCGGACATCACTGCGTCGTGGGACTGGCCGCTGGCGCAGCAGGTCCTCGAGTACCTCGATGTGCCCGTCCCTGAGGAGGAGGAGCTCGACAGCGTCCTCCCGGCGGGCGACCTGTCCATCTTCGCCGACCTCGGGCTCGACGAGATGGAGCTCGGGGCCCTCTCGGGCGACCTCGACCTGCTGCCCGACGAGGTGCTGTCGAGCATCGCCGCCCGGCTGGGCTTCTCCCAGCCCTTCGAACGCGCCGTCGACGCCGCCATCGGCTGATTTCGGGAGACGGCAATGCCCTCGAGATCCAACCTCTTCTCCGCCGCCTTCGCCAGGACCACGGGCGGCTGGACCGGCGCCGAGGTCGACCTCGGCGAGGCCGAGATAGTCGACGACCTCGGCGACGCCGCGCAGGAGGCCCTCAACCTCGACGGCGACGAGCTCACGCTGCTGTGCGTCGAGGTCGAGGACGAGTGGTTCGCGATCGTCCGCTATGAGGACGACCTCGACCCGCGGGTGTTCATCTCCGACGCCCACGCGGTGCAGGGCGACCCCCTCGGCGAGATCTTCGCCGACCTCGCCGGCGTCGTGGTCGACAAGGACGCGCCCGATCTCGGCATCCGCCCGGTGGGCGACCTGGAGCTGCTGTCCGACTTCTCGGTGAGCGCGGAGGAGCTGCTGGAGCTCAGCATGGAGGAGGGCGTGCTGCCCGCCGACATCCTGTCCCTCATCGCCGAACGGCTCGGCTTCGCCGACGAGCTCGACCGCCTGCGATGACCGCCGCCGATGGCCGCCGCACCCGCGTCCGCTGACGCGTACGAGGCCGCCATGCGGCTCGCGCTGGCCGAGGCCGTACGGGCGGGGAGGCGTGGCGAGGTGCCGGTCGGAGCGGTCGTCCTCGACTCCTCCGGCGCCGCGGTGGCGGCCGCGGGCAACGACCGTGAGGCGAGCGGCGACCCCACGGCCCACGCCGAGGTGCTGGCCCTGCGGGCCGCGGCGCGCGCGGCCGGGGAGTGGCGCCTCGCGGGCCGGACGCTGGTCGTGACGCTGGAGCCCTGCACGATGTGCGCGGGCGCCGCCGTCCTGTCCCGGGTCGACCGGATCGTGTACGGCGCGGTGGACGAGAAGGCGGGGGCCGTCGGCTCGCTCTGGGACGTCGTCCGGGACCGGCGGCTCAACCACCGGCCCGAGGTGGTGATGGGCGTGCTCGCGGACGAGTGCGGCGCTCTGCTCAGCGAGTTCTTCGCCGGCCGGCGCCGCTGACGGGCCGTCGCCGCCTCAGGGAGCCGCCGAGCGCCGGTGGCCGCGGGGAAACGGATGCGCGGGCACTGGCATTCGTCCGGTAAGCTGCTGCGCGGTGGAGTCGCCTAGTGGCCGAGGGCGCACGCCTCGAAAGCGTGTGTAGGGCAACCTACCGTGGGTTCAAATCCCACCTCCACCGCTCTTGTGATGTCGCACGACATCGGAAACCCCTGAACCCGCGGGTTCGGGGGTTTCGTGTTTCGGGGGTTCGCGGTGGTCGGCTCGCGGAGCAGTGATCCGGCGGCGGCACGTCCTCTCCGGAGCCGCACCCGGCTCCGGAGAGGGTTCATGGGTTCGTCACTGCGAGGTGGCCGGGTGTCCGCGAGTCCGGCCAGGGTGTCCCGGTCGCGGCCGGGGAGGAACTCCTACGGGACGCTGTAGAGGAACCACAGGTTGTACTGGTAGTCGCAGTGGTACCAGCTCCACATGTGGTTCTGGACGCCGTAGTCCCCGTACCGATAGCAGTCGGACGAGTAGTAGTAGACGTTGCGCAGTGTGTCGGCGTGCGCGGGGCTGGCGGTGGCGACGATCGCCAGCCCGCTGACCAAGGCACCGGCGACGGCCAAAGCTCTGATCTTCCGCACCTACCCTCCTCAGGGGGATGTCGTGCCGGACTTCCACTGCGGAGCATCGCAGCGCGGACGATCTCGGTACAGATCACGTTTCGCCGCCGCCGTCGCCCGGCGAGATGACCTGCGGCGGTGCCGGGCACGCGGGCCGCGGTTCTGAAACTTTCCCGCCGGCCCTTCTCCACCGCTCACGCGAGAGCCGCCGGCCTGCGACAGGTCGGCGGCTCCGGTCGTCGTGGGGGCCCGGTCGTCAGTCGTCGAGCTCCAGCACGCGGGCGTGCAGCACCGAGCGCTGGTGGAGGGCGGCCCGCAGGGCCCGGTGCAGCCCGTCCTCCAGGTAGAGGTCGCCCTGCCACTGCACCACGTGCGGGAACAGGTCGCCGTAGAACGTCGAGTCCTTCGCGAGCAGCGAGTGCAGGTCGAGCACCGCCTTCGTCGTGATCAGCGTGTCGAGCCTGACCTGGCGGGGCGGGATGCGCGCCCACTCGCGATGCGACAGGCCGTGCTCGGGATAGGGTCGTCCGTCGCCGATCAACTTAAAGATCACGGTACGTAGTTTAGGAGACAATGGCGTTGTTTGGCGTCGATAGCCGCCCAGCGCCCGGTCAGATGCCTCCCGAGAAGGTGTCACACGAGCCGGGATCGCCGGAGCTGTAGCCGTTGGAGAACCACTTCTCCCGCTGCGCCGAGGTGCCGTGCGTGTAGGTGTCCGGGTTGGCCCGGCCCTGGGCCTGCTCCTGGATGTGGTCGTCGCCGACCGCGGCCGCGGCGTCGAGCGCCTCCTTGATGTCGGCGTCCGTGAACGGCTTGGCGTAGAAGCCGGTGTCCACGGCGTTCTTGGCCCAGACGCCCGCGTAGCAGTCGGCCTGCAGTTCCAGCCGCACCGACCCGCTCTCGGCGCCTTGCTCCTGCCCGACCCTGTTCATCGTGCCGAACAGGTCCTGGGCGTGGTGGCCGTACTCGTGGGCGATCACGTACGCCTGGGCGAACGGGCCGCCCTTGGCCCCGAACCGCGAGGTCAGCTCGTCGAAGAACGTCAGATCCAGGTAGACGTGCTTGTCGGAGGGGCAGTAGAACGGCCCGACCGAGGTGTCGGCCGCGCCGCACCCGGTCTGGATGCCGCCGGAGAACAGCGTGGTCTTGGCCGGCGTGTAGCCGTCGATCTGGCCTTCCCAGTACTTCTGGATGCTGTTGACCACGCCGACGACCCGGCACTTCTCGGACTGGTCGGCGTCGGCGCCGGTCTTGCACTGCTTGCTCAGGTCGCTGCTGGGCTGGAGGCCCGCGGGCTGGTCGCCGCCGCCGCCGGTGATGTCTCCGGGGTTGATCCCGAATATCAGGGCCACGATGAGGGCGATGATGCCGGCGGCTCCGCCGCCGATGGCGAGGCCACCGCCCCGGAAGCCCCCGCCGCCTCCGCCGACGTCTTCCACCTGGGAGGCGTCGAGTCGTGCTCGGTCATCGAAATCCATCTGCGACGCTCCCGGTGAGAGGGGCGCTGGTTGCGCTGTCGATGCTGTCGCCGGGGCCTTCTGCCCAGAATGCCGATGATCATTCATGGCAGCCGATGCCGACGCGTTCTTCGTGGGAGTTTGTACCGAATGTGGCGCTAGGATTCCCCCGTGGCCCCACCCGTATCCCGGACGATCGCGGAGACGGCTGGGGCGCCTCCCGTCTCCGTACGCGATCGTCTCGTGCCGCCCATGCCGGGCAGCCCGCTGTGGGGGTGGCTCGGCCCGCTGATCGTGACGGTCTTCGCGGGGTTCCTCCGCTTCGACCGGCTCGGCGTCCCGCGGGCCGTGGTCTTCGACGAGACGTACTACGCCAAGGACGCCTACGCCCTGCTCAGGTTCGGCGTCGAGCGCAAGTTCGCCGCCGACGCCGACAAGCTCATGCTGGCGGGCCGCACGGACATCTTCGCCGCCTGCGGCCAGGACCCGTACTGCGGGTACGTGACGCACCCGCCGCTGGGCAAGTGGCTGATCGCGGTGGGCGAGTGGCTGTACGGCCTCACGCCGTTCGGCTGGCGGTTCGCCGCCGCGCTCGTCGGGACGCTCAGCGTGCTGGTCCTGGCCAGGGTCGCCCGGCGTCTCACCCGTTCGACGCTGCTCGGCTGCCTCGCGGGCCTCCTGCTGGCGCTGGACGGCCTGCACCTGGTGTTCTCCCGCTCGGCCCTGCTCGACGTGTTCCTCACGTTCTGGGTGCTGGCCGGGTTCGCCTGCCTCGTCGTGGACCGGGACCGGGCCCGCGCCCGGCTCGCGGACTGGTACGGGACGTCCTCGCTGGCGGGCGAGGGGCCGCGGCTGGGCCTGCGCCCATGGCGCCTGGCGGCCGGCCTCTGCGTGGGGGCGGCCCTGGCCACCAAGTGGTCCGGCCTGTTCTTCGTCGTCGCCTTCGCGCTCCTCGGACTGGTCTGGGACGCGGGTGCGCGGCACGCCATCGGCCTGCGCCGTCCCTTCCGGGAGTCGCTGCGGCTCGACTGGCCCCTCGGCCTCGCGTGGACGGTCGTGTCGCCCCTGGTGGTGTATGTCGCCTCGTTCGCAGGGTGGTTCGCCTCCGCCGCCGGATGGGGCCGGAACTGGGCCCAGGCGACCTCGAACGGCTGGGTGTTCTTCGTCGTCGACTCGGTGCGGTCGCTGGTCCACTACCAGAGCCAGGTGCTCGGGTTCCACGAGGGACTGGACGCGTCGCACCCCTACCAGTCGCAGCCGTGGACCTGGCCCCTGCTGCTGCGTCCGGTGGCCTTCTTTTACGAGTCGCCCAAGGGCGTCTGCGGGGCGGCCACCTGCTCGCAGGCCGTGCTCGGCACCGGCACCCCCGTCATCTGGTACGCGGGACTGCTCGCCCTGGTGGCCGCGCTGACCTGGTATGCCGCGACCCGGGACTGGCGGGCGGGGAGCGTGCTCCTGATCTACGCGGCCGGCTGGCTGCCGTGGTTCTACTACGCCCTGGCCGACCACCGCACGATGTACCTGTTCTACGCGCTCCCGATGGTCCCGTTCATGATCCTGGCCATCGTCCTGGCGTGCGGGCTGATCCTCGGCCGCGTGGACGCCTCCCCCGCCAGGCGCGCGCTGGGCGCCTCCGTCATCGGGGCGTTCGCGCTGCTGGCGCTGGTGGACTTCTGGTGGCTGTGGCCCGTCCTCACCGCCGTCCCCGTGCCGTACGATGACTGGCACAGCCGCATGATGTTCCCCAGCTGGATCTGATCCCGGCTGGGGGAGGCCGGGCGTGTCGATCTCCCACGGCCTGACCCCGACTTTGCCCGGCCCTCATCCGCCCAGAACGGTCGTCTCACCGTCACACGTACAGGCTGTCCTGCGTCGGTTACAACAAGCGACCAGGAACGGAAGGCCGATGAAACTCACACTCACGATCGCCGGTCTCGCGGTGGCGGGGCTCGCCGTCGGCGGAGCGGCGACGGGAACCGCGTTCGCCTCGAATCACGCGTCGACGCCGAGGTCCTCGGCTCACGGGACGACGCCGGCGTCCTCGGCTCAGGGGTCGACGCCGGCGTCCTCGGCGGGGCGGGAGACCCACGTGCAGGGCGGACACCTGGACCCGCAGCTCGGCCGCCGGCTGGGCCGCCACCACCGGCACCACCACCGGCACCACCACCACCGTCGTCACCACCACCACGGCCTGGCGCCGCTGGGACAGACGGCGCAGGGCGGGAGCACGCTCAACGGGGTGAAGACCCCCGGCCGGTGAGGCCGGAGGGGGCGGGCCGTCCGATCGGCCCGTCCCCTCCCCGCCGGCGCCGTCCGGTCAGGGGAGGGCCGCGGTGGTGAGGGCGGCTTGGGCGCGGGGACCGGGCAGGATGAGGGCGCCCTGCAGGATGAGCATGAAGCGCTCCAGGCCCGGCACCAGGGTGTGCACGGCGGTGATGCCGCCGGGAAGCTCGGCCACGATCCGGTGGTACGGAGGATGACCGGCGCGGGTGAGGACGTCCACCAGCGCGCGCAGGTGCTCGGCGGGAGTCGCCGGGACGGCGGTGGGCGGGACGTAGGGCACGGTGCGGGCCACCGCCAGGTGGGCCGTGAGGTCGAAGCGGCCACAGGCGTGCAGCTCGGGGTAGCGGGCCAGCGCGGACAGGTCAGACGGGTGGGCGCCGGAGTGATCGCCGCTGAGGACGCCCTGGATGAACTCGGTCAGCGCCCGCCAGGCGGCGTAGTGGCCGCTCAGCGAGGTCCCGGCGCCGCGCCGGTGGGGAACGCCGGAGGTGGGGGCGGCGTAGGCCAGGAAGGTGGGCACGCCCAGGTCGGTGGTCATGTCCAGCAGATGCACCCGCTGCCCGGCCAGCCGCTGGGCCAGGGCGTGCGCGGCCGCCAGATCACCCGGGAGGGTGGCGACGTCCACGCGGCGCAGCCGGTGCCCGCCGCCGAGGAAGGCGTGTGCCAGCAGCAGCGAGTACGCGTCGCGTTCGACGGCCTCGTTGAGGGCGTGCACCAGCGCCTCAGCGGCGGTCACGCCGATGGCCGACCCGCTGTTGCTGCTGTAGCGCGCCACCCACCGGTAGTCGCAGCGATCGCCCGCGGCCGCGCGGGCCTCCTCCCCGCCGTCTTCGAGGTACCACGGGGCGCCCAGGAACACCGGCGCCGCCACCTGCTCGTGGTCGCCTCCGGCCCCGTCGAGGGTGTTCGCGTGCAGGGGGATGTAGTCGTGGCAGGCCAGCGGCTGGTCGCCCAGTTCGGCCAGCAGCGGGGCGATCACGTCCCGGGCGAGGACGCCGCCGGCCAGCGCGCGGGCGGGACGCAGGCGCGTCCCGGCCGGGTCGAACCACTCCGGGCCGGTCGCGTAGTGCTCCAGCGCCTCGAACAGCGCCCCCACCCGGGCCTCCTGGCGCAGGCCCTTGCCCATGCCGACGCCTTCCGGCGCCACCTGGCCGGTGGCGGTGCGCAACACGCACCGGTAGGCCGTCGGCTCGCCGCCGGCCTGGAGCTCTTCGAGCCCGGCCTCCAGGGCCAGCTCCCGCAGGGCGGCCAGGACCAGGCGTTCCGCCTCCGGCAGCGGCACCGCCCGCTCCACTCCCGACGGCGGCGGGCCGCCCGCCGGGCGCGCGACCGGACTGCCGTTGGTGGCGCTTCGCTGATCGAGGTGGTCCATGCCCGCGTCCTTCCGGTGTGCCGGTGTGACGACGGTGGGAACCGGGGAGGCGCCGGTTCGGGAGCGGGTCACCGGGGAGCGTGCCGGTCTGGAAGCGGTGCGCGTGTCGGCCGCTCGGATGTGCCGGTCTGGGAGCGGTGGGCTTTCCGAGCGCTTGGATTGTGCGGGTTCGGACGCGGCGGGAGCGTGGGTGCGGGTCGGGAAGCGGTGGGCACGGAAGCTGCCGTGCCCACCCGGGTCACCACCGCCGTCGGCGGCGGTGACGTGTCACTCGGTCTCGCGGAACGCGGCCAGCAGTTCCTGGAGCCGGCTCTCCTCCGCCTTCGTCAGCTCCTGCTGAGCCTGCTCGCACTGACGCATATCAGGACGGTAAGCACCCATGATCGGTCTCCTTCCTCATGGGTCCCTGACTTGTAATGGGCACCATCGCCCCCAATCGGTCGAGCGAATACCAATCGCCCCTCCGTACTGCCAAAACACGCTGCCCGGCTCAGATCAAACAGGGACCACGGGCACGCAAGCATCACGTACGCACCTGCGGGGGTCGATCGGCTCGGCGAGTCGGCGGCGGGTTCGACCGAGACCAGTGGTGAGACCCGGAACGCGCGAAAGGCCCGGCTGGATGGACCGGGCCTTTCGCGTTCTTGCTGCTCAACCAAGCGCGGAGGATAGGAGATTCGAACTCCTGAGGGGTTGCCCCCAACACGCTTTCCAAGCGTGCGCCCTAGGCCAACTAGGCGAATCCTCCGCCGAACAGCTTAGCGGACTTTCCGGCCCGTGATGACCGTGCCGCCGAACGGCCTGCGCATCGTTCCCGAGTGGTTAGACTGTGCACCGGACCCCTCGCGCGGCGTCATCCTGTGAACCTCCCCAGGGCCGGAAGGCAGCAAGGATAAGCGGGCTCTGGCGGGTGTGCGAGGGGTCTCTCAGTTAGCGGATTCGCCGGCCGGGTCGACCCCCCGAGGAGGCGGCATGAGTCTTGCGCTGTACCGCAAGTACAGACCCGGGACGTTCGCCGAGGTCAAGGGGCAGGAGCACGTCACCGAGCCGTTGCGTCAGGCCCTGCGCAGCGGGCGCATCCACCACGCCTACCTCTTCAGCGGGCCCCGCGGCTGCGGCAAGACCTCCAGCGCCCGCATCCTCGCCCGCTCCCTGAACTGCGAGAAGGGCCCCACGCCCGACCCCTGCGGCGAGTGCGAGTCGTGTGTCGCCCTGGCCGCGACCGGCCCCGGCCACCTGGACGTGATCGAGATCGACGCCGCGTCGCACGGCGGCGTCGACGACGCGCGCGACCTTCGTGAGCGGGCCTTCTTCGCCCCGGTCTCGGCGCGCTTCAAGATCTACATCATCGACGAGGCCCACATGGTCACCCGTGAGGGCTTCAACGCGCTGCTGAAGCTGGTGGAGGAGCCCCCGCCGCACCTGAAGTTCGTCTTCGCGACCACCGAGCCGGAGAAGGTCATCGGGACGATCAAGTCCCGCACCCACCACTACCCGTTCCGGCTCATGCCGCCGGCCACGCTCCGCCAGCTCATGGAGGAGATCCTCGAGTCGGAGTCCGTGCCGTACGAGCCGGCGGCGCTGCCGCTGGTGGTGCGGGCGGGCGCCGGGTCGGCCCGCGACTCGCTGTCGATCCTCGACCAGCTTCTCGCCGGCGCGGGCGACGGCGGGATCACCTACCAGCGGGCCGTGTCCCTGCTCGGCTACACCGACGGCGACCTGCTGGACGAGGTCGTCGACGCGTTCGCCAGGCGCGACGGCGCGGCCGTCTTCCACGCCGTGAACCGGGTGGTCGAGGGCGGTCACGACCCCCGCCGCTTCGCCACCGACCTGCTGGAGCGCTTCCGCGACCTGGTCATCCTGTCGAACGTCCCCGAGGCGGCGAGCAGCGGCCTGCTCGACCGGCCGGCCGACGAGCTGGAACGGCTGAAGGTCCAGGCCGCGTCGATGGGACCGGCGGAGCTGACCCGGGCCGCCGAGGTGTTCAACGCGGGGCTGACCGAGATGCGCGGCGCCACGTCGCCCCGGCTGCTGCTCGAGCTCATGTGCGCCCGCGTGCTGCTCCCGGCCGCCGAGCAGGGGGAGGCGGCGCTGCTGACCCGCCTCGAACGGCTGGAGCGCGGCATTCCCGCGGGCGGTCAGGTCCTCTCCGCGCCGGTCGCCTCCGCGCCTGTCGCCACGCCCGCCGCCACGACGCCGCCCGCGTCCGCGCCGCCGGCCGCCCCGGCGCAGGTCCCTCACCCCCCTCAGGCCGCTCCGGCCCCCCGGGCTGAGGGCTCACAGACGCCCACCTCCGCGGGCGAGGCGCCCGCCGCCGACGACTGGCCCACTCCCGTACGGCCCGGCGCCCCGGCCGCGGCCCCGGCTCCCACCGCGCCGGCCGCGGCCTCTCCCGCCGCCGCGGGGAGCGGGCCCGTCCAGCAGGCGTGGCCGCAGGTGCTGGAGGCGATCAAGAACCGGCAGCGCGTCGCCTGGATGATCCTCAACGCGCAGGGCCGCCTGCTCGGCGTGGAGGGCAACGTCGTGACCGTGGGCTTCGAGAAGCCCGGAGACGTGCAGGGCTTCCTCAAGGGCAAGCGCGACGAGGTGGTGGCGGCGGCGCTGAGCGACGTGCTCGGCGGCACCTGGCGGGTGGACGTCGTGGTCGGCGGTTCGGGGCCGGGCCCCGCCGGTCCGGCCACGCGCGGACCCTCCGGTCCGCAGGGCCCCGCGGCCGG
>NZ_KI866523.1:609837-626891 GCF_000511135.2 Microbispora sp. ATCC PTA-5024 | reverse complement strand
CCCCCGCCGAGACCACGCCCGCGGCGACCGACGAGACCTGGCCCGACGCGCCGTCCGACGACTTCGACGCCCCCTCGCCGGGCCCCCGGCCGCCGTTCCCGGCCGCCTCGGCCCCCGTGTCGAG
Source organism: Microbispora sp. ATCC PTA-5024 (assembly GCF_000511135.2). Lineage (NCBI taxonomy): Bacteria > Bacillati > Actinomycetota > Actinomycetes > Streptosporangiales > Streptosporangiaceae > Microbispora > Microbispora sp. ATCC PTA-5024. Next base: position 626,767 of record NZ_KI866523.1, on the reverse strand, counting down.
CCCCGGCATTGCGGCAGCGCGCGACGCCGCCAGGGCCGCGGCCCAGTCCGGTCCCCGGCCCGCGTGGCCGGACGCCGTCCCGCGCCGCCGCGCCAGCGACGTCGACGACGTCGACCCCCTGAACGACGCCGACGCCGACGTCAGCGAGCTGACCGGCATGGCCCTGATCCAGCGCGAGCTGGGCGGGCGCGTGATCGAGGAGATCGACCACTCCTGAGCCGCCGCCGCGGAGCGGGAACCCGATCCGCCACGTCGGACGAGTAGGGGTGACGGCGGCGCACGTCGTCACACCGACGCAAGGGAGCCGACGTGTCCGTGAACCACACCGCGGCGAGGCCGCGGGCGGCCGCCCCGCCCGGCGGGCCGTGGCCGATCCTGGGCCCGGCCGCCGTCGCCGGGCTCCTGGGAGGAGCGCTCACGTTCCTCGGCCAGCGGCCGCTCAGCGGGACCGGCTGGTTCCTCCTCGTGAACTCGGCTTCGCCGTGGGCCATGGTCGCCTTCTCCGCCGGCGCGCGCGTCCCCGGACGGTGGCGGACGGCCGCCGTCGCGGGCGCGACGGCCGAGGCCGGTCTCGTCGCCGGCTACTACGCGTCGGCCGCCGTCGCCGGGTTCGCGGTCGACACGGCGTCGGTGGTGGTCTGGGTCGTCACGGGGCTGGTCGCCGGCCCGGTGTACGGCGCGGCCGGGGCGTCGTGGCGCCATCCCCGGCTGCTCCCGAGAGCATCGGCCGTCGGCGTCTCGGGCGCGGTCTGGCTGGCCGACGGCGTGACGGCCCTGCGGCTGGCCACCGGCGGGGACGGCGGCCCGGGGACGGCGGCGGGGTGGTGCGCGGTGGCCGCCGGTGTCGCGCTCCCCCTGCTCCTCGGCCGTTCGGCCCGCGACCGGCTGCTCGGCCTGGTGGTTTCGGCCGTGGCCGCGGCGGCCGTCCTTGGCGCCGAGCAGGCCGTCGACTGGACGTTCCTGCACCTCGCCTGATCCGGGCGCCGAGCCCAGCCGGGACCCAGACGAGCCGCAACCGAGCTCCAGCCGAGCTCAGGAGCCCGGCCGGAACGGGCCGAACTCAAGGTCTCAGTCGTCAAGGCGGGCCAGGCGCACGCACGCCGCGGCGTGCCGGTGGTCGCCGGGCGGAACGGCCGCCACCACGTGTTCGAGAACCTCCGCGTCCTCGTATCCGCTGGGCGTCTGGGCGTACTCCCACAGGTCCTCGGGCGTGCCCCGGGCGAGCAGCTCCGATCGCACGCGGGCCTCCAGCTCCTCGCGCGCCCGCAGGACGGCCGGGGCCTCCGACCGCGGCAGCAGCGGCCCCTGGTAGAGCCGGGCCGCCACCGCCGTCGCCCCGGCGGCGAGCGCCTGCCGCGCGTCGAGGAAGTCGGCGGAGACCTCGCAGGCCAGCCGGTACGGCTTGGCGGCGATGGCCCGGCCGAGCTGGGCCCGCAGGCGGTGGATCTCGGCGCGGATGGTCACCGGGTTGCCCTCGTCGCCGTACAGGAGGAAGGACAGCCGTTCGGCGGTGAGCCCGCGGGGGTGCAGGGCGAGCAGCGTGAGGATCTCGGCGTGCCGCAGCGACAGCGGGACGCGGACGCCGTCGAGATGCGCGTACGGGTGGTCCTCTCCGAGCAGCGTGAGTCTGAGCCGGGGGACGGCGGCCTGCGCGTCGAGGGGGACGAGCCGGTACGCGTCGCCGAGCGACTCGACCAGCGCGACCCGGCCGTCCGGCAGGATGACCCGCTCGCCGCACTCGGGCAGGCGGATCCGCGGCCCGAGGCTGAGGTCGCCCGCGACGACCCGGCCGGTGAGCGTGACGAGGGCGCCCGGACGGTCGAGGTGGCGGTGGTGGCGGGACCGGAGGCTCTCGTCTCGCTCCCGCATGCCGACCGCCAGCTCGCTCTCGGCGAGCCGGGCGGCGGCGCGGACCAGGGCGACCGTGGCCGGGTGGAGGCTGCGGGTGGTGCCGCTGATGTCCACGCATCCGATCGTGCGGCCGGAGTCGGGGTCGACGATCGGGGCGCCGGCGCACGACCAGGCGTGCAGCGTCCGCGCCAGGTGCTCGCCGGAGTAGACGTACATGGGACGGCCGGTGGCGAGGGCCGTGCCGATGCCGTTCGTGCCGACGGCCTGCTCCGACCAGCGGAAGCCGTCGGAGAGGCCGATCCGGTCGGCCCGGTGCAGCACCTGCCGGTGGCCGTCGCGCCACAGCACGTCGCCGGTCGCGTCGGTGACGACCATGATGTGGGCGGCCTCGTCGGCGACCTGCAGCAGGGTCTGGCGCAGCATCGGGAGCAGCGTGCCCATGGGAGTGACAGACCGGGCCTCGCGGATGTCGCCCTCGTCGTACACGAGCGGCGCCTCGTGGCTCTCGGGGTCGATGCCGGCCTCCAGGCACCGGCGCCAGGAGTCGGAGATCACCTCGCGGGGCCCGGACTCCGCCGGCCGCTTCCCGGTCATCACGGCCTCGTGGATGCGGCGTGTCGACGATTCCGGCATCGATGGCTCCCGGGTGGGGGGTGCTGTTCTCGCGGTGCGCCTCCGTACCAGAGAGATTTGCGCCACCCCTGGGACGGTATTTGCCAATGTCCATGAGTAACCAAGTGATCGCAACCCGTATGCAACCTTGGCCTGATTACGGTTGCGACGTCATGTCGGCCGGGTGACGTCCGGCGTGGTGGAAAGGCCGGGTCCCGGACGCGTGGAGGGGGGACGGGGCCCGGCCGGTCCTTTGGTTCCGCATGGACGGGGATCGCGGGGGTAGCGCGGTCTCCGTCCGTGCGGTTTCCCTGTGGACCGGGCCGACCGGCTGGGGGGAACACGCGCGTGCGCCGGTGTCGCAACAGCGGCGGACACCGTAGGCTCGTCGCGACGAACATGTCGCTGGACGCTGAGGAGCGCACGATCGTGAATCCAGGGGATGTCAACCTCCAGCAGTTGCTGGAGCAGGCTCAGCTGATGCAGCAGCAGCTCGTCACCGCGCAGCAGGAGCTCAGCGACGCCGAGGTGGAGGGGAGCGCCGGGGGCGGCCTCGTGGTCGCGACCGTCAACGGGAGCGGGGAGCTGCTGGAGCTCCAGATCAGCCCGCTGGCGATCGACGCGAGCGACCCGGAGGAGACCGCCGAGACGCTGGCCGACCTCGTACTCGCCGCGGTGCGTGACGCCGTCCGCGCGGCCGGTGAGCTGCAGCAGGAGAAGCTCGGGCCCCTCGCGCAGGGCCTCGGGGGAGGCCTCGGCCAGCTGCCGGGGTTCTGAGACCGATGTACGAAGGGGTCGTCCAGAATCTGATCGACGAGCTCGGGCTGCTGCCCGGCGTCGGTCCCAAGAGCGCGCAGCGCATCGCCTTCCATCTGCTCGCCGCCGATCCGGCCGACGTGAAGCGGCTGGCGCACGCGCTGCTCGAGGTGAAGGAGAAGGTCCGCTTCTGCCGGGTGTGCGGGAACGTCGCCGCCGAGGAGGAATGCCGGATCTGCCGCGACCAGCGGCGCGACCCGCATGTAATCTGCGTCGTCGAGGAGTCCAAGGACGTCGTCGCGATCGAGAAGACCCGCGAGTTCCGTGGCCGCTACCACGTGCTCGGCGGGGCGATCAGCCCGATCGACGGCGTCGGACCGGACGACCTCAAGATCCGCGAGCTGATGACGCGGCTGGCCGACGGCCAGGTGACCGAGTTGATCCTCGCGACCGACCCGAACCTCGAGGGCGAGGCGACGGCCACCTACCTGGCCAGGCTCGTCAAGCCTCTCGGGCTGAAAGTGACACGACTGGCCAGCGGTCTGCCGGTGGGCGGTGACCTCGAGTACGCCGACGAGGTCACTTTGGGCCGCGCTTTCGAAGGACGGAGGCTGCTGGATGTCTGACGAGTGGAACGACCTGGCCGCGCGCGTCGCCACCCATGCGCAGAACTACGTCGACGGCCTCACCCGTCTGGCACGCGGGGAGGGCGGCGACGCGATCCTGCCGCTGCTGCTGGTGGAGGTGGCCCAGGTCAGCCTCGCGGGCACCCAGCTCGGGGCGGCGCAGGACGTGATCCTGCAGGGCAACTTCGAGCCCGCGTTGAGCGAGGACCCCGACATCGACCCCCTCCGTACGGCCCTGGCCGCGCGGCTGGGCCCGGTCGACGACTACGCCGAGGTCTTCGACCCGTACAAGGACACTGTCGTCACGCCGTACCGGCTGTCGGACGACCTGACGGCCGTGGCGGCCGACCTGATCCACGGGCTGCGGCACTTCCACGCGGGCCGCCCGCTGGAGGCGCTGTGGTGGTGGCAGTACTCCTACTTCAACACCTGGGGCAACCACGCCGGCGCCGCGCTGCGCGCCCTCCACGCGCTGGTCGCGCACACGCGGCTCGACGTGGTGGAGGAGAGCACGGTCGTCTGACCGTCCACATGCTGGTCGGCTCCGGATCTGCTTTGGGGCCCGCAAGTACACTGTGAGCTCCACGTCCTGATTCGTTGGAGATTCCAGTGGCGCTCGTTGTCCAAAAATACGGTGGTTCGTCCGTCGCCGACGCGTCCTGCATCAAGCGGGTCGCCCAGCGGATCGTCGCGACGAAAAAAGCCGGCAACGACGTCGTGGTGATCGTGTCCGCGATGGGGGACACCACCGACGAACTGCTGGAGCTGGCCAAGCAGGTGTCCCCGCTGCCGCCCGGGCGCGAGCTGGACATGCTGCTGACGTCCGGGGAGCGGATCTCGATGGCGCTGCTCGCCATGGCGATCGCCAACCTCGGCCACCAGGCGCGCAGCTTCACCGGCTCGCAGGCCGGCGTGATCACCGACTCCAGCCACGGCAGGGCGCGCATCATCGACGTGACCCCGAGCCGCATCCGGGAGGCCGTCGACCAGGGCCAGATCGCGATCGTGGCCGGGTTCCAGGGCGTCTCCCAGGACACCAAGGACATCACGACCCTCGGCCGCGGCGGCTCCGACACCACGGCGGTCGCGCTCGCCGCCGCGCTCGGCGCGGACGTCTGCGAGATCTACACCGACGTCGACGGCATCTTCACGGCCGACCCGCGCATCGTCCCGGCCGCCCGCCAGATCCCCCGGATCTCCTACGAGGAGACGCTCGAGATGGCGGCCTGCGGGGCCAAGATCCTGCATCTGCGCTGCGTGGAGTACGCCCGCAGGTTCGACCTGCCGATCCACGTCAGAAGCTCGTTCAGCACCAGGGAAGGCACCTGGGTCGTCTCCGACCCCTACAGCGAAGGAACCGAAGTGGAGCAGCCCATCATCTCCGGGGTCGCGCACGACCGGAGCGAGGCCAAGATCACTGTGGTCGGGGTGCCCGACAAGGTCGGCGAGGCCGCCGCCATCTTCCGCACGCTGGCCGACGCCGAGATCAACATCGACATGATCGTCCAGAACGTCTCGGCCGCCGCGACGGGCCGCACGGACATCTCGTTCACGCTGCCGGTGAACGACAGCCAGGTCGCCCTGGGAGCCCTGAAGAAGATCCAGAGCCAGGTGGCCTTCGAGTCGCTGCTCTACGACGACCAGATCGGCAAGGTCTCGCTGATCGGGGCCGGGATGCGCTCGCACCCGGGCGTTACCGCCAAGTTCTTCGGCGCCCTCGCCGACGCCGGGGTGAACATCGAGATGATCTCCACTTCGGAGATCCGCATCTCGGTGGTCGTCGGGCAGAACGAGGTGGACGCCGCGGTCACCGCCGCCCACCGCGCCTTCGACCTCGACTCCGACCAGGTCGAGGCCGTCGTGTACGGAGGTACCGGACGATGAGCCGCCGACCCGTCCTCGCCGTCGTCGGCGCCACCGGCGCCGTCGGCACCGTCATGCTCGACATCCTCACCAACCGCCCCGACCTGTCCGAGGCGTACGGCGAGATCCGCCTGATCGCCTCGCCCCGCTCCGCCGGCAAGGTGCTGAGCGTCCGCGGCGAGGACGTGACGGTCCAGGCCCTCGCCCCCGAGGCGTTCGACGGCGTCGACATCGCGATGTTCGACGTGCCCGACGAGGTCTCCGCCGAGTGGGCGCCGATCGCCGCCGCCCGCGGCGCGGTGGCCGTCGACAACTCGGGCGCGTTCCGGATGGACCCGGACGTCCCGCTCGTCGTGCCCGAGTGCAACCCCGAGCAGGCGCGCAACCGGCCCAAGGGAATCATCTCCAACCCCAACTGCACGACGCTGTCGATGATGGCCGCCATTGGCGCGCTGCACCGCGCGTACGACCTGCGCGAGCTCGTCGTGGCGTCGTACCAGGCGGTCTCCGGCGCCGGCGTGGTCGGCCCGGAGCGGCTGTACGCCGAGATCGAGGCCGTGGCGGGCGACCGGACGATGGGCACGGTCGCGGGCGACGTGCGCAAGGCCGTCCCCGACCTGTCCGGGTCGCCGTTCCCCGGCCCGCTCGCGCTCAACGTCGTGCCGTGGGCCGGCTCGCTCAAGGACGACGGCTGGTCGTCGGAGGAGCTCAAGGTCCGCAACGAGTCCCGCAAGATCCTCGGCATCCCCGGCCTGAAGGTCTCGGCCACGTGCGTCCGGGTCCCGGTGGTGACCACCCACTCGCTGGCCGTCCACGCGACGTTCGAGCGGGAGGTGGACGTCGAGGGCGCCCGCGCGATCCTGGAGGCGGCGCCGACCGTCGTCGTGCTCGACGACCCGGCGAACGGCGTGTTCCCCACGCCGGCCGACGTCGTGGGGACCGACCCGACCTACGTCGGCCGGATCCGCCAGGCGCTCGACTTCCCGAACACGCTCGACCTGTTCGTGTGCGGCGACAACCTCCGCAAGGGGGCGGCGCTGAACACCGCCGAGATCGCCGCGCTGGTCGCCGCCGAGTTCTCCTGACCGCCCGCCGGGCCCACCCCGGGACGTCCTAGGGGAAGAGGATGTCCCAGTGGGTGGGCTCGTCGGCGTACACCTCGGCGCCGACGGGCACGTCGGGGTCGCCCGTGGGCCGGTGGAGGCGCGCGCCGTCCCCCCGCACCTTCCACAGGGGGAACGTCCTCCTGATGTACGCGTCGACGCACCTGTTGTGGGCGATGTCGACCTTGTACCCGGCGCCGTGGCTGTAGCGGCCGCCGGAGTGGCCGACCTCGGTGCCGCCGGTGATCGTGATGTCGCAGCCGCTGGCCCGTTTGAGGTCGACCACCCGCATGACCGTGCCGTACCGGATGGTCGCCAGCGAGGTGCACCGCGGGCGGCGCCGGTCGTCGCAGCCGCCGCTGGACCGCACCCGCACCCCCGCGTCGCGCAGCAGGCCCAGCGCGTCCGGCTGGTCCATCCGCGTGCCCGCCTGTGAGGCGTCCCAGGCGTTCACGGTGGCGGGGAAGGTGCCCGCGAGGACGGCGTCGAGCGGCGGCAGGTCCGCGGCCAGGGCCTCCACCGACGCCGGGAGCCCCGTCTCCACCGGATACGGGGACGGCCCGGCCCCGGCCGGCGAGCCCCCGGCCGACGGCGCGGGCGAGGCGGGCTGTGTCGCGGCTTCCGCGCCGGTGGCGGGTGAGGGCGGGCGCGGGGTCGTGCTGGCGCCGGACGGGTCGTGCTGCATGGGCATGGAGACGAGGACGACCGCGGCCATCCCCACGACCCCCCGCCGCCACGAACGGACGTGCACGGTCTCCCCCCGTCGATGTGTCCACGTCGGATGCCGGGGGGTGCCGGCGGGGGAGCGCGCCAGACAGATCAATCCCACGGACGCGCCGCGGGACGCCCGTTCATCCGCGAGGAGTTTGCCGAGGAATGTGGATCTTGTTGTCGGTCCATGACCGCGCACGGGCACTCGCCGTACAGTGACGAGCGTGGCCGAGAAGACACGGGAGCTGATCGTCGAGACAGCCCTCCGGCTGTTCAAGGAGCGGGGTTTCGAGGCGACGACGATGCGCGCGATCGCCGCCGAGGCAGGCGTCTCGGTGGGGAACGCCTACTACTACTTCAGTTCCAAGGAGCAGATGGTCCAGGCCTACTACGACCGGGCGCAGGCGGCGCACGAGGCCGCGTCCCGTGAGCTGCTGGAGAGGGAACGGTCGTTCGCCGGCCGGCTCGGGGGCGTGCTGCGCGCGTGGGTGCGGATCTCCGAGCCGTACCACGAGTTCGCCGTGAAGTTCTTCAAGTACGCGGCCGAGCCGAGCAACCCGCTCAGCCCGTTCAGCGCCGACTCCGCGCCCGCCAGGGAGTCGGCCATCGCGATCTACCGCGAGGTCGTGCGGGGCTCGGCCGACCGGATGGACGAGGAGGTCCGCGCGGAGCTTCCCGAGCTTCTCTGGCTGCTGTCGATGGGCGTGGTGCTGTTCTGGGTGCACGACACCTCCCCCGGGTGCGCGCGCACCTACCGGCTGATCGACCGGGTGGTCCCGCTGGTCGACCGGCTCGTCGGGCTGTCCCACCTTCCCGGCATCCGCGGCATCGCGCGGGACGTCATCGAGCTGGTCCACGAGCTGCGCACGTGAGGGGACGGGCATACCGTCCGGTTGGTATGGTCGCCTGGACAGCATCGCGCCGGAAGGGGTGGCCGTGGACCGCTGGGGCATGACGATTCCGTTCTTCGGGCAGACGCCGATCGAGTCGAAGGCGCTCGTCGCCGAGCTGCCGGAGCTGGGTTACACGGACGCCTGGTCGGCCGAGGTCGGCGGCACCGACGGCTTCGTCCCGCTGGCGCTCGCCGCCGAATGGGCGCCCGGCCTGCGGCTGGGCAGCGCCATCGTGCCCGTCTACACGCGCGGCCCGGCGCTGCTCGCCATGTCGGCCGCCACACTGGCCGACGTCGCCCCCGGGCGGTTCGTCCTCGGCATCGGCGCCTCCTCGCCGGTCATCGTCCGCAACTGGAACGCCGCCGAGTTCGACCGGCCGTACGCCCGGATGCGCGACACGCTGCGGTTCCTGCGGACGGCCCTGGCCGGGGAGAAGGTCACCGCGTCGTACGAGACCTTCGACGTGAAGGGGTTCCGGCTGGAGCGGGCGCCGGCGACGCCGCCGCGGATCGTGCTGGCCGCGCTGCGCCCCGGCATGCTCAGGCTCGCGGCGCGGGAGGCGGACGGCGCGATCACCAACTGGCTGTCGCCGAGGGACGTGACCAGGGTCCGGGCCGAGCTGGGGGAGGGCGTGGAGCTCATCGCCCGGCTGTTCGTCGTGGTGACCGAGGACGCCGACGCGGCCAGGGCGATCGGGCGGCGCCTGCTCGCCGCGTACCTCACCGTGCCGGTCTACGCGGCCTTCCACGAGTGGCTGGGCCGCGGGGAGGTGCTGCGGCCCATGCACGAGGCGTGGGCGGCGGGCGACCGCCAGGCCGCGGTCAAGGCGATCCCCGACGAGGTGGTCGACGACCTCGTCGTCCACGGGGACGCGGCCGCGTGCCGGGCCAGGATCCGGGAGTACGTCGCGGCCGGTCTCGACACGCCCGTCCTCGCCCCCCTGCCCGGCGGCCCGGTCCCGGTCGAGCAGGCCGTGCGCGACCTGGCGCCCGGACTGGGCTGAGGGTGGCGCGCCCGTCCCGGCTGGGGGCCGTCCTGGCCGGTGTGCTGGTCGCGCTGGCGGCCTGCTCGTCGGCGCCATCGTCCTCGTCCTCGTCCTCGCCCGGCGCGGCCGCGCCGCCGGTGCGAGCGTCGGCGTCCGTCCCGCCGCGCGGCGCGTCCACAGGCTGTGGAAAGACCCCGCCCACAGGCGGATGGCGCGAGGTGAAGGCGGGCGGGCGGACGCTCGGCTTCCTGCTCACGCTGCCGGCCGGGTTCCCCAACACCTCGCCCGCGCCGCTCGTGCTCAACTACCACGGTCTCGGCTCGAACGCCGTCCAGCAGGACGCGTACACCCGCCTGCCCGTCGCAGGCTCCAACCTCGGCTACATCGTGGTCACGCCGGAGTCGGCCTCGGGGCTGCCCGGGTGGATCCTGCCCGGCTTCGGGCGGTTCGCGGACCCAGACATCGAGATCAAGGCGGCGGCCGCCCTGCTCGACCACCTTGAGGCGACCCTGTGCGTGGACACGACCAGGGAGTTCGCCACGGGGATGTCGAACGGCGCGGGCATGGCCGCCGCCCTCGTCTGCGGCCTGGACGGCAGGCTCGCGGCGGTCGCGCCGGTCAGCGGGCTCACCATCGCGCGGCCGTGCGCCCATCCGCGGCCGACCACGATCGTCGCGTTCCACGGGACGGGCGATCGCGTGGTGCCGTTCGACGGAGGTCCGGTGCACCTGTCCGGGCGGATCCGGGGCTACCAGGTTCCGGCGTGGCTGAGCCGGGTGCGGCTGCCGTCGTTCGAGACCACCCTGGCCCGCTGGACGCGGGCGATGGGCTGCCGGCCGTCGAGCACGAGCAGGCCCGCGCCGGACGTCACCCTGCGGACCTTCCCCTGCGCGGGCGGCGCCACCGTGGAGGCGTACGTCGTCGACGGGGGCGGTCACACGTGGCCCGGCGGCATCGCGCTCGACGCGCTCGGGCGGACGGCGAGACTCGACGCCACCGGGCTCATCCTCCAGGCCTTCGGCCACGCCGCAGCCCCCCGATGACGCCGGTACGGCGGCCTCACCGGGACGTCAGGACCTTGTACCGGCGGAACCCCGCCGGCGGCGCGGGACGTTACCACGACGGTGACAAGGGCAGTGATCGGTCCGGAGGTGGTCGGCATGGTGAAAGCAGGACGCGCGGCGGCGACCTGGCGCGCCTACCGGGAGGTCTCCCGCCCGGGCTCGCCCGGCCTCGCGGCACGGCTGCGGGCCCTGCCCCGGATGCTGCGGGCCGGCATGCGGGGGGAGTATCCCGGCCTGACCAAGGGCAAGCTGGCCATGCTCGGCATGGCGGTGGTCTACATCGTGTCCCCGATCGACGTGGTCCCGGACTTCCTGCTGGGCATCGGCGTCGTCGACGACTTCGGCGTGTTCCTCTGGCTCATGACCGCGCTGCTCGGCGAGAGCGGCCGCTACGTCGACTGGGAGACCGAGGGCGTCCACCGGACCGTCCCCGGCCGGGCGTCCCGGCGCTGAGCTTCCGGCTGGCCATAAACCCCCTTTTCTTGTAGGGTAATGCTCAAACCTCGCCAATGGTGCTGATCATGGCGCCCGACCGAAGTGAGCGACCCCATGCCCCCACTCGTCTCCCCGGCTGCCGTCGAGGCCGCGCGCGCGGACTGGGAGGCCTGGCGGACCGCCCGGCTGGCGTCCGTCGCCTCCCCGGCCGGTCCTCTGGCGCTCGTGGAGACGCACTGGCTCCAGCCGGATGAGAGCGCGTCGCTGGAGGACGCGCTCTCCGGCCGCCCTGACACGGTCAGGGCCACCTGGATCGAGCGGTCCCACATCGGCACGGGAGAGACCGAGCGCGGCATCCGGCTGTGGGACGCCGCCTCCCCGGCGATCAACCACTTCGTGACGATCGACACCTACCCCTTCGCGCCCGAGTGGGTCGCCGAGGCGACCTTCACGCCGGTGTCGGAGTCGCGGCTGCTGCCGTTCGAGCACATGCGCGACGACGGCGGCACCCGCGACCACGTGGTCCCCGGCGACATCACGTTCACGCTGGACGGCACGGCGTACAACCTGGCGGCGTTCGAGGACGAGGGGACGCTGCTCCTCGTCGTCGGCGACCGCACCAACGGCTCGGCCACCTACGGCGGCGGCCGCTTCCTGCACGTGCACCACGAGCCCGGCGCCGACCGGGTGGTGCTCGACTTCAACCGGGCGTTCGTGCCGCCCTGCGGCTTCTCCTCCCACTTCAACTGTCCGCTTCCGCCGCCCGGCAACCGCTTCGGCGTGCCCATCGAGGCGGGCGAGAAGCTTCCGGTCTTCCTCGACGGCTATCTGCCGCACTGACCCGACCCCCGCCTCACCCCGCACCACCATCGGGCGGCCACGTGGCCGCCGGCCAGGAGAAACAGTGATCAGCAAGACGACGTCGCTGCTCGGCGCCGCCCTCGCCCTCGCGCTCGCCCTCACGGCGTGCGGCGGGGGTGCCGGGAGCGCCGCGCCCGCGGCGACGGGGTCGTACGACCCGGACGCCACCATCGGGATCGGGTCCCTCTACGAGCCGCAGAACCTCGACAACACGGCGGGCGGCGGCCAGGGCGTGACCGAGGCGTTCAACGGCAACGTGTACGAGGGCCTGTTCCGGCTGACCGACGCCGGCAAGGTCGAGAACCTGCTGGCCACGAAGAGCACGGCCGCCCCGGACGGCCTGACGTACACGTTCAGGCTGAGGAGCGGGGTGAAGTTCCACTCCGGCAAGCCGCTGACCTCGGCCGACGTCAAGTACAGCATCGAGCGGGTGGTCGCCGGCGGCTCCCAGTCGGCCCGCAAGAGCCAGCTCCAGGTGATCAAGAGCATCGAGACGCCGGACGACTCGACGGTCGTGGTGAAGCTGTCCGACAAGTCGATCTCGCTGGTCTACAACCTCAGCTACGTGTGGATCGTCGACTCCCAGGCGAAGGACCTGACGACCTCCGAGGACGGCACCGGGCCGTACACGCTGGGGACCTGGAAGCGCGGTTCCTCGCTCACGCTGGAGCGCTTCCCCGGCTACTGGGGCACCCCGGCCGCGAACAAGCAGGTCGTGTTCCACTACTTCACCGACGCGACCGCGCTCAACAACGCGCTGCTGACCAAGGCGGTCGACGTGGTGACCAGCGAGCAGAGCCCGGACGCGCTGGCGCGGTTCGAGGGCGGCAAGGACTACAAGGTCAACAACGGGCAGTCGACGACCAAGCTGCTGCTGGCGTTCAACGACCGGAAGGCGCCGTTCGACAAGGTCGGCGTCCGCAAGGCGATCACCTCCGCCATCGACGACCGGAAGCTGCTCAGCTCGATCTGGGGCCGGTACGGCACGCTGATCGGCTCGATGGTGCCGCCCTCCGACCCGTGGTACGAGGACCTGACCAAGGTCAACCCGTACGACCCGGCCCTTGCGAAGAAGGAGCTGGCCGACGCGGGATACCCGAACGGCTTCTCCTTCACGCTCGACACGCCCAACTACGACCCCCACCCGACGGTGGCGACGTTCGTGAAGTCGGAGCTGGCCAAGGTCGGGATCACGGTGACGATCAACGTGATCACCGCCGACCAGTGGTACACGAAGGTCTACAAGAACCACGACTTCGCCGCGACGCTGCAGGAGCACGTCAACGACCGCGACGTGGTCTGGTACGGCGACCCGGACTTCTACTGGGGCTACGACAACCCGCAGGTGACCGACTGGGTGAAGCAGGCCGAGCGGTCGGACACGGCGGACGGGCAGACGGCGCTGCTGAAGAAGGTCAACGAGCAGATCGCGGCCGACGCGGCCAGCGACTGGCTCTACCTCTACCCGCAGATCGTCGTCGCCTCCACATCGCTGTCGGGCTACCCCGTCAACGGCCTGAACTCCCAGTTCTACGCGTACGGCATCAAGAAGGCCGGCGCGGGAGGCTGACCGCGGCGCCCCGGCCCCGCGCGGCCGGGGCCTCCGCACGTCCCCGTGTTCCCACCGATCGGTCCTCGCCCATGACTGCTTACCTGCTGCGCCGGACGGCGTTGCTCGTCGTGTCGCTGCTCCTGGCCGGCATGGTGCTGTTCCTGCTGCTCCGGCTGCTGCCGGGCGACCCGGCCAACTCGCTGCTGTCGGTCGGCGCGACGCCCGACCAGATCGCCGCCGCACGCCACCAGATCGGGTCGGACCGGCCGCTGCCCGAGCAGTTCGCCTCCTGGCTCGGCCAGATGGCCGCGCTCGACCTCGGCGCGTCGTTCGTCAGCACGCTCCCGGTCGGCCCGGAGATCGCCTCGCGCCTCGTCGTCACGGTCCCGCTGACCCTGCTGGCCTTCCTGCTCGCGGTGGTGATCGCCGTGCCGGTCGGGTTCCTGGCCGCCCACCGGGCCGGCACCTGGTACGGCTCGCTGCTGAGCGCGCTGTCGCAGCTCGGCGTCGCGGTCCCGGTCTTCTGGGTCGGCATGCTCCTGATCACGGTCTTCTCGCTCTCGCTCGGCCTGCTGCCGGCCGGGGGCTTCCCGCAGGACGACTGGGCGAGCCCCGCGGACGCGCTGACCTCGCTGACGCTGCCCGTCGTCACGGTCGCGCTGGTCATGTCGGCCTCGCTGATCCGCTACGTCCGCTCGGCCACCCTCGACGTGCTCGGCGCCGACTACCTGCGCACGGCCCGCGCGCTCGGCTCCTCGTTCACCCGGGCGATGTGGCGGCACGGGCTCCGCAACGCCGTCGTGCCGGTGGTGTCGATCCTCGGCATCGAGCTGGCCACCACGTTCCTCGGGGCCGTGGTCGTGGAGAGCGTGTTCGCCCTGCCCGGGCTCGGGAGCATGCTGGTCAAGGGCTTCGCCCAGCACGACTACCCGGTCATCCAGGGGGTCCTCGTCGTCAGCACGCTCGGCGTGCTGCTGATCGGGTTCGCGGCCGACGTGGTCCAGCGGCTCATCGACCCCCGGCTGCGCCGCTCGCTCGCCCGGGAGGCCGGGTGACCGCGCAGCAGATCGGCGAGGCGGAGGCCCGCCGCCCGCCCGCCGCCGCGTCCCGCGCTCGGTGACGCTGCTGACCGGCTGCGTGCTCGCCGGGCTGGTCGTCGCCGTGGCCGTCGTGTCGCTGTTCTGGCTGCCGTACGCGCCGGACGACACCTCGGGCGACCGGCTGATGCCGCCGGGCCTGCCCCACCTGCTGGGGACCGACAAGCTCGGCCGCGACCTGCTCACCCAGCTCATGATCGGGGCCCGGGTGGCGCTGGAGGCCGGCGCCGGGTCGGTCCTGATCGGCGGCGTGGCCGGCCTCGCGGGCGGGCTGGTCGCCGGATTCGCCACCCGCTGGATGGACGACGCGCTCTCGGCGTTCCTCGACATCCTCATCGCGTTCCCCACCGTGCTGCTGGCGATGCTGGTCACGGCCGCGAGGGACGCCTCGCTCGGCTCCGCGATCATCGCGATCGGGCTGGCGATGTCCGCGATCGTCGCGCGGCTGGCCAGGGTGCTGGTCAAGCGTGTGCTGGCGCAGGACTACATCACGGCGTCCCGCACCTCGGGCACCTCGTGGCCCAGGATCGTGGTCACGCACGTGCTGCCGAACATCTGGCCGACGCTGTCGGTCAACCTGGCCCTCCAGTTCGGGCTGGCCGTGCTGGCGGAGGCCAGCCTGTCGTACCTCGGCCTGGGCACGCCGCCCCCGAACGCCTCCTGGGGCCGCATGCTCCAGGAGGCCCAGGCGAGCGTGTTCATCGCGCCGGCCGGGGTGATCGCGCCCGGCGTGCTGCTCGTCGTGCTGGTCGTCGGCGTCAACCTGATCGCGGACGGCGTCCGGGACGTGGCCGACCCGACCCGGAGGAGGACGCGGTGACCCTGCTCGACGTCGCCGGGCTCACGATCCGCGCGGGCGGCCGCGAGCTCGTGTCCGGCGTGTCGTTCTCCGTCGAGCCCGGCGGGCGGCTGGGCCTGATCGGCGAGTCGGGATCGGGGAAGTCGCTCACCGCGCTGGCCGTCCTCGGCCTGCTCCCGCCCGGAATGACCGCCTCCGGCGCCGTCGTCCTCGACGTCCCCGGCGCGGGCCGCACGGACGTCCTCGGGGCCGGGGAGCGGCGGCTGAACCGGGTGCGCGGCCGGGCTGTGAGCGCGGTCTTCCAGGAGCCGCTCACCGCCCTCGACCCGCTCATGCGGGTGGGCCGGCAGATAGCCGAGCCGCTGCGGCGAAGGCGCGGGCTGCGCGGCCGGGCGCTGCACGCGGCCGTCCTAGCGGCGCTGGAGGAGGTGCGGCTGGCCGATCCCGAGCGCGTCGCCCGGGCCTACCCCCACGAGGTCTCCGGCGGCCAGCGCCAGCGGGTGGCCATCGCGATGGCCCTCGCCTGCGACCCGGCCCTGCTCGTCGCCGACGAGCCCACGACGGCGCTGGACGTCACCGTGCAGGCCGACGTCCTCGCGCTGCTCGACGGCCTGGTGGCCGGCAGGGGCATGGCCCTGCTGTTCATCAGCCACGACCTGGCCGTGGTCGCCCGGGTGACCGAGCGGGTCGTGGTGCTCAGGGACGGCCGGGCCGTGGAGTCCGGGAGCGTCGGGGAGGTCGTGCGCGCGCCGCGCCACCCGTACACACAGGACCTGGTCGCGAGCGCCCGGCACCTCGACCGCGCGCTGGACTGGAGGACGCCGTGACCGGACCCGTCCTGGAGGCGCGGGAGGTGCGCTTCGCCTACGGCCGGTCGGCCCCCGTCCTGGAGGACGTGTCGGTCGCGGTGACGCCCGGCCGCAACCTCGCCCTCGTCGGCGAGTCGGGGGCGGGCAAGACGACGCTGCTGCGCCTGCTCCTCGGGCTCGCCCGGCCCACCGGCGGCGCGATCCGCTACGACGGCCGCGACCTGGCGCCGCGCGACCGCGCCCTGATGCGGGAGTTCCGGCGGGGCGTGCAGACCGTGTTCCAGGATCCGTACTCGTCGCTCGACCCCCGTCAGCGGGTGAGCGGGATCGTGTCGGAGCCGCTCCGCTCGCTGGGCCTGCTGGACGGCGTCCCGCGGGACGCCGCGCGCTCCCGCGTCGCCGAGGCGCTGCGGGCGGTCGGGCTGCCCGAGGACGCGGCGGGGCGCTACCCCCACGAGTTCTCCGGCGGGCAGCGCCAGCGCATCGCCATCGCCCGCGCGATCGCGTGCGGGCCGCGCGTCCTGCTCGCCGACGAGCCCGTCAGCGCCCTGGACGTCTCGACCCGGGTGCGGATCGTCGACCTGCTGGCGGAGCTGCGGGAGACCCGCGGGCTGACCGTCGTCATGGTCTCGCACGACCTCGCCGTGGTGGCCGCCCTCTGCCAGGAGGTGGCGGTGCTGGAACGGGGACGGATCGTGGAGAGCGGGGAGACCGCCCAGGTGCTCGGCTCCCCCCGCCACCCCTACACCCGCCGCCTCGTCGACAGCGTCCCCCGGCTGCCCTAGATGTACTGCCCAGGCAGGTTGGTGACGCGGCTGATGGGTGGCTGGCCTTTCAGCGCGGTGTGTCCGCGGTGATGGTTGTACATGTGCAGCCAGGGATCAAGTGCGGCGCGGCGCTCGGCCTCTGAGGC
>NZ_KI866523.1:556464-609167 GCF_000511135.2 Microbispora sp. ATCC PTA-5024 | reverse complement strand
ATCTCCTCCATGCGCAGCCAGGCGCGCGAGGGGAGCGGGTGGCCGAACAGCCGGGCGGCGTTGCCGTACGCCACGCGGGCGATGTCGGTCGGCGGCAGGCTGCCGAGGTTGCGGGCGACCGTGCGCTGGGTGTCGGGCCAGGTCGACTCGGCGCGCGGGTAGCCGCTCTCCAGCAGCACGTGCTCCATCCCCACAGCCATCCGGACGGCTCCGAGCGCGTTGTCGTCGAGCGTGCCGAAGAAGAAGTTGCGCCGCAGGACCTCGCTCGGCTTGAGGCCGCCCTCCCAGCTCGGCTCGCCGGCGACCGGGTGGTCGAGGGCGTGGTCGGCGCGCTCGGCCAGCATGGGCAGCCACCCGACGCCGCCCTCGACGATCAGGATGCGCAGCGCCGGGAAGCGCAGGGCGACGCCCGACCAGAGCCAGTCGGCGCAGGCGAACATCGCGCTGGCCGGGATCAGCGTGGTGATCGCTTCAATCGGGGTGTCGGGCGAGGGCACCGGAGCCCAGGACGAGGCGCCGGTGTGCAGGCAGACGACGGTGCCGGTCTCCTCGCAGGCGGCGAAGAACGGGTCCCAGTGCCCGCTGTGGATGGACGGCAGCCGCAGCCGGGTGGGGAACTCGGGGAACACCACGGCCTTGAACCCCCGCGCGGCGTTGGCCCTGATCTCCTTGGCCGCCGTCTCGGGGTCGGGCAGCCAGGGGAGCTGCAGGGCGATCATCCGCTCGGGATAGGTGCCGGCCCACACGTCCACGTGCCAGTCGTTCCACGCCTGGACGAGGGCGAGACCGAGGTCCTGGTCGCGGGTGCGGGCGAACAGGACGCCGGCCTGGTTGGCCAGCATGCCGGGGAAGCAGAGCGCCGCCCAGACGCCCGCGGCGTCCATGTCGCCGATCCTGGCCTCGATGTCGTAGCAGCCGGGCCGCATCTCCTCGAAGCGGACGGGGTCGAGCGTCCACTGCTCCTTGGGCAGCCCGGCGCCCACGTCGAGGCCGGCGCAGGGGTAGGTGGCGCCGCCGTACCGCCACACCTGGTGACCGGCGTCGGTCTCCACGACCTTGGGAGCGAGGTCCTTGTACTTGTCCGGCAGGCGGTCCTCGAAGAGATCGGCCGGCTCGATCAGGTGGTCGTCGACCGAGATGATCACGTAGTCCCGCCGCCTCGGCTCTTGGTCGGGATGCAGCGGCGTCGTCACGGTAGTAAACGGTACGGCCAAGGGATAACACCGAACAAGCTGCAAGGTCTCCGGTTGGTATCCGTTCGCTCACCTTGCGATGCGGACCGGTCCACAGCGCGTGACGGCGGCCGTCCCACCTGGTACGCAGGCCCCTCCCGTCTTGACGGAGCCTGTCAGGCGATCCAGGCGGGAACGCCGTGGACGGTGCCGTCGGCCAGCAGCGCCACCGCGCCGCCGGGAGCGGTGACCACGGCCGTGAAGCCCCCGGCGGGGTCGGCCGTGACCCGGCGCGGCACGTGCGGCGGCATGACGAGCGTGTCGCCGGGCGCGACCGCGAACGTTTCCTCGCCCAGCTCGACGGTCGCGCCCCCGGCCAGGACCGTCCACACCTGCTCGGCGTCGAACGCGTGCAGGGGGCCGGCGGCCCCAGGCGCCATCTCCACCCGCCACAGCGACTGCCCGGACCCGCCCAGGCTGGGCGAGGCGAACGTGGTCGTGACGGCGTTGGGGGTCTCGTGGCGGCGGGCCTCGGCGCTGCGGATGACGGGCATCGCGGAATCTCCTACGATAGACAACATGGTTGTCGTAATAGTGAACCTGGTTGTCCATCGTGTCAACTGACCGTCCCGGTTTCGAGCTGCCGATGCGGTTCCTGCTCGCGTTCCGCGTGCTCATCGACGAGCTGCACGCCGAGCTGGCCCGGCGCGGTCATGCCGAGATGCGCCCGATGCACGGGATCGTCCTGCAGGCGATCACGCGCGGAGGGTCGACGGCGGCCGACCTCGGACGGCTGCTGGGCGTGTCCAAGCAGGCCGCGGGCAAGACGATCGACGGGCTGGAGCGGCTCGGCTACGTCCATCGGGTGCCCGATCCGCATGACACGCGACGCAAGATCGTGCGGCTGACCGAGCGGGGGGCCGACTCGCTGGAGCAGTCCGCCCGGATCTTCGACGAGCTGCGGGCGCGGTGGGCCCGGGAGCTGGGGGAGGACCGGCTCAGGGCCCTGGAGGACGACCTGCGCAGGATGACCCCGCCCGACCTGTTCCGCCTCGACGTCCCCGGCTGGTTCGGCGGCATGGGATGACCGTCCGCGACCGCGAGAGAGCGGCGGGCGGGTGAGGGCCCCGGGTGGTCCGGGCGGTGGCCGGCGTGTGCGGCCGCCGGGTGCCGGGCGGGTTAAACTGCGGCGGCGGCGCGCGGCTCCTGCTCGGCGTCGCGCAGGTCGCGGGCCTCGCGGCGGATCAGCAGGACCCACCCGGCGACGGCGACCCCGATGAACAGCCACCACTGCACGGCGTACGCGAGGTTGAGCCCACCGCCGCCGCCCACGTCGGGCGCGGGCAGCGGGTCGGGCGCCGGGCCGCCCTGCGGCCGCTGCGCGGCCAGCTCCACGAAGCCCCCGTACAGCCGGTACGGCAGGCCCCTGCCGAGATCGGCGGTGTTGACGAGCAGGACCTGCCTCGGCGGCAGGCCGGGCCGGTTCCTGATCCCGGTCGAGTCCTCCGTCTCGGACGGCCGGAGGCGGCCGGTGACCGTCACCTCGCCGGACGGGGGCGCGGGCACCGCGGGGGCAGCCTCGGCGGTGGCGCCCGCCGGCACCCAGCCGCGGTTGACCAGCACCGCGCCCTGCGGGGTGACGAGCGGCGTCACCACGTAGTAGCCCACCTGGCTCATCTGGGTGCGCCGCCGCACCACAACCTCGCGCGCGGTGTCGAAGCGGCCGGTGGCGGTGACCAGGCGGTACTCCCGGCTCTCGGGCACGCTCCCGCCGATCGCGTCGAGGCGGTCGAGCGGCACGGGGGCACTGGTGAGGTTCGCGGTGATCCGGGCGCTGCTCGCCGACCTCTCCTCGAATCGCCCCCACTGCCATCTCCCCAGGAAGAGGAAGGCGGGGATCAGCGCGAGGACGAGCAGGTGGAACCCGATCCAGCGCGGCGTGAGGAGGAACCGGTACACGTCACCAGCGTAGGCACGACCCCGAGTGGTCCCGCCTCCGGCCCGCGCCGGGCGGACGCTCAGCCGTCGTCGCGGCAGATGACGAAGTCGCGGTAGGCGTGCCGGCCTGTCCGGTCGCCGATCTCCTCGACGGCCGCGCGGATCTCCCGCAGGTGGCCGGTCGTCAGCTCCAGCGGCGGCTCGTCCGGCTGGTATGTCGTGCGGATCGGGTAGTCCACCCCCGGCCGCGTGGTCATCTCGATGTGGCAGCCGAGGACGTGAGTGACCGGCCTGCTCTCGGAGAACGCGATGAGCCGGTCGATCGTGCGGGTGAAGGACGCCCAGTCGGCGACGTACAGGCGCCCGGGGTAGACCGTGTCGCCGGTGAGCAGCAGCCCGGTCCACGGGTCGTAGTACGTCACGGCCGCCTCGTGGTGGCCGGGGGTCGCCAGGCACTCCAGCACGCGGCCGCCGAGGTCCACCTCGGCGATCGCGTCCGGGTCCTCGTCGAAGCCGAAGAAGGCCCAGGCGGCGGCCCGGTCCGCGCCCACCACCGTGGTGTCCGGCCGGCCGGCGAACTGCCCGTCGCCCGCCACGTGGTCGCCGTGCCCGTGCGTGTGCAGGACGAGCAGTTCGTACGCCTCCCGGGGGTGCCGGGCGCGCCACTCGCCAACGAGGCCGTCCACGACCCGCCGCAGCGGGAAGAACTCGGGCGAGGCGGTGGCCCCGGTGTCGACCAGCACGGCCCGGTCGGCGCCGAACAGCAGGAACAGGAACGGCGCCTCGTAGTCGACCGCCTTGTTCTGCCGCAGCACGACCGTGTGCCCGTCGTACCAGTGGACCTGGATGTCGGGGTCGGTGTTGTGCTTGGCCGAGGGCGAGCCGTGGATCCACCGCACGTCCAGCGGACGGGGCTCGGGGGCGTGCGGGACGGCGGACGGCGGGACAGCGCCCATGACGTCTCCTCGCGTGCGTCGTCGTGCGGGCCGGGTACGGCGCACATCTCGTCCGGGGCGGCGCGGGGTCGCGCCGCCAGGGGCGGAGTCTAGTGCGCGCGGCCTCACCCGGGAGGCAGGGCGGGCCGCCTCAGGCGGTGGCGCTCAGCCGGGCGCCGGGACCGGGCCGCGGGGTGGCCTCGCGCGGCCCGGCCACCTCGTGGCCGTCCGCACAGGTCATGTGGAGGGAGACGGGGGCGCCGCAGTCCCGGTGGGTCACCACGACCGGCGGGCCCTCGGGGTCGGCCACGTAGCGGTCGCCCCAGTGCATCAGCGCGATCATGATGGGGTACAGGTCGAGGCCCTTCTGGGTCAGCCGGTACTCGTCGCGCTGCCGCTGACCGGGCTCCTGGTAGGGCACCTTGCGCAGCAGGCCCTCGTCCACCAGCCGGGTCAGGCGGGCGCTGAGCACCTGCCGGGGCGCGCCCGTGAGGGCCTGCAGGTCAGCGAACCGCCGCACGCCGTTGAACGCCTCGCGCAGGACGAGGAACGTCCACTTCTCGCCGAGCACGGCGAGGGCCCGCTCGATGGAGCAGTTCTCCACCCGATACCGCCGCATGTCACGCATCGTATTCAATGACCTCTCACCTCATCTAAGTCTACTTGACAGACCTAGCCGTGCCGATGGAGTCTGAGTCCATGCAGCGAACTCAGGTCGGGCACGCGCCCTTTCGCCGTACGGGATGGGTGGAGGTCCGGCCGGCCCGGCTCGACGACGGCGAGCGCCTGCGCGCCTTCCTGGCCGGGCTGTCCCTGGCCTCGCAGACGCGCCGCTTCTTCACCGGCCTGGCCAACCCCGGCGGGTCGCTGGTCCGGACGATGATCACCAGGGACGAGCGGCGCGACGTGCTGCTGGCCGTCCACGGCGACACGGTCGTCGGGCACGCGATGAGCCACCTGGCGGACGGCGAGGTGGAGATCGCGGTCGTGGTCGGCGACGACTGGCAGAACCTCGGGGTGGGCTCCCGGCTCGTGCGCACGCTCCTGCGCAGGGCGGCCGCCCGGGGCGCGACGTCGCTCGGCATGGACGTCATGGCCGAGAACCGGAAAGTGCTGTCGATGGTGCGGAAGGCGTGGCCGGATGCGACAATGAGGGTCGAGTCCGGGTGTGTGATGGTCAAATCGGACACCATATTTGCAGAACAAGGTTCTGTTGGGTCACCATTGACCGTGTGAAGACCTCGAAGAACGGACGCGACGGCCGCACCAGGATCATCGAGGGCGCGCTGCGCCGGTTCAGCCAGAGCGGCGTCTCGGCCACGACGCTCGCCAGCCTCCGCGAGGAGAGCGGCGTCAGCGTCGGGAGCTTCTACCACCACTTCACGAGCAAGGAACACGTCTTCGGCGTGCTCTACGCCGAGATCCTCGACGCGTACCAGAGCGCCTTCCTCGCCGAGATCACCCGCCACCAGGACGCGCGCGCCGGGATCGAGGCGATCGTCGCCTTCCACATGGCGTGGTGCGGCGAGCACCCCGAACGCGCGCGGCTGCTCATCAGCGAGCGGCCGCCGCGGCGCAACGAGCCCGGGGGGCCGGAGGTGGCCGAGTCGCGGCGCGCGTTCCTGCGTCAGGTGGCCGACTGGTGGCGGCCCCACATGAAGGACGGCCTGCTCCGGCCGGTGCCGCCGACCATGTGCTACGTGCTCTGGCTCGGCCCGGCCCAGGAGATGTGCCGCCTGTGGTTCGCCGGCGCCCACCAGCCCACGGAGGACGAGATCGGGGAGCTCGGCGAGGCCGCCTGGCACAGCCTCCGGATGCCGTCCTCCTGAGGTCTCCCAGGGTCTCCGCGGCCTGACCGGCGCGTTCCGTCAGCCGCGGGCTCCGGCCGCGTCGAAGGGCCCGGTCTGGTCGAAGGGCCCGGTCTGGTCGAACGGGCCGGTGTCCTCGTAGAAGGGGGTGCGGCGGAACGGCCGGGACCCGTCGCCGGGGAGGTCGCGGGCGCGGACGCGCCAGACGTGCTCGTCGAGGCAGATGTCCAGCCGCAGCTCGTGGCGCCGCCGCCGCATGCCGGGCACCCGGATCCGGTCCTGCACGTCGTACCTGCCGCGCCGGACGTACCCGAACCCGAGCTCGCCGGGGAAGACCCGGACGTCGTCGCGGTTGCCGCAGCGGGGGCAGGTCCACGCGACGAGGTCCCGGCCGCGGTTGTAGTCGTGGCAGGCGCCGAAGAACTCGTCGGGACGGAAGCGGGAGTCGCAGGCCAGGCAGGGGATCAGCATCTCGGGGTCCTCACAGGTGGGGCTATCGAACACAGATAGGCCCACCCGCTTGAACGGCACTTGCGACTCGCTTACAGCTCCCGCCGGCCGGCGGCCGCGGCCACATCCGGAAACGCCGCCTGAGCCCCGGCCGCACCGCGATAGATTCGTTCCGTGGACGCCCCTTCTGACCTGGTCCGACGGCTTCGTGACAGGCTCGCGGAGACCGGATACACGATCGACGGCGTGCGGGAGCGGCTCGGCGACGCCGCCGCCTCGGCCTTGGCCCGCGAGGAGATCGTCCCCGCGATGCGGGCGACCAGGGACGGAGATCCGCTGGCGACGCTGATCCGGCTGTGGTGGCTCGGCGCCCCGGTGAGCATGGCGGCCGCCGACCTGCCGCTGTTCGACCTCATCGACGCCGGGCTGCTGGTGCGGCTCGGCGACACCGTCCAGGCCACCGTCCACCTGCAGCCCTGGGACACCGGCGCCGACCGGCCCGCCTGGGTCGTCTCCGACCGGAAGGTGCGGCCGGGGGACCCGTCGCTGCGGCCCGACCACGTCGTCGGCGCCGGGGGCGCGTCGGCCAATCTGGCGCAGCTGGCGTGGACCGGGCCGGTCGGCCGGGCGCTGGACCTCGGCACCGGCTGCGGTGTGCAGGTCCTCCACCTCGCCGGGCGGGCCGGCGAGGTCGTCGCCACCGACGTGAACCGCCGCGCGCTCCGGCTGGCCCGTATGAGCTGGGGCCTGTCCGACGTGACCGGGGTGGACGCCCGGGAGGGGTCGATGTACGACCCGGTCGAGGGCGAGCGCTTCGACCTCGTGGTGTCCAACCCGCCGTTCGTGATCTCCCCGGCGGCCCGCTACAGCTACCGCGAGTCCGGCTTCCGGGCCGACGAGTTCTGCCGCGACCTCGTCCGCGGCACGCCGCGCCACCTCGCGCCGGGCGGCCACGCGCGGTTCCTCGCCAACTGGCTGCACGTCAAGGGCGACGACTGGCAGGACAGGGTGGGCGGCTGGCTGGAGGAGACGGGCTGCGACGGCTGGGTCGTGCAGCGGGACGTGCAGGATCCGGCCGAGTACGTCGAGCTGTGGCTGCGCGACTCGGCCGAGCACGGCACGTCGGCCTACCGGGAGCGGTACGACGAGTGGCTGGCGTGGCTGGAGTCCATGGACGTCACCGGCGTCGGCTTCGGCTGGATCGCCCTGCACGACTCCGGCTCGCTGAACCCGGTCGTGCGGGTCGAGGAGCTCACGCAGCAGGTGGAGCTTCCCGTGGGCGCGCAGGTGGAGGACGTGCTGCGGGCCTCGGCGACCGCGCACCGGATGTCCGGCGACGACCTGCTCGACACGCCGCTGGCGGTGGCCGAGGGGCTGGTCGAGGAGCGCATCGGCCCGCCGGGGGCCGACCACCCCGAGAGGATCCTGCTGCGGCAGAGCCGCGGGCTGCGCCGGACGGCTGTCGTGGGGACGGTCGAGGCGGCCCTGGCGGGCGTCGTGGACGGCGACCTGCCGGCCCGGCCGCTGCTGGCCGCGATCGCCGAGCTGACCGGGGAGGACGAGGCGGCCCTGGTCGAGCGCGCCCCCGCCGCCCTCCGGTCGCTGGTCGCCGAGGGCTTCTTACGCGTTCCCGCCCCGCGCTGACCACGAGGCCGCGCACTGCGACCGCCCCCCACTGACCACGAGGCCGCGCACCGCGACCCGCCCGCGCCGATCGGGGCGTGAACGGCGTCTGACCGGCGTTGCAAACCCGTGTTGATCCGACGTTGAACGGCACCGGCGACCGTGGAGGTGGGCGAGGGACCGGGGGGGTTCGGGACCCTCGCCCACCGGGAGCGTCCCTCCAAGGGGGCGCGACCAGTCCGGCCGGTCGCCGAGTGAGGCGGCGAGCCGTCACCAGGCGCTCCGGAAGAGACCGGGCCCCCTGCGCGCCCGGTGACGGCCGGCGGCCGGCCGGGCATCCCACGGCGCGGGCGCACGTCCGGCCGGAGACGATCGAGCGGGAGAGCAACCGGTGATCAACCACGTCCGGATGTCGCGCCTGGACGACGACCTACGTCTCGACCTGATCGACTTCCCGCAGGAGGGCCCGGACGTCGTCGGCCTCCGGGGAGCCGAGCCTGCCGAACAGGTCGAGGGCCTTGCCGAGAGCGTCCCTCCCCCGGGCGGTCTCGCCGAGCCCGAGGAGGGCCTTGCCGAGCGCGGCCAGTGACTGCGCCTCGCCGTACGGGTGGGTGATCTCGCGGCTGACCGTCAGCGCCTGCTCGGCGTGGCGGACGGCCTCGGCGTACCTCCCGGCGGCGATGAACGTCGCGGCGAGCCGGTAGCAGACCCGCTGCTCCCACACCCGCTGGTTGCTGGCGCGGAAGAACGCGAGACACTCGGCGTGGTGGACGACGGCCTCGTTGAGCCGGCCGACGAACGACAGCACGATGCCCAGGTGGTAGCGCGCCCGCGCCACCCCGGCGCCGCTGCCGATCTCGGTGAAGATGGCCAGCCCGCGCTCGGAGGCGGCGATGGCCGCCTCGGGGTGGCCGAGGCCGAGGTGGTCGCGGGCCGAGTAGCTCAGCACGAGCGCCTCTCCGGCGGGGTTGCCGACCTCCCGGTAGATCGCGCTCGCCCGGTCGAACCAGTCCAGCGCCTCGGTGTGCCGGCGCTGCCGGCCGGCCACGACCGCGAGCGCGTTGCAGGTCTCGCCGAGCACGACGTGGTCGCCGGTCTCCTCCCCGGCGTCGCGGGCCGCCAGGAAGTGCCGTTCGGCCTCGTCCAGCCGGTTCGCCCCGAAGAGCACCCGGCCCAGCACGTACCGGCAGCGCATCTCGGCATGCCGGTCGCCCACGCGCTCGGCCGCGGCCAGCAGGGCCGAGCCGCGCTGCTCGAACTCGCGCTGGTTCGTGCCCGACTCCAGCAGCGGCTCCATCGCGAGCAGCAGGTCGGCCGCGGGCAGCAGGTCGTCGCCGCCGCCCGCCTGCGCCGCCGTCTGCGCGATCGAGGCGAACAGGTCCTCCGCCTCCACCGACAGCCACGCCACGGCCTCGTCGGCCGAGGAGAACGTGTGCCCCTGGACGCCGAGGTCGACGAGGTTGTCGGCGATCGCGCTGCCCTCGTACGCGAGCCGGTGGGCCGACCGGGCCGAGGCGAGGTAGAAGCCGAGCAGCCGGCGCAGCGCGAGGGCGCGCGCGGCCGGGTCGTCCGCCTCCTCCGACTGCCGCCGCGCGAAGAGCTTCAGCAGGTCGTGGAAGCGGTACCGGCCCGGCGCGGGGGCCTCGAGCAGGCTCGCGTCGACGAGCGACTCCAGCAGGTCCTCGGCCTCGTACGGCGTGAGGTCGAGCACGGCCGCCGCGGCGAGGACCGAGATGTCCGAGCCGGTGGGCAGCGAGAGCAGGCGGAACGCGCGGGCCTGGCGCGGGTCGAGCTGGCCGTACCCGAGGGCGAAGGTGGCCGAGACGGCGAGGTTGCCGATCTTCATCTCGTCGAGCCTGCGCCGCTCGTCCGCCAGCCGGGGGACGAGGGAGGCGACCGTCCACGAGGGCCGGGCCGCCAGCCGGGCCGCGACGATCCGCACCGCGAGCGGGAGGAACCCGCAGGCCGCCACCACGTCCATCGCGGCGGCCCGTTCGGCGGCGACCCGGTCCCGCCCGGCCACGGCGGCCAGCAGCGACAGGGCCTCGTCGGGCTCCATGACGTCGAGGTCGATCAGCCGGGCCGCGGGCAGGTCGGCCAGCTTGCCCCGGCTCGTGATGATCGCGGCGCACCCGGCCGAGCCGGGCAGCAGATGCTCCACCTGCTCGGCGTCGCGGGCGTTGTCGAGCAGCACCAGCATGCGCCGCTCCGCGAGCAGCGACCGGAACAGCGCCGACCGCTCGGCCAGGCCGTCCGGGATGACGTCCACGGGGATGCCGAGGGCGCGCAGGAACGCGACGAGCGCCGTCTCCGGCGGCGTCGGCTCGGCGCCGTAGCCGCGCAGGTCCGCGTAGAGCTGGCCGTCGGGGAAGGCGTCCTCGGCCAGGTGCGCCACGTGGACGGCCAGCGTGGTCTTGCCGACGCCGCCGATGCCCGACATGGCCGCGACCGGCACGCCCTCGCCCGGCCCCTCGCCGCGCAGCAGCCCGAGCAGGCGGTGCACGAGCCCGGTCCGGCCGGTGAAGTCGCTGACGGCGGCGGGGAGCTGGGCGGGCCGGGGCATCTCGATGACCGGCTCGTCCGGTTCGTGCTCCGCGGTGGAGGGCGCCTCCCGCACGGCCGCCGCCTCGCGCGGGAGGGCCAGCGACGGGTCGGCCGCGAGGATGCGCCGGTGCAACTCGGTGAGTTCGGCCCCGGGGTCGATGCCGAGCTCCTCGACCAGCGCGGCCCGGGTGTCGGTGAACACGGCCAGCGCCTCGGCCTGCCGGCCGCAGCGGTAGTAGGCCAGCATGAGCTGGGCGCGCAGCCGCTCGCGCAGCGGGTGCTCGGCCGTGAGCGCGATCAGCTCGGAGATCACCTCGCCGTGCCGGCCGAGCCGCAGGTCGAGGTCCATCAACGTCTCGACCGCGCCCATGCGCCGCTCGACGAGCCGGCCGCGCTGGTGTTCGGCGTACGGGCCGACGGCGCCGGCCAGCGGCTCCCCGGTCCACAGGGCCAGGGCGGCCCGAAGGCGTCCGGCCGCCTCCTCCAGGTCGCCGGAACGCCGGGCGGACTCCGCCGCCGCGCACTCGCGCTCGAAGACCCCGAGGTCGAGCCGGTCGGCGTCCAGGCGCAGGGCGTAGCCGCGGCCGACGGAGGTGAGCAGCTCGGGACGGGTGCGGGGGGACCGGCCGGGCTCCAGCACGGTCCGCAGCCGGGAGACGTAGGTGCGCAGGGCCCCCAGCGCCCGCGGCGGCGCGTCCTCGCCCCACACCCCGTCGATCATCTCGGTCGGCGTGACCGCGTGGCCCTCCCGGAGCAGCAGCATCGCCAGAATGGAGCGTTGCAAAGGCGTGCCGAGGTCCAGTTCGACTGCGTCGCGCCACGCCAGGACGGGTCCCAGCACGGTGAAGCGCAGGCCGTCCTCGGGGGCGTGACCGGGCATCTGACGTGTCTCCGTACCCGCGATCCCACCCTGACGTGCGAGATCGCCTCAATGGCAAGTTTTCCGACCAAATGATAGATCCAGGAACTCCGCTTCAATAGGAGTGATCGCGCTGTTAACACCTCGTTCAGAATGATGAAAGCGGCCTGCAAACGGGTTTCAGGCCGGTGAAAGCAGGTTGCAGGCGGCCCGGCCTATCACTGAGGTGCAACCCCGGAAGCACCCCGCAACGGGGGATCGTCCTCACCTCAGGAGAATCGAAATGCGTCGCTCCGTCCGCAACATCCTCGGTCTCGCCGCCGTCACCGCCGCCGTCGCGGTGGGTGTCCCGGCCCTGTCGACCGCCGCCAACGCCTCCACCGCGAGCGCGGCCTCCTCGCACTCGTCCGACTACGACGACTACTGGGGCCCGTACTGGTCCTGGAACCACCTCGCGAAGGCCAAGGGCTACATCGACGTCAACTACGACGACGACGAGTCCAACGCCGTCCACATCACCGGCAAGCTCTACGACCTCGACCACCGCACCTACGGCCAGGGCGGCAAGTGCGCCTACATCAAGTTCCGCGTCTCGTCCTGGGACGACGAGGAGGACGACTGGTCCTCCAGCATCAAGTCGTACAAGTACTGCGGCGCCGGCGGCTACAAGGCGATCAGCTTCTGGCGGTACGACGTGGCGCAGGTCCAGGCCAAGGTCTGCCAGGTCGGCCTGTACAGCAACTACCCGGTCAAGTGCGGCTCGTGGCACGACCTCTACAACGCCTACGACGAGGACTACGGCTACGAGGCCTGATCCCTCCGACTGCGCGAAACCAGACGCGGCCCGTCCCCTCAGGGGGGCGGGCCGCGCCGTCGTCCGTGGTGATCCGTGTCCGTGTGGGTGTCAGGCCGCTTCCACGAGGCCGAGCCTCGCGCACAACCGTTCTCGCACCACGGGCCACTCCGGGCCGAGGATGGAGTAGTACGCCGTATCTCGGACCGTGTCGTCGGCGCCTCGGCTGTCCGCCCGTCGCACACCGTCGAGGTGTGCGCCGAGGGCCTCGATGGCGGCCCGGGATCGGGTGTTGCGTACGTCTGCCTTGAGGGTGATCCGGTGCACCTGCCAGGTCTCGAAGGCCAGGGAGAGCATCAGGAACTTGCTCTCCCGGTTGACACCGGTCCCCTGGGCCGACGCGGCGAGCCAGGTGTACCCGATGTCCGCGACGGACGGGACCTCGCCCACCGCGCTCTTGGTTCCCGGCGGCCAGGGCATCGGGCCCTGCCAATACTCCAGGTTCATCAGACGGGTGGCACCGACCACGCGGTCGGTGTGCAGCCACCGGATGGCGAAGGGCACCGAGCGGCCCTCCGCCTGCTCAGCCAAGGCGGCCTCCACATAGGAGACCATCTCTTCCCGGCCAGCGGGAACGCGAGTGAAGGCGTACGTAGAACGGTCTTCATTCGCCGCGGCGACGAGGTCGTCGATCACCGCGAGGCTGAGCGGCTCCAGGCGCACGGAGCGCCCGGACAGGGTGACAAAAGCGGGCATGAGCACATGATGGGGGCTGCCGAACACGCCTGATGCCAAATGACACGAGACATCTTGGGGGGACCTGGGTTAAGTGGTACCAGGGCCGACGAAACCGCAGGTCACAGCCCTGATCGCGGAGCGCGCCGAGAGCCGCTCCGGGTAAAGATTCGGTCAACGATCGACAAGCCCGGACGGACCGGGCGATGACGGGTCGAAAGCCACCGCCCGGTGGGCCTTCACCCCGCCCGGCCGGGGGTCATCCGACGCCCCCGCCCACGGTCGCGGGAACGCCGAACCAGGTCGCGAGAGCCCGCTCGAGGCCCGCCGGATCGGGGGCGTCGGCCGCCCAGGCCACGTACCCGTCGGGTCGTACGAGCACGGCCCCGGGGGCGTCGTCGTCCTCGATCGGCGTGCCGATCACCGTCACCAGGTCGCCGTCGACGGCGGGCAGCGGAAGCCCGGGCGGGGCGATCAGCAGCGCGCGGCCGCCGCGGAGGTGGTCGGCCAGGCGCGACCCGTCGGCGAGCGCGAAGTCGGGCGCGCTGCGGCCGGTCAGCGGGTGGTCGCCGGGCAGGTCGTACCGCTGCCAGACGCCGGAGATCCGCTTCACGACGTGCGTGGTCCCGGCCACGGTCGCGAGCAGGTCGTCCACCACGGCCCGCAGCGCGCGGGCGTGCGGGTCGGGCCGCATCAGCGCGATCTGGGCGCGGGTCCAGTCGAGGACCCACGCCCCGATCGGGTGCCGCTCCGCCGTGTACGTGTCGAGCAGGGCCCCGGGCGCGTGCCCGCAGGCGACGGCGGCCAGCTTCCACCCGAGGTTCATCGCGTCGCCCAGCCCCAGATTGAGCCCCTGGCCGCCGAACGGCGAGTGGACGTGGGCCGCGTCCCCCGCGAGCAGCACCCGGCCCATCCGGTA
This sequence comes from Microbispora sp. ATCC PTA-5024, assembly GCF_000511135.2. NCBI lineage: Bacteria > Bacillati > Actinomycetota > Actinomycetes > Streptosporangiales > Streptosporangiaceae > Microbispora > Microbispora sp. ATCC PTA-5024. The sequence continues at coordinate 595,391 of NZ_KI866523.1, read as the reverse complement.
CGTCGTGGCCTGCCGCGCGTTGTCCGTGAAGCGGGTCGCGGTGACGACGCTGTTCACCACGACGTCGGCCCCGGTGACCCGGCGGATCGACGCCTGGAGCTCCTCGGCGGTCACGGGGCTCGTGCGGTCGGCCGGGTGGCCGTCGAACTCCACGGTCAGGATCCGTCCCGGCACCGGGCCGTGCGTGTAGACACCGGTGGGCGTGGCGTTCCAGCCGAGGCGCAGGTCCTGGGTGCCCTCCATCTCCGCCAGCGCCTGGTAGGCCGTGATCTCGGGGCCGGTGCCGGGGAAGTCGAAGCCGGCGAGCTTCCTGACCGTGCTGCGGCCGCCGTCGCACCCGACGAGCCACCGCCCCCGGACGCGCTCGCCGCCGGCCGTCACGGTCACGCCGTCGTCGTCCGCCTCGAACCCGGTCACCTCGACGCCCCGCCGCACCTCGGCCCCCAGCTCGGCGGCGCGGGCGCCGAGGATGCGTTCGAGATCCTGCTGGGCGACGAGGCCGACGCCCGCGGCCGGACCGAGACCGCCCAGCTCGGGGTCGGTCTCGTCGAGCAGGTCGCCGCGAAGCATGATCCCGGCGAAGTGCCCGGCGAACCGCGGCGGCGTCCTCATCGGCCCGTCTCCCGGCGTTCTCCCGGGCCCGTCCCCCGGCGCCTTCGCCGGTCCGTCTCCCGGCGCCCGGGTGTCTCCAGTCGTGGCCGGGTCCTCCCCAGGCGCCTTCTCGGGGGAGCGTCCCCGGACGAACTGCGTCATCCGGGCGATCGTCTGGTCGTGGGCCTCCTTCAGCGCGGGCAGGAGGCCGCGCCGGTAGAGCGCCACCACGCTGGGCGCGTTCAGCGCGCCCGCCTTGATGGTCGGGTCCACCTCGGTCAGGCGCTCCAGCACCAGGACCGAGGCCCCGCCGAGCCGGAGCTCGCACGCGAGCATCAGCCCGACCGGGCCGCCGCCCGCCACCACCACGTCCACGTCGTACCCCGTCATGCCGTCCCCTCCGTCTCTTCGTACATCGGCTAGAAACTTACGTTGAATAAAACTTTTTAGCAACTATAGTGTTGGCATGGCTCAGGAGATGGGACTGCGGGAACGGAAGAAGACGCAGACCCGGCAGCTGATCTCGGACGTCGCGTCGGGGCTGTTCATCGTGCGGGGGTTCGACAACGTCACGGTCGCCGAGGTCGCCGAGGCGGCGGGGGTGTCGACGAAGACGGTGTTCAACTACTTCCCCCGCAAGGAGGACCTCTTCCTCGACCGCTTCCCGCAGGCCGTCGATCTGGTCACCGCCGCCGTGCGCGGGCGCGCCGAGGGGGAGACGCCGCTGGCGTCGCTGCGGCGGCTGTTCGTCGGGCTGCTGGAGGAGGGCCATCCCCTCGGCGGAATCGGCGCCGGCTACCAGCACTTCTGGCACGTGGTGGCCGAGTCGCCGGCGCTGCGGGCGCGGGCGCGGGAGTTCGGCGAGGAGATGGAGGACGTCGTCGCCCGCCTGTTCGCCGAGGTCGCCGAGGCGGCCGGCCACCCGCCGGGCGACCCCCGTCCCCGGATCGCCGGGGCGCTCGCCGTCGCCGCGTACCGGGCCGCCTACCTGGAGGGCGCCCGCAGGATCATCGCCGGGGAGCCGGCCGAGGACGTCCGGCGGGACCACATCGTGCTCGTCGGCCGCACGTTCGACGCCCTGGAGGCCGCGGTGGCCTCCCTCTACGCGAGCCCGGTCCGTCCCGTGGCATGACGGCCCCGCGGCGGTCGCGGGGAGTAGGTTTCTGCGTGATCGGGCTTCGGGGCGAGGAGGACTTTGTCATGTCCAGGTTCACCGGCAAGTACGCGCTGGTCACGGGCGCGGCGCGGGGCATCGGCGCCGCGACGGCGCGGCGGCTCGCGACGGAGGGGGCCGTGGTGGGCTGCGTCGACCTGACGGCCGCCCGCTGCGCCTCGATCATCGACGAGATCGCGGTCACGGGCGGCAGCGCCGCGGCCTTCGGATGCGACGTCTCGGACTCCGGTCAGGTGGAGGCGCTCGTGTCCGACGTCGTCACCGAGTTCGGCCGGATCGACGTGCTCGTCAACAACGCCGGCATCACCCGCGACAACCTGCTGTTCCGGATGTCCGAGGACGACTGGGACAAGGTGATCGACGTCAACCTCAAGAGCGCCTTCCTGATGACGCGGGCCGTGCAGAAGCACATGGTCGACCAGCGGTCGGGCGCGGTGGTCAACCTGTCGAGCCGGTCGGCGCTGGGCAACCGCGGCCAGGCCAACTACGCCGCGGCCAAGGCAGGCATCCAGGGGCTCACCGCGACACTCGCCCTCGAACTCGGGCCGTTCGGCGTGCGGGTCAACGCGGTCGCGCCCGGCTATGTGGCCACGCCCATGACCGAGGCCACGGCCGTACGGGTGGGCGTGACGCCCGAGGAGCACCAGGCGGCCGCCGCGCAGGCCATCCCGCTGCGCCGGGTGGGCCAGCCCACGGAGATCGCGGCCGTCGTCGCCTTCCTCGCCTCCGACGACGCGTCGTACGTCAGCGGCCAGACCGTCTACGTCAACGGCGGCGCGCGCTGAGCCCCCTTCGGGTGGGCGTCTTCCTGATCGCGGCCGGGTTCCCGGGCGCCGACCCGGGGGACGTGCTCCGCCACACGGTGGAGCTGGTCGAGGCGGCGGAGCGCGCCGGGTTCGACGACGCCTGGATCGCCGAGCACCACTTCATGACGTACGGCGTCTGCCCCTCGGCGGCCACGCTCGCCGCCGTCGCGCTGGGCCGCACCTCGCGGATCACGGTCGGGACCGCGGTCAGCGTGCTGCCGGCCCAGCACCCGGTGGCACTCGCCGAGCAGGCGGCCGTGCTGCACCACGCGTCGGGCGGCAGGTTCCGGCTCGGGGTGGGGCGCGGCGGGCCGTGGCTGGAGCTGGAGGTCTTCGGCACCGGGCTCGACCGCTACGAGAGGGGCTTCCCGGAGGCGCTCGACCTGCTGTGCCAGGCGCTCTCCGGGAAGCCGGTATCGGCGGACGGCGACTTCTTCCGCTTCCGCGAGGTCCCCGTGGCGCCGCCGGCCCGGATGTCGCCCGTCGTCGCCTGCACCTCGGACGGCACCGCGCGCCACGCCGCCCGGCGCGGACTGCCCATGCTGCTCGGCATGCACGTCGGCGACGAGGAGAAGGCGGACATGGTCGCCCGTTACGACGAGGCCCGCGAGGGCGTCGCCGGGCGCTCGCACGTCTGCGAGGAGGACGTCCGGCCCGCGCACATCGCCGCCGCCGTCTGCCATGTGGCCGACAGCACCCCCCGGGCCGTACGGGAGCTGAAGGAGACGCTGCCGCGGTGGCTCGAGCCGGGGCTCGCCGGCTACGTGCCCGTCGACGGCCGTCCGCGGCCGCGGCGCGACGTCCCCGCGTACGTGGACCTGCTGTGCCGGATCCACCCGGTGGGCTCGCCGGAGCACTGTGTGGAGAAGATGCGCGCGACGGTGGCGCGGACCGGGCTGCGGCATCTCGTGCTGATGGTCGAGGGTACGGGCTCGCCCGCCCGCACGCTGGAGACCGTCGCCCGCCTCGGCGCCGAGGTGCTCCCAGCCCTGCGCTCCCTCTGAGCGGCGCGCTCCCGGCCCTGCGCTCCGCCTGAGCGGCGCGCTCCGGCCCCGGACGGGACACCGGACCGATGCGGCCGGGACAGGTCCCGGTGGACCGTTCTGCCACTCGGCCGGATCACGGCCGTCGCGAACGGAGCCACCATGACATCTCTCGACAGTCTCGTCCGAACGAACTCACCCGCCGCCACCTGGAGCGGCGCCGCCCGCGTCGCCGGCGCGACGACCCTGGCCCTGTCCGGGCTGCTGTGGGCCGCCGCCGACGTCGTGGAGCCGGATCTCGACGGCGCGGCCTCGTCGGCCTGGACCGCCGCCCACCCCGGCCCGGCAGGGATCGCCCTCACGGCCGACATGCTCGCCACACCCTGCCTGCTCGGCGCGACCGCCGTCTGGTTGCTGCTGTCCCGCCGCCGGTCCCCGCGGCTCGCCTGGGCCGGGGCCGTGCTCCTGGTCCTCGGGCTCACGGGGCAGGCCATGATCGCCGGGGTGGAGATGGCCGGTCAGATGGTGGCCCGGAGCGGAAAGATCGACGCCACGGCGTTCGCGGCGGCGCTGGGCGACGGCCCCGACGGGTCGCTGCCCGGAACGGTCTTCACGGTGATGTTCTTCGCCGGGGCCTTCGTCGGTATCGTCGTGATGATGGCGGCCGTATGGCGCTCCCGCGCCCTCCCCCGGGCGGCCGCGGCACTGCTGGTCGCCTTCCAGTTGACGCAACTGGCGGACCCGCCGTTCCCGAGCACGCTGATCGCGGCCGCGGGACTGGTCTGGATGGCGGCGGCACTGCTGCGCACGCCCGTGGCGGACGATTCGGACGGCCGCGGCGGCGTGACGGAGCGGCCATGACCTCTATCGGCCCGGCGGCGGTCGCCGTCCCCGCGGACGCCGGCCGCCGGGCCGCCCGGTCCACCGTGGCCCTGGCCCTCGGCGTCGCCGCTGTGGTCGAGGCGCTGCTGTGGGCCGTCCTCGCGCGGGTGAACGGGCAGACGCCGGCGCGGCTTGTCGCGGCGAACGAGGTGACCGCGGCCGTCGTGGCCGTGTCCTTCGGCGTCGCCGGCGCCGTGGTCGTGCGGGGCCGGCCGGGCCACGCGCTCGGCTGGGTCCTCGTCGCGGAGGGTCAGTTCCAGGGTCTGTCCGTGCTCGGCGCGCAGTACGCGCAGCGGACTCCGCCACCGCCGCTCGCGGGGGTGGCCGCCTTCACCGGGGGCTACGTGTGGTTCCCCGGGATGCTGCTCGCGGCGGCGTTCATCACCCCGCTGTTCCCCGACGGGAGGGTCGCCTCGCGGCGGTGGCGTCCCCTGCTGTGGGCGGGGGGCGTCGCCGTCGCCTGCGGCACGGCCGCGATCGTGATGTCCGGCGCGCCGATGCGGGAGGAGTTCCCGCGGTGGAGCGATCCCCTCGCCCTGCCCCGGGCGGCGGAACCGGCCCTGGCGGCGGTGGGGGCGGCGTCGCTCGCCCTGGCGGCGGCGTGCGGCGTGGCGGGCGCGGCGGGACTGCTGCTGCGCATGCGACGGGCGGACGGGCCCGAGCGGCGCCGCATCGGCTGGTTCTTCGTCCCCTTCCTCGTCGGACTGCTGGCACAGCTCGTCCCGGACCACAACGGGCTGCTCCCCGCCGCGGCGTGGGGGTTCTTCCCCGTCGCCCTGGGCGTCGCGACGATCCGGCACGGGCTGTTCGAGGCCGACCGCCTGCTCGGCCGCACCCTGGTGTACGTCGCGCTGACCGTCCTTGTCGCCGGGGTCTTCGGGCTGTTCGTCGGCCTCGCCTCGACCATGGTCGGTGGCGGGGGCACCGGAGCCGTGGCCGCCGCGGTGGTGATCGCCCTCGGACTCTCGCCCGCCAGGGCGCTCGTCCAGCGGACCGTCGACCGACTCCTCTACGGGCGCAGCCGCGACCCCTACACCGCGATCACGGATCTGGGGCGCCGGCTCTCGGGCGCCATCGCGCCCGACGAGGTGCTGCCGATCATCGTCCGGACGGTGGCGACCGGTCTGCGCCTGCCGTACGCGGCGGTGACCCTCGATGGGGAGGACGTCCCCGCGTCCCGGTACGGCGAGCCGCCCGCCGATCTCGTCGACCTGCGGCTCCGGCACGCGGGCGAGGACGTGGGACGCCTCACGATCGGGCTGCGCGAGGGCCGGCGGGGGCTCGATCCGGCCGACGAGCGTCTCTTGCACGACTTCGCCCGGCACGCGGGCGCCGCGGCCGACGGCGTCCGGCTCACGCGTGACCTGAGGCGTTCCCGCGACCGGGTACTGGCGGCCCGGGAGGAGGAGCGGCACCGCATCCGCAGGGACCTGCACGACGGCCTCGGCCCCACGCTGGCCGGCGTGGCTCTGGGCCTGGGCGCGGCACGCCGGGCCGTCGGCGACTCGGGACCGGCCGACCTGCTCGGACGTCTGGAGTCCGAGGTGCTGGGCGGCCTCGACGAGGTCCGCCGCCTCGTCGCCGACCTCCGTCCGGAGGGGCTCGCGGACCTCGGCCTCGTCGCGGCCCTGCGACGTCACGCCGACACGTTGTCGGCCCGGACGGGCGGCGCGCTGACGATCACCGTCACGGCGCCCGGCGACCTGCCCCCGCTCGTCCCGGCGGTCGAGCTCGCGGCCTACCGGATCGCGCTGGAGGCGCTGACCAATGTGGCACGGCACGCGGACGCCCGCGTGTGCGAGGTCGGACTGGCGGCCGAGGCCGGCATGCTCAGGCTGGCCGTACGGGACGACGGGACCGGAGTCGAGCCGGGGCGGACGGGACGGGGCCTCGGGCTGCGGTCGATGGCGGAGCGGGCGGCCGAGCTCGGCGGCACGTGCGAGGTCGGCCCGGCCGCCGGCGGCGGCACACTGGTCCTCGCGACACTGCGGCTGGAGGGATGAGGTGGCGGACAGGGAGCCGATCAGGGTGCTCATCGCCGATGACCATCCCATGTTCAGGTACGGCCTGCGGGCGGCCCTCGCCGACGTGGACGGGCTGGTCGTCGTGGGGGAGGCCGCGGACGGCCGGGCCGCCGTCGAGCTCGCCGCCGACCTGGGCGTGGACGTGGTGCTGCTGGACCTCGACATGCCGGGCATGAACGGCGTCGAGGCGATCGGGGAACTGCGCCGGCGGCTTCCCGAGGTGGCGGTGCTGGTGCTCACGATGTTCGACAACGACGAGTCGCTGTTCACGGCGATGCGCGCGGGAGCCCGGGGCTACCTGGTGAAGGGCGCGGAGCAGGAGCACATCGTCCGGGCGGTCAGGACCGTCCACCTCGGAGAGGTGATCTTCGGTGCCGGTGTCGCCGAGCGGGCCCTCGCCTACTTCGCCGCCGCCCCCGCCGGAGGCCGGGCCGCCCGGCCCCTGCCCGAGCTCACCGACCGGGAGGTCGAGGTGCTGCGGCTGGTGGCCGACGGGCTGAACAACACCGAGATCGCCCGCCGTCTCGTTCTCAGCGAGAAGACCGTGCGCAACCACGTCTCCAGCATCTTCGCGAAGTTGCGGGTCGACGATCGGGCGCAGGCCATTGTCAGGGCACGGCGGGTGGGACTCGGCTCCGCCGAGCCGGGACGCCCGGGGGCGGTGTGAACCGGGCCACCGCCCCCCGGCGCCGGTCAGCAGTCGACGAGGTCGGGTCTCTGGTTCAGGATCTGGGCGCGTGGCGTCACGAACTCGGCGTGGGCGGCCGCGGCGGACGGGTGGAACACCGCCACCCGGTGGCAGTTCTGGAACGCCAGCCGTACGCCGAAGTGCCGTTCCAGGGCGCCGCGCATGGCGTCGCTCGCCAGGCACCGCAGGAGCTGGCCGCGGGCGGCCTCGTCTGTAGGGGGCACCTGGTTGTCGGCGAACTCGGCTCCCGTGCGGCCGCGCCGCTCGACGAGCTCACTGATGACGGCCCAGGCGTACGGCAGCGAGTCGCGGACGCAGGCGACGAACGCCTCGTCGTCGACCTCGCCTCCACGGGCCTGGCCGAGCAGTTCGGCGGGGACGGTCAGTGACATGGGTTCTCCTCTCCGAGGACGGACATGACGGTGCTTCCGAGGGGGACCGCCTCCATCTGATGCGGAGGCGACGTCGGTGGGCGCCGGTGGCACAGCGGCGGCGTCGTCGCGAACGGGCGCGGCGTCACGGCGGCGGCTCAGCGGCGGCGGCTCAGCGGCGGCGGCTCAGCGGCGGCGGCTCAGCGGCGGCGTCGCGCGTCGGCGCGGCGTCAGGGCGCGGCGACCGCGGGGCCGTACACGAAGCCGGGGTCGATCTGGGCGGTCAGGTCCTCGCCGGCGGCGCGGTTGGCCCACGTCAGGGCGTTCCTGCGGTGGAACTCGGCCGCCTGCCTGCCGAACCTCTCCCAGTCCTTCGGCTGGCGGTCGAGGCGGTCGAGCAGCGCGCCGAGAGCGCGGAGGTTGGCGGGCTCGAGGTCGCCCAGCGCGAACGGCCGCCCCTGCTCCAGCGCGCGGACGGCCGGGGAGTGCTCGAACCACGTCAGCAGGGCGTCGCCGACGTGCTCGCGCAGGAAGTCGACGTCCCCGGGCGACTGGACCTTGTTGCCGACCACGGCGATCGCCACGTCGAAGTCGGCCGCGTAGTCGCGGTACTGCCGGTAGACCCCGACGCCCTGCCGGGTCGGCTCGGCCACGAGGTAGGTGAGGTCGAACCGGGTGAACAGGCCGGAGGCGAACGAGTCGGCGCCCGCCGTCATGTCCACCACGACGTACTCACCGGGCCCGTCGACCAGGTGGTTGAGGAACAACTCGACCGCGCCGACCTTCGAGTGGTAGCAGGCGACCCCGAGGTCCTCCTCGCCGAACGGGCCGGTCACCATCAGGGACACGCCCGCCACCCGGCAGGACGGGAAGAACGGGTCGCCGAGCCTGACCAGCCGGGAGCCGCGGCCGGGCGGGGTCGTCTTGACCATCGACGCCGCGTCGCGGATCAGCGGGTTGTCCCCCCGCAGATAGTCCTTGATCTCGGTCAGCATGCCGCCGAGCGGGCGCGGGGTCTCGGCCGCGCCCAGCGCGAGGCCGAGGTGCTGGTTGATGTCGGCGTCGATCGCGACCACCGGACCGCGCCGCGCCGCGTAGCGCGCGAACAGCGCCGACAGCGTCGTCTTCCCGCTCCCGCCCTTGCCGACGAAGGCCACCCGCACGAGAGTCTCCTCTGTTCTAGTCATGAAAACCGTTATCACTGCCATCAGGAAGCATGGCACAGCGCGGCCCCCGCCGGGGTCCGGACGCGGCGGGGGAAGTGGAAAGGATTGTCAGGCGGGCGGCTGGAACATCTGGAACGCCTTGACGAGCGTGGGACGCAGCCGGTCCCAGTCGGCCGCCGTGGTCGTCCAGGTGAGCACGCTCGTCGTCGTGGGCGTGGAGATCACCCGGCGGTACTGGTGGTAGGCGGCGCCCTTGCCGAGGTGGTCGGGGGCCGACGCCTTCCGCTGGGTCCAGGAGAACTCCCAGTCGGCGGCCGGGCCGTACGGCGTGGTGGTGGACCTGAGCCGCAGCTTCCGGTAGCCCTTCACCGTCGGGTAGAGGATCGCCTCGGCCTCGTGGAGCGCTCCCAGGGGATCGGTGCCGCTCTGGGCCGTCACCTCAACGGTGAGCTGGGCCGCTCCACGCGGGTCGAGCCAGCGGACGGCGTAGTCGCCGTCCTCGCGGGTCCAGCCCTTCGGCACGGCGGCCCGCCAGCCCGCCTGCGCCGCGTACCACTTCAGCTTCAGCCGGCGCGCGGCGCTGGGGGACGGCGAGGGCGACGGCGCCGCCGGGGTGACGGCGGCGGTCGCGGCGAGCGGCTGCTCCGGGACGGCGGACGCGCCGGAATGCGGCCGCAGCATGGCCCAGCCGCCTGCTCCGCCCGCGACCAGCGCCGCCAAGGCGATGCCCGCGAGCAGGCGAGTCCGGCTCTCCCGGACGCGCGGCGCCGGTGGCGCGGGCGGCGGCTCCAGGGCCGCGAGGGCGCGGTTGGCCTCCTCCGGGTCGAGTCTTTTGCGCGGGTCCCGGGCCAGCAGGCCGGACACGACCGGCCGGAGCGCCTCGGGGACCTCCTCCTGCGCGCGGGCGCCGGGAGGCCGCCCGGTGAGGGCGAAATGGAGGGTGGCGCCGAGCGACCACAGGTCGGCCGGGGCGGTGAGCGGGCCGCCGTCGGCCCGCTCCGGCGCGAGGAACGCCGCCACGCCGCGCGTCGCGCTGACCGGCTCGCCGTGGGCCGGCGACCGCTGCGCCGAGGTCCGGGCGAAGGCGGGGTCGGCGGCCAGCGCCGCGACGCCGAAGTCGGCGAGCAGCACCCGTCCGTCGTGCGCGATCAGGACGTTGGACGGCCGGACGTCGCCGTGCCGTACGCCGTGGGCGTGGGCGTGGGTGAGCGCGGCGAGCGCCTTGCGGGCGATCGGCGCCGCCGCCTCGGGCGTGAGCGGCCCGTCGCTCGCCACGAGCCCGTCGAGCGAGCGGGAGCGGACCAGTTCCATCACCACGTAGGGGACGCCGTCCTCCTCCGCCACGTCGTACACCGCGGCGACGTGGGGGTGGCGCAGCCGCTCGGCGTGCCGGGCCTCGCGGGCGACGCGCTGGGCGAGCTGGAGCCGGCGGGTCTCGGTCAGCCCGTCGGGCAGCAGCACCTCCCGGACGGCGACCGGACGGTCGAGCAGCGTGTCGTAGCCCTCCCAGACGATGCCCGTCCCGCCGTGACCGAGGGCGCGCACCAGCTGGTACCGCTTGACGATGAGCTGCCCAGCAGTCCCCATCCCGCCCTGCCTCTACGCCTGGCACATTTCACTGATTGCGGAGTCTTCCACAACTAAAGGGGCGGAAGGGAACCACTGGCGATATGCGCCAGGGTGATCTCCGTGAGCGTCGCGTGCTCGTACTCGCGCAGCGCGCTCCAGACGTTGGCCAGGGGCCCGGCGACGCCGGGGAACCGCTCGCTGTCCTGGGAGACGCCCTCCACCACCACGATCACGTCGGCGAGGGTGATCTCCGTGGCCGGCCGGGCCAGCCAGTAGCCGCCGTCCGGGCCGCGCTGGCTGTGGATCAGGCCGGCGCGGCGCAGCTGAAGCAGGATGTTGTCGAGGAATCGGCGGGGGATGTCCTGGGCCACCGCGATCTTCTCGGCGGGGACCGGTCCCGGCGGCGCCGCCGCGAGTTCGGCGGCGGCGCGCAGGGCGTACTGCGTCCGGGCGGATAGCCGCATCTGTCACACGGCGCTGAGAGCCAGGGATCGGGCGCCGGGGGCGGGCCTGACGACGACGGCGTCCCCCGGTTCGAGCCCGAGGCGGTCGGCGAACTCCCGGGTCACCTGGACCCAGGCCTCCTGGCCGCCGACCTCGACCTCCACCCGCACCTCGAAGCCGAGCCGTACGACGCGGGAGACGGTCGCGGGGGTGCCGCCCTCGATCGGGTCGACGCTGATCTCGATGTCGTGCGGGCGGACGAGGCTGCCGCCGATCTCGGTGACCGGGCCGAGGAAGCGCATCACGAACGGGTTGGCGGGGTTGTCGTACACGTCGGCCGGGCTGCCGACCTGCACCACCTCGCCGTTCGCCAGGACCACGATCGTGTCGGCGACCTCGATCGCCTCCTCCTGGTCGTGGGTGACGAAGACGGTCGTGACGTGCACCTCGTCGTGCAGGCGGCGCAACCAGGTGCGCAGCTCCTTGCGGACCTGCGCGTCGAGGGCGCCGAACGGCTCGTCGAGCAGCAGCACCTCGGGCTCCACGGCGAGCGCCCGGGCCAGGGCCATCCGCTGGCGCTGGCCCCCGGACAGCTGTGAGGGGTAGCGGTCGGCCATCTTCTCCAGGTGGACGAGCTCCAGCAGCTCCATGACCCGCTTGCGGATCTCGTCCTTGGGCCGCTTGCGGATCTCCAGCCCGAACGCCACGTTGCGGAAGACCGAGAGGTGCTTGAAGGCGGCGTAGTGCTGGAAGACGAAGCCGACGTTGCGCCGCTGCGGCGACAGCCGGGTCGCGTCCACGCCGGAGATGCGGACGGTGCCGGTGTCGGGCTGCTCCAGCCCGGCGATGACCCGCAGCAGCGTGGACTTGCCGCCGCCGCTCGGGCCGAGCAGTGCCGTCAGCGACCCGGACGCGACGTCGACGGACACCTCGCGCAGGACGGGCGTCGCCCCGAACGACTTGTTCACGTCTCGTACTTCGATGGCCATGGGCGTCAATCCTTCGGGCGCAGGAGCTTGGTGAGCAGCAGGGTGACCACCGCGATGAGCGCGAGGGCGGTCGCCGCGGCGAACGCGGCCGGCTGGTCGAAGTTCTGGAAGCGCTCCTCGACGAACAGTGTGAGCGTCTGGGTCTGGTCCACCAGGCGGCCGGAGACGACCGCGACCGCGCCGTACTCGCCGAGGGAGCGCGCCAGGCAGAGCACCACGCCGTAGCCGAGGGCCCAGCGGATGCCGGGGAGGGTGATGCGCAGGAACGCCTGGAACCGGCTCGCGCCCAGCGTGTGCGCGGCCTGCTCCTGCTCGTCGCCCAGCTCCTCCAGCACCGGCACGACGGCCCGCACCACCAGCGGCAGCGACACGAACACCGTGGCCAGCACCATTCCCGGCGTGGAGAAGATCACCTGGATGCCCCAGCTCTCCAGCAGCCCGCCGACCGGGGCGAACCGGCCGTACACGAGGATGAGCGCGAGCCCGACGACCACCGGCGAGACGGCCATCGGCAGGTCGATGAACGCGTTGAGCAGCCTCTTCCCGGGGAACGAGTGCCGGACGAGCAGGATCGACACCCCGATCCCGAACAGGGTGTTGGCCACCACGGCCCAGACGGCCACGGTGAGCGTGACCTGGAACGCGTGCAGGGCCGACGGCGAGGTCAGCGCCTCGGCGAACGGCCCGAACCCGTCCCCGAACGTCCGCCAGACGATCAGCGCGACCGGCAGCACGAGCAGGAACAGCAGATAGACGAGGGCGAGCGCGCGCAGAGCGTACTTAGCCACGGCGGTTCCCCCAGCGTTGCAGGAGATCGAGCGAGATCAGCGCGACCAGGGCCACCACGAGCAGCACGGTCGAGATCGCGGCCGCGCCCGTGGTGTTGTCCCCCTCGATCTGGCTGAAGATGTTCACCGCCGCGACCTGGGTCTTGAAGGGGAGGTTCCCCGAGATCAGGACCGTCGAGCCGAACTCGGCGATCGACCGGGTGAACGCGAGCGCGGTGCCGGACAGCATCGCGGGCACCAGGTTGGGCAGGATGATCCGCCGGAAGATCTGGAACGGCCCTGCGCCGAGGGAGGCCGCCGCCTGCTCCATGTCCGCGTCGAGTTCGAGCAGCACCGGCTGGACCGTCCGCACGACGAACGGCAGCGTGACGAACAGCAGCGCGAGCATCACGCCCGCCCTGCTGTACGCGAGGTTGATCCCGAGGGGGCTCTCCGGGCCGTACAACGCGAGCAGCACGAGGCCGGCCACGATCGTCGGCAGTGCGAACGGCAGGTCGATGACGGTGTCGACGACGGCCTTGCCCGGGAAGCGGTCGCGGACCAGCACCCAGGCGATGAGCGTGCCCATGACGAGGTTGACCAGCGCGACGATCACCGAGGCGCCGATGGTCAGCGTGAGCGCCGCCCAGGCGTCGGGGGTGGTGACCGCGCGCCAGAAGTAGCCGGGGCCGTGGTCGGCGGAGCGCCAGACCACCAGGGCCAGCGGGATCAGCACGATCAGGCTCAGGTAGAGCACCGCGGCGCCCAGGCCGGTCGCGGTGCCCCCGGAGAGGCGCGAGCGCGGCCGCGCCCCCGCGCCGGGCGTGGAGCCGGGCGCGGGGGCGGGCCGGAGTGCGGTGTCGGTGGTCATCTGCCGGAGGTCACTTCTCCGTCGCCACTCCGAGCTTGCGCTCGATGTCCGCGACCTTGCCCGTCGGGTCGAACAGGTTCTTGGTCACCGCGTCCCAGCCGCCGAGGTCCCGGATCGTGAAAAGCTGCGGGGGAGTGGGGAAGTCGAACCCGCTGATCCCGTCGACGACCGGGCGGTAGCCGTTCTTGGCGAAGATCGTCTGGGCCTCGGTGGAGTAGAGGTACTTGAGGAAGGCCGCGGCCTCCTTCGGGTGGGCGCTGTTCTTCGTGACTGCCACCGGGTTCTCGATGAGGATCGTCGAGTCGGGGACCGTGTAGTCGATCTCCTGGTGGTTCTGCTGGGCGAAGATCGCCTCGTTCTCGTACGTGAGGATCGCGTCGCCCTTGCCGCCGGTGAAGGTCTGGAGCGACTTGCGGCCGCTGTCGTCCTGGACGGGCACGTTCTTGAGGAGGGCGTCGAGCCAGGAGAGTCCGGCCGCCTCGTCGGCGCCCTTGTTCGACTTGGCGCCCCACCCGGCCAGCAGGTTCCACCGGGCGCCGCCGGAGGTGAACGGGTTGGGGGTGATCACCTCGACGCCCGGCTTGACCAGGTCGTCCCAGGTCTTGATGTTCTTCGGGTTGCCCTTCCGGGTGCCGATGACGACGACCGACTTGGTCAGGATGCCCTGGGTCGGGCCCGAGTTCCAGTCGGGGGCGACGAGGCCGGCCTTGACGAGCCGGGTGATGTCGGTCTCCAGGGAGAACTCGACGATGTCGGCCTTGAGGCCGGACGCCACGGCCCGGCTCTGGTCGCCGGACGCGCCGAACGACTGGGTGAACGTGATGTTCTTGCCCTCCGGCGTCTTCTGGAACGCCGCGATGATGTCCTTGTACGCGGCCTGCGGAGTCGAATAGGCGACGAGCGCCAGCTGGACCTTGCCGTCCCCCCCGGCAGAGCCGTTCCCTCCCCCGCAGGCGGTGACCAGGGCGGTGGTGGCCACGGCGGCGGCCGCGATTCCCCTGAGCCTGCGCACTCTCATGCCCGTCTCCTTGTATTCCTACTTAATCAGTCGGGTTCGTCGTTATTAAAGGCCCTTCCGGCATTCCCGTCAAGTTGAGTGGGTTTTTGTTATCGGGCTGTTCCTCGGACGCCCGGTGTGCGTTCCCGTACAACTGAGCCTCTAGTGATTGTTGTGAAATTTCCAGACATCGGCTGTCGGAGAGTGCTATTAACGATCGCTAGCGATGACGCGAGAGGAAGGACCTCCATGCTCGACCCCGAGGACCCTCGCGAGGAGACCGGCCCGCTCGTCCGGCCGTACATCCCCGTGGGGGGCCGGTACGGCTCCGAGGCCGACAGGTTCTGGTCGGAGGAGCTGGACGACGCGGCCGTGAGCAGGAGGGCCGCCGACCACGCCCCCCGCGGCGGCGACCTGCTCTCCGAGGACTGGACCCCGGACGACGCGGGCGGCCACGACGACGGTCCCGGCCGCCGCCCGGACGACCGCGCCCGCCTCGACGACGCCGGCCCCCGCGACCTCGACGACGACCTCGACCGCGACGACGACGCGGACGGGGCTCCGCAGGACGCCTCGTACGAGGACGACTCCTACGAGTCCTACGAGTCCTACGAGGACGACGGCGGCCCGGCGACCGACCAGGACGTGATGCGGCCGGCCTGGCACGACCGCGAGGACGGCGGCTCCAGCGGCGGCTTCCTCGGCGCGGGCTGGCGCAACAGCCCGGACGACCCCGAGGAGGTGGAGGAGACGCGCCGGCGGGGCGTGCTGGTGCGGGCCGGTGTGGCCGCCGTCGCGGTGCTGGGCGTCATCTGGGCCCTCACGGCCTGGGTCGGCCAGCCGTCCGCCTCCTCCTGCCCGTCGGGACCGGGCTGCACGGCTGAGGCGCCGGCGCCGCCCGTCGCGTCCCCCTCGCCCGTCGAGTCCGGGCCGAGCGCGGAACCCGGCCCGACGGAGCCGGTCGCCGCCGACCCGGACGTGACGCCCTCCGCGCCGCCGAAGGCCAGTCCGCAGGCGCCCCGCCCGCGGACGACGGCGCCCACGAGCCGGGCGAGCGCCACCCACCGGGCGACCACGTCGCCCACCCACGTCCCGACCTCGCAGCCGCCGGTGTCGGCCGAGGAGCCGACGGAGCCGACGCCGGATCCGGTCACCTCGGCGCCTGCGCAGCCGACGTCGGCCCCCGCCCCCACGCAGGACCCGCCGAAGCACAACGGCGGCCTGTTCGGCTGGCTGTTCTAGGACCCGGAGCCCGGGTCCGCGGGCAGCGGACCCGGGCCGCGCCGGACGCCGATCGGCGCCCGGCGAACGGCGCCGTTCCGGTCAGGAGGCCGTGCAGCTGTCCTGGGTGGCGTCGAAGCCCTCCACGTCGTCGAGCGACTTCGGCGGCTTCAGGCCGTTCCAGTCCGCCCCCACCACCAGGACGAGCGACTGGGTCTGCGCGGCCTTGACCTGGAACGTGGTGGATCTCTTCAGCTCGCGGAACAGCCGCGCCGCCCGGCTCTCGCCGTTCGGGCCGTACTTGATCACGGACTTCGCGTACTGCTTGGGCGCCGGCTCGACCTTCACGATGTGGTAGCCGCGCTGCTCCAGCTCGGCCGCCACCTGGGTGCCGAGCCCCTGGGTGCCGGTGCCGTTCTGGACGACGATGTGGATCTGCGACTTCGGGATCTTCTGCTCGCCGCTCTTGACGTTCTTGCTGATCTCGTCGGCGGCGACCATCTTGAACAGCCGGTCCGCCTGCGGCTCCACCCACTCGACCCGGCCGGGGTTGGCGACCGAGTAGCGCCACGGCGTGGTGACGAACCGGATCTGGCCGGCGGTGAGGCCCTTGGCGCTCATGGCCAGGTCCTTCATCACGCCGAGCGTGAGGTCGGGGTCCGTGGTGATCGACTTGGTGACCGCGTCGAGGAAGCCGAACAGCGCCGAGGGGTTGGTCAGCGTCTGCCCGCTCATCGCCTTCTTGGCCATCGAGGCGAGGAACATCTGCTGCCGCTGGATGCGCCCGATGTCGGAGCCGTCGCCGATGCTGTACCGGACCCGGACGTACCCGAGGGCCTGCTCGCCCATGAGGAGCTGCTTGCCCGCCTTCAGGTGGAGGAGGGCCTTCTTGTCGTCGATGGGCTCGGGGATGCACACCGGGACGCCGCCGAGGGCGTTCACCATGGCCTTGAAGCCGGTGAAGTCGACCTTGACGAAGTGGTCGATGTGGATGCCGGTCAGCCCCTCGATCGTCCGCCAGGTGCAGGCGATGCCGCCGAAGTTGAACGACTCGTTGATCATGCCGACGTGCGCCCGCTGACCCGGAAGGGCCTGGCTCTTCTTCGCGGGGCAGCCCGGGAGCTGGACGAGCGAGTCGCGCGGGAAGCTGATCAGCACGGCGCCGTCCCGCTTCGGGGAGATGTGCGCGAGGATGATCGTGTCGGTCCGCTCGCCGGGGACCTTGCCGTACCTGGCGTTCGCGCCGTCGCGCTGATCGGAGCCGACGATCAGGACGTTCAGCGCCTTGCTGATCTTCGCCGGCCGGGTGCCGAGTTCCGACGTCGTCACCGTCTCGTGGCGGACGTTGCCGCTGAGCTTCACGTAGCCGCCGACCGCCGAGCCGGCGGCGGCCACGACGACCCCTAACGCGCCCGACAGGGCGACCCACAGCCATGCCCGCCACTTGGGCGCGGTGCGAGGCGGCGCCGGGAGGTCCTCCGCGGGAGGCGCGGGACGGACGTCGACGTGACCCACTGTCGTGCTCCTGAGGTCGGACCGGGGTCTCACCCCAGGTCAGTAGCCAGTAGCGGCAAATCGGGCCAAGTGTAGCGATCCCCCCTGAATGCCAGCTTTCAAACTTCTCGTAAAGCGCTCTGCAAGTGGGGATCAAGGCCGCCCGCTATCTCTGAGACGTACGAAAAACGTGAAAGGTTGTGAAACATGCCGCGCAACGCGCTCGTCGTCGCCGCCGGAGCCGGGCTGGCCCTGCTGATCGCCGGAATCTACGGGATGAGCTCCCTCGTGACGATGGGGTGGGGACTGCCCGCCTTCCTGGCCGGGATGTTCGTCCTGGTGTCCAGCACGATCATCCTGAGCATGCGGCTCGTGAACGGCTCCGGCCCGTCCACCGGGATGCTGGGCCAGATGAAGAGCTTCCTCGGCACGGGGAACCAGGAGCTCGTCGGCGCCGGCGTCCCGGCCTCGGCCGTGATCACCGGCATGCGGGACACCGGCACCGCCGTCAACGACCAGGTCGTGGTCGCCTTCGACCTCCTGGTGCAGCCGCAGGGCGGGCAGCCGTACCCGGTGAGCCACCGGCAGATCCTGCCGCGCCTGCTGATGGGCGGCGTGCTGCCCGGCCGCACGGTCCGCGTCTGGTCGGACCCCGCCAACCCCGCGCGGATCGTCATCGACTGGTCCGTCCTTCCCGCACAGCCCTGACCTGGGCGGGAACCGGCGGCCGGAGGGTCTCCGGCGGGGCGATCGCGCCTTGACAGCCAGACAGGCGTGGGCGATGCTGACGGTCGGCGTCGATCCACCGCCCAACCTCCTTCGGCCCTCCCGGCGGGGCCGCTCGGTGGAGGCAAAGGGGAAGTCGTTTCCTCGGATCGCTGGTCATCCGCCCGCCACGGGCTCCTCGCCGGGGACGGGTTCCGTGGTGCCGAGGGGCCTGATGACAGCCGACAAGCACTTCAAGCGCCGCGTCCGCGAGCGCGCCCGCCGCACGGGCGAGTCCTACACCGCTGCCCTCAGGCACCTTCGGCGCAGTGACGCCGAGGAGCACGGCATGGAATGGCAGCGCATCGAGAGGACCGACTTCGGCTACGCCGTCCACGTCCCGCAGGGGTGGGACGAACGGCCGCCGAACCTGAGGAACAGCCCCTGGGAGACCGCCAGGTACGGGGACAGGAACGACCGCAGGCACGGGCTGATCGTCTTTCGCCAGCCCGTGCGGCCGGGGCGCGAGGCGACCGAGATGGCGGAGATCGTCCGGTCCTCTCTCGAAGGACTCGGGTTCACCGGCTTCGGGATCGCCGAGACACGGGTCGCGGGGCTGCCCTCGGCCCTGCTCACCGGCGTCAAGGAGGACGCCGGACGGGTCATGGCCCTGCGGGAGTACATGGCGATCCGCGGCGGCGTGAGCTTCTGCCTCGGCTGCTGGACCACGGTGCCCGAGGAGGACGACCCGGTGTTCGCCGGCATGGCCGAGCGCTTCGAACTGCTCGGCGAACCGTCCTGAGCCGTCGGCGCGGCGGCGTCGCCCGACCCCAGCCGAGGGTCAGCCGGGCGGGGCGGTGCTGCCCCGCGCGGTGAGGCGGGGGGCCTCGTCCTCCAGGGGCGTGGTCTCCCCGCCGTCGATCAGCGCGAGCAGCCGCTGGGCCGCGTGCGCGCCGTACGCGGGGATGTCGCGGGTGAGGCCGGTCAGCGGCGGGCGGACGACCTGGCACAGCGGCGAGTCGTCCCAGGCCACGATCGACAGGTCGGCGGGCACGGTGAGCCGCATCTCCTGGGCCACCGACAGCCCCGCCACGGCCATGATGTCGTTGTCGTAGACGATCGCGGTCGGCCGGTCGGGCGAGCTGAGCAGCCGCCTCGTGGCCCGGGCGCCCTCCTCGCCCGTGTAGTCGGTGTGCACCGTCTGGTGCCGCTCGACGCCGAGCGAGGCGCAGACGTCGGCGAACGCGGTGTCCCTGATGGCGGTGTGGACGAGTCGCGGCAGGCCCGCCACGCGCGAGATCCGCCGGTGGCCGAGGGCGACCAGGTAGGCGACCGTCTCCCGGACGGAGGCCCCGTCGTCCGACCACACCGCGACGAGGGCTCCGGCGGCGGAGGGGTGCCCGATCACGACGACCGGCATGCCCATGGCCTCCATCTCCGGCACCCGGGGGTCCTCGACGTGCAGGTCGACCAGGATCGCGCCGTCCACGCGCCCCTCGCCCCACCAGCGGTGGTAGACCTCGGTCTCCGCCTCGTGGTCGGCCACCACCTGCAGCAGCAGCGCGTACGACCGGGAGGCGAGCTCGGCCTCGATGCCGCTGATCAGCTCCATGAAGAAGGGCTCCACGCCCAGGATCCGAGCGGGGCGGCACAGGGCGAGGCCCACCGCGTGCGCGCGCGCGCCGTTCAGCGCGCGGGCGGCGATGTTCGGCCGCCACCCGATCTCCTGGGCGATGGCGAGGATGCGGGCCCGGGTGGCCTCGCTCACCCCCGGCTGCCCGTTCAGGGCGTACGAGACCGCGCCCTTGGAGACGCCCGCCTGGCGCGCGATGTCCGCGATCGTGGGTCTTCTCACGTGTCCCCTCGACTGAACCGGTCCAGTAGGGCTGACATTACTACCGTTACTTTGCCGCGCCCGGAGGCTATTGACACCACAGACATTGGGATTTTACGGTCTCGGTACTTATCCGGTTCAGCGCGGCCCGGCCGGCGGAGACGAGGTGAGCGACACCGTACCGCCGTGCGATGTCCCGCCCCGCCGTACGGGGGCGGCGCCGGAACCGGTTCACAGGGGAGCCCGATCAGGGCTCCCATCCATCATCGGGGCTGGCAGGAGTGCGGTCCCCGCGCGCGCCGCGTGGGGGAAGGAGAGTCACCATGCGAGACCGACCACGGTTTCTGATCCCGCTGCTGGCGGCCGGCCTGCTGACGGCCTGCTCCGGAGGCGGGACGACGCCCTCGCAGGCTTCGAACCCGGGCGGCGCGGCGGCCTTGCCGGGAGCGGGCGGCGGGGCCTTCCCCCGCAGCCAGACGCTCTACACCAGCGGCACCCAGTGGGGCCCGCCCGCCAACTGGAACCCGCTGCGGGAGTGGGACTTCGCCACGGGCACCAAGGGCCTCGTCTACGAGACGCTCTTCATGTACGACCCGAACACCGACAAGTTCACGCCCTGGCTGGCGGAGAGCGGCGACTGGACCGGCGCCAAGGAGTACACGCTCAAGCTGCGGCCCGGCGTCACCTGGTCGGACGGGCAGCCGTTCACGGCGGACGACGTGGTGTTCACCTTCGAGCTCGGCAAGATGGAGACGGTGCCCTACCACCCCCTGTGGAGCTGGCTGAAGAGCGTCGAGAAGGTGGACGACCTCACGGTCAGGTTCACCTTCTCCAAGACCAACTACCAGGAGTGGGCCAACCACCTGTACAGCCGGGCGATCCTGCCCGCGCACATCTGGCAGGGGCGGACCGAGGACGAGGTCATGAACGGGGCCAACGAGAAGCCGATCGGCACCGGGCCCTACGTGTACCAGTCCCACGACCAGGACCGCATGGTCTGGGTGAAGCGCGACGGCTGGTGGGCGACCAAGGCCCTCGGCAAGGACGTGAAGCCCAAGTACATCGTCGACATCGTGAACTCCAGCAACGAGGTCGCGATGGGCATGTTGCTGCAGAAGGGCCTCGACCTCAGCGGCAACTTCCTGCCCGGCATCCCCAACCTGGTCAAGGGCAACTTCGGGATCAAGACGTACTACGACCAGCCGCCGTACATGCTGCCGGCCAACACGACGTGGCTGTTGCTGAACACCACGAAGAAGCCGATGGACGACGTGAACTTCCGCAGGGCCGTCGCCGCCGCCGTCGACACCAAGAAGATCGTGGAGGGCGTCTACGGCAACCTCGTCAAGGCGGCAGGCCCGACGGGCCTGCTGCCCCAGTGGGACAAGTACGTCGACCAGAGCGTGGTCGCCCAGTACGGCTTCACCCACGACGTGGCGAAGGCGAAGAAGCTGCTGGCCGACGCGGGGTACAAGGACACGAACGGCGACGGGCTGGTCGAGTCGCCGACCGGGGCCAGGATCTCGCTCAAGCTCGTCGTGCCGGCCGGGTGGACCGACTGGATGGAGGCGGCCCGCGTCATCAGCGCGAGCGCCAAGGAGGCCGGGATCGACGTCCAGGCCGACTTCCCCGATTACAACGCCCTTGTGGACAACCGCAACGCCGGCAAGTTCGACATGGTCCTCAACAACGACCGGCAGCTGTCGAACACCCCCTGGATGTACTACGACTACGTCTTCCGCATGCCCGTCCAGAAGATGCAGACGGTCACCAACTTCGGCCGGTACGAGAACAAGCAGGCGTGGGACCTCACCCAGCAGCTCGACCAGGTCAAGCCGGGCGACATCGAGGGCATGAGGAAGATCACCTCACAGCTACAGAAGATCCAGCTGCAGGATCTGCCGGTGATCCCGCTCTGGTACAACGGCCTGTGGTCGCAGACCACCGACTCCGTGTGGAAGAACTGGCCGACGAGCGCGGCGGGCACGCCGAAGTACCCGCCGACGCTGTGGCGCAACTGGCTGGAGATGGGCGGCACGCTCATGCTGACCGAGCTCCAGCCGGTCTCCGGAGGCTGATCTTCTCGCGCCCCCCTTCGCGCGGCGGGAAGGGGGGCGCCCCTGTGCGACCTGGAGGTCGGTTGTGCGCCGGTACTTCGGCAGGAAGCTGCTCGTCTACGGGCTCACGTTCTTCGTGGCCGTCACCGTCAACTGGGTGATCCCGCGGTTCATGCCGGGCGACCCCGTGCAGAGCATGCTCTCGCGGGCCAACGTCTCCCAGCCGGCGGCGGTCGAGGCCATGCGCCTGCACTACACGAGCATGTTCGGCTTCGACCAGCCGCTGTGGCGGCAGTACCTCAACTTCTGGGGGGCGCTGCTGCGCGGCGACCTCGGGATCAGCATCTGGCTGTTCCCCACCCCCGTCACCGACGTCATCGTCCGGGCCGTGCCGTACACGCTGGGGCTGCTGGTCCCGGCCATCCTGCTGAGCTGGGTGGCGGGCAACCGCTTCGGCGCCTTCGCGGCGCGGCGCAGGTGGCTCGACAACACCGTCCTGCCGCTCGGCTACGTGCTGACCGCCACGCCGTACATGTGGCTGGCCATCCTGCTGGCCTGGGCGCTCGGCATCGTGGCGGGGATCTTCCCGGTGGCCGGGGCCTACAGCTTCGCCATGCGGCCCGAGCTGTCCTGGGCGTTCGCCGGCAGCCTCCTGCAGCACTGGTTTCTGCCGTTCGCGTCGCTGTTCCTCGTGGCGTTCGGCGGCTGGGCCATCGGCATGCGCAACATGATCATCTACGAGCTGGAGGCGGACTACGTGACCTACCTGCGGTCGCTCGGCGCGCCCGGCCGGCTGGTGCGGCGGTACGCCTTCAGGAACGCGATCCTGCCGCAGATCACCGGGCTGGCCCTGCAACTCGGCGTGCTGGTCGCCGGCGCCCTGGTCACCGAGATCGTCTTCTCGTACCCCGGGCTCGGGCACCTCATCCTGCAGGCCATCCAGAACCAGGACTTCTTCCTGCTGCAGGGCACGTTCCTGTTCATCGTCCTCGGCGTGCTGGTCGCCAACTTCGTCGTCGACGTCGCGTACGTCCTGGTCGACCCGCGGACCAGGGCCGGGATGGGAGGAGCGGCGTGACGACGACGCACGCGGTCACGGAGGAGACCCCCGCCCCGGCCGTACGCCGGGAGGCGCTGCACTTCGCGCTGCGCAACGGCAAGCTGGTCGCCGGCCTGGTCGTCGTGGTGGTGTTCCTGGCCGCCGCGGTCGTCGGCCCCATGACGATCTCGTACGGGCCCAACGACTACGTGGGGCCGGCCATGGCGTCGCCGTCGGGGGAGTACTGGTTCGGCACCACCACGTTCGGCCAGGACGTGTTCGCCCAGTTCGTGTACGGCCTGCGGTCGACCTTCCTGGTCGGGGTCCTCGGCGGCGGCCTCGCGGCGCTCATCGGCATGGCGGTCGGCTTCACCGCCGGCTACCGGGGCGGCCTGGTCGACGAGGTGCTCAACATGCTCACCAACATCGTGCTCGTGCTGCCCGCCCTGGTCGTGCTGCTCGTCGCCAACGCGTACCTGGGCGTGCGGAGCATCGGCGTGCAGGCGCTGTTCATCGGGCTGACCTCGTGGCCCTGGGCGGCGCGGGCGATCCGGGCGCAGACGTTCTCGCTGCGCTCGCGCGACTTCGTGGACCTGGCCAGGCTCAGCGGCGTGCGCACTCCCCGGATCATCGTGCGGGAGATCGCGCCGAACATGAGCTCCTACCTGTTCATGACGTTCATCCTGCTGTTCGGCGGGGCCGTCCTCGTCGCGGCCTCGCTCGACTTCATCGGGCTCGGGCCGACCCAGGGGGTCTCGCTCGGCCTCATGCTCAACAACGCCGCCCGCTGGAGCGCCCTGCAACTCGGGATGTGGTGGTGGTTCGTCCCGCCGGGCGCCGGGATCACGGCCGTCGTGGGCGCCCTGTACGTCATGAACGTCGGGCTTGACGAGGTGTTCAACCCGAAGCTGAGGGAGATGTGACGTGTCCCTGACGGTCACCGGCCTCCGGGTCCACTACCGGACGCTGCGGGGCGACGTGAAGGCGCTCGACGGCGTCACCTTCTCGGTCGCGGACGGCGAGATCATGGGCCTGGCCGGGGAGTCCGGATCGGGCAAGTCGACGCTGGGAAAGAGCCTGATCCGGCTCGACGGCCGGATGCGCCACGTCGGCGGCACGGTCGAGCTCGACGGCGTGACGCTGCCCATCGGCGACGACGCCGCGATGAACGCCCACCGGTTCCGCGAGGTGTCGCTCGTCCCGCAGTACGCGATGAGCGCGCTCAACCCGACCCGCAGGATCGGCAGGATGGTGTCCGAGCTGCTGGCCTCCCGCGGGGCCGGGCCGGAGACGGCCGAGCTGGAGCGGCGCCTGGAGCTGGTCGGCCTGGCCCGCGACGTGCTGGACCGCTATCCCGGCGAGCTGTCCGGCGGCATGAGGCAGCGGGTGGTCATGGTGATCTCCACGCTGCTCGACCCCTCGCTGCTGATAGCGGACGAGGTCACCTCGGCGCTCGACGTCTCCACCCAGAAGGCGGTGGCCCGGACGCTGCGGGAGTTCCGCGACCGCGGGCTGGTGAAGAGCATGATCGTCGTCACCCACGACATCGCGCTCGTCCACCAGATCGCCGACACGATCGCGGTCATGTACGCCGGGCGGCTGGCCGAGAAGGCCCCGGCGGAGGCCCTCGTGACGGCCCCGCGGCACCCGTACACGCGGATGCTGATCTCCTCGCTGCCGGAGGCGGGGGTGCGGCACGAGGACCGGCGGCTCGCGGGCATCCCGGGCGCCCCGCCGTCCCTGCTCGACCCGCCCGCCGGGTGCCGGTTCCGCGACCGCTGCCCGCTCGCGTTCGCCCGGTGCGCCGAGCAGCCGCCGTTCGCGGAGGTCGCCCCCGGCCACCACGTCGCCTGCTGGAAGGCCGAGTGATGCTCAGACTCGACGACGTCTCCAAGGTCTACCGGGCCGGCGCGTTCGGCGGCCGCGAGCTGCGGGCGGTCTCCGGCGTCAGCTTCGACGTGAACGCCGGGGAGGTGGTCTCCCTCATCGGCGAGAGCGGCAGCGGCAAGAGCACGCTGGCCCGCATGATCCTGCGGCTCACCCCGGTGAGCTCCGGCGCCATCACCTTCGACGGGACCGACATCCGGGCGCTGCCCTCGGCCAAGGCGTACTACCGGCAGGTGCAGGGCGTCTTCCAGGACCCGTTCAGCTGCTACAACCCGGTCTTCAAGGCCGACCGCGTGTTCTCCATGATCAAGGACGAGTACTTCCCCCGGGTGGCCGCCGCGGAGTGGCGCGAACGGGTGGAGGGCGCCCTGCGCGGTGTGCGGCTCGACCCCGGGCAGGTGCTCGGCAGGTATCCCCACCAGCTCAGCGGCGGGCAGCTCCAGCGCATGCTCATCGCGCGGGCCGTGCTGCTCGACATCCGGCTCCTGGTCGCCGACGAGATCATCAGCATGCTCGACGCGTCGACGCGGATCGACGTGCTGAACCTGCTGGCCGACCTCAGGGCGCGCGGGCTCGGCATCCTGTTCGTCACCCACGACCTGTCCCTCGGCACCTACGTCAGCGACCGGACGGTGGTGCTGCGGCACGGATCGGTCGTCGAGACGGGCCCCACCGAGCGGGTCTTCGCCAACCCCCTCCACCCGTACACGCGGTCGCTGCTGGCCGCGGTGCCGCGGCTGCACGCGCGGTGGGACGAGGAGGAGGCGGATCCCGGTGAGACGCCGTGCCCGTACCACGGCAGCCCGGAGGGCGTCCGGACCCGCCCGGGCCTCGCCGAGGCCGAGCCCGGCCACTTCGCGGCCTGCTCGGGATGCGCTGAGGGGGCGGGCGCCCCCAGGAAACCCGCAAAGGAGAAAGCGTGAGCTCGTACCGTCCGCTGCATGAGGGATGGACCGTCACGGCCGTGTCGTCCACGGGACAGTTGCGGCCTGTCGTCGCCGGGGTCCCGGCCGCCGTCCCCGGCTGCGTCCACACCGACCTGCTGGCCGCCGGGCTCATCGAGGACCCGTACGTCGACGACAACGAGACGCGGCTCACCTGGATCGGCCGCACCGCGTGGTCGTACGAGACCGTCTTCACCTGGGACGGGACGGACGACGAGCGGGCCGACCTGGTGTGCGAGGGGCTCGACACGGCGGCGACCGTGACGCTCAACGGGGTCGAGCTGGGCAGGACGGCCAACATGCACCGGTCGTACCGCTTCTCCGTGCGCCACCTGCTGCGCGAGGGCGACAACACGCTGAAGGTGCTGTTCGAGCCGCCGTACGAGTACGCCGAGGCGCGGCGAGCGGCCCTGGGCGACCGTCCCGGCGCGTACGAGCAGCCGTTCCCGTTCATCAGGAAGATGGCGTGCAACTTCGGCTGGGACTGGGGGCCGACGCTGGTGACGTCCGGCATCTGGCGGCCCATCGGCATCCGGACGTGGAGCGGCGCCCGGCTGGCCGAGGTCCGCCCGCTCGTGACGCTGGAGGAGTCGGACGGCGCGGTGAACGGCCGGGTCGAGGTGCACGTCACCGCCGACCGCGCGGCCGAGGGCCCGCTCACGCTGACCGCCTCGGTCGCCGGGGTGACCGAGACCGTGCGGCTGGACGCCGGGCGGCGCACCGGCGTCGTCACGCTGACCGTGCCCGCACCGGAGCTGTGGTGGCCGCGCGGGCACGGCGGGCAGCCGCTGTACGACCTGACGGTGCGCCTGGGCGACGACGAGTGGACCGGCCGGATCGGCTTCCGCTCGATCGAGCTGGACCGGACGGACGGCGCGTTCACCCTGGTCGTGAACGGCAGGCCGGTGTTCGTCCGGGGGTTCAACTGGATCCCCGAGGACACCTTTCCCAGCCGGCTCACCCGCGAGCGGGTGGCGGAGCGGTTCGCCCAGGCGGCCGGGGCGGGCGCGAACCTGCTGCGGGTGTGGGGCGGCGGCCTGTACGAGAGCGAGGACTTCTACGACCTGGCCGACGAGACCGGCCTGCTGGTCTGGCAGGACTTCCCCTTCGCGTGCGCCGCCTATCCGGAGGAGGAGCCGTTCCGCGGGGAGGTGGAGGCCGAGGCCAGGGAGCACGTGGCCCGCCTGGCGCGCCACCCCAGCCTCGCGCTGTGGTGCGGCAACAACGAGAACATCTGGGGCCTCGCCGACTGGGACTGGCGCGACGACCTCCACGGCCGCACCTGGGGCGGCGGCTTCTACTACGACCTGCTGCCGCGGATCGTCGCCGAGCTGGACCCGACCCGCCCCTACTGGCCGGGCACCCCCTACTCCGGCGCCCCCGACCTGCCGCCCAACGACCCGTCCCGGGGGACGGCGCACATCTGGACCGTCTGGAACGCCCACGACTACACGCACTACGCGACGTACAGCCCGCGGTTCGTCGCCGAGTTCGGCTTCCAGGGCCCGCCGGCGTACGCCACGCTGCGCGCCGCGGTCACCGACGAGCCGCTCACGCCGGCCTCGCCGGGGGTCGCGCACCACCAGAAGGCGGTCGACGGGAACCTCAAGCTGCTGCGCGGCCTCGGCGACCACCTGCCCGCGCCGGAGGGCTTCGACGACTGGCACTACTACACGCAGCTCAACCAGGCCAGGGCGGTGACGTTCGCGCTCGAGCGGTTCCGGGCGCTCGCGCCGTACTGCATGGGCACGATCGTGTGGCAGCTCAACGACTGCTGGCCGGTGACCTCGTGGGCCGCGGTGGACGGCGGCGGCCGGCTCAAGCCGCTCTGGCACGCCGTCCGCCGCGCGTACGCCGACCGGCTGCTGACGTTCCAGGACGACGCCGTGGCCGTGGTCAACGACAGCGACGAGCCGTGGTCGGGAGAGCTGTCGGTGGTCCGGCTGACCCTGTCCGGGGAGCCGCTCGCCAAGGAGCGCCTCGCGGTCGAGGTACCGGCGCGGGGGACGGCGTCGGTCGCGCTGCCTGCGGCCCTGCTCACCCCGGACGACCCGGCGCGGGAGGTCCTGACCGCCACGCTCGACGGCGTCCGCGCGCTGCGGTTCCCGTCCGAGGACCCGGCCATGGACTACCCGGAGGCCGAGATGGACACCGTGGTGGAGCGGACGGCCGAGGGCCTGCGGGTCGCCGTGACCGCGCGGACCGTCGTGCGGGAGCTGGCGCTGTTCCCCGACCGCCTCGACCCCCTGGCGACCGTGGACGACCAGCTCGTCACGCTGCTGCCGGGGGAGACGGCCGTCTTCCACGTGACCGGCGGCAGCCCGGACCCGGACGCGCTCGTCCGCCACCCGGTGCTGCGATGCGTCAACGAGCCGCGCCGATGACGGCTGTTAGTCTCTGACACCGGCGCGCTCCCCCTCCCCCGCCGCGCGCCGGTGGTCACCTAACGCGAGGACGACGTGGATCTGCTCACCAACCCGATCAAGGACTACGCCTGGGGCTCCCGTACGGCCATCGCCGCCCTGATGGGCCGGCCCGCCGGGGGACCGGAGGCCGAGATGTGGCTGGGCGCGCACCCCGCGAGCCCGTCGCTGCTGTCCGGGAACGGCTCCCCGGTGTCGCTGGCTGACGCCGTCGCCGCCGACCCCGAGGGGACGCTCGGGTGGCCGGTCGTCGAGCGGTTCGGGGAGCGCCTGCCGTACCTGCTGAAGGTCATCGCGGTCGACCAGCCGCTGTCGCTGCAGGTCCACCCCGACTCGGAGCAGGCGGCCGACGGGTTCGCCCGGGGCGACGCCAACTACGCCGACCCCTGGCACAAGCCCGAGATGATCTGCGCGATCACGCCGTTCCGGGGGCTCGCCGGCTTCCGGCCCGCCGACCAGGCGGCCATGCTCGTCGGCCGCCTCCAGGTCGAGGCGCTCACGCCGGTCGCCGACGCGCTGCGGGACGGCGACGTCCTGGCCGCGCTGCGGCTGCTGCTGGAGTGGCCGGGCTCCCGGCGCGAACTGGTCGAGGCCGTCGTGTGGGCCGCATCGAGCGTCCACCAGCCCGACTACGCGCTGGTCGCCAAGCTGGCCCGGCGCTATCCCGAGGACCCGGCCGTCCTCGCGCCGCTGCTCATGCGCCGCCACGAGCTCGCCCCCGGCGAGGCGCTCTACCTGGGCGCCGGCGTCCTGCACTGCTACCTCGACGGGTTCGGGGTGGAGATCATGGCGTGCTCCGACAACGTGATGCGGGCCGGGCTGACCGGCAAGCACATCGACGTGGACGAGCTGCTGCGCGTCACCCGGCCGGACGCGCAGCCGCTCGCCGTCGAGCCGGCCGGCGGCGTGTACGCGCCGCCGTGCCCCGACTTCCTGCTCCGCAGGGTCACACCCGGCGCCTCCCATGTGCTGGAGGGCGCGCTGCCGCGGATCGTGCTGTGCACCGAGGGCGCCGTCCGGGTCGGCGCCGAGGTCAAGCTGCAGGCCGGCGAGTCCGTTTTCGTCCCCGCGTCCGACGGCCCGGTCGAGCTGTCCGGCGACGGCGTCGCCTTCTGCGCCGAGCCCCAGATCTGAGGCCGCGCCCCGGATCTGAGGCGGGCCGTCGCGAAGCGACACGCCCGAAGCGGGTAATTCCTGCGGAGATTCACGCAGCGTGGTGTTTGTCCTACGCTCGGTGAGAATCGCGAGGTCGGTGGGTAGGAGTCGCTCATCGAGTACCGCGGCCCGTTGAGGGGGATCCATGGGACGCTTCGGGGCTGCCGGCCTGGCAGTGGTGTCGTTGAGCGCCGTCACGCTGTCCGCGTGCGGGTCGAGCGCCAAGCCGGTCAAGCAGGCGGACGCTCCGGCGGCCAAGCAGCACAGGGTGGCCGCCGAGGCCTCGCTCCGCAAGAGCGAGATGGAGGCGGCGGCCCGGGTGAAGGCCAACGAGCTGGGCCAGATCCCGGTGATCATGTACCACCGGATCGTGAAGAACCCGCCGCCCGGCGACGACCGCTCGCCGCAGCAGTTCCGCGAGGAGCTCGAACGGCTGGCCGCCGAGGACTACGTGCCGATCACGGCCGCCGAGTACGTGACCGGGAAGATCGACATTCCGGCCGGCAAGCACCCGGTGGTGCTGACGTTCGACGACTCCTCGCCGTCCCAGGTGTCGCTCGACGGCATGGGCAAGCCGCTGCCGGACACGGCGGTCGGCATCCTCATGGACGTCGCGGCCAAGCACCCCGGCTTCCGCCCGGTGGCCACGTTCTACGTGATCAAGGACATGTTCGGCAAGGCCCGCCAGGAGGAGCAGGTCCAGGTCCTGGAGTGGCTGAAGGACAACGGGTTCGACATCGGCAACCACACCCACGACCACCTCAACCTCCTTGGCAAGTCGAAGGAGGAGGTCGAGAACCAGATCGTCGGCGGGCAGAACCTCATCACCTCGCTCATCAAGACGCCTCCGGTGACGCTCGCCCTGCCGTACGGCAACCAGCCGAGCAAGAAGGAGTGGGCTCTGCACGGCTCGTACAAGGGCGTGTCGTACAACTACCGGGGCGTCTTCCTGGCCGGGTACACCCCGGCGCCCTCGCCGTACACCAAGGACTTCGACCCGGTGGGCATCCCGCGCATCCGGTCGAAGGAGAAGGTCGGCGACTGCGTGAAGTTCTGCTCCATGGCGTGGCTCGACTGGCTCAAGGCCAACCCCAACGACCGGTACACCTCGGACGGCTACGCGAACACCGTGGCGTTCCCGAAGTTCAAGGCGCCCTTCGTGGCCGCCTCGTTCAAGGCCCGGGCGCTGCCGTACTGACGCCGTCGCGGCGATGACGCCGCCGGGGGGCGGGACCGGGTCCGGGCGGGCGCTACCCTGCGGGCATGGACGACGACAGCGCCGCACGACCGGCGGGCGGCTCCGTGGGGACGTCGAACCCCTCGGGCCTGACGCCGCGGCTCATCGGGCCGGAGATCGTGGCGGTCTTCGCCGTCTCGCTGGGGGCGAGCGGGCTGCTGTCGCTCATCCAGCTCATCGGCGCGCTCACCGCGCCCAAGGCGCTGGACAGCCAGCACGCCGTGCTCAACAGCTCGTACGCGCCCGGCCGCCCCTGGCTCGACCTGTCGCTCCACCTCGCGCAGCTCGCGGTGAACGTGGCGCCCGTCGGGCTCGTGGCCTACCTGCTGGCCCGCTCGGGGGAGTCGCTGCGCACCATCGGCGTCGACCGCCGCGAGCCCGGGCGCGACCTGCTGCGCGGGACCGTGCTTGCCGCCGCGATCGGCGGGTCGGGCCTGGCCTTCTACCTCGCGGTGTACGCGTCCGGCGTCAACCTCAACGTCGTCCCGGACGACCTGCCGGAGGTGTGGTGGCGGGTGCCGGTCCTGGTGCTCGGGGCCGCCCAGAACGGCGTGCTGGAGGAGGTGCTGGTCAGCGGCTACCTGCTGCACCGGCTCGGACAGCTCGGCTGGGCGCCGTGGCGGTCGGTGGGGGTGTCGGCGGTCCTGCGCGGCTCCTACCACCTCTACCAGGGCTTCGGCGGCTTCGCCGGGAACGTCGTGATGGGCCTGGTCTTCGGCCGCCTCTACCAGCGCTGGGGGCGGGCCATGCCGCTGATCGTCGCCCACACCCTCATCGACGTCGTCGCCTTCGTCGGGTACGGCCTGCTGCACGGCCGGGTCTCCTGGCTGCCCTGAGCGTCCGGGCCCCCGAGACGGCGGCCGCCGCGCGCCGTACCTTGGGTTCCATGAGGAGCTCGACGGCGCCCGCTCCTGACGGCGGGGGCGCACGCCGATGACGCGCGGGCGGCTCCGGGTCTACCTCGGCGCGGCACCCGGGGTGGGCAAGACGTACGCGATGCTCTGCGAGGCCCGCCGCGGCCGGGCCCGCGGGCGGGACGTGGTCGTGGGCCTGGTGGAGACCCACGACCGTCCCCGTACGGAGGAGCTCCTGGAGGGGCTGGAGGTGCTGCCCCGGCGAACGATCGCGTACCGGGCCGGGACGTTCACCGAGCTCGACGTGGACGCCGTGATCGCCCGCCGGCCGAAAATCGTGCTGATCGACGAGCTGGCCCACACGAACGTGCCGGGGTCGCGCAACGCCAAGCGCTGGGAGGACGTCGAGGAGATCCTGGAGGCCGGGATCGACGTGATCTCGACGGTGAACATTCAGCACCTGGAGTCGGTCAACGACGTGGTGCGGGAGATCACCGGGGTGCCCCAGCGGGAGACCGTGCCGGACGAGGTCGTCCGCCGGGCCGACCAGGTCGAGCTGGTGGACATGTCACCCGAGGCGCTGCGGCGCCGGATGGCGCACGGCAACATCTACGTGCCCGAGAAGGTGGACGCGGCGCTGGCCAACTACTTCCGGGAGGGCAACCTCACCGCGCTGCGCGAGCTGGCCCTGATGTGGGTGGCCGGCAAGGTCGACGAGCAGCTCGACCGCTACCGCGCCGAGCACGGCATCCTGAGCACCTGGGAGACCCGCGAGCGGGTGGTCGTCGCCCTCTCCGGCGGCCCGGAGGGGGACACCGTCATCCGGCGCGCCGCCCGGATCGCGGCCAGGACCACGGGCGCCGACCTGCTCGCCGTCCACGTGACCCGGTCGGACGGGCTGGCCGGGACCGACCCCGTCCACCTCGCCCGGCAGCGCACGCTCGTGGAGGACCTGGGCGGCTCCTACCACCAGGTCGTCGGCGACTACGTGCCGAAGGCGCTGCTCGGCTTCGCCCGGAGCGTCAACGCCACCCAGCTCGTGCTCGGCGCCTCCCGCCGCGGCCGGGCGGCCCGGCTGCTCACGCGCGGCGTCGGGGTCACGGTCGCCGCGCTGTCCGGCTCGATCGACGTGCACATGATCCCGCACGACGAGGCCCGGGCCGGGAGGCGTCCGCAGCCGTCCCGCGCCGCCCTGACCCGGGGCAGGAGGATCGCGGGGTGGGCCCTGGCCCTGCTGGGCGTCCCGGCCCTCACGGGGGTCCTGCTGCCGCTGCGCGGGGCGCTCACGCTGCCGAGCCAGATCCTGCTGTTCCTGGCGGCGGTCGTGACGGTCGCGCTCGTGGGCGGGATGTGGCCCGCTCTGACCGCGGCGGTCGGCGGCTTCCTGCTGCTCAACTGGTTCTTCACCCCGCCGCTGCACACCTGGTCGATCGCGAGCCCGCAGAACCTGCTGGCCCTGGTCGTCTTCGTGGTCGTGGGCGGCGCCGTCAGCGCGATCGTGGACCTGGCCGCCCGCCGCACCCGCGAGGCGGCCAGGGCGGGCGCGGACGCGGAGATCCTGTCCACCCTGGCCGGGCACGTGCTGCGGGGGGAGGGCGCCGTGCCGTCCCTGCTGGCGCGGCTGCGGGAGATCTTCGGCCTGACGTCGGTCACGCTGCTGGAACGGCGGACCGAGGCCGTCCCCGGCGTGGGCGACGCGGGCGACCCGCAGGCGTGGCGCATCCTCGGCGCCGCCGGCGGCCCGCCCTGCACCTGCCCGGCGGCGGCCGACACCGGGATGCCGATCGCGGGCGGCCTCGTGCTCGCGCTCCGCGGGCGCCTGCTAGACGCGTCCGACCGGAGGGTGCTGGAGGCCTTCGGCGCCGAGCTGGCCGTCGCCCTGCGGCAGCGGCGGCTGGAGGAGCAGGCCGAGAAGGTGCGGCCGCTCGCGGAGGCCGACAGGATGCGCACGGCGCTGCTCGCGGCCGTCAGCCACGACCTGCGCACGCCGCTCGCCTCGGCCAAGGCGGCCGTGGAGAGCCTGCGCAGCACCGACGTGCGGTGGTCGCGCGCGGACCGCGACGAGCTGCTGGCCACCGCCGACGAGTCGCTGGTGAGGCTGACCCGGCTGGTGGCCAACCTGCTCGACATGAGCCGGCTCCAGGCCGGCGTGCTCGGGGTCGCGCTCGAGCACGTCGCGCTGGAGGAGGTCGCGCACCGGGCCGTGGCCGACCTCGGGGAGGCGGGCGCCCGGGTCGTCCTCGACATGCCGCCTGACCTGCCCGACGTCGAGGCCGACCCGGTCCTGCTGGAGCGGATCCTGGTCAACGTCACGTCCAACGCCGTCCGGTACAGCCCGCCCGGAGCGCCCGTGCTCGTCGGGGCGAGCCGGTACGGCGACCGTGTGGAGGTCCGGATCGTCGACCGCGGGCCCGGCATCCCGCCGGAGGCGCACGACCGGGTGTTCCTGCCCTTCCAGCGGTACGGCGACCGGGACGCCCACACCGGGGTCGGGCTCGGGCTGGCCCTGTCGCGCGGGCTGGCCGAGGCGATGGGCGGGACGCTGGTCCCCGAGGAGACGCCCGGGGGAGGGCTGACCATGATCCTCTCCCTTCCGGCCGCGCCGGCGTGAACCCCCGGGGGTTCGTGGGGCATTTCGCCGCCGGTCGGGCGCAACACGGGCCGAACGGCCCTCTCTGGCGCGCCTGATTGCGATTGGGGCCGATCCCGGTGCATGGTTGACGTGCCGCCGCCAATCGCCTGCACGACTGGATGAGCGACACGTCTGGATCCCCCCGGCAAACCGGCCTCCCAGGGCCGTACCGACTTGGGGATTGTTCGCGATGACGCGTTTATCGATACGTGTGCCCTTCCGGGCACGAACCGCTCCGGGCGGGAGGGGAAGGCCCACCGGCCCTCGCGCCCGGACCCGTCCTCCCGCCGCGCCCGGCCTGTGCCGGTTCGCGCGCCGTACCGGGCGGGGACCCGCCGCCGGCCGTGAGGGACTTCCGGCCGTCCCGTCCCGCGGGCTCGGGCGTCACCGCCAGGCCGAGACGACGCCGCGAAAGCCGCTCGCGTGGATGCCCGGCGCCGCTTGCGCGGGTGCGAGCGCGGCCGGACGAGAGCCGCTCGCGTGGATGCCCGGCAGCGCCCGAGCGGGTGCGAGCCCGGCCGGACGTCCGTCCGGCGCGCCGCGGGCGCTCCTTCCGGCGACGCCGTGCCCGCCGCCGGCCGGGGCGGGTCAGGTGGCCGCCCGCGTCTTATTACGCGGCGGGCGGAGGCCGCGGTGCGACCCGCTGAGGGACGCCGCCCGGCGCGGAGCGTTCCCCGGCCGGGGCGCGGTGGTCGCCACCGCGCCCCGGCCGGGGCCGTTCCCGCGGGCTGTGACGCCGTCCCAGGCGACCGGCCGGGAGCGGCGGGCTCAGGCGAGGCAGCGCAGGGCGGCCCGCAGGCGGGCGTCGATCGGGTGCGCGGCAGGCAGGCGGCCCACCGTCGCCTCCACGAACTCCTCGGCGGACAGGTCGGCGCCCATGCCGTCCACGGTCACCAGGACGCGGTCGCCCGTGCGCTCGATCCCGGCCTTCGCGCCGCGTTCGTCCAGGGCGAACATCCCCACACGCACCCGCCAGTCGAGGCGGCCCGGCGCCTCCTCGCCGGGCACGGGCGCTCCCACGTCGTCGGCGTGCGTGGCGTACTCCGAGCCGTAGTGGAAGGCCTGCAATCCCGTCGGGTACGGGCCGACGGACGTGTCGAGGGAGGCGTCCGTCCCGAGCGCCCGCATGCGCCTGCGGGTCTCCCCGTTCTTGGCCCGCCACTCGTCCAGCACCTGCCGCACCGGCAGCAGCCGGCGCTTGCGGACGCACCACTCGTTGAAGCCCTCGAACCCGCCGCGCACGCCCTCGTGGTCGAGCAGCTCGTAGAAGCCGTCGATGTCCCCGTCCAGGCAGGCGTGGTTGTAGAGCTCCTCGCCGGCCAGGTGGGCGAGCACGTCGCGCACCGTCCACCCCTCGCAGCGGGAGGGGTGGTTCCAGCCGTCCTCGTCGAGGGAGGCGAAGAAGCGGTCGAGCCGCTCCGCCTCGGTGTCGAAGATGCCGAACGGGTCGAGCCCGGCCAGCGGATCCGGTCCAGAGGTCATGCCAGGAGCGGTACCCGGACAGCCGCCTCCGTCACCTCCGCCGGACCCGGGCCAGGCCTCCCTCAGGCCGTACGGCTCACGCGGGGCCCGGGCGCAACGCCCCGCCGCCGCCGAACGCCTTGATCCGGCACTGGTCCTGGATCCCCTCGATGTCCACGCCCTCCGCGGGGATGCTGTCGTACGTCCAGGAGATCGCGTTGGGGTCCGAGCCGGCGGCGGGGACGAGGTGGACCTTGAACCCGTGTCCCTTGAGGCACTTCACCTCCGCCCGGACGGCGTCGGCGTAGTGCGGGTTCCGCTCGGGGTCCATCTCGGGCGGCAG
This sequence comes from Microbispora sp. ATCC PTA-5024, assembly GCF_000511135.2. NCBI lineage: Bacteria > Bacillati > Actinomycetota > Actinomycetes > Streptosporangiales > Streptosporangiaceae > Microbispora > Microbispora sp. ATCC PTA-5024. Next base: position 559,783 of record NZ_KI866523.1, on the reverse strand, counting down.
GAGGGGCTCCTTGTCCTCGCAGGCCTTCCGGGCCTTGTCCTCGGCCTTCTGCGCCGCGGAGCCCGTCGTCCCCGCGTCCCATGCGCCGTGCTCGCCCAGGCACTCGGCGTAGGCCTTCCTCAGTGCGGTTATCTCCTCCGCGGAGCTGTCGAGGCGCAGCTGCGGGCGTCGCGAGTCGACCGTCTCCTGCTTCGGCGGCCGGGTGGCGGCCGTTCCCGCGGCCGTCGCGCCGGAGGCCGTGGCGGTGACGAGGGAGGCGACGTGGTCGTTCTGCGCGCCGGCGGCGGCCTGCGAGGTCCCTCCGCAGGCCGTCAGCGCGGCCGTGGCGAGCGCGGCCGCGCCCAGTGCCCTCCCGAGCCGGATGTGCGTCGGCGTGACGATGCTGTGTCCGTTCATGGGGACGAGGATGGGCGACCGGTGTCAGGGAATCGTCAGGCCCGGATGAGGGCGCGGTAGTCGTGCGTCCTGCCCCTTCAGGAGTGGACGGGCAGGCGGATCGTGAAGACCGAGCCCTCGCCCGGGACGCTCGCGGCGGAGACCGAGCCGCCGTGCGCCTCGACGAGCTTGCGGACGATGGGCAGCCCGAGCCCGCTGCCGCCGGTGCGCCGGCTGCGGGACTTCTCCACCCGCCAGAACCGCTCGAAGACCAGCGGCAGGTCCTCGGGCGATATGCCGACGCCGGTGTCCGCGACCTCGATCACCAGGTCGGCGCCCTCCTCGCGCGCCCGCAGGGCCACCCGTCCTCCGGGCGGCGTGTGCCGGACGGCGTTGGACACGAGGTTGCCCACGGCCTGGCGCAGCCGCACGGGGTCGGCCGCCACCGACGGTTCTCCCTCGACCTCGACGGACAGGTGGACGCCCGTGCCGTCCGCGCCTCCCCGGTGCGCCGTGGCCACCTGGTCGAGCAGCTCGTGGACGTACATCGGCCGCCGGTGCAGCGTCAGCTCCCCGGCGTCGGCGACGGCGAGGTCCTGCAGGTCGTCGACGACGTGCTGGAGGAGCGCGGCCTCCTCCAGCAGCGAGGACATCAGCGCCCGGTCCGGCGCGACCAGGCCGTCCTCGGTCGCCTCAAGCCAGCCGCGGATGTTGCTGAGCGGGGTCCGCAGCTCGTGCGCGACGTCGCTGACCATGTCCTTGCGCAGCTCCTCCAGCTGCTCGCGCCGCCGGGCCATGGCGTTGAAGGCGTCCGCCAGCCGGCCGATCTCGTCCCCGCCGGCGACCTCCACGCGGGCGGACACGTCCCCGTCGGCCATCTGCCGGGCCGCGTGGGTCAGCGCCCGCAGCGGCCGGACGAGCCGTACGCCGGCCAGGACGGTCACGCCCACGGTGACGGCCAGCACGAGCGCGACGACCCCCGCGATCCTGGCCTGGCCGGTGGGGGACAGGTCGACGATCGTTGAGGCGCCGGCACCGCGACTGCTGACGAACAGCAGAACGGAGGGGGCGACGTACGGCGCGAGCTGCTCGTGCCGGCCGGTGGCGATGCAGCTGGGCACGCTCGCGGCGGGCGGCTGCGCCGAGGGGCCGGAGGCCCGGCCGCCGGCCGGTGCCGGAGCGGGCACCGGCGTCCACGTGAAGTCGAGGCCGAGCGTCACCGGGGGAGCGCCGCGGCGCTCGAGACACGCGTTCACGAGGCCGGTGAGGTGGCGCAGCGCCTTTCGCTCCGTGGGCGTCAGGCCGTCCAGGACCGGGCTCGCGCAGCGGGCGGCCAGCGTCGGGTTGAGGGTGGGCGACTCGACGTACGGGCGCCCGCTCGGCCCCTCGACGACCTGAGCGGTGGCGGAGAAGCTCTGCCGCAGGCAGAGCGCCTGCTGCTCGGCGGCCACGCGCAGCCGTGTGCGCTCGGCCCGGGGCAGCCGGAACGGCCCGGTCACGCGGGGGTCGATCCGGTCGGAGGGCGATCCGCCGGCGAGGGCGGTGTCGACGGCCAGCGGCTCGACGACCGCCGTCGGCGTGGCCGGCAGCGACACCGGCCCGGAGTCGGAGTCGAGGACGACCCGGCGGTCCTCGGTCGTGAGCGTGACGCGGTGCCCGATCTGGTGGGCCAGCCGGACCACCGTGTCGCGCGCGCCGTCCCACGTCGTGTGCGTCGCGGCCCAGCCGAGCAGGGCCCGGTAGGCGCGGGCGTCCTCCGCGAGCGCCTGGCCCTCCTCCTGCCTGATCGCCACGGTCGTGCTGCGGACGACCAGCCAGGCGGTGGCCGCGATCGAGCACACGGACACGAGCACGGAGACGGCCAGCAGCCGCACCAGCAGGCCACGGCGCGCGAGCGGGCCTCGGCGGTCGGACGGGTCAGGCGTCATCGGGCGCGCGAAGCCCCGGCGGGCGGACGGGTCAGGCGTCATGGGGCGCGCAAAGCCCCGGCGAGCGGGCGGGTCAGGCGTCATCGGGGGAGCCCGGTGCCGCGTCGGTCAGCTTGTAGCCCACCCCGTGGACGGTCACGAGGCGCACCGGCCGCCGCGGCTCGGGCTCGATCTTCCTGCGCAGGTTCATGACGTGCACGTCAACGGCCCGTGAGGTGATGTACCGGTCGAAGCCGTGCAAATGCAGCAGGATCTGCTCGCGGGTGAAGACCCTGCCGGGTTCCCCGGCCATCAGCTCCAGGATCTGGAACTCCCCCGGCGTGCACTCGATCCGCCTGCCGTCCACGACCACCTCGTGCCGGGCCGGGTCCACGGCCACGGCGCCGGCCGTCAGCACGGGGGCGGGCGCGGAGGCGGCCGCCCGGGTGCGCCGCAGCAGGGCGCGGACCCGGGCCATCAGCTCCCTCGGGCTGTACGGCTTGGTCATGTAGTCGTCCGCGCCGAGGTCGAGGCCGAGCAGCAGGTCGTCCTCCGTCGTGCGCGCGGTGAGGATCAGCACCGGCAGGTCCGACTCGGCGCGGACGATCCGGCACACGTCCAGCCCGTCCACCTTCGGCATCATCACGTCGAGCACCATCAGGTCCGGGGCCCGGCGGCGCACCTCATCCAGGGCCGACCGCCCGTCGTGGACGGTGACGACCCGGTGGCCCTCGTGCTCCAGATAGCGGCGGACCAGGTCGGCCTGCTTGACGTCGTCCTCCGCCACCAGGACATATGCGCACATGCCGCCGAGCTTAGGTCGGCCAGGGGACTGCCGTTCCCGGGCGGCCGCGTGCTCATCGAAGCGCTATGGGTTGCTGACGGCTTCCTGACATTCCACGGCCATGCTCGTCGCCGTGCCGGGCCCCCACCCGGCGGCCCGAGGGGGACGAAGGGGACGAGGACGTGTGGACGGAGGTCCGATGGTGACCGAGGGGGACGGCGGCGCCCGGCGGCGCCGCGGGCGGCTCGTGGTC
>NZ_KI866523.1:541935-556249 GCF_000511135.2 Microbispora sp. ATCC PTA-5024 | reverse complement strand
GGTCGCGGTCGCGACCCGCGGCGACCCGCCGCCCGCGCCGCGCGCCGCCGGGATCCCGGTGGCCACGACCACCGTGGTGAAGACCGACCTGTCGGACACCGTCACCCTCCCCGGAACCCTCGGCTTCGGTACGGCCCGGCCCCTGCGGGGAGCAGGGACGGGCCTGGTCACCCGGCTTCCGAAGACCGGGGCGACGACGGTCAGGGGCAGGCCGCTGTACTGGGCGGACGACCGCCCGGTGGCGGTCTTCTACGGCGACACGCCGCTGTTTCGCAGGCTGGGCGCGCTCGGGGCGCGGGGACGTGACGTGGCCGTCGTGGCCGACAATCTGCGGGCCCTCGGTTACGCGCCCGGCTCGGCTCCGGTCCGCTCCCGGTCGTCGGCGCCGCAGGGGACGCCGGCGCCGCCCGGGGAGGTGTTCACCGCGTCGCTGCGCGCGGCACTCAAGCAGTGGCAGCGGGACAACGGCCTCCAACCGACGGGCGTGCTGGACGTCGGGCAGGCCGTGGTGTTCCCCGGCCCGATGCGGGTCGACGCGGTGAAGGCGCAGCTCGGCGACCCGGTCGCGGGGGAGATCCTCTCGGTCACCCGGACGGCCCAGGTGGTGACCGTGCCGGTGGAGACCGCCTCGGCCGGCACGATCCGGCGCGGCGCGAAGGTGCGGATCGTCCTCCCGGACGGCCGCACGGCCGGCGGGACGGTCACCGCGGTCGCGCGGACCGCCCAGGACGCCGCCGACTCCTCGGGACAGTCCCAGACCCGGCTCGACGTCACCGTGACCCCGGCGAAGAGGATCAAGGGACTCGACGCCGCGCCGGTCGAGGTGCGCTTCACCTCCGCCGTACGGCGGGGGGTGCTGGCGGTGCCGGTCGGCGCGCTGCTCGCCCTGCGCGAGGGCGGTTACGCCCTCCAGACGCCCGGGGGCACGCTGCTCGCCGCCAGAACGGGGATGTTCGTCCGGGGGATGGTCGAGGTCGGCGGCCCCGGCATCGCCGCCGGGCTGAAGGTGGTGACCAGCTCATGAGCGGGCCGGTTCCGGTTCTGCGCGTCCGGAGGGCGGGCAAGGTCCATCCGGGCGGGGTGGTCGCCCTCGACGACGTCTCGCTGGACGTCCACGAGGGGGAGCTCCTCGCGATCGTCGGGCCGTCCGGGTCGGGGAAGTCGACGCTGCTCACCATCATGGGCACGCTCGACCTGCCGACCAGCGGCGGCGTGGAGATCGGCGGCCAGGACGCGGGGAGCCTCGGCGACCGGCGGCTGTCCGCGCTGCGCGGCCGTCACCTGGGCTTCGTCTTCCAGCAGTTCCACCTCACGGACGGGCTGAGCGCGGCCGAGAACGTGGCGACCGGGCTGCTCTACGCCGGCGTGCCGCACCGCCGGCGCAGGCCGCTGGCCCTGGAGGCGCTCGACCGCGTGGGGCTGTCCCACCGGGCCGGGCACCTGCCGCACCAGCTGTCGGGCGGCGAGCGGCAGCGGGTCGCGATCGCGCGGGCGCTGGTCAACGGGCCGTCGCTGGTCCTGGCCGACGAGCCCACCGGGTCGCTCGACACGGCCAACGGCAGGGCCGTGCTCGACCTGCTCGTCCGGCTGAACGCCGAGGGCACGACAATCGCGATCGTGACGCACGACCGCGACCTCGCGGCCCGCGCGCCCCGCCGGGTCGAGATCCTCGACGGGCGGGTCGTGGCCGACGTCCGCGCCGGGAGCGCGGCATGAGCGCGGGCGCCCGCGGGGCCCTCACCGGCAGCCGGCCGGTACGGCTGACGCCGCCGGACGTTCTGCGGCTCGGCCTGCTGGGCATCCGCACCCGGAAGGTGCGGGCCGCGCTGTCCGCCCTCGGCATCGCGATCGGGGTCGCGACCGTCATCGTGGTGATCGGCATCCCGGCGAGCGGACAGAAGGCGCTGATGGAGCGCCTGTCCGCGCTCGGCACCGGCATGCTGCGCGCCGAGCCCGTGCCCAACCAGGATCCCCCCGTCCTGCTGCCCGAGGACGCCGACCGGATGGCCGCCCGCATCGGGCCGGTCACGACGGCCGCCGCGGTCGCCAACACGCATGCCGTCGTGGCCCGCTCGGACCGGGCGGACGAGGGGGACGCCGCTGGGATCAGCGTCCTCGCCGCCCGCGAGAACCTGCCGGCCGCGATCCACGGGCGGATCCGCTCGGGACGGTTCCTGAGCGCGCCGGTCGACCGGTTCCCGGTGGCCGTGCTGGGATATCAGGCGGCCGTCCGGCTGGGCATCGGCGACCTGGCCGCGGGGCGGGAGCCGCCGCAGATCTCCGTCGGCGGCCACTGGTTCACGGTCATCGGGATCCTCGACGCCGTGCCGCTGGCCCCCGAGATCGACCGATCCGTCCTGGTCGGCTGGGAGGCCGCCCGCCGCCTGCTCCGCTTCGACGGCCACCCCACCGTGGTGTACGTCCAGGCGAGGGAGGACGCCGTGGAGGACGTCCGGGCCGTGCTCCCCGCCACCGTCGCCCCTCAGACGCCCGGCCTCGTGCTCGTCGGGAGGCCGTCCGACGCCCTGGCGGCCAAGCGGGTGACCGAGACCGCGTTCTCGGCGCTGTTCCTCGGCCTCGCCGGCGTCGCCCTGCTGGTCGGTGGCATCGGGGTGGCCGACACCATGGTGGTCTCGGTGCTGGAGCGGCGCCGGGAGATCGGCCTGCGGAGGGCGCTCGGGGCGACCCGGGGACACGTCCGGGCCCAGTTCCTCGCCGAGTCGGTCGCGCTGTCGGGCCTCGGGGGGCTCGCGGGGGTCGCCCTGGGCGTGCCGGCGGCGGTCGGCTACGCGCTCGCCCAGGGCTGGCCCCCCGTCGTGCCCGCGGCCGCCGTGGCCGGGGGCGTGGCGGGCGCCGTCGCGGTCGGCGTGGTGGCGGGCCTGTACCCGTCGGTCCGCGCCTCCCGCATGCCCCCCGCCGGCGCCCTGGCCGCGGTCTGACGTTCAGGCGTCCCTGCGGGTGAGCGCGGCCGCCGCCAGGCCGTACGGCACGAGCACGTAGGCGGCGTTCACGGCGAGCGCGGCGAGGGGGGACAGGAGCGAGCCGCCGACCGAGTACGGGTTGCCGGTGCCGGCGATCTGGCCCGCGAGCGCCCCCGGCAGCACCGAGCCGAGGCGTTCATCCCAGGGGGCGGGGACGTTGTTCGCGACGATGGGGATCACGTACCAGATCGCCACGAGGACGGCCACGGCGGCGGCCGTCGAGCGCGCGATCGCCCCGGCGAACAGCCCGAGCAGCGCGAACGTCGTGATCGACAGGCCCATCGCGCCGAGCTGCGGGAGCTCCCGGAGGAACGGCTCGGTCGGCTGTCCCCGCATCGTCCGGCCGCCGATGATCCACCGGCCCAGCAGGGACGTGGCGGCGACGGCCGCCAGGCCGCAGGCCAGCGCGAGGGCCCCCACGACCGCCGCCTTCGCCGCGAGCACCGACTGCCGGGAGGGCATCGCGGTGAACGTCAGGCGGATCATGCCGGTGCCGTACTCGCCCGTGAACGAGATCACGCCCAGCACCGCGAAGCACAGGGACGCGATCCACTCCAGCAGCTCGGGGAGCGGGGCGAGGCCCATCGCGGACCTGCGCGCGGGCGGCAGCCCGTCCCACAGATTCGCGGCATACCAGGCCAGCAGGGCCATCAGCCCGACGGAGACGGCGACGACCGCCAGCACCAGGCGGGTGGACCGGGCCGACCACAGCTTGCGCCATTCGGCGGCGAGGACGTAGGTCACCGCTCCGCCCTCCCCGCGGCGTGCTCGGTCGCGCCGTCCGTCAGGCGCAGGTAGATCTCCTCCAGCGAGGCCGTCCTCGGGGTCACCTCGTGGACCGGGATCCCGTGCCGGGCGGCCAGCTCGCCGATCTCGGCCGCGCCCACCCCGCTCACCGTCAGCCCGCCCTCCGCGCCGGTCGCCACCTCCGCCCCGGCCTCGGCGAGCAGTCGGGCCAGCTCGCCCGCGCGCGGGGTGCGGACCAGCACCCCCCGGGGGAAGCGGGCGGCCAGCTCGCCGAGGGAGGTGTCCGCGATCAGCCGTCCCCTGCCGATGACCACCAGATGGTCGGCCGTGAGCTCCATCTCGCTCATCAGGTGGCTGGACAGCAGCACCGTCCGGCCCTCGGCCGCCAGCCCGCGCAGCAGCCCGCGGATCCACCGGACCCCGTCGGGGTCGAGCCCGTTGACCGGCTCGTCCAGCATCAGCACGCCCGGGTCGCCGAGAAGGGCCGCCGCGATGCCGAGCCGCTGCTTCATCCCCAGGGAGAACCGGCCGATCCGGGTGCGGGCGGCGCCCGCGAGCCCGGCCAGCTCCAGCACCGCCGCCACCCGGTCGCGCCCGATCCGGTTGCTCCGGGCGATCCACCCGAGATGGCCCAGTGGAGTGCGGCCGCCTTGTACGGCCGTGGCGTCCAGCAGGGCACCCACCTCGCGGAGCGGATGCCGCATCTCGCCGTACCGGCGGCCCCCGATCAGCGCCGTCCCCGCCGTCGGCCGGTCGAGCCCGAGGATCACCCGCATGGTCGTGGACTTCCCCGCGCCGTTGGGGCCGAGGAAGCCCGTCACCCGTCCTGGTTTCACGTGGAACGTCAGGCGGTCCACGGCGACCGTGCCGCCGTACCGCTTGGTCAGATCCGTCACGTCGATCACGGTCCGACGGTCCCGCGCCGCGCCCCTCCCGCGCATCGGACCGGCGTCCGAGATCGCCGCTCGTCTCCCGGTCGTACGGCGGCCGGGGGTCCGCCCGGAGGATGACCGACCACGGGCGGAGGCGCCCGGCGGGGCCGGCGGGCTACCGTTGCCGGGTGGACGATCCGGGCGTTCGGCCGCTGTTCCCCCGGGCGCTGCGCCGCTGGGAGCTCGTCGGGCTCGACGCGCTCGCCGGGACGGGATACGGCCTCGTGCTGCTCGTGGGCGCGCTCGCGCGGCCGTCGCCCGTGCAGCCGTGGGCCCGGTGCCTGATCGTCGCCGCCGTCGCGCTGCCCGTCGCGGTCCGGAGGCTGTGGCCGCTGCCCGTGTTCGCGGTCGTCCTCACGGCGTCCGCGGCCGGGCTCGCGCTCGGGGTCGTGCGGGAACCGTTCGCGGCGGCGGCGTACGCCCTGTACACGGTGGCCCTGACCGCCCCTCGCCGACGGCGTGAGCCGACGCTCGCGATCGGCCTGCTCAGCGCGCTGACCGCGCTGCTCGCCACCGTCGGCGGCGGTTCCCCGCAGACCCCCGGCCGCGACGTCGCCGGGTGGGTCCTGACCGGGTGCGTGGCCGCCGGCGGGGCCTGGACGATCGGCCGCGCCGTGCGGGAACGGAGGGCCTACGCCGCGCGCTCGGCCGGGCAGGCCGCCGAACGCGCGGTGACGGAGGAGCGGCTGCGGCTCGCCCGCGAGCTCCACGACGTCGTGTCCCACACGCTCAGCGTGATCGGGGTGAAGGCCGCGATCGCCGCCCACGTGGCGGGCGAGCGGCCGGACGAGGTGCGCGACGCGCTGCGCGTCATCGAGACCACCAGCCGGGAGGCGCTGGCCGAGATGCGCCGCATGCTCGGCGTCCTGCGGTCGGGGGAGGGCCCCGCCGACCTCGGGCCCGTCCCCGGGCTCGCCGCCCTGCCCGACGTCGCCGGCCGCGCCGCGCTGGCGGGGGTGCGGGTGGACCTCGACGTACGGGTGGAGGGGCGGCTGCCCGACGGCGTGGAGCTGTCGGTCTACCGGATCGTGCAGGAGGCGGTCACCAACGTGGTGCGGCACGCGGCCCCGGCCCGCTGCCGCGTGGTCGTCGAGCGCGCGGCGGACGAGGTGCGGATCGAGGTGACCGACGACGGGCCCGGCGCGCGGGTGCTGCCCGCGGGGAACGGCCCCGGTGGGCACGGTCTCGCCGGGATGCGCGAGCGCGCCGCGCTGTACGGCGGGGACCTCACGGCTGGGCCGCTCCCCGGCGGCGGCTTCCGCGTGCACGCCCGCCTGCCGCTCGACCCCGTCCCCTACGGCGCGGGGCTCCGGGAGGAGGGGTGAGCATGCCCGAACCGATACGGGTGCTGGTGGCCGACGACCAGGCCCTGCTGCGCGGCAGCTTCCGGCTGCTGATCGACACCGCCCCCGGCCTCGTCGCGGTCGGCGAGGCGGCGACCGGGGCGGAGGCGGTCGAGGCGGCCAGGCGCGAGCGCCCCGACGTGGTGCTGATGGACGTCCGCATGCCGGAGATGGACGGGATCGAGGCCACCCGGCTGATCTGCCGCTCCCCGGAGACGGCCGGCGTCCGGGTGCTGATCCTCACGACGTTCGACCTGGACGAGTACGTGTACGGCGGGCTGCGGGCCGGGGCCAGCGGGTTCCTGCTGAAGAGCACCCCGCCGGCCGGCCTGCTCGCGGGCATCCGCGTCGTCGCCGAGGGCGAGGGGCTGCTCGCCCCGAGCGTGACCCGCCGCCTGATCGAGGAGTTCGCGCGGGGCGGCGAGACCCGGCCGGCGCCCGTCCGGGGGCTCGACGGCGTGACCGAGCGGGAGCGCGAGGTGCTGGTGCTCGTGGCCCGCGGGCTGTCCAACGCCGAGATCGCCGCGCGCCTCCACCTCAGCACGGCGACCGTGAAGACCCACGTCGGCCACCTGCTGGCCAAGCTCGCCGCCCGGGACCGGGCCCAGCTCGTCATCGCCGCGTACGAGTCGGGGCTCGTGTCGGCCCCCTCCCACCCCTCGTGACAGGCTGGACGGCGGACGACGTGCCGTACGAGGTGGGGGTGCCCATGCCTGACGAGTTCGATGTGATCGTGATCGGCGCCGGCCCGGCCGGCGAGGTCGCCGCCGGCCGGGCGGCGGCCGCCGGGCTGAGCGTGGCGGTGGTGGAGAAGGAACTGGCGGGCGGCGAGTGCTCCTACTGGGCCTGCATCCCGAGCAAGGCCCTGCTCCGCCCGGTCGACCTGGCCGGGGAGGCCCGGCGGGTGCCCGGGGTCGAGATGGCCCCGATCGACGCCAAGGCCGTGCTCGCCTGGCGGGACTCCATGGTGTCCGGGTACGACGACAGCGGTCAGGTGCGGTGGATCGAGTCGGCCGGCGTGACGCTCGTACGCGGGCGGGGCCGCCTGGCGGGCGAGCGGCGGGTGGAGGTCGAGACGCCGGGCGGGGACACGCGGGCGCTGACCGCCCGGCAGGCCGTCGTGCTGGCGACCGGGAGCACGGCCGTGATCCCGCCGGTGCCTGGGCTGGCCCACGCCCGGCCGTGGACCAACCGGGAGGCCACGGGTGCCCGCGCCGTGCCCGGGCGGCTGGTCGTGGTCGGCGGCGGCGTCGTGGCCTCCGAGATGGCCCAGGCCATGCGCGGCCTCGGCGCCCGGGAGGTCACGATGGTGGTGCGCGGCGGCGGGCTGCTGGCGCGGCTGGAGCCCTTCGCGGGCGAGATGGTGGCCGCCTCGCTGACCGGCCAGGGGGTCGAGCTCCTCACGAACGAGAACGTCGAGAAGGTCGAGCGGCCCGATCCGGAGGGCGAGGTGACCGTGCGCCTGGCGAGCGGGCGGACGCTGGTCGCCGACGAGATCCTCGTGGCCACCGGCCGCCGCCCGGCCACCGGCGACCTGGGTCTCGCCACCGTGGGGCTGGAGGAGCGGGGGCCCGTCCGGGTCGACGGGTCGATGCGGGCCACCGGCGTCGGGGACGGCTGGCTCTACGCCATCGGCGACGTCAACGGCCTCAGTCCGCTCACGCACATGGGCAAGTACCAGGGCCGCGTCTGCGCCGACGTGATCGTGGCGCGGTCGCGGAACGCCGCCGACGACCGGCCGTCCATGCGCGACCGGGCCGACGGCATGGGCGCGCCGCAAGTTATCTTCACGGACCCGCAGGTGTGCGCGGTCGGCAGGACCGAGGCACAGGCCCGGGCGGACGGCCTCGACGTGCGCGTGGTCGAGTACGAGATGGGCCAGGTCGCGGGCGGCGCGCTGCTCGGCGAGGGATACCGGGGACGGGCCAAGGCGGTGGTCGACGAGCGCCGCCGTGTGCTCCTCGGCGTGACGTTCGCGGCGCCGGGCGCCGCCGAGCTGCTGCACGCCGCGACCATCGCGGTCACGGCGCAGGTCCCCCTCGACGACCTGTGGCACGCCGTCCCGTCGTTCCCCACGGTCAGCGAGGTCTGGCTGCGGCTGCTGGAGGAGTACGGGCTCTGACGTCCGCGAGCCCCGCGTCGACTACCGATGCGGGGCGCGGCGTCGTCCCGGCGCCGGGTGTCACGTCCGGGCTGCGCCTGCTCGGGCGTCACGCCTGCTCGGTGATCAGGGCGGGGTGCCCGGTCGTCCGGTTCCGCCTGCTGGGGCGTCACTCCCGATCGGTGACCAGGGCGGGGTGCCGGGGGTCCTCGACGCGGACCACCACGTCGGCCGTGCTCACCGGCTCGACCTCGCGCTCGTAGCGCTCGTAGGCGGGCAGCGTCCACCGTTCGGCGTCGGCGGTGCGCCGCGCGAGCGCGGCGGGCGACATCGACAGGTGGACGGTCAGGTCGAACGGCAGGCCCCGGCCGAGCAGGAGCGCGCCGTCCACCAGCACGACCCCGCCGGGCGGCAGCGTCACGTAGCCGGCGCGGGTCGCCCGGTCGCGCTCGCTGTCCCACAGCGAGGGCAGCACCCTGCCCGTACGGCCGGGCCCGAGCGGGCCGAGCACCTCCCGGACGAGCCCGCGCACGTCCAGCCACTCGTCGTAGAACACGTCGGGATCGGTCCTGCCGAACTCGAAGCGGAGCGAGGCCGGGCGCAGGAACCCGGCCGCCGGCACCCGCAGCGCCTCCCTCCCGCGCAGGCGCAGCGGGCCGACCAGGTCGTCCGCGAGCCGTCCCGGCCCGGCAGGAGGGGCGCCGTCGACCGCCACCCGCACCCATCCGCCGCCGGGGACGGCGGCGACGCGGTCGGCGAGCTCCTCGACCAGCAGCGTTGGGGAGACGGGTCGGGCGCGCACCCCTCCATCATCCCCGCCGCCGGGCCCCGCCCGTCCGCCTCCCCTCGCCCGCCGGCCCCGCCGCGCGGTCGTCATGACGTATTCGGCGCAGGGACCAAGGTCCTGCGAGCGGAGGCCGCGCGGCCCTACGGGCAGGGCGGGCTCCTCCGTCACGCTGCGGATGTCCCCGCTGACGACTGTGGAGCCCCGATGGACGTCCTCGACCTGTCCCGATGGCAGTTCGGCATCACGACCGTGTACCACTTCCTGTTCGTGCCGCTGACGATCGGCCTGTCGGCCCTCGTGGCCGGATTCCAGACGGCGTGGTACCGGACGGACAATCCCGCCTACCTCCGGATGACGAGGTTCTGGGGCAGGCTCTTCCTGATCAACTTCGCCATGGGCGTGGTGACGGGCATCGTCCAGGAGTTCCAGTTCGGCATGAACTGGAGCGCCTACTCGCGCTTCGTGGGGGACGTGTTCGGCGCGCCGCTCGCCATGGAGGGCCTGATGGCCTTCTTCCTGGAGTCGACCTTCCTCGGCCTGTGGATATTCGGCTGGGACAAGCTGCCCCGCGGGCTCCATCTCGCCACGATCTGGCTGGCCGCCTTCGGCACCACCATCTCCGCGTACTTCATCCTCGCGGCCAACTCCTGGATGCAGCACCCGGTCGGGTACCGGCTCAACCCCGCCACCGGCCGGGCCGAGCTGACCGACATCTGGGCCGTCCTCACCAACGTCACCACGCTGGCGACCTTCCCCCACGTGATCTTCGGGGCGTTCGTCACGGCCGGGGCGTTCGTCATCGGCGTGAGCGCCTGGCAACTCGCCCGCGGGCGCGAGACCGACCTGTTCCGCGTCTCGGCCCGCGCCGCGATGGTCGTGACGCTGGTCGCGGCCGTCGGGGTGTCCCTGTCGGGGCACTGGCAGGCGCAGATCATGACGAGGCAGCAGCCGATGAAGATGGCGGCCGCCGAGGCGCTGTGGGAGGACGAGAGCTCCGCCGGCTTCTCGCTGTTCGCCGTCGGCGACGTCCGCGACGGCCGCAACCACGTCAACGTCCAGATCCCGTACGGCCTGAGCCTGCTGGCGACCAATACGCCGGACGGCAGGGTCGAGGGCATCAACGACATCCAGGCCCGCTACCAGGCGACGTACGGCCCGGGCGACTACCGGCCGATCGTCGGCCTCGCCTACTGGTCGTTCCGGCTCATGATCGGGTTCGGCGCGCTCGCGGGGCTGCTGGCCCTCGCCGGCCTGTGGTTCACCCGGAGGCGGAGGCTGCCGGAGAACCCCTGGTTCTACCGGATCGCCGTCATCGGGATCGGGCTGCCGTTCCTGGCCAACTCGCTGGGCTGGATCTTCACCGAGATGGGCCGGCAGCCGTGGACGGTCTTCGGGATCATGCGCACCTCGGCGGCCGTGTCCCCCGGCGCGAACGTGACCGAGGTCGCCGTCACGCTCGCCGGCTTCACCCTCGTCTACGCCGTGCTCGCGTTCATCGAGGTCAGGCTGCTGCTCAAGTTCGTGCGCCGCGGCCCCGACCCGGTGGGCTCGGCCGAGGAGCCGGTCGACACCCTGCCCGCCCTCTCCTACTAGCGTCGACCAACTAAGGAACGTGCAATGGAACTCACCACCGTCTGGTTCCTCCTCATCGCCGTCCTGTGGACCGGGTACTTCCTCCTTGAGGGGTTTGACTTCGGCGTCGGCATCCTGCTGCCCGTCCTCGGCACGGACGAGGCCCGCCGCCGCACGCTCGTCCGGTCGATCGGGCCCGTGTGGGACGGCAACGAGGTGTGGCTGCTGGTCGCGGGCGGCGCCACGTTCGCGGCGTTCCCCGAGTGGTACGCCACCCTGTTCAGCGGCTTCTACCTGCCCCTGTTCCTCATCCTGATCGCCTTGATCGTCAGGGGGGTGGCGCTGGAGTACCGTTCGAAGAGCGACGTCACGAAGGGCTGGGACCGGGCCTTCTTCTGGGGCTCGCTCGGCCCGGCGTTCCTGTGGGGGGTCGCCTTCGCCAACGTCGTCCGCGGCGTGCCGCTCGACGCGCGTCACGAGTACACCGGCTCGCTGCTGACCCTGCTCAACCCGTACGCCCTGCTCGGGGGCGTGGCGACGCTGACGCTGTTCACCCTGCACGGAGCCGTGTTCGTCGCGCTCAAGACGACGGGCGAGCTGCGCGACCACGCGAGGGAGCTGGCCCGCACACTGGGCCTGGCCGCCCTCGCGGCCGGAGGCCTGTTCCTCGTGCTCACACAGCTGTCGACCGGGACGGCCGCCACGTGGGCCGGGGTGACGGCGGCCGCCGCCGGCATCGCGGGCGCGGTGGTGGCGACCGTGCGCGGCCGCGACGGCTGGGCGTTCGCCTCCAACGCCGTGGCCGTCGTGGCGGTCACCGCCACGCTGTTCGGGAGCCTGTGGCCCGACGTGATGCCCGCGCTCGACCCGGCCAACAGCCTGACCGTGCACAACGCCGCGTCCACGCCGTACACGCTGGGGGCCATGACGTGGGTGGCGGCCGTCTTCACGCCGGTCGTGCTCGCCTACCAGGGCTGGACGTACTGGGTGTTCCGCCGCCGCCTCTCCTGACCGCCCCCGGCCGGTGGGCCGCGCCCTGTGAGTTTCGCCCGTTGATGGCCTGATTCGTCCCTTGGCGGGATTGCATGATTACCGTCCCTTGAGGTGTCCACGTCCAGAACGATGATCGACGGCTGGATAACGTGACGGGCAGGTCACACCTGGTGACTGCACTCGCACAGGAGGGATACACCAGCAATGATCAAACGACTGCTTCTCGCCGGTTCCGCCTGCGCCGCCTTCGCCGTGATGGCGCCGGCGGCCGCAAACGCGGAGGCCATCGCCCCGCTCAGCCCCGCTCAGCCGGCCGCCGCCGCGGTCACCGCCACCCCGCACGACTGGGGTCACGGCGGATGGGGCGGCCACTGGGGCGGCGGCTGGGGTGGCGGCTGGGGCCGCCACTGGGGCGGCTGGGGCCGTCCGTGGGGCGCGACCTACTGGGCGCCGCCGCTGCTGCCCGCCACCTACCTGGACGCGAGCCTCGTCGTCCTGGACGGTGGCTGCCCCGCCGCCACCGCCGCCTACGTGGCGACTCCTTGCGGCGGCTGAGGTTGGAACAGACGGGTTCGATGAGGGACCCCAGAGGATCTCGACGATAGATCCTCAGGTTGAGCACGGGCGCACCCCCACGCTGTCAGCAGATTCTGATGACAGCGTGGGATCCCGGAAAGAGGGCCGCCACCCGCCGCGCGCCGGCGTCCGTCTCCCGGACCGGGAGACGGACGCCGGAGCCGGTCCTCTCGCTCACTGGTTGATCCGGCGGCCCGAGATCTGCTCGGGCGCCATCACGATGAAGTGGTCGTGGCTCCCGGGAGCCCATGGCGTCAGCGGGAGCGCCGCCAGCCGCTTGATCTCGGCGGGCTCCGACGCGGCCCTCGCGTGACCCACCGCGGTCACCGACCACCCCGTGCGCGTCGCCGGGTCGAACTCGTCGGCCTCGAAGGCGACGACGGCGTTGCGGGCGGCGGCCGCCAGCTTGGAGCCGATCGCCGTGCGGATCACGATGGTCCCCTCGTCCAGGCAGAAGTTGACCGGCTGGACGGCGGGCAGGGCACGATCGGTGAAGACGATCCGCCCGATCGGCGTGGACGCCAGCAGGTCCAGGCACTCCTCCGGGGCCAGGATCTCCAGGCCGGACGCGTCGAGCTTCATGAGGTCAAGCCTGCTGCCGCGGGACAGCGGCCATTAGGGGCGAAGGTCCCGTCATCGGTGTCGATCGGCCTTGAGCCGGGCGGCGAGCGCGGCCGCCTGGGTGCGCCGCTGCATGCTGAGCTTGCTCAGCAGGTTGGACACGTAGTTCTTCACGGTCTTCTCGGCGAGGAACAGCCGCTCGCCGATCTGCCGGTTGGTCAGCCCCTCGCCGATGAGCTCGAGGATCTGCCGCTCCTGGTCGGACAGGGCGGCCAGCGGGTCCTTCTTCTCGGCCTGGTCGCGCAGCCGCTGGAGCATGCTCGCGGTGGTCTGGGGGTCGAGCAGCGACTGCCCGGCGGCCACCGTGCGGACCGCGCCGACCAGGTCGGAGCCGTGGATCTGCTTGAGCACGTAGCCGGACGCCCCCGCCATGACGGCGTCGAACAGGGCCTCGTCGTCGGCGAAGGACGTGAGCATCAGACAGGCCAGCTCGGGCATCCGGGACCGGACCTCCCGGCAGACGTCCACGCCGCTGCCGTCCGGCAGCCGCACGTCGAGCACGGCGACATCCGGCCGCAGCGCCGGGATGCGGGCGACGGCGGACTCCGCCGTGCCGGCCTCCCCGACCACCTCGATGTCGTCCTCGGCGTCGAGCAGCGCGGCGACGCCCCGCCGTACGACCTCGTGGTCGTCCACCAGGAACACGCGAATCATGTCTCGGACGTTAGCCGACCGTTCGGCGGCCCCGGTAGTGACGAAGGTCCCTTACGTGGGGCGGCGGCGGCGGGAGACGCTCATGACATGGACGACCTCGATCGCGTCGACGCCTACTGGCGGGCCGCCAACTACCTGTCGGTCGGGCAGATCTACCTGCTCGACAACCCGCTGCTCGCCGAGCCGCTGAAGCCTGAGCACGTCAAACCGCGCCTGCTGGGCCACTGGGGCACCACTCCCGGGCTGAACTTCTGCTTCGCGCACCTCAACCGGGTGATCCGCGAGCGCGGCCAGGACATGATCTACATCGCGGGCCCGGGCCACGGCGGCCCGGCCGCGGTCGCCCACGCCTGGCTGGAGGGCTCCTACACGGAGCTGTATCCGCACATCACCCAGGACGTCGCGGGGATGCGGAGGCTGTTTCGCCAGTTCTCGTTCCCCGGCGGCATCCCGAGCCACGTCGCCCCCGAGACTCCCGGGTCGATCCACGAGGGCGGCGAGCTCGGCTACGCCCTCGCCCACGCGTACGGCGCGGCCTTCGACAACCCGGAGCTGGTCGTGGCCTGCGTGGTCGGCGACGGCGAGGCCGAGACCGGCCCGCTGGCCGCAAGCTGGCACTCCAACAAGTTCCTCGACCGCGAGCGCGACGGCGTGGTGCTCCCCATCCTGCACCTGAACGGCTACAAGATCGCCAATCCGACCGTGCTGGCCCGGATCCCGGAGGAGGAGCTGGTCAAGCTCTTCGAGGGGTACGGCTACCGCCCCCACATCGTCTCGGGCGACGACCCCGCCGTCATGCACCCCCTGATGGCGGAGACGCTCGACGCGGTCTTCGACGAGATCGCGGAGTACAAGGCCGGGCGGTCCGACCGGCTGCCGATGCTGGTCCTCCGTACGCCCAAGGGGTGGACAGGCCCCCGCGAGGTCGACGGCCTGCCGGTCGAGGGCACCTGGCGGTCCCACCAGGTCCCCCTGGCGGCGGTGCGTGACGACGCCGGGCACCGGGC
>NZ_KI866523.1:534566-540687 GCF_000511135.2 Microbispora sp. ATCC PTA-5024 | reverse complement strand
TGGGCACGACAACCTGCACGTGCGGGGGTACAAGGAGGAGGGCACCACCACCACGCCGTTCGACATGGCGATGCTCAACGACATCGACCGCTACCACCTGGTGATCGACGTGGTCGACCGGGTGCCCGGGCTCGGCGCCCGGGCCGCGCACCTGCGCCAGCGGATGACCGACGCCCGGCTGCGGGCCCGCGCCCACACCCGTGAGTACGGCGAGGACCCCGCCGAGATCCGCGACTGGACCTGGCCGTACGCCACCTCCCGCTGACCGCGGCAGGGAAGAACGCCCCGCTGTCCCAAAAAGCCTCGCGCGGGCCGTGTGCCCATCCACACGGCCCGCGTGGCACGCACTCCGCCGGCGGCGTCGCGTCTCAATCCCCGGAGAGTCGGCGGCGTCGCGTCTCAATCCCCGGAGAGTCGGCGGCGTCGCGCGTCAGTCCCGGGAGAAGCGGCGCAGGGTCCGGCGCACCCGGTCCATCAGGGCGCCCTCCCGCAGCCGCGGCCGGGCGTTGCGCGCCAGCCGAAGCTCCTCCAGCGCCGAGGCGGCGTCCGGCCGCTTGGCAGGGGTGGGATCGCGCATCCGCCGTACGAGGTCCATGACCTCGGGAGCGACCCCCTTCGCGTCCGGCTCGGCGTCGGCTCCGGGCACCGGCAGCTCGCCGGTCAGGAGCTGGAACGCGATGACGCCCGCCGAGTACACGTCGGAGGCGGGCGTCATCCGGTCGGGCCGCGCCCGGCACTCCGGGGCGACGTAGTGCACGTCCAGGATGTTGGGCAGCTCGTTGGCAACCGTGTGCTTGCGCGGCCCCGGCTTGGCGTAGTCGAAGCCCGTCAGCATCGCGCCCCCGTTGTCGGCCACGAGCACGCAGGCGGGCGTCAGCGCCCGGTGGATCACGTTGTTGGCGTGCACATGGGCGAGCCCGGCCAGCATGTCCTCCATCACGCCGAGCTTGGCGTCCGTGCCGAGCTTGCGCCCGGTGAGGTGCAGGTGCAGGGCCTGGCCGTGCACGTCGTCGAGCACCAGCACGAACCGGCTCTCGTCGTCGATGGCGAAGAAGTCGCGCGAGCGGACGACGCAGGGATGCGGCGGGATCTTCGCGAGCGACTGGTAGGCGTTCGCGATGCGCCGCTGCTCGGCCACCCGCCGCTGCTGCTCGGCCATCGGGTCGGCCCGGTAGACCCGCAGCAGCACGGTCTCGCTGGTCGGGGCCGTCGCGTTGACCGCGCGGTACTCGGTGACCCGGCTGTCGCCGCCGAGCTGCTCCTCGACCTCCCAGTTGCCGAACCGGGGTGGGGCGGTCGAGCGGCGCACGGTCCCGTTCAGCGCCTCGATGATCGCCGTCCGGTACGGCCGGGCGTCCCTGCTGCAGCCGTGCCGCACCCGGGAGACGTCGCTCAGCATCGGGACCAGGCCGGGGATCGTCGTCACGTGGCGCGCGTCGCGGCCGGTCGGGTCGACCAGGACGGCGCCCGGCGCGGTCAGCACCACCACGTTGTCCACGTAGAGCCGTTCCAGCTCGCGGTGCTCGTCGATGAGCAGGCCCTTGAGCGCCCGCGCGGTGCCGCGCAGCTTGGCCACGGGGGAGCCGAACGCCTCCCTGTGCTGGGGGAACCACCGGGTCCCCACCACCTCGAAGCGGCCGCGGGCGCCCTTCACGTCGATCACGATCAGCGAGTGGCCGGTGAGGACGACCACGTCGACCTCGAACAGGTCCGCTCCGCGCGGCACCTCGATGTTGTGGAGCAGCAGCCAGTCGTCAGGGGCGTTGTCCCGCAGGTGCGCGATGACCCTTCGTTCGGCGTCATTGACGGGGCGTCCGCCACCGACGATCTGAGCCATCTCCCCTGTTCCGCCTCTCTGACCAGAATGAGAACTTAATCCTCCTAGGTATCGGTATTCCCGCGCCACCACTGAATTCCCCGCCTATGTCCAAGGGGAAATCTGGGACTCCAGATCAGGGGGCCCACAACGGGCGCATCACCTCCCCGATCGCCCGCTGTGCCGGGCCCATCCGGTGGACGCCGCCGGCCAGATCCCACAGGGTGTTCTGCAGAACCCGGCCCAGCGTCCATCCCGCGGCCCGCCGCCGGTCGAGCCCCAGCGTCTCGGTCATCAGGTCGAACCGGGTCCGTACGGCCCGGGCGGCGTCGCCGGACGCCACCACCTCGTCCCACCGGTTCCACAGCGCCGGCATCAGGTCGAACCCGGGGTCGCCGGCCAGAGGCTTGGGATCGATGGCGAGCCAGGGCTCCCGCTCGCCCGCGAGCACGTTCCCGTAGTGCAGGTCCCAGTGGAGCAGGCGGTCGCCGGGCTCGGGGAGCAGGTCCCGCACGGCCGAGACGCAGACGTCCGCGAGCCGCCGCTCCTCAGGGTCGGCGAGGCCGGGCAGCGCCCGGAGCGCCGCGGCCGGCATCGCCGCGGCGACGTCCGCGAGCCGCCGCAGGCCGGGCGGGGCGGGCAGGGCGGTCAGCCGGGCCAGCAGGCCGGCCAGGATCCGGACGGCCTCGGCGCCGTCGGGCAGTGTGGCGAGCGAGCGGTCCGGATCGAGCCGTTCCAGGAGCAGGGTGCCGGTCGCCGGGTCGGCGTCGAGCAGGAGGACCGCCCCCGCGCCGGCCCAGGTCCGCAGGCCCACCGGCTCGCCGTCGTTCTCCTCGTTCGCCGGTTGGAGCTTGAGCGCGGCCCGTCCGCCGCCGGCCCGCCGTACCGGGATGACGAGCGAGACGACGCCGTACGACGGGACGCCGTCGGGGGTGAGGTCCCATCGGTCGAGGAAGGACGCGGCGAGGTCGGGGAGCGCGTCGATCCAGGCGCGTCCGGCGTCCCCGCTGTGCCGGGCGTGGGACGCGGCCAGCTCCCCGGGCACCTCGATCTTGTACGGCACGCGCGGCTCCTCGTCGTGACGGCTGTCCAGTTTGCCCTGTTCGTCCTCGGGAACCGGGCTAGATATGCGAGTAGTCGTGGTTGGTGCCACCGGCAACGTCGGAACGAGCGTGATGCAGGCCCTCGAGTCCGAGCCCAGCGTCACCTCGATCGTCGGCGTGGCACGCAGGATGCCGGACTGGCGGACCGGGAAGACCGAGTGGCGGACGGCCGACGTCTATCGGAGCGACCTCACGGAGATCTTCGCGGGGGCGGACGCCGTCGTCCATCTGGCGTGGCTGTTCCAGCCGACCCATGATCCCGTCACGACCTGGAACTCCAATGTGATCGGCAGCGTCCGGGTCTTCACGGCGGCGGCGCGGGCCGGGGTCTCCGCGCTCGTCCACTCCTCGTCGGTGGGCGCCTACTCGCCCGGGCCGAAGGACCGGCCCGTGGACGAGGGCTGGCCCACGCACGGCTGGCCGAACGCCGCCTACTCCCGCGAGAAGG
This sequence comes from Microbispora sp. ATCC PTA-5024, assembly GCF_000511135.2. NCBI lineage: Bacteria > Bacillati > Actinomycetota > Actinomycetes > Streptosporangiales > Streptosporangiaceae > Microbispora > Microbispora sp. ATCC PTA-5024. The sequence continues at coordinate 537,320 of NZ_KI866523.1, read as the reverse complement.
CGTACGTCGAACGGGTGCTGGACGCCTACGAGAGGGAGCATCCGGGCATCCGCGTGGTCCGGATGCGGCCGGGCTTCATCTTCAAGCAGGAGGCGGCGACCGAGCAGCGGAGGCTGTTCGCCGGGCCGTTCCTGCCGCAGCGGCTCGTCCGGTCGAACCTGATCCCGTTCGTGCCGGACATGCCGGGCCTGCGGTTCCAGGCGCTGCACGCGGCCGACGCCGGTGAGGCGTTCCGGCTGGCGCTCACGAAGCCGGTCGCGGGGGCGATCAACATCGCCGCCGACCCGGTCATCGACCCGGCCGTGCTGGCCGAGGTGCTGGGGGCGCGGCGCGTCCCGGTCCCGCCGGCGCTCGTGCGGACGGCGGTGGCCGCCGGATGGCACCTGCGGCTGATCCCCGCCTCGCCGGGCCTGGTGGAGATGGCCCTGCAGATCCCGATCATGGACGTCACGCGGGCTCACGAGGAGCTGGGCTGGCGGCCGCGTCACAGCGGGACCGACGCCCTGCGGGCGGTGATCGAGGGCATGCGCGAGGGCGCCGGGATGGAGACACCGCCGCTCGCGCCCGACAAGGGACCGGCCGGCCGCCTCAAGGAGGTCCTCACGGGCGTCGGTAAGCGCCCCTGAGAACCCGGCCTTCAGGTCGCATCGTCGCCTGGCGGAATCGGCGCCTTCAGATCCCGCCGTGCGCACCGTCACCAGGCGGGATCGGGCCGGCGGCGTGGGCGGCGAGCGCCGCGTCGAGGAGGGCCCGCGCGGAGCGCGTCATCGTCCGCACCGCCTGCTCACGGGTGAGGCCGGCGATGTCGACCAGCCAGACCAGCGACTCGATGCCTGTCGCCGAGCGGATCGCGACGGCCAGGTTGCGCACGTCGAGTTCCGGGTGGGTGCGGCGCAGCGGGGCGAGGGCGTCCTCGATCCAGCCGATGGCCCGCCCTCCGCGCAGCACCGGCTGCCCGGCCCCCGGCTCCAGCGACAGCCGGAGCGAGGCCCGTAGTTGCGGCTCCCACTCCAGGGTCAGCCGGGTGAAGGCCCGCATGACCAGGTCCAGCCGCGCCGCCGGGTCGTCGGGCGGAGAGTCGGGGAGCAGGGAGACCTGCTCGGTCTCGGGGTGCGCCGCCACCAGCAGGAGTCGCTGGTTGGGGAAGTAGCGGTAGGCGGTCGTGCGGGAGATGCCCGACACGGCCGCCGCCTGCTCCACGGTCGGAGTGATCCCCTGCGCCATCAGCTCCCGGGTGGCGTCCACCAGGGCCCGCCGCGTGCGCGCCTTCTGCTGATGCCGGCCCGTGAGCTCATATGGTACGGCCATAGCCATCATGGTACTGTCGTCCCATGGGACTTGAGTCCCATGAAGCCATGGAGGCGGCATGAGCCACGATCCCGTCCTGACCGATCCCGGCCTCTACACAGTGATCTTCGAAAACGAGCGGGTGCGGGTGCTGCGGTACCGCGACCGGCCCGGCGACCGGACCTCCCCGCATCGCCATCCCGACAGCGTCATGGTCACGCTGGCCGCCTTCACACGCAGGCTCACCGCCGGCGGCCGCCAGGTGGAGCTCGCGCTGGAGGCCGGACAGGCCCGCTGGCTGTCGGCCCAGGAGCACGCCGGCGAGAACATCGGCGACACGGAGACGCACTCGATCTTCGTCGAGCTCAAGGAGCCCGCGGCGCCGGCCGCCGCGACCGCCGCCCCGCTCGGACCCGACTCCCCGTAGCGCCGGGACGGCGGCCGCGGCCGCGGCCGCGCGGTGGGAGGTCCCGCCCCCGTGACGGGACCTCTCGTGCCGCCTGCCGTACGGCTCAGGAGCGCGGGTGCTCGCCGAGGCGGCCGACCCAGCCCATGTCCTCGTACGTCTCGCGCAGCGCGGGCAGGGGTCCGCCGCCGACGACCACGTCGAACTGCAGCAGCCTGGCCGTCCCCTCGTCGAGGATCATCCGGTAGTCGACCCTGCCCTCCACCTCGTCCTGCTCGGTGAGGGTGAGGGCGACCCCGGGTCGTCCGAGCGCGTCGGCCGTACGTCCCTGCGAGACGATGCCCGGCTGGTCGGCCAGCACCCGGAACAGGGCCGCGCGCGTCCCCGGGGTGATCGGCGCCGTCAGCAGGTCGAAGCCGGTGCTCCACAGGTAGGAGGCGTAGCTGCGGCCGTCCACGGCCGGGCTCTGCCGGTACAGCTCGCGCAGCCGCCGGGCCAGGGCGTCCCGCCCGGTGGGCAGGCGGCCCACGTCGGCCAGGGTCAGCGAGGGGTTGTCGATCGACAGCAGGCGCGGCTCCGTGCTGCGGGAGGCGGGCCGCTTCTCGGTCAGCTCAGGAGACCCGGCGGCCCTCCACTTCGCCTCGTCCTCCGGCGTGGCGAAGGACACGGACGGCCCCTCGACGACGTCCACGCGGCCGGCGCCGCGGCCGGCCCAGCTCTCCTCCACGGTGGTCGTGGCGGCGGCGTAGGGCATGGGGGCGGTCTTGAGCCGGAGAACCCGCTTGTCGAAGTCCTTCTCGTAGGCCTTCAGCTCGGCGGGCCGGTCCTTGAGCTCCGCGCGCTTGGCCCGCTCCTCCGCCGCGAGCTTGTGGATCGCGGCGTAGTAGTCGCCGGGGACCACGCGGACCAGTTGGGAGACGTGCTCCCGGGTGTACCAGAACCGGCCGGACGCGGACGGCTCCCTGGCCGCGGTCGCCGCCGCGGCGAGCAGCAGCGCGTGGGCGTCCAGGGTCCGCGAGGCGCTCGGCGTGCCGGCCGTCGCGCCTGCGGCGGGCGTGCCG
>NZ_KI866523.1:530511-534546 GCF_000511135.2 Microbispora sp. ATCC PTA-5024 | reverse complement strand
GGCGGCGGCGCGTGCCGGTGAGCAGCAGGACGGGCCGGCGGCGCGGCACGGCCCGGCGGGCGGGCGGCGGCGTTGTCCTCGGCGTTGTCCTCGGCGTTGTCCTCGGTGTGGCGAAGGCGCGGGCGAGGTCGTCGCCGCGCCGCCGCTCGTACGTTCTGAGGGTGAGCTCGTCGAGGGATCGGGGCTTGAGGTCGGAGAAGGTGCGGTCGTTCACGGTGTGCTCCGGGGAGGGTCGGCTGGGGGTCATCACGCCTCTTCCGCGTATCGGCGGGGGACGGCCGGCGCCGTGGGGCGGGCCGCCTTCGGCTCGGACCGCAGTGCCCGGGCCAGGCGCCCGCGCGCCCGGTGCAGGCGGACGTTGTACGTGCGAACGGAGCAGCCCATCACGGCCGCGGCCTGGTCGGGCGGCAGCCCGTGCCAGGTGGCCAGGGCGAGGGCCTCGACGTCCCGCTCGGGCAGCGAGGCCAGCGCGGCGAGCGCGCTCTGCCGGTCGACGACGTGCTCGGCCACGTCCCACGCCACGTGGTCGTGGGTGGTGCTGAGCGCGGTGACGCGGTCGACCAGCGACAGGCCGCGGCGGCGCGAGTCGCGCTGCTTGGCGAGGAGGTTGCGGGCGACACCGAGCAGCCAGGGCAGCTCGGCCTCGGGCATCTCCTCCAGGCGCCGCCAGGCGACCAGAAAGGTCTCGCTGACGACGTCCTCGGCCGCGCCCCGGTCCGCGCGCAGCAGGGCGTACCCCAGCACGCTGCGATAGTGCCGGTCGTAGAGGTCGGTGAAGCGTTCGTGGGGATCGTTCACGACCAGTAGTCCCTCCGGGGCGGCCCAGATTACCGGCCGGAGGAGAATTCCCCTTAAGGGGCGATGCGCAGTTCGGCGAACACCCCGCGGTGGTCCGACCGGGGCAGCTCCTCGATCGCGGTGGAGACCGCGAACGACCGCTTGTCCACGAGCACGTGGTCGATGGCGACCATGGGGAACAGCCGATGACTGGCCGGCCACGTCATGGTGAGCCCGTTGCCCGTCTCGGCGGCGGAGTCGACGTAGCCGGTCGCCAGCAGGTTCCTGAGGACGGCGTGGTCGAGGGTCGAGTTGAAGTCGCCCGACAGGATCCGCGTCACGCCGGACGACGGGGCCGGGGGCAGCGTGCGCACGCCCTCCTCCCACTCGCCGACCGTCTCCGGCACGGGGGCGACCGGGTGGACGGCGACGATCTCGACGGGCGTGCCGTCGGGCGTGGTGGTCTCCGCGACCGGCATGTGGTGGCCGACCGGCGTGAACAGCCCGGTCCGCTCGGTGAGCGGGCGGGCGGAGAAGATGCCGGTCCCGGTCGGGCCGGGCCCCGTCTGCGCGACCCGGTACGGCAGCAGCGCGGACAGGCCGCCGGCGTCGAGGTCGTCCAGCAGCCAGGGCGTGAGCTCCTCCAGCGTGACGACGTCGGGGTGGAGGCGGCGGATCAGGTCGACGATCGCCTGGGGGTCGGCCCGGCCCTCGTTGAGGTTGGCGGTGAGGACGCGCAGCGGGTGGCCGCCCGCCTCCTGCCGGCCGCCCACGGCCCGGGGGACGACCCACCAGGCGAACAGCAGCGCGAGGGCGACCGTGACGGCCGTCGCCGCCCTGCCGCGGGAGGCGACGCCGAGGAGCGCCGTCACCACCGCCGCGCCGGCGGCGAACGGCGTCAGCGCGACCAGGCCGACGGGCAGCGTCGAGCTCTCCACGCCCAGGATCCTGAGCAGGGCGAGGCCGGCCAGCGGCACGGCCGCCAGCCAGGCCAGCACACCCGCGATCCGGCGCAGCGGCCGGCGTCGTCCGGGCACATCGACACGCGGTAGGACTTCGTCCGTGAGCACGAGCACACCCCCGCGGCGACCCTAGCAACGGGACCGCTCCACGCGAGGGCGGCACCAGCCGATAATCGCCGGTTTTCAGCCGATTCTCAGGTTGCTCACATCCCCCCTAGAGGAGGGCGCCACGCCGGTGACCGGCGGGTCAGGCGTGATCGGCGCAGCAGGGGGTGGGGTCGGGCACCTCGGCCGGCATGAGCAGCCCGCCGGCCGCGGGCATCGTGAGCAGGGTCATCAGGCCGTCCCGCCAGACCGGGCGGACGTGGTCCCTCGTGTTCACCACCGCCGCGGCATCCGGGGGATCGGGCTGGGCGAGGACCAGCACCCGCTCGACGGCCGAGCACTCCAGCAGGTCGCCGACCGTGAGCGACCCCACCAGCGCGTCGCGGCCCGGGAACAGCACGACCCGCCCCGACAGCCGTCCCGCGTGCTCGGCCGCGGCCCGCGCCGCGCCCTCCGCCTCCGGCCCGGTACGGCTGTCGCCCAGGGCGGCCGAGACCCCCTCGGGCAGCGCCCCGAGGTCGACCGGCCCGGGCACGGCGACCGAGCACGCCACGTGGGGCAGCCCGGTGCGGACGAAATGGGTGCAGGCGACCACGTCGTCCGGCAGGCCGAGCGCCTCCGCCACGGCGTGGAGGAGGCGCTCGGCCTCGGGGACCGTACGGGATCCGCCGTCGACGCCGAGGATCATCGGCGCGGCACGATCCAGATCGGGTTGCTGTAGAACCACAGGTCCTTCCACGGGTCGGCGTCGCCGAAGACGTCGATCGCGGGGCCGTGCGGGTCGACCGACGCGCCGAGCAGCCCGGGGGCGCTCCGGTTGGCGTCGGTGCCGCGCAGGCGCACGTAGACCGGGTGGTCCACCGCGCCGACCTGGTAGGTGAAGGTGACGGTGCCGCTGTTCCTGCCGACCTCGAACGACTGGACGACCTTGGTCGACGGCGTCGTGAAGACGTCCTTGTCGGCCGCCGGGCCGGTCACGTCGCCCTGGATCACGTCCACCCGGGCCAGGACGGGGATGACCTGCGCCCAGTTGGGCCGGTTGGCAAGCGTGATCTCGATGGCCACCTCGACCGGGGAGCCCTTGCGGACGTACAGGGTGTCGCCGAGGGTGACGCCGCGGTTGCCGCGGACCCGGGCGCGGACGACGAGGCCGTTGATCAGGCCGCCGTGGTCCACCCAGATGCGGCCGCCGCGGATGCCGTCCATGACGGCGCCGTACGAGAAGTCGGTGGCGCCGACGTGCGTGCGGCTGTAGAAGCCGGGCCAGAAGTCGCCGTTGGCGAGGTTCGGGACGCCCTTGTAGACCGGGTCGCCGTAGCGGCCGTTGGCGTCGAAGTCGCCGCCCCCGCGGTCGCTCGTGTCGGCGTAGACCGTGTGCGAGTCGGAGTTGGCGGTGATCCACCAGGGCTTGCCCTCGGCCAGGAGGCTGTCCCACAGGCCGCCGACGGTCGCGGTCATCCAGTCGAAGCCGCCGAAGGTCTTGTAGCTCTCGGGCGGGTAGCCGGGGAAGGAGTCGGCGCTCGGGCTGTTGTCGTAGAACCCGCGGCCGGAGCCGGGGCCGTTCGGCTTGGCGATGCCGGCGGCCTGGTGGCCGGGGGCGCCCTCCATGCCTACCGCGATCGACGGCTGCGCGTCGCGCCAGCCGCGGATCTCGTGGGGCGAGTCGATGCCCTTGCGCGCGGGGTGGTTGGCCAGGAACAGCGCGTCGGGGACCCGGCGGCTCCTGACGGCCTGGGCGAGGAAGTTCAGGCCCGCGATGGCGAGGGCCTCGTTCTGCGGCGTGTTGGCGCCCGCGCCCTTCACCGACCCGTCGAAGGAGTTCTCGAACTCCTTGAGCGTCGCCACCTCGTCCCGGCCGGGCGCGACGAACACGGTGCCGTGCTCGGCGGCCGGGATGTTCCACTCCAGGCCCTGGAAGACGAGGGTGTCCCTGACCGCCTGACGCGCGGCCACGATATCGGGGTTGACCTTCTCCACGCCGATCTTCGCGTGCGCGGCGCTGCCGTGGTCGGTGATGACCATCCAGTCGAGGCCGTACGCGTTGCCGTGCCGGACCTGGTCGATCACCCGGTACATGCCGTCGTTGCTGTGCTGCGTGTGGATGTGGTGGTCGCCGGAGAGCCACAGGTACCCGTCCCTGGGCTCGCGGTCGTCCCCGCCGCGGGCGGGCAGGGTCGCGGCGTCGGCGGCG
>NZ_KI866523.1:526063-530103 GCF_000511135.2 Microbispora sp. ATCC PTA-5024 | reverse complement strand
AGGGTCGCGGCGTCGGCGGCGGCCACGCCCGGGGCGGCGAGGACGCCCGCGGCCGTGAGGCCGGCGCCGAGCAGGCCGGCCCGCCGGAACATCTGGCGGCGCGACAGCTGGGACGGCGAGAGCTCCTCGTCCGCCACCGACAGGTCGACGACCGGCGCCATCTCGCCCTCGGTGAGCGCGAGGCCCTCGTGGTCGTGATCGTGGTCGTGGGCGTGCCCGTGACCGTGGGGATGTCCGTGCCCCTGGCTCATGCGTGTGTGCCCCTTCGTCCCGCCGGAGCGATCGTGATCCGGCTACGGAGGCACCATGACGAGACGGTTTTAACCGGGCATTAACGCGAAGTGCCGGACAGTGGGCGGCTCCCTGTACGGCCACGGGCCCGGGCTCGCCCGCCGGGCGTCCCGTTACCGCGTGTGGGGACGGGGTAGCTGAACGAGATGGCGACCACGCGCTCGGCCGGCCTCGTGCTCGGCCTCGGCATCGGCGGTTTCATCGACGGCATCCTGCTGCACCAGCTCCTCGGCTGGCACCACATGCTGAGCGGCTGGTATCCGCACGACGAACGCGTCAACATGATCGGCGACGGGGCGTTCCACGCCCTGTGCCTCGTGCTCGTCCTCGTGGGGGTCGCCCTGCTGTCGCGCACCGGGCCCCACGCCCCCCGCGAGCTGGCCGGCTGGATGATCGTCGGCTGGGGCGTGTTCAACCTCGTCGAGGGCGTGATCGACCACGAGATCCTCGGCGTGCACCACGTCCGGCCGGGGCCGTACCAGCTCGCGTACGACCTGTCCTTCCTCGCGCTCGGGGCGGTCCTGGTCGTAGTGGGCTACCTGATGGCCCGCGGCGCCCCACGCCGTGTCACGGCCCGGGGATAGCCGTTTACGGCCGTACGGCCGGGCTTCGTGACCGTCCGTGTACGACGGCCTCAGAAAAATGTCGGCGTGTCGCGCGTCGCTAAAAATTTCCAGAAAACGTGCCGGGCAAATCGGACACAAAAGCGGAATAAAAGGGACAAATCCGGACGAAAGTCCATAGCGACTCGTGATTCAGTCGTCACTCTTCGTACGCATACCGGAATGCCGCTCGCATGCGTTGCGTATACGGACCGTCACCTGTGACCATTCTGGGAAAGGTCCGCAATCCCCTCCAAGTGGGCCGGTGCGACGGCGTCGTGGGGATTTCACCCAGGAGCCCCGGCCATCGGCTCCCTGGAGGACAGGGGGCGCGACAGCGGGCCTGTCATGAATGAACGGGGTGGAACTCCCCGGGCAGCGCATATGGAGGGGGCCAAGATGACTGCTATCCGGTCCCGCGGAAGCGGGGGACGCCGCCAGGTTGAGCGCTTTCACGACCAGGAGCCGGGCTCCTGGATCGGGGAGGTGGCCAGAGCGGTCCGGGACGTGGTGGACAGCACACCCCGGACCATTCGCCTCTGTGTCCTGATCGCGGTGGCAGCCGCGTCGTGGGCGTACCTCAAGTAACGATTGAGGACGTCCCTGTGGTCGCGGACCCAGGTTAAGCCGGACGGCCGGCGTGAGCGGCCCGATTTACGTGATCGGGACGATAACGAGGGCCAACTCCGACGCGCGGCCTGGGTCCGCGCGCGAAATCGTGACGGGCGCAGGGGGTCGTGGAGGCGCCCCGGAGGTCAGCGGACGCGGCCGGCGGAGTCGTCGAGCGCGGGCGGTGCCGCGACGGCCGGTCCGAAACCGCCGGCCCCCTCGCCCGCTTTGTCCGCCGCGTCGTCGGCCTCGGCGGAGCCGGAGCCGTCCGGCCCGGGAGCCGGGAGCCGGATGGACAGCCGGATCCGGGAGCATCCGGGCACCTGCTCGATGTTCACGTCGTCGCACAGCACGCCCATGAGCCACAGCCCGTAGCCGCGGTCGCTCTGGCCGGGCGGCCGCTCGCCGGGGACGGCCCCCGGCCTCAGCAGGCCCGCCTCGTCGACCACGTCGACCGCCAGCGTGCCGGCCTCGTGCCACATCGAGATCGTGCCGGTGCCGCCGCCGTGCTCCAGAACGTTGATGGCGGCCTCGTTGGCGGCGATGACGAGATCGTCCAGTCGCGTGCCGGTCAGGCCGGCGCCCCGCGCGTACCGCTGGATGTTCTCCCGCAGCGTCGCGAGGTCGTCCGTGATCGGCCACTGCCGGTGGTGTCCCACCACCTGTCCTCCTCGATGCTCGCCCTGCCCTCGCCATCATCGGTGATCGCCGCCGCGGTCGCGCCCGGAATCCGGGCGGCGTCCTCAGGCGGACGGCGACCTCGTGCGCACCGCCTCCGCCGCCTCCTGCGGCCCCGCGGTCACCGTGAAGGCGTGGATGAGCCCGGTGATCCTGAAGATCCTGGTGAGCCGGGCGTTCAGGCCGGCCAGCGCCACGTCCCCGCCGCGCTCCCGGACCAGCTTTCTGACGATCAGCAGCACGCGGATGCCGGTGGAGTCGCAGAACTCGACCCCGCTCATGTCGAGCACCAGCCCGCGGTGCTCCGGGCTCAGCAGGGCCTCCACGTCGTGCCCGAGCCGTTCGGCGTTGGTGAAGTCCAGCGCGCCGGTCAGCGCGACGGACAGCACCTGACCGGCGGCGTCGCCGGGGACCGGGAGGCTGCTCAGGACGACTGCGGCGGTCACCCGCTCACCTCCACGGTCGCGGGGGCACGGGGGCCGCCGCGGGGGGCTCTGTCACGCTCACCGATGCCTCGAATCTGCCGGCTGAACCGGCGCCTTCGGGGCAAAGCAGTGAACAGCGCCGATTGACCGCTTCATCCTACCGGCGCCTCATCGGGCGCCGGGGAGCGCCTTGCCACCCGCCCGAGCAGGGCAAACCTCGGCCAAGAAACGGCATGACGGTTTTGTCCAGGATGTCCGAGGGGACCCAGGGGGTGAACAACTGGGCCGTCTGCTGACGGAAAAGTGGGAGTGAAAGACCGCTTATGCCTGATGTGACAGGGGAGGTCCAGTTCGGCACTCGTCAGGGAACCTCCCTCGTCGCTCCGGCGGCGGTCGAACCGCGCGCACCGCTCACCGTGGGCGTCGAGGAGGAGTTCCTGCTCCTCGACCCCCGAACCGGGCGCGTCGTCCCGGTGGCGGAGGAGGTGCGTCGCCGCGCCGGCGCCTCCATGGCGTCCCGGATCGTGCCCGAACTGACCCGTTTTCAACTCGAGACCAACAGCGGTGTCCACACCGGCCTGCGTGGTCTCCAGCACGACCTGTTCGAGATGCGCGCCCGCGCGGCCGAGGCCGCGGCGTCCGCGGGTGTACGGCTGGCCGCCTGCGGCACCGCGCTGTGCGGCAACGCCGGGATGCCGCCGGTCACCCCGCACGCGCGGTACGGCGCCATGGTGCGCGAGTTCCGCGGGATCGCCCGAGGGCAGGGGGTGTGCGGCTGCCACGTGCACGTCGGCGTGGGTGACCGCGAGGAGGCCGTCCAGGTCAGCAACCACGCCCGTCCCTGGCTGCCGGTTCTCCAGGCGCTCGCCGCCAACTCGCCGTTCGCGGACGGCCTCGACACCGGCTACGCGAGCTGGCGCGCGCTGGTCATGGGCCGCTGGCCGAGCGCCGAGCCCCCGCCGTACTTCCGGTCGGCCGCGCACTACGAGAACGTGGTGGCCGGGCTGACGGCGAGCGGGGCGATCATGGACCGGGGGATGATCTACTGGTTCGTCCGGGTCTCCGACCACCTGCCGACCGTCGAGTTCCGCACCGCGGACTGCTGCGCCACGGTCGAGGAGGCGGTGACGCTGGCCGGGCTCGTGCGGGCGCTCGTCGCCACCGCGCTGCGCGACGTGCGGGCGGGGATCCCGGCGCCGCCCGTCGACCAGTCGGTGCTCCGCGGCGCCTACTGGCGGGCGGCCAGGGACGGCGTGGAGGGCGAGGGGCTCGACCTGTTCAGCGGCCGGCGGACCCGGGCCTGGGACCTCGTCGGACGCCTCGTGGCCCACGTCCGCGACAGCCTGGAGGACTCCGGGGACCTCCCGCTCGTCACGGCCCGCCTCGGCCGCCTGCGCCGGACCGGCTCGGGGGCGGCGCGCCAGCGGGCCGCCTT
>NZ_KI866523.1:509951-525994 GCF_000511135.2 Microbispora sp. ATCC PTA-5024 | reverse complement strand
CGGGCCGCCTTCGCCCGCCGGGCGCGCCTGCGCGACGTCGCCGCGCTGCTCGCCGAGCAGACGGTCGCCGACCCCCGGGCGGTGGAGGAGGCGGTCCCCGTTACTCGGCGACCACCCGCAGGGTCCTGAGCGAGGAGTCGCTGGCGTCCGGGATGTCCATGCCGCCCTTGAGACCCGTCGTCAGGTAGCTCAGCACCGGCGCCGTGATGCGCTCGCCGGGGCACAGGGCGGGCGCGCCCGGCGGGTACGGCGTCACCAGCTCCGCGATGACCCGGCCGCCGGCCCGCTCGATCGGCACCTGCTCGATCCGCCCGAAGAACGCGTCCCGCGGCAGCATGACCGTCTCCAGCTCCAGCTCGCCCGGCTCCGGGACGTCGATCGGGGCGGCGGGCGGCAGGTCGCGGGCGGAGGCCAGGGCGCGCAGCGCGTCGAGCAGGACGTCCGTGGTCCCGGCGTCGTCGGCGACCGTGATCTCCGCGCTGATCCGGCGGTGGTCGCTCAGCGACATGTTGACGTGACACCGCTCGCGCAGCCAGTCGGTCGCGTGGTAGCCGTCCACGCCCAGCCCGGACACGTCGATCACGATCTTGAGCGGGTCGCTGTCGAAGGCCCCGGAGCCCTCCTTGTCCATCACCCACAGGCCGTGGATGCGGCCGATCCGCGACCGCGTCGTCCCGGCCAGGTCGAGGGCCCGGTCCAGCAGGTCCTTCCCGTTCTCGGCCATCTGCCGGCGCCAGCCGTCGAGGGCGGCGTAGACGAGCGTGGACGGGCTGGTGGTGCCGAGGAGGTCCTCCCTGGCCTTGAGCACGTTGGGGTCGACCCGGTCGCCCTGGAGGTGGAAGACCGAGCTCTGCTCCAGGCCGTTGCCCATCTTGTGGACGCTGGTGACGCAGACGTCCGCGCCCACGTCCATGCCCCACGTGGGAAGCCCGTCGTGGAACGGCAGGTGGGCGCCCCACGCCTCGTCCACGATGAACGGCTTGTCGTACCGGTCGCAGACCCGCCTGATCCCGGCGAGGTCGGCGCAGCTCCCGTAGTCGGTGGGGCTCGCGATCAGCACGCCCTTGGCGTCCGGCGTGGCCCGGAAGGCCTCCTCCACCGCCTCCGGCGAGGGCGGGTAGGACAGGTGCAGCTCGCCGTCCCACTCCCCGTGGACCCACACCGGCTCGACGCCGCTCAGGATCAGCCCCGAGATCACGGACTTGTGCGCGTTGCGCGCGACCAGCAGCTTCTCACCCGGCCCGGCCACCGACAGCATGGCGCTCTTGACCGACAGCGAGCTGCCGCAGGTGGAGAAGAACGCCTCGTCCGCCCGTACGGCCTGGGCCATCAGCTCCTGGGCCTGCTCCAGGACGCCGCCGGTCTGCAGGCGGTCGTCCAGGCCGTTCATGGTCATGACGTCGTCGCGGAAGAGGTCCTCGCCGAGGACGGCCAGCACCCGCGGGTCCACTCCCCGGCCCTGCTTGTGACCCGGCGGCGTGAACGACAGGTCTCCGCGCTCGCGATACGCGACGAGGGCCTCGAGAACGGGCGCCCGGGACTGGTCCATGGTGATCTCCCCTTCACGTCGGACCTCGTTGTCCTGCTTCCGTCGCGGCTACCCGAGGGGGTTCGGGGCAAACGGCGGGCTCGCGTTCCGTCGCAGGTGGCGGGGGCGGAGGCCGGCCCAGGCGCCGGGGCGTGTGCGGGCCGGAGGCGCCCCGGGCGCGGACCGGCCCCCGCCTCCCGGAGGAGGACGGGGGCCGTGTCGGTCTCCCGCGCCTGGCGCCCTTGGGACGGCTGGTTCGCGATCAGACCATCGACACATCCCGGGGGCACGTCAGCAGCAGAGCCGCGACGGCCTCGACCGGTGTCTCGTCGATCACGAACGCGCCCCGGAGCCGGGTGACGTCCAGCACGAGCGCGAGAACCCCGTGCACGCCGGCCAGCCGCATGGAGCCGGAGGCCGTCTCGACCTCGCTCCTGGCGTCCAGCAGGGCCTCGAGCCCCGAGGAGTCACAGAACCGGAGAGCGGACGTGTCGACCACGAGCCTGGTGCGTCCGCGGCGAAGGAGATTCCTGATCGCCTCGCGGAAGAGGTCTCCCGTGGCGATGTCGAGCTCACCCGCCAGCGCGACGACGGCGACCGGCTGGTGATCGCTGACAGTAATCTCGAGCTGCATTGTCATATACGCGCCTTCATCCTTTTCGGGCGTACCGTCCTGAATGACGCTACCCGGCGGAGTGTCAGGTCCCAGTAATGCGCGACGGTCGATGCGGCGCTTCTCCATCCGGCATCACCACTTCAACCCCACAGATGGGCAAATAAGTAAAGATTCACGACCTATCACGATCTTTCCGGCGGACGGCGTGAAGCGCCGGAAACCCCGATGAACACGGCGAATCCGGACGTCCATGGGCCGTGTCCCGGCGTCGCGGGCAGGCCGCCGTCCCGGTGCCCGTGCCATCCTTTCCCCAAGAACGGCCGGGGTTCCCGGGGTCGCCGATCACCCGTGGAAAGACGTTTCCCGTGGAAATCGCGGTGAACGACCATAGAAATGCCAAGGCCGGGTATGCCAGGGCAAGGAAAGGGAACGTCCCCGGTTCGAAGGCGGCCGCTCGGGACGCCCGGTCACGCGTCGCGGGTCAGCCGGGATGGGGCACCAGGCCGGCGGTCCGGATCATCCGGGCGCACCGCAGGACCGGATTGCTCTCCAGCGGCTCCCACTCGCCGGTGCCGGCGAACCCGAACCGTTCGTAGAGGCGGCGGGCCCGGTCGTTGGTCTCGGTGACGAACAAAGACACGGCGGGACAGCCCTGCTCGCCCGCCCATGCGAGGACCTCGCCCACGAGGAGACGGGCCGTCTCGCCGCCCCTCGCGTCCGGATGGACCCACATCCCGACCAGTTCCACGTGCGGGGGAGACCCGGCCGGCGGGCGTCCGCCCACGATCCCCGCGGGCGTCTGCCCGGCGAAGGCGACGGCGCGCAGGCCGTGCTCGGGAGCGAGCCGCGCCCGCCATTCGTCCTCGTCGAACTCCCGCTCGACCGCGGACGACGACCCGAAGGCGTCCGGTGCGTCGGCCAGCGCCGCCAGGCGCAGCCCACGCCACAGCGTCCAGTCGTCCGGCCCGATCCGCCGGACGCCCACCTCGGTCACCATCGCGTCCCCCGGTCCTCCTGCTCTGTCAGCAGGTCACTGTACGGAGGGACGTCCGGCAGCGCGATCGAATATCGCGCCTTCCAGAGGAGGCGCTGGCAGAAACCGGCAATCGGAGGGCAACTTGCTGACGTCGTTTCGCCTGGTCCGGGCCGGTCCGGCGGCGCAGAGTTGGTTGTGCGAGCACACCGCCGCACATCGAGAAAGGGGTTGAGAAATGACGATCTCGCACAACGCACCCGCCGTCACCCGTTCCGGTGCGGAACGGCCCGAGGTGCGGGACGAGAGCCGCGTCTGGGACGAGCTGAAGGCATGGGACGAGGCGGGGCGCTCGGAGGAATCCGGGATCGGAGGCGGCCGCCCCCCGGTGGGAGACCAGGCGCCGACGTGGGACGAACCGGAGGTGTGGGACGAGCTGGAGGTCTGGGACGAGGCCCCGGTGTGGGACCTGGCGCCGACGTGGGACGAGCTGAAGGCGTGGAGCGAGCATCCCGCCCGCGACCGCGACCCCGTGTGGGCCGAGATCTGGGAGGAGCTGAGGATCTGGGACGAGCAGCAGGTGGAGGAGGAGCCCGAGGGCCGCGAGGCGAGGTGACGCCACGGTACCCCCCGGCGCGGCCGGCTCGGCCCGCCACGCGGGGTCCACCATGGCCGGCCGTCACCCCCACCGCCGCCGAGGCCCGAAGGCCCGGCGGGCGGAGCAGCGGCCGACCACGACAACGAAGGAGGTGCATCCCCAGGATCATCAGGTGGGTGCGGACGCGCGGACCGCGGGAGGCCGGCGTCCGTACCCGGAACGCCGGAGGCGGACTCCGCTCCGCCCGAGCCGGCGGCCGCGCCGGCCAGGCGTCTCACCGAGCCCCCCGGGGTCGTCAGGCGCGATTCGCGACCGAGCCCATGTCCACAGCCGGAATCGAGACGCCGGCCCTTGCCGCGGCCGGCCTTCCCTCCCCGCTTCGCGGCCGCGCGGCCGCGTGCCCGAGGCACGCGGCCGTGCCCCCGCCGGGAACCCGCTGACCGGCCCGGGTCCCCCAGGTCAGGTCACTCCCCCTCGTCCCCGGGCTTGTCGAAGCACACGTACCCGCGGATCTGGGTGACCAGTTCGAGCTGGTCGTAGAAGATCCGGTGGCTGGCGATGAGGCCGTTCACGACGTGCGACACCGAGCACACGCGAAAGCCGATCGGACGGTCGGTGGGTTCCACGACGTCCCCGCCGGGGGCCAGGTAGGGGCCCTTGTGCGTGCCGGTGACGGTGTACTCGGAGACGAGGATGTCACCGGAGACGACCACCGACTGGATGACCACCCTGGTGTCGGGGAACGCGCTGAAGAACGTGCCGTAGTAGGAGGCGACCTCCTCGCCGCCCTCCCCGACGCCGTCCGGCGCGACGACCACGCCCCGCTCGCCGAAGCAGCGGGCGAGCGCATCGAGATCGTGCCGGTTGTAGGCCCTTCTCAGCCTGTCCAGTGCGACCAGAACGTCGGACACCGGGACCGTCCCTCCCCGCCGCGACGACCGCGATCGTGATCACGCGTGCCGCGGCCGAGGTGGCGAGCCCCGCGTCTCCTTTTTCTGACGATATTTCCCGACCATAGCGCAGCCGTTCGACGCGAAGGTGGCCGTGTCGCACCCCCCTCGCCGGGGGCCGGACACTCACACGTCTACTGGTGCGGATCGTCGATCTTGAGCTGGTCTCCGGTGGTGGAGACGAAGACGACGAGGAGCTTGGCCGGCTCTGTGTCGCTGGCGTTCTCGGTGGCCACGTGGTGGGCTCCCGGCTGCTCGACCCAGTTCTCGCCCTGGTGGTAGGTCCGCTTCGGTGCGCCTTCGAGCTGGCTGCGTACCGTGCCTTCGAGCACGTAGGCGTAGACGAACGCCTGGCCGTGCCGGTGGGGCGTCGCTCGGACGCCGGGCGGGAAGGTCACGATCGCGGAGGTGAAGGTCTTGCCCTTGACGTTCGGGAGCGCCTGCTGGATCAGAGGCGTCAGGGTCTCGGACGGGGGTTTCGACGTCACGGGCGCGGTCGCCGTGGCGGTGGTGGTGACCGCGGTGACAGGAGTGGCCGCGGCGGCCGGGATGGTCGGATGCTCCGCCGCCGGGGCGCATCCGAGGACCGCGGCGGTCGTGGCGGCGATCAGCACGCCGCCGGCGATTCGCATGTCGATCATGACTGCTGCCCTCCATGTTCGTCCGTGATCCGGATGATCGTTTTGCCGCGCGTGCGGGGGTGGCGGGCGAAGGCGGAGGGGGCTTCCTCAAGCGGTCGTACGGCGCCGACGACGGGGCGGAGCCGTCCGGTCCGGAGGCGCTCGGCGAGGTCGGCCAGCCGGGCGCGGTCGGGTTCGACGACGAAGAAGACGGCGCGCCCGTCCTCGGGCTGGACGGTGGGAGGCATGGCGATGCTGACCAGGGTGCCGCCCGGTCGTACCCGTTCGGCCGATCGCTGGAGGACGTCGCCGCCGATGACGTCGAACACCACGTCGACCTGACCGGCGTGCCGGAGGTCGTCGGCGTCCAGGTCGAGGAAGGCGTGCGCGCCGAGGCTGAGGGCGAGGTCGCGGTCGCCGGCTCGTCCGGTGCCGATGACGTGGGCTCCGGCCTCGCGTGCGAGCTGGACGGCGATGGAGCCGACGCCGCCGGCGGCGCCGTGGATGAGGACGGTCTGGCCGGTGGTGAGGTGGCCGTGGTCGAACAACGCCTGCCATGCGGTGAGCCCGGAGATGGGCAGCGCGGCGGCCAGGGTGTGGTCGACGTCGGCCGCGAGGGGGGCGAGGTTGCGGGCCTCCACCGCCGTGTACTCGGCCAGGGATCCGTCGCGGGCCCAGTCGGCCAGTCCGAAGACCCGCTGGCCGACGGTGAGGCCGGTGGTCCCGTAGCCGAGTTCGGCGACGACGCCGGACAGCTCGTGTCCGGGGATGGTGGGGGTGCGGTCGCGTCCGGCGCGGTCGGCCCAGGTCGTCGGCCAGTCGAGCTCTCCCGGGGTGAAGCCCGCGGCGTGGACGCGCACGATGACGTCGTTCACGGCGGCCTGGGGGTGGGGCATGTCGGTCAGGGCCAGGCCGCCGACACCCGCGTCACGATCGCGTACGGTGATCGCTCGCATGCTCGAATTCCTTTCACGAAGGTTCCTTGGAGTGGGGGGTCGGCCGGATCTCCCGGTGGCCGCGTGCGGTGCCGGTCAGCTCGGCCAGGCTGCGCCGAGGATGCGCTCGACGGTGGTGATGCGGCGGAAGCCGGGGATGAAGTGCTCGAGCACATCGGAGTTCACGGTGCCGTCGGTGGTTTCGGGGCGGTCCTTGAGCCCGTCGACGTAGGCGCGCAGAAACTCGTTCTTGAAGTCCCCGCGCGGGTGGGCGGCGAGGATTTCGTCCAGTTGGTCGTGGTCCAGTCCGTCCAGGCCGTAGCCGATGACGTCGGTCAGCACGCCCAGGTGTGTGGTGGCGATCTCCGGGGTCATCCGGGCAGGGATGCCGGGTGTGGTGTGCAGCGCGATCGCGGTCCAGACGGTGTCGGCGGCGGCCGCCGGGAACCCGTGGGCGAGGAGGAACGCGCGGGCGTGGTCGGCGCCGTCGACCTCGAAGCGCTGCTCGACCTCGGAGAAGGGGGTCGACAGGCCGGTGTCGTGGAACATGGCGGCCAGATAGAGCAGTTCGGGGTCGGGTTTGAGACCGAGCTTGCCGGCGTGGATCAGGGCGAAGAGGTAGACCCGCCGGGAGTGGTGGTAGATGAGCGGGGTGGTGGTGTCCTGGAGGAGGCGGGTCGCTTCGGCGACCGCCGCTGTCTCTGGGATCTCCAGCCCCGCGATGACCTGTGGCATAACTACTGGCCTTTCGGGAGGTATGTCCGTATTGCGGACTGTGTGTCCGACTTCCATACTCCCGACGGATCGGTTCGCGGCGCCGCCTTCGTATGGCCACGAATCACCTATATCCAGACAGCTCCCACGGTGTGTCCCCCATCCCTGCCTCCTGCGCCGCCGGTCGACGACGGTTAGGCTCATCCCGCTTTGTCCCTGAGGATCCGGCACGGCCCGTACGGACGGCCATGCCGGCTACGGCGAGGAGTGCGCGTGATACCCGATCTCGTGGCGGTCGGCGAGGCGATGGCGCTGGTGCGCGGGTCGGGCGCCGGCCCGCTGCGCCCGGGGTCGCCCGCCGAGATCTCCTTCGCCGGGTCGGAGGCGAACGTGGCGGTCGGGGTGAGCAGGCTCGGTCACCGCGGCGCGTGGGTCGGCAGGCTCGGCGACGACGACGCGGGCGAGATGATCCTGACGGGCCTGCGCGGCGAGGGCGTCGACGTCTCCCACGTCGTACGGGACGCCGCACGGCCGACCGGCCTGATGATGCGCCACCGGCGCACGGCCGACAGGGTCATCCTCGCCTACTACCGCGAGCACCAGGCGGGGGCGGCCCTGTCACCCGCCGACCTGCCCCTGGACGTGATCGCCGGGGCGCGGATCCTGCACGTCACGGGCATTACCCCGGCCCTCGGGCCCACGGCGCTGGCGGCGGTCGAGGCCGCCGTCGCCGCGGCCCGCGAGGCCGGGACCACCGTCTCCTTCGACGTCAACCACCGTGCCCGCCTGTGGTCGCCCGAGGAGGCGGCCCCCGTGCTGCGGCGACTGGCCGGGGCGGCCGACGTGATCTTCGCGGGCGAGTGGGAGGCCGCCATCCTCCTGGGCGGCGAGCGCGGGCCGCACGACGCTGCCGAGGGCCTGCTCGGCCTCGGCCCGCGCGAGGCCGTCGTCAAGCTGGGGGCCGACGGGGCCCTCGCCCGTACGGCCGGGGACCTCGCGCGGGTCGCGGCGCCCCCGGTGACCGAGATCGACCCGGTGGGCGCCGGCGACGCGTTCGTGGCGGGCTACCTGTCCTGCCTCCTGGAGGACGAGGGCGATCTGCGGGCCCGGCTGGACCGCGCCGCCGTGTGCGGGGCCTTCGCCGTGTCCGCGTACGGCGACTGGGAGGGCTTCCCGCGGCGGCGCGAGCTCGGCCTGCTCGCCCCCGGCGACAACGTGGTCCGCTGAGCGCGCGGCCTGTGGTCGCCGGGCCGCCGCGGGACGACGGCGGGCGGCGTCAGGGCAGCCAGTAGTTCCCCGAGACCACGATCATGACCTGGAGCTGGATGCTGGTCGAGTAGTAGTCGTTCGAGGTGAACGAGGTGTTCAGCATCTTCGTCCAGAGCTCGTCGAGCCAGGCCTGGCTGCCCGGGTCGGTCGTGGCGGCGACCGCGAACGGCGCGAAGAAGGCCGGCTCGCTGCCGCTGTCGATCTGCGAGCCGCCCAGGGTGTAGCCGGTGCCGATGGCGTCGGGGTTGCCCCCGGTCTTCGACTTGATCCAGGAGTTGATCTTGCGGGCCGAGGCGAGTGAGGCGCTGTCGCCGCTCGTCACGGCGTCGGCGCCGATGCGCCAGGGGTCGCGGCAGGCGTTCCACCAGTACTTGCCGTCGTTCGCGTCCTCCAGCACCTCTCCGGGGGCGGGCTTGGGCGTGGTGTTGGTGTTGACGACGAAGTCGGCGAGCAGGCCCGTGTTGGGGGCGTACGTGGACTGCTGGGACGTGATGAGGTTCTGGTGGGCCGTCCTGATCGTGTCCCAGGCCGTGTCGCCGGTGGCCTTGCGGAACGCCCGGAAGTGGTCGACCAGCCAGTCGGACGAGCGGGTGACGTAGTAGAGGGAGTCGCCCGAGGTGCTCCAGTCGCCGAGCCGCATCAGGTGGGTCGTCGGGTTGACCTCGCTCGCCTTGATCGCGTTGATGTGCTTGACGGCCAGGTCCTTGTAGTTGTACGTCCCGGCGCTGCCCCACTGCCGGTCGGCCAGCAGCAGGCCGAGTGCCACGTCGAGGTCGCCGTCCGTGGCGGAGTCGGAGCCGTCGACGCTCTTGCACGAGCTGTCCTGCTCCGCCGCCAGCAGGTTCGCGTTGTTGACCGAGGGGTGCGCCAGCATGTACTTGACCATGCCGTCGAAGATCGTCTTGGCGTTCGCGTCCGCCCCGGCCATGGTGGCCACGATGACCATGCCGTAGCCCTGCGCCTCGGCGACGTACGGGTGGTCGGCGTCGGGGGAGATCACCTCGTACCACCCGTTGCCGCAGTTCTGCTTGACGAAGGCGGTCTTCCAGCGGTTGTAGTAGGTCACCACCTGCTGGTCGATCGTGGCCTGCGTGCCGCTCGGGCGGAGCGTCCCTGCGGCGTACGGGAACTGGTGGCCGCCGAAGGGGACCGCCGGGCCGGTGCCGCCGGAGTCCTGCGTGGAGACGGTGAGCTTGTCGACGTTGGGGCCGCCGTTGGCCGTGGTGGCGGTGGCCCTGACCGTGTTCGTCCCGGCGTTGAGGGTGACGCTGACGGTGGCGTCGGTCCAGGCGTCCCAGGATCCGGTCCCACCGAACGCCTTGCCCGCCGCGACCGTGGTCCCGTTGACCGCGACGTCCATCGGCCGGTTGACGGTGGTGCCGTTGGCGTAGCGGAAGGTGAGCGTCGCGGGCCCGGCCGCGGCCGCGGTGACCGACCACTGGACGGCGCTTCCGGTCGTGTTGACGTAGTCGACGAAGCCGCTGCCGGTGTAGCCGGTGTGGTTGGTCGCGACGCTCGCCTGGGTCAGAGCGGCGTCCTCCGCCTGGTAGACGGCCGAGGCGGCCGCGGCGGGGCCGGCCAGGGGCAGGGCGGCCGCCAGCAGGGCGAGGGCGGCGAGGGACAGGGCGGCCTTGCGCACGAGCACTCCTCTGGGGGGGACGAGGGGACGGGCGTTCGTTAGTTAAGTTTCCTTATTTTCGCCGAACGTAGGCCGAGCCTCGGATTCCGTCAAGACCCGTTCGCCGTACGGATGTGACGGATGCGCTTGCGCCGCACTGACGGGGGTAGAGGGAGGAGCTCGCAGGGAGACAGCGAGCCGGAACGCGGAAGAAGGTCATGATGACGGACGAGATCACCGCAGGCAGGAGCGCGGCGCGCGCGCTGGCGGCGCGGGCGCCCGGCTGGATGGTCTGGTACGGGGAGAGGACCGGGAGTTTGTGGGCCGTCCCCCGCACGGCCGCGCCGCTCGGCGCACGCCTCCTGGAGGCCGCGACGCCGCAGGAGCTGGAACAGGAGATCCGGCGCCACCAGGGCGCGCCGCTTCGGCCGGTCCCGGCGTCCGCCGCTCAGCCGGTCGGGGCGTCCGCCGGTCCGCAGGCCGCGATGCCCGCTGCTCCGCAGGCCGCGATGCCCGCCGGTGAGCAGGCCACCGGGTCCGCGGCCCCCCGTCACCGGCGTCCGGGCGAGGATCCCGGCGACGGTCGCGCGGAGGCGACGACCACCACGAGGATCGCGAGCCCGGTGGGCACATAGGCCTTCACGAGGAACCCCACCGGGACGGCTCGTCCACAGGCGGGACGATCGCGTCTTGCGGAGCGCGGACGGAAAGTGTAAGTCTCGTCACAGTAAGTGAACGGTCATGACGCGCGAGGTGGGGGACGTTCATGCAGGCTTTCACGCTGCCCGACTTCTACGTGCCGTATCCGGCGAGGCTCAACCCGCACGTGGAGGGCGCCCGCGCGCACAGCGGCGCCTGGGCCGAGCGGATGGGCATGCTCGACGCCCCCCGTCCCGGCGGCGGGGTCGTCTGGGACGCCGGCGCGCTGGCCCGGATGGACTACGCGCTGATGTGCGCCTACACCCATCCCGACTGCGACGGCCCCACGCTCGACCTCGTCACCGACTGGTACGTCTGGGTGTTCTTCTTCGACGACCACTTCCTGGAGCACTTCAAGCACTCCCGCGACCTGGCGGGGGCCAAGGCCTACCTCGACCGGCTCGAACTGTTCATGACCCCCGACGGCCGCACCCCGCCGGAGCCGGGCAACGCCGCCGAGGCGGGCCTGCGGGACCTGTGGGAGCGCACGGTCCCGGCGATGTCCCCCGGCTGGCGGCGGCGCTTCGTCACCAGCACCCACAACCTCATGGTCGAGTCGATGTGGGAGCTGGACAACATCGACCGCGGCCGGATCGCCAACCCCATCGAGTACGTCCAGATGCGGCGGCGGGTGGGCGGCGCGCCCTGGTCGGCCAACCTCGTGGAGTACGCCGTGGGGGCCGAGCTTCCCGGCCGCCTCGCCGCCACCCGTCCGGTTCGCGTGCTGACCGACACCTTCGCCGACGCCGTCCACCTGCGCAACGACCTGTTCTCCTACCAGCGGGAGGTCCAGGAGGAGGGGGAGAACTCCAACGCCGTCCTGGTCTTCGAGCGCTTCCTCGGCTGCTCGACGCAGGAGGCCGCCGACCTGGTCAACGACCTGCTCACCTCGCGGCTGCAGCAGTTCGAGAGCACGGCGCTGACGGAGGTCCCCGCCCTGCTCGCCGAGCACGCCGCCGGCCCCGAGGAGGCCGCCGCGGTGGCGGCCTACGTCAAGGGCCTGCAGGACTGGCAGTCCGGCGGCCACGAGTGGCACGCGAGGTCGAGCCGGTACATGAACGAGGGCATGCGCGATGACGCGCCCGCGCCCCTCAGGATCCTCGGCGGGCCGAACGGCCTCGGCACGACGGCCGCCCGGATCGCCGCCCCGGCCGCCGTCCTGTCCGGCGTCCCCTCGGAGGGCGGGCTCGGGCTGCGCCGCCGCATCCGCCAGCACTCGGCCGTGCCGTACCAGCCGGTCGGGCACCTGCCGCTGCCGCCCCTCCACATGCCCTTCCCGATCCGGACCAGCCCCCATCTGGCGGGGGCGCGGCGGCACGCCGTGGGGTGGGCGCGGGAGACGGGCATGTTCGACTCGGCGCCGGGGGTGGAGGCCGCCGGGGTGTGGGACGAGCGGCGCTTCCGCGGCTTCGACTTCCCCCACTGCGCCGCGATGATCCACCCGGACGCCTCCCCCGAGCAGCTCGACCTGTCGTCCGACTGGCTGGCCTGGGGAACCTACGGCGACGACTACTTCCCGCTCGTGTTCGGCGCCGTCCGCGACCTGGCCGGGGCGAAGCTCTGCAACGACCGGCTCCCGGCGTTCATGCCGCTCGACGCGGGTGACACCCCGCCGCCCGCCAACGCGCTCGAGCGCGGCCTGGCCGACCTGTGGCGCCGTACGGCCGGGCCGATGAGCTCCGAGGCCAGGCGGCGGTTCCGGACGGCGGTCGAGGACATGACGTCGAGCTGGCTGTGGGAGCTGGCCAACCAGGCGCACAACCGGGTGCCCGACCCCGTCGACTACATCGAGATGCGGCGCAGGACGTTCGGCGCCGAGATGACGATGAGCCTGGCCCGGCTCGCCCACTTCGACGTGCTGCCCCCCGAGGTCCACCACAACCGGATCGTCCGGGAGATGGAGACCGCCGCGCAGGACTACGCGGGGTTCACCAACGACCTGTTCTCCTACCAGAAGGAGGTCGAGTTCGAGGGCGAGGTGCACAACCTGGTCGTCGTCGTGGAGAGCTTCCTCGACGTCGACCGGTTCACCGCGCGCGACATCGTGGCCGACCTGATGGCGGCGCGCATGCGGCAGTTCGAGCACATCGTCGCGACCGGCCTGCCCGCCATGTTCGACGACCTCGGCCTCGACGAGCCGGTCCGCCGGATCCTCACCCGCCACGCGGAGGGCCTGAAGAGCTGGATGTCGGGCATCCTCGAGTGGCATCGGCGGTGCGCCCGCTACACCGAGGCCGAGCTGCGACGCCGGCGGGCGCCCGGCTTCTCGCCGCTGCCCGCCGGCCTCGGCGCCTCGGCCGCCCGGGTCGCCGCCGGCCTCACCAGAACCCGAGCCGCCGCCGGCAGCCCCTGACCCCCGGCCCTCCAAGCGGCGGCCGCCGGGCGTGGGCCGTGTGAGCCGCGGAACTGGTGCGCCGCCGTCTCCGGTGGCCGGGCGACGGCCCCGGGGGCGGGGGCGGCTGTGGATAATCATGGCGTGCATCGGTGGTCGCGGCGGTCGTTCCTGCGGCTCGGCGGGGCCGCCGCGGCCACGGCGGCGCTCGCCCCCGCGGCCGCCTCCGAGGCCCTGGAGCCGGGACGCGGCCAGGGCCCCCGGGAGGGCCTGTTCGCCGAGGAGTTCGCCCTGCTCCGCGCCCGCTGGCGGGACGTGACGGCCGGCTCCGGGTTCGACGCGCGGGCCGAGCCGTACCGGACCCGGCTCGCGCGGCTCGGGGCGAGGGCGGCGCGCCACCGCGACACGATGGCGCCGTCCGACGGGTGGCTCTGGCCCGGCCAGGCGTTCCCGTCGTTCACGGCCACTCCGGCGCGGTTGCAGGCCATGGCCCGCGCGTACGCCCTGCCCGGCACGGGCGTGACCGGCGACCCGGGCCTCGCCGCCGCCGTCGCGGAGGGGATCGACCACTACCGGCGGCGGGTCTACGCCGTGGACGCCGAGCAGACAGGCAACTGGTGGCACTGGCGGATCGGCGTCCCGAGGACGCTCCTCGACGCCGCCGTGCTGATCGGCCCGCACCTGACGGACGTCCGGAGCGCCGCGCTGCGCGACGCCGTCGACCATTTCGTCCCGGAAAGCCGCCTCGGGGACTACAGCGGCAGGAGCACCGGAGCCAACCGGGTCGACCTGTGCACGGTCATGCTGCTGCGCGCGCTCCTCAGGTGTGACCCCGGCAAGGCCGCCCTCGCCGTCTCCGCGCTGTCGCCCGTCTTCCGGCATGTGGACGAGGGCGACGGCTTCTACCGGGACGGCTCGTTCATCCAGCACACGACCGTCCCGTACCAGGGCGCGTACGGCGCGTCCCTGCTGGCGGGGCTGGCCACGCTGCTCGCGGTTCTGCACGGCTCGCCCTGGGAGGTCGTCGACCCCGGCAGGCGGACCGTCTTCGACGCGGTCGAGCGGTCGTTCGCGCCGGTCGTCCACGACGGCGCCTGCATGGACCTCGTGCGCGGGCGCGGGATCGGCCGGAGGCCGTACGGCGACCACAAGAGGGGACGGGAGATCGCCGCCGCGATCCTCGTGCTCGGCGAGGCTGCCTCTCCGGCGGAGCGCGACCGATGGCGGGCCATGGTCAAGGGATGGGCCGCGCGGGACACCGCCGTCCCGATGCTCAAGGCGGCCGAAGAGAGCGCCGACCTGGCGTTCCACGCGCGTCTCGCGGCCGTCGTGGCCGACGAGGCCGTGCCGTCGGCGGACGAGCCGTCCGGACACCGGCTGCTGCCGATGAGCGCCCGGGCCGTCCACCGGCGTCCCGGATGGTGCGCCGGGCTCAGCATGGCGTCCCATCGCGTCTCGTACTACGAGCACGGCAACGGCGAGAACCTGCGGGGCTGGCACACCGGCGCCGGGATGCTCTACTGGTGGGCCGAGGGCCATGGCGACCAGTACTCCGACTCCTTCTGGTCCACGGTGGACCCGTACCGGCTGCCCGGCACGACCGTGTCGACGAGGCGGCTGCCCGACGGCGCGGGCGGGGCGTGGGGCGACACGTGCCCGCCGGCGCGGTGGGTGGGCGGCGCCACCGACGGCGTGTACGCCACGGTCGGCCAGCACCTCAACGGCCTGGAGAGCTCGCTCGAGGCCTTCAAGACCTGGGTCTTCCTCGACGACGCGGTGGTGTGCCTGGGCGCCGGGGTCACCGCCGCGGACGGCGTTCCGGTCGAGACCGTCGTGGACAACCGGCGGACGGACGCGCCGCTGACCGAGGACCGGGCGGCCGGCTGGGCGCACATCGAGGGTCACGGCGGCTACGTGTTCCCCGGGCCCGACCGGCCGCGCACACTGCGGGAACGGCGCACCGACGGCACCGTGGCCAGGAGCTACACGACCCTCTGGATCGACCACGGCGTCGATCCAGAGGCGGCGTCGTACGTCTACCTCCTGCTGCCGGGCGCGAGCGCCGGCCGGACCCGGGCGCGGGCCGCCGACCCCGGGTTCGTCCTGCTGGCCAACACCGCGCACGCGCAGGCCCTGCGGGTCCCGGCGCTCGGTCTCACCGCGGCCAACTTCTGGGTCGCGGGCACGGCCGGCGGGCTCACCGCGTCGGCGCCGTGCGCCGTGCTCGTGCGGGAGGCCGGCGACGGCACCGCCGTGCTCGCCGTGTCCGACCCACGGTGCGACCTCGACGGCCTCACCCTGAGCTGGGACCGCCCGGTGGGCGAGGTGGTGCGCGGCGATCCGGCCCTCGCGACGGCGACGACCGGCCAGGGCCTCACGCTCGTCTTCGGGCCCCTGTCCGGCCGGGACGGCGCCTCGGCCGCCGTCACCGTCCGGCTGTCGTAGCCGGAGATCGGCCGACGTGGAGCCCCGGGTTGCCATCGAGCGCGTGTCAGAGACGGAACGCGCATGAGCCATCACCTAGCGTATGGCATCGACTGTGCGGTAGTTGATCAACGGCGTGCCCTCCGGGGCACGTCCATGTTTCATGGGGGCCGACAATGCGACTCAAGCACCTCGCACTCATAGCAGGGGGAACACTCACCGTCGCCGTGCTCGCGATCGCGCCGGCGGACGCCGCCGACACGACCGTGACCTTCACGGTCACCTCGGGAGCGTTGACGATCACGGCGCCGGCCGGCCCGGTGAGCCTGGGCAGCACGACGGCGGGCAACACCGTCAGCGGCCCGCTCGGCGTGGTGACCGTCACCGACGCCCGGGGCGGCACGCCCACCTCGGACTGGACCGCGCGGGTGTCGTCCACGGCCTTCGTCGGCCCGAGCGACACGATTCCCGCGTCCGCCGCCACGTACACGCCCGGGCCGGGCACGCTCATCGTCGGCAACGGCACGCTCACGCCCGGCGCGCCGGGAAGCCTGTCCGCCCAGCGCGTCGCGATGACGTACACCGGTGGTACGGGCAACAGCCAGGCGACGTGGAGTCCGACGCTCGCCGTCGCGGTCCCGCTGGCGGTCGGTCTGGGAACTTACACCGGGACGGTGACCCATTCCGTCGCCTGATCGGTTCATCGGCGTGGCCGCGGCCGCCCTGCTGTCCGTGCTCCTCGCGAGCACGGCCGGCGGGGCGGCCCT
>NZ_KI866523.1:481313-509784 GCF_000511135.2 Microbispora sp. ATCC PTA-5024 | reverse complement strand
GGATCGGGCTCGGCATCCGGATCGTCGACGCCCCCGTGGTGCGCCGGAAGGATCCCCGGGCGCTCACGGGCGTGGTCGACCACCTCAACCCGGGCACGACCATCAAGCGGCGCGTCGAGGTGACCAACACCACGTCCCGCCGCATGCACGTCTCGCTGTACCCCGCGGCCGCCGACATCCGCGACCATTCATTCGTCTTCGCCCCCGAACGGACGCCGAACGACCTGACGACCTGGACGACGGTCGAGCCGGGCGAGATGGACCTCCCGCCGGGCCGGAAGCGCACGGCCTGGTTCACCATCGCCGTCCCCAAGGACGCCTGGCGCGGCGAGCGGTACGGCGTGATCTGGGCGGAGACCGCCGCCGCGCCCGACAAGGTGCACAACGTCGGCCTCATCAGCCGAGTGGGCATCCGCGTCTACCTCGACATCGGGCCGGGCGGCGAGCCGCCGTCCGACATGCGCATCGAGAAGGTCACGCCCGAGCGCGACCCCGAAGGGCGGCCACGGCTGCTCGCCCAGGTGCGGAACACCGGCGGCCGCGCGCTCGACCTGTCGGGGCAGCTGTCCCTGTCGGACGGGCCGGGCGGCCTGCGGGCCGGTCCGTACGCGGCCACGCTGGGCGTCGACCTGAAGCCGGGCGAGGCCGGCCAGGTGACGGTCGTGATGGACCGGCGGCTCCCGAACGGCCCCTGGAAGGCCGACCTGGTGCTGCAGAGCGGCCTGGTGAAGCGGACCGTGTCCGCCACGATCATGTTCCCGGACTCGGGTCTCGGCCATCCGGTCGTCCTGTCGGGCATCCGCGGCCCGCTCCTGCCGTCGGCCCTGTCCGCGCTGACGCTCGCCGTCGCCGCCTGCGCCTTCCTCCTGTTCCGCAGGCGTCGCCGGGAGCCCGGGCCGGATCGACCGAAGGGCTCGTATGCGTAGAGGAACGAATCCGATCATCTTTCACGCCGCGCCGCCGGCCGCGGTCGTCGCCGCCGTTTCCGCCGCCCTGGCCGCCGTTCCCGCGGCCGCCGCGCCGCACGCGGAGGCGGCGCCCGAGGCCGCCACGTTCCGGCCGGCGCGGGCGGGGGCGTTGACCATCAGCGCGCCCGCCGCGGTCAGCATGGGCAGCACCACGCCCGGAGGGCACCTGGCGGTGCAGATGGGGACCGTCACGGTGACGGACACCCGCGAGCCCGGCGCGGGCCCGTGGACCGTCACCGTCTCTTCGACCGACTACAGCCGGACCACGGCCCCCGTCGTCACGATCAGCCGGTCGAACATGACCTACTGGTCGGGCCCCGCGACGGCGACCCAGGGCGGCGGAAACTTCATCCCCGGCCAGCCCACGGCGGCCCAGCAGGTGAGCCTGAGCGTCCCCCGGACCGCGTTCTCCCGCACCACGCAGAACGGAGTCAACAACTGCAGCTGGATCCCGACGCTGAACGTGTCCGTCCCCTTCGCCGGCGTCACCACGGGCGTCTACAGAGGCGTGATCACCCACTCCGTGGCCTGACCGCACAGGGCCGTCGTACGAAGGCCCCGCCGAACCTCCACAAACCCACCCCCGGAATCTGCACACCGGATCCGTAGATTCGCCTGCCATGACGGTCGACACCGGCGACTTCACGGCCTGGCTGCGCGACTTCGAGGGCGCGGCGCTGCTGCGGGACACGTGGGGCGACCCCGACTGGGGCCGGGGCGCACGGCTGGAGCCCGCCCTCGTGCGCAGCCTCCAGCGGTTCCAGGTGGGGGAGGACGGCGACGGCGGCAGCCTCACGGCCAAGGCCGACCAGGCGGGGGATCGCGTGTACGCGGAGACGATCCGGCTGTTCGTCGCGGAGGAACGGGAGCACGCCCGGCTGCTGGGCCGCCTGCTGGAGGCGGGTGGCGCGGAGACGATCCCGGGCCACTGGACGGACGCCGCCTTCGTCCGGCTGCGCCGGATGCTCGGCCTGCGCACCGAGCTCATGGTCCTGATGCTCGCGGAGGTGGTCGCGCTCGCCTACTACCGGGCCGTGCGCGACGGCGTGCGCGACCCGCTCGCGGCGGAGGTGGCCGGCCGGATCCTCGCCGACGAGCTCCGCCACGTGCCGTTCCACCGCGACCGGCTGCGGCGGTCCTTCGAAGGGTGCTCGCGCCCGTCGCGGACGGCGGTCGCGGCGCTGTGGTGGCTGCTGCTGGCGGGGGCGGTGACCGTGGTCGCGCTCGACCACGGTCACGCCCTCCGGGGGGTGGGGGCCTCCCGGACGGCCTTCGCCCGCGAGGTCGTCACGGCCTTCGGCGGCGTCGTGGCCGACGTGACGCGGCCGTGAGCCTCGACGTCATCAGAGAATGTAACGTTCCAGACTGACGATCCGCTCGTCCGCGTGGTGGAGGACCACGAGCGATCCCTTGAACAGGTGCAGCGCCGCCTCCCCGTCGTACCGGCCCGCGCACACCTCGCCGACCACGCCTTCGAGGCTCTCACGGTGGCCGCAGATCGCCATGCGATCCCGTACGGCGATCGCACCGAGAAGGATGCGGAGCGCTCCGGCGGGCTCGTAGTGCTTGTCCGTGAACAGCTTGTCCTGCCGGATCGTGAGGCGGTTCGCCGACCGGTACGGCTCCAGCGTCTGGAGGCACCGTTCGCTCGGCGCGCTGATCAGGGCGCCCGCCCGGTAGGCGGCGAGGACGGTGGCGAGCGTCGCGGCCTGCGCCTCGCCGACGGGGTCGAGGGGGCGCGTCTTCTTCTTGCCCTGCCAGTCGTCGCCCGAGCCGGACAGGCGGCCGTGCCGGACGAGGACGATCGGGGTGGTGGCCACGGGCCTGGCGGCGAACTCGGTCAGCACGGCGAGGTCCCGCTCGAAGGTGAGCGCGTCGCGCGCGTCCTCCAGCGGCAGCCAGGACATGCGGTCGACCTCCTCGTTCTCCACGAAGTCGGCCGGGCCCGCGGCCTGCGCCGCCCAGTAGTCGACCCGCTTCGCCCAGCCCTTCTTCTCGTAGTGCACCGAGCACAGCCATCGTCCGAGGACGACGCGCAGGCCGGTCTCCTCGTAGACCTCGCGCACGGCCGCGGCGATGGGATGCTCGCCGTGGACGATCCTCCCCTTCGGCAGGGTCCAGTCGTTGTACTTCGGCCGGTGCACGAGGGCGATCTCCGGCGCCGTCCGGTCCCCCCGCCAGACGACGGCGCCGGCGGCGCGGATGCCGTCGGGAGCGGGTATCGGTTCTGCGGCCATGGCCGCCTCCTTGTTCTGGTTCACCCGGTGACCTCCCAGATCACCGCGGTCTCGTCCTGCGTGACGGCCGGCGCCCGCACCTCGGCGTCGTGGTCCCAGATCTCCACGCGGTCGTCCGACCCGCCGATCGCGATCGCCGGTGATCCGTTCATCTCCAGGAACGCCGGGGCGTGCACCTCGACCTGGAAGTCGTGCCCGGGCCGGCGTGGGATCCGGGGTCACAGGACGAGATCCCAGATCCGGAACGTGTGGGCGGCCAGGACGGCGAGCAGCCGCCCGTCCTCGCTGAAGTAGTGGAAGGGGAGGTAGTCGGGCGTCCCCGGGGCGCAGCCGATGCGCGCGACCCGGGAGCCGCGCCGCACGTCCCACACGTCCACGTCACCCCCGTACGGAGAGGTGGCCACCACCTGCCAGTCGCGCCGGTGGGTGACGCGGGCCGTCAGGTCGCCGCCGTGGGAGAAGCGGCTCACCTGCTCGCCGGTCTCCAGGTCCCAGGTGAGGATCTCCCCTCCCCACGACACGCCGCTCAGCAGGCGCTCGTCCTCTCTGAACCGGAGGTCGCCCACGTTGTCGTCGCAGTAGTGCGGCAGCCGCGACCGCACGCCCCAGTCCTCGGAACCGCGCACGACGACCTCCCGCCGGGTCGCCGTGGCGAGGAGGTCTCCGCTGCCGCTGAAGGACGGGCTCACCTCGTCGTCGAAGCGCCCGGCGCGGTCGAGGCCGGGAAGCCTCCACACGTCGACGGGGGTGCCGTAGGTCCAGGCCGCGAGATGCCGCCCGTCCGGGCTGAACGCGCAGAGCCGGTCTCCTCCCAGGCCCGCCGGCGTGAGGAGGCGGCCGTAGTCGAGGTTCCAGAGCAGCAGCCCGTCCCTCTTGGTGCTCCCCGCCAGGATCGCGCCGTCCGGGCTGAACGCCGGCCGTGGCGATTCGTACTGGCCGAACGTCCACAGATGGCTGCATATCTCCTTGTCGCGTTCGACGTCGACCACCCGCATGCGCCCCTCTTCGGAGACCACGGCCATCAGCCGGTGGTCCTGGCTCCAGGTGACGGCGCTCCCGGCGCCGACGTCGCGGGTGAGCCGCGGGGCGCCGCTCTCCAGGTCCCACTCCTGGACGACGCCTCGACCGGGGAAGTGGCAGCCGATCGCTCCCGCGTCGGGATCGAACCGGTGGACGTAGGCGTGGCTCGGGTCGCGCTCGCCCTGCAGCCGCAGCGACGGCCGCGACGGGTCCCAGGTGTCGAGGACGAGGATCGCTCCGGTCTTCAGCGCGACCGCCAGGGCCCGGCCGTCCGGGCTCGCCTGAACGCTGGTGACACCGTCGAGTCTGCTGGCCTGGCGCGGCGTGCCGCGGAGCCGTCCCACCGCGACCTGGGCGGGAGCCGGGCGCCGCGCGGCGAGGGTGACGAGGTCGGCCTGGGCCGTCACCGTGTCCCCGTACCGGCCGTGCCGGGTCTCGACCGTCCCCACCTTGGCGGCCGCCAACCGCCACACCGACCCGTCCACCGACCTGATCTCGGCGACCGGCGTCCCCGCGCCCAGCCGGTCGCCATCGCTGACGAGCCAGCGCAGCAGCATGCCCCCGCCGCCGGGGATGTCCCAGCGCAGGCCCGGCCCGGCGGGCGGCAGGGGCGGCAGTACGCGCCGGGGCGCGTCGGCGGCGAAGCGGGCGGCGCCGGTCACCACGGCCAGTTCGGGGTCGCGGGAGGCGCGGAGTGGACGGCCGAACGCGGCGGCGAGCTCCTCCCGCACGATCGGCATCCGGCTGCTGCCGCCGGTCAGCAGCACCGCAGACACCTCGCCGGGCCCGACGTCGCACACGTGCAGCAGGCCCCGGCAGCAGTCGATCGTCCGGCGCACCAGGGGCGCCGCCAGCCGGGTGAAGCGCGGCAGGCCGAGGGCGAGTTCCAGGCCGAGCGGCGTGAAGACCTCCTCCGCCTCCGGGACGCTGCTCAGCTGATGCTTCATGTTCCTGGCCAGGTCGGCCAGCTCCAGCCGCCCGCGCTGCGCGGCCACCGGGTCGGGGCCGTCGACGACCGCGCCGTCGCCGCGCAGCTCGGCGAAGACGGCGGCGTCCACGTCGCGCCCGCCGCAGTCGTTGAGCGCGGCGTGGCCCAGCACCTCGTAGCCCCCGTCGCGCAGGCGCACCAGCGCGGTGTCGAACGTGCCGCCGCCGAAGTCGTAGACCAGCACGAGGTCGTCGGCGAACCCCTCGCCCGCGGGGGCGGACAGGGCGGCCGCGACGGGCTCGGCCAGCAGCTCGACCGTGGCCAGGCCGACGGAGTGCGCGGCGTCGACCATGAGAGCTCTGCGGATGTCCTGGTGGCCGTACGCGGCCGGGACGGTGATCACGGCGCGCAGCACCGGGCCGCCGTGCGCGGCCTCCGCCTCGGCCCGCAGCGCCGACAGCACGGCGGCCACGAGGTCGCGGGGCGCGAACGAGCGGTCACCCAGGACGACGGGGGCGTCGTGCCCGAGCAGCCGTTTGATCTCCGACCGGTAGTGGGCCGGGCGGATGCGCTTCTTGCGCTCGGCCAGCGTGCCGATGCGGAGGGTCTCGCCGTCGAGGACGACCGACGACGGCCAGGACCACGACCCGCTGACGGGCTCCTTCAACGGGACGGTCTGGCCAGCCGCGACGAGCACGGCGGAGGAGGTGGAGGTGCCGAAGTCGACGGCGAGGACGGGATCGGTCATGGGCGGCCTTCGAGCTCGTTGATCATCAGTTCGTAGCTGCGCCGGACGACCTGCCCGGCGCGGCGGGTGGCGCCGCCGTACGACGGGTCGAGGTCGACGGCGGCCCAGTGCCGCAGGCGCTCCCTGGCCCGGGTGTCCAGCTCGTCGCGGCCCGCGGTGCCGGGGAGGCCGAGGCGGTCGGCGGGGCTCAGGCCGAACTCCCCGGTCACCCGGAGCAGCTCCGCGACCTCGGGCCCGGCGAACGACAGCAGGCCGTCGTAGTGGTTGCGCAGCACGGAGAACTCGGCGAACGCGTGCTCCTTGAACTCCAGCTGCGTCACCTCCGCCACCGCCCGGTCGAGCGTCATCCGGTCGCGCGGGCCGAGGTCGCCGGCCAGCCGCGGGAGCCGCTTGACGTCCTCGATCGCCCGGTTCAGCTTGATCAGCTCGGCGCGGTTGCCGAAGTGGCCGACCAGGAGGGACCGGAAGTCCGCCATGCCGCTGCGCCGCAGCAGTTCGTCGCGGAGCTCGGCGGCGCCGGTCAGGCCGCCCCTGATCAGCCCGCAGGCCAGCACGATGCCGTACCCGCCGAAGAGCGAGAACAGGGCGCGGCGCCGCTCCGCGGGCACCCCCAGCTCCGGGTAGTCCCTGGTCGTGAACAGCGGCCCGCGCCTGACCCGGCCCGCCAGCGTCTCCGGCGGCACGGACGCGAGGGCGGTCAGGCCGGCCAGGTCCTCCTCGGTGAACACCGCCGCCGCGGCCCCGACGAGGCTGGCCAGCGGCCGCAGGTCGTACAGGTAGCGGCGGGCGCCGGCCGCCTCCATCAGGCGCTCGGCCACCCGGGCGCCCTCCGCCATCGGGTCGGGGTGCAGCGGCCAGAACAGCTCGATCTTCGTGAGCGCGCCGATCGAGGTGATGGGGGAGGCCATCCCGGCCCCGGCGCCGGTGAAGTCGGCCAGCAGGTCCTCCTCGGCGGCGGCGAGCCCCCGCGCGAAGACGAGCACGATCGCGTCTGCCTTGCTCGCGTGGTCGAGCGAGGCGGCCCGCACGTCGTCGGGCGTGCGTCCGAGGAAGCGCGCCGTGTTGCCCGACTCGTCGCCGAAGGCCGTGTCGAGGCCCGGCGTGTCGACCAGGTCGAACGACCGCAGGTACGGGTTGGGGTCGACGACCTCCAGGTAGTCGATGGTCCGCAGGTAGGCCGCGAGCGACTCGTCGCCGCGCGCCCGGACCGTCAGCTTCTCCAGGTCGGCCATGTCGCGCCGCTCCGGCGGCCGCCCGTCCCTGAAGTGGACGACGAGACCGGGCGCGGGGCCGTGCCTGAGCCAGTTGACGTTGAACGTCAGCTCCTCGACGCCAGTGGGCGCCCGCCGTCCGCCGAGCAGCGCGTTGGCCAGGGTCGACTTGCCGGAGCTGACCCGGCCGACCAGCGCGACCCGCAGGGCCGAGCGGAACCGGTCCCGGTAGTCCTCCAGCGCGCGGCCCACCGGCGCGAGGGACGGCGACCCGGCGAGGGCCGCCCGCGCCGCCTCGAAGGCGGCGTCCGCACGATCGCGCAGCACTACGACCCTCCCAGGAAGCGGGTGCAGAACCGGTCGCCGAGGAGCCGGTAGTACGGCTCCAGCGGGGGCTCCATCAGGCGTCTCAGCAGCGCGGAGAACTCGGCCTCCGCGTCGAACGGCCGGTCGTCGGCCAGGCACCCGGCCAGCTCGTCGTACAGGAGGAGCAGCCGCTCCCGGTCGGCCCGGTACGCCTCGACCGGGCCGCGCACGGCCTCGTGCGGGAACGTTCCGACCGGGTCGCGCCTGACCGGCCAGGGACGGGTGTACCGCAGGTCGCAGTACTCCATCGGCCGTCCGGTCCGCCACTCCACGGTCAGGGTGGCGAACGGGGCGTACAGGTGGGTGCCCCCGCCCGGCACGGTCCGCATGCCGAACAGGGGCAGGCGCAGGAACACCTTCGTCGTGCCGTCCCAGCCGGGGCGGTGCCGCACCGGGATCGGCCAGCCCACGCCCGACTCCATGGGGACGAGCTGCCGGAACAGCGGCGTCGCGCGGACCTCGCGCATCAGCGCGGCGGTGCGGCCGGGCTCACCCACGTGTCCCTCCAGCCGCGATCATGAAGTTGCCCGAGTCGCCCCAGGCGTCGAGGAACACGTCCAGCGGCACGGCGGCGCCCGCGCCCGAGGGGCTGCCCGAGTCGTTCATCAGCACCATCGGGTGCGCGGGGTCGGTGCGGTCCACGCCGGTCACCTGGACCACGTGGTCGGCCCCCTGACCCGGGATGCCGGGGTAGCCGTCGAGGTCCTGGGCGAGCCCCTGCGCCTCCCAGATCTCGCCCGAGTCCACCCCGGCGACGACGTCCCGGCCGCCGGCCAGCGCCCCTTCGAGGTCCGCGATCGTGGCGTGGCCGAACCGCTCGACCGGGACGCCGTAGTGCTCCAGCACCTTCCCCACGTCGTCCATCGCGGTGCCGTGCCCCGGCTCGTACCAGCCGTTCTCCTCGGCCACCGCGGTGAGCTCGGCCTCCGTGTGGGGCACGCCCGTCAGGTCGTCGAGCACGAACTCCTGGGCGGCGATGGCACAGGTGTCCGAGGCCGCCTGCTCGTGCCAGAACGCCGCCTCGTGCGCCGGGTCTCCGGCCAGGCCGCCCTCCGGCCCGTACGGCCCGGCCGTCCCGCCGTCCGGGTCGTACACGCCGGGACCGGGCGGGTCGTCGTCGGCCAGGTGGACGCCGGACGCGTCGAGTGCCACGTCCGCCAGGGGGTCGTCCGCCGGCGTGTGCCCGCCGTCGTGGAGGTCCATGCTCACCCGTCCGCCCAGTCGTGCGCCGCCCCGGGCCCGGAGCCTTGCGCGGCGCCCGGCGACCGGCGATGGGAGCCCAGCTCCGCGACCTCGGCGGTGAGGCGGTCGATCCGCTCCAGCGCCCCGTCGAGGGGGCGGCGCTCGGCCTCCAGCGCCGCCAGGCGCTCGCGCGACTGCCTGACGGTGTCCTGCTCCACGTCCTTGAGCCGCCGCGTCGCCGCCGTGACGCTCTCCTTCTCCTGCGCGATCCGGCTGTCCATCTCGGCGATCACCGCCCGGGTGAGCTGGTCGGTCAGCTCCTCGACCGCTCCTGCGAGATAGCGTTCCTGCGTCTGCCGCAGCGGCATGAGCTCGGTCCGTATGCTCTGCCGCCGCGCCTTGCGGTCCTGGACGCGGTTGATCCGCTCGGCTTCCCGGTAGGCCGCCTTGGCCCCGAACAGGCGTCCGGCCATCCGGCCCAGCCAGCCCCCGCCGGCCGCCCCGGCGATCGTCCCGGCGCCCGGACCGAGGACGGTGCCGACGACGCCCCCGATGACGCTGCCGATCAGGCCGCCGATCCGCTCGCCGGTGCTGGAGCCCAGCACGACGTCCCGGACCTGCCGGTAGTCGCTGACGGCCCGTTCGTCGTCCCCGAGCCGTCCCGTCACCTCGATGTCGGGGACGGGCGGCGGGGGCAGCCGGTAGCCCGCCGGCACGCCGAGGCCGATCCCGATCGACCGGGACAGCTCGGCCACCACGCCGGAGCCGCGGCGCTCGGCGAGCCGGCCGATCGCCCCGGCGACCCCCGTGACGTCGGCCATGAGCTGGGACACGAGCTGCTCGGGCTCGTCGAGGTAGTCGTCGTCGTAGAGGTACTTCGTGTCGAGCCGGTGCCAGACCTGGCCCAGCTCGTCCTGGCCGCGGCGCACCAGCTCGCGGCCGAGCCGGTTCAGGAGTGCGCGGGCGTCCTGCCGCCACGCGGCGGTGTTCGAGGTCAGCTTCCGCAGGCGCGCGTCCTTGGCGGCGAGGTCGTCCTTGAGCGCGCGCAGCTCCTCCTCGGTGCTCTTCCTGAGCGCCTCGATCGCCGTCTCGACCGGCCGCAGCAGCGCCCCCGCCGCGGTCCGCTGGGTGGCGAGGGCGTCGCCGAGGACGAGCCGGGCCCGCCGCCGGGCCAGCGCCGCCCACAGCACCTCCTCCAGCCGGCCGAAGTTGCTCAGCTCCAGGTCCTCGGGGTCCTCGCTGT
This sequence comes from Microbispora sp. ATCC PTA-5024, assembly GCF_000511135.2. Classification (NCBI taxonomy): domain Bacteria; kingdom Bacillati; phylum Actinomycetota; class Actinomycetes; order Streptosporangiales; family Streptosporangiaceae; genus Microbispora; species Microbispora sp. ATCC PTA-5024. Next base: position 499,881 of record NZ_KI866523.1, on the reverse strand, counting down.
CGAGATAGTCGAGCTTGGCCTGGCTGGAGACCGGGACGACCTCCACCTCCCGGCCGGTGATGCGGGCCACCTTGGCCGTCGTGTTGGCCAGCATCGCCTGGTAGTCGCCCACCGCGTCGATCTTGGTGAGCACGAAGATCTGGGCGTCGGTATCGTCGGTGATCTTGGCCAGCTCGGCGGCGCGGGCCAGGAAGGCGAGCTCGCTGTCGGTGAGCGGCTGCGTGACGTCGGCCACGAACACGAGGGCGTCCGCCTGGGGCAGGAACCCCGCGGTGACGACGGTGTGCTCCTCGTAGACGCCGCCGACGCCCGGCGTGTCCACCAGGGTCAGGCCCGACGACAGCTTCGGGTTCGGCGTCTCGATGGCGACCAGCCGGGCCTTCTTGTCGTTGCGCGGGTTGCCGCTCTCGGTGGCGTACCGCCGGATCTCGTCGCGCCCGATCGGGATGACGGACAGGCCGCCCGCGCCGTCGTCGACGGAGACCGTGACCTTCTCCTGCGGCGCGTACGTCACGGTCGTGACCAGGCTCGTCGCGTACGTCGTGTCGGTCGGGAACAGTTCGGGCTCGTCGAGGAGGGCGTTGAGCAGGCGCGACTTGCCGCGCTTGAACTCGCCGCAGACCACGGTCGTGAGCCGTCCGTCGCGCAGCCGGCGCTCGGCCGCCGCCAGGCGCCTGGCGGTCTCCGCCGCGTCCGTGTCCCGGGCGAGGGGGGTCAGCACGGCGAAGACGCCGAGTATCTCGGTGCGCAGCGCGTCGAAAGCACGCATGGGGATGTCCGCCTTCCGGCTCGGCCCGCTACTTGGGCTCGACCTCTTCGTTGGTGACCGTGTCGTAGTACTCGTCGTAGGAGGTCGAGTACGCGACCGGGTCGCCGTCCTCGCTCAGCCCCTCCTGGGGGAGCACCTGACCGAACCTGATCTCCTCGGGTCCACCCGGCTCGTCGTCGGGCGCGACGTCGTGGACGCCGTCGTAGAAGCCGTCCACGGCGTCGTTCACGCCGCTGTCGAGGGCGTCGCCGAGCGCGTCGTCCCAGGGGTCGTCGTCCCACATGTCCCGTCTCCCTCCCGGCGGCTACCGGCCGCCCGCCTTCATGAGTCCGTGGCCCACGCCCGCCAGGGCCCCGAGCACTATCACGACCACCCCCGGAAGGCCGAAGAACCCCCGGACGACGAACCCGAGGACGACGCCGGCCGCCAGCCCGAGCACCGCGGACCTGAGCACCGTGACCACCGGGCCGGGCAGCCGCACGCGCGCGGAGACGCCCCTGACCGCCCGGATCCCGCCATAGGCCAGCCCGATCGCCCCGCCGATGGGCGTCAACGGGCCCAGCGTCCCGTCCACGTCGTCGGAACCCCTGATCAGCAGAAAGAACAGGCCAATGAGGACGCCGGCGGCCAGCCCGAGCAGCAGGCCGTTCACCACGGTCAGCCAGCGTCCGGACACGGAGACGCCCGGGGCCGGAGGAGCGACGGGCCGGGGGAGGCCCTGCGCGCGCGGCGACCCGGGGCGCAGCGTGGCCCGCGCCCGCGTCACCCGCTCCGCCAGGGCGGCGGGCAGGTAGGGGCTGACCACGGAGGCCGGGGACAGCACGAGCGTCGCCGCGGTCGCCACGCGGCGGCTGTCGTCGTCCGCCATGGCCGCGAGCACCGCCCGGGCGGCCGCCTCGTGGGTCCGGTCCTCGCCCGTGACCAGCGCGGCCAGCCGGGCCACCGCGCCCTCCCGTACGGCGGGCACCGGATGGTTGACCGACCGGGCCAGGTCCTCGGGGAGGCCGGGCGGGACGGCCACCGTCCGGTGCGTCGCGGCCGGGCCGTGGCCGGCGGTGGTGGCCGTGAGGGCCGGTTCGCCGCCGACGACCAGGCCCCCGGGGTTCACGTGGCGGTGGACGAGCGTGCCGGAGGAGCCGGCCGCCAGGTCCCAGACCGCGCCGTCGCCGAGCCGGACCTGCCCGACGACCGAGCCCCCCTCGAACGCCGTGCCGGGGTCGACGAGCCACCGAATCAGCGTCGCCGCCCCGCCGGGGACGTCCCACGAGAGCATCACGGTGCCCGGAGGCGGGGAGACGGACTTCAGCACCCGGCCGCCCGACGTCAGCGCCCATCGCGCGGCTCCCTCCACGACGGCCAGCTCCGGGTCGGTCGCGTGCCGGATCGGCCGGGCGAGCACGTGGGTCAGGTAGAGCGGCACGACGGGCATGCGGGTGGTCCCGCCCACCAGCACCACCGCGGACACGGCGTCAGCCGACAGGCCGCACCCGGCCAGCAGGCTCTCGCAGCACGCCACGGTCCTGGCCAGCAGCGGCGTCACCTCGCCGGACAGCCAGGCGCGCTCCAGCCCGACGTGGGCGCCGGCCCACGCGAACACGTCCTCGGCCCTGACGGCGTCCGAGAGCTGGTGCTTCAGCTGCCGGGCGAAGTCGGCCAGCTCCACCCGCAGACGCGGGTCCCCGTCCGGCCGGGGGCCGAGCCGGCCGCGCACCTCGCCGTACACGAGGGCGTCGACGTCCCGGCCGCCGACGTCGTCGAGCGCGGCGTGGCCGAGCACCTCGTGGCCGCCCTCGACCGTCCTGATGACCGCGGCGTCGAAGGTGCCGCCGCCGAAGTCGTACACGAGGACGACGTCCCCGGGGGCGAACGGCGGGCCGGTTACGGGGGCGAGGGCGGCCGCGACCGGCTCGGGGAGGAGCTCGGCGATCGCGAAGCCGGCGGCCGAGGCCGCCTCCAGCATCGAGCCGCGCCGGGGGTCGTGCGGGCCGTAGCTCGCGGGCACGGTGAGGACGGCCCGCCGCACCGGGCCGCCGTGCAGCCGCTCGGCCTCCGCCCGCAGCGCGGACAGGACGGCCGCGACCAGTGCCTCGGGCGGGTACGACCGGTCGCCGAGCACCACGGGCGACGCCTGGCCGAGGTCGCGCTTGAACTCCGCCCGGTACAGCTCGGGGCGCACCCGCTTGCGCCGCTCCGCCGGCGTCCCGACCTGGAGCGTGCCATCGTCGAGGCACACCGAGGACGGCCACGACCACGAGCCGGACGACGGCTCCTTCAGCGGGAGGATCGCGCCGCCCGCGACGAGGGCCGCCGACGAGGACGACGTCCCGAAGTCCACGGCGAGGATGGGCTCAGAGGTCATTGCGCTCCTTGGTCGTGCCGCCGGTCATGGGCTCTCTCCTTGCCGGTGGTCCCGGGGCGGGCGGATGCCGGACACGCGCGGCCGGGGAGAGGCGTCACCGGGTCACCCCTCTCCGAAGAGCGCGAGCCAGGAGCCCGGCCCCGCGGGCCGGAACCGGCGCAGCGCCGGCTCGTCCCCGCCGAGGGCGGCGACGTCGTCGAAGAGCCGTCCGGAGATCACCACGGCCAGCGGCACGGGGTAGGCGCCCACGCCGCACAGCGCCCGGACGGCGTTCACGCCGGGTCCGCCGAACTGGCCGCCGGCCATCACCGTGAGCCCCTCGTGCAGCGCGAGCCGGACCGCGACGTCGCCGCCCCGCCGCCGCCTGCGCCGTACGGCGGCCAGGGTTCGCGTGATGATGTCGCCGACCAGGCGGGGCTCGTCGAACCCGGGAGGCAGGACGCCGACGCGCGGCTCAGCCGAGGGATCGTTCCACAGCAGCCGCTCCAGCCCGGCCGACCGGCACAGGTCCGCCAGGATCGCGTCGAGATCGCCGCGGGCGCACCCCGCCGCGGCCACGCAGAGGCGCCTGATCGCCGGCTCATCGTCCGTCACCCGGCCAGCATGCGGGCGCCCGGCGCGCCGGACTCCCCGCGTTCAGGGATTGTCACCGTGGTCCCCCAGCGACGCGAGCGCCGGCAGGTCGCGCACCACGACGCGCCGGTACCCGGTGCTGATCACGCCCCGGCGCCGCCACCGCGACAGGACGGCCTCGGCGGTGGAGTCGGCCACCCCCGCCAGGGCCCCGAGCTCGACCTGCGTGAGCGTCAGCTCGATCCGCACGCCCTCCGGGTGCTCCTGCCCGTAGTCGACCGCCAGCTCGTGGAGGACGCGGGCGAGCTTCGCGCTCGCGCCCCGGGTGCGCTCGTCGATCCGCCGGCTGGTGGCCGACCGCAGTTTCCTGACGACGCTGCGGGTGATCTCCAGGGCCGTCTCCGGCCGGACCCGCAGGAACTCCAGGAACCGGTCCCGCCCGATCCGTACGGCCACGACCGATCCGCAGGCGGTCACGGTGGCCGAGCGGGGACGCCGGTCGAGGACGGCGAACTCCCCGACCAGTTCACCCCGTGGCCGGATCGCGAGCACGGTGTCCGCGCCGCCGCCGTCCCGGTAGGCGGTGACCTTGACGAAGCCGTCGAGGACGAGGAACACCTCGTCGCCTGCGGCGCCCTCCAGCATCAGGATCTCCTTGTCCTGGAAGACCCTGGCCGTCCCGAGCGCGGCGAGGGCGAGCTGGTCGTCGCGGTCGAGCGCGTGCATGAGGCTGGACGGCGGCCAGTCGTCCGGGATCCGGATCACACCCAGTCCCCCTCGTCGGAGAACGCGGCGTGGCCGTCGCCGGGATGCCCCGGGTGCCCGAGATCGTCCTGGTGTTCGGGGTCCCAGCGGGCCGGGTCGTCGTCGGCGGCGGCGGCGGGCCACGCCCCGTCGTCGTCCGGGAGGTCCGCCATCGAGCCGGACCAGGGGGCCGCGCCGGGAAACGTGTCGGCCTCGGGGACCTCGTCGTCCTCCGGGTCGTCCATCAGGTGACCTGCGGCGAAGAGCGCGCCTCCCGCGGTCATGCCGAGCGCCGCCCACGGCGCGACACGGACGAGGGGGGAGCTCAGCCGCTCCACCCCGTGGAACGCCGGCACCAGGCTCCGGTCGGCCGGCGAGCGGGGGAGGTAGAGGTAGGCGGATGTGGAGAAGCCCTTGTCCGGGACGTTTACCTCGACCCTGCGGAAGCCGCGCGGATCCATCCCCGCGTAGCCGTGGGCGATGAGCCCCCGGTAGACGTCGTCGCCGACCAGCGCCGCGACGTCGGCCTCGGGGCTGCTCGCCAGGGCGTGGCGCAGCACAGGCGAGTCGAGCATCCGGCACGCGTGGATGACGGCGTCCCCGACGTACCCGGTCGCGGCCTTGTGGACCGGGCTCTGCGCCAGCGCGGCCCGCAGGCGCATGCGGCCCACGTCCTGGGGGCGGCGGTTGACCCGGTGCAGCGCCGACTGCGTCGCGAGGAGCAGCCGCGGCACGGCGTACGCCTCGTCGATGGCCGGGGGCAGCAGGATCAGCTGGCCGTCGCCGCGGTCCTGCTGGTCGCAGCGGCGGGGATCGACGCCGGCCGCCCGGCAGGCGTGCCACATGGACCACAGGAGCCGGTTCTGGATCTCGACCGCCTGCGGGTTCCCGCGCGTGCTGTAGCCCTCGACGTCCACCACGAGGCAGAGCCGGCGCACGGCGGGAGGCAGGCTCGCCACCGGCTCACCTCCCCACCCTCGCGGCCGGCCCGGCGCCGGACCGTCTCCTGATAGACACTCGCGGTATCCGGCCGTGTCGTTACCGCCACAGGTGAGACGGCGTTTACGGCGGCCCGGCCCCGGCGTCGGGGAACGCCGTCAGACACGCCGCGAGGCGGGCGAGCCCCCTGCCGCCGCGTGTTCGGCTAGCGGCCGTACGCGGTGACGCCGCAGACCCGCGGGACCTCGGCCATGGGGACGTCGCCGGCGACGGTGCGCACCAGCAGCGCCTCCACGCCGAGCAGCATCGCCCTGGCGGTGTCCTGCGGCAGGTAGGCGGTGTCGACGATGAGACTCAGCTGGGCCGTGTCGGGCGCGGTGCCCAGGGTGAAGAACGCCTTGAACCGCACCCCCGGCCAGGCGTCGACCACGTACGTGCGGGTCTTCCCCGTGAGGCGAGCCGGGTCATCCTCCCGGGCGACGCGGGGCAGGCTCGGCCAGGCACCGGTGCCCCGCCGGTCGTTGAAGAACGCGTCGAGGTCGGGCTCCCGCCCGCGCAGGCGGCCGATCTCCTCGCGCATGGCCTGCATGGCGAACGGATCGTAGTGCGCGTTGCGGTAGGCCGTGAGCGCGGCGCGGTGCGCGGCCTGGCAGGCGGCGTCGAAGCCGGTGCGGGGGAGATCGAGCACGAACAGGCCGTCCTGTCCCACCGTCCCCACCATCGCACGGGTGCGCGGGTCGCGGCGGTTGCTGTGCACGAGCTGCATGACGGCGCGGTCGCGGCCGCTCACGACGGCGAGGACGGTGGCGCAGGCCGCCAGCATCACGCTGGTCGTGCTGACGGTCCACCGCTCGGCGAGCCGCTCCGCCGCGGCGGCCAGCGCGACCGACTCCATGCCGACCTCGATGAACCGCGGGTCGTCCGGTTCCCGGGGGGCGTGGTCGAACACGTCCAGCGGCACCTCCTCCAGCACCGACCGCCAGTAGCGGATGGACCGGGCCGAGCGGGCCTGGGACGCCTCCTCGCGCTCCAGGCCCGCCTGGTCCATCGGCTGCCATTCGACCGGTGGCGGGTGCTCGCCCCTGAGGAGCCCCCGCCACTCCGCCGACAGCAGGCTCAGCGCCTGGAAGTCCACGGCCAGGTGAGAGAAGGTGAACGCCAGCGCCTTCGGGCGGCCGTTTCGGGTCACCACGGCGCACCGCAGCGGCAGGTCCGTCCCGTGCGCGAAGACCGTGCCGCTCATCTCGCCGGCCAGCCGCTCCGCCACCTGCAGTGCCCGCTCCCGCCCGGCGTCGACCAGGTCCACGACCAGTGTGCCGTCGCGCGCCACCCTCTGCACCGGCCCCCCGGGCGTGTCGTGGAACGTGGTGCGCAGGCTCTCGTGGCGTTCGAGCAGCAGCCGCAGGGCGTCGAGCACCGCGCCGAGGTCGGGCCTGCCGTGCACCGGCAGCACCCACGGGCAGTTCAGGAACGACTGGCTGTCCCCCATCAGGTGGACGGCCCGCCACATCAGGCGCTGTCCCCAGGTCAGCGGCGCCTCGCCGGCCCGCGCCCCGGTGAACGCCACGGTCGCGGACGCGCCCCCGCCCGCCGTCATCGCGGGCCGTCGGTCTCGCGCGCGCTGCGCGGCCGCATGTCCCGCCACACCTCGTCGATGTGGCTCAGGCACTCCTCCCGGCTGCCGGTGAAGCCCTCGGTCCGCCAGCCGTCGGGGGGCCGCCGGTCGAGCGGCCACAGCGAGTACTGCTCCTCGTCGTTCACGACCACCTGGTGTCGCGGGAAGTCGGTCATCTCATGTCTCCGTCGTCTCTGTCGTTCGGGGGCGCCGGGTCACGGGGACACCTCGGTCTCCAGCAGGCGGGCCGCCTCCTCGTCGGAGAGGCCGGACAGCTCCTCGACGAGCAGGGCCTCGACCGCCGCGGCCAACTCCGCCACGGTCGGCCGGTCGAACACGGTACGGATCGGCACCTCCACCTCGAGGGTGGCGCGCAGCAGGGCCACCACCCTCGTGGCGATGAGCGAGTGGCCGCCGAGGGCGAAGAAGTCGTCCAGCGCGCCAACGCCCGCGGGGTCCAGGCCGAGCACCTCCGCCCACACCCCGGCCACGAGCGCCTCGGCGTCGGTGCGCGGCGGCACGAACCGCGCGGCCGGCTCCGGCTCCGGCTCGGGCAGCGCCGCCAGGTCCACCTTGCCGGTCACCGTGAGCGGCAGCGCGTCCAGCGTCACCCAGCCCGACGGCACCAGGTGCGGCGGCAGCGTCGCCGCCAGGTGGGCGCGCAGGTCGCCGGGGGAGGCCGGGCCCACGACGTACGCCACGAGCCGTTCGCCCGCCGCGGTCACGGCCGCCTGCCGGACGCCGGGGTGCGTGAGCAGCGCCGCCTCCACCTCGCCCGGCTCGACCCGGAAGCCGCGCACCTTCACCTGGCCGTCCAGGCGGCCCAGGAACTCCAGGTTCCCGTCCGGGCGCAGGCGCACCCGGTCGCCGGTGCGGTACAGGCGTGAGCCAGGCGGGCCGTACGGGTCGGGGACGAACCGGTCCGCCGTCAGGGCCGGACGGCCGAGGTAGCCCCGGGCGAGGCCGGCCCCGCCGAGGCACAGCTCGCCGGGGACGCCCGGGGGCACCCGCTCGCCGTACGGGCCGAGGACGTGCGCGGTCGCACCGCCGAGGGGCCGTCCGATGGGCGGCCGGCGCCCGGCGTCCGCCGCGCCGAGGTCCGCGGCCGTGGCGATGACCGTCGCCTCCGTCGGCCCGTAGGTGTTGACCAGCCGCACCCGGTCGCCGAACCGGGCACGCCACCGGGCCACGGCCGCGGCCTGCGCCTGCTCGCCGCCGAGGATCACCAGCCGCAGCGCGTCCGGCCAGGCCACGTCGTCGAGGGACTCGGTGAGCCGGTGCCAGTACGCGGTCGGCAGGTCGAGCACGGTGACCCGCCGGCCGTCGGGCGTGCGCAGCGCGTCGGGCAGGGCGGCGGCGCCGTCGGGCAGCAGCAGCACGGCCGCCCCGGCCGCCAGCGCCGGGTACAGCTCCTCGGCGTGCGCGTCGAAGCTCAGCGACGCGAACTGCACGACCAGGTCGTCGGGGCTGACGCCGTACGCCTCCCGCATCCAGCGCACCCGGCCGGCGAGCGCGCCGTGCTCCACCAGCACGCCCTTCGGGCGGCCCGTCGAGCCCGACGTGTAGATGACGTACGCCGGGTCGCCGGGCGCGACCTCGGGCCAGGGGCCGTCGGGGCCGTCGGAGTCATCGGAGTCGTCGGGCTCGTCCAGGTCGTCGACGAGGAGCGCCTGGACCCCGGGCGGCAGCCGGCGGGCGAGCCCGGATTCGGTCACCACCACGTGCGCGCCGCTGTCGGCCAGCAGGAAGGCGAGCCGTTCGTCGGGGTACTCGGGATCGAGCGGCAGGTACGCCCCGCCCGCCCGCCACACGGCCAGCAGGGCCGCGACGGCGTCGGCCGACCGGCCCAGGCACACCCCGGCCACCCGCCCCGGGGCGACTCCGCGCCGCCGCAGCGCCGCCGCGAGCCGCGACACCCGGGCGTCGAGCTCCTCGTACGTCACGTGCTCGGCGCCGCACACGAGCGCCGTGGCCCCGGAGTGGCCGGCCGCTGCCCGGGCGACCAGCGCCGGCACGGTCTCCGCGTCGCCGGGCCGGCCGTCCGTCAGGGGCGCGAGCGCCGACTCGTCGGCCGCGGTCAGCATCGGCAGGCGGGAGATCGGCGTTCCGGGCGCCTCGGCGACGCCCCGCAGCAGCGCGCACAGCCGCTCCGCCATGCGCTCGACCGTGGCCGCGTGGAACAGGGTGACGTCGTAGCCGAGGGCGGCGAGCAGCCCCTGGTCGTCGCGCCAGGTCTCCAGAGCGAGGTCGAACTTGGTCTGCCGGTATCCCCCGTCGAACAGGTCCACGGCGAGGTCGCCCACCCGCTCGGGCACCGTGCCGTCGCCCGCCTGGCTGTGCAGGATCACCATGGTCGACAGCAGCGGGTTGTGGTGGATGTCGCGGGGCAGGCCCAGCTCGCCGATGAGCCGCTCGAACGGGATGGCGCGGTGGGCGTGCGCGTCGAGCACGGTGCGGCGGGTCGCGTCGAGCAGGTCCCCGAACGCCGGGTCGCCGGCGAGGTCGCCGCGCAGCACCAGGGTGTCGGTGAGGTACCCGATCACCGGTTCCAGCTCCACCCGTTCCCGGGTCGCCCAGGGGGTGCCGACCAGGATGTCGGTCTGCCCGCTGTGCCGGGCCAGCAGCACCTGGTACGCGGCGACGAGCACCATGAACAGGGACGCGCCGCGCTCCTGGGCCAGCCGCTCCAGACGGCCGGCGACCTCCTCCGGGATCCGGAACATGTGGAAGGCGCCCTCGGACCGCCCCTCTCCCGGCCCGTCCACCGGCAGCTCCAGCCGGGGCGGGTCGGCGAGGCGGCGCCGCCAGTAGTCCAGCGACTCCTCGGCGGCCTCGCCCGACTCCCGCTCGCGCTGCCACAGGGCGATGTCGCCGTACTGCACGGGCAGCGGGCGCAGACCCGGCTCGCGGCCCTCGACCCGGGCCAGGTAGAGGGCGAACAGGTCGTCGAACAGGATGCCGAGCGACCACCCGTCGGCGATGATGTGGTGCAGCGTGAAGCACAGCACGTGCTCCGCGGCGCCGAGCGTGAGCAGGGCGACCCGCAGCGGCGGCGCCGCCGCCAGGTCGAACGGCGCGTTCGTGCGCCCGGCCACCAGGAGCCTGGCCGCCTCGCGCGGGTCGGGTGAGCCGCTGAGGTCGACGCGCTCGACCGCGACGGACCCGGGCGGGTGGACGACGGCCACCGGCGCGCCGTCCACGTCGGGGAACGACGTGCGCAGACTCTCGTGCCGCGCCACCACCGCGTCGAGCGCGGCCTGGAGCGCGCCGGCGTCCAGCGGGCCGCGCAGCCGCAGCACGAAGTACATGGTGTACGAGGCGTCGTCCGGGTCGAACCGCTGGAGGAACCACAGGCGCTCCTGGGCGGACGACAGCGGCGGGGCCGTCCCCGCCGGGCGCGGCCGTATCGCCGCGTCCTGGTCGCCCGGGCCGCCCGTCTCGTCCGACTCCTCCCGCAGGCGGCCGATCTCCTCGACGACCCCGCTGACCGTCGGGTCCTCGAAGAAGACGTCGAGCGACACGTCGACCCCGATGCTCTCCCTGATCCGCGCCGTGATCTGCGTGATGGTGAGCGAGTGGCCGCCCAGGTCGAACAGGTCGTCGTCGAGGTCGATCTCGTGGTCGTCGGCCAGGTCGAGGACCTCGCGCCAGATGCGCCGGACCTCCTCGGCCACGTCGTCCGGCGCGGCGCGGGCCGGTTCCGGCCGCAGGTCGCCCGGGGACGCCACCGCGCCGGACGGCGCCGGCAGCGCCGCCCGGTCGAGCTTGCCCACCGGGTTGAGCGGGAGGGCGTCCAGCGGGACGTACGCCCCGGGCAGCATCGCGGGCGGCAGGGTCCTCGACAGGTGGGCGGTCAGCGCGCCCGCGTCGACGGCCGCTCCGGCCGACGGGACGACGTACGCGACGAGGCGCTCGTCGCCCGGATCGCCGGCGACGGCCACCGCGCACGCGCGCACGTCCGGATGGTCGAGCAGGCGGGCCTCGATCTCGCCCAGCTCGATCCGGTGGCCGAGCAGCTTGACCTGGCCGTCCCGGCGGCCGAGGAACTCGATCTCGCCGTCCGGACGGTAGCGGGCGAGGTCGCCGGTGCGGTACAGGCGCGAGCCGGGCGGGCCGTACGGGTCGGGCGCGAACCGGTCCGCCGTCAGGCCGGGCCGGCCCAGGTAGCCGCGGGCCACCCCGGCGCCGCCGATGCACAGCTCGCCCGCGACGCCCAGGGGCACCGGGCGCATCGCCTCGTCGAGCAGGTAGATCTGCGTGTTGTCGATGGGCCGCCCGATCGTGACCGGCTCGCCCACGTCGCCGAAGGTGCTCCAGATCGTCGTCTCGGTCGGGCCGTACACGTTGACCACGCGGTCACAGCGCTCCCGCAGCTCGGCCGCGAGCCGGGGCGGCAGCGCCTCGCCGCCCGTCAGCGCGGTCACCCCGCCGATGCCTCCGGGAAGCAGCAGCCGCCACACCGACGGGGTGGCCTGGACATGGGTCACGCCTTCGTCGGCGACGAGGCGGGCCAACGCCTCCGGCCGCCGTACGGCGCCGTCGGGGGCGACGACGACCCGGCCGCCCGTGACCAGCGGCAGGTAGAGCTCCAGGGCGGAGATGTCGAACGCCGGGGAGGTGAGCGCGAGCCACACGTCGTCGCTCCCCGACTCCAGCCGGTCGCGCATCGCGAGCAGCAGGTTCGCCAGGTTGCGGTGCTCGACCTCGACGCCCTTCGGCCGGCCGGTCGAGCCGGAGGTGTAGATGACGTACGCGACCTCGCCGGGCTCCACGGTCACCGGCTCGGCGGCGGGGCCGGGAGCGTCGCCGGCCGGGAGCGGCTCCTCGTCCACCAGGAGCACCGGGACCCGCAGGCCGCCGGGCGGGGCCTCCGCCGACAGCAGCAGCCGCGGCCGGGCGTCGTCCACGATCATCGCGAGCCGTTCGGCCGGATGCCGGGGGTCGAGCGGCAGGTACGCGGCACCGGCCCGGTGCACGGCGAGCAGGCAGACCGGCAGCGCGGCGGACCGGGACACGTGCAAGGCGACCAGGTCGCCGCGCCCGACGCCGGCCTCCCGCAGCCGCGCGGCGAGCCGGTCCGCGGCGGCGTCGAGGCCGGCGTACGTGAGCGAGCGGCCGTCGTACGTGACGGCGACCGCGTCCGGCCGGGCGCGCACCTGCTCGGCGACCATCGCCGGCAGCGTCGCCTCGGCCGGGTGGCCGGCCGCGGTGGCGTTCCACTCGACGAGCAGCCGCCGCCGTTCCGCCTCAGGCAGCACGTCGAGGGCGCCCAGCGGGACGCCGGGATCGGCGGCGGCGTGACGCAGCAGCGTCCGCAGGGCGTCGGCGAACCGGACGGCCGCGTCGCGGTCGAGGGCCGCCGGGTCGTACCGCTGGACCACGGCGAGCCCGTCCGGTCCGTCGACGGCCTGGATGTGCAATGGGTTGCGGACGCCCCCGCCGAACATCATGAGGTCGGCGGACAGGTCCAGGCCGGGGATGACGGGCAGGGCCTCCCGTCTGCGGTAGCTGATCGACACCGGCGGCGGGGCCCCGGCGGGCAGGCCGAGGGCGCGGGCGGGCGGCACCTCCCGGAACCGGTACAGCTCGCGCAGGTCGCCCCGGATCGCCTCGACGAGATCGCGGAACGGCTGCCCGGCCGCGGGGCGCGACGACACGGGCAGCTCGTTCACGAACGGCCCGATGTGGTCCCGCGTCTCGGGGCCGCGCGTGGTGACGTCGATCGCCACCACCGGCCGCTCGGCGCCGTACCGGAACAGCAGCGCGTGGACGGCGGCGAGCAGCGCCTCGAAGGTCGTCGCGCCGGCCGCCCGGGCGACCTCGGCGGCGTCCCGGCCCAGCTCGCCATCGGCGCCGGCCTCCTCGCCGGGGCCGTACCGCCGGGCGGTGCGGCGCAGGCCGGGGAGCACGGTCTCGCCGGGCTCGGCCGCGGACCAGAACGCGCGGGCAGCGGGCAGCGCCTCCGCCACCCGCTCGTGCTCGGCGGCGGCCGCCTCGGCGAACGACAGCGGCGTCACCGGCTCGGGTGGCCGGCCGCCGGTCCGCGCCTCGTAGTAGCGCGCCAGGTCGCGGACCAGGATGTCCTTCGACATGCCGTCGAAGACGAGGTGGTGCGCGACGACCAGCAGCAGGTGCCGCTCGGCTCCCGTGCGCACGAGCGTGAAGCGGGCAAGTGGGCCCTTCTCCAGGTCGAAGCCCCGGGCCGACTCCTCGCGCACCAGCCGGTCGATCGCCTCGGGGGAGGGGTCGGCGGGGTCGGCGAGGGTCACGGACGGCTCGGCGGCCGGGACCAGGCGGAGCCCGTCGCCGGTCTCCTCGACCGTGGTGGCGAGCACCGGGTGCCGCGCGACGACGTCCCCGCACGCGGCGAGCAGAGCGCTCACGTCGAGGTCGCCGTCGAACCGGAGGGCGAGCGGCATGTGATAGGCCGTCCCCGCGCCCATGCGCTCGGCCATCCACATGCCCTGCTGGGCGAACGAGGCCGGAACGCCGTCCTGGCGGTGCGTCATGTCCCCCTCTTTCTGTTCGGTCCCGCCGGCCGCTGAGGTCGCCGGGGGTCTCACGTCGAGCCCGGGGGTGCGTCGGAGGCCGCGAGCAGGTCGAGCAGCCGCGGCTTCACCACCTTCCCGAGGTGGTTCTTCGGCAGTTCGGGGAGGAACAGCAGCCGGCTCGGCATCTCGTGCCGGGCGAGCCGGTCCAGCAGGAACGTCCGCAGGTCCGCGGCGGTGACCGGGTGCCGGGTGACGACCGCGGCGCCGGTCACCCGGCCGAGCACCGGATGGGGGAGGCCGACCACCGCGGCCTCGGCCACGGCCGGGTGCTCGTACAGGGCGGCCTCCACCTGGAGCGTGGAGACCTTGTGCGCGCCCGACTTGATGACGTCGCTCTCCCGGTCGACCAGGTACAGGTAGCCGTCCCGGTCGAGGTAGCCGATGTCCCCCATGCGCACCCAGCCGTCGCGGAAGACGTCGTCGGTCAGCCGCCGGTCGCGGTAGTAGGCGCGCGTCCCGGCCGGGCAGCGCAGCCAGACCTCCCCCTGCTCGCCGGGCGCGGCCGGCGAGCCGTCCGCGGTGAGGATCCGCAGGTCGGAGCCGCCGGACGGACGCCCCACCGAGGCGCGCCGGGCCGGGTCGACGATCATCACGGTCTGCGCCGGGGCCGCCTCTGTCGAGGTGTAGTAGTTGACGATCGTCGCCTTGGGGAACGCCTCGGCCATTCCCGCGGCCACGGCCGGGGGCAGGCTGGCGGCGGTGGAGCCGAGGAGCCGGACGCTCGACAGGTCGTACCGCTCGTGCACCCGGGCGCCCAGGAGCTCGATCGCCATCGCGGGCACCAGGAAGATCGTCCCGACCCCGTACGACTCGACGAGCCGGGCGAAGCGCGAGGGGGTGAAGAGCGGCAGGGTCAGCGCGGCCGGATGGGCGTCCAGGGCGTTGACGAGCATGGTCTGGCCGGCGTTGCTGCCGATGGGGAACGCGTGCAGGAAATGCCGCGAGTGCGCGAGCTTGCGGCGCCGCGGCGCGGCCGACAGACCGTAAGCCAGGTTGGCGTGGGTGGCGCCGACCCCCTTCGCCCTGCCCGTCGTGCCGGAGGTGTAGATGATCTGCGCCAGCCGGTCGGGCTCGACGGCCCGCCGTACGGGATCGACGTCGCCCCCGTCGAGCGCGGCGGGCGTCGCGTGCCACTCGCCCGCCTCGGGGACGTCCGCGTCGGCGCCGTGCAGGACGGCGGTCACGGAGCAGTCCAGCAGCGCGTGCCGGACCTCGGCCGGGGCCAGCCGGTCGGACAGCGGCACGGCCACGCAGCCGGCCCGCATCGTCCCGCACCACGAGACGGCCGCGTCGATCCAGTCCCGCTCGCCGAACAGCAGCCCGACGCGGCTTCCGGGCGTGACCTCCCGCGCGATCAGGGAATGCGCGACCGCGTTGGCCCGCCTGTCCCACTCGCTGAAGGTGAGCTCGCCCACGCCGGCCACCACGAGCGCGGGACGCTCGGGCTGCTCCTGTGCGCGGCGCGCGAGCAGGTCGGGGAGGGTGAGCCGGCGGTCGCCAGTTGTCACGACACGTCACCGAAAAGTTTCGACCGCATGGTTCACTCCACGGGTGATGTCGAAATGCCAGCTCGTCCCGTTTTAGATGGTTTTGAAGCGTCCCCGAACCCCTCTATTCGGAAGGATAGGCAACCCGGAAGAGAGTCGGTAGAGAAACATGAAAAGTTCTCGTCCGAAAAGTTTCGACGCCTTCTGAGTCGTCGCGGGGCCGGGATCGACCGGATCGATCACTCCGTGGGAAACCCCTGTACATGACTGGTATGTCAGATGTAAGAACTAACGGTGGTGAATCCGCGTGCGAACTACGGTGTGGACGCTCCGGGTGTTCTCGTGGGGCTGACGCTGGGCGGCATCGCCGAACTCGTCCTCACCGCCGTGCTCTTCGGGATCGGCTGGCCGATCCCCGCGGTTGTGTTCCTCGTGGGCGCGGTCATCCTGCTCGCCGGAGCGGCGCTGTTCGCCAACACCACGCTCCGGGGGAAGTTCCAGGTCTGGGACGAGGAGCTCGACCGGCTCGGCCTGAAGGGGGACGAACACGCCCTCGACCTGGGCTGCGGGCGCGGCCTCGTCCTGTTCAAGGCCGCCAGGAGGCTCCCCGCGGGCCGGGCCACCGGCGTCGACCTGTGGACCAGGGACCAGTCCGGCAACAGCATGGACGCGGCCATGGCCAACGCCCGCGCCGAGGGCGTGGCCGACCGCGTCGAGCTGGTCACCGGCGACATGCGCGACCTGCCGTTCGACGACGCCTCCTTCGACCTCGTCGTCTCCAGCCTCGCCGTCCACAACATCCCCGACGACGAGGGCCGGGCCGCCGCGGTGCGGGAGGCGTTCCGCGTGCTGCGGCCCGGCGGCGTGCTGCGGCTGGCGGACTTCCGGCACAGCCGCCGCTACGCCGAGGTGCTCGGCGAGTGCGGGGCGGCCGACGTCCAGGTGTACGACCTGGGCTGGAGGTTCTGGTACGGCGGCCCGCAGGGCCGCACCGCCATGGTGGCCTGCCGCCGTCCCTGACGGCGGTGAGCCCGCCGCCGTCCCCGACGGCGGGCGGGCCCGGTGGTCAGTGGGACAGGCCGCCCAGCCACGCGCGTACGGCGGCGAACAGGTCGGCGGCGTTGCGGTGGAGGTTGAGCGCGTGCCCGGCTCCGGCGAGCACGTAGGTCTCCAGCCGGGCCTCGGCGGGGTAGAACCAGCTCTCCCACGTCTTGACGGCCGCCGCGTCGGTGCACTGGAGATAGGGCCCGTTGCAGAACAGGTCGTCGTGCTGGCCGACGGCCACGAACACCGGCACGTGCACGGCGCCGGAGACGGCCGGGTCGCCCGCCTCGGCGAGCGTCGCCTGCTCGCCGCTCGTCATCGTCGCCTTGGTGAGCTCGATGACCGCCGGCATCGCCGGTGACGCGTCGGCCGCGTCGAGGAACAGCCCGGCCCGCGTCCCCGGCTTCGTGGTGAGGTACCCGGCCGGCGGCCGCGTCAGGCCGAGGACCGGGTCGCCGGCGGCCGGGACGATGTCCTGGTTGAGCTCGTCCAGCTTCGGCCCCACGGAGTGGACGAAGCCCGTGGCCACGACCGCGTCCAGGTCGCCGTTGCGGGCCGCGTCCGTCACCAGGACGCTGGAGCCGAACGAGTGCCCCACGCCGATCAGCCGGAGGTAGGCGTGGCCGTCCACCCGGCCCGCCCGCAGCAGTCCGACGACCTGGTGCACCGCGTCGACCTCCGAGCCGAGGTCGGCGTCCGCGGCGGGCGGGCGGTCGCTCAGCCCGCTGCCCGGCCGGTCGAGGGCGAGGACGGCGTACCCGGCGTCCGTCATGTAGGTCACGTACGGCTTGGCGTGCGCGTCGCCCGGGGTGAGCCAGTACGTCTGGTCGAAGGTGGCGCCCGCGAGCAGGAGCTGGAGGGCGGCCGGCTCCGCCCCCGACGGGCGGCACAAAGTCCCCCGGAGCGTCACCTTCTGCCCGGCCAGGGTCACCGGGACGGCGACGAGGCGGCAGCCCCCCGTCGCGGCGGCGGCCGGCGCGGGCAGGCCGGCGGCGAGCAGGAACGCGAGGCCGCAGACGAGCGCCGCCAGGCCGCGAGTGATGGTCCTCATGGTCGTCACACTCCCCGCAGGGCCGGGAGGACCTTGTCCAGGAACCGTTCGAGGCTCGCCACGGCCACCGGGCCGGGGACGGCGCCGAAGTCCATCTGCCACAGGAACCCGTCGACGCCCAGCACCTCGGCGATGTCCTGGACGCGGTCGACCACTGTCGCGGGGGCGCCGACGACGGCGCTGCCCATGGTCCGGAACGACTCCGGGTCGAGCGCGCGGATGGCGCGGCTCATGCCGGTGTACCCCCGGTAGTCGTCGGAGGTCGCCGAGAGCCACGACTCGGTCGCGGACGCCCACACGTCGAGGTAGGCGCGCAGCAGCGGGTCGGCCGTGGTCCGCGCCTCCTCGTCGCTGTCCCCGACGTACAGCGGCAGGCTGGCCACCACCTGGGGCGGGCGCTCGTGTCCCGCCTCGGCGTACGCCTCCCGGTAGACGGCGATGTGGTCGCTCATCTCGGCGAGCGGGGTGAGCGCGGGGGTGACGAGCAGGTTGAAGCCGCGCTCGCCGATCCACGCGAAGCTCGACCGCGACCGGACCGCCGCGACCCACACCGGCGGATGCGGGCGCTGCACGGGCCGGGGCAGGATCGTGACGTCGCGGAACCGGAAGAACGGCGTGTCCGCCTCGACGTGCTCCTCGGTCCACAGCCGCAGCACGGTGTCCACGGTCGCGGTGAAGCGCTCCCGGCTGCCGTCCATCGGCACCTGGAAGGTCTCGAACTCCTGCGGCAGGTACGCGCGGGCGAAGCCGACGTCGAGCCGGCCCCCGCTGATGGCGTCGACCATCGCCGCCTCGGACGCGAGCCGGACCGGGTGGTGGAAGACCGGCAGCACGCATCCGGTCATGAGCCGGATCCGGGTGGTCGCGGCGGCCACGGCCGACAGGAACGCGAGCGGGCTCGGGCAGTAGCCGCCGTACGCGCCCAGGTAGTGCTCGGTCATCTTCACGTGGCTCATGCCGCCCTGGTCGGCGAGGCGGCTGAGCAGCAGCACGTCGCGGAAGTAGTCGTCGGGCGCCTTGGTCGCGGGCGCGCAGTCGGGCAGCAGGGACAGGCCGTGGAACATCGTGCGGTCCTTTCTCGCGCGCGGCCTCAGGCCACGGCGAACAGGAAGAAGGTGACGTGCGCCACCACGAGGGGGACCAGCACCGGGTGGTGCCAGAACAGCAGGCTGTGCGTGACGCCCATCACGACCGCGCCGACGACCGGGAACATCGCGGCCCGCCAGGAGGACATCAGGAAGATCTGCATGACCGTGAAGAGCAGGCAGGAGGTCCCGATCGCGAGCAGGGGCCCCGCGTCCCGCAGCCAGGTCAGCACCAGCCCGCGGAAGACCACCTCCTCGCTGCCGACCTGCACGGCGGTGAGCGTCAGCGCGAGCGGCAGGGAGACCACCTCCATCGTCTTGAGGTGGTGCCGGATCCAGCCGCCGCGCGAC
>NZ_KI866523.1:460776-481293 GCF_000511135.2 Microbispora sp. ATCC PTA-5024 | reverse complement strand
GAGCCACTGCCGCGTCCGCTCGCCGCCGTCGACCCCGGCGGCGCTCGCCGCGGTCGCCGGGGAGGTCCGCGTGCCGGCCGCGCCGTCCGCCCCCGGTCCCCGTGCCGCCGCCGCTCTCACCAGCGGCCCTCTCCCGGCCCGTACGGCGCGCCGGCGGCCCGTCGCCTGGACGCCCTCGATCAGCACCCGGCACAGCAGCGACCCGAGAGCCACCTCCCCGACGCCGATCGCCGCCCCGAGCGCGATCAGGTCGGGCCGGTCGAAGCCCAGGGCGAAGCCGGCGAGGCCGACGCCGGTGACGAGGACGAGGATCGCGACGACGAGCACGTGGCTCGCCCCGGCCGCCGCGAGCTCCAGCACGCTGCCGCGCTCGCTGGCGTCCAGCCGCCGGGCGAACGGCAGCAGGTGGGCGGCCCTGCGGCAGGCCGCGAACAGCGCGGCCTTGGCGTACCTGTAGTACAGGACCACGAACACGGCCAGCGTGAGGGCGCGCAGCGGCCACGGCAGCCCGCTCATGCCGGCGCCCCCCACACCCCTCGGGCCGGCGGCCGCCGCGCCACCGGCTCGCTGCGGCGGTAGCGCCACACCCACACGTTGAACAGGACGTGGGCCACGACCGCCGCCAGCACGTTGCCGGTCAGCAGTGTGACCAGGCAGGCGGCCGTCGCCAGCGGCGTCTTGGCGAGCACCTGCGCCCACCCGAAGAAGACGTGGGAACAGGCGAAGACGGCCGCCACCAGGACGAGGGCCCCGGCCACGAGCCGGACGTCGGCGAGCAGCAGGGCCAGCCGGGTCAGCACGCCGCGGAAGACCAGCTCCTCCCCGACGGCCACGGCGACCAGCAGTTCCAGCCGGACCTGCAGGTCGCTCCCGGTGGGCGCGTAGTCGTTGCGGGCCCGGACCAGGCCCGTGCGGCGGCGTTCGGAGACGCGGGTGCCGGAGGCGGCGAACCCGGCGGGCCGCGCCGCCGTCATCCGCTGCGGCGCCGGACGCGCCCGCGCCGGACGGGCCGCGCGCCAGGCCGTGGTGATCGCCAGGTCCACCCGGACGACCAGCAGGCCCAGCGCGACCCCGAGCGCCGCGCCCGCCGGCACCCCCCACCAGCCCGCCGGGTGGTCCAGCACGGGGGCGACCACCGACGCCGGGCCCAGCAGCGCCGCGCCCGCCGCGACCAGGGCCGCCATCAGCAGCGTGTGCACGGCGAGCAGGGGGAGCCGCCGCACCCACGACCACCGGGTGTGCAGGTGGGCCGCGAGCGTCAGGCAGGACAGGGACAGCAGGGCCAGCGCCGTGAGGGCGTACGCCCGGGTGTCAGGGATAGGGGTGGGGGTCATGGCGGCGGAATCCTCCGTACGCGGCGAACCGCGCGTGCGCCGCCGGCGGGGCGCTGGGCAGCGGCAGCGTGACGAGATCGGGGCACCAGAACCGGGCGACGACGAATCCGAGGCCCGCGACGTCCACGGTCGTGAAGTCGGCCGCGTACAGCCGCTTGCCGGTGGCGTGGAAGGCCCGCACGAGGTCGCGGGCCCGGACCCCGGGCGGCCGCTCGTCGTCGGGCGGCAGGTCGTCCGCCGACGCGTCGCCGCAGTCGCCGAACCTCGCCTCGACCACCCGCGCCCCCTCGGGCCGCGCGGCGAGCGAGACGTTCGACTCCAGGTCGAAGATGTCCTCCCGGGCCGCGCCCTGCTCGAACCGCTGCTGGAGCGCCGACCACACCGCCAGACCCCGGACGCCGGCGGCCTCCAGCAGCGCCCGGTACATGGCCCGCTCCAGCACGCCGTCGATGCCGAGCCCGATGGCGATGGCCGGCAGGCGGCCGTCGCGGCTGCGGATGAGGCAGGCGACGGTGAACCCGGGCAGGTCGGCGCTGGGCAGCAGGTGGAACTCCGGCTGGTCGCCCCGGTCGTCGAAGCCGTCCGCGACGATCCGCTGCAGCGCCGCGGTCCTGGCCCCCGGTCCGATGCGCGTCGACCTGCTCCCGCCGTACCAGTGGCTGAGCGCGGCGTCGATCTGCACCATCTCCTCCAGGGCGTTGAGCGCGGCCCTGTCGGGGTCGGTGTGCGCGGCGGTGCCGGTGGAGACCGCGGGGACGAGCCACGGCTCGCCTCTCGTGTCCTGCACGACGTAGCCGACCAGCAGCATCTGGGCGGGCACCCAACAGTCGCGGCCGTCCGCGAGCCGGGTGGCCCGCACCCAGCCCAGCACGTCGCCGTCCCGGCGCGGCCGGAACGGGAACCCGGCGCGGCCGTACTGCTCGGCGCTGTACGGCGCGGCCGGTCCGGCGTCCCAGCACTCGCCGGCCGCCTCCAGCTCCCCGGGCGAGGCGTACCGGACGGGGAACCGGCCGCTCACCGGGGCGATGTAGCCGCCGTACCGCTCGACCGTCTCGCCGAGCGTCCGGATGTGCGACTCGAACGGGCGCAGGCCGTACCCGCCGATGTGGTACGCGCCGATCTTCGGGGCGGGCAGGCCGCGGAGCACGTGCACACCGGTCAGCTCGCCGCCGGCCACCATGAGGCGGGGGCCGCCCCGCTGCCGCTGGAGGAAGCCCATCGACGGCATCAGCCCGCACAGCGGGGAGTGCATCCGGGCCCGCAGCCGCGCGGTGAACTGGTCGGGGGCCTCGGCGACCCGCGGCGCCATGACGTCAGGCATCGATCCACCGCCGCACGTCGAAGTACAGCTCGGTGGCCTCGCGCTCGGGGACCGGCCCGCAGGCCCGGCAGCCGGGCAGCCGCAGCACCTCGGAGTAGGCCATCTCCATCGTCGGCACGTAGACGCCGAGCACCTTGTTCAGCGTGGTCGTGGTGCCGGTCATCGCCAAGTTGAGCGCCTCCAGCCCCACGTGCCCGGCCACCAGGGCGCGCAACGCGTCGAGCGTGGGCGGCTCGCCGGCCCGTATCGTCTGCCGGACCAGGGCGTCCTTGTAGCGCTGGTAGCCGGCGGACTCCCGGAGGTTCATCAGGACGCGGGTCTCGAAGCAGGCGAAGCAGGCCGAGGTCGGGGGGGAGAACGAGGGCCCGATCAGCAGCATGGGACCGTCGACGGCCGCCTGGATCCACGGCGTCCGCAGGGCGAGCGCGATCCGGTTGAGCACGGACAGGCGCAGGGGGTGCGGCTCCTCGGCGACGTGCACCAGGAGCTTGCCGCGCCACGGCTCGAACCGCTCGGTGAACCGCTCGAAGGTCAGCCCGTCCTCCAGGGCCACCGGGTCGGCCTCCAGCAGCGCCCGGTGCAGGGGCTCGCCCGGCCCGGCGAGCTCGACGCCGCCGGGGAGGCTGGACTCCAGCACCCGGGCCGTGGCGTCGGCCAGGGCGGAGCCGCCGAGGACGACGACGGGCAGGGCGGGCGCCTCGGGGGCGTAGGCGCCGGTGCTCTCCAGGTAGCTGTCGAGCGCCGTCTCCGGTGCGCGGGCGATCACGCCGAGCTGGTCGAGGTGGTCGACGAGCGCCTCCACCTCGGCCCGGGTCACGCCGTTCGCCTTCGCCACGTCGGCCCGGCTCGTCGTGCCGTCGAGCCCGCGGAGCAGGCCGTACAGGCGGCCGGTCCTGGCGTGGTCGGTGAGCGTGTAGGAGCGTACGTTCCAGACCCCGTGGCGCAGCTCGACGGTGTCGGGGTCGTGGGCGACGATGCTGAAGGACGGTTTGATCCGGACGTTCTTGCTCTGGTGCATGGGTGCCATTCCCTTCTCGGTGGAGGTGCCGTCAGCCCAGCAGCGCCGCCGTCCGAGGGGCGTTCGCGCCGCTCGTCGCGACCCCCGCGAACTGCAGGTCGATGAAGGCGTCCGCGACCTGCTCGCGGCGCAGCCGCACGCCCTCGTCGTCGGCGCGCACCTCGGCGACCCGGCCGAGGAATCCGAGCAGGTGGCGGCAGGGACCGAGCGCCAGGACCTCCTCCAGCGGGACGCCCGTGCGCTCCAGCCACAGGGCCCGCGAGGCGCCCTCGAACGTGGTCAGCGACTGGTAGAGCAGCCGTGCCGCGATGGCCGGGGACGCGGCGGGGTAGCGCTCGTCGATGTGCAGCGGGTCCCGGTTGTACGCGGTCAGGAAGCCGCGGCGGTGGGCCAGGTACTCCCCGCCGACGAGCGAGGTGGCCCCCGACCCGAAGCCCGCCCAGTCCATGCGGAGCTGGAAGTAGGCGAGGTCGCTGAGGCAGCGGCGGTGCCCGAAGTGGCTCATCGCGTACTCGGGGAACCCGGCGTCCACGAGCAGCGAGGCGCCGCGCGCGTAGGCCGCCTTCTGCTCGGAGCGCAGGATTTCCGTGGTGCCGCGCGTCACCTGCCGCCGCAGCACCGTGCCGTGCGCGGGCCGGTACGGGTACAGCGCGACGTGGGTGAGCGGGAGGTCGAGCGCGGCCCGCACCGAGTCCGCGACCTCCTCCAGGGTCTCGCCGGGCAGTCCGCAGATCAGGTCGATGGACCGGTCGTCGAAGCCGGCCTCGGCGGCCAGGCGCACCGCGCGCGCCGCCTGGCCCGCGTCGTGGCTCCGGCCCAGCGTGCGCAGCCGCCGGTCGTCGAACGACTGCACGCCGCTGCTCCAGCGCCGGAAGCCGACGTCCCGGAAGGCCCTCAGCTTCGCCGGCGTGAGGCTCTCCGGGCTGCACTCGATGGTCGCCTCGTCCAGGGCGCCGGACAGGTCGAACACCTCGTGCAGGGCCGCCCCGATCTCCGCGATCTCGTGCTCGGCGAGGATGCTCGCCGTGCCGCCGCCCCAGTACATGATGGCCGGGCGGTACCCCCGGCCGGCCAGCTCCGCGCCGCGCTCCCGGATCTCCCGGCACAGCGCGGCGATGTAGGCCCGGCGCGGCGCGTCGGCCGGCCGCAGCAGCAGCTCGGCCGTCGGGATCTCGGTCACCCAGTCGCAGAAGTGGCACTTGGAGCTGCAGAACGGGATGTGGACGTAGACCAGCAATGGCCGGGTCCCGCTCATCCCGGCCATCCGACGAAGATCGTGTGGGCGAGGAAGGACAGCACGCCGTCCAGCCCGAGCGCCTCGTTGGCCAGGTCGTCCACGTAGCTGGAGCAGTCGGTCGTGCCGAGGCCGAAGCCGGTGGCCGTCAGGTGCATGTTCTGCGCGATGCCGCCGCACTCGTGCAGGACGAACCGCATGCCCCGCGGGCCGTACTTGCGCATCGACCGCCAGGGCCGGGCCACGAGCAGGACGACCGCCGCCGCGCTCTCGACCGAGATGATCCCGCCGGGGATCGCGAACGACTCGCGCAGCCGGTCCACGGTGGCCCGGTCGCCGGTGCGGACGAGCACGTCCTCGACCGGGCTGTAGCGGTAGGTGCCCACGGGCAGCTCGGGCACGTCCAGGGCGGCGACGTGGATCTCGACCGGGTAGAGCCCGCCGCCGCTCGGCACGGCGCGGAACCGGTAGGTGGTGGTGCCGCCGCGCATCAGCTCGCCGTCGGCCTCGCCGGTGACGCCGCCGCCGAACCGGATCATCGTCCCGAGCTCGGCGAGGGCCACGGGGTCGCCGGTGTACCTGCGCACGCTGCGCCGCCGGGCGACGGCCTCGTCCAGCGGGAGGGACACCTCCACCGGCGGCGGCAGCTCGACCGCGTCCGCCGCGGCGACCGTCTCGTGGTCGATCACCGACAGCGCGGTCGCCATCACGTCGCCGAAGTAGTCGGCGCCCGACAGCTGCGCCTCTCTGTCCCAGGGCGCGAAGCGGCTCGCGACGACGAACTCCTCGGCGGGACGGGGGAACCGCGCCTCGCCCAGGTTGTCGTACCTGGCCTGGTGGGTGCGCAGGCCGACGGTCTGGAGTCCCGGGCTGAGCAGCCGGTACGCGCTGACCCCGGCGCTGGCCTCGGCCAGCTGCGGATCGGTGTGGTCCACGCTCACTCCTGGAAGATCTCGCTGGGCGGGGGGACCTTGCGGTTCAGCGCGATCGACTGGTCGACGAGCTGCTCGGCGGTCACGGGGGTCGCGTACTCGCCCAGCCGGAAGGTCGCGTGCGCCCATTCGCTGAACTGCACGAGCCCGAACCTGTTGCCGTCGGCGTCGGCCACACTGGCGCCCCGGCCCATCGAGTCGCCGGCGTCCCCCCGGTAGAACGGGCTGTCGCGGAACTGCTCCTGGAACTCCGGCTTGATCTGCTTCGGCAGCGGCAGGTCGTACGGCCCGGCCGTGACCTCGCCGCCGTACTCGGCCACGGTCTTGAGGGCGGCGTCGAGGTCGGCGACGTGGAAGTAGACCGTCATCGACTCGCCGGGGAACCTGCGCTGGTTCACCGTGAGCAGGATCCCGTCGCTGGAGACGGGCCCGTGGTAGGAGATCTCGTACGAGAGGGAACGCGCGAGCGGCATTCCGAGAAACGCCTGGTAGAAACCGAGGCCGCGTTCCACGTCGTCCACGGGGACGTTGACGAGAACGGGCTTCGGAATGGCGGACACGTCTATTTCCGGCTTCGCTTCCATTTGTCGCCCCGCATTTCCTGGAGGTGGCGGACGGAAAGGCGGGGCCCGGTGGCTTCCGGGCCCCGCTTGTCGCTACGGACGCGCGATGGTGCCGCAGGAGCTGGACGTGCAGCCCGCGCAGCACGACGACGCACCCGGGACGACGACGCCGAACCCGGCTCCGGTCAGGCCGGCGCCGAGGGGCTGAGCAGTCATGCTGCGGTGGTCGACCGTGGCGGTGCTCTCAAGCTTCATGCCGTGTTCACCCCCTTTCCGAGGTGACGGAGACCCCGGAAATCGAAGACGCGGATTCATGCCGAGCCCGGGCCCCGCGCTCCGATCCGCAGACGGTCCCATTTCTCCGGATCGGACCCACCGATCATCACACGGGAAAATCAGGAGTCAATGATGAGAATTCGCCGCCGCCGATGATGACAAAACTCACCGTCAATTGGTGCGTAATCGGATCTCGGGATTTCCGGGGAAAGACCGTATGGTGCGTCGGTAGCCGACTTCCGTGTTATCGAGAGGCGCCGACGGCGATGACGCCCGACAATCCGCAAGTGATCATCAGGGACGTGGCCTTCAGCTACGGCAGGGTGCGGGCGCTGGCCGGCGTGACCCTCGGGATATCCGCCGGGGAGGTCGTCGCGCTGCTGGGCCCGAACGGCGCGGGCAAGAGCACGCTCACCCACGTCATGCTGGGCCTGCTGACCCCGCGGAGCGGGCAGGTCGGCCTGTTCGGGATGCCCCCCAGCGAGGCCGTCGCCCAGGGGCTCGTCGGCGCGATGCTGCAGGACACCGGCCTGATGCGGTACGTGACCGTGAGCGAGCTGGTGACCCTCGTCGCCGCCCAGTACGGCAGGGCGGCACGGACGGAGGAGATCCTGCGGGAGGCCGGGCTGGCCGGCCTCGGGTCGCGCCGGGTGAGCCGGTTGTCCGGCGGGCAGCGGCAGCGGGTGACGTTCGCCCTGGCCGTCGCGGGCGACCCGCGGCTGCTCTTCCTCGACGAGCCCACGGCCGCCCTGGACGTGGAGGCGCGCCACGCCTTCTGGCGCGACATCCTCGAACGGGCCGGCCGGGGCAGGACCATCGTGTTCGCCACCCACTACATGGAGGAGGCGGAGGCGTACGCGACCCGGATCGTCGTGCTCCAGGCGGGCCAGGTGGTCGCGGACGGCCCGGCTCGGCAGATCATGTCCCGGGTCAGCGACGTCACCCTCCGGTTCACCGACATGGGAGTGCGGGCGGAGGACCTGGCCCGGCTGCCCGGGGCGCTGCGGGTGAACGGGAACGGCGGAGGGGCGGACCGCTGGGAGGTGGTCACCTCCGACCAGGACGCGACCCTCGACGCCCTGTACGGAGCCCGGCGGCGGAGCGTGCGCAACCTGGAGATCTCGCGGGGCTCTCTGGAGGACGTCCTCATGACGCTCGCGAAGGAGACGGGGCAGGCATGACCCACTACATCCGGCTCGACGTGGTCAGCATGGTGCGCAGCGGCTACTTCCTGGTCTTCTCGGTGCTCTTCTCCGCCGGGTTCTACGTGATGTTCACGAAGCTCTTCTCGGTGTCGGGGTGGACGTCCACCCCTGGATTCGCCGCCACTTACATGGTCGCGCTGGCCGTCTCCGGGGCGTTCTACGCCGCGCTGACCGGTGGCGGCATCCGGCTGGGGGAGGAGCGCGGAAGCGGGTGGGCGCGCCAGCTCACGCTCACGCCGCTGTCCCCGCGGCGCTACGTCCTCGGCAAGCTGGTGTCCGCGTGGCTGCTCGCCCTCCCGGCCCTGGCCGCGATCTTCGCCCTCGGCGCCCTGCTGAACCAGGTGCGGATGCCCGCGGCCACCTGGGCGCTCGTGCTGGCCGCCACCTGGGGCGGGAGCCTGTGCTTCGCGGTGGCGGGCGTTGCGGTCGGCCTGCTGGTCGCCGGCGAGGCCACGCAGTTCGCCTGCCTGGGGGTGTTCTTCCCGCTGGCCGTCCTTGGCGGGCTCTGGTTCCCCACCTCGGCGTTCCCACAGGCGCTCCGGCGGATCGGGGAGTACCTGCCCACCGGCGCGCTCTACCGTCTGGGGCTCACGGCGGAAAACGGGTCGGGGCCGGTCGCGACGCCGCTGCTGGTCCTGGCCTGCTGGACCGCGCTCGCGCTGCTCGTGGCCCTCGTCCGCCTGCGTCCCGAGTCGCTCAGCCCGGCCCGCTGACCGCTCCCGGTCGCTAGAGCCAGTCGTTGGCCGCGGCGATGCGCACCGCCTCGTGCCGGTTGCGGGCGCCGGTCTTCTGGATCGCCCGGGTGATGTAGTTGCGCACGGTCCCGGCGCTGAGCCGCATCGCCCGCGCGATGTCCGCGACGGTGAGGATGTCGCGGGCGTGCCGCAGGACGGCCACCTCCTGCGGGGTGAGCGGGCAGGGTTTGGCGAGGGCGATCCGGGCGGCGAGGCGGTCGTCGACGATGCGCTCGCCGGCCGCCACCCGCCGGATCGCGCTGACCAGCCGCGCCGGAGAGGTGTCCTTCACCAGGTAGCCGCAGGCGCCCGCGGCGAGCGCGGCCCGCAGCGCCCCCGGCTCGCGGAACGCCGAGAGGATCAGGCACCGGGTGTCCGGCGAGTCCCGCCGCAGCGCGTCGACCACCTCCACGCCGTTGGGCGCGTCGGGCTCCGCCTCCGGCCGCGCCGGGATGTGCAGGTCGACGAGCGCGATCTGCGGCCGAACGGCGGAGGCGAGCGACACGGCCTCCTCCGCGCTGCCGGCCGTGCCGACCACGTGCAGGCCCGGATAGTTGGAGAGCAGGAGTTCCAGGGCGTCCCTGATGAGGCTCTGGTCCTCGGCGATCAGGACTCCCAGCGACGGCTCCGTCATGCGGCCGGTCCCCCTTCGACGAGTCTCGCCGTCACCTTGACCCCGCCCTCCCCCGACCGCGCCACGATCAGCTCCGCCCCCGCCAGTTCGAGGCGTTCCCGCAGGCCGGTGAGCCCGGCCCCGGGCACCACCGGCCCCCGGGGCCGTCCGTCGTCCTCGACCGTGAGCCGGTCGGCGGCGAAGACGACGCGGCACGTCTGCGCGCCGCTGTGCTTGACGACGTTGGTCACGGCCTCGCGCAGGAACCAGGCGAACGGCGCCCGTTGATGTACCGGCCCCGGCCTGCCGAAGACGGCGAGGGCGACGCCCGCCCACGCCAGCAACTCGCGGGCCTCCTCCAGCTCCGTCGCGATGTCGGGGGCGCGCATCTCCTCGACCACCGCCAGCGTGTTGTTGAGCGCGGTGCGCGCGAGCGCCGCGATCCGGTGCAGCTCCTCCCCGGCCGCGGCGCCCGTTCCGGCCCGCGCCGCGACCTCGGCCCGCATGATGAGGGCGACCAGGTCCCGCCCGACCAGGTCGTGCAGGTCGCGGGAGAGCCGTCGCCGCTCGCGCTCCCCGGCCATCCGCTCGGACGCCTTCTGGGTCTCCCACCGGGTGATGGCGAAGTCGATCACCTGGTGGATGCCGGTCAGGGTGACGGTGAAGACCGCCAGCTGGGTCGCCAGCATGCCGAGCCGGACCGGGGCCACCCCGAGGACCAGCCCCGCGCACATCGTGATGAACACGAACCCGGCGGCGGACAGCAGCGCGGCCCAGGGGCTCTGCGTGATGACGAGGCACGTGAGGACGTAGAACGGCAGGTAGTAGATCCAGCCCTCCGGGAGGACCGTCAGCAGCGCGAGCCCGCTCGCCACCACGCACAGCAGCGCCCACGGCGTGTGCGGCCGGCCGGAGCGCGGGATCGAGCAGCACACCACCCGCACGTAGGCGCCGGCGAAGACGGCGAGGCCGCATCCCGCCGCCGCCCACGTCAGCGGCCCCGGCCCGCCGTGCAGGAACTCCGGGAACAACGTCGGGACCAGCAGGAGGAAGGCGATGGTGAACAGCCGGATGCCCCGGTAGAGCGAGGCGGACGGCGGGCTGCCCGCGGGGGTCGAATCGTCATGGAGAAGGGGGTCAGAATTTTCTACATTATTGGTGGGAATTGCAGCGATAGGTCCGATGGAATTCCTGGCACGCCACAGCGGCGCCGATCCCGACAACGACACCTGCACTCACCCGCTACGCGTACGCGCTGCTTCGGTGAACGCGGTTTGGCACTGTTCGCCGAAAGCTCTACCGCCCCACAGCGCATTGGCCTGACCCCGTCGAACACGAGTTGATTACATGTCCGAAAGCGTGTCAACAGACGCATTTTTCACAAATATCGCGCCACCTGGCGTGATCACGGCAAGTTCTGTGGTCGGCGCTCTGCGTGGCGACCGGCGTCACGCGTCCAGCGTGAGACGCCTGAACTCCTCGACGGCGGCGGTGGGGACGCGCCGCAGGACCCCGGCCCCGTCGGCCTCGAGGTCGTAGAGGCCCATGGGCACCAGCCAGCGGGCGACCGGGTCGGTGGTCTCCCGGTAGAGCCAGTCCACCAGGGCGAACAGCGGCCACCAGGTGTAACCGACGACGGGCACCCCCTCCTCCCGCAGGCGGCGCACCAGGCCGACGCTGTCGCGCAGCCAGCCGATCCGCTCCTCGGGGGTCCCCGCCCTGCTGGTCTCGGTCAGGAAGACGGGGCGGCCGTACCGGCCGGAGAACTCGCGCAGCAGCTCCTCCAGCCCGGCGGTGCCCGCCTCGACCGGGACGGGGGTGTCCGAGCCGGGCTCGAACCGGGAGGTGGTGAAGGCCGGGTAGTAGTTCACGCCGACGACGTCGGGGGTGACGGCGGACTCCCGCAGCCGGGCGAGGTCGTCCTCCCGGACGCCGTGCCGGAGCAGGTACCCGTACAGAGGATGGTCCTCGCCGACCGCGCCGGTGACGAGGTCCATGATCAGGTACCGGCGCTCGCGGACCAGGTCGAGGTCGAAGGGGAACCAGTCGCCCGCGTACCGGAAGCTCGCCTCGACGTGCACGAAGGACGCCTCCGGCTGGACCTCCGCGATGCCGCGCTGGGTCGCCACGATCCCCCGGGCGATCGCGGTCGCGAGCTTGACGAACCCGTCGTCGCCGGTGAGCGCGGGCGGCCACACGCCCTTCTCGCCGCAGTAGATCGCGTTGATCGTCGGCTCGTTGAGCGGGGTCCACACGTGCAGGCGGTCCCGGTAGCGTTCGGCGACGCGGACGGCGTACTCGGCCACCCGGCCGGGGTAGCCGGCGTTCAGGAACTGGTTGTCGAGCCAGGTCGGCGTGCCGTAGTGCATCAGGTCGACGACGCACGTCAGGTCCAGCTCGGTCAGGCGGTCCACCACGCGGTCGAGCCAGTCCCACCGGAACCGGCCCGGCTCGGGCTCGACCAGGTACCAGGGAACGCCCCAGCGGATCATCTCCGCCCCGGTGGCGGCCGCCAGGCCCAGGTCCTCGTGCCACAGGTGGTAGTGCTGGGTCAGCTCGTACTCGTCGAGCCTCCGCCTGCCGGGGTACTCCTGCGGGACGAACGTGTCCTCGATGCCGACGGCGAACCGCAGCCGCCCGTCCTCGAACCACCGCATCTCTATCGGATTCCCGTCGTCGCGACGCCGGCCACGAACCGGCGCTGGATGATGATGAAGAAGACGACCACCGGCAGGAGCGTCAAGACGGACGCGGCCATCAGCGGGCCGTACTCCACCACGTGCTGCCCCATGAAGAGGGCGAGGCCCGCGGGGAGCGTCTGCCGCGAGGCGTCCTGGCTGATGATCAGGGGCCACAGCAGGTCGTTCCAGTTGTACATGAAGTGGAACAGGCCCAGGGTGAGCAGGGCGGGCACGGCGAGCGGCATCACGATCCGCCAGTAGATGCGGAACTCGGACGCGCCGTCGACCCGGGCCGCGTCCTCCAGGTCCCGCGGGATCGACAGCAGGAACTGGCGCAGGAAGAAGATGCCGAACGCGTTGGTCAGCCTGGGCACGATCAGCCCCTGGAAGGTGTTGATCCATCCGAGGTGCGCCAGCAGGTCGTACAGCGGGATGAGCGTCACCTGGAACGGCACCATGAGGAGCACCAGGACCAGCACGAAGACGACGCCCTTGCCGCGGAACCGCAGCCGGGCGAGCGCGTACGCGGTCATCGAGTCGAACAGCAGCGAGCAGACGGTGACCGTGCCGGCGAAGACCACCGTGTTGAGGAAGAGCCGCGTGAAGGGCAGCCGCTCCCAGACGCCCCTGTAGTTGTCGAGTGTGAAGGTCGTCGGCAGCAGCCTCGGCGGGAAGGAGACGATCTCCGACTCCGGCTTGAGGGAGGTGGCGACCATCCACACCAGGGGGAACAGCATGGCCAGCGCGATCGCCAGCCCGATCGCCGTCGTGAGGATCCGCCAGGTGAGGCGGAGCCCGCGGTTGTCCTGCCCCATCAGTACGTCACCGCCCGCTTCCTGAAGTAGGCCGTCTGCAGCATGCTGAGCACGAAGATCAGCAGGACCAGCGCCCAGGACACCGCGGCCGCGTAGCCGAACTGGAACTCCTTGAAGCCGACCCGGTACGTCATCATCACCAGCGTCTCCGTCCGGAAGAACGGACCTCCGTGGGTCATCACGAAGATCTGGTCGAAGGCCTGCAGCGTGGAGATCGCCGCGAGGATCACGATGAGCATGGTCTGGTTGGCCAGCAGCGGCCAGGTGATGCGGCGGAACTGCGGCCAGGCGCCCGCGCCGTCGACGCGGGCCGCCTCGTAGAGCGCCGTCGGGATCGACTGCAGTCCCGCCAGGTACATCACCATGTAGAAGCCGACGTTCTTCCAGATCCCCACCAGCATCACGGCGGGCATCGCCAGCGAGGGGTCGCGCAGCCAGCCCTGCCCGGACACGATGCCGATCTTGGACAGCCAGTAGCTGAGCAGCCCGATGTCGGGGTCGAGCAGGAAGCTCCAGGCGATCGCCACGATCGCGAGGGAGATGACAACCGGGACGAACACCGCGGTCCGCACGAAGCCGCGCAGCGGCATCCGCCGGTTCAGCATGAGCGCGAGCCCGAGGGCCAGCGCCACCGAGACCGGCGTGGTCACCGCCGCGTAGTAGAGCGTGTTGACCAGCGCGTTCCCGAAGGCCGGATCGGACAGGAGCTTCTGGTAGTTCCCCAGCCCGATCCACCGCGCCGGCGCGAACACCTGGTAGTCGGTGAACGACAGGTACAGCGCCTGCAGCATCGGCCAGACCACGAACACGCCCAGCACGACCAGGGTGGGCAGCATGAACAGCCACGCCGCCCTGGCCTGCCGCCTGCGGGCGGACCCGGCCCGGATACGTCTGGCGACGGGTTTCGCCGCCGTCGATACGGAGGTCGTCACGGTTGCCCTCTTCCGTGGTGCCGTCGGGTTACTGGGCGCTGTCGAGGACGGTCTGGATGTCCTTGTCGGCCTGTCCGAAGACCTGCTCGACGTCGCCCTTGCCGTTGAGCACGCGCTGCAGCGCCGGTTCGAAGATGGTCTCGTTGACCTTCTGGAACTCCTGCACGCCGGCCAGGTAGAAGCGCGACTTGTCGGCGTCCTGCCCGAACAGGGCCGAGTAGGGGTTGCCCTTGAGCGCGTCGGCCGTGAGGTCGGTCCGGTTGGGCGGGAAGCCGGAGTTGACCGACCAGTACGTCTGCGACTCCTTGCTGTTCCAGTAGGCGAAGAAGTTCTCCGCGGCCTGCTTCTTGGCGCCCACGGCGCGCGCGCTCAGCGTGAAGGCCACGCTGGTGCCGAGCGTCACCTGGGCCTTCGGGCCCGCGGGCGGCATGGCGATGCCGAAGTCTATGCCGGCCTGCTTGAAGCCGGTCGTCATCCAGGGGCCGACGATCTCCATCGCGGCCTTCTTGCTCTGGAAGAGCTTGTCGGCGTCGGCGCCGCCCAGGCCGATGGGCGCGATCTTGTCCTTGGTGATCAGGTCGGCCCAGTGCCTGGCCGCCTCGATGGTGGCCGGGTCGTCCAGCGTCGCGGTGCGCCCGTCCTCGGAGACGACCCCGCCGCCGTTCTGCCAGAACAGGATCGGCCACATGGCGATGGTCGCGTGGTCGGCGATGGCCAGGCCGTACTGCTCGGGCTTGCCGTCGCCGTCGTCGTCCTTGGTCAGCTTCTTGGCGTAGGAGCCGAACTCGTCCCAGTCGGCCGGGGGCTTCTCGGGATCGAGGCCCGCCGCGCGGAACATGTCCTTGTTCCAGTAGAGCTTCAGCGTCGTGAAGTTCATCGGGACGCCGTACTTCTTGCCCTTGAACGACGTCGCGTCGACGGCGGAGCGCACGAGCGCGTTCGGGTCGACACCCTGCGGGCCGTAGGCGTCGTCGAGCGGCTGGAAGACGTTGCGCGCGGCGTACTGCGGGATCTGCGCGGTGTCCATGGCGGCGATGTCGGGGCCCGTGCCGGAGCCCAGACTGGGGAGCAGCTTCTCGAAGAACACGTCCCAGGGCATGATCTCCATGTCGATCCTGACCTTGTTCTGCGACGCGTTGTACTTCTTCACGATGCCCTCGACCGCGGCGCGGTCCGGACCGGTGAAGCCGTTCCAGAACTTCAGCGTCACCGGGCCGTTCGCGGCTCCGGCGTCGCCGCCTCCCTGTCCCTGGCCTGCACAGGCCGTCGACATCAGGGCGATAGCGGCGGTAATCGCGGCGAGCCGTCCCCGGCTGCGCAACCTCATGTGAATCTCCTCTCCCCCCGACTTTCACTGACCTTGTGGCCAGCCGACCTTGGATCCCCCGGCAGGCACGGCCCCGCCCGGACTAGGCCCGGGTCAGCCGTACGACGTTGAACGAGACGGGCGGCAGGACCGCGGAGAGCCGGCCGTCGCGGACCGCGGCCCCGTCCACGGCACGCGGGACGACCCGGTCGGGCGCCTCCTGGCTGTTGCGCGCTCCGGCGTCCTCGTCGGCGACCGCCACGTGGCGGGCGGCCGCGAGGCCGGGCAGGCCACGCAGGTCGACGTCGAGGGGGAGTGGACGCTCGCCCCGGTTCACGGCGAAGACGGTCACCTCGCCCGTCTCGTCGTCGTGGGTGGCCGCGGCCGCCAGGGCGGGGACCTCCCCGAACCGCTCCGTCGGGAAAGCGGGCGCCGCGACCTCTGTCCGCAGGACCCGGCCGCGCGCGTGCGCGGCGGTGAGCGCGAACGGGTGGAAGATCGTCTGCCGCCAGGACGGCCCGCCGGGCTCGGTCCTGATGGGCGCGATGACGTTGGCGAGCTGCGCCTGGCAGGCGATGCCGACGCGGTCGCTGTGGTTCAGCAGGCTGATGAGCAGGCTGCCCACCACCACCGCGGCCGCCACGTCGTAGTCCTCCTCGATGATCCGCGGCGCCTCGGCCCAGTCGAGGCTCGCCTCGCCGCCGAACAGGCTCTGCGACCACACGTTCCACTCGTCGAAGGCCAGGCGGAGCCTTCTGCGGCTGCCCAGCTTCGCGGCGACGTGGTCGGCGGTGGCGACCACCGCGTCGATGTGGGCGTCCATCTCGACGGCCGAGGCGAGGTAGCTCGCGCGGTCGCCCCGGGCCGGGTCGAAGTACGCGTGCAGCGAGACGTAGTCCACGTGCTCGTAGCAGTGCTCAAGCACGGTCGCCTCCCACGAGGCGAACGTCGGCATCCCGCTGCTGGAGCTGCCGGAGGCGACCAGCTCCACCCGCGGGTCCACCCGCCGCATGGCCTTGGCCGTCTCAGCCGCGAGCCGGCCGTACTCCTCGGCGGTCTTGCCGCCGATCTGCCACGGGCCGTCCATCTCGTTGCCCAGGCACCACAGCCGCACGTCGTACGGCTCGCGGCGGCCGTGCTTGACGCGCAGGTCCGACCACCGGGTGCCCTGCGGGTGGTTGGCGTACTCGAGCAGGTCGCACGCCTCGCGGAGGCCGCGGGTGCCGAGGTTCACCGCCATCATCGGCTCGGCGCGCACCTCGCCGAGCCACGACATGAACTCGTCCAGGCCGAACGCGTTGGTCTCGATCTGCCGCCAGGCGAGGTCGAGCCGGGTGGGCCGCTCGTCGGCCGGGCCGACGCCGTCCTCCCAGTTGTAGTTGGAGACGAAGTTGCCTCCGGGATAGCGCACGACCGTCACGCCCATCTCGCGGGCCAGGTCGATCACGTCGCGGCGCAGGCCGGACTCGTCGGCGTCCGGATGTCCCGGCTCGTACACGCCCGTGTAGACCGACCGGCCCATGTGCTCGACGAACGTCCCGAACAGGCGTCGCTCGACCGGGCCGATCGCGAAGGCCGGGTCGAGGGTGAGCTTGGCGGAATCCACAGGCCGTCCTCCTCGTGTTTCGTGGCGGTTACGAGATATACATCGTTGTATATAACGTTGTAAAGAGGTCCTAGACTGATCCACATCCGGACGGAGCGAGAGGCCACGCATGGGGGAACCCACACGATCGACGCCGTCAGAGCCGGCCCCCGACGATCGGCGCCGTGTCGGGTTGAAGGACGTGGCGCGGCTGGCCGGCGTCTCCGTGAAGACGGTGTCGAACGTCGTCAACGGCTACATCCACGTCACGCCGCGGACCCGGGCCCGCGTCGAGCAGGCCATCAAGGAGCTCAACTACCGGCCCAACCTCTCCGCCCGGAACCTGCGCCGCGGCCGTTCCGGCATCATCGCGCTGGCCGTGCCCGAGCTGGACATCCCCTACTTCGCGGAGCTCGCGCGGCTGGTCGTCGCGGCGGCCGAGGAACGCGGGCTGACCGTGCTCATCGACCAGACCGGCGGCAACCGGCACCGCGAGCAGCAGGTCGCCGAGGGCATCCGCGACCACCTGATCGACGGCCTGATCTTCAGCCCGCTCGCGCTGACCGCCGACGACCTGAGCGCACGCACCGACGACACCCCGATGGTGCTGCTGGGCGAGCGCATCCACAACGGACCCGCCGACCACGTCGTCGTCCACAACGTCGCCGCGGCTCGGGAGGCGACCCACCACCTGGCCGGCCTCGGGCGCCGGCGGATCGCCGCCATCGGGGCGCAGGACGACGCCGCCGGCGAGACGGGCCGGCTGCGCCTGGCCGGCTACCGGCAGGCGCTGGCGGAGGCCGGCCTCCCCGTCGACGAGCGCCTCATCGCCCCGGTCGACGCCTACCACCGGGCCGACGGCGCCCGGGCCATGGCCCGCCTCCTCGAGTCCGCCGACCCCCCCGACGCCGTCTTCTGCTTCAACGACCTGCTCGCCCTCGGCGCGTTGCGCACGCTCCTGGAACGCGGCTACGAGGTGCCGGCCCAGGTCGCCCTCGCCGGCTTCGACGACATCGAGGACGGGCGGTACGGCACGCCCACCCTGACCACCGTCTCCCCGGACAAGCGGCAGATCAGCCGGCTGGCCGTCGACCTGCTCGTGGAGCGGATGTCCGGCGCCGCCCAGGAGGCCACGCGGGAGATCTACGTCGACCACCGTCTCGTGGTCCGCGAGAGCACGGCCGGCCGCCTCCCGTCCTGAGCCTCCCGTCGCGGCGCGAGACCCAGTTCACCGGCGCCGGCGCGATCGAGGTCGAAGCGCCGCGCGTCGTACGCGGCCGGCTGTTCGAGCGAGAGGAACCGTCAGTGTGAGCGACCACGTCCGCCTGTGGTGTCTGCGCCATGCCGAGTCCCAGAACGTCATCACCGGCACGGCAGGAGCCGTTCCAGCCGCACCCCTGACCGCGCGGGGCCGCCACCAGGCTCTCGACGCGGCCCGCACGCTCGCCGCCGAGCCGATCGCCAGGGTCTACTCCAGCACGGCACTTCGAGCCCGGCAGACCGCAGAGCCACTCGCCACCACGCGGGGTATCGAGATCGCGGCCATGCCGGAACTGGTCGAGGTCGGTATCGGCACGCACGAAGGCACCCGCGCCCCGGCGATCCGCGCGCAGACAGCCGACGTGCTTCGTGCCTGGGTGATCGAGCAGGACCTCGGACAACGTGTGGGAGACGGCGAGACGGGCCATCAGGTCCTCGCCCGCGTGACGGCCGCCTTCCAGAAGATCGCCGTCACTCATACCGGCGAGACCGTCGCGCTCGTCGGCCACGTCGCCAGCCTCACCGTCGCGCTCGGACGGTTATGTTCGCTCGGCTCCCGGGTGTGGGGCACGCCACTGCCGCACGCTCGGCCCTTCCTCATCGAGTGGGACGGC
Source organism: Microbispora sp. ATCC PTA-5024 (assembly GCF_000511135.2). Classification (NCBI taxonomy): domain Bacteria; kingdom Bacillati; phylum Actinomycetota; class Actinomycetes; order Streptosporangiales; family Streptosporangiaceae; genus Microbispora; species Microbispora sp. ATCC PTA-5024. The sequence goes on along the minus strand of NZ_KI866523.1, from coordinate 462,870 downwards.
CACGCCTGGCACTGTCCGGCATGGCCCTGTTAGCCCCTCACCCGGCAACCCGATCAACTTCGCAGGTCTTGACGATTGCTTCGTACCGCCTCAGGTCCTCTGCGGCGCCGCGCCCTCGGCGGACGCCGCGTCCTGAGGGGAGGCCGCGCCCTCGGCGGACGCCGTGTCCGACGCCTCCACCCCCGCGGCGAAGGCCATCAGCTCCTCGCGTGACCAGACCAGCCGGCCGTCGCGGAGGTCGGCGAGCACCGATTCGAGCCACCGCAGCTCCGCCGCGGTCACGGCCAGCCGGTACTCGTCCTCCAGGCTGGTGATCCGGGGCAGACCGTGCTTCCGCTGTTCCTCGGCCGCCGCCTCCATCGCGGCCAGGTCGCGTTCCAGCACATCGGCGCGCCGCCGCAGCGCCGCGCCGATCTCCTCCGGGGTGAGCAGCAGCAGGTGCGAGAGCGCCGCGGGGAACTCCGGATACTCCTGCTTGGGCTCGCCGAGCATGTCCAGCATCCACCGCCGGGCGGTCTCCCGCCCCGCCTTGGTGATCTCGTAGACGGTCCGCTCCGGATAGAGCTGGTCGCGGCCGGTCTCACGCACCGCGATCAGGCCGGCCGCGGCAAGCCGCTCGATGGTCCGGTACAGGCTCGCCCGCTGGCTGACGTTGACGACCGTGTCCTTGCCCCACTGCCTGATCAGCCGCTGGATCCCGTACGGGTGCAGGGGCCGGTAGTGCAGCAGGGACAGCACGGTCAGGGCGAGCGGGGAACTGCGGAACGGCGTGCTCATGGCTGACATGGTAGCGCCAGAGAGACTAGTTGACATGAGACTAGTATCAATGCAACTATCAAGGAGTAGCAAGCGAGACCAGAGAGAGGGCTGCGAAATGAACACCGAAATGAACACCGAAACGAACACCGTCATCGAGCGCGTCCACGCCGACCACGCCGTCACCAGGCGCCTGGGTTCCTGGACCGCCGCCGATCGCCTGGAGGTCCGCGCCCGCAAGGGGGTCGTCGTGCTCGACCTGCGCGGCGCCGAGGTGCCCGGGGAGGTCGAGGTGCGCGTGGACCTCCGGCGGGCCACACTCACGCTGCTGGTCCCCGAGGACGCCGCGATCGAGGAGTGGGATCTGCTCCGTACCGGCCGCGGCCGCACGAAGGACCACGCCGCGCCGGTCTCCGCGCCCGCCTCCCTGATCCGGCTGGTCGGCGCCGCGTCCGACAGCGAGATCCGGGTGCGGCGCGGGGGAGTCGCCCAGCTCACCGCGATGCTGTCCCGCGAGTACCTGCAGGACGTGCGCCGCGCGTACCGCGAGGGCGGCCTTCCCGCGATCGACGACCCCCGGCGCTGACGCGCGGGCGGCTGGTCGCAGGTGATTCCGGCAGGCGTCGCCGCCGGCGGAGTCCGTGCTCCCTTCTCCACGGACGGCTGGATGACGACGGTGGTGGTGAGCCGGAGCAAATACGAGCCGGGGAGGCGCCGTCAAGGCCGCCGTCCGGGGGGCGCATTCGCATTCCGCGGCCGGGCGGGGCTCAACTGGACGTATCGGGGAAGCCGCATTCACGCATAAGAGCGAAGTAGTGAAACTTTCACCGACCTTGGTGGCGGGCCGTGCGGCTGATGGCGCCGCAATTTTCAGGACGCCGGAACGGACGTTGCAGCATGTGCGAGGTGCTGATGCCGACACCGGGGCCCCGAAAGTTTCATACGTGTCTTGACACATTTCGGAATGGTTTCCACACTGAGTCCCCGAGACGGTCTCCCCTGCCCGCTCTGTGGTGGTGCGAAGCAGGGAGGGATTCGCCGTCTGCGACGTCCTCGTGGTGTGCGTTCCCGGTGATGGGACGCGGCGTCGCCCGCGCGGAACGTTCCGCGTTTTCCGTACAGTGATTCAGTTATGGAGGCTCAGGCATGGGCGCAAACGCCATTGCTTCGCCTGGAACCCGGTGGCGCCGGGCTCTGGTCGCCGGCGCGCTGGGGGCGCTCGGTGTGACGACGGCGCTGACGGTGCCGGTGCCCGCCGACGCCGCGGCCAGCACGCTGGGTGCGGCGGCCGCGCAGAGCGGCCGGTACTTCGGCACCGCGATCAGCGCCGGCAAGCTC
>NZ_KI866523.1:450771-460062 GCF_000511135.2 Microbispora sp. ATCC PTA-5024 | reverse complement strand
TCGACGACAGCACCGGCGGGCGCCGCGACTCCAACCTCCAGCGCACCGGCAACGACTGGATCGAGGTGGCCTTCCGCACCGCGCGCGCCGCCGACCCGGCCGCCAAGCTCTGCTACAACGACTACAACATCGACAACTGGTCCTGGGCCAAGACGCAGGGCGTCTACAACATGGTCAAGGACTTCAAGTCCCGCGGCGTGCCGATCGACTGCGTGGGGCTCCAGGGCCACTTCAACAGCGGCAGCCCCTACCCCGGCAACTACCGGACCACGCTGCAGAACTTCGCCGCCCTCGGCGTGGACGTGGCGATCACCGAGCTTGACGTCGAGGGGGCCTCGGCCACCACGTACGCCAACATCGTCAACGACTGTCTCGCGGTGTCCCGCTGCGTCGGCATCACCGTGTGGGGTGTGCGTGACAGCGACTCCTGGCGCTCCAGTCAAACCCCGCTGCTGTTCGACGGCAACGGCAACAAGAAGGCCGCCTACACCTCGGTCCTCAACGCCCTGAACTCCGCTCCGCCCAGCCCGACCCCGACTCCCACCCCCACGCCCACCCCGACTCCCACGCCGACCCCGACTCCCACGCCGACGCCCACCCCGACTCCGACGCCCACGCCGAGTCCGTCGCCGTCCCCGGTTCCGGGGGCGTGCTCGGCGACGATCTCGACGGTCAACAGCTGGCCGGGCGGGTTCCAGTCGGAGGTCACGGTCCGCGCGGGCAGCGCGGCGGTCAACGGGTGGACGGTGAAGTGGACCTGGCCCGGCGGCCAGACGTTCAGCAGCGTGTGGAACGGCACGCAGAGCGTGTCCGGCTCCAGCGTGACCGTGCGCAACGCCTCCTACAACGGGTCGATCGCGGCCGGCGCGTCCACGACGTTCGGCTTCACCGCCAACGGCACCGCGGCCACCCCGACGGCCACCTGCACCAGCCCCTGACGGCGCCCCATCCTTCGGCGATCCCCCGTGAGCGGCCCGCCCGCTCGCGGGGGATCCGCATGGGACAGCCTCGCGCTCAGCGGGGCCTGTCCGCGGGTGCGGCGGGACGGACGCCGTCTCAGCGCTCGTCGACGACCTGGCCGTCCAGGGCGACGGCGTCCTTGGTGAGGGCCATGGTCAGCGGCGCCTCCGGGAAGGTGGGCAGGGCGGCGAGCGCGGCGCCCATCTGCGCCGCCGTCTCCCAGTGCCAGGTGTCGGTGTAGGTGCCGTCCTCGAGCCGGATCAGCACGACGCGGGTGAGGCCGGGGTGCCCCTCGCGGACGGTCGCGACCAGGGAGCTCCGGCGGGCCAGGAACTCCTCCAGGTCGGCGTCGGCGACGGAGTAGCGGTGCGAGCGGACGACGGACATGTCGATGTCTCCTGTGTGTCGGGGGTGGGGGGTCACCAGCTGCCGGCGACCTGGCGGACCGGGGCGTTCAGGCGGTTGAAGAGGTTGGTGACGGCGGTCATCAGCAGGATCGAGGCCAGTTGCCGCTCGTCGAAGTGGTCGGCGGCGTTGTCCCAGACCTCGTCGGAGACGGCGTCGGCGCGGTCGGCCATCCGGGTCGAGGCCTCCGCCAGCTCCAGCGCGGCCCGCTCGGCGTCCGTGTAGTACAGAGCCTCGCGCCAGGCGGCGACCAGACCGATGCGCTCGTCGCTCTCGCCGAGCTTGCGCAGGCTCTTCAGGCCGGCGTCGACGCAGAAGCTGCACCCGTTGATCTGGCTGACCCGCAGGTGGATCATCTCCATGAGCTCCTCGGGGAGACCCTGCGACCGCGCGGCCTTCATCAGCTCCTGGATCGGCGTGATCGCCGCGGGGATGATCGTGGCGGGGTTCTTCATCCGGGCTTCCATCGTGTTTCCTCCGTCTCGGTTCCGGTGAGATCAGAGTCGCTGCCCGGATTGATACATTCGCTATGCGCGGGCGATGCGACGGTGATGGGGGGACGATGCTGCGCTTCACCCTCCTCGGCCCCGTCCAGACGATCGTCGACGGCGCGCCCCTGACGGGCATCGCCCCACGTCACCGGGCTGTCCTGGCCTATCTGCTGCTCAACGCCGGCCGGGTCATCAGCATCGAGCGGCTGATCGAGGCGATGTGGGGCCACGACCGGCCCGACACGGCCCGGTCTCAGATCCACGCCTCGATCACCGCCATCCGGAAGGTGCTGCGCGGCGCGGGCGCCGTAGGGCTTCTCGAGACGCGCGCCGGCGGCTACGTCGCGCGGCCAGGGCCCGGGCAGCTCGACACGCAGGAGTTCACCGACCTGGTGGCCGCGGGCGAGCTGCGCGAGGCCCTCGGCCTGTGGACCGGCGAGGCGCTGGAGGACGTGCACGCGCACTACGCCGACGGCGTCCGGGAGCTCTGGAACGACCGGCGGCTGTCGGCGTACGAGCGCCTGGCGGAGGCCGAGCTCGCCGCCGGCCGGCACGGCGGCCTGCTCGACGAGCTCGCCGCCCAGGTGGCCGCCAACCCGCTCCGCGAGAAGCTGAACGGCCACCTCGTCCTGGCCCTGCACCGGGCGGGACGGCAGGCCGACGCCCTGGCCGCGGCGCGTTCGTACCGTACGGCTCTCGCCGACACACAGGGCCTCGACCCCGGGCACGCCTTCACCGAGCTGGAGCGGGCGGTCCTGGTGGACGATCCCGCCCTGCGCCTGACGGGAGCGGCGCCCGCCGTCTCCCGCCCACCGCGCCGCTCCACCTACCTGCCCTACGACATCCCCGACTTCTCCGGTCGGACCGCCGAGCTGGATCGGCTCGTGGGCGAGCACGAGGGGCCGGCGGTCGTGACGATCGACGGCATGGCCGGGGTCGGCAAGACCGCGCTCGCCGTCCACGCGGCCCACCGGCTGGCCGCCCGCTACCCCGACGGCCGGCTCTTCATCGACCTGCAGGCCCACACCGCGGGCCGGGAGCCGATCGACGCCGCCGCCGCGCTGGAGGCCCTCCTCCGCCAGCTCGGGGTGCCCGCCGACCGCATCCCCGTCTCGCCGGGGGAGCGCGGCGCCCTCTGGCGCGCCGAGCTGGCCGACCGCCGCGTGCTCGCCGTGCTCGACAACGCCTTCGACGCCGACCACGTGCGTCCCCTGCTGCCGGGGCGCTCCGACACCCTCGTCCTGATCACCGGCAGGCGGCGGCTCGTCGACCTGGAGGGCGCCCACGCCCTGTCGGTCGACCTGCTGCCCGAGGAGGACGCCGCCGAGCTGTTCGAGCGGATCGTCGGCGAACGCGCCCGCCACGAGCCGGACGCCGTGCGCGAGGTGCTGCGGCTGTGCGGTCACCTGCCGCTCGCCATCCGGATCTCGGCCGCCCGCCTCCAGCACCGCCCGCGCTGGACCGTGTCCTACCTGGCCGGCCGGCTGCGGGACCACCGCCGGCTCCTGGACGGGGTGTCGGCGGCCTTCGCCCTCTCGTACGAGTACCTCGACGAGGCCGAGCAGCGCATGTTCCGCCTCCTCGGGCTGGTGCCCGGCCGCGACATCGACGCCTGCGGCGCCGCCGCGCTGGCGGGGATCCCGGAGGACGAGGCGGAGGAGCTCCTCGAAGGCCTCCTCGACGCCCACATGCTCCTGCAGCTCGACCCCGGCCGCTACACCTTCCACGACCTGCTGCGCGAGCACGCCCGCTCGATCGCCGAGGACGACGGCGCCGTCATGCGGCTGCTCGCCTACTACCTGCACCGCTCCCGCGCGGCGATGGACCGGCTCTTCCCGCACAGCCTCAGCGAGCGGGAGGGCATCCCGCAGCCGGCCGCCCCCGTCCCGCCCGTCCGCGACGCCGCCGAGGCGATCGCGTGGCTCGACGCCGAGCGCTCCAACATCATCGCCACCGCCGTCCACGGACCCGAGATCTGCCTCGGCCTCCTGGCCCTGGCGATGCGCCCCTACCTCGACCGGCAGGCGCACCACGACGACGCGCTCACGCTCCACACCCTGGCGCTCCAGCGCAGCCGCACGCTCGGCGACTCCGCCGTCCAGGCGCGGGCGCTCACCGACCTGGCCTGGACCTACTGGCGGCTCGGCGAGTACGAGCGGGCGGAGGAGCACGCCCACCAGGCCCTCGACGCGTGCGAGGAGGCCGGGGAACGTGCCCGGGCGCTGCTCACGCTGGGCGACGTGGCCCTGCGCCGGCGGCAGGACCCGCAGGCCGAGCGGTACCTCAGGCAGGCGCTCGACCTCACCCGCATCGGCGCCGACACCTGGGGCGAGGCCCAGGTCCTCGGCGTCCTCGCCCTCGTCCTCGACCGCGCCGGCCGTCCTGAGGAGGCCCGGCGCCATCTCGACCTGGCACTGGCGCTCCACCGCAAGGTCGGCAACCCCGCCGGAGAGGCGGTGGTCCTCAACCACCTCGGCGTCGTCCTGCGGCATCAGGGCGAGCCCGCCCAGGCGCGTACGCGTCACGAGCAGGCCGCGGCGCTCTACCGCAGGCTCGGCAACGCCGCCGACGAGGCGGCCGCGCTCAACGGTCTGGCCGAGGCGGCGGGCGACCCCGCTCAGGCGGTCGAGGAGCACACGGCGGCGCTCGGGCTCGCCGACCCGGCCGGCAACCGGCCGGAGCAGGCGCGCGCCCACGACGGGCTGGCGCGTGCCCACCTCGCACTCGGCCACGTGGAGCAGGCGTGCGAGCACGGGCGGCTGGCTCTCGGCCTCTACGAGGAACTCGGCGTCCCGGAGGCCGACGAGGTCCGCGCCTTCCTGGACCACGCCGGCGGGACCGTCCTCACCCCCTGAGGCGACCACGCACGTGCTGGAGCCCCAACTAGCCCGCTGAGCTGCCGTTCCGTGATTTTCTAACGTTCCAATCACGTCGGGCAACCACGGGTGAGAAGGGCACGTCCCCCTACAGCACGCAGCATCCCGAGCCTCTGGAGTCACGGTGAGCATCAGCAGCCCGGTCCGTCGCACGGCGCGGACGGTTCATCCCACGGCCGGCACCCGTACGGCGCCCAGCCTCCGCGGCAGCCGGAGTGGCAATCCTCGGCCGGATGGCAGCCCTCGGCCGGATGGCAGCCCACACACGAGTGGCGAGCCCCGCATTCCCACAGGAAGGGCAGGGGACCGGGCTTCTGGCTCCTCGTCGTCGGGCTGCCCTTCGTCCTCGTCGCCGGCTGCATGGCGGTCGCCGGCGCCCTCGCCGCCGGAGCGCCTGACACGGCCGGCCGAGTCGCCCGGTCCAGCACGACCGGTGCGCCGGCCGGGCCCACCCGCGACGCCATGAGCGCCAAGGACACGGCCGCGCCCCGCAAGCCGGCTCCCGCGCCCTCCCCCCGTACGTACAGCGGGGTGAGCGCGAAGGTCGTCAAGCTGCGCAGGAGCGACTGGACGGGTGTGTGGCTCGTCACCCTCACCCATCGAGGGGAGTCGAACTTCATCGTCTCCCCGCTCGACGCCCACGGCGCGGAACAGGGCTCGATCGTGAACGAGATCGGCGGCTACAAGGGGACCGTCCTGCTCAACGAGGACGAGGGCGCGCAGACGGCGGCGCTCAAGATCCAGGCCGACGGGGCGTGGACGGTCACGCTCAAGCCCCTGTCCATGGCTCGCAGGTGGACCGGCGCCGGGCTCACCGGCCACGGCGACGACGTGGCGATCGTCAGCCGCCCGAGCTCCGGCCTCACGACCGTGACCGCCCGCCACTCCGGGAGCGCGAACTTCATCGTGGACGCCTACACCGAGTCGAGCCGGGAGAACCTCGTCAACGAGATCGGCGGCTGGCACGGCGAGGTCCCGCTCCCCGATGGAACGGTCCTTCTCACCGTCCACGCCGACGGCGTCTGGTCCTTCGCGAAGAGCTGACGCAGAAGATCCCAAGAAGTGACGATTACCGGTCGTCGTCACTGTTCGGCACAATCACTGATGTGCGAGTCGGATTGCTCGGACCGTTCGAGGTCCGCGACCACGATGGGGCCGTGGTGGAGGTTCCCGGGGTTCGGCTGCGCGCACTGCTGGCCGCGCTCGCCCTCGAACCCGGCCGGATCGTCTCGCGCGCCAGGCTGGTGGACTGGATCTGGGGGGAACGGCCGCCCGCCGACGAGGTGAACGCCTTGCAGGCGCTGGTGTCCAGGCTGCGCCGGGTGCTGCCGGACGGGGTGATCGGGGCCGACTCCGGCGGATACCGGCTGTCGGTGGCTCCTGACGACGTGGACGTGTCCCGGTTCGAGCACCTGGTCGGTCAGGCCCGGTCCGCCGATCCTGCCGACCGGGCGGATCTGCTGCGCTCGGCCCTGGCGTTGTGGCGGGGCGCGGCCATGGCGGACATCGCGCTGCACGACAGCGACGCGTTCGACGCCGTGGTCACGCGGCTGGACGACCTCCACCTCGCCGCGCTCGGGGATCGGGTGGACGCGGACATCCGCCTCGGCCGCGGCTCGGAGATGATCTCCGAGCTGACCGAGCTGGTCGCCGCCCACCCGCTGCGGGAGGGGTTCGTGGCGGCCCTGATGCGGGCCCTCGCCGAGGCGGGGCGCGGCAACGAGGCGCTGACCCTGTACCAGCGGACGCGGGAGCGGCTCGCCGAGGAGCTGGGCGCGGATCCGTCGGCCCAGCTCTCCGCGCTGCATACCGCGCTGCTGCGGGGCGAGGTGGGCGAGCGCACGGAGAACCACCGGACGAACCTGCGCGCCGAGCTGACGAGTTTCGTCGGCAAGGACGAGGACGTCTCCGCGGTCGCCCGTCTGGCCGTCGGGCACCGGCTGGTCACTCTGACGGGGGCGGGCGGCTCCGGCAAGACCAGGCTGGCCATGGAGACCGCGCGGACGATGCTCGCCGAGCTGCCCGACGGGGCGTGGCTGGTCGAACTGGCCGCGGTGCGGGCGGGCGGCGACCTGGCGCAGGCCGCCCTCACCGCGATCGGCCTGCGTGATCAGGCACTGCTCGGCACCGCGCGGGCGGGGGAGCCGATGGACCGGCTCGTCTCCGCGCTCCGGGAGCGCGCGATCCTGCTGATCCTCGACAACTGTGAGCACGTGATCGAGGCGGCCGCGGCTTTCGCGGATCGGCTCCTGGGGGAGTGCCGCGGGCTGCGGATCCTCGCCACGAGCCGGGAGCCGCTCGGCATCACCGGGGAGGTGCTCTGGCAGGTCGAGCCGCTCGCGCTGCCCGCGAAGGAGGCGGACCCCTCCGAGGCCGGGTCCTCGCCCGCGGTGCGGCTGCTGCGCGACCGCGCGGGTCTGGTGCGCAAGGACATCGGCTCCGACGCACGCACTCTGTCGGCCATGGCGGGGATCTGCCGGGCGCTCGACGGGATCCCGCTGGCGATCGAGCTGGCCGCCGCACGGTTGCGCACCATGTCCGTCGACCAGCTGGCCCGCCGGCTCGACGACCGCTTCCGTCTGCTGACCGGCGGCAGCCGTACGGCGCTCTCCCGGCATCGGACGCTGCGCGCGGTCGTGGACTGGAGCTGGGATCTGCTGACCGAGGCCGAACGCGGCGTGCTGCGGCGGCTCTCGGTGTTCTCCGGCGGGGCGAGCCTGGACGCGGCCGAACGGGTGTGCGGGGACGAGGCGTTCGCCGGGGAGCAGGTCCTCGACGTGCTGACCGCGTTGATCGAGAAGTCGCTGCTGCTCGCCGACGGCGAGGGCACGCCGCGCTACCGGATGCTCGACACCATCAGGGAGTACGCGGCGCAGCGGCTCGCCGAAGCCGGGGAGACCGAGCGGGCGCGCCGGGCCCACCTCGCCTATTTCACGGAGCTGGCCGAGACGGCCGATCCGCACCTGCGCCGGGCGGAGCAGCTGGAATGGCTGGCCACGCTCGAGGCCGAGCACGACAACCTCAACGCGGCCCTGCGCGGGGCGATCGCCGAGGGGTGGGCCCAGGAGGCGATGCGGCTGGCCGGGGCCGTGGGCTGGTACTACTTCCTCAGCGGGCATCGGACCGAGGGCACCGAGTTGAGCATCGCGGCGGCCTCGCTGCCCGGTGAGGTGTCCGACGAGGTACGGGCACTGGCGTGCGCCATCGTGACCGTCTTCGTGACCTCCGGGCCCGGCGGCGACCAGTATCAGGCGCGGGAGTGGATCCTGGAGGCGTACCGGCGCACTCCGAGCAGCGGGTATCGCAACCCGCTGCTCGGGTTCGTCGTGCCGCTGGAGCGGATGCTGCGGGAGCCGCCGGAGTTCCTGTCCGCGTTCGATCCGCTCGTCGTCGGCGACGACCCGTGGGTGCGCGCGCAGGCCAGGCTCAGCCGCGGCCGGTTGCGGCTCACACTCGGCGGCGACGAGACCGACGTGGACGCCGACGTCGAGATCGCCCTCGCCGAGTTCCGCGCCCTGGGCGACCGGTGGGGCATCTCGTCGGCGCTGACGTTCCTGGCCGACCGGCTCGCCACACGCGGCGAGTTCGCCCGCGCGTGTGAGCACCACGAAGAGGCGGTGACGGCGCTGACCGAGGTGGGCGCGACCGAGGACGTGGTCGGCCTGCGGGCGCGGCAGGCCCAGCTGTACTGGCTGCTCGGAGACGAGCGGGCGAGCACGTCCGCAATGGCGGACGCGCAGCGGTTCGCGGGCGGGGTCGCCTCGCCGGACGCGCTCGCCGAGCTGGCACTCGCGAAGGCGCAGCTGGCGCGGTGGCGCGGCGAGCCCGGCAGGGCACACGAGCACCTGGCCACGGTGCGGGCGATGTTGAGCACCGCGAAGATGGGCGACTTCATCCGCGCCAAGGCCATGGACCTGTACGGCTACCTCGCCGAGGATCTCGAGCAGGCTCGCGCGTACCGGACCGAGGCGTTCCACGCGGCCGCGGAGCACCCGTTCCCACCGCTGGTCGCCGAGGTGCTGATCGGGATCGCGGACCTGGCTCTGCGCCAGGGACGGTACGAGCAGGCCGCGCGGCTGCTCGCGGCGAGCGACGGCGTCCGCGGCACGCCGGATCGTTCGCAGCCGGACGCCTCCAGGATCGCCGGGGAGACGCGGGATCGCCTCGGTGAGGTTCTGTTCACCGAGGCGATCCGCGAGGGCCTGCGGCGGGATTGGCGCGAGCTGGCCGAGATCACGCTCGCCTCGTGAACGACCGGCGTTTCGCAGCCCTGTGGCCGCGATCGCTGAACTGTTCACGACGTTTACGATCGACGGTCGCCCTGATACCGGGCCGTCGCCGTCCTGACCCGGCCGCTGAGACGCCGCCGCGTCAGGCCTGATCCCCGCCGCGACGTCCGCCGGCCTGCCGCGCGCCACCCCTGACGGATCCCGTCGGTCCGGGACGACATCGTGCCAACCCCCGCCGGCGGACGTCGGCACGTCGGGCCGCCGCCGGTCCGCCGCAGAACCCTCACCGGCATCGTCGGCCCAGGAGCTCACCGTCGGACACGGGGTGTG
>NZ_KI866523.1:449117-450602 GCF_000511135.2 Microbispora sp. ATCC PTA-5024 | reverse complement strand
CCCGCAAGATCACCGAAGCCCTCGACGCCGCCTGACCCGACACCGCGGGGTCCTCTCCGGACCCCCGGGACCCGCGGCGGGTCTGCGCGGGTATGCGCGGGTCAGTGATTCGAACGCACCGCAGCCGTCGAGCTGTGCCAAGACGCACCATCGCGAAACGAGGAACGAGGAACGGCCATGAGTGAATCCCTTCACACCGTCACGACGCTGCCGACGACGCGCCGGCCCGGCTGCCCTTTCGACCCGCCCGACGAGCTGGTCGACGCCCGCCGGCACGGCCCCATCAGCCGCTACCCCTTCCCGGACGGGCACCAGGGCTGGCTGATCACCGGATACGACCTGGTCCGGTCGGTCCTCGCGGACCCGCGGTTCAGCTCGCGCAAGGAGCTCATGCTCCACCACCCGCTCATCGACTACAGCGGCGTGGAGGTCCCGCCGGCGCCGCCCGGCGAGTTCCTCCTCATGGACGAGCCGCGGCACGGGCGCTACCGCAAGCCGCTGGTGGGCAAGTTCACCGTACGGCGGATGCGGCTGCTCGCCGAGCGCGTCGAGCAGATCACGGCCGACCACCTGGACGCCATGGAGAAGGCCGGCCCGGGCGCCGACCTGGTGACCGCGTTCGCCAAGCCCATCCCGTCCATCGTCATCTGTGAGCTGCTGGGTGTCCCGTACGAGGACCGTGGCCGCTTCCAGGAGCAGATCGACACGTTCCTCGGCGGGGAGACGAGCGACGAGGACCTGATCGCGGCCTACATCGCGACCCAGCAGTATCTCGCCGAGTTGGTGGCCGCCAAGCGCGCGAACCCCACCGACGACGTGCTCAGCGACCTCATGGACACCGACCTGACCGACGAGGAGCTGCGAGGGATGGCCCTGATCCTGCTGGCGGCGGGGTTCGACACCACCGCGAACATGCTGGCGCTGGGCACCTTCGCGCTGCTGCGCAACCCGGACCAGCTGGCCGCGTGGCGTGCCGATCCCGGGCTCACCGACCGGGCCGTGGAGGAGCTGCTGCGGTATCTGAGCGTCGCCAAGACGTTCATGAGGACGGCGCTGGAGGACGTCGAGCTGGGCGGCCAGACCATCGAGGCCGGCACGACGGTCATCCTGTCGTACAACACCGCCAACCGCGATCCCGAGCGCTTCTCCGACCCCCACGTACTCGATCTCCGCAGGGAGAACGGGGGGCACCTGGCCTTCGGCCACGGCATCCACCAGTGCCTGGGTCAGCAGCTGGCCCGCGTCGAGATGCGGGTCGCGTTCCCCGCTCTGCTCGACCGCTTCCCGACGCTGCGCCTGGCCGTGCCGGCCGAGGAGGTCGAGCTGCGGCCCGAGACCGCGGACATCTACGGGGTGAAGAGCCTTCCGGTCACCTGGGACGTGTGACCGGTGAGGGCCGGTGTGGGCCGGGAAGGCCCGGGGGCGGCGTCCGGCCGGACGCCGCCCCCGGTCGATCGATGTGATCAGGCGATGGTGCAGGCGGCA
>NZ_KI866523.1:404442-448541 GCF_000511135.2 Microbispora sp. ATCC PTA-5024 | reverse complement strand
ATCCGCCGCTGGGCGACGGCGAGGGAGACGGCGACGGGGACGGCGAAGGAGACGGGGACGGGGAGGGCGAAGGAGACGGGGACGGCGACGGCGACGGCGAGGGCGACGGCGAGGGCGACGGGCCGGACTGGAACTGCGTGAAGAACCTCCAGACCTCTCCCGACGTCCAGGTCCTGGCACCGCTGGTGGAGGTGGACCCGTCGTTGGGAGACGGGGTGTGATCCCCGTCGAACGCGGCCCACACGACCGGGTACCCGGCCCGGCAGCCCGAGTACGTGGTGGTGATGTGCGTGAGGCTGCCCTGTGTGGGCTCCCGCGGGGTCATCGGGGTGCAGCCGTTGTTCGAGACGAACCTGTCACGCAGCGACCGGCCGTTGGAGATGTTGAGCACCGAGTCGTGGATTCCGTGGATCCCCATGTACGCGACGGGCTGCGTGCCGCCGTTGCACCCACTGAGGTTCGCGCCGGAGTAGACCGCGACCGCACGGAAGACCGTCGGCCGGGCGCACGCGACCGCGAAGCTCATCGAGCCGCCGTAGCTCCACCCCATGGCGAAGCGCTGCGTCGTGTCGACGCACAGATCGTTCTCGACAAGCCTCAGCACGTCGTCGGTGAAGGTCAGGTCCTCGCCGTTGCTGTTGCCCCAGCCGTTGTTGATGCCCTGGGGCGCGATGAAGATCGTGCTGTTGTTCGACAGTTGCTTGAGCCCGTAATAGGCCCAGACGGCTCCGTCCGATCCGCCCGAGTCGACGATCTGGGCGGTGCCGTTCAGCCAGTGGTACGCCATGATCAGCCGGTAGGGGTGGCTGTTGTCGTAGTTGTCGGGAATCCTCAGGATCCAGGTGCGATTCTTGCCGCTGGTTGTAATCGTCTGCGAACCGCTTCTCAGCGTCGGAGCCTTACCGCATCCGGAGGTCGCCGCCGCGACGGCGGCGGTCGTGGACGACGTGGTGGCGCCGAGGCTGTCGCTCAAGGCCATGCGTCCCGTGGCCAGGACGAGAAGCACGGCGGCCCCGATGGCGGCGAAAATAGATCTCTGTTTCAACGTCACGCAACTCCCTTTTGTCGTTCGAACAAATCGACATGCGTCGATGGGAAAGCGATTCATGTCCCTCAGCGGGTGGGAGCGTCCGGTGTCGGCTTGGGCGCGTGCCGGTCGGGCGGCGTCTCCCCAGACGGATTCGAAGCGCCAGGTGAGCCCACCATCAGTCACCCCGGGGCAGTACGGCGGCCGCGCGTGCGCGACCCCCTTTTCCCGCCGCGGAAGAGCAGGGCGAAGACATCCGCCGGCGCCGGCAGGCCGCGTGCGCGTTCTCTCATCGGCGGTGCCGATGGAGAATATGGCCGGCCCTCGGAATGCGTCGTGTGATTCCGCCGAATATCAGATGAGGGCGGCCCGCGATGCGCTCTGCCGATCCAACTGTCCCGCCTGTCGTTAAGCCGACGAAATGTTAACGTTAACAAAATCGGAGGCTCCCCGGTGCTCCTCTCTTCCGGGCGACTGGAGGTGGTGGTGCAGCGGAGCAAATATTAAGTCAGGAGATGTGTCAAGCATGCGGCTTCTCGTCGCGGATCTCTCACCGGAAACCGCGTATGCATTCGGTTTCTGACCAGGAAAGAAGCCGCGGACGCCGTCGGCGTGGCGGTGAAAATTTCATCGACGCCGCGCCCTTCAGTCGAGGCGGTCCCCGTCGATCGACGTCAGGCGTTCGGCCGCTTCCGGATCTGCCTCGCCGATGCGGTCCAGCAGGCGGCGCAGGAGCGTGTGAAGGGTCTCGAAGTCCTCGGGGCTGGTCAGTTCGGCCCATCGCTTCTCGATGAGGTCGCCCGCACCGGCCGCCAGCGGTCGTACCGCCGCTCCGCGTTCGGTGAGCACGATCAGCCGCGACCGGCCGTCCCGGGGGTTCGGGCGGCGTTCCAGATAACCGGCCCGCTCCAGCTGGTCGACCGACTGCGCCATGGTCTGTTTGCGCACGCCGGCGCGGATGGCCAGATCGCGGATCTGGATTCCCTCGGGTGGGACGAACGGGAACACCTTCGCGTCCCCGGACCGGATGTCACCGTAGCCCGCCTCGGCGAGGGCGGTCTCGATGCCGACGGCGTATTCGCGGTGGAGCAGGCGCAGGAGGAGGGAGAGCCGCGATCGCTTCCGGGAGGGGTCGGGCGTCGCATCGACAGTCACCTGTCCAGTATGTCATCGGTGCGGGAGATCGCGTCATGCCCGTTGCGGTGTTCGCCCCGCCGTGCTCACGTCCTCGACGACCACTGGCGCCCGCGCAGGGGACACGCTCAGAGCTCTTCGAGCCGCCGGGACAGGAACCGTCGCTCAGGGGTCGACGTGGCCAGCTCCAGCGCCCTCCGGTACGCCTCCCGTGCCTGGTCGTGGCGGCCGAGACGTCGCAACAACTCACCCCGGGTGGAGTGGAGATACACGTAACCGTCCAGGTCGAGGCGGTCCACGGCGCGCAGCGCGGCGGCGGGATCGCCTGCCTGGGCGACCGCCACAGCGCGGTTGAGCTCCACCACCGGCGAGCCGGTCAGGTCGGCCAGCCGGCGGTACAGCCGGGCGACCTGCGGCCAGTCGATCCGCCGGCGCGTCTGCAGCGAGGCGATCGCGGCCTGGACGACGTAGGGACCGCGCCCGCTCAGCTCGATCGCCCGGTCGAGCATCGCACTTCCCTCGGCGATCTGGCCGAGGTCCCACAGCGAACGGTCCTGAACCCCATCCCGGGCGCGGCACCGTCCTGCTGCTCCGCGAAGCCATCGGATTCTGAATCACCGTACGGAACAACAGGTCACAGGGCCGCGGTGCCGGCGGAGAGCCACGCCCGCGGCCCTGTGCTGTCAGGGCCCGGTCACGACTGGCGGCCGGATGCCCGGGCGCGGCGCCTGACATTTCGCGGGGTTGCCTCGTCGGATTGCTGAGAACCGTTCACCACGGGCACGGCTCGTAAGGGAGACCCTCACCATGTCCACGTCCGGACAGCACACTCCTCACAAGGTCGTCGTCATCGGCGGCGGTTACGCCGGCACGCTCGCGGCCAACCGGCTGCGGACGCGCGCCGACGTCGACATCGCCCTGGTCAACCCCCGCCCTGACTTCGTCGACCGCGTCCGGCTGCACCAGTTCGTGGCCGGCACCGGCGAGGCTACGGTGGACTACGGCACCCTGCTGGGCGGGGGGATCCGGCTGCTCGTCGACAGTGCCACGCGCATCGACGCCGCCACCCGCACCGTGCGGCTGGCGTCGGGCCGCGCCCTGGACTACGACTACGTCGTCTACGCGGTCGGCAGCACCGGCACGACACCGTCATCGGTGCCGGGCGCGGCCGAGTTCGCGTTCCACGTCGCCGAACTCGAGTCCGCGCAGCGGCTGCGCGCCAGGCTGGAGGAGTTGCCTCCCGATGCTCCGGTCACCGTGGTCGGCGCCGGGTTGACCGGCATCGAGACGGCGGCCGAACTGGCCGAGCGGGGACGCGGGGTCACGCTGGTGTGCGGCGGCGTCCTGGCGCCCTCGGTGAGTGCGCCGGGTCGCCGGTACGTCGCCAGATGGCTGTCCCGGCACGGTGTCGCCGTGATCGAGGCCAACGATGTGACCGAGGTCCGGCCGGACGCTGTCGTCCTCGCGGACGGTGCGCTGTGCGCGAGCGCGCTGACCATCTGGGCGGCGGGATTCGGCGTGCCGGACCTGGCGGCCGCGAGCGGGCTGCGGACCGATGCGCTCGGCCGGCTGCTCACCGACGAGACCCTGACCAGCGTCGACGACGATCGCATCGTGGCGGCCGGGGACGCCGCTGCACCGTCGGGCCGGCCACTGCGGATGAGCTGCTACGCCGCCGGGCCGCTCGGGGCGCAGGCCGCCGACACCGTGCTGAGCCACATCGCGCGGACCGAACCGGCGGTGATCGACCTGGCCTTCACGGGGGCCTGCGTCAGCCTCGGCCGGCACGCCGCTGTGCGACAGCTCGCCCGCAAGGACGACACCCCGGTGAACGTCTACGTCGGCGGCCGCATCAGCGCGGCGTACAAGGAGCTGACGTGCAGGCTCGGGGTGTGGAAGATCCGCCGCGAGGCCCGCAGGCCGGGCTCCCTGTTCTGGCCCAAGGGCGGCCCGCGTCCCGAGCAGCCGGCCTCCGCCCCGCGCACCGTCACCAGGCCCGCGGGGTGATCCCTCAGTGACAAGTCGAGATTCCGTACGGAATGAAAGGAATGGATAGCGATGGCTATGCGGCGTGAGGTTGAGGAATCCGAGATCCGTCAGCACATCGACAGGATCGTCAAAGGCATTCAGGACAAGGATCTCGAGGGACTGAAGCAGCTCTACACGACGGACGTCGTGTCCTTCGACGTCGAGCCGCCCCTGGCTCATGTGGGGACGGCGGCGAAAATGAAGAACTGGGAGAGGGTGTTCACGACCTTCGAGGACGTGACCTACGAGGTCCGCGACCTGACGCTCGCCGTGGGCGACGATGTGGCGTTCGGGCACTTCTTCGGCCGGCTCAGCGGCACGCTGAAGAACGGGACGGCGACGAGCGGCATGTGGGTCCGGGGCACTCTCTGTCTCCGGAAGATCGACGGCACCTGGTTGATCGCGCACGACCAGGTTTCCGTGCCGCTCGACATCGCGACCGGCAAAGGAATGACCGACCTCCAACCCTGACCGGTCGCAGGGTTTCGCAGGCCGGCGGCTCCCCGTGGCATCCGACGGATCCCACGGGGAGGACGGACCACTGCTGCCTACGTGTGACTCCTGGCGGTCTTAGAATCCGATGGCCTGGCGGAGCAGTAGGACGGTGCCGCGCCCGGGGGAGTACTCCGCGTTGAGGATGAGCACGCGGTTGACGGCGCTCGGCCGCCCGTAAAGCGCCAGAGTCCGGGCCGTCTCCAGCGGGAGGCAGTGCTCTTCGACGCGGCGCAGTGCGGTGTCCAGGTCGGGTACCACCTTCTGCGCCCCGACGACCCAGATCGCGCGGGCGGCGCCGCCCGAGTAGCTGGGTAGCTGGCTTCCGCTGCCCGAGGCGGCCACGAGGGAGCCGGTTTCGGTGACCGCGTGGACGCTTCCCACGACGAAGTCGGGGATGGCCACCGTCCGCCGGATCTCGTCCGACTGGGTGGCGCGGTCCATGGCCAGCACCCGTGGCTTGACGGCCTGGTACCGCCCGCCGGCGTTGATGTCGTCGTCGATGCCGGACAGGCGGAGGGTCTCGCTGGCCCCGGTGAGGACGCCGGCGCCCTCGGGGATCAGCTCCTTGACGCGGGTGCGCGCGGCGGCCGCGTCGTCGAGGATCTCGACGGTGAAACCGTGTGCCCTCAGCGCGTCGGCCGCCCGCTCCAGGCGCTGCGCGGACGCCGGGGCGGCGAACGACGTCGCCGGAATCGAGGTGGTCATGATGCCCTCCTGGCCTGCTCGTCGATGTGGCTCAAGGCGCAGGCGGCACGGTGACGGTGGCTTCGGGTCCCGGCCCGAAGCTCCTTCGGTCCCGGAGGTGTCCCTGGCCGGCTGCGTCTCAGCAGTAAGACAACGCAGCCCCCCGGAATGTCAGCTGGCGCGCGGACCTCACATTCCGGCGCGCTGTCTTGTCTGACTGGTGAGGGCACGAGCGAACGAGGGAGCCGGCGACACCATGACCGACCGATCCGGGCCAGGAGATCACCGGGCCGATCCGCACGTGAGCGCGATCGTGAGCGAGTGGCGTCAGCTGGTCAATCTCACGTACCGGTTGCTGGGCTCTCTCGCCGAGGCCGAGGACGCCGTCCAGGAGACCTACGCCCGCTGGTACGCCATGTCCGCGCAGCAGCAGGACGCCATCGCGTCCCCCCGTGCCTGGCGGGCCACGGTCGCGGGCCGCATCTGCCTGAACGTGCTCGGCGCGGCACGGACGCGGCGCGAGACCTACGTGGGGGAATGGATCCCCGAGCCGCTGCCGGAACGCATGGAGTGGATCACCGAGCGGCCGGGCGGCATCGCGGTCGACCCGGCCGACCGGGTCACCCTCGACGAGTCGATCAGCATGGCCTTCCTCGTCGTGCTTGAGTCGATGACCCCGGCCGAGCGTGTCGCGCTCATCCTGCACGACGTCTTCCGCTACTCCTTCGCCGAGGTGGCCGAGATCGTCGGCCGGACCCCGGCGGCCTGCCGTCAACTGGCGTCCTCAGCCCGTCGCCGCATCCGTACCGCGCAGGGGCCCGCGACCCCGGCACCCCGCCGGGCCGCCGTCGTCAGCGACTTCAAGCAGGCATGGGAGGCGAAGGACATCGACGCCCTGATCGGCCTGCTCGACCCCGACGCCACGGCGATCGCCGACAGCGGTGGCCTCGCCATGGCCTTCGTGAGCCCCATCGAAGGCGGCCCGCAGATCGCACGCGCCTGGATCGAGCTCGCCAAGCGGGCCTCGGCCGGCACGACGATCCTGGAACGCACGGTCAACGGCCAGCCCGGGCTGGTGGCGCAGCAGGACGGGGTGACCGTGACGGTGTTCGCCTTCGACGTCGCGGGCGACCGCATCAGGCACATCTGGGTAGTGCGCAACCCGGAGAAACTCCGTCGCTGGACGACGGGCTGATGCGCTGAAACTTCGCGAAGTATCGGGGAGCATCACGGACCGCTGGACCGGGGCCGGACACGACAAAGCAGCCGAGTCGATGACCTGCATCTTCTCGGGGCCTTCCTGGTGCCCGAGGGTCGACACCAACCAAATCCTAATGGGCGCTGACCACCGAGTTCCTGGCTGGAACGGTGGGAGTGTGAGCGTCCTGACTGCTGGATCCAGCTCACGACGACTCGCGAGCGGTGAAGCGATCGCTGAGGCATTCGACCGTTCTTCGTTGGGGGCGCCTGGTGGAGAAGTCGGGCCTGGCCGGTGAACTTGGCTGATGCGTTATTCGCCGGACGGGAGACTTGCCCGCCATATAACGTCTGTGTTATGAAGTGGGGAGAGGTGGAACTGGAGCCCGAGGTCGACAAGTGGTTCGACTCGCTCGGTCAGGATGATCAGGAGACGGCGGTCTTCTATGTCGACCTCCTGGCGGAGCGGGGCGTGCTGCTCGGCGAGCCGTACACCAGGCAGTTGCGCGGCAAGCTTCGGGAACTTCGCTTCCATCTCTCTCGCGAGGCTGTGCGCATCACGTACTGGATCGCCTCGGGCAGGAGGATCATCCTGCTCACGGTGTTCACGAAGCAGCGGATGCGCGAGGCCGCTGAGATCGAGCGGGCGATGCGGGCCATGGAGCGGTGTATCGCCGAGTCTCACACGGCAGATGAGGAGTGAGGGCCATGGGGGAGCGCAAGGCGTGGGCCGACAAGCGTGCCGAGATCATGAGCCGTCCGGGTGCCGGTGCCGCTTACGAGGCCGCTCGCCTTCGGTTCGAGTTGGGAGAGGCGGTACGGCAGCGCCGCGAGGAACTCGGGCTCACGCAGGCTGAACTGGCTGAGCGAGCCGGCCTGAAGCAGCCGGCAGTCGCCCGCTTCGAGGCGGGAGGCACAATGCCTACCATCCCCATGCTGGAACGTCTCGCTGAGGCACTCGAGGTGCGGCTAAACGTCCAATTTCAGCCACTCCAGCGGGCAAGTCAACCCGGCCCACGCCGGTGGTGAGTCTGATCGTCTTCGTGCCAAAGACGGCAAACTCGCCAGCTCTCCTCTTGCTCGATACGTACATGTCAGAGACTTGATGACAACACCCGAAACCAGTAGAACATCTCCCGCACCTCGTCAGGGCTTCGGCTTCTTCCCCTTGCCCGGCACGATGCGTGTCGGGATGTCGTGATCATGGCAAAGTGCCAGCAGCCCGGTCCCGTCAATGAGGTTGAGGGGTTTGCCTGCTGCAAATTTGTAGCTCTCTCCGGACCGTATCCCGAGGTTGTGATCATGATGCCGGTGCGTGCGCCCTCATGTTGGACGGTTCCGTAGAGGTCGCGGACGTGGGTGGGCTGAACGCTGTGGTTCTAGAGGTCTGTATCAGGGAAGACGCCGTCCTGCCGCATCTGGACCGCTGGCTCGCCGGCGAGTTCGGCCCCGCGAGAATCGACCAAACGCTCGACGCTCTCGCTCAGGCGGCCTCCAAGCAGAGCCAGGACCCCGTCCTGGCGGCTGAAGCTCGGAGCCGGGTAACTGAGTGCGAGCGCAAGCTCAAGGGCTACAAGGCCATCCTCGACGCCGGAGCCGACCCGGCCGTCGTCTCGGACTGGATCCACCGGACCCAAGCCGAACGAACCGCCGCCCTGGTTCTCCTCCGCCAGGCCGAAGGCATGCCCACAATCAGCCGAGCTACCAGCGCAGCAGCCCTGGCCGGCAGACGCCGCCTGACTCCCCTTACGGGTTTGGGCGAGGTGCCGGCAGGACCTGCTCAGCCGCATACCCCGGCCGCGCGCTCCTCGCGGACGATCTGGTCTATGGACTTGGTCTTGTACTCCTGCTGCTGCTCGGCGTCGGGGACGAATCGCCAGGCGCCGCGCTCGTATACGAAGTCGTAGGTGAAGGTCGCGATCACCGGGCAACCGTCACCTTCGCGCGGCTCCCCGTTACGGACACCGCCGAAATTGTGAACCGCAGGCCCTCCGCTACCGACGGGCACAACTTGAATCGGCGCTCGTCGCTGCACCAGGCAGGCGAGCACACCAGCGCCGAGCTGGCAGAGCTGTTTGGAGTGGCCCGCTCGACGGTGTATCGGGCAGTCGAGCGAGCGGCGGGGAGCAAGGGGGCGTAAGGGACTGCGGGGTTCAGCCCGTTGCGCCGGTGGAGTGCGGTGCGGTGAGCGCGCGCAGAGCATGGGTGATCAGGGTGTCGAGGTAGCTGGGGTCGGGCATGCCGAGATGGAAGGCCAGGCGGTGGTAGAGGGGGCCGTATAGCAGGTCGAGCGCGACGTCGAGGTCGGCGTCCGAGGGTAGCTGCCCCTGGTCCTGTGCCCGGCGAAGCCGGTCTTTGAATCTGGCGATGCGCGGTTCGATGAGGTGTTGACGCAGGTCGCGGGCAAGGTCAGGATCGTGCAGAGCCTCGGCGATCAGTCCGGCGGCGGGTGAGGTGTGCGGCGGGGTGAGGATGCCGATGACCTCGGTCAACTGGGTGTGCAGGTCGGCAGCCAGATCGCCGGTGTCAGGGGGGTCGGCGGTGGCGGTCGCGGTCTCATCGATGAGTTCCAGGACGACTGCGCCCTTGGACGGCCACCAGCGGTAGATGGTCTTCTTGCTCACCCCGGCGCGAGCGGCGATGGCCTCGATGGTCAGCCGTCCGTAGCCGTTCTCGCCGCAGAGTTCCTGGGCGGCGGTGAGGATCGCCCGCCGGCTGCTCTCACTGCGGCGTGCCGCGTTCGGTGCCTTGGTCATACCCTCAGCCTAAAGGAAACGGAACGTGTCGTGTTGACAGGACCCGGGCTCCGCAGCCATCCTCTTGGCGACACGATACGTATCGTTTATCTGTCTGGTCCTCACTACGCGGACGCAGGGAAACGTGCCGCGGGTGAGCCGTGGGTGAAAGGAATCAGTGGAGTGCGTGCGGTCCGCAAGCTGGTGGCTGGGCTGTTCATCTCCCTTGATGGGGTGGTGGAGGCGCCGGAGACCTGGCACTTCCCGTACATGAACGAGGAGATGGGGACGGCGGTCGGCCAGATGTACGCCGAGGCCGACACGCTTCTGTTGGGACGAGTGACCTACGAGGCGTTCGCCGCGGTGTGGCCTCACCAGACCGGCGAAATGGCCGAGGCGATCAACGGCATCCGCAAGCTGGTCGCCTCCACCACCCTCACGACGGTCGACTGGAGCAACGCGAGCGTCATCGAAGACGACCTCATCGCCACGGTGAAGGAGCTCAAGGAGCAGCCGGGCGGCACGGTCGCTCTGTCGGGCAGCATCAGCCTGGTCCGCGCCCTGCTGGCAGCCGGGCTCCTGGACGAGCTGCGCCTGCTGGTTCACCCGCTGGCGGTTGGCACCGGACAGCGCCTGTTTCCCGAAGGCACCGATTCTGTGCCCCTGAAGCTCACCCGGTCGGCCGCCTTCACCACCGGTGTGCTCGACCTGGCCTACCAGCCTGCCTGATCCATATCCCACTGAACGAGAAGGGAAGACATCAATGAACGACGTCGAGACCGGGGCGCTCCAGGTTCCCGGCGCACGCCTGCACTACGAGATCCGGGGAACCGGACCGCTGTTGCTGATGATCCCCGGCGCACCCGCCGACGCCGGAGCGCTGGCCGGGCTCGCCGCGGGTCTGTCCGACCGCTACACCGTCGTCACCTACGACCAGCGCGGCCTGTCCCGCAGCCCCCTGACGGGACCGCCCGCCGGCCAGGACGTCGCGGTCTTCAGCCAGGACGCCTACCGCCTGCTGGCCGCCCTCGGTGACGAGCCCGCCTATGTGCTGGGCAACAGCGGCGGCGGGCTTACCGCCCTGGACCTGGCGGTGAGCCACCCCGAGCGGGTGCGCGCCGTGGTGGTACATGAGCCGCCGATCCCCGAACTGCTGCCCGCCCGCGAACACTGGCGGGCGGCTTTCCAGGACATCTACGACACCTACCGCAGCCATGGGGCGGGCGCGGCGATGGGCAAGTTCATCACCACCGTCGAAGGGGAGAACGCCGCTCCTGCGGCGCTGCCCGATCCTTCCCAGATGCCGCCCGAGGCGCTGGAGATGATGGGCCGCATCCAGCAGAACCTCGACCACTTCCTGGCCCACGTGCTGCTGCCCGTGCTTCGCTTCGAGCCCGACGTCACCGCGCTGCGCTCGGGCCCTGTGCCGGTCGCGGTCGGCGTCGGAACGGCTTCGGGCGACGGCGTTCCCGCCCTATCGGCCCGGGTGCTGGCCGAACGACTCGGCGTCGAGCCGCTCATCTTCCCCGGCGATCATCAAGGCCTGGCGCTCCACATCGCCGCCTGCGCCGAGATCATCCACGCGGCCTTCGCCTGACCCCCTCCACCAGCAGAAGGGCGCTCCAGAACATGACCGAACCGGCCAAGGGCAATCCCGCCAGCTACTTTCCCTCGATCGAGAAGAGGTACGGGCGTCCCGTCCAGGAATGGATCAATCTCATCAACTCCTCACCCCTGACCAAACACATGGACCTCGTCAGCTGGCTCAAGTCCGAGCACGGCCTCGGGCACGGCCACGCCAACGCACTGGTCGCTCACACCCTCGCCGGCAGGAAGTAGGCCAGCCGGCACCCGCCCCGTGAGCACCAACGGGGTGACCGGGGCGGTGTGGCGCGCTCAGTCGAGCAGCTCCAGTTCGTCGTCTTCGTCGGCGGCGTTGAGGGCCAGGGCCTCGCGCAGCCAGTCCAGCTCATCCGGGTACAGCGCCACAGTGGTCCAGCGGCAGGCCGCGGCACCTTCGGGCAGGTCGTCATCGCCCTCGTAGGATCCGGGCAGTTTCACCGCGATCCAGACGTCTTCGCCGAGGAGTTTCGCGGCCTCGCGCAGCCGTGCCACGGTGGGGTCGGCGGTGAGGCTGTGGGCGGGGGCGAGGTCGTCGAGGTCGATGCCGTAGTCGCTACACCGGCGACCGCCCGATCACCAGACGGGCACGCTCCGGAGGTAGCAAGGCGAACAGCATCAAGACCGCCTGGCCGCCGCCCGGCAAGTACGGCACCGACGGCGAGGACCCGGCCGGTATACGGCACGGGACGGCGATGCGACCCACCGGTGCGCGGCATGCCGCCGCGCACCCCAACGGCAGGAACCCTGGCGACGAGGAATCGCCTGGTCGAAGTCGGCGGTACGGGCCATCCTCCTCAATCCCCGTTTACACCGGCCGCCAGGTCTGGAACAAGCAGCGCAAGCAGGAAGAGCTGCTGGACGTGCACGCTGTCACACGGGGGCACATCACCAAGCTCAAGTGGATTCCCGCCAGCCAGTGGGTCTGGTCCGAGAAACTCGTGCACGAGCCGATCGTGGACATCGAGACCTTCGAGCGGGCCGAGGCTCTGCTGTCCGCGGAGGAGCGGCCCGCGACGGAGCGGAAGCCGCGCAGGACACCGCGTCCGTACGTGCTCCGCGGCCTGCTGTACTGCTGCGTCTGCACGCGGCGGATGGAAGGCAGCTGGAACAACGGCAGGCCGCACTATCGGTGCACGTTCCCGACCTAATACGCGGTGGCCAACAAGATCGACCACCCGCGCACGGTCTACGTCCGGGAGAACCAGGAAGAGGGAGATCAGTGAAAAGGAGATCACGGAGATGATTCCACGGTTGGCCGAGATGGCCGAGGTCATCAAGAAGGCGGACCCCGCCGACCGAAACGACCTCTACACGCAGATGGGCCTGCACCTCGTCTACGACCCCCTGGAGAGAGTGGTCGCAGTTGAGGCCAGGCCCAACATGTACCAGAGTGCGTGTCCGAGGGGGGCTTGAACCAAATCACTATGCTCGGATCGCTACGGACGACCTGCTCCTGGACGGGGAGGCCTGACCAGCGATAGCCCCAGACCTCGTTGCCGTACGCCGGATCCAGCGGACGACGATCGCGGGGCGTTGCGCTACTGGCGCTGATCGCGGCGGTCGCCTCGTTCCGTCACATGCACGAGCTCTGCAGGACGCGCTGGTCAAGGCGTACCCGGAACACCGCGATCGGCAGCTGCCCGGCTCCGCCGAGCTGCTGGGCACGCGGCACCGCCGCAGCCGGCCTCTTTGCGGACGAGGTGCTGTCCTGGGGCGCGGGAGCAGGGGGTCGAGACGGTCGGCCTGTTCGTGACGGAGACCAACGACCGGGCGCGCCGGTTCTACGAACGGTTCGGATTCCGGGACACGGGCGAGCGGGAGCCCCTGGAGAGCAACCCCCGGCTTCAGTGCCTGCGAATGGTCCGCACCGTCATCCCGGCCCGGTGACGACCGGCCTCAGCGCCACAGTTCGGCGAGGAGTTCGATGGCCGAGCCGTCGGCCGCCGGCGGGTCGGCGCAGCCCAGCATGGCCAGCGCCATCGCCGCGTGCGCCGCGGTGACCTCGGCGAGGCTGAGCGGCCCGCCGGGCGAGTACCAGCGGGCGACCCCGGTGCACATCTCCAGCAGGGCCAGCCGGGCGACCCGCGCGTCGGGCACCCGGAACGCGCCGCGGGCGCACCCGTCGTCGATGACCTCCCGCCACACCTGCTCGTACGCGTCCCGCAGGGCGAGCACGGCCACGCGGCGCTCCGGGGTGAGCGCGCGCAGTTCGTTGTCCACCACGATCGTCTCGTCCTGGCGCAGCGCGTGGGCCGCGACGTGCATCTGGACCAGGGCCGCGATCGTCGCGGCCGGGCCGTCGCCGCGCCCGGCGAGCATCCGGGCGGCCGCGACCAGCCGGTTCAGGCTGGTCTCCATGATCTCGGTGAGCAGGTCCTGCTTGGTGCCCATGTAGTGGTAGAGCGAGGCGGAGGACAGGCCGGCCGCGTCGGCGAGCTCCCTGATCCCGGTGCCGTTGAAGCCCTTCTCCGCGAAGAGCCGTACGGCGGCGGCGCGCACCCGTTCGTCGGTGTCGTGGGCCGGGCCGCTCATACGCCCACCGTCTCCGCGCCGGGCGTCTCGGTCGTCGGCGCCCAGCGGTAGCGGGTCCAGCCGCCGACGGGGCCCGCGCCGAGCGAACGGTAGAACGCCTCAGCGGCGTCGTTCCCGTGCGAGACGTCCCATTCGACCCGGCCGGTGGTCAGCGAGCGCAGGAAGCGGAGGAGCTCCCGCCCGAGCCCGAGCCGCCGGCACTCGGGCCGGACGTAGAGATCCTCCAGCCAGATGCCGCGCCTGCTGGCCCAGGTGGAGAACGTGGGGTACCACAGAGCGCACCCCGCCGCCGCGTCCGAGCCCTCGGCCGAGGCGATCAGCGCCCGCCCCACCGGCCGCTCGCCGAAGAGCGTCTCGTGGAGCTCGTCGCGGTGCAGGGTCATGGTGCCGCCCTCGTGCGCCGCGTGCGCGAGCAGCATGTCGCAGATGTCGTCGAAGTCGGCCGGTACGGCGTGACGGACAGGCATGGCGGGGCTCCTGGAAGGGCTGCCGGGAACTGAAGGACTACCGCAGAAGCGGGCCGAACGCGAACTCGCCGCCCACCATGGTGGCGACGACCTCGATGTCCTTGATGCGGTCGGGCGCGACGGCGGTGGGGTCGTCGTCCAGCACCGCCAGGTCGGCGAGTTTGCCGGGGGTGATGCTGCCCTTGACCCGTTCGTCGAACCCCGCGTACGCGGACCCGAGCGTGTAGGCGCGCAGCGCGTCGAGCGGGTCGACGGCCTCCTGCGGGGCGAACTGGGCCCCGGTCTCGGTCAGCCGGTTGACCATGTCGTGGACGCCCAGCAGCGGTCGTCCCCGCACCACCGGGCGGTCCGAGCTGCCGGGCACGATCAGCCCGGCGTCAAGGAACGAGCGGTGCCGGTAGCACCAGCCCACCCGGTCCTCGCCGAGCGCGGCACGCATGCCGTCGCCGATCTGCCCCACGAAGGTCGCCTGCGGCACCGGGATCACGCCCAGCCGGGCGAGCCGCCCGAGCTGGTCGGGACGGGTGACCCCGCAGTGCTCGATGCGGTGGCGGGGGTCGGGGCGGGGATGGCGGGCCTGCGCCTCCTGGTAGCAGTCGAGCACGAAGTCGATCGCCCGGTCGCCGATGGCGTGCGTGGCGACCTGCCAGCCGGCCGCGTGCGCGGCGACGATCCGGTCGCGCAGCCCGGCCTCCGCGGCCTGGAAGTAGCCCTGGTTGCCGGGGTCGTCGGCGAAGTCGCAGCACATCGCGGCCGTACGGCCGATGAGCGAGCCGTCGGAGAAGATCTTGACGGCGCCGAGCCGGAGCCGGTCGTCGCCGAAGCCGGTGCGCAGGCCGAGGCCGAGCCCGTCCGGGTGGACGTTGTCTCCGGAGGCCATGAGCTGCACCCTGACCCGTAGCTGGCCGGCGTCCAGGGCCTCCTGGTAGGCGGCGGCCTCGTCCGGCGCGTGCCCGATCCAGCCCCGCCCGATCCCGGCCTCGGTACAGGAGGTGATCCCCTCGCGGAGGTAGTCGGCGGAGGCCGTGGCGATGGCATCGACGATCTGCTTGCGCGGGTACGGGTAGCGCAACGCCTGTACCAGCGTCTGGGCCTGCTCCTCCAGCAGGCCGTTGGGCCGGCCGTCCTCGTCCACGGCGATGACGCCGCCCTCCGGAGCCGGGGTTCCGTTGAGCACGCCCGCGTCGGCCAGCGCCCGGGAGTTGACCACGGACATGTGCGCGGAGGTGTGCCTGAGCAGCACGAAGTGGTCCGGGGCGGCCCGGTCGAGCGCGTCCCTGTGCGGATGCGCTCCGGTCTTGTTCTGGTCGTACCCGGAGCCGACGATCCACGTGCCCCGGGGCTGGATCCGGGCCCGCTCGGCCACCGCCGCGTAGATCTCCTCGACCGACCGCATGGCGCTGAGGTCCAACTCCATGCGCGACATGCCGTACAGGACCATGTGGTTGTGCGCGTCGTTGAAGCCCGGGACGACGGTGGCGCCGTCGAGATCCTCCACCCACGCGGCCCGCACGCCGTCGAGCTCCTCGTCGAGCCCGACGATGCGGCCGTGGTGGATGCCGATCCGGTGGGCCCGGGGCCGGGCCGCGTCGATCGTCACCGCGTTCACGTTGGTGAGGATGGTGTCGATGCGCATCTAAACCTCGCTCGAGACCAGGGAGCGGAACCAGCCGGTCCACGGCTTGGCCGTACCCGTGGCGGGATCGATCTTCACGATCGCGCGCTGCCCGCGGGCGACCACCACCCCCGCGTCCGAGCAGCGCCAGCGGTGGACGGCGCTGGTCCGCCCGACGCGGTCCAGCCGGAGATCGACCCGGAGCACGGTGGGAGCCGTGACGGGGGCGAGGAACTCGGCCGTGAACTCGCGTACGGCGTAGACGATGTCCTCGTGCCGGTCCCGCGGGTCGCGCCAGCCCCGGCCGGCCGCCTCGAACCAGGCAGTCAGGGCCCGCTCCACGTGTACGGCATAGCGGCTGTTATGCAGCACGCCGTTGACGTCCAGCTCGTCGAAGTAGACCTCGCTGTCGCAGGAGAAGTGGGGCGTCATCGCCACACCTTGTCGACGCTGTCGTAGGCGCCGGCGCGCTCGCGCGGCAGCCCGCCCTTGGACACCCGCTCGGAGGCCGTCATCGGCAGCTGGGTGCGGAACTGCCAGTAGCGCGGCACCTTGAAGTAGGCCAGCCGTTCGGCGCAGAACCGGGCCAGCTCCTCCGGGTCCGGCTCGGCCGCCCGCGGCACGACGTACGCCTTGACCTCCTCGCCGCGCAGCTCGTCGGCCACGGGCACGACGGCGGCGACGCGCACCTCCGGGTGCTGGTGGAGGACCTCCTCGACCTCGGCGGCCGAGATGTTCTCGCCGCTGCGGCGGATCATGTCCTTGAGCCGGCCCATGTAGTAGACCCGGCCCTCCGCGTCCTGCCGGACCAAATCGCCGGTGTGGAACCAGCCGTCGCGGAACGGGTCGGGGAGGCCGAGATAGCCCCGCATGAGCCCGGAGCCGCGCAGCGCCAGCTCGCCGGTCTCGCCCGGCGGCACCGGCTTCCCCTCGGCGTCCACGATCTTCACCTCGCGGTGCGGCAGCGGCCTGCCGATGCATCCGGTGCCGAGCGCGGCGTCGTGGTCCTCCTCGCTCACCCGCAGGTCGGCGCCGGTCTCGGTCATGCCGAACGCCTCGTACCAGGGTGCGCCCCAGCGCTCCTCCAGCGCGGCGTGGAGTGCGGGCGGGATGGCCGAGCACTGGATGGCCCGTACGCGGTGGGCCCGGTCGAGCGGGTCGGGCGGCATGCGCAGCAGCACGGTCGGCATGAGGCCGAGGCAGTAGAAGTAGGTGACCTCGTGCTCGCGGACCTTCGCCCAGAAGCTCGACGGGTGGAACCGGTCGAGGACGACCAGCCGCGCGCCGGACAGCAGCGCCGCCGCGACGTTCCACTGCGGGTCGATGTAGTGGAACGGCTGGCAGGTGAGCATCACGTCGCCGGGTCCGAGGCGCGGGAAGGAGGTGACGAGGCTGCCGGCCAGCTCGGCCCAGTAGCGGTGCGACAGCATGCAGCCCTTGGGGCGGCCGGTCGTGCCCGAGGTGTACTGCACGTTGACCAGGTCGTCCGGCCGTACGTCGTCGAGGGGGGCCGGAGCGGCGGCGGGGAGGTCCTCGACGAAGATCGGATCGACCGGGAGGAGGCCGGCGAGGTCGGTGAACTCCCCGGTGGTCACCAGCAGCCGCGCGCCGGAGTCGCGGACGAGGTGGCCGGCGTCGTGGCTGCGGTAGTTGACGTTGATCGGCACCATCGCGGCGCCCAGCCGGGCCAGCGCCAGCCAGGTCAGCGGGAACTCCGGGACGTTGCGCAGCAGGACCGCGACGCGGTCGCCGGGCCGTGCCCCACGGGCGGCGAGGACGCCTGCCAGGTGGGCGCTACGCCGTTCGACGTCGGCGAAGGTCAGGGACTCGCCGAGGGCGTCGAACACCCAGGCGGTGCGGTCCGGCCAGCGGGCGGCGGACCCCCGTACGGCCTCGGCCAGCGTCCCCGGCAGGGCCGCCGGGGAGACCGGCGGCGGGGTCGGCGGCGGGGTCGGCTGGGCAGGGGAGGTCGGCGGCGGGGTCATCGGGCGAACTCCTCGCGAGGCTGGTCGTGCTCACCGGACCGCTCGGTCAGCAGCGCGCCGGTCACCTCCCGGGCCAGGGCCTCCTCGACCGTGCCGTCGATCCCCTCGTCCACCAGACGCTTGGCCAGGGCCAGCGCGAACGACGGCTTGGCCGCGCAGGAGGCGGCGAGTTCCAGGGCCGCGGCCTCGTGCCCGCCCGCGGGGACGACCCGGGTGATCAGGCCGAGCCGGGCGGCCTCGGCCGCGCCGAACCGCTCGCCGAGAAGGATGAGCCTCTTGGCCTCGATCGGGCCGACCGTCAGCGTGAGCAGCCGGGAGATGCCCCCGGTCACGCTCAGGCCCACGCTCACTTCGGGAAACCCGAACTGCGCGGGCTCCTCGGCGACCACCAGGTCGCAGCTCAGCGCGAACTCGCAGCCCGCACCGAGCGCATAGCCGTGCACCGCCGCGATCACCGGGAACGGCGCCCGCCTGATCCGGCGGGTGACGTCCTGGATGCGGTCGAGCCGCTCGCGGCCGGCCACCGGGTCGAGCACCTCGGGCTCGGCCTTGAGGTCGTGACCGGCGCAGAAGGCCCGGCCCCGGCCGGCGAGCACCAGGGCCCGCACGCCGGTGGCGGCGGCCTCGTCCAGCGCGGCCAGAAGGTCGTCCACCAGCCCGGGTGTCACGGCGTTCAGCCGGTGCGGCCGGTTCAGGTGGATGAGGCCGGTCTCGTCCACGCGGGTGAACTCGACGGTCGGTGCGGTCACGGGGAATCCTTCGACGCGTTCCCGATCGATCGATCGATCGGATGGGTCGCAGCCTAGGATCCACGGCGAATCGCCGTCAATGGCGTGGCGGGGGAGGGTCAGGCGAGGGCCATCTGCTCCACGGGAACGCCCAGCTCGGCCGCGACGAGACCGGACAGCCAGGCCATGGCCTGCTTCTTGGTGAGGCTCCGCTGCCGGGCGACGAGCTGGACCGACAGGCCGTCGAGAAAGGCCATGATCCGCGCCGCGGCCCCCTCCGGGTCGTCGCACCGGAACTCCCGCGCCCGCACGCCCTCCGCGATGAGGCCGGTGATCTCCTCGCGCCAGCGGGTGTCGATCTCCCGGAGGATCCTGCGCAGCTCCGGCATGCGCAGCGACGCGGCCCAGCCGTCGATCCACAGCGTCCAGCCCGGCGCGGTGCCGGAGGGCGCGTACAGCCGCAGGGCGGCGCGCAGCCGCTCCCGCGCGCTCGCGGCCCGTGCCGTGACCGCCGTCAGCTGGGCCAGATCCTGCTGGGCGGCGTGCGCGACGGCCTCGACGACCAGGCGTTCCTTGGTCTCGAAGTGGTAGAAGACCAGCGCCTGGCTGACGTCCAGCCGGGCCGCGACGTCGGCCACTCGCACGTTGGCCAGCCCGCGCTCGAGCACCTCGGCGACCGCTGCGGTGAGAATCTCCTCCCGGCGGGCTTCGGGTCGTTTGCGGGCCACCCGTGACACGGTACTCAATCCCTGCCTCCCACTTCGATCACGAACGCCAGGATCTCGGCCTCGTAACGCAGCCGCCCGTCCCGTCCGGCCGGTCCGGTGTGCGCGCCCGCGCCCGTCTCCGCCCGGAACAGCACGCGGCCGTCCCCGGTCGCGCGCAGCTTCGCCACCCACTTCGCCGGCTCGTGCGCCAGGACGCGGGGATCGTGCAGGCTGCCGGTGACCAGCAGGTCCGGGCGCGGCCCGGCCGGGACGTTCTCATACGGGCTGTAGGAGCGGATCCACTCGTACGCCTCCGGCTCCCGCGGGTCGCCCCACTCGTCCCATTCGTTGACCGTCAGCGGGATCGACGGATCGAGCATGGAGTTCAGACAGTCGACGAACGGCACCTCGGCGACGACGCCCCGCCACCGGTCCGGCGCCATCGAGAACACGGCGCCCTGGAGCAGGCCGCCCGCCGACAGCCCGCGGGTGACGAGCTGCCCGGCCCAGCCGTCCCGGACGAGCATGTCGGCGGCCGCGAGGTAGTCGGTGAACGTGTTGACCTTCGCGCCGAGCCTGCCCTCCAGCCACCATCTCCGCCCGCCCTCCCCGCCTCCCCTGACGTGGGCGATCGCGACGACGAAGCCGCGGTCGAGCAGGCACGCCGTGCCCGGCTCGGACTCCGGCCAGAAGCACGACTCGTACGCGCCGTACCCGTTGAGCAGGCACGGGGCCGTCCCGTCCCGGCGCAGGCCGCGCCGGTAGGCGACGGTGACGGGGATGGACGTGCCGTCCGCGGCCGTCGCGTGGATCCGCTCGGTCACGTACGCGGACGGGTCGTGGCCGGGCGCATCCCGGCGCTTGAGCAGCCGCCACTCCCCGGTGTCCAGGTCCACCGCGTGCCAGGACGGCGGGTCGATCAGCGACTGGGTGCGCACGACGACCTCGGCCGCGTCGTAGTCCTCGTTGACGCCGAGGTCGAGGGCGACGTGCGGGTCCACCGTGATCAGCCGGTGAGCGCCGGAGGCCCGGTCGATCACCCGCAGCCGGGTCGCCCCGCCGTGCCGCTCGGTGACCACCAGGTGCCGGGCGAAGGCGTCGCAGCGCACGAGCCGGGTGTCGTCCGACCCGGCGAGTACCTCCCGTCCCGTGGCCGTGACCAGCCGGAACTCCACCGCCTCGTCGTCGGTCACGAGGAACAGCTCGTCGCCGCCGTGCTCCACGGCGTACTCCACGCCGCGCCGCCTGGGCCGGACGACCTCGGGCGGGGTCTGCGGGGCCGAGGTGGGGATCAGCAGCGTCTCCGTGGTGTCGCGGCTCGCCGTCTCGATCAGGACGTACGCGCCCGACCGGGTGGCCCGCACCGTGACCTCGAAGCGGGCGTCGTCCTCCTGGAAGACCAGCACGTCGGGGCCGCCGCCGAGCCGGCGCCGCCAGACCTGGTACGGCCGGTAGAGCTCGTCGTGCACGACGTAGAACAGCACGTCGGAGGCGGCCGACCAGGCGGCGCCGTAGTAGGTGCGCGGGACGCGGCCGGGCAGGTCGGTCCCGGTGACCAGGTCGCGGATCCGCAGCTCGTAGACCTCGTCGCCGGTGAAGTCGACCGAGTAGGCCAGCAGCGATCCGTCCGGGCTGACCTGACGCACGCCCAGGCTGAGGAAGCCGCCCCGGCAGGCCGGATCGTCCAGCAGTTCGTTCTCGTCCAGGAGCACCTCGACGGAATCGTTAACGCCGCGGAAACGACAGAGCTGCTCGAAGTCTCTTCCCGCCACGGTCCTGGTGTAGTAGAAAGAGCCCCCAGATCGCCAGGCTACTGACTCATCACTCAGCAGTGTGCGAGCGGAAAGCTCGGCGTGGAGCTCGTCGCGGAGGGAGCGGAGATGTCGCGTCTGCTGTTCGTACAGCGCCCGCTCCGCCGTGAGATTGGCCAGAAAAGCAGGGCTTTCATGGTCACGCATCCAGGCGTACGGGTCGGCGGAGCGGTTCTGCATGCCCGGGACGGTAGCCCATCACAGGGCCCCGGCGGCAGAGGGAAGAGCATCCGGATTACTGAGTGACAAGTCAGCAAGACCTCCAGGGAGAGCCATGCAGCACCACGCCCGCCACCGGATGCCGGCCGTCGCCGCGGCCGCCACGTTCGCGTTGCTGCCCACGGCAGCTCTCGCCGACGCGCCCGCCTCGCCGTCGAAGATCACCTTCACCGTCGGCATGAACGAGGACGTCGACTCGCTCAACCCCTTCGTCGGCGTGCAGAGCAACTTCTACGAGCTCATGGGGGTCACGTACGACCAGCTGATGGACTACTCGGCCAGGGACGGCACGCCCACCCCCCGGCTGGCCGAGTCCTGGTCCAGCTCGCCCGACGGGCTGACCTGGACGTACAAGATCCGGAAGGGGGTGAAGTGGTCGGACGGGGTGCCGCTGACCGCCGCCGACGCCGCGTACACCTTCAACCGGATCATCCACGGCGAGACCGAGCAGGTGAACTTCGCCAGCTACACGTCGCTGATGACGGAGGCGTCGGCCCCCGATCCACAGACTCTCGTCATCAAGGTCAGCAAGCCGGGCTCGATCATGAACCGGCTGATCGTGCCGATCCTGCCCGAGCACATCTGGAAGGACATCGACGAGAAGTCCACGGCGACCTTCAAGAACGAGGAGAACGTGGTCGGGTCGGGCCCGTTCATCCTGGTCAAACGGGCCGTCGGGCAGTACGTCGAGTTCCGCGCCAACAAGAACTACTGGGGCGGGGCGCCGAAGGTCGACTCCCTGGTCTTCCGGGTGTTCAACAATGCCGACGCCGAGGTCCAGGCGCTGAAGAACGGCGAGATCGACTTCGCCAACAACCTGTCCAGCACCCTGTTCGACACGCTGAAGGGCGTCGCCGGCATCACCCCGATCCACGCCGACGCCGGCAGCTTCAACGACATCGGCTTCAACACCGGCGCCGCCACCGTCGACGGCAAGCCGATCGGCGACGGGCATCCGGCGCTCAAGGACCCGGCGGTCCGGCGGGCCGTCTCCCGGGCGATCGACCGCAAGGCCCTGGTCGACAAGGTCATCGGCGGGTACGGCAGGCCAGGCAGCACGGCGATCCCGCCGACCTGGGCGAACTACCACTACGAGCCGGCGCAGGACGAGCTGCAGGCGTTCGACGTCGCCCGGGCGAACGCCGACCTGGACGCGGCGGGCTACAAGCGCGGCCCGGACGGCGTCCGGCGGATGCCGGACGGCACCCGCCCGCTCAAGCTGCGCTTCTTCGCCCGCCAGGAGCAGGCCGAGTCGCAGCAGGTCGGACAGTACGTGCAGGGCTGGCTCAAGCAGCTCGGCATCGAGGTGGACCTCAAGGTGATGGCAGAGGCCAAGCTGACCGAGGTGATCGGCAACGGCGAGTTCGACATGTTCGAGTGGGGCTGGGGGGTCGAGCCCGACCCCGACTTCCAGCTGTCCACGTTCACCTGCGGGCAGCGCTCCACCGGCAAGCCGGGCGAATACTCCGCCGGACTGTCCGACAGCTTCTACTGCAACAAGGACTACGACGCGCTCTACCAGCAGCAGAAGTCGGAGCTGAGCGACGTCAGGCGGGCGGCCGAGGTCAAGCAGATGCAGAAGCTGCTCTACGACGACGCGGCGTACGTGGTCACCTACTACTACGACACGCTGCAGGCGTACCACAGCGACAGGTTCACCGGCCTGGTGGCGATGCCGCAGCCGGGCGGGCCGCTGCTGTTCCAGCCGTCGGCCCAGTGGAGCTACCGCACCGTCGCCCCCGTCACCGCGGCGGCGAAGCCCGCGAGCGCGTCCGGCTCCGGCGGCGCGCTGCTGTGGGGCGCGGGCGCCGTGGTCGTGGTCGCCGCGGGCGGTTTCCTGCTGATCCGCCGCAGGCGCACCGGCACCGCCGACGAGCGGGAGTAGGGATGTCCCTCGTCCTCGACGGGAGCACGGCCGCGGCCGCACAGGAGCTGCGCAGCCGCCACGGCCTGCTCCGGACGATCCGCACGAAGGTCGGGGCGGCGGTGCTGACCCTGGCCTTCGTGCTGGTCTTCAACTTCTTCCTGTTCCGCGTGCTGCCGGGCGACCCGGCCAAGAACCTGACCAGGAACAGGGCGGTGCCGCCCGAGCAGATCGCGGAGATGCGCCGTGGCTTCGGCCTCGACCAGCCCCTGTGGCGGCAGTTCCTGGCCTACCTCAAGAGCACCGCCACCGGCGACCTGGGCATCTCCTGGCAGTACCACACGGAGGTCTCACGGCTGATCGCCGACCGCTTCTGGCCGACGCTGCTTCTGGTCGGGCTGTCCACCCTGCTGGCCGCCGCGATCGGCGTGTGGCTTGGCATCCGGAGCGCGTGGAAGCGCGGCAGCCGGTTCGACCGGATCTCCGACCTGCTCACCAACGCGCTCTACGCGGTGCCGACGTTCTGGCTGGGACTGGTGCTGCTCATCGCCTTCGGCGGCCTCTTCCCGACCGGCAACATGATCACCCACGGCCTCGACCCGCTGTCCGCCGAGGGCGTGCTCGACGTGGCCTGGCACCTGGTGCTGCCGGTGCTCGCGATGACCATCACCTATCTGGCGCAGTACAGCATGGTGATGCGCTCCTCGCTGCTGGACGAGATGGGCGCCGACTACCTGACGACCGCGCGGGCCAAGGGCCTGCGCGACGACCTGGTGCGCCGCCGCCACGCGGTGCCGAACGCGCTGCTGCCCACGATGACGCTGATCTTCCTCAACATCGGCTTCATCATCTCCGGAGCGGTGACGGTGGAGCGGATCTTCTCCTGGCCCGGCCTCGGCCAGTTGTCGTACGACGCGCTCAAGACCCCGGACTTCCCCGTGCTCCAGGGCACGTTCCTGGTGTTCTCCGCCTCCGTGATCGTCGCCAACCTGCTGTCCGACGTGCTGCTCACGGTCTTCGATCCGAGAGTGAGGGACTCATGACGTCGGCGCGCGTGCTGGCACTGGCCCGCCGCAGGGCCTCGATCGCCCGGGGCTGGCGGCTGTTCCGCGCCGAGCGGGCGGGGATGGCCGGCCTCGTGATCCTCGTCCTGTTCGCGGCGATCGCGCTGCTCGCCCCGGTGCTCGCCGCCGAGTCGGGGCTGGACGTGACCCAGGCGACCGGGCCGAGCAACGCCGGGCCGAGCCTGGCCTATCCGCTGGGCACCGACAAGGCCGGGCGCTCGGTGCTCACGCTGGTCATCTGGGGCAGCCGCATCTCGCTGCTCGTGGGGCTGCTGGCGACCGTCCTGTCCATGGTCATCGGCACCGTGGCCGGGGTGCTCGCCGGGCATTTCCGGGGCGCGCCCGGCGCGCTGCTCATGCGCGTGACCGACTGGTTCCTGGTGATCCCGTTCCTGCCGCTGGCCATCGTGCTGCAGACCATCCTCGGCCCCTCGCTGACGACCACCGTCACCGTGATCGGGCTGACCTCGTGGCCGGCCACGGCCCGGCTGATCTGGGCGCAGACCCTCGCCGTCGAGCACCGCCCGTACCTGGAGCGGGCCCGGGCGCTCGGCGCCGGGCACTGGCATCAGATGACCCGGCACGTGCTGCCCAACGTGATGCCGATGGTCTTCGCCAACACCATCCTCACCGTCGCGATCGCGATCCTGTCGGAGAGCACGCTGTCGTTCCTCGGTCTCGGCGACCCGATCCTGATCTCGTGGGGCACGGTGCTTGAGCAGGCGTTCGACGCGGGGGCGGTCTCGGCCGGCAACCCGTGGTGGCTGCTCGCCCCCGGCCTGGGGATCGTCGCCATCGTGCTGGCGTTCACCCTGTGCGGCCGCGCGCTGGAAGCCGTGCTCAACCCCGCCCTCCGGGAGCGCTGATGCTGGAAATCTCCGACCTCACGGTGACCTACCGAACCGCTTCCGGAGAGGTGCCCGCGCTGCGCGGCGTCGACCTGTCGGTGCGTCCTGGCAGAACGCTCGGCGTCGTCGGCGAGTCGGGCTGCGGCAAGTCCACGCTGGTCTCCGCCGTGCTGCGGCTGCTGCCCAGGACCGCGGAGGTCACCGGGCGCGTCCTGTTCGAGGGCGAGGACGTGCTCGGCATGTCCTGGGGCAGGCTGCGCGCCGTCCGCTGGGCCGGAGTGTCGATCGTCTTCCAGGGCGCCATGCACTCGCTCAACCCGGTGCAGCGCATCGGCCGGCAGATAGCCGAGCCGATCCTCCTGCACGAGAGGGCGACCGAGGAGGCCGCCGCGCGGCGGGTCGCCGAGTTGCTGGAACGGGTCGGGCTGCCGGCCGCCCGCGCCCGGGCCTATCCGCACGAACTGTCCGGCGGCCAGCGGCAGCGCGTGATGATCGCCATGGCGCTCGCCTGCTCGCCCCGCCTGATCATCGCGGACGAGCCCACGACCGCCCTGGACGTGATGATCCAGGCCCAGGT
The DNA here is from genome assembly GCF_000511135.2 of Microbispora sp. ATCC PTA-5024. Classification (NCBI taxonomy): domain Bacteria; kingdom Bacillati; phylum Actinomycetota; class Actinomycetes; order Streptosporangiales; family Streptosporangiaceae; genus Microbispora; species Microbispora sp. ATCC PTA-5024. The sequence goes on along the minus strand of NZ_KI866523.1, from coordinate 423,201 downwards.
GCTCACGCTCATCCAGGACCTGGTCGCGTCCCAGGACCTCGGGCTGATCGTGATCAGTCACGACCTGTCGGTGCTCGCGTCGATCTGCGACGACCTCGCCGTCATGTACGCGGGGCGGGTGGTGGAGCGGGGACCCGCCGCGGAGGTGTTCGGCCACCCCCGCCACCCGTACACCGCCGCGCTGGGGGCGGCCTTCCCGGTGATCGGCGACCCCCGCTCGCGCCGCAACCCCCGCGGCCTGCCGGGCGACCCGCCCGACCCCGCCCATCTGCCCACGGGCTGCGCGTTCCACCCGCGCTGCCCGGTCGCCGAGCCCGAGTGCGCGACCGCCCGCACCGTCCTGTGGCCGGCCGGGCCGGACAGGTCCGCCGCCTGCGTCCGCGTCGCCGTGTCCACAGAAAAGTCCACAGAAACGTCCACGGGCACGCCCACCGGGACGTCCGCTCGCGCCGAGGAGGTCTCCCCGTGACCGCGTCCGCCGCCCGGCCCGCCGCCCAACCCTCCGGCCAGACGGCCGTGCTCGCCGCACGCGACGTGCGGGTGCACTACGCCGCGCACGGGCGAGGTACGGCCCGCGCGGTCGACGGCGTCGACCTGGACGTCGCCCCCGGGGAGATCGTCGCCCTGGTCGGCGAGTCCGGCTGCGGCAAGACCACGCTCGCGCGCGCCCTCCTCGGCCTGGCACGGCCGGACGGTGGGCAGGTGACGTTCCGGGGTGAGCCGCTGGCGTACACCAGCAGGGCGCTGAAGCGGTTCCGGCGCGGGGCCCAGCTCGTGCTGCAGGACCCGACGGGGGCGCTGAACCCCCGGCACACCGTGTACGAGGCGGTGGCCGAGGGGCTGCGCGTCCACGGCATCGGCGACGAGGAGGAGCGGGTGGCCGCCGCGCTGGCGCGCTGCGGGCTGCGCCCGCCGGAGCGGTTCTTCCAGCGCTACCCGCACGAGCTGTCCGGCGGGCAGCGCCAGCGCGTCGTCATCGCGGGCGCGCTGGTGCTCGAACCGCAGGTGCTGGTGGCCGACGAGCCGGTCGCCTCGCTGGACGCGTCGGTCCGCGGCGAGATCCTCGCCCTGCTGCTGCGGCTGCGCGACGAACTCGGCCTGTCCGCGCTGGTCGTCACGCACGACCTCGGTCTGGCCTGGAACATCGCCGACCGGATCGCGGTGATGTACCTCGGCAGGATCGTCGAGTGCGGGCCGGTGGAGGACGTGCTGGGCGCACCGCGGCACCCGTACACGCGGGCGCTGGTCTCGGTGCTCCCCGAGGCCGGGACGCCGCCGACGGTGCTGACCGGGGAGCCGCCCGACCCGGTGCGGGTGCCGGGCGGCTGCCGGTTCCACCCCCGCTGCCCGGTGGTCGCGTCCGGCGCCGCCGAACGGGCCGGCCACCTGGACCGGTGCCTCGGCGCCGACCCGCCGATCCTGTCCGCCGGGCGCGCCGGCCACCAGGCCGCCTGCCACCACCCGTACGCAGGCGATCAGGGAGTGGAATCGGGGGCGGGGAAGGCCGCGTCCGCCTGATGCGAGCGGAGCAGCGCGGCCAGCTCGCCCACGGGGAGGGCGTAGGAGGTGTTCCCGTCGCGGCCGGTGACCGTCCGCGCCTGGAGCAGGCTGTTGAGCACCGCCTCCTCCGTCGCGTCCACCACGGCCGCGAAGAAGGGGTCGAGGGCACGGCCGGTCAGCGGCGTGCCCCGCGGCGCCTCGCCCCGCGGGGCGCGCAGGCCGGTGGCGAGCGCGAGGAAGATCTCCCCGCTCGAGTGGTGCGCGGTGCTGCCGGTCCTGGCCAGGCCGAGCCCGGCCCGCGTGGCCAGGCGAGTGCACGCCGCCGCGTCGAGGGGCGCGTCGGTGAGCACGACGACGATGCACGAGCCCGCGGGTGGGGCCGTCGGCTCGCCGTGCGAGGCGGGCGGCCGCAGCAGCCTCCCGGCGGGCACGCCCGCCACGGTGAGCCGGCCCCGCTCGCCGAAGTTCGTCATCGTGACCACTCCCACGGTGTGGCCGCCGGGGAGCACCCGGGACGCCGTGCCGATGCCGCCCTTGTAGCCGAGGCAGCTCATCCCCGTCCCCGAGCCGACCGCGCCCTCGGCGAACTCCGAGCCGCCGATCGAAGCCCGGGCGGCCGTCAGAGCGCCCCTGACGTCGTCCCTGGTCACCTGCATCCGACGGGCGTCGTTGAGGAAGCTGTCGTCGCACTCCGCCACGATCGGGATGATCACGTCGTCGTCGCCGATGGCCGGCTGCTCCTCCATGAGCAGCTCGCAGGCCGCGTCGTACACCCGGCCGAGCTGCATGGTCGAGGTGAGGAAGATCGGCGACTCGGCGAGCCCCCACTCCCGCCCGGCGATGAAGCCGGTGCACTCGCCCGCCCCGTTCAGCACCGCGCCGCCCATCGGGACGGGCGAGGCGAACAGGTCGCCCCCCGGGTCGACCACCGTGACGCCGGTGCGGGCGATCCCGCGCCCGGCCGGCGGTGGCTCCTCGTCCCGCCAGACGGTCGCGTGGCCGAGCCCGGCTCCCGGCACGTCCAGCACGGATCCGGTACGGCCGGAGGGGTAGGGGCCGAGGGCGACGTTGAGATCAGAAAGGCGCGGCATGGCCGGCATGATATCCACTCATACAGGGATGATCTATGACAATCAGTGATATTCCAGTCGTGTGGGATCCCGCCTGTCTACGCCACGATCCGGCGGGCGAGGTCTGGCTCGGCGTGCGGGACGCGGGCACCGAGGTGGCCGGGCGGGCGGTGGTCATCCGGGACGCGCTCGCCGCAGCGGGGGCCCCGATCACGCCCGCCGTCGCGCACGACGACACGGTGCTGCGTGCGGTGCACGGTCCGGAGCTGCTCGATCACCTGGCCGCGATCTGGGCGGAGTGGGAGCGGGCCGGATATCCCGCCGAGCACGGCCGGGACCGGGTGGTCCCCTACCTGTTCCCCACGGACGGCATGCTGGCCGGGCTCCCCCTCCGGGAGCCGCGCGCCCCGCACGGCAGGGCGGGACGCCACTGCTACGACACGATGACGCTGATCGGGCCGGGCAGCTGGGAGGCGATCCGGGCCGCCGTGGACGTCGCGTTGACCGCCGCCGACCTGGTGGCCGGGGGCGCGCGGGTGGCGTACGGGCTGTGCCGGCCGCCCGGGCACCACGCGACGCGCGACGCGTTCGGCGGCTCGTGCTACCTGAACAACGCGGCGGTGGCCGCGCAGGCGCTGCGGGAGGGCGGGGCCGAGCGGGTGGCGATCGTCGACATCGACGCCCACCACGGCAACGGCACCCAGGCGATCTTCTACGACCGGGCCGACGTCCGGTACGGCTCGGTCCACGTCGACCCGGGGGCCGGATGGTTCCCGCACTACGCGGGCTTCGCGGACGAGCGCGGCCGGGGTCCCGGCGAGGGCGCGAATCTCAACCTGCCGCTCGCCCCGGGCAGCGGGGACGACGAGTGGCTGGAGGCGGTGGACGCGCTGTGCCGGCAGGCCCGCGCCGACGCTCTGGTCGTCTCCCTGGGGCTGGACGCGGCCGCCGACGATCCCGAGAGCCCGCTGCGGGTCACTGCTGGCGCCTATCGCACGGCGTGCGCGGCACTGGCCGCGCTCGGACCCACGGTCATGATCCAGGAAGGCGGCTACAACCTGTCCACGCTCGGCGATCTCGTGGTCGCGGCCCTCACCGGCGCCGCGGAAGGGGCCGCCACGGGGTGGATGGGCCCAAGCGTCCGCCGGGCGGCCGGCGCTGCCGAAAGGGGCACACGGATGGAGATGACAGCGGGCCCCGACCGAACGACGCCGGGTTCGTCCGCGCGCACGTGACGAAGCTGCCGGGGGTTAGGCCGGAGACGGTCGAATACCGGATGCCGGTGTGGCGTTGCTCGTGTGGTCACGCGACGACCGCGGCGGCGCCCGAAGGGTCCAGCCCGGTCAGGCGTGTTACGGCCTGAACGTCAAGACCACGATCGCGTTGATCGCCGAGATTGATGAAACAATCGCACGTGAGAGGTGTCCTTCGACTGCGGATCTTGGAAGCTTAGAGAACTCCCATCATCCCAGCTCGCAGGGCACCTCCTCTCATTTCACAGCAATCACATCAGAATCGGCTCGGTGCATCCAGGCTGAGCTGGCGGATAAAAGCGAAACGCCCGGACAATCCTGCCCGAGCGTCAGCTCAATCTTGCATATTCATATGATCCCAAGAATGATCTTGGTGTCCGAGGGGGGACTTGAACCCCCATGCCCATCACTGGGCACTAGCACCTCAAGCTAGCGCGTCTGCCTATTCCGCCACCCGGACGTGGTGCCCTACGCGGGATCGTCATCCCGCGTCGGCTGATACAGGTTAGCACTGTCCCCGCCGTGCTTCATACCGGGATTCCGCCCGCCCACTCCGGCCCGGACGCGAACCCGCGCGCGCCCCGGGGGGCAACCTGTGAGGAAATGGAGCATGCGAATCCGGCTCGCCGGCCGGCCGTACGAAGGAGGCGCAATGATCCCGGTTAACGGGGAGGACGAGGTCGTCGAGCTGTGCCGCGACCTGATCCGGATCGACTCGACGAACGCGGGGGACAACAGCGGCCCCGGAGAGCGGCAGGCGGCCGAGTACGTGGCGGGCAGGCTCGCCGACGTCGGCCTGGAGCCGCGCATCCTCGAGTCCGACAGCGGGCGGGCCAGTGTGATCGCCCGCATCGAGGGGACCGACCGGACACGGGACGGCCTCCTGCTGCACGGGCACCTCGACGTGGTGCCGTTCGACGCGGCCGACTGGCGGCACCACCCGCTCAGCGGCGAGATCGCCGACGGCTGCGTCTGGGGCCGCGGCGCGGTGGACATGAAGGACATGGACGCGATGATCCTCGCGGTCGTGCGGCAGCGGCTGAGCGCGGGCCGGCGGCCGTCGCGTGACGTCGTGCTCGCCTTCACCGCCGACGAGGAGGCGGGCGGCCACTACGGGGCCCAGTGGCTGGTACGGAACCACGCCGAGCTGTTCGAGGGCTGCACCGAGGCGATCGGCGAGGTCGGCGGGTTCAGCGTGACGATGGGCGACAAGGGCCGGGTGTACCTCATCGAGGCCGCCGAGAAGGGCATCGCCTGGATGCGGCTGACCGCGAAGGGCCGGGCCGGCCACGGCTCGATGCTGAACGACGAGAACGCGGTGACCGCGCTCGCGGAGGCCGTCGGCCGCCTGGGCCGGTACCGCTGGCCGGTCCGGCTCACGCCCACCGTCCAGGCGTTCTTCGAGGAGGTCTTCGAGGTCGAGGTGAAGGCCGAGGACGCCGAGGAGGCGGTGGCCGCGCTCGGCCCGCTGGCCCGCATGATCGGCGCCACGCTGCGCAACACCGTCAACCCCACCATGCTCCAGGCGGGGTACAAGGCCAACGTCATCCCCCAGGTCGCCACCGCCCACGTGGACGGCCGGTTCCTCCCCGGCTACGAGGACGAGTTCTTCCAGACGGTCGACGAGCTGCTCGGGCCGGACGTCGCCCGCGAGTTCGTCTACCACGACGTGGCCGTGGAGACCTCGTTCAAGGGCCCGCTGGTCAAGGCGATGGCCGACGCCCTGCAGGAGGAGGACCCGGGGGCCCGGGCCGTGCCGTACACGCTGAGCGGCGGCACCGACCTCAAGGCGTTCAGCACGCTGGGCATCCGCGGATACGGCTTCGCGCCCCTCCGCCTGCCCGAAGACTTGGACTTCTCCGGGATGTTCCATGGCATCGACGAGCGGGTTCCGGTGGATTCGCTCCAGTTTGGCGTACGGGTGCTTGACCGATTCCTCGATTACTGCTGAGAAAAGTGTTGCGATCACGTGGAGTGCCGCTACAGTAACTCTCCGTTGAGGGTTGGATCCGCACCGGGCGGACCCAGCGGACTCGGGAGGTCGCGTGACGCGCACGCCGGAAGAGCAGCGGGGGGCGGTTCCGCCCTCCGCTGATCCGGGCGCGCCCGTCACTCCTCCCGGGTCCGGCGGGATCAGCCGGATGGCGCGGTTCGCGGCCGGCTCCCGTCTGGGGCGCCTACTGGTCATCGGCGGGCTGATCGCCCTCGGGTGGCTGTTCGGCGCGGTCTGCGGCCTCTTCGGCGCGGTGTCCTCCGCGGCCGGGGCGGCTCCCTCACACTCTGTCGCCGGGTCGGCTCTCCCCGACCGATTCCCCGCGGCGGGCTCCGCCGGGTCGCTCGCGTCGAGCGCCGGCTCCGCCGCCAGGGGGAGGTCCGACGGTTTCCCCACGGCGATCGACCCGACCTCGGCGAACGCCGAGGCCATGGCCGGGCGCACGGTCGACGGGCTCACCAGCCAGTCGAAGCCCGTGCTCCCGCCACCGTCCACCGTGGACCACGCCCCGGGCGACCGCGGGCTCGTTCCGCAGACGAACGGTGGATCCCCTCTTTCCGGGGACGTCGCGCGGCCGGTAGTCGAGCCGCGCTTCACGAAGCTGCCCGCCCCACTGGCGGCGGTGGTTCCCCCGGTCGTGCGCACAGCGGCGGACGACCCTTCTTTCTCTCCCGACTGACCTCGCCCTTGGCACCGGTCCCCTGTGCGGCCGACCGGTGCGCGAGCCTGCCCTGCGCCGTGGTGCCCGGGCTGGCGGGCTCTCCCCGCGAGTGACGCGGAGTCTCTCACCCTCGTGACCGTCCACAGCCCCGCTGTGCCTCGGCATGGACCTCTGTCGCGAGCTGTCAGGCAAATCCCCCTAAGAATCACTAGGAGTAACCATTATGCGAACGTGGGCGAAGGGCTCGGCTCCCGCGGCGTTCCTCGCCGCCGGTGTCATGACCCTTGGCAGCGGTACGGCTTTCGCCGACACCACGGGCGACGGCTCGATCGGCGGCGGCAACCAGGTCAACCTGCCGATCACCCTTCCGATCGACATCAGCGGCAACGCCGTCGCCGTGGCCGGCGACGCGCGGGCCGCCTCCCGCGGCGGTGCGGCCGCGGTCCAGGGCGGCAACGGCGGCGCAGGGCAGAACCGCACCTCCGGGTACGGCAGCATCCTCGGCGGCAACCAGATCGTCGCCCCGATCACGGCCCCGATCGACGCCTGCGGCAACGCCGTGGCCGTCCTCGGCCGCTCCCGCGCGGGCTGCAAGGGCGGCGCTGCCGTCCGCGGCTCCGGGCGGCGCGGCGGCGGCGCGGGCCGCAACGTCACCAGCGGCGCCGACAGCGTCCTGGGCGGCAATCAGGTGGTGGCCCCGATCACCGCGCCCGTCAACCTGTGCGGCAACGCGATCGCGATCTTCGGCGACGCCGCCGCCGGGTGCCACGGCGGCGCCTACGTCAAGAGCGCCCGGATGGTCCGCTCCGGCGGCAACCGCACCTCGGGCCGTTCCTCGATCCTGGGCGGCAACCAGGTGGTGGCGCCGATCACGGCTCCGGTCAACGTCTGCGGCAACTCGGTCGCGGTCCTCGGCGACGCCTTCTCCGGCTGCCACGGAGGATCCTCCGTCGGCGGCGGGCACGGCGGGCACGGCGGGCACTGGGGCCACGGCGGCCACTGGAGCCACGGCGGCGGGCACTGGACGCACCCCGGCTCGTCCGGGCACGACACCGACGGCCGCTACTCCGGCGGCGGCGGCACCCAGGTGATCGCGCCGGTCACCCCGCCCGTCCACGTGTGCGGCAACGGCAACGGCGGCTGCGAGGGCGGCTGGAAGGGCGGCCACGGCGGCCACTGGGGTCACGGAGGCCACTGGGGCCACGGCGGTCACTGGGGCGGCGGCTCCGGTCACAACGTGACCGACGGCCGGCACAGCGTGCTCGGCGGCAACCAGGTGGTGGCGCCGATCACCCTCCCGATCGACATCTGCGGCAACGCGGTGGCCGTCGCCGGTAAGGCGTTCGCGGGCTGCAAGGGCGGCGCCACCGTGCACGGCGGCTGGGGCCGCGGCTGGGGCGCGGGCGGCAACGTCACCTCGGGCCGTTCCTCGATCCTGGGTGGCAACCAGGTGGTGGCGCCGATCACCGCTCCGATCAATGTCTGCGGCAACGCGGTGGCCGTCCTCGGCCGGTCCCGCGCGGGCTGCGCGGGCGGCGCGGCGGTCCTCGGCGGCGTCGGCGGAGGCGGCAACGTCACCTCGGGCCGTTCCTCGATCCTGGGTGGCAACCAGGTCGTGGCGCCGATCACGGCCCCGATCAATGTCTGCGGCAACTCGGTCGCGGTCCTGGGCGACGCGGCCGCGGGGTGCCTCGGCGGCGCCCGCGTCGGCGGTCGCGACGGGCACCACAGGTGGTACTGGCGTCAGGAGACCAAGGCCGTCTCGCGCGGCTCGATGATGCCGGCGATGCCCGCCGCGCCGATGCTGTCCGGCCTGAAGGAGGCGAGCGGCGTCCCGCAGCAGATGAGCGCCGCCGCGACGCCGTCGGCCCCGGTGGTCGGCGACCTGCCGAACATGCTGGGCCTGCCCGAGACGCCGAAGGTCCCCGCCCTGCCGGGCGGCTCCTCCCGCACCTCGAACGTCCCGGCCCTGTCCGACGTGACGGGCTCGCTCGACGGGACCACCCGCACCCTGCCCTCCACCCGTACGGTGAACGACGCGACCCGCTCGCTGCCCGTCGGCGGCGCCCTGAAGGACGCCGGGCGCGGCCTGCCGACCGGTGACCTGCGGGACACCGCCGGCATCCTGCCGCTGGACAACCTCGGCCTGATGAGCGCGGAGCAGCCGAACGGGCTGACCGGGATGAACTCCGGTTCGTTCGCCGCCCTGGTCCTCGGCGCCATGTTCGCCGCCTCGGCGAGCCTGTTCGCCGTCACCCGCCGCTTCCGCCTCGGGCGGAAGTAAGGGATATCTCTCGCTCGCGCCAGGCGACGCGGCGGCACCGGGCCGCCTCATGGCGGCGGCGGCGATCCAGCCGCCCGCCACCGGGTGACCCGGCCGCCTGCCAGGCGGGGCGACACTGAACGCTCCCTCCCAGCCAGTGGAGGGTGGCACGGATGCTTTGCCCGCTCCGGGGGCGCGGCCCGGGGCGGGCAAAGCGCTGTCTTCAGACAGGCCCTAAAGAGAAGGTCAGGGGCGCCGTACGGTCCCGGACGAGCACGATCGGCAGGAGGCCCGACTCACATGGTGCGCGAGGCGCGGATGACCTTGCGGCGCAACCGGATGCGCCTGCTGCCGTCGGGATACAACCGCAGTCTCTGGAGCTCCCAATCTCCGTGTTCCGCATGCTCGGTGAGCATCTGGCGGGCCACTTCACGCGAGGTGCCGCGCGGCAGATACAGGTCCAAGTAGGAGTAGTCGAGCACAGCCATTAGTCTCCGGGGCGTGCTAGGGAACCGGATGGGCTCTATTCTGCGTCCTCGTGGATAACAGGTCCAGGCGAGTTACATTCCCGGACATAACCGGGTAGCCCGAGAGGGAAGAACTCGCCGCGGCAGGTACCTTCGAAACGGCCCCTCGGGGCCACCCGATGGACCGGGCGGAGCGGGCGTAGGCGCGCGGCGCCGAGCCGGAAGGACGAGGGACCACAGAGCCTGGGGAGCACGGAACCCGGGACACGGGGAACGACAGCGGACAGCGAGGTAGGAAGCAGCGTGCCAGCCAACAACGGCAACGCCGGCGGAACCCGCCTGGTGATCGTCGAGTCGCCTGCCAAGGCGAAGACGATCGCCGGGTACCTCGGGCGCGGCTACATCGTGGAGTCGAGCATCGGCCACATCCGTGACCTTCCGGAGAAGGCCGAGGACATCCCGGAGAAGTACAAAAGCGAGGCCTGGGCCCGCCTCGGGGTGAACGTCGACCACGAGTTCGAGCCGCTCTACGTCGTCAACCCGGACAAGAAGTCCCAGGTGTCGAAGCTCAAGCAGCTTCTCAAGGAGGCGGACGAGCTCTACCTCGCCACCGACGAGGACCGCGAGGGCGAGGCCATCGCGTGGCACCTGCGCGAGGTGCTCAAGCCGAAGATCCCGGTGCACCGCATGGTGTTCCACGAGATCACCCCGCACGCCATCCGGGACGCGGTCTCCAACCCCCGCGACCTCAACCTGCGCCTGGTGGACGCCCAGGAGACGCGGCGCATCCTCGACCGCCTGTACGGCTACGAGGTGAGCCCGGTCCTGTGGAAGAAGGTCAAGCCCCGGCTGTCGGCCGGTCGCGTCCAGTCGGTCGCGACCCGCCTCGTGGTGGAGCGCGAGCGGGAGCGCCTGGCGTTCACCGCGGCCAACTACTGGGATCTGCAGGCCCTGTTCGACACCGGCCGCGACGCCGACGACCCCCGCACGTTCACCGCCACGCTGACCGGGGTGGACGGCAGGAGGGTGGCCCAGGGCCGCGACTTCGCCTCGACCGGCCGGCTCAAGGGGTCCGACGTCCTCCACCTGGACGAGGCGGCGGCGAGCGCCCTCGCCGCCCGGCTCCACGGGGCGTCGTACGCCGTCAGGTCCGTCGAGCGCAGGCCGTACACGCGCAAGCCTTACGCGCCGTTCCGGACGACGACCCTGCAGCAGGAGGCGAGCCGCAAGCTCGGCTTCTCCGCGAAGTACACGATGCAGGTCGCCCAGCGCCTGTACGAGAACGGCTTCATCACCTACATGCGTACCGACAGCATCACGCTGTCGGAGACCGCCGTCGCCGCCGCCCGCGGCCAGGCGATCAAGCTGTACGGCTCGGCGTACGTGCCGGACAAGCCGCGCGTCTACACCAGCAAGGTGAAGAACGCCCAGGAGGCGCACGAGGCGATCCGGCCGTCGGGCGAGGAGTTCCGCACGCCGGGCGAGACGGGCCTGTCGGGCGACTCGTTCCGCCTGTACGAGCTGATCTGGCAGCGCACGGTCGCCTCGCAGATGAAGGACGCCGTCGGCGAGTCGGTCTCGGTGAAGGTCGAGGGCGCCTCCAGCGCGGGCGAGCGCGCCGAGTTCACGGCCACCGGCCGCACGATCACCTTCTACGGCTTCCTGAAGGCGTACGTCGAGGGCGCCGACGACCCCTCGACCGACCGGGACGACTCCGAGAAGCGCCTGCCGGCCCTGAGCGAGGGCGACCGGCTCACGGCGGCGGAGCTGACCGCGCTCGGCCACTCGACCAAGCCGCCCGCGAGGTACACCGAGGCGTCGCTGGTCAAGGAGCTGGAGGACCGGGAGATCGGCCGCCCGTCCACGTACGCGTCGATCATCGGAACGATCCTCGACCGCGGGTACGTGTTCAAGAAGGGCACGGCCCTGGTGCCGTCGTTCCTCGCGTTCGCCGTGGTCAACCTGCTGGAGCAGCACTTCGGCAACCTGGTCGACTACGACTTCACGGCCGACATGGAGAAGGTCCTCGACGACATCGCCAACGACCGGGCCGAGCGGGTCCCCGAGCTGCGCCGGTTCTACTACGGCGACGACGGCGACGAGGGCCTCAAGGAGATGGTCACCGACCTCGGCGAGATCGACGCCAGGGAGATCAGCTCCTTCCCGATCAAGGGCACCGACATCGTCATCCGGGTCGGCCGCTACGGCCCGTACCTCGACCGCGACGGCGCCCGGGTCAACGTCCCCGAGGACATGGCCCCGGACGAGCTGACCGCGGAGAAGGCCGAGGAGCTGTTCTCGCGCCCGAGCGGCGACCGCGAGCTGGGCGTCGACCCGGCGACCGGGCGCACGATCGTGGCCAAGGACGGCCGGTTCGGCCCGTACGTCACCGAGATCCTGCCCGAGGAGCCGGCGCCGGCCGACGGGAAGCGGCGGACGAAGAAGGCCGACGCGGTCAAGCCGCGCACGAGCTCGCTGTTCAAGACCATGACGCTCGACACGGTCACGCTGGACCAGGCGCTGAAGCTGCTGCAGCTCCCGCGGGTGGTCGGCGCGATCGACGGCGAGGAGGTCACCGCGCAGAACGGCCGCTTCGGGCCGTACATCAAGAAGGGGACCGACTCGCGCTCGCTCGCGTCCGAGGACGACCTGCTCACGGTCACGATCGAGCAGGCCAAGGAGCTGTTCGCGCAGCCGAAGACCCGCGGCCGCGGCCGGGCCGCCGCCGCGCCCCCGCTGCGCGAGCTGGGGGAGGACCCCAACTCGAAGAAGCCGGTGGTGGTCAAGGAGGGCCGCTTCGGGCCGTACGTCACCGACGGCGAGACCAACGCCTCGCTGCGCAAGGGCGACACGGTCGAGGACATCACCCTTGAGCGGGCGGCCGAGTTGCTGGTCGAGCGCCGGGAGCGGGCCCCCGCCCCCAAGCGCACCACGACCCGGGCCAAGGCCCCCGCGAAGAAGCCCGCCGCCAAGTCCTGACCGGCGTCCGGTCCCGGCCGTCTCCGTACGGCCGGGCCGGGACGTCGTGGGATCATCGTCTCCCGGAGATCGACGGCCGGTCGAGGGGAGACGACGGTGGGGTTCCTGTTCCTGATCCTGGCGGCCGTGGTCGTCGTCCACTACTACCTGTGGCGGCGCCTGGTCCGGGCGGCGACGAGGCCGGGATCGCGGACGCGCCGGATCCTCACATGGGCCGTGGTCGTGCTGGCCGCCCTGCTGGTGCTGACCGTCGCGGGCGGACGCCTGTTCGGGATGGAGATCGAACGCGTCGTCGCGTGGCCCGGGTACCTGTGGCTGGCGATCATGTTCTACCTGTTCGTGTTCGGGCTGCTGATGGAGATCCCGCGGGCGGTCGCCGGGCTCGTCCTGCGGCGGCGGGGCCGTACCGGCGCGGCGGAGGAGGCGGACGCGGCGCCCGTCGCGGCGACGGCCGCCGCGTCGGCGTCGGCGTCCCGCATCGGGCCGGCTGGCGGGGGCACCGTGGCTGCGCCGGATGCGCCGCTCCACGAGGGCGACCCGGCCTCCCGGGAGGGGGACAAGGCCGGCGGGCCGCTCGTCGACCGGCGGCTGTTCGTCTCCCGGACCGCCGCCGCGATCGTCGGCGCCGGCGCCCTGGCGACGGTCGGCTACGGCATGCGGACCGCGCTCGGCGACCCGGTCGTCGAGCGGGTGCCGATCCGGCTGCCCCGGCTCGGCCCGGAGCTGGCCGGGCTGCGCGTCGCGGTGGTCAGCGACATCCATCTCGGCCCGCTGTCGGGCAGGGGCCACACCGAGCGGATCGTCCGTATGATCAACGGCCTGCGGCCCGACGTCGTGACGATCGTGGGCGACCTCGTGGACGGGACCGTCGCCGAGCTGGGCGAGCTGGCGACGCCGCTGATGGACCTGCACGCCCCCTTCGGGTCGTTCTTCGTGACCGGCAACCACGAGTACTACACGGCCGGCGGGCCCCAGGAATGGATCGAGGAGCTGCGCTCCTTCGGCGTCCACCCGCTGCGCAACGAGCGTGTGACGATCGGCCGCGGCGGCGCGTCGCTCGAACTCGCCGGGGTGAACGACCTGAACGGCCGGGCGTCCGGCGACGGTCCCGACCTGGACAAGGCCCTCGGCGGGCGGGACCCCTCCCGGCCGGTCGTGCTGCTGGCGCACCAGCCCCTCCAGGTGGAGGAGGCCGCGGCACGCGGGGTCGACCTCCAGTTGTCCGGGCACACCCACGGCGGGCAGATGGCTCCGTTCAACCTGCTCGTGCCGCTGCAGCAGCCGGTGGTGGCCGGGCTGGCCCGCTTCCCCCGCGCCGGGGGCGGCGACACCCAGATCTACGTCACCCGGGGGGCCGGCTTCTGGGGGCCGCCCGTCCGCGTCGGCGCCCCGCCGGAGATCACGCTCATCGAGCTCCACCCGCAGGCCGGGTAGGGGCGGGGAAATGGGTCAGAGCATTGCCCGCGTCCGGACTGCGGGGACACGGCAGACGTAATACCCTCAGGCGACGAGCAGGCGGGGCAAATCCGGCCCGCTCGCCGTTTCCCCAGCCCAGCGAGCACCTGGATACGCTGACATCATGAGCACCCCTGGCCGGGCCGCCACGCGACGCAAGGCGCCGCACGTGCTGGCGAACGCGCCGTTCCGCCGTCTGTGGACGGCGATGTCGGTCTGCAGTCTCGGCGACTGGCTCAACATCATCGCCCTGACGGCCCTCGCGGGGAACCTGACCGCCGGGTCCGGTTTCCAGGCGCAGAGCCTCGCCATCGGCGGCGTCTTCGTCGCGAAGATGCTGCCCGCGATCCTGCTCGGCCCGCTCGCCGGGGCGGTGGCCGACCGGTTCGACCGCAGGACGACGATGGTGGCCGCCGATGTGGCCCGGTTCGCCGTGGTGCTGTCGATCCCGATCGTCGCGACCTACCAGTGGGTGATCGTCGCCACGTTCCTGGTGGAGTGCGTGAACCTGTTCTGGGTGCCGGCCAAGGACGCCACCGTCCCCAACCTCGTGCCGAAGGACCGGCTCGAGGAGGCCAACCAGCTCAACCTCCTCGTCACGTACGGCACGGCCCCGGTCGCCGCGGCGGTGTTCGCGATCGTGTCGGCCGTGGTGACGATGGTGGGAAAGGCGGCCCCCGGGGTCGGGATCACGGCCACCGACGTGGCCCTCACCGTCAACGCCCTGGCGTACCTGGTCTCGGCGGTGCTGATCTTCACGCTGCGCGCCATCCCGAAGAACCACGTCCGGCACGTGTCGGCGCCCTCGGTGCTGCGGCAGATCGTGGACGGCTGGCGCTTCGCCGGCGGCGACCGGGTCGTGCGCGGCCTGATCATCGGCATGATCGGCGCCTTCGCGGCGGGCGGCGCCGTCGTCGGGGTCGCCAAGGCGTACGTCGGGACGCTGAACGGCGGCGACGCGGGCTACGGCGCGGTGTTCTGCGCGGTCTTCCTCGGCATGGCGTTCGGCATGTTCTTCGGCCTGCGGCTGCTCAAGGGGCTGTCGCGGCGCCGGCTCTTCGGCCTGGCGATCATCCTGGCCGGGGTGACGCTGGCCGCGATCGCGCTCATCCCCAACCTGGTCGTCGTGGTCGTGCTCACCGTCATTCTGGGGGCCTGCGCCGGCATCGCCTGGATCATCGGCTACACGACCATCGGCCTCGAGGTGGAGGACGGGCTGCGCGGCCGGACGTTCGCGTTCCTGCAGTCGCTGGCCCGGGTCGTGCTGCTGCTGGTGGTGGCCGTCGCCTCGACGCTGGCCGCGTTCTTCGGCCGCCACGTGCTCGCGGTCGGGCGGATGACCTACCACTTCGACGGCACCAACCTCGTGCTCGTGCTGGCCGCGCTGCTCGCGGTCGCCGTCGGCCTGCTCGCCCTGCGGCACATGGACGACCGGAGGGGCATCCCCATCGGCGTCGACCTGCTCGCCGCGCTGCGCGGCGAGACGTTCGTCCCGGAGGAGGACGAGCAGCCGCGCGGGCTGTTCGTCGCCTTCGAGGGCGGAGAGGGATCGGGCAAGACCACGCAGTCGCGGCTGCTCGCGATCTGGCTGCGCGACCAGGGCTTCGACGTCGTCCAGACCCGTGAGCCCGGCTCGACCAAGGTGGGCATGCGTCTGCGGGCCATCCTGCTCGACGCGAGCCACCAGGGCCTGTCGCCGCGGGCCGAGGCCATGCTGTACGCGGCCGACCGGGCCGAGCACGTCGAGAAGGTCATCAGGCCGGCCCTCTACCGGGGGTCGACGGTGATCTCGGACCGGTACGTGGACTCGTCGCTGGCCTACCAGGGCGCCGGCCGCTCCCTCGACCGGGCGGAGGTCGAGCGGGTCAACGCCTGGGCCACGGGCGGCCTCGTGCCCGACCTGACCGTGCTGATCGACCTGCCGCCGTCCGTCGGGCTGCGCCGGATGGCCTCCCCTGCCGACCGGATCGAGGCCGAGCCGCTGGAGTTCCACGAGCGGGTGCGGCGGGAGTTCCGGGCGCTGGCCGCGGCCGGCCCCGATCGCTACTTCGTGGTGGACGGCACGCTGCCGCAGGAGGAGGTGTCCCGCCTCATCCAGGACCGGGTCCGGGAGATCCTGCCCGACCC
Source organism: Microbispora sp. ATCC PTA-5024 (assembly GCF_000511135.2). Taxonomy (NCBI): domain Bacteria; kingdom Bacillati; phylum Actinomycetota; class Actinomycetes; order Streptosporangiales; family Streptosporangiaceae; genus Microbispora; species Microbispora sp. ATCC PTA-5024. Next base: position 407,433 of record NZ_KI866523.1, on the reverse strand, counting down.
GGTGCCCCAGGAGGCCGAGGCGGCGACGGGAACCATGCCCGCCATCCGCGACTGAGGTTGTCCACAGGCTGTGGACGTCCGGCCCGGACGGCGTGATCGCGAGGGTAGGTTGATGGCGTGAGCGTGTTCGGGGATCTGGTGGGCCAGGACAGGGCCGTCGCCGTCCTGCGGGCTGCGGCCACCGCCGCCGCCGAGGCGGTCGCGGGAGGCCGCGGCGCCGGCATGACCCACGCCTGGCTGTTCACCGGGCCGCCCGGCTCGGGCCGGTCGACGGCCGCCCGGGCGTTCGCGGCCGCGCTGCTCTGCCCCGACCAGGGGTGCGGCCACTGCGACGCGTGCCACCAGGTCGAGGTGGGCTCGCATCCTGACGTGACGTGGGTGCGGCCGGAGGGGCTGTCCTACAGCGTCCGGCAGACCCGTGAGCTGGTGCTGAAGGCGGCGGGGGCGCCGACGCTCGGCCGCTGGCGGATCGTCCTGTTCGAGGACGCCGACCGGGTCACGGAGGCGGCGGCCAACGCGTTGCTCAAGGCCATCGAGGAGCCCCCGCCGCGGACGGTGTGGCTGCTGTGCGCCCCCTCGCCCGACGACATGATCATCACCATCCGGTCGCGCTGCCGGGTCGTCACGCTCAGCACCCCCGCCACCGAGTCCGTGGCCCATGTGCTGATGACCCGCGACGACGTGCCGCACGACACGGCGCTGTTCGCGGCCCGCGCCGCGCAGGGGCACATCGGCCGGGCCAGGCGGCTCGCGCTCGACGAGGAGGCGCGGCGCCGCAGAGACGAGGTGCTGTCCATCCCCCGGTCGCTCACGGGCGTGGCCGAGTGCATCACGGCGGCCGAGCGGTTGGTGAAGACCTCGTCCGAGGACGCCGACGCGGCCACCACAGCGCTCAACGAGGTGGAGACGGCCGAGCTGCGCAAGGTCTACGGTGAGGGCTCCTCGGGCAAGGGGCTCAACAAGGGCCTGGTCCGCGGAGGCGCCGGGGCGCTGAAGGAGCTGGAGACGCTGCAGAAGTCGCGGGCCACCCGGATCAAGCGCGACTCGCTCGACCTCGCGCTGCTCGACCTCGTGGCGTTCTACCGCGACGTGCTGGCCGTGCAGTTCGGCGCCCGGGTCGAGTTGGCCAACGAGGACCGCCGCCACGAGGTGGAGGCCGTGGCCCGGGCCTCGTCCCCGGAGGACACCATGCGCCGTACGGACGCCATCATGCGGTGCCGAGAGCGCCTCGCGGCCAACGTCAACCCGCAGATCGCCGTGGAGGCCATGACCCTCGCCCTGCGCAGCCCCGGCCTCGCCTGACCGAACGGGCGCCGCACGGAAGGACGCGGCGGCGGGAAGCGGCGGCGGGAAACGGCGGCGGGCGGGACGAAGCAACCTGACCCGGCGTCGGGCGTCTCTGGTACATGAAGGCCGAAACGCTGGATCTCGACGAACCCCCCGGGGAGCCGATGACCTCCTCGCCCCCACCGGCCGGCGCCGACGCCGCCATCACGGGCCTCTACGCCGAGCACGCCCTCGGCCTGACCCGGCTCGCGCTGATCATGGTGGGTGACCGCGAGAGCGCGGAGGACGTCGTCCACGACGCGTTCCTCGGCCTGCACCGCCGGTTCGGCGACCTGCGCGACCGGGACAAGGCCCTGGTCTACCTCCGCAGTTCGGTGCTCAACAACGCGCGAAGCGTCCTTCGGCGCCGCCGGCTGCCGTCCTGGTTCGCCGGGACGTACGACCCGCCGGTCTGGTCGGCGGAGTCGGCGGCCCTGCTCGGCGCCGAGCGGCGCGAGGTCATGGAGGCCCTCCACCGCCTGCCGCGCCGCCAGCGGGAGGCCCTCGTCCTGCGCTACTACGCGGAGCTGTCCGAAGAGGAGACCGCGCAGGTCATGGGGGTCAGCCGGGGGACCGTGAAGTCGACCACCTCCCGGGCGCTCGACGCGCTCGGCCGCCTCCTGGGAGAACCCCGATGAACGAGATCATCAACCGCCTGCGCGACGCGACGAGGGCCGTGGGCGAGACGGTCGACGAGGTGCCGCCGTTCGAGCCCGAGGCCCGGCCGAGCACCCGGACGAGCCGCGCGAGCCGGCCCTGGCTGGTCCCGATCGCCGCGGCCGCCGCCGTGACCGTCGCGGTCGCGGGCGGCGCGGCCGTCGCCCGCCACGGGGGCGGGGCGATGAACGTCGCCGCCGGCACCACGGCGGGGCCGCCGTCCGCGCCGTCGTACTTCGCCGAGGCGGGCCCCGACGGCGTCACGATCAAGAGCGTCCGCGACGGGAAGGTCACCGGCACGGTCGACCCGCCCGCCGACGGCGAGTCCTACTCCGCCATCCAGGCGGCACAGGACAACCGGCTCTTCTACGTCGCCTCGCGCACCGCCGACTGCCGTCCGCGGATCTTCCAGCTCAGGATCGCCGACGACGGCACGGTCGGCTCGTGGGGGGTGCTGCCGTACGGGCCTCCGGAGGGCAGGCGGATCACCTCGCTGGCCGTCGACGGGGACGGGTCGACGATCGCCTACACCACCGTCCCCTGCCGCGGCACGCCCGGGACGGGCGACCTCGTGGTCACGGACACCGGCACCGGCGACAGCCGTACCTGGACCTCGTCGAGCCGGGGCGCGGCGGACCTGTCGATGAGCGCGGACGGACGATACGTGCTGTTCCGGCCCGTTCCTCTGCCTCCCGTCCTGTCGCCCGAGGCGTCCGCGGTCCCGAGCGGGGCGCCGGTGGCGCCGAAGGTGGAGCCGAGCCTCCCGCCGGAGGAGATCGTGACCCCGCCGGCGACGCCCGGGGTCGCGCGGACTCCCGCCGACCGGGTCACCGCGACCGCGGCGCCGTCCTCCCAGCCCTCGGTGGAGCGCGTTCCTCCGATCACGGTGACGGCGGTGCCGTCCCTCGGCGCGACGCTGGAACCCGTCGCGACGGCCACGGTCACGCTGTCGGCGGTCCCGTCCCCGGCCGCCGCCGGGGCCGGGAGGGCAGCCCCCGCCGCGCCCAC
>NZ_KI866523.1:379839-404352 GCF_000511135.2 Microbispora sp. ATCC PTA-5024 | reverse complement strand
CCCCCGCCGCGCCCACGGCCCCGCCGCCGGCTGAGGCCGTGACGCCGCCCGTCCTCGTGCCGGCTCCTGGGGCCCCGGCGGTCCCGCCGTCGGCCGCGCCCGGCGACCCGACGCCGCCCACGCTGCCCAGGACGATCTCGCCGGCTCCCGCGCCCGGAGGGACCGTGGTGGTCGATCCGTCCACAGGGGAGGTCGTGCCGCCGCTGGGCGGGCCCGTGTGCCGCGTCGTGGCGACGAAGAGGGAGACCGTGCCGGAGCAGGAACCGGCGACGCCGGCCTCCGGCCCGGTGGGCAAGGTGGTGTTCTGCGAGCGGGGGTCCACGGTGTCGCTGCTGGACACCGAGGCCGCGGGCGACGGCCTCGACCAGGCGCGTACGGTCGACCTCGCCGGCTCCGCGGGCGATAAGGCGGAACCGGTGGACGCGGTCGCGCTCTCACCCGACGGCACCCGGATCATCGCCCTGCACACGGCGGTGGCCATGGAGGTCACCGAGCCCAGGGCCACGCGGGCGATCTTCACCGTCACAGCGGCCTCGTACGACGTCGCGACCGGGCGGCTCACCGAGGTGCTGTACCGGGCCGACGGCGCGGGAATCCCTCGCGGCCTCGACCTCGACGGCACGGGCCGCAACCTGCTGGTCACCCGGCCGGGTGAGGTGGGCGCGGTGAGCGGGTCGCAGTACCGGATCCTGGGCCACGACGACCTGGGGACCGTCGAGTCCCTCGCCTGGTAGGCGTTCCTTACGGGGCGGCGTCCGAACGGCTCCGGACGCCGCCCCACGCATGCCGAGACGTCGGCAGAGGTAAAGGGAACGTATCGTGGGGTGCGGGCACACGCCGCGAGGGATCGAGGAGGGCCGGGCTTGTGGGCATGATCATGGCCGTGAGCTTCACTCGCTACGGACGGCTGTACTACCTCGACCCGGGCGGCCACTCCCCGAAGGTGGGCGACAAGGTCCTGGTCCCCACCGACAGCGGGCCCGAGGTGGCCGAGTGCGTGTGGGCCCCGCAGTACGTCAGCGACGACGTGGAGGGCCTGCCGGTCTGCGAGGGCCTCGCCACCGAGGAACACCTCTCGCGCGACGAGGTCAACCGCCGCCGCAGGGCCGAGGCCCGCAGCGTCTCGAAGCGGCTCATCAAGCGGCACGAGCTGCCGATGAAGGTGGTGGGCGTCGACTACCTGGACGCCGACAACGTCTACACCGTCTACTTCTCCGCGCCGCACCGCGTCGACTTCCGGGCGCTCGTCCGCGACCTGGCCCGCAACCTCCGCGCCCGCGTCGAGTTGCGGCAGATCGGTCCCCGCGACGAGGCCCGGCTGCAGGGCGGCATCGGCCCCTGCGGACGCGACCTGTGCTGCGCGACCTTCCTCAAGGACTTCGAGCCGGTCTCGGTGCGGATGGCCAAGGACCAGGACCTCCCGGTCAACCCCCTGCGCATCGCCGGCGCCTGCGGTCGCCTCATGTGCTGCCTCAAGTACGAGCACCCGCTGTACCAGGAGTTCCGCGCCTCGGCCCCCCGTACGGGCGCGCCGGTGGACACCCCGCAGGGCCGGGGGACGGTCGTCGGCCACAACGTGCCGTCCGACTCGGTCATCGTCCGCCTCGACGACGGCGGGCGCCGGTGCGCCTGCTCCAAGGCCAGCGTCTGCGCCCCCCGCAAGGCCCACGACTCCATGTACGGCGGAGCCGGGAGCGATTCGAGCACCTGACCGTCGGCGGTGATCGGTGAGTGCGCCATCGGAGATCTCTTCGCCGCCGGGCATCGATGCTCGGGCAGCGCGGCGTGAGTCCGATGCCGCCCGTGCCCGGGCATGCCGCGGCGATGCTGCCGTGATGCCGTGGCGGGTGGCCGTGCCGTCACAGACGGCGGTGGAGGAAACCCGCCGCCGCCTCGGCGGCGCGCGTGACATGCGGCTCCACGTCGTACAGGTCGATGTGTTCGCGGCAGTCGAGCCAGAGCATCTCCTTGCTTCCCGGCTTCCGCTGGAGGAGCGCGTCCGCCAACTCGGGCGCGCAGTACGCGTCGACCCGCCCATGGACGACGAGCAGCGGCGTGGCGGCGAGCAGCGGGGCCGCGCCGAGTACGTCGAAGGTCATCAGTGAATGGAGCGACCCCCAGGTCACCCGGTTGTCCCAGTGCGTCGACGCGGAACGGGAGGTGCCGTAGTAGGAGTACGGCTCGTCGCCGGGCATCGCGGCCTCGCCGCCGTCGGGCGCCACTGCGGGCAGGTACTCGTCGTAGCGGTCGAGGAAACGTCCGAGCGCGGTCCGGTAGGCGTCGTCGCCCATCCGCTCCGCGAACCAGGCCGGGTTGTTGTAGGCACCTGCGATTCCGGCGACGGCCTTCACCCGGGGGTCGGCGGCGGCCGCCCGGATCGCGTACCCGCCGCCGAGGCACACACCGACGAGGCCGATCCGGCTCGGGTCGACCTCTGCCCTGCGGGAGAGCAGGCCCACCGCGGAGCGCAGGTCGGCGAGCTTGCCCTCGCCGTCCTCGTGCCCCCGGCGCCCTCCGCTCTCACCGAACCCCCGATGGTCGAAGGCCAAAGTGACCAGGCCCGCCCGGGCCAGTCGCTCCGCGTACAGTCCCGTGACCTGGTCCTTCACGCCGGTGAAGGGCCCGGTGAGGGCGACGGCGGGCGAGGGCTCGAGCCGTTCGGGCAGCCTGAGCTCTCCGACGAGCTCGACACCGGCCGCCGAGAAGGTGACCCGCTCGGTCCGTACCGTGGATGTCACCGCCCGGCCTCCCCGGACGTGGTGGCCAGGGTGGACAGTTCGGCGGCCACCGCATCGGCGCCCGCACCGACCAGCCACTCCAGGGGCGCGTCCGGCAGGAACCTGGTCATCACCGCGGTCAACTCCTGCTTCTGCCGATCGGTCAGGGAGGGGGCGTCCCCGGCCAGCCGCCGCACGACCTCCCGGTACAGCAGCAGGTACTGCCGTTGCCGGACGAACAGGCCGGTGTCGCCCGGTGAGCCGTGGCCCGGGTAGAGCACCAGTCCGTCCAGCTCCTCGATCGCGCGATCCAGGACGTGCAGCCAGGCCGTGGTGTGCCCGTCCGCTGTGTAGGGGTGCGTTCCGCCGAACGCCAGGTCGCCTGTGAACGCCACCCGTCTCCCGCCCGCCTCTACCAGGAGACAGGAGTCGGCGTGGCTCTCCGCCGGCCCGATGTCGCGTATCCGGACCCGCAGGCCGGCGACCTCCACGATGTCCCCCTCCTTCACAAGGCGGTCCGGCACCCGATACCGGTCGGGCCACTCGTCGCCGTACACGGGCTGCCACTGCTCCCGCTTGGGCACGGCGATCCGCTCGATCGTCTCGGCCACCGCGACCGAGGCGTGAACCGGCACGTCCTCGTCCACCACGTACGGCAGGCCGTTGAAGTGGTCGGGGTGTGCGTGGGTGACGAACGCTCCGAGCAGTGGTTTGCGGAGTGCGGCCAGGCGCGCCGCGAGGGCACGGGCGTCGGAGACGAGCAGGTTGCCATCGACGAGGACCACCCCCTCGGCCGTCTCCAGCAGGTAGCTGTTGGAGAACAGGCCCGGCTCCGCCGCCGTGTACGTGTGGATGACGAGATCACTCATGCTCGCGCCCCTGTCCTAGTGTTGATCTCCGAAGCAATGGCGAGGCTAGGCGTGCCACGGTCGCCGGGCCAGAAGGCACTTCACGGTGCCCATCGGGGCAGGCGTACAGAGGGAGCGGAGGCCGCATGGATCCCGTGATTCCCGACATGCTGGAGGAGAGCTGTGCGACGCGACAGGCCCTTGAGCGGTTCGCGGCGAAGTGGCGGGTACTGGTGATCTACGCCCTGCTGGCCGGTCCCCAGAGGCACAGCCGGCTGCGCCGCCGGCTGCCCGGCATCACTCAGAAGATGCTGACCGAGACGCTGCGAGGCCTGGAGGCGGACGGCATGGTCGAACGGCGGGTCATCAAGGACACAGCGCCCCAGCACGTGGAGTACGCGCTGACCGACCTGGGACGTACGCTGCGCGAACCGCTGGGCGCCATCTGCGCCTGGGCGGTGGAACACGCGGCGGAGGATTAGGGAGGCGGTTGTGACGCGGGTGGTAATCCGCCGCCCTCGACCGGCTTCGCGTGGGGCGGGCCGAGTGGCCGCACGCCGCGGATGACGGCATGCTGGTTCCTTACTCCGTGTACGTCACCGGCGACGTACGCGGTTCGGGGAACAGGGGAGAGCGGCGACATGCGAGCGGCCAGCCACACGGCGGGGACAACGGGACGCGGATCGGGCGAGGGGCGAGGCCGGTGACGCGGGCGAAGCGGTGGCCGGCGCGGCGGGTCGTGGCAGCGGTCACGGCGGCGCTGCTGGCCTGTGGGTGTTCGGCCGCCACCCGCGACGCCGGAGGGACCGCCGGCGGGAGCGACCACCCCGCGACGATCAAGGCGCCGACCCCGGCGCTCCAGCCGTTCTACAGTCAGAAGCCGGCCTGGAACGACTGCGGGGACGGCTTCCAGTGCGCCCGCATCCAGGTGCCGCTCGACTACGACAAGCCCTCGGGTGAGCGGATCGAGGTCAGCGCCATCCGCCTGCGCGCCACCGGCACGCGCGTCGGCTCGCTGCTCATCAATCCCGGTGGGCCGGGCGGATCGGGCATCCAGTACACCCGCTCGGCCCGGGCGCTGTTCCCGGACGGCATCCGGTCCCGGTTCGACATCGTCGGCTTCGACCCCCGCGGCGTCGGGGAGTCGACCCCGGTCCGGTGCATGACCAGCAAGCAGCTCGACGCGTTCGTCAGCCTCGACGCGAGCCCGGACACGCCGGAGGAGCTCACGACGCTGGAGCGGGAGTCCAAGGGCTTCGCCGACGACTGCGAGGCGAAGTCGGGCCACCTGCTCCCGCACGTCGGCACGGCCGACGCCGCCCGTGACATGGACGTGCTGCGCGCCGTCGTGGGCGACACCAAGCTCACGTACCTCGGCAAGTCGTACGGCACCTACCTGGGCGCGGTCTACGCCGACCTCTTCCCCAAGCAGGTGCGGGCCCTGGTGCTCGACGGGGCCGTCGACCCGGCCGTCCCGTCGCTCAAGGCCAACGAGGTCCAGGCCCAGGGCTTCGAGGTGGCGCTCAAGGCGTTCCTGGAAGACTGCTTCCAGGACGGCGCCTGCCCCTTTACCAGCCGTACGGTCGACGGGGCCATGGCCGAGGTCAGCGCCCTGTTGAAGAAGGCGGACGAGCACCCCCTCAAGAACGACCTGGGGGACGGCCGGCAGGTCAACGAGGCGTGGACCACCCTCGGCATCGTCACGCCGCTGTACGAGCGCGACGCGTGGCCACGGCTGCGGGCCGCCTTCGGCCACGCCTTCAACGGCAACGGGACCGACCTGCTCCGCATGGCGGACATCCTGGTCGACCGGCATCAGGACGGCACCTACTCCAACCAGACCGAGTCGAACATGGCGATCAACTGCCTGGATCACCCGTTCCCGAAGGACCCGGGCGAGTACAAGCGTGCCGCCGGCGAGGCCGCCAGGGTCGCCCCGCAGTTCGGGTCGTTCGTGATGTACGGCTCGCTGCCCTGCGCGTACTGGCCGGTCGAGTCGAAGGGCACGGACAAGCCGCTCAAGGCCGCGGGCGCCCCGCCGATCCTCGTCGTGGGGACGATCCGCGACCCCGCGACGCCGTACGAGTGGGCCAAGGGCCTGGCGTCGGAGCTGAGCTCCGGCGTGCTGCTCGGCTTCGACGGCGACGGCCACACCGGTTACCGTTCGGGATCGACCTGCGTGGACTCGGCCGTGGACGGCTACCTGATCTCGCTCCGCGTGCCCAAGAACGGCACGGTGTGCCCGAAGATCGGGTAGCTGGCAACGCGGCTGGTGCGCGAGAACCCGGCCGAACCTGTAGACTGGCGAAGCCGTTCGCGGCGTGCCGCCTTAGCTCAGTCGGCCAGAGCACTTCACTCGTAATGAAGGGGTCAAGGGTTCGATTCCCTTAGGCGGCTCCAGCTCAGAGGCCCTCATGGTGATCATGGGGGCCTTTGTCGTATACGTACGGCAGCTCGTACAGCAACGAGAGGCTGCGGCGTCTGCGCAGGTTCCGTCCTACGGTCATCTCACCCCGCAACAGGACTCTCTGCCGACAGCCTCTGTGGCCAGATGGTGGCCAGCATTGCATACGGAGGACAGGGGATGACTGAGCGAGACCACGCTGCGCTGCTGGTTGCGTCCACGGGAAGTCATCGCTTGGTCCCTAGCTGGCCTCGCAGGCACCTACCGCCGACCGAGCCCAAGCGCCGGCAACTCGCATCTCCGAAGGCGTTCCCATCCTGGTCATCACCGAGCCAGACGGCGAGGTCCGCAAGCTCCCCGCGGACCGCACCATCGTCGAGGCGAGCAAGGATCAGGATCAGCAGGGATAACCCCCGAGCCAGTCCCGCAGTTCCACAATCCTCACACGGAATCCGCAGTCGAGCAGGAGCCAGCGTCGCCAGGTCAGCCGGTGCACCTGTCCTGCCGGATGAGTACTTTCTCCACGACTTTAAAGCGGCCCGCCTGCGGCGGCCCGCGTCGCGCGCCGGTCGGCCAGCCGGCCGGGCTGCGGCTCTTCGGCCGGTCCCGGCTGGCGCCGCCCACGCGCGGTCTCAACCACCGAGACGCAACGCCGCACGATCGAAGACCACTGTGTCTAGGACAGGGACCAGGGCGACGCGGTCCATATGACGGCTGCATCCGTAGGGATGAGCCGCAGGGGGCTCCGCCCCCTGCACCCCTGGCCCTCCTCAGAGATGAGGCAGACGGTGCGGATGAACGCCGGTCATCTCCTCGTCGGCTGCCCCGGAAGGGATGCCAGACCGGCTGCCCAAGGTCAAGCCGTCGAGTGCGGGCAGGGCAACCAGCGAGCGTGGAAGGTCACCGGGAGCATGTACACGCGAGCGACGGCTTGACCCCAGGCGTCCGCTCCGGCATGGCTATGCCTGCCCGACGAGGAGATGACCGCAAGCGGAAAACGCGACCATCCCGCTTGCTCCGGCTGACCAGGAACACCTCGTCGCGATGGCCGGCGATCGCCTCGCCGACCACCCTGACACGTCACAGGCCCGGACAGGCGGTCCCGGGTCCGGTCACGGCGGTCGTCTCAGACGTCGTGACCGCGGTTCCGCCCCCGTGCGCATGGAGTCCGGCCGGGGTGAGAAGGTGTGGGGGACGGCATGCTGGCACAGCCGCCTCCGGCACCGCTCGGGCCGCAGGCTGCCGGAGGTCTCCGTGGACCTGCGAAACGTTTCGGAACGGGCGCCGCAGGCGTTGCACATCGCGATGGTCGCCCCGCCGTGGTACGACATCCCGCCTAAGGGGTACGGCGGCATCGAGTCGATGACGGCGGATCTCGTCCGCGGGCTGCTCGCCCGCGGGCACCGGGTGACCGTGATCGGCGCGGGAGACGGAGTCGATCGGCGCACCTACAACGAGCCGCCGTCGGCGAGGATCGGAGAGGCGTATCCGGAAGTCGTGCACACCGCCAGGGCGGAGCGCTTCCTGTGCGGGCTGGCGCTCGACGTGGTCCACGACCATTCGCTCGCCGGGCCGTTGTGCGCGTTGGCACGTACGGCTCCCACCGTGGTCACCTGCCATGGCGACGTCCGGGGTGAACTCGGCGCCTACTACCGGGCCCTCGGCACCGCCGGCAACCTCGTGGCCATCTCTTCGTCGCAGCGGGCGAGCGCACCTGACCTCAATTGGGTCGCGCAGGTGCACAATGCCGTGGATTTCGCCACGTTCCCGTTCCGCGCGCGCAAGGAGGAATGGGTCCTATGGGTGGGCCGACTGCATCCCGGCAAGGGCGCCCACCTGGCCATCGAGGCCGCCCGGCCGGCCGGCCGGTCCATCGTCCTGGCGGGCAAGCAGACGGAAGGAGTCGAACAGGCGTACTTCCGGGAGCACGTCATGCCGCTGCTCGGCCGGGCGGCGCGCTACGTAGGCGAGGCTGACGCCGCACTGAAGCGTGACCTGCTGTCCCGGGCTCGTTGTCTGGTGTTCCCGGTGCAATGGGAGGAGCCGTTCGGCATGGTCATGATCGAGGCTATGGCCTGCGGCACACCGGTGGTGGCACTGAGCAGGGGTGCGGTTCCCGAGGTCGTCCTGGACGGGGTGACGGGCCGTGTCCGTCACGATGTCGAGCAGCTCCCGATCGCCATCGAGGAGGCCGGGAGACTGGAGCCGGCGGCCGTGCGCGCCTACGCGCTGCAACGCTTCGACATCTCGGTGATGACCGAGGCCTACGAACGCGTGTATCAGCAGGTATTCGCGCCGATACCTGACCCGGGCCGTCCGGCGGGACGGAAAGGGTGAACTCGTGAAGCCACGACGCCTGACCGAGTAAGTACGGAGTTGCTTCGCACCTGGCGCTCCCCTTGGGCGACTGCCACTGCTCATGCGGGGCAGGAAGGGTGGTGCGAGGGAACGGCAGGCGGCATCCTGGGATGGGGACAAAATTCCGTCGGGGTGTTCCACAAGCCGACGGGGGGCACGCGTCATAGGGATTGTTCTCGCTGGTTGAGCCCTGACGCCACCGACGTCGAAGGTGGCGTGGATTCCGGTTCTCCCGCCCGGGCCGATGCGCATCGGCGGCGGAGCGAGTGGTCTTCACGAGCTGGAACAGCCGAGGGGGTTAGTCCCTTGAGCATGCCGAGAACAGCAGGGCCCCACAAGGTGGTGCTGGCCACCTACAGCAGCTACGACGCGGCCCAGCACGCGGTGGACGTCCTGGCCCGCCACGACTTCCCGATCGCACACGTCACCATCGTGGGCTGCGATCTGCGGTGGGAGGAGAAGGTGCTCGGGCGGTGGGGCCTCGGCAGGGCGCTCGTCACCGGCGCCGGTACCGGCGGCTGGATCGGTCTTCTGATCGGCGTGATATTCGCGATCTTCAGCCCGTGGGCCGGATGGGCCATCGGCTCCTCGATCGTGCTCGGGCTGATCTTCGGCCTCGTCTGGGGTGCGATCACTCACGTGGTGCAGCACCGGGCGTTCGCCTCGGTGCCTGCGGTCGTCGCCGACCACTACGACATCCTCGTCGACCCCGAGTTCGCCGACGAGGCCCGGCGCGTGCTCACGGACGCTCGTGAGACCGCTGCGCTCAGGTGAGCGCCAGGAGGGGGATGAGGACATGGCCAAGGCGGTGGGCATCGACCTCGGCACGACGAACTCGGTCATCGCGACCACCGAGGACGCGCATCCGACGGTCGTCCCGAACGCCGAGGGGTCGCGCACGACTCCCTCGGTGGTGGCCTTCACAGACCAGGGTGAGGTGCTGGTGGGCCAGATGGCCAGACGCCAGGCGATCCTCAACCCGAAGGGCACGATCTATTCGGCCAAGCGCTTCATCGGGCGCAAGTTCGACGAGGTCCAGAGCGAGATCAAGGCGGTCTCGTTCGACGTCGTGCCGGGCCCGGACGGCGCCGTGCGGTTCAAGGTGCGCGACAAGCTGTACGCGCCGGAGGAGATCTCCGCCTTCGTGCTGCGCAAACTGGCCTCGGACGCCGGGAAGTTCCTCGGCGAGAAGGTCAACGAGGCCGTCATCACGGTGCCTGCGTACTTCAACGACGCCCAGCGGCAGGCCACCAAGGACGCCGGCAAGATCGCCGGCCTGGAGGTCCTGCGCATCATCAACGAGCCCACGGCCGCGGCCCTCGCCTACGGGCTGGACAAGAAGGGCAACGAGACGGTCCTGGTGTTCGACCTGGGCGGCGGCACGTTCGACGTGAGCATCCTGGACATCGGCGAGGGCGTGATCGAGGTGCGGGCCACCTCGGGCGACACGCACCTGGGCGGCGACGACTTCGACCGGCGGATCGTGGACCACCTGGCCGACGAGTTCCAGCGCGACCAGGGGATCGACCTGCGGCGCGATCCACAGGCGCTGCAGCGGCTGTTCGAGGCGGCGGAGAAGGCCAAGGTGGAGCTGTCGGCGGTCACGCAGACGCAGGTCAGCCTCCCGTTCATCACGGCTGACGCGACCGGCCCCAAGCACCTCAACACCACGCTGATGCGCTCGACATTCGAGGAGATCACCCACGACCTGCTCGAACGCTGCCGGGGCCCGGTGGAGCAGGCCATGGCCGACGCGAAGCTGACGACGAACGACCTCGACGAGGTGATCCTCGTCGGCGGCTCCACCCGCATGCCGGCCGTGCAGCAACTCGTGCGGCGGCTGACGGGCAAGGAACCGAACATGACGGTCAACCCGGACGAGGTGGTCGCGCTCGGCGCGGCCGTCCAGGCCGCCATCATCAAGGGCGAGGTCAAGGACGTCGTGCTGCTGGACGTCACGCCGCTGTCGCTCGGGGTCGAGACGCTCGGCGGCGTGATGACCAAGATCATCGAACGGAACACCACGATCCCCGCCCGGCGCACCGAGACCTTCAGCACGGCCGAGGACAACCAGTCGGCCGTCGACGTGGTCATCCTGCAGGGCGAGCGGGAGCGGGCGGCCGACAACCGCGTGCTCGGCCGGTTCCGGCTGGAGAACATCCGGCCCGCGCCGCGGGGGGTGCCGCAGATCGAGGTGACCACCGACATCGACGCCAACGGCATCCTGAACGTCTCCGCCAGGGACAAGGACACCGGCGCCGAGCAGCGGATCACGATCAGCGAGAGCTCCAACCTGGACCGCGGCGAGATCGACCGGATGATCGCCGACGCCGAGCGGCACCGCGCCGAGGACGCGGAGCTTCGCGCCGCAATCGACGCGCGCAACGAGCTGGACTCGGTCGCCCACCAGGTGGAACGCCGGCTGTCGGAGCTGGGCGACGCGGTGCCGGTGCACGAGAAGGCCCGCGCGGACCAGCTGGTCGTCGAGGCCCGTCAGGCCGTCAAGGAGGAGGCGCCGATCGACCGGCTGCGCGCCCTCACGGCCGAGCTCCAGCAGGTCTACCACGGCCTCGGCGTGGCGGCGTCCGCCGCCCAGGCCCAGACCCAGGAGCCGACTCAGGCCGGGCCCGGCCAGGCCGCCGCCGGCCCCTCGGACGAGGACGTCATCGACGCCGAGTTCACCAGCCCCGAATAGCCGTGACATGACATGACCGAGCGGAATGAGACACCACCTCCGGAGCCCCGGCAGGACGTCGAGGAATCCGTTCCGGAGAAGCTCGCCGAGTTGGAGGACCGGTGGCTGCGGGCCGTCGCCGAGCTCGACAACCTCCGCAAGCGTGTCGCGCGCGACTTGGACCGGCAGCGGATCGACGAGCGCACGCGGGTCGCGGCGGAGTGGCTGCCGGTGGTCGACAACCTCGAACTCGCGCTCAAGCACGCCGGCGCCGACGCCGACGCGGTGATCGAGGGGGTTCGGGCCGTCCGCGATCAGGCGGTCGGCGTGCTCGCGCACCTCGGCTTCCCTCGCAGGGACGACGTGGGTACGCGGTTCGACCCCGCCAGGCACGAGGCGGTCAGCACGGTCGCCGTTCCGGACGCCGACCCCGGCACCGTCGTCGAGGTCGTACGGCCCGGCTACGGCGACGGCGCGCTGCAACTACGCCCGGCCTCCGTCGTCGTCTCCACGAAAGCCGACGAGTGATGGCGGAGCGCGACTTCTACGAGATCCTGGGCGTGCCGAGAACGGCGGACCAGGACGAGATCCAGCGGGCCTACCGGAAGCTGGCCCGCACCTACCATCCCGACGTCAACAAGGCCCCGGACGCCGAGGACCGTTTCAAGGAGGTCTCGGAGGCGTACGAGGTGCTGTCGGACCCCGAGACGCGGCAGCGGTACGACGCGTTCGGGCCGGACTTCCGCCGCGTGCCCGAGGGCGTGGACCCGGCGGCGTACGCGCGTGCCCGCGCCGGAGCGGGAGCCGGCGCGGGGCCGGGCTGGGCGGGGCCGGGGCCCGCATGGGCGCGCGGACCGGGCGGGGAGGAGATTCACTTCACCACCGGCGAGGGTTTCGAGGGCATCGACCTCGAAGATCTGTTCGGCGGCGTCTTCGGCGGGCGGGGACGCCGTGCGGCCGGCCGTGGCTGGGGTCCGGTGCCGGGCGCCGATCAGGAGGCCGAGCTGCCGCTCACGGTGGAGGAGGCCTACCGCGGCGGCCGGCGGAGCATCACGATTCCCGGCCCGGGAGGCGGGCGCACCCTCCAGGTGAACATACCCGCAGGGGTCACCGACGGCCAGCGGATCCGGCTCGCGGGCCAGGGCGGCGCGGGCAGCGACGGCGCGCGGGCCGGGGACCTGTACCTGATCGCGCGGATCACCGATCACCCGCGCTACCGGCTGGAGGGGCGCGACATCCACGTCCGCCTCCCGCTGACGCCGTCGGAGGCCGCGCTGGGGGCGACCGTCGCGGTCGACACGCCCGGCGGAGAGGCGAAGGTCAAGGTGCCGCCAGGCACCTCGTCAGGGCGCCGTCTGCGGCTGCGCGGTCAGGGCATGCCGAACCCGCGAGGCAGGCCCGGAGACCTGCTGGCCGAGGCCCGGATCATGGTGCCGCCCAGGCTCGGCGACGAGGAGCGCCGTCTGTACGAGCAACTGGCCAGGATCTCGGCTTTCAACCCGAGGAGTCCGTCATGACGTATCCGCTCATCCGGCTCGCCCACGTGGACATCGGGCACCTGGACCTGGAGTCCTTCTCCCGGGCCACGGGACTGCACCCCGAGCTGGTGCGCCGCCTGGTGGCGCTGGGGTTGATCGACGCCTGGACGGACTCCTCGGGCGGCCTGCGCTTCCCGACCGCCCAGGTCGTCGCCGCGGGCCGCCTCCAGCGCCTGCACGCGGGGCTCGCCGTCAACTACGCCTCTCTCGGCGTCGTGACCGACCTCCTGGACCGCATCGCGGAGCTGGAGGCGGCTCTGCGTACCCGCACGAGAAGGACCGGAGACAGATCGTGGACCTGAACCGTCTCACGCAGAAGTCGCAGGAGGCTCTGCACGATGCCCAGACCGCGGCGCTCCGCTTCGGCCACACCGAGGTCGACGGCGAGCACCTGCTGCTCGCGCTGATCCGGCAGCCCGACGGGCTCGTCCCGCGCCTGCTGTCGGTCGCCGGCGGCGATCCGGACAAGCTCCAGCTCGAACTGGAGCACGAGCTGGAGCGGCGGCCCCGCGCCACCGGTCCCGGCGCCGCCCCCGGCCAGGTCTACGTCACCCAGCGGCTGTCCCAGCTGTTCGACGCCGCCGAGCGGGAGGCCGGCCGGCTGAAGGACGAGTACGTGTCGGTCGAGCACCTGCTGCTCGCGCTGCTGGACGAAGGTGCGGACAGCGCGGCCGGCCGGCTGCTCAAGGGGCACGGGCTGACTCGCGAGCGTTTCCTGTCCGTGCTGACGCAGGTGCGCGGGAACCAGCGGGTGACGTCCGCCAACCCGGAGGTCGCCTACGAGGCACTGGAGAAGTACGGGCGCGACCTCGTCGCCGCGGCGCGAGCGGACAAGCTCGACCCGGTCATCGGGCGGGACGGCGAGATCCGGCGGGTGGTGCAGATCCTGTCGCGCAAGAGCAAGAACAATCCCGTCCTGATCGGCGACCCGGGCGTGGGCAAGACGGCGATCGTGGAGGGCCTCGCGCAGCGCATCGCGCGCGGCGACGTGCCGGAGGGACTGAAGGACAAGACGATCTTCAGCCTCGACATGGGCGCGCTGGTCGCCGGAGCGAAGTACCGCGGCGAGTTCGAGGAGCGCCTGAAGGCCGTGCTGACGGAGGTGACGGCGTCCGAGGGCCGGATCCTGCTGTTCGTCGACGAGGTGCACACGGTGGTCGGCGCCGGGGCGGCCGAGGGCGCGATGGACGCGGGCAACATGCTGAAGCCCCTGCTGGCCCGCGGCGAGCTGCACCTGATCGGGGCGACCACGGTCGCCGAGTACCGCAAGCACATCGAGAAGGACGCCGCGCTGGAGCGGCGCTTCCAGCCCGTCTTCGTCGACGAGCCGTCGGTCGAGGACTCGATCTCCATCCTGCGCGGGCTGCGCGAGCGCCTGGAGGTCTTCCACGGCGTGAAGATCCAGGACGGCGCGATCGTCGCCGCGGTGGTGCTGAGCCACCGCTACATCTCCGACCGCTTCCTGCCGGACAAGGCCATCGACTTGGTCGACGAGGCGTGCGCCATGCTGCGTACGGAGATCGACTCGATGCCCGCCGAGCTGGACGAGCTGACCCGCCGGGTGATGCGGCTGGAAATCGAGGAGGCCGCGCTGGCCAAGGAGGACGACCCGGCGAGCCGGGAGCGCCTGGAGACCCTGCGCAAGGAGCTGGCCGACCTGCGAGCCGAGGCGGACGCCATGCGGGCCCAGTGGGAGGCCGAGCGGCACGCCCTGCGCAAGGTGCAGCAGCTGCGACAGGAGATCGAGAGCGTACGCCGGGAGGCCGAGCAGGCCGAGCGCGTGTACGACCTGAACCGGGCGGCCGAGCTGCGCCACGGCAGGCTTCCGGAGCTGGAGCGGAAGCTGCGGGCGGCGGAGGAGCAGCTGGAGAGCAAGCAGGGCGGGCAGCGGCTGCTGCGTGAGGTGGTGACCGAGGAGGAGATCGCCGGCATCGTGTCGCGGTGGACCGGCATCCCCGTCAGCCGCCTGCGGGAGGGCGAGCGGGAGAAGCTGCTGCGGCTGGACGAGATCCTGCACCGGCGCGTGATCGGCCAGGACGAGGCCGTGCAGGCGGTGGCCGACGCGATCATCCGGGCGCGGTCGGGGATCAAGGACCCCCGCCGGCCCATCGGCTCGTTCATCTTCCTCGGCCCCACCGGGGTCGGGAAGACCGAGCTGGCCAAGGCCCTGGCCGCGGCGCTGTTCGACACCGAGGACAACATCGTCCGCGTCGACATGAGCGAGTACCAGGAGCGTCACACGGTCAGCCGCCTGGTCGGCGCGCCTCCCGGGTACGTCGGCTACGAGGAGGGCGGCCAGCTCACCGAGGCGGTGCGGCGCAAGCCGTACTCGGTGGTGCTGTTCGACGAGATCGAGAAGGCCCACTCGGACGTGTTCAACACGCTGCTGCAGGTGCTGGACGACGGGCGGCTCACCGACGCCCAGGGCCGTACCACCGACTTCCGCAACACCGTGATCATCATGACGTCCAACATCGGCTCGCACTACCTGACCGAGAAGGCGGCGCCGTCGGGCGAGATCGACCCGGAGGTGCGCGAGATGGTCATGGCGGAGCTGCGCGCCCGGTTCCGTCCCGAGTTCCTCAACCGCATCGACGACATCGTGCTGTTCAAGCCGCTCACCGAGACCGAGATCGAGCAGATCGTCAAGCTGATGTTCAACGACATCAGGGCGCGGCTCGCCGAGCGCCGGATGACGCTGGAGATCAGCCCGGAGGCGGTCCGCTGCATCGCCGAGCGCGGGTTCGACCCGATCTACGGAGCCCGCCCGCTGCGCCGGTTCATCTCCCGCGAGGTCGAGACCCGGATCGCGCGGGCCCTGGTGGCGGGCGACGTCCGCGACGGCGCGACCATCCGGGTGGGACTGTCCGGCGGCGAGATCGTCGTCACGTACGACAACCCGGAGGGCTGACCGATGCCGCCGAAGGTCGTGGAGTCTGGCGTCGTGAGGTGCCCGCACTGCGGCCGGAACAACCGCGTGCCCAAGGCGGGGGCGGGAGCGCCGCGCTGCGGCGAGTGCCACGAGTCGCTGCCCTGGGTGGTGGACGCGGGGGACGAGGACTTCGCCGAGGTCGCCGAGGCGGCGCGGATTCCGGTCGTCGTCGACTTCTGGGCGTCCTGGTGCGGACCATGCCGCATGGTGAGCCCCGCACTCCAGCAGGTCGCCACCGAGCTGGCCGGGCGGATCAAGCTGGTGAAGGTGAACATCGACGAGGCGCCTGAGACGTCGCGGCGCTTCGGCGTGCAGGCCGTTCCGACGCTCGTCGTCCTGCGGCTGGGGCGGGTCGTCGCCCAACGGGCCGGCGCCGCCCCGGCGCCCGCGTTACGGGAATGGGTCCGCGATGCGCTGGCCGGATGAGCTCACCGAGTCGCCCGACCTGCAGGGCGCCTACCCCCGGCTGAGCGACACGCAGATGCGGACGCTGGCCGCGCACGGCGAGCGTCGCCCGGCTCACCGGGACGACGTGCTGTTCGCGGAGGGCGACCCGTGCGCCGCCTTCTTCGTCGTACTGAGCGGCAAGGTGGCGACCGTCAAGGGGTACGGAGTCGACGATCAGGTGATCAGGGTCCACGGCGCGGGCCGGTTCCTGGGCGAGCTCAACGTGCTCACCGGCCAGGCCAGCTTCGTCACCGGTGTGGTGGCGGAGGACGGCGAGGTGCTGGACGTACCCGTGGACGAGCTCCGCCGGCTGGTCGCCGACGATGAGATCCTGGGCGATCTCGTCATGCGCGCCTACCTCATCCGCCGCTCGATGCTCATCGGGCTGGGGGCCGGTTTCCGGATCGTGGGCTCCCGCTACTCGCAGGACTGCCGTCGGCTGCGGGAGTTCGCGGCGCGCAACCGGCTGCCGCACCGATGGATCGACCTGGAACAGGACGCCGAGGTCGAGCGCTTCCTGCGGCGGATGGGCATCACCCCGGCGGAGACGCCGGTTGTGATCTGGCGCGGTGAGCTGGTGCTGCGCAACCCCACCAACGCGGAGCTGGCCAGAGCGATCGGCCTCCCGGCGCCCAGCGCGCGGGAGACGGTGTGCGACCTGCTCATCGTCGGAGCCGGGCCGGCCGGCCTGGCCGCCGCGGTCTACGGCGCCTCCGAGGGGCTCGCCACGGTCGTCTTCGACAGCGTCGCCCTGGGCGGCCAGGCGGGCACTTCGTCGCGGATCGAGAACTACCTGGGCTTTCCCGCCGGGATCTCGGGTGGCGAGCTGGCCGAGCGGGCGATGATCCAGGCCCGCAAGTTCGGCGCGGAGCTCAGCGTCCCGGCGGAGGCGTGCGCGCTGCGAGAGCACGAGGGCTATCACGTCGTCACTCTGAAGGAGGGCACGACGGTTCACGCGCGCACGCTGCTCATCGTGACAGGCGTTCGCTACCGGAGGCTCGACGTGCCGAACCTGGAGAGGTACGAGGGGACCAGCGTCTACTACGCGGCCACCGAGTTCGAGGCGCAGATGTGCAGCCGGGACCCGGTCGTCGTCGTGGGCGGGGGCAACTCGGCCGGCCAGGCCGCGCTGTTCCTCGCCCGGCAGGTCGCTTGCGTCCGCCTACTCGTACGCGAAGCCTCCCTCACCAGGAACATGTCCCGCTACCTGGCGGACGAGATCGAGCACCACCCACGGATCAGGGTCATGCCGAACACCGAGGTCCGGGAGCTTGCCGGTGAGGGGACGCTCGAGGCGGTCGTCGTCGAGAACAACGTCACCGGGGAGCGCTTCACCGTCGAGGCACGCGCGATGTTCGTCTTCATCGGTGCGGAACCGTACACCCGGTGGCTGGCCGACGAGATCGCGCTCGACTCCCGGGGATACATCCTGACCGGGCTGGACGCCGCCCGTTCCGGCACGAAGGGCGTGCTGGACTCCACGGGTCGGCCGTTCCCGCTGGAGACCAGCAGGGCGGGTGTGTTCGCGGCCGGCGACGTGCGGCACGGATCGATCAAGCGGGTCGCGTCGGCCGTCGGCGAGGGCGCGATGGCCGTGCGCCTCGTGCACGAGCACCTCAAGTGAGGGGCTGAGGCGTCCACGCGGGGAGGAAGGGGACTGGCGATGGCAGAAGTGATGGCGGTGCCGAGGTTCGAACGGTTCTTCAGGACTGCGGCGGGCCTCGACGTCGACAAGGAGGACCTCCGGCGCTACAGCGACTTCGTGAACCAGAAGCTGTACGACCTCCTGGTGATCGGCGAAGCCCACGCGAAGGCGAACGTCCGGGACATCGTCGAGACCTGGGACCTGCCCATCACCAAGGGCCTCCAGGAGAGCATCCACCGGTTCCGCGACCTCGACGAGGACATCGAGCTGAAGCCCATCCTGGAGCAGCTCGCGGCGTTGCCTCCGCTCGACCTGTCGATCGGCGA
This sequence comes from Microbispora sp. ATCC PTA-5024, assembly GCF_000511135.2. NCBI lineage: Bacteria > Bacillati > Actinomycetota > Actinomycetes > Streptosporangiales > Streptosporangiaceae > Microbispora > Microbispora sp. ATCC PTA-5024. The sequence goes on along the minus strand of NZ_KI866523.1, from coordinate 386,463 downwards.
GGAGGTGAGGGAACGGCTGTCCGAGATCGTCGGCGGGCTGTCGCTGGCACTGGCGCGCACGTTCACCGTCCTCGATCCCGAGCTGAAGAATCCGAGGACCGAGCACTGGGATCGCGCGATCCGCGTCTTCCAGCTGCTGCTCTAGAAAAGAGGACACCATGAAGGCAGTCGTATACAAGGGACCCCGGCAGCTCGACGTCGAGAACGTGCCGGACGCGCGGATCGAGATGCCCACCGACGTCCTGGTCCGTGTGACCACGACCAACATCTGCGGGTCGGACCTGCACATGTACGAGGGCAGGACCGACCTGGAGCCGGGCCGTGTCCTCGGTCACGAGAACCTCGGCGAGGTGGTGGAGGTGGGGCCGGGAGTGGTAAACGTCCGCGTAGGCGACCTCGTCTGCCTGCCGTTCAACGTCGCATGCGGCTTCTGTGCCAACTGCGAGAAGGGCCTGACGGCCTTCTGCCTCACCACCAACCCCCAGATGGGGGTGGACGGGGCCGCCTACGGCTTCGCGGACATGGGCCCGTACAACGGCGGCCAGGCCGAGCTGCTGCGTGTGCCGTTCGGCGACTTCAACTGCCTGGTCCTGCCGGACGACGCGCGGGAGAGGCAGACCGACTACGTCATGCTGGCCGACATCTGGCCCACCGGCTGGCACGCGACCCAGCTCGCCTGTGTGCAGGCCGGCGACTCGGTCGTGATCTACGGCGCGGGGCCGGTCGGCCTGATGGCCGCGTACTCCGCGACATTCAAGAGCGCGAGCATGGTGATGGTCGTGGACCGCCACCCCGACCGGCTGGCCAAGGCCGAGGAGATCGGGGCGATCCCGATCGACGACTCCAAGAGCTCGCCGGTCGACCAGGTCATGGAGCTCACGCAGGGCAGGGGCGCCGACCGGGGCTGCGAGTGCGTGGGCTACCAGGCGCACGACCCCCAGGGGCACGAGCATCCCAACATGACGCTGAACAACCTCGTCAAGTCGGTGAGGTTCGCCGGGACGATCGGGGTCGTAGGGGTGTTCATCCCCATGGATCCCGGTAGCCCCGACGACCTCTACAAGCAGGGCGAGATCGCCTTCGACTACGGGATGTTCTGGTTCAAGGGCCAGACCATGGGCAACGGTCAGTGCAACGTCAAGAACTACAACCGGCAGCTCTGCACCCTCATCCACAAGGGGAAGGCCCGGCCGTCCTGGGTCGTCTCCCACGAGCTGGATCTGGACGACGCGCCCGGCGGCTACGAGCACTTCGACCGGCGCGACCCGGGCTGGACCAAGGTAGTCCTGCATCCCGCCGGCGTCGGCTGATCCTCCCGTGGAGCCGCGCGCCCCGCGGCCCGACCGCTCCGGCAGTGAGGAGGACGCGCCATGCGCATGCCGGACGCCCGCCGGCTCAAGCAAAGGCTGCACGACGCCTTCAACAGGCACGATCTGGACGAGGTGATCCAGTGTCACAGTCAGGACGCGGTCCTGGTGACCCCGGCGGGCGTCGCGGAGGGCCACGAGCAGATCGCCTCCTACTACGAAGATCTGTTCAGGGGCTTCCCCGACATGTGCATGACGGTCTGGCACACCATCCTGTGCGCCGACCCGGCGGTGACCGAATGGCTGCTCACCGGCACCCACACCGGGCCCTTCCTGCTGCCCGGGGGCCAGGTGCTGGAGGCGACCGGCCGCCAGGTCGCCCTTTCGGGCACCAGTACCTGTTCGGTGGGAAACGACAAGATCATCAGTCACCGGATCTACCTGGACCAGCTGGAGCTCTACACCCAGCTCGGCGGGCGCCTCGTCTTCGATGAGCAGCCGTCGCCGGGTGAGCGGCGCGCGGAGGACTGAGCGATGCCGACAGAGGACGTGGGCGACATGGCGACGGTCGAGCTGTTCTTCCAGTGCCGCGACGTCGTCAGCGAGGAGATCCGGGTTCCACGGGCCGACTGGGACGCGATGAGTGCGGGCCAGCGCGACGCGTACCTGGCCGACCGCGTCGACGCGCTCGTGTGCGCTAACTCCGGCGCCGGTTGGAGGGAGATCCAGGAGGGGTAGAGCGGCCGTGGGACGACCCGTCGTGGGAGTGAGTGAGAACGTGGGCGCGCTGAAGGTGGCTCTCGTGGGGTTGGGCGTGGCGGCCCAGGTCGTGTACCTGCCGCTGCTCGTCAGGCGGCGGGACATCTTCCAGGTGTCCGGTGGCGGGGTGGTGGAGCTCAATGAGGACGTCACCCGCGCGCTCGCCATACCGTCCGGGACGATCAGGGAGGTCGCCCAGCGGGAGGCCCGCGAGCTGGCGAGATGGGAGCGCGCCTACCGGGGAGAACTGCCCACGCCCGAACTGCGCGGCAAGATCGTGATTCTGGTCGACGACGGACTGGCGACCGGCGCGAGCATGCGTGCGGCGATCCGAGCGGTGCGGGAACGGGAACCCGCCCAGATCGTCGTCGCCGTGCCCGCCGCGCCGGAGTCCACCTGCGAGGACCTTTCCGCCCTCGTGGACGACGTCGTCTGCGCGACCACTCCGATCCCGTTCTTCTCCATGGGGGAGTCGTACTGGGACTTCACCCAGACCGCCGACGAGGAGGTGCGCGAGTTGCTCCGCGCGGCGACCTCGGCGCGAACCTGGGCCCCGCCCGCCCGCACCGACCTCGCCGTCCTGCGCTCGGAGCTCGTGCCCACGCGCGACGGCGCGCCCCCGGACGAGGTGCTGTTCCACATCGTGGGCGACGCGCGGTTCGTGCTGATCGGCGAGGTCACGCACGGCACCAGCCTGCACCGCTCCGCGGAGGAGGTCATCGCGTACTTCGAGAAGGTGGACCCGGTCGCGGCGGAACGGGCACGTGACCGCTACTCCTGCTTCGAGCACAGGGACGGTGACGACGGGCAGGCGTACGGGTTCGCCGCCGCGTTCGGGGCGGGGGAGTCGTGCGAGCAGCACGTGGTCGACCAGCTCGTCGACCTCCAGCGCAGATCGCTGCAGTACCGGCGGGCGCAGGGCCTGCTCGGCGAGGAGGAGTTCTTCTACGCGGAGCAGAACGCCAAGGTGGTGGCCAACGCCGAGCGGTACTACCGGACGATGTTCGGCGGGCGGGTCTCGTCGTGGAACCTGCGCGACCGGCACATGGCCGACACTCTGTTCGCGCTGGCCGAGCACCTCGGCTGGCAGCGCGGCGAGCCCGCGAAGATCGTGGTGTGGGCGCACAACTCCCACGTGGGCGACGCGCGGGCGACCGAGATGGGGGCCCGCGGCGAGCTCAACCTCGGCCAGCTGGTGCGCGAGCACAATCCTGAGGACTGCCGGCTCATCGGCTTCACCACCTACACCGGGACCGTCACGGCGGCCGACGACTGGGGCCGCCCCGCCGACCGGAAGAACGTGCGCCGGGCGCTTCCCGACTCGGTCGAGGAACTGTTGCGCGACGTCGGGCACAAGGAGTTTCTGCTCGACTTCGTCCACTCGGTCGGCGCCGCGGACCTGCTGCGCAAGGCGCTGCTCGAACGGGCCATCGGCGTCGTCTACCGCCCGGGCACGGAACGGCAGAGCCACTACTTCCAGACCCGCCTGTCCGACCAGTTCGACGCGGTCGTCCACATCGACGAGACCCGCGCCCTGGAACCCCTGGAGCGTACGGCCCGCTGGGAGCGCGGAGAGGCTCCCGAGACCTACCCGGTGGCGGTCTGAGACCGGGACAGCAGGGTTCCAGCTGACCCGCCGTTCGGGGGAGGGATCGTATGGCGAACGCGTGGACGTTCGAGGGACAGCCGGCCGCTCTGGGCGCCGGCACCGTAACGCTCGTGGAGGGGAGCTCGTTCTGCGTCTCCTCCTGGAACGGCGACATCCTGCCCGGCGGGCCGCAGGGCGTCTACCACGCCGACACCCGGCTGCTGTCCCGTTGGGAGCTGCGGGTGGACGACGTGCCGATCGAGCCGCTCCAGGTGCTGGCGGGCGAGCCGTACCACGCCGCGTTCGTCGGCCGTACGCAGCCGAGGCCGGGCCGCGCCGAGAGCACCTTGATGCTGGTGCGGGACCGGTACGTCGGCGGCGGCCTGCGCGAGGACCTGCTGCTGCGCAACCTCTCCGACGAGCCCGCCGGCTGCCTGGTGGACGTCCACATCGGCTCCGACGTCGCCGACCTGTTCGAGGTGAAGATCAACCGTGTCCGGCACGTCCCCGACGTCGACCTGGTGCCCGAGGGGGCGAGCCTGCGTGTCTACTCGCCGAGCCGCGCTCGCGGCGCCGTGATCAGGACCGCTGACGCGCTGGCCGTTCCCGGACTGCTCGGCTTCCGCGTGACCGTGCCGGCCCGGGGGGAGTGGAGGGCGGCCCTCCAGGTGAATCCGATCATCGACGGTGAGGAGACGCAGGCGTGGTTCTCCACGCACCATCCCGTCGAGCACGCCGGGCCTGCGGTGCGCCTGGCGGCCTGGCAGCGGCACGGCCCGTACGTGGTCACGGATCATCCGGGGCTGGCCAGGACACTCCGGCGGTCGAAGGAGGACCTGGGGTCGCTGCGACTGTACGAGCCCGGGCCCCCGGACGAGCCGCCCACGATCGCCGCCGGCGCGCCGTGGTTCATGACGCTGTTCGGCCGCGACTCACTGCTGACCTCGTGGATGGCGCTGCCGCTCGACCAGTCACCGGCGCTCGGCACGCTGCGCCGCCTGGCCGGGCTCCAGGGCACGAAGGTCGACCCGCTGTCGGAGGAGGAGCCCGGGAAGATCCCGCACGAGCTGCGGTTCGGCGCGCCGTCGGGCGTCTCCCCCCATGGCGCCGCCTGCTACTACGGCTCGGTCGACGCCACCCCGCTGTACGTCGTGCTCCTCGGTGAGCTGCGCCGCTGGGGCATCCATCGCGAGGCCGTCGAGGAGCTCGTGCCGCACGCCGACGCGGCGCTGTCGTGGATCGAGGAGTACGGCGAGCGCGCGGGCCCGATCGAGGGGTTGCTCTGGTACCGCCGCAAGACCGACAAGGGCCTGGTCAACCAGGGCTGGAAGGACTCCTTCGACGGAGTGAACTTCGCCGACGGGTCCCTGGCCCGCGCGCCCATCGCCCTGGCAGAGGCGCAGGGCTACGTCTACGCGGCCTACATCGCGCGCAGCCACTTCGCGCATGAGGCGGGCGACCACGAGACCGAGCGCCGCTACACGGAACGGGCGTGCTCTCTCCGCCGCATGTTCAACGAGCTCTTCTGGCTTCCGGAGCGGGGCTGTTACGCGATCGGGCTGGACGGCGAGGGCAGGCCGATCGACAGCGTGGCCTCCAATATGGGCCACTGCCTATGGACCGGCATCGTGGACGAGGACAAGGCGGAGTACGTCGCCTGGCACCTGCTGTCGGAGGAGATGTTCACCGGGTTCGGCGTCCGCACGCTCGCTTCGTCGATGGGTGCCTACAACCCGATGAGCTACCACAACGGATCGGTGTGGCCGCACGATAACGCCCTGATCGTGTCGGGCCTGATGCGCTACGGGTTCGTCGCCGAGGCGCAGCGGGTGGCCATGGGTCTGCTGGACGCGGCGGAGGCGTTCGGCGGGCGGCTCCCCGAGCTCTTCTGCGGGTTCGGCAGGAAGGAGTTCCCCATCCCGGTGCCCTATCCCACGTCGTGCTCCCCCCAGGCTTGGGCGGCGGCGAGCCCCGTCCAGATCCTGCGATCACTGCTGCGCTTCGACCCCTGGATCCCGTACGGCCGGCTGTGGGTGGCCCCCGTGCTGCCGGAGGAGTTCGGCGAGCTGAGGATCACGGGGTTACCGCTGGCCGGTGGTCGAGTCAACCTCGTAGTGTGGGGCAGCGGCGAGACCAAGTTGAGCGGACTGCCCCCCGAGATCGAGGTGCACTGCGCGCCCCGCCCACCGGTCAGCACGCTCGTCGGCCACCACGACCAGTTCACGGGCGAACCGTGAGCGACGACCCGCCCGCGCGGGACCCGCGGTTCGGGACGACTGTGCAGCGGCTTGCGCTCTTTGACCTCGACAACACACTCCTGGACCTAGACGAGGCCTTCCAGGCGTGGGTTGCGGAGTTCGTCGATGAGCGCGGTCTGAGGCGCGATGCGGTGGCTTGGTTGATCGCGCTAGGTCAGGCCGGCTACCCGCATCGCGAGGTGTTCTTCGCGAAGGTTCGCGATCACTTCGGCCTGCCCGAGACGGTCGAGGAGCTGTGGAGCCGCTACCGGAAGCGAATGCCGTACCTCGTCCGATGTCGAGCGCAGGTGATGGAAGGTCTCTCGCGGCTTCGCGCGTCAGGTCGGACCTTGGCCATCGTTACCAACGGAACTGCGGACAACCAACTCGGAAAGATCCAGCAGACGAGATTGGCCGAGGCCGTGGAGGCCTACGCTCTCTCGGGGATCGAGGGCATTCGCAAGCCGTACCGCAGGCTCTTCGAGATTGCGGTCAAGCGGTGCGACATGACTCTCGACGCCGGGGACTGGATGATCGGAGACAACCTCATCGCCGACATCGCCGACATCGCCGGCGGACGCGGAGTCGGGCTCCGTACGATCTGGATCGATCGTGGGACATGGCCGCACACCCCACCAGCCCGCGTCGGCCGCTGGAGCAGGGCGGCGAGCTATCAACCAGGGACGTGCCTTTCCCTCGTAATGAAGGGGCCAAGGGTTCGATTCCCTTAGGG
>NZ_KI866523.1:361616-378720 GCF_000511135.2 Microbispora sp. ATCC PTA-5024 | reverse complement strand
AGGCGGCTCCACCTCAAAGGCCCTCCCGGACTACCGGCGAGGGCCTTTTTGCTGGACTCGCGACGGGCCGGCGCCTCCGTGGAGCGAGCGGTTCAGAGCCAGAAGAGCACCAGAGCGGTGAGGCCGAGGCTCAGCCCCACGAAGCGAAGCGATCTGGGGTTGCGGGCGGCCTCCCGTCGAGAGGAGATCACCAGTACGGCGCCCACGGCGAGCGCCAGCACGAGGTGCAGGCCGTACCACACGGGAATCGGTAGCTTCGCGAGGACCGTCCCGCTCAGCAGGTCGTCGGCGGCTGCGTAGCCGGCGAGCCCGCCGAGCGCGGCCAGGCCCAGCACCAGGAGCGCGTACCGGAACCGGCCGAGCAGCGCCCAGACGACGGTCCCGAAACCGAACACGATGAAGAATCGGTGGTGCAGTTGGCGCATGAACAGGCCACCGGGCACGTCATAACCGATGTCGAAGACCGAGCGGTAGGCGGCGCTCATCGGTACACCGTGCAGCGGTTCGTAGACGCCGTCGTAGGCGACCACCTCGCCGCTCGGCGTGTAGTGAAAAGCGAGGAAACCGCCGCTGAGCATGATGACCACAAGGCCGTAGAGCAGCATTTCCCCGACCAACTGCCTGATCCGCTCCATCGGCATATCTCAGCACATTGAGCCGATGGACAAAGACGTCTCATTCGAGCAGGGGGCGGCTCTCCACGTAGAAGATCAGGTGGTTCAGGCCAGGACGGCGGGGCTCGGTGCGCCTGTCGTTGCCGTGAGGCGCGCATGTTCGAGCGCCGGCCGCGGGTGAGGATCCCGCTGGGCGCGGGATGGCCGCTGTGGACCACCAGGCGGTGGCCGTGCTCGTCGCGAAGGCGGCTCCGGCCTCGTCCAGCGGTGCTTCGTGCGTCCCCGCCCGCACGCTGCGGGAGCGTCACCGTGACGGGTCGTTCCGACCGGTATGACGTCTAACGGGGGGTGCATGTGTTCTGTGCGTATTTCTACCTTTATCGTCAGTCTTCGGCTTTCAACAGCGTCCCTCCTGCATCAGCCGTAAGACAGGACTACTTTCATGCTGCGTCCGATCATCCTCGGGCTGGCAGCCCTCACCGGGGCCGCCTCCATCGCCTCCCCCGCCGGCGCCGCCACTGCCGGCACGACTGCCGGCACGACTGCCGCCACGGCCAAGGTTCTGTACGGCTTCGCCTGGGCGGACGGACCGCACACTCTGCGGATCACCCCGCTGGCCCCGCACCTCGTCAAGTCCGGTCACGTGCCGACCTATACGTTCAGCCCCATCCCGGGCGCGAAGGAGCGGCGAGTCGACTACTCCGGAGCCGACTTCCGCCGCGTCACCAGCGCCTGTGACCTGAAGGAGACCGAGGGCGTCGTCAAGGTGGACGGAAAGGGCTTGGGCCGCACTCGCTGCACGGCCTCCGAGCTGGCCTTCGTGCTGCAGCTCGGCCCGGCTCCGGTCCGGATCTCGCTGGGGTCGAAGGTGCTCGTCCAGGAGGTGCTGGCGCCGGCGACGAAGACGAAGACGGCGACCGGCACGATCAAGCGCGTGAACGACCACGCGGTCACCTTCAGCCAGGGCGGGAAGACCGTCAAGCTCGGTTACACGTCCCTGAGCTTCAACCGCGTGACGAAGCGGTGCGACGACCGGTGGCTGGCGAATCGGGCGCACGTCTCCCACAGCGGGCTCGGCACGAAGGCGTGCGACGAAACGTCCTTCACGAAGGCGCTCAAGAGCGCCGCCAAGCCGGTGCGGGCCAAGGTCTACTACGACTCCCTGCGCGGCAGCCTGATGGAGGCTTGGGAGGTCACCGCGGCGTAGCCCGGGGGTGCCTGTGCACATCCCGGCGGACGGCGTGGGCCCTGGCCAGTGCCGGCGCCGCGCCGTCCCACCGCCTCTCACCTCGCCCACCAGGACGATGAAGTGTGAGCCTCGGGATTCCTACCGTGGCGGAGAAGGCCGCAGCCCGGCGGAGGAAGGCGGCACAGGTGTCGGCTTCACCGAGCACGTACGCACGATCATGGCCGGTTCCCCGGCCGTCATCGAGGCCGTCGCCATCCGGGCCGGACGCGTGTGATGCCGGGTGTCACCAGGGCACCGGCCCGGCGTCGTCGAAGAACCCGCCGGTCGGGCCGTCGTCGGGCAGGGTCGCAAGCCGGATCGCGATCGCCGCGCCCTGTTCTGGCGTACGGACACCGCGGAAGCCGTTGAGGTCGGTCGCGCAGTAACCGGGGCAGCCGGCGTTGATCAGGATGTTCGTGTCGCGCAACTCCTTGGCGTACTGCACGGTGACGGCGTTGAGGAACGTCTTCGACGGCGCGTACGCGGCGGAGATCGGGCCCGTTTCCGCACCGGGAGTGGTCTGCCGGGTGAGAGAGCCGACGGTGCTGGACATGTTCACGATCCGCGGGGACGCCGAGCGGCGCAGCAACGGCAGCATCGCGTTGGTGACGCGGATGACGCCGATCACGTTGGTCTCCACGGCCGCCCGCATCGTGGCGGGGTCGACCGTGGTGGGCGTCTGCGGCATGCCCCCGGTTATCCCGGCGTTGTTGACGAGCACGTCGAGGCGTCCCGCGCGCTCCTCGATCAGCCCGGCGGCGGCGGCCACGCTCGCGTCGTCGGTCACGTCGAGCGGCACGCCGAACGCGTCGACGCCCGCCGCGCGCAGCTTCTCCACCGCGCCCTCCCGGCGTCCCTCGTCCCGAACACCGACTCCGACGCTCCAGCCGAGGGCGCCCAGACCGGCCGCGATCTCGTATCCGATCCCCTTGTTCGCGCCGGTGACCAGCACGATCGTCCCTTCGTTCATGGGTCTCATCCTGTACGCGCCGACTGCGGGACCTCCAACACCGTTTGGGTGGGCACCGATACCTCGCGGGTATCGATCCCTGGGCGATACCGTGGCGACATGGAGACGCGTGAGCTGCGGTACTTCGTCGCCGTCGCCGAGGAGTTGCACTTCGGGCGGGCCGCGCAGCGGCTCGGGATCGCGCAGCCGCCGCTGTCGCGGGCGATCGGGCAGCTCGAACGGCGGCTCGGGGTGACGCTGCTGGACCGCACGAGCCGCACCGTCACGCTGACCGAGGCCGGGTCGGTGCTGCTGCGCGAGGGCCGGGCGGCCCTCGACGCGGTCGAGGCCGCCGAGCGCCGCACCCGCCGCGCAGCCCCCGCGACCGGCCGCCCGGGCCTGGTCCTCGTCACGAAGGCCGGGGCCTCCGGCGAACTGCTGCCGAAGCTGCTCGACGCGTACGCCGCCGAGCCCGGCGCGCTCGCCGTCGACGTGCTCCTGTGCGGGCCCGGCCAGCAGGAGCGGCTGCTGCGCGACGGCCGGGCCGACGTGGCTCTGCTGCACCGGCCGTTCGACTCGACGGCCGGGCTCGACGTCGAGGAGTTGTACACGGAGGGACAGGTCGTGGTGCTGCCCGCGGCGCATCCCCTCACCGGCCGGGCCCACCTGCGGATGGCCGACGTCACCGCACTGTCCGGCCTGCCCATGCCGCGCTGGCCCCGCCCCGACGGCACATACCCGGACGGCCCCGGTCCGGAGGTCCGCGACAACGCGCAGCTTCTGCAGTTGATCGCGCTCGGCCGGGCCTCGGCGGTCCTGCCGGAATCGTGCCGGGCTCATCTGCGCCGCGACCTCGCCGCCGTGCCGGTGCTGGACGCTCCGCCGGTGACGACGGTGATCGCCTGGCCGCCGCACAGCCGGTCGCGAGCCGTCGCCGGGCTGGTCCGGGCCGCGACCCGCCTTTAGGAGCAGAGATGCGCCGGGCGACCGGCTGGGAGAACTTCCTGGCGCCGCTGAACCGGCGTCGCCGGCGGGACGGGCTGTGTCCTGAGCGGGGATCGGCAGGGCACTGCCGATCCCCGGGGGCGATCAGTTGAGGGTGTCCAGGAAGCCTTTGACGGCGGCGGCGAAGCCATCCGGGTCGGTGGTGTGGGCGAAGTGGTCGCCGTCGATTTCGGCGAGCCGGGTGTTGGCGCGGCGGGCGGCGATCTGCCGGCCTTCCTCGGGGGTGATGACCTGGCTGTTGCGGGCCAGCACGAACAGGGCGGAGCACTGGGTGGAGGTCCAGTCGGCCCAGTGGTCGCCGTGCGTTCCCTGCTCGGAGGTGATGGTGTCCTGCGGGTGGAACGGCAGACGCCAGCCGCCGTTGGCGATGGGGCGCAGCTTGGCGCCGAGTACCGGGGCCAGCGGGCCGATGGCGTCCAGGAGGGCCTGCCGGTCGGGGGCGATGTACGGCATCGACAGGACGAACGACAGTGCGCTGGGACCGTCGTCGAGATCGCAGACCGGGCCCTCGACGTTGACGATGGCCGACACGCGCTCGGGGTGCCGGGCGGCGATCTGGAAGGCGGTGATGCCGCCGCCGGAGTGGCCGAGCGTCACGGCCTGCTCGATCCCGAGGTGGTCCAGGAGGGCGATCGCGTCGGCGACGTAGTCGTCGCGGGTGTAGGAGGCGGCCCGGTCGGAGTCGCCGTGCCCGCGCTGGTCGGGTGCGATGACCCGCCACTGCGGCGCCAGGGCCTGGGCCAGCCGTGCCCAGGTCTGGCCCTCATCGAGGTGGCCATGCAGGGCCAGCAGCGGCCGGCCCGGTCCACCGAAGTCCAGGTAGGACAGCCGGCGGCCGTCGATGTGGAGCTGGCCCCGGGTTCCGGTGAGGCTGGTGCCGTTCATGGTCGTACCTCCGTCATGTGTCTGTCTCAATGACCAGCACTCTGTCCGAGCCCGCTGACCAACGGCCCACCAGCCGCTGACAGCTCGCCTTCCTCTGTGGTCAGGCGCCGGAGGGTGACGTCCGGAACCGGCAGCATGCTCAGGCACGTTGGTGACGGCAGAGGTTCGGCCGGCGTCTGCGCCTCGTCCTCTGGCTCGTTGTACGCGTTGACGAACGTGGGCCCGCAAGCGCGGTCACGCTTGCCGCCGGGCGGCGCACGCTGATCTCGCCGCGTCGAGCTACACGGTCGAAGGAGGCGGGCTCATCTCCGGGTCGCGGTGCCGGTGCCGATGACGGCCTGGCTGCTGCGGAGGAACGAGGCGGCGACGGTCGCCGGCTGGTCGAGGTATCCGGCGACCATGGCGCCGTCGCGGATCAGCATCAGGTCGTCGGCGACGTCTCCGGGATTCGTGATGCCGAGCGGGGCGGTGAGCTGTTCGAACGTCGTCCTGTACCAGCGGCGATGCGTGTCGACGGCCTTACGGATCGGGCTGTCCGGGTCGGGGTATTCGGCGGCGGCGTTGATGAAGGGACAGCCGCGGAAGCCCGGCGCGCAGGCGATGGTCCCGATCGCCTCGGAGATCACCCGCAGGGTGGCGTCGACATCGCCGTCGCCCTGCTTGATCGCCTCACCGATGCCGTCGCGCTCGAGTGCGGCGCGGCCTTCGAGGTACGCGACGACAAGGTCGTCCTTGCTCTTGAAGTGCCGGTAGAACGTCACCTTCGTCGTGCCGGCGCGATCGATGACCTTGTCGACGCTCACCGCGCGGAGCCCGTGCGCGTAGAACAGCTCGGTCGCCGCCTCAAGGAGGCGCTCACGCATGGGGCTGTTCATGCCCGAGATCATACGCGTCCCTCCTCTTCGCCCCTTGCGACCGACCTCACCGCCCGGCTACTGTCAGCGCGGTAGAGTTACTAGTCATTCTACCTGCTTCTCCTGCCGAAAGAGGGACGATGACCACCGTCACTGACATGAACGCCACCCGCACTGCCGTGGCCTTGAGGAACCTCTACGTGGTGCGATTCGGATTCGCCCTCGTCTGGGCGGTCCTGCTGCTCCTGACCGGGCCGGCGTCCGGCCCACTGGGCACGGCACTGCTCGTGATCTACCCCCTGTTCGACGTGGCCGCCGCCATCGTCGATCTGCGCTCCTCGAAGACCGCGCGCCCCGCCGCAGCCCTGTACGTCAACACCGCCCTCAGCCTGCTCACCGCAATCGGCCTGGCCGTCACGGCCACCTCGGGCGTGCCCGCGGTGCTGCGCGTCTGGGGCGCTTGGGCGATCACCGCCGGAATCGTGCAGCTCATCGTGGCCATCAGCCGCCGCGGGCTCGGCGGCCAATGGGCGATGATCCTCAGCGGCGGGCTCTCGACGATCGCCGGGACGGCGTTCATCCTCCAGGCCGGTACGCCGGCCGCATCACTGACGAGCCTCGCCGGGTACGCGATCGTCGGCGGCGTCTTCTTCCTCATCTCCGCCCTGCGTCTGCACCGCACCACGAAGAGCGCCTGAACCCCGTCCCGCCGCGGAAACCGTCACGTGTCCCCTCGCTCGAGGCGGGGGCTGTTGTCGATGAGTGCCCCGGAACGCGTTCCGGGGCACTCATCTCACTGGTCGATGCTGAGCATGCCCTCGGGGACCCCGGCGATCTCGATCGAGCGCCAGATCGAGCGCCCTTGCGGGAGTTCGTGGTAGCGCCGCAGCGCGGAGAGGCCGCCCAGCCAGCCGGTCCAGCCCGGGTACGGCGGGTTGGACGGGTCGAACCCGCTCTGCACCAGGGTGAGCCGGGTCTTGCCGTCCGAGCCTTCGAGCTCCCAGCTGTCGGTCATGCCGTCGGCGTACCGCAGGGTCGCCTTACGGCCAGGCTCGAACTCGATGAACCTGGCCCCACTGGGGTCCATGTCGAACCCGCCCATCGCGAAGCGGCCGCCCACATAGGGCTCGATGTCGACGTTGGCGCCGAACCACTTGTGGAACTGATCCGGCTGGGTCATCGAGTCGAACACCTCGTCCGGCGTCGCGTCGATCACCATGGACGCACGCAGCTCGTTCGAGGTGAAGTCGCACTTGGGCGTCAGCTCACGGCCGGCGAGGTAATCGGCCAGATTGGCGATCGCCAGCGACCAGAACGTCTGCAGCGCGCCACGGGCGCCGGCCCTGTCGGCCAGCACGTCCGCGAAACTGGGCAGGTCGCTCTGGCTCAGCGTCACCAGCGTGCCGTCTTCGTCCTCGGCCAGCTCGAACTGCACCGTGGACTCGACGCCCTCGACGGTCCAGGCGAACCGGATGGTGGGCTCGTCCACGTGCAGCACGCGCTGGTGCGGCTCGGCGCCGTCCGGCGTGAAGCGGCCCCAGAACTCGTATGTGCGGGGCAGGTCGACCTCGGCGTGCTCGGCCAGCCAGACGCGCAGCGCGGCCGGGTCGGTCAGCGCCTCGTACGCGACCTTCAGTGGGGCCGGAACGACCGCGCGCAGGCGCAGGTCAGGTTCGGTCATCGGGATCTCCCTTCGGATAACAGGCGACGGCCAGGCGGAACGCGTCGCCTTCGGCGCCGCCGTAGCGGGTGAACAGGTCCTGGAGCGACTGCTGCAACTCGTCGAGGAACGCCTTGCGCTGCTCCGGGCGCACGCGGATTTCTCCCGACATGCCGATCGACGGCAGATCGGGGCGGGTGAGGTCGAGCGCGGCGATGTCCGCCTGCACGTCCTCCATCAGGTCGACCAGGTAGCCCAGGCTGAGCCGGTCGCGGGTCTGGCGCAGCCCGATCCGGCCCACCAGGCTCGGGGACAGCCAGTAGGCCCGGCCGGCCGCCTGGTAGATCCCCTCGTTGATCCCGCGCACGCGGCGCTCGGCCACCTGGCGGACCAGCCCGGCCTCCAGCAGGCGTTTCACGTGGTAATAGACCCGCTGCGGGGTCTGGTCGAGCTCGACCGCCACCTCGGTGCAGGACCGGGGCTCGGCGAGCTGCCGCAGCACGTCGATCCGCTGCGGCTTGAGCAGGGCCTCGGCCTGCTCGATGTGATCGAGGTAGACGACGTCTCTCATGACGAAAATCAGCCTTTACGTAAAAAAGATTTTTGTCAATAGGCCGACGGACGCCGGTGGTGAGCGGATCACGCTCCAGGCCGTGCCTCCCGCCGGCGCTCCCCCGTGTGCCGCCCGTGTGCCGCCCGTGTGCCGTCCGTGTGCCGTCCGTGTGCCGTCCGTGTGCCGTCCGTGTGCCGTTCGCGGTCCGGCGTCGCGGCCGCTCGTGCGTCACGCGGCGCCGGCGCCCGTTGCCCCGTTGATGGACGGGGACACTTCGCCACCTGTCGAAACTTATCGGCCGTAGCGTTGCGTATCAGCGAATCGATGGGAGCGGCCGCAGATGTCGAATGAGCGCGACAATTCGCCGGAGATGATTCGGCATATCTTTCACGCTTGGGATGAGGCGTTGGGAGCCGAGGACCTCGACGCGGCCATGGCGCTGTATCACACGGATGCCACTCTGGAGAGCCCTCTGGTGTGTTACCTGCTCGGAGTCGACGAGGGCGTCATTCGGGGTCGCGTCGCGCTGCGTCAGTTCGTCGAACGGGTCTTCGCCCACCACGCACCGCAACGTCGCCGCTTCCGCACCGGCTTCTTCTCCAACGGGACCCAGTTGACCTGGGAGTATCCGCGTGACACGCCCGACGGTGAGCAGATGGACATCGTGGAGGTCATGGAGATCCGTGACGGCCTGATTCAGAGCCACCGGGTGTATTGGGGCTGGTTCGGCGTCAACATGATCAAGAGTGGTGCGCATCCACGATAGAGATCCCCCGGGCCCTCTTGCTGATGAGTTCCCCGCAATTCGGACGGAATGCGAAACGGGTGATCGCGGTCCTGGCAAGATGGCGACATGGAGCGTGTGATTGGAGTCGGCGGATATTTCATGCGGGCCGCCGACCCGGCGGCTTTGGGTGCCTGGTATCGCGATTGCCTGGGCCTGGACGCCGACGAGAACGGTCTGTGGCGTCAGGAAGCCGGGGTGACGGTGTTCGCGACGTTCGAGTCCGAGACCGAGTACTTCGGGTCCCGCGCCCAGCAGACGATGCTCAACTTCCGTGTCCGCGACCTGGACGCGATGCTCGCGCAGTTGCGCGCCAAGGGAGCGGACGTGGCCGAGGAGACCCAGGACATGGAGGGCGTCGGCCGGTTCGGCTGGGTCACCGATCCCGAGGGCAACCGAATCGAGCTGTGGCAGCCCAGCTGACAGTCCCACGAGCTCACCCGGACCCGCCCACGAGCTCGCCGCCGCGCGCGATCACGCCGCGCGAGCTCGTGGGGCATCGGACCCGGGCCCCCGGCACCCGGGTGGGCGCCCGCCACGACGCCCTTCTACGCCGTGGCCTCGACGGCCGGGCCCGCCGTGGCCCGCTCACGCGTGACGGGGCGGCGCCGGGTCGGCAGCCCGAGCATCGGGTTGGCGACGCCCCAGGCGGCGCCCTTGCAGATCAGCTCCTTGTAGACGGCGGCGACCCGTCCCGTCAGGACTGCGCGTACGGCCCGGTCGTCCGCGGTGACGTACTGGATCAGGCCCTCCTTGCGGCCCAGCGAGATGCACTGGTTGAAGTAGCGGACCGGTACGTTGGGCAGCTTCCCGCCGGTGAGGCGCGCGGCGATCGCGTCGGCGGCCTGCCAGGCGGCGGGAGTCCCCGAGGCGCACGACATGCGCAGCGGCTTGTCCCCGGGGCCCATGGCCATGGCCGCGTCGCCGACGGCGTACACGTCGGGGTGGGAGACCGAGCGCATGGTCCGGTCGACCACGATCTGGCCGGTGCCGGTGACCTCCAGGGAGGTCGCCTTCGCGATCGGGTGGACGGCGAAGCCGGTGGTCCACACGGTGACGGCGGCAGGGATGGCCGTGCCGTCGGCGGTGACGACGCGGCCGGCCTCGACCGAGGTGACGGCGGCGTGCTCGTGCACAGTGATCCCCAGCTTGCCGACGACCTTCCGCAGGTGCGCGCGGCCCTTGGGCGAGAGCCAGTCGCCGAGGCCGTCGCGGGCGACGACGGCGACGTCGAGGTCGGGGCGGGCCTCGGCGATCTCGGTCGCGGCCTCCAGGCCGGTGAGGCCGCCACCGACGACGACCACGGTCTGCCCGGCGTCGAGGCGCGCCAGGCGCTCGCGCAGCCGGAGCGCTCCGGCGCGGCCGGCGAGCTCATAGGCGTGCTCGGCGGCCCCAGGGACGCCCTGGTCGTTCCAGCCGCTGCCGAGCGCGTAGACGAGCGTGTCGTAGGCGAGCTCTCCGGGGCCGTTCGCGTCGCTGACGGCGACGGTCTTGCGGTCGACGTCGACGCCCGTGACCTTCGCGAGCCTCAGCTCGACGCCGGTGCCCGCGAACATCTCGCTGAACGGCCGGGGCTTGAGGTCCTGGCCGGTCGCCAGCTGGTGCATGCGGACGCGTTCGACGAAGTCGGGCTCGGCGTTGACGAGGGTGATGGCGACGTCCTCGCGGCGGAGGCGCTTGGCGAGCCGGCCGGCGGCGATGGCTCCGGTGTATCCGGCTCCGAGGACGACGATGCGGTGCTGCATCTGCTTGCTCCTGTCTCGCGCGGTTTTGCCCCTTGAACCGGGCGGCCCGCCGTTTCCTGACAGGAACGCGATGTGAAGCACCTCACACAGTCGCTAGAAGGCGGTGCCGAGTGGCTCCCCGTGGTCCGCGGCCGCCCATTGCGCGGTCGCGCGTTCGAGCTTGTCGGGGTTGACCTGGTTGCGAACCGCGGCGATGCCCTCGGCGGTCACCTGGAGGCACATGACGCCGACGACCCGGCCGTCCACGACGGCCACCACGGCAGGGTCGCCGTTGGCGGTCCAGGCGTAGATCTCGGGCGAGCCGCCGGCCAGGGCGCGCTTGGCCTCGCCGGGCTTGAACAGGCCCCGCAGGAACTTCGCGACCGCGACGGCGCCCTCGAACGCCTTGGCTCGGGCGGGGATCTTCCCGCCGCCGTCGCCGATCGAGACGGCGTCGCCGGTGAGCAGGCGCACGAGCGGCTCGATCCGGCCGCTGGCGGCGGCCGCCAGGAACTCCTCGACGATCCGCCGGGCGGCGGCCTGGTCGATCTCGGTGCGGGCCTTGCCGTCCGCGACGTGCTTCTTCGCCCGGTGGAGGAGCTGCTGGCTGGCGGCCTCGGTGATGTCGAGGATCTCGGCGATCTCCCGGTGCGGGTAGTCGAAGGCCTCCCGCAGCACGTACACCGCCCGCTCGGCGGGGGACAGGCGCTCCATGAGAGTGAGGACCGCGTACGAGACCGATTCGCGCTGCTCGGCGGTGTCGGCCGGGCCGAGCATCGGGTCCCCGGCGAGCAGCGGCTCGGGAAGCCACTGGCCCACGTAGGTCTCGCGGCGCGCCCGCGCGGAGGTGAGCTGGTTGAGGCACAGGTTCGTGAGGACCTTCGTCAGCCACGCCTCGGGGACCTCGACGCGGTCGACGTCGGCGGCCTGCCAGCGCAGGAACGTCTCCTGCACGGCGTCCTCGGCCTCCCCGGCGGAGCCGAGAAGGCGGTAGGCGATGGCCTCCAGGCGCGGCCTGGAGGCCTCGAACCGGTCGACGTCGTCCGCGGTCAGGCGCATGACCCGACCCTAGCCCGCGCGGCGCCGGCGCGCCTCCGGCCTCCGGGGGCGGAGCATGGCCGGTACGGCGGAGGCCCCGGAATTCCCCGGCCCGGTGTCGTGTGGGGCCTCCCGCCGATCGTCTTCCTGTTTGAGGCCGGTCGTCAGCGGGCGCCGGCCGAGCAGCTCAACCGAGAGGAAGAGGCCACGTGAAGTACGTCATGATGTTCGTGGAGACCGAGGAGTTCGCCAAGCAGCTGGAGGCGATGGGCGAGCTGGAGCGCGAGGCCGCCTACGAGGCCGTGCTCCGCTGGTTCGCCGACAACTCCGACAGGATCACCCATCACGTCCATCTGGCTCCGGTGCACACCGCGACCACCGTGCGTCTCGGCGCCGGCGAGCCGGTCGTCACCGACGGGCCGTTCGTGGAGGGCAAGGAAGTGGTCAGCGGCTTCGCGGAGGTGGACGTGGCCGATCTGGACGAGGCGCTGCGGATGGCCAGGTCCTGGCCGGCGTGCCCGGTGGTGGAGATCCGCCCCGTCTCATGAGCGGCCCGGATCCCGGCAGCGCGAGCGAGGAGGTGCTGGCCCGTGTGGTGCGTGAGCACGCGGGCCGGCTGGCGGCCTGTCTGGTGTCGCTGCTGGGGGACTTCTCCGCGGCCGAGGATCTGGTGCAGGACGCCGTTGAGATCGCGTTGCGCCGCTGGCCGTCCGAGGGCGTGCCAGAACGGCCGGACGCCTGGCTGTTCACCGTCGCCCGGCGGCGCGGGCTCGACGTGCTCCGGCGGGAGTCGAACTACCGCGCCAAGCTCGCGCAGGTGCAGTGGCCGCAGCCTGCCGGGAACGACGACCGGCTGCGGCTGCTGTTCACCTGCTGCCATCCGGCCCTTTCGCCGGCGGCGCGGATCGCGCTGACGCTGCGCGTGGTCTGCGGGCTGAGCACCGCACAGATCGCGGCGGCGTTCGTCGTGCCGGAGGCGACGGTCGCCGGACGGCTTACCCGGGCCAAACGTAAGATCACCGAGGCGGGCATCCCCTACCGGATCCCGGACCCGGACGACCTGCCCGAGCGGCTGCAGGGTGTCCTGGCGGTCCTCTACCTGCTGTTCAACGAGGGATACCTGTCCAGCACCGCCGATCGCGCACACGCGCGCGACCTGGTGGACGACGCCGAGTGGCTGGCCGCGCTCCTGGCGGATCTCATGCCGAACGAGCCGGAGGTGGCCGGCCTGCTGGCGCTCATCCGGCTGCACCGGGCGCGGGGCGCGGCACGCTTCGACTCCCGCGGGCGTCTGGTCCTGCTGGCCGACCAGGACCGCGGCCTGTGGGATCGCGCCGCGATCGCCGAGGCGAGCGCACTGCTGATGCGGACGGCCCGAGCCCATCGCCGGCCGGGGCCGTACCAACTGCAGGCCGCGATCGTGGCCTGCCATGCCGAGGCCGGCAGCTTCGAGCACACGGACTGGGCGCAGATCCTCGTGTTGTACGACATGCTCCTGCACCTGGCGCCCTCGCCGGTCACCCGGCTGCACCGGGCCGTCGCGCTTCGCTACGCGAAGGGGCCGGCCGCGGCACTGGCGGAGCTCGCCGGCCTGGAGCGGCCGCTGGCCCGCTACCCGCTCTACCACGCCACCCGCGCCGAACTGCTGCGCGAGCTCGGCGACACCGACCAGGCGCGGGTGTGCGACGAGCGGGCGCTGGCCCTGACCGCCAACCCGGCCCAGCAGGCCCTGTTGCACGAGCGCCTGAGCTGGAGGTGATCCGTCCCCCGACGGGAAGGCGAACGGGCCACGGCGGGGTGTCCCGCCGTGGCCCGCGGCTCTCACGCGACGCGGTCGTCCGTCAGAGGTCCAGCCCGATCAGCAGCGGGTCATGGTCGGAGGAACGGTACGGGTCGGGCGCGTACAGGTAGGGCGGGTTGAACTCGGTGTTGTAGTCCATGAACCGGCCCTCGTCGCAGTTGATGTGCCAGATGGTGGCGCCGGTCACCAGCTTGCCCAGCTTCTTGTCGGCCAGGGCGTGGTCGAGCTCGCCGGACAGGCCGTCGAAGACGTAGCTGTAGCGGTCGTCCTTCGCGACGTACTTCTTGCTCAGGCTGGTCAGCCCGGCGTCCTCGAGGACGTGGACCGGGTCCTCCTCGCCGTAGGCGTTGAGGTCGCCGATGACGAGCAGGTTCTGCAGCTTGAGGCTGTCGATCAGGCCGAGCAGGGCGTTGGCCTGCTTGACCCGCTTGGCGTTGTAGCAGCTCTGGCCGTCGCCCTGGTCGGCGTCGGGGCCGGTGGCGGCGCCGTCGGTGTCCGTGCAGCCCTTGGACTTGAAGTGGTTGACGAGCACGGTGAAGGTCTCGCCCTTGCCGTTGGCCTTGCGGAAGGCCTGCACCAGCGGCGGACGGTTGAAGATCGGGTCGGTGGAGGACTGCGGCCCGCCGATTGGGGTGACCTTGGCCGGCTTGTAGATCAGCGCGGTCTGGATGGCGTCGGTCCCCGGGTTGGGGTGGGTGATCGCCTTGTACGTGCCCGCGCCGGCCTTGGCGTTGAGCGCGTCGACCAGGGCGTTCAGCGCGACGTCGTTGTTGCGCTCGATCTCCATCAGCCCGGCCACGTCGGGGTCGAGGCCGAGGATGTTGGCGACCAGCTTGGCGAGCTGGCGGTCGCGCTCGGCCGCCGTGTTCGCGCCGCGCGAGCCGAGCGTGGTGAACCAGTTCAGCGTGTTGAGGCTGGCCACGCGGACGTCGCCGCCGACCCTCGCCGGCTTGGCCGGACGCGGGTTCTCCGGCGTGAACACGACCGGCTGGGTCGGCTCGACGCGGTAGAGGCTGAAGCCGTAGGTGAGCACGCCGGTCAGGTGCTTCACCTCGTCGCCGATCCGGACGCTCGCGGACCCCTCGGTACGGTACGGCAGCGTCGCCGGGTTCTGCGCGTTGGAACCGTCGTCGAGCAGGATGGAGCGCCGCGCGTCCTTGTCGGTGTTCACGCCCTTGCGGTCGGTGGGCTGCCACAGGCGGCCGCCCTCCGCGAGGGTGATCTCGCCGTACCGGCCGAGGTTGTAGACCTCGGACGCGGTCATCCCCTCGGTGAAGGTGACGAGCGTGTTCTCGTACCGCTCGAAGGTGACGCCCTGCTTCAGCGGCAGCTTCACCTCGGTCGGCTTGATCGTGCCGGTGCCGCACACGTTCACGGCGGTGGTCGGCGAGATCTCCGTCAGGCCGTTGTACTCGATCGCCTTACCGGAGACGAGCACGCGGTCGCCGGTCTTCACCGGCGAGGAGGAGTACACGAACAGGCCGTCGGAGGTCGCCGGGTCCTTGTCCGGCGTGTCGTCCTGGATGTAGAAGCCGCCGAGCTGACCGGTTCCCTGGAAGGTGCCGGTGACGACGCCCTCGACCCGTACGTCCTCACCCGCGACGGGGCTGTCGTCGCCGGCGCCCTGCACCTGCGCGATCTGGTACGTGACCGGGGTGTCGCAGGTGGGGGTGGGCGTCGGGCTGGGGCTGGGGCTCGGCGAGGCGGACGGGGAGGGGGACGGGCTGGGGCTCTCGCTGGGGCTGGGCGAGGGCGTGGGGCTGGGGCTCTCGCTCGGGGTGGGCGACGGCGACGGGGAGGGCTGGACGTCGTCGCAGGGCGCCGCCGCGGTGGCGCTGTTGCGCGGAGCCGGAGCAGCCGTCTCGAAGTCGGCGCCGTTGTCGTCGGTGTCGGCGCAGCCGCCGTTCCTGCGGATCGCGGCCGTGGCGTTGGTGAGCGCGGGGGCGGGGGCGCCCTCGAAGTAGTTCGCCGTGCCGTAGCCGACCAGGTCCGCGACGAGCGCGAGCTGGTCGTCGGTGCAGGCGGTCGTGGAGCCGTTGCAGGCGAGGCCGGTCGTGGAGCGTACCAGTGCGATCTTGCCCGCCGTCCCGCTCATGTTGATCGCGCCGGTGTCGTCGGACGCGGGCAGCGAGCCGCTCGGGGTGGTGCCCGCGGCGAGCTGGACCAGGTGGTACTGGCCGGGGGCGAGGGTCCCGGTGAGGTCGGTCTTGTTCGCGGAGAAGTTCCCCGTACCGGTGGCGCTGGTGTACTGCAGCGACCAGCCGCTCAGCGAGACGGAGGCGCCGCTGCGGTTGAACAGCTCGACGTAGTCGTTGGTCAGGGGGGCGCCGGAGTTTCCACCCCCTCCGTAGACCTGGCTGATCACGACGGTTCCCGGCGACGCCGCGGCGGGAGCGGAGGGGAGGGCGGCGATCGAGCCGACGCTGACGCCGGCGCTCAGGAGGATCGCTAGTGCCCGGGGGAGTGCACGCATGGCCCCGAGAGTAAAACGGCAGCTATCGGCACATTCCATCTATACGGTTTCTGGAGGGTGAACGCGTAACAATCGACAATGTCTGTCAATATCCGACCAGGCGAGTTGGAACGATCCGACATTGCGGGTCACGGTCGCGGGTTCTCGACGTTCTCCAGGCTGCCGAGCTTGTGCACGCGCTCGTCGTGGCCGATCTGCCGGAGGAGGTCGGCGACCGAGCGGAAGCGGCCGTACTCGGCGGCGTAGGTGCCGGGGTCGGGCATGAACTCCAGGTCCGGGTTCTCCGCGACGAAGGTCATGTACTCGTGCTCGGCGTGGTCCTCGAACTCGGCGTTGAGCCGGTAGCTCCACTCCGGCCTGACCAGGAACAGCACCCAGGAGACGTGGTAGTAGAAGAACGAGATGAACCACGGGGCGACCCTGTGCAGCAGCCAGTTCTGCCGGATGCCGTGACGCTGGATCAGGTCCTGCATGATCAGCAGGTGCCACTGCTCGTTGTCCTGGTCCGACCTCGCCTCAACGATGCGCTCGAACACCCGCTTCGCGAGCGCGGAACTGCCCGCGTGGCGGTGCACCGCCCAGTAGCCCATCCGCTCCCAGGCCTGGTAGGGCACGCGGGCGATGATCTCCAGCATGGCGAACTTGGTGAACGAGCCCTGCCTGCCGTACAGCAGGTCGACCGGCGTGAACATCATCCTCGCCAGAAGGCTGTAGGCCATGCGCGGGGTGTCCAGGGTCTCCTGCTGCGCGATCCGCAGTCGCGTGCTGTCGAGCTTGGGCGGGCCGGCCGGGGCCTCGGGGCGGTGGTCGACGGTGATGGTCATCTCGGAACTCCTCTGTCGTGTCGTCGATGACCCGATGGTGGCCGACGGGGGTGCCGGCGGTCGTCAGCCGCGGGAGGGATCGGCTGTGGCTCTTTCGGCCGTACGGGGACGCGCCGGCGTACGCCGCCGGGAGGACGGGACGTCCGCACGGTCACCGGCGGCGTTCGCGCCACGGCTGTCCATGGATCCCGAAATTTTCATCGGGGCATTCGGCTGTTGATCGGCTCGTCAGGTTCGATTACCAGGACTGATTTCCCTATCAGCCAGGAGGTTGCTCCGATATATTTCGGGATTCGTTGACAACTATCGGAGCCGGCCGAACACTGTCTGCGTCCGCAGCTCCCCGGGGTCCCGTAGCGCCCCCCGGGTCCGCCCTCACCGGGAGGTAGCACGCAGATGTACGACGTTCCCGTCCGCCCGAGAGGCCGCGGGCGCGGCCGTGCCGGGCTGTTCGCCCGCGCCTGCGCCGTGGCGCTGGCCATGGCCATGACGGTCCTGCCGGGCACGGCCCACGCGGACACGACGGTCACCACGAACCAGACCGGCACCAACAACGGGTACTTCTTCTCGTTCTGGACCGACAGCCAGGGCACGGTGTCGATGAACCTGGCCTCGGGCGGCTCCTACAGCACCTCCTGGCGCAACACGAACAACTTCGTGGCCGGCAAGGGCTGGGCCACGGGCGGGCGCCGGGCCGTGAGCTACTCGGGCT
>NZ_KI866523.1:322013-361129 GCF_000511135.2 Microbispora sp. ATCC PTA-5024 | reverse complement strand
ATACCAGAGCAGCGGCAGCTCGAACATCACGGTGGGCGGCTCCACCCCCTCGCCCTCGCCCTCGCCGTCCCCGTCCCCGTCGCGCTCTCCGTCTCCCTCTCCCTCGACGTCGCCGACGCCCGGCGGAGGGAACGGCGCCTGCAGCGTGTCCTACGTGAAGAACGAGTGGAACAACGGCTTCACCACCGACATCAAGATCACCAATACCGGCAGCAGCACGATCAACGGCTGGGCGCTGACCTGGTCCTTCGCGGGCAACCAGCAGATCACCAACTCGTGGAACGCCACCATCAGCCAGAGCGGCTCGTCGGTCACCGCCCGCAACGTGTCCTACAACGGCTCGCTGGCCCCCGGCGCGACCACCTCGTTCGGCTTCCAGGCCACCTACAACGGCAGCAATCCCAACCCCTCGGCCTTCAGCCTCAACGGCTCGGCCTGCACCGCCGGCTGACCCCGGCCGTCGCTCATGAGAAAGGCGAGGGGAGCGGGCGCACGCGCCCGCTCCCCTCGTCATGTGGGGCGAACGGGACGAACGACCATTCACGTCGACGTAACACCCGATTCCCCGTTGTGCGGCGATTTGGTCGGAACGGGCGCCGCCATATGGGTGCGGCCGGAAATCCGCCGCGCACCATAACTACGCGATTGACAACGCAGTCGGGAATCCGCGATTCTTCACCCCGATGTCCGATCGGGGCGGAGTTAGGGTGGATTTCCACGTACTCGGGCCGCTCGAGGTTTCCCACGACGGCCGGCAGGTCCCTGTCCGCGGAGCTCCGAAACTCCGGCTCACCCTCGCCGCGCTGCTGTCCAAGGCCGGCCAGCCGGTGTCGATCGACTGGCTGATCGCCGCGGTCTGGGGCGACCGGCCGCCGCAGTCCGCGCGGCGCAACATCCACCTCTACGTCCACCAGCTGAGGCGGGCGTTCGGCGCGCACGTCCTGCCGGGACGGCCGGGCGGGTACGCGATCGTCACCGACTCGCTCGACGCCGCGCGCTTCCGCGGCCTGGCCGCGCAGGGGAGCGCCGCTCTCGACGAGGGAGACCTCGGACTCGCCCGCGACCGGCTGCGCGCGGCCCTCGACCTGTGGCGGGGGCCGGCGTTCGCCGAGTTCGGCGACTGCGCGCCGATCGCCGAGGAGGCCCGGCGGCTGGAGGAGGCGCGGCTCACCGTCCACGAGCGGCTGGCGGAGGCCGAGCTCGGCCTGGGACGGCACCTGGGGGTCGCCGCCGAACTGGCCGAGCTGACCCGGGAGCATCCGTACCGGGAGAGCCTGCGCGGCCACCTGATGCTCGCGCTGTACCGGTCGGGCCGCCAGGCGGAGGCCCTGGAGGTCTTCCGGCGGACCCGCGACCTGCTGACCGCCCAGCTCGGCATCGAACCCGGCCAGGCGCTCCAGCGGCTGCACGAGGCGATGCTCCGCGGCGACGAGGACCTCCTCCCGGACCCGCGCCCACCCGCCGGGGACGGGGACGAGGACGGCTGGGCCGCGGACGACTGCCCGTACCGCGGCCTGGTGGCGTTCCAGCCGGAGGACGCCGACTGGTTCTTCGGCCGCTCGCCCCTGGTCGAGCGACTCGGCGAGCTGGTCGGGCGGCTTCCCGTGGTCGGGGTGTTCGGCGCGTCGGGAAGCGGCAAGTCGTCCCTCCTGCGCGCCGGCCTGCTCGGCGAGGTCTCCGGCGGGACCGGCGAGCCGTGGCGCGGCATGATCATGACGCCGGGCGACCACCCCCTGGACGCCCTGGCCGAGCTGGTCGCCAAGGCGACCCGCGGCGATGTCGAGACGCTCCGCGACGACCTGGCCCGCGACCCCGCCGCCGTGAACGCGGCCGTCGCCGCCGCCCTCGACGTCGCACCGGACGGGTCCCCGCCGACCCGCCTGCTGCTGGTGGTGGACCAGTTCGAGGAGACCTACACCCTGTGCGACGACGACGGGGAACGGCGCCGGTTCGTGGAGGCCCTGCTGGCCCTGGCCCTCGGGGACGGCGGCCGAGCCGTTCTCGTCCTCGGCGTCCGGGTCGACTTCCTCGCCCACCTGAGCCAGCACCCGGACCTGGTGGACGCCCTGCGCGGCGAGGCCCAGCTGCTGGTCGGGCCCGTGTCGACGCCCGACCTGCGAGAGATCGTCGTACGGCCCGCCGAGCAGGCGGGGCTCACCGTGGAACCCGACCTGCTGGCCACCGTGCTGGCCGACGCCTCCGAGGAGCCGGGGAGCCTGCCGCTGATCTCGCACGCCCTGCTGGAGACCTGGCGCGGCCGTTCCGGCCGGAGTCTCACGCTCGCGGCCTACCAGGCGGCGGGCGGCGTGCGCGGGGCGATCGCGCAGAGCGCGGAACGGGTCTTCGGCGAGCTCGGTCCGGCGGAGCAGCAGGCCGCGCGCCGGGTCTTCCTGCGTCTGACCGCGCTCGGGGACGGGACGGAGGACACCCGGCGTCCCATCTCGCGGGCGGAGCTCGTGGGCGTGGCCGACCCCGGCGTCACCTCCACGGTCCTGGATCGGCTCGCGGCGGCGCGGCTGATCGTCCTCGCGGAGGAGACGGTCGACGTGGCGCACGAGGCGTTGATCCGCGCCTGGCCCCGGCTGCACGGCTGGCTCACCGACGACCGCGAGAACCTCGTCGTCCACCGGCGGCTCACCGACGCCGCGCACACCTGGCGGGAGCTGGAGCGCGACTCCGGCGCGCTGTACCGGGGCGCCCAGCTCCTCGTCGCCCGGACGTGGGCGGAGGACCATCCGCAGGAGCTCAACGAGGTCGAGAGCGCCTTCCTCCGGGCCAGCCGGGCGCTGGAGGAGAGCGAGCGCACCGCGACGAGACGCCGCACCAGGCTCCTGCAACGCCTCCTTGCCGGGATGGCCGTGCTCTTCCTGCTCGCCCTGCTCGGCGGAGGCGTCGCGGTACGGCAGGGCCGGGAGGCCGGCCACCAGCAGCTCGTCGCGCTGTCCCGGCAGCTGTCCCTGAAGGCCCGGTCGCTGCTGGAGACCGATCCCGATCTGGCCGGCCTGCTGGCGATCGCCGCGTTCCGCCTCAACCCGGAGCCGGAGACGCGGGGCGCCCTGCTCAGCGTGGCGGCCGCCGCGCGCCGCCGGGTCGAGCTGAACGCCGAGGGGCCGGCGGTCTTCGGCCTGGCCTTCAGCCCGGACGGGACGCGGCTGGCATCGGCCGGCACCGACGGCACGGTCGGCCTGTGGGACCTGCGCACCCTCACCCGCGTCGCCACCTTCTCCGGCCCCCCCAAACCGGCGGGGTCGGGGGAGATCAACGCCAGGGCGGTGGCCTTCAGCCGCGACGGCCGGCTGGTCTCCTCCGTCATCAGGGACGCCGCGCTCGGGTCGAGCAGGGGCGCGGTCGTGGTGTGGGACGTGGCCTCCGGCCGGCCGGTGTTCCAGCGGGAACGGGAGCGGCTCACCGACGCGCTGGCGCTGAGCCCCGACGGGACGAAGGTCGCCGTGGGGGTCGCCGGGGGCGGCGTCGAGCTGTGGGACCTGCGCACCGGCGGCAGACGCGTGCTGAAGGGACACCACGAGGAGGTCGTGGCGCTCGCCTTCAGCCCCGACCAGGGGTTCCTGGTCTCGACCACGGGCGGCGCGGAACGACCCCTCGTCTGGGACGTCGCCACCGGCTCCCGGTTCGCCGCGCTCCCGGCCACGAACGTTCACCGGCTGGGCTTCGACGCCGCCGACGGCACCCTCGCCACCGGGTCGGCGTATCACGGCGTGGGGTTCTGGCGGATCCGCCGCGACGGCGTGATCCGGCTGCCCGGGCTGCCCAAACGGACGCCGTACACGTGGGACATGTCCGCCCCCGCCCACGGCCGGATCGCCGTCGCCGACGAGGACGGCCTCATCACGGTCTACGACGTCGCCCGACGGCAGCCCATCGAGACGTACCAGGACAGGAGCCGCACCGAGACGCTGTCCCTCGCCTTCAGCCCCGACGGCACCATGCTCGCCTCTGCCGGGCTGGGCCGGACCATCGTGCTCCGACGCCAGGCCGTCCCGCCGTTCAGCGGGCACAGCGCGGCCGTGAACGACATCGAGATCAGCCCGGACGGCCGCGTCATCGCGTCGGCGAGCAGCGACCGCACCGTCCGGCTGTGGGACGCGCGCGGAAACCCGATCGGCACGCTGGGAGACCATCCCGACCAGGTCCGGGCCCTGTCCTTCAGCCCGGACGGCCGGCTGCTCGCGACCGTCACCCGCAGCCACACCCTCAGCGTCTGGGACCTCGCCGCGCCGCGGCGGCTCAGCAGGGTCTCCTACCAGGGGCTGGGCGCGACCACCGACGTCGGCTTCGACCCCAGCGGGCGCTTCCTCGTCGCGACCGCGCTCGGCCGGTTCCGATGGGACGTGCGGGATCCCGGGAAGCCGGTGGACGCGCCGTTCGCGGGTCCCGGGTACCTGGTCTCGGCGCTGGCGTTCAGCGCGCGCGACCCGCTGCTCGCCACCACCGGCCCCGCCGGCGACCTGCAGGTCTGGGACCTGGCCCAGGACCGGGAGGTCCGCGCGCTGAGAACCCGGCAGGGCTCGGTGCTCGACGTCGCCTTCAGCCCGGACGGCCGCCTGATCGCGACGGCCGGCGCCGACCGTACGGTCAAGCTCTGGGACACCCGGACGGGCACCCTGCGCGACACGCTGACCGGGCACACCGCACCGATCCAGGTCCTCGCCTTCAGCAGGGACGGCCGGTCGCTCGCGTCCGGCGGCGACGACCACACGATCGTCGTCTGGGACGTCGCGACCGGGAGGCAGAGCTTCACGCTCACCGGGCACACGGCCCCGATCAGGGGCCTGGCCTTCACGGCCGACGGAGACCTGATCTCCGGAGGCGACGACGGCAGGATCATCCGCTGGTCGCTGCTGCCCGGCCCGCTCGTGGGGAGGCTCTGCCGGGAGATCGGCCGCGACCTCACCCGGGCCGAGTGGGCGACCTACCTGCCCACGGTCGACTACCGCCCCACGTGCTGAGTCCCGGAGCCCGGGGACGCCTCAGCCGAGCACGAGGAACTGCTTACCGTCGATCAGCTCGCGGACCGCGTCGAGGTGGCCGGCGTGGGTCGCCGTCTCGACGAGGACGTGCAGGATCGCCTGGCGCAGGTCGGCCGGCGGCCGGTCCTCGCGGTAGTCCGGCCACCAGCGCGGCGCCTGGTCCGGGCTGCTGGAGGCGATGACCTCGTCGGCCCGCGCCGTCTCCTCGCGGTAGAGGCCGAACACCTCGGAGGCGGGCCGGTCGCCGGGCACCCGCCACGCGTCCGAGGGGGTGGCGAACGAGGCCACCGCGCCGGGGTCGCCGCCGAAGACCGCGCCGAACCAGAAGCGCTCGACGTCGAGGGCGAGGTGGCGGACGAGGCCGGCCGGGGTCCAGGCCGACGGAAGGACCGGGCGCCGCAGGTCGGCCTCGTCCAGGCCGTCCAGGATGTCGAGGACGTGCCGCCGCTTCCAGTTCAGGTAGCCGAGGAGGGACGAAACCTCACTCGATGCCGGTGTCGGGCTCACTCGCGCTCTCCCAGAGGTCGTCTACGGGTCGGTACGGCCGGAGGGTCCCGCGAGGATCGTGGATGCCGTTCGCCCACGCGTCCACTGGAGTCTCCCTTCCGAGCGGTCTCAGCCGGCGGCGAGGGCGTCCAGCAGCCGCTGGAGGGTGCGGCGGTCGCCGGTGACCTCCAGCCGCTCCCCGAACTCCCCGGGCGGCGTCCCGTCGATCACCAGGCCCATGAGGACGGCGGGACCGGCCCGCAGGGCGGCGTCCCACCTGTCCGGCTCGCCCCGGCGGATCGCGAGCTCGCCGCCCGACGCGCGGAGCGTGAAGACGTCCCCGTCGACGTCCACCAGGAACGTGGCGTCGAGGTCGCCCAGCCGGGCGGGTTCGACATGGCTCTTCAGGGCGAGCATCAGCGAGTCGGTGCCCAGAGGCTTCGCCGGCTCCTTCGCCGGCGACCGGCGGCCCCACCGGCCCAGATGCACGAGGATCGGCTCCAGGTCACGGCCCCACTCGGTGAGCTCGTAGACCCAGGCGCGGGCCGGCGGCCCCAGCTTGCGCCGCCGGATCACCCCGCCTTCCTCCAGGTCGCGCAGCCGCTGCGAGAGCACGGTGGGACTGGCGTTGGGCAGACCGGCCTGCAGGTCGCTGTAGCGCTTCGGGCCGAAGAGCAGATCCCGGACGATCATCAGCGCCCAGCGCTCGCCGACCAGGTCGAGGGCGCGCGCGGCGGCGCAGGGGTCGCCGTACGTGCGTGCCGTCGTCACGTCCTCATCCTACTCATCCCGAAGCAGATGCTTGCTTTCCTGTAGCCCGGTGACGGATGAGACGGCGACGGTCCGCCGCCGCCTCATCCGCCGGGGGAAGGGTGAGTCGTCAGTTGGGCAGCCAGTTACGCGTGGCGGTCATGTCGTCACCTCCTCTCGTGGGCGATACGAGCGCCCCGTCCCGGTCGCGCGTACCGATCGCAGTACGCCGAGGACGCTCAACGTCCCGATCGCCCCGCCCGCGGCGATCACCGCGTACGGCGGGAGCACGTCCGCCGCGGCTCCGCCGGCGGCCATGCCGAGGCCCTGGAGGGTCATGACCCCTCCGCCCAGCACGGCCATCGCGCGGCCGCGCAGCCCCTCGGGCACCGCGTCCGCGAACCACCGGTCCATGCCGAGCGTGTAGGCGGCGCACACACCGGTGAGCAGCATGAGCCCCACCGCCGCCGGCAGCGCCGGACGCAGCGCGAAGGCGGTCATCGGCAGCGCCGACACGGCCGCGAGCGGGAGCGCGATCCGGTCGCGGGCGGCGGGCCCCAGCAGCGTGCCGGCCAGCACCTCGCCCGCGACGGTTCCCGCGGGCATGGCGGCCAGGAACAGGCCGAACCCCGCCGCACCGGCCCCCGCGGCGTCCGCGAAAGGCGCGGCCGCCCCCTCGGCGACGACGAAGAACATGGGCGGGACCCACCACATCAGCAGCAGGGCGCGGATGCGCGGGTCGCCCAGCAGCCGCCTGGTCGCGCCGGTTCCCCGCGTCGCGGCCCGCGAGGCGCGTGCCGGCCGGTCACCTGTCCCGAGGCGCAGCAGGAGCGCGGACCCGAGGAAGGTGCCGGCGGCCACGCACAGCGCGGCGCGGGGCGGCAGCCACACCAGCGCCAGGCCGCCCAGGCCGTACCCGGCGATCTGGGAGGTCTGCGCGACGATCCGCACCAGCGAGCGGCCCAGAACGTACGCGTCGCCCCGCAGGATGTCCGCGAGGCTCGCGGCCCGGGTGCCGGTGAACAGGGGGGCGACCGACGCCACGGCGAACCGGAGGACGAACAGGGCGGCCGCCGGAGTCGCCGGCGCGGCCATCAGGGCCATGCACGCCGCGCAGAGCAGGTCGCAGGCGACGAGCAGCCGGCGGGGCGGGTACCGGTCGGCGAGGCCGGAGAGCAGGGCCGCGCCGGCCGCGTACGGCAGGAAGCCGAGCGCGAACACGAGACCGGTCAGCAGCGCCGAGCCGGTCTGGCGGAAGACCAGGACGGCCAGGGAGATCTCGGCGAACACGCCGCCCGCGACCGACAGGACGTGGGCGGCGAGGATCGTCCGGAACTCCCGCACCGCGAGGACGTCGCGGTAGGTGACCCGTGGGACGGAGTCGTCCTCCGGGTGGAGGTCCTCCCGCACCTCTCGCCGGCGGACGCGGCGACCGGCAGGCGGATCCGTCACCACCACCGGTTCCCGTGCGCGTCCCGGGGCGCCTCTCGCCCGCCGGGCGCGCTCACCGGGGCGGCGTCCGCGAGGAACGCCGCCGCGTGGCGGCGGGCGAACTCGGCGAAGCTCGTGGGCCGTACCCCGAAGGTCCGGTGGGTGTCCAGCAGGACGTGCGACTCGGGGCGCCGCTTCCGTTCGGCGAACAGCTCGCGCAGGATGCGGATGGTGGGTTCGGGTATCCCGGCCTCCGCGCTCTCGCGCAGCTTGTCCTCCGGGGGCAGCTCCACGTGGCGGAAGGCGGTCCCGGTCGCCTCGGAGATGCGCTCGACGACCTCCTTCATCGTCAACGCCTCCGGGCCGGTCATGTCGTACGCCCTGCCCTCGTGGCCGTCGGAGGTCATCAGCGCCACCGCGACCTTCGCGACGTCCTCGATGGCGACGGGCGACAGCCGGCTGTCGCCGATGGGCATGCGCAGCTCCCGCCGCCGCGGGTCCACCCCGGTGAGGGTGCCCGGCAGGTAGACCTCCATGAACTGGCTCGGGCGCAGATGGGTCCAGGCCAGGCCGGACGCCTCGAGGTGGCGCTCGATGTCGCGGTGCTCGCGCGTCCCCGTGAAGCTGTCGACGTCGAAGCCGATGCCGGACTCCCTGCCGGAGTACTTCACGATGTACGCCACTCCCGCGGCCCTGGCCGCGTCGATGAACGTGCGCTGCGTCTCCGGCATCCGCTCCCTCTGCGAGGAGATCAGGAGCACGCGCTCCACGCCGCGCAGGGCGGCCGTCAGGGTCCCGGGGCGCAGCATGTCGCCCTCGACCACCTCCACACCCGGCAGCCCGTGGAGCTTCCTGGCCCTGTCCGGGTTCCTGACCAGCGCGCGGACGGGAACGTTCTGCCGGGCGAACTCCTCGACCACGATCGATCCACTGAGCCCCGTCGCTCCGGTGACAAGAATCATGGCTACGACGGTAGTGGCATCCACTACAGAAAAACAAGTAACTAGTATTGAATATGGAGTAGATTGCTCATCGGCGCGAGTGAAGAGGGGTCCGATGCCGGACTACATGCTGTTGCTGTACAGGCCCGAGACCGGCGACGACGAGCGCCGGGAGCACGACCGATGGGCCGAGCTGCCGCTCTGGGCCGAGCTGACCGAGAGCCTCCGGCAGGCCGGGCTGCTCGTCGCCCACGGCCCGCTGCACC
This sequence comes from Microbispora sp. ATCC PTA-5024, assembly GCF_000511135.2. Classification (NCBI taxonomy): domain Bacteria; kingdom Bacillati; phylum Actinomycetota; class Actinomycetes; order Streptosporangiales; family Streptosporangiaceae; genus Microbispora; species Microbispora sp. ATCC PTA-5024. The sequence continues at coordinate 352,267 of NZ_KI866523.1, read as the reverse complement.
CGGTCGCCGCCGCGACGACCGTACGCGTCCGGGACGGCGAGGCCGAGCTCACCGACGGGCCGTTCGCGACGACCAAGGAGGTCCTCGCGGGCTACTACGTCCTGCGGTGCGCCGACCTCGACGAGGCGCTGCGCCACGCGGCGCGCATGCCGACGGCGCGCCACGGCTCGGTCGAGGTGCGGCCGATCGTCGACCCGGCCCGGCTCACGGCCATCGGCGAGGGCCGGGCGTGACCGGCCGGACCGTGCGGGACCGTCCGTCTCCGGACGCGGCCGCCGCGGCGGCCGCCCGGGTGTTCCGGGAGGAGCGGGCCGCCGTGCTGGCGACTCTGATCAGGTACGCCGGCGACGTCCAGCTGGCCGAGGACGCCGTGCAGGACGCGTTCGCGGCGGCGCTCGCGACCTGGCCCCGGGACGGGGTCCCGGAGAGCCCGGGCGCGTGGATCACGGTGACCGCCCGGCGGCGGGCGATCGACCGGCTGCGCCGTGACCGGTCGGTCGCCGACCGCGCCGAGCGCCTCGCGGAACTGCTGCGGCTCGACGGGCAGGAGCATCTCGTCGCGGGCGACCCCGGCCCGCTGGACGACGACCGGCTGCGGCTGATCTTCACGTGCTGCCATCCGGCGCTGGACCTGCCGGCCCGGGTCGCGCTGACGCTGCGCGTGATCGGCGGCCTGACGACGGGTGAGATCGCGCGGGCGTTCCTGGTCGCGGAGCCCACGATGGGCAAGCGCATCGTCCGCGCCAAACGCAAGATCGCGGACGCCCGCATCCCCTACCGGGTGCCGGCCGGCGAGGAGCTCCCCGGCCGCGTGCGCGGCGTCCTCAGGGTGGTGTACCTGATCTTCAACGAGGGCTACGCGGCCGGCGGGGGAGACCGCCTGGTCCGCGGGGAGCTGTGCGACGAGGCCCTCCGCCTGGGCCGGCTCGTCTGCGAGCTGATGCCCGGCGAACCCGAGGCGTGGGGCCTGCTCGGCCTGATGTCGCTGCACGACGCCCGCCGCGCCGCCCGCGTCGACGTGCGCGGCGCCTATGTGGCGCTGCACGACCAGGACCGGTCGCTGTGGGACGAGGGCCTCCTATCCGAGGGCATGCGGGCGCTCGAACGCGCCGTGCGGCTCGGCCGTCCCGGGCCGTACCAGCTCCAGGCCGCCATCGCGGCGGCGCACATCCAGGCGCCCGGCGACGACCCCGCGCACTGGGCGCGGATCGCCGGCCTGTACGACGCCCTCGGCAGGCTCAGCCCCTCGCCCGTCGTGGAGCTGAACCACGCCGTCGCCATCGGCTTCGCGTACGGCGCCGAGGCGGGCCTGGAGCGGCTCCGGCCGCTGCTGGGCGATCCCGCGCTCGAGCGCTACCAGCCGCTGCACGCCGCGCACGCGGAGCTGCTCCGGAGGGCCGGCGACGTTCCAGGCGCCGCGCACACCTACGAACGGGCCATCGCGCTGTCGGGCAATGCGGTCGAGCGCGCCGAGCTCACGCGGCGGCTGGAGTCGCTGACCGGCTGACGCCTCCGCCGGGCGTCCGGCTGGGCCCGGCCATGAGGAAGGCCCCGGCGGAATGGCGGCGCCGGCTCTTTCAGCGACCGGCTCATTGTTGCTTTCGCCGTGCCCGGCGCAATAAAGTGCATATCGTGACTGCCGGGTCGGCCATGGGCCACGCACGAGTGAGGCGCCCGGCCGCGGCGTGAGCGCCCGGCGGCCGAGAGGCCCGCCTTTTCCCCGGTCACCCTGGTCTTCCTTCCCCGTCGGCCCCAGACGCCGACGCCGCACGTCCCGTGCCCTCTTTCGCCTTTTTCGCCGTGCCGCGAGACCGTTCCGCCGCGGTGAATTCCCCTGCCCGCCGGCGATTTCGCCATGCCTGGAAATCGCCGTGCGCCGACAATCCGGAGAAGAAACAGAGAATGCCGATCGATTTCAACACACAGGTTATCGAGGAGTTCCGCGCGAACGGCGGACGAGTGGGCGGGCCGTTCGAGGGCGGCCGCCTCATCCTGCTCACCACCACCGGCGCGCGGTCCGGACGGCCGCACACCACGCCGCTGGGCTACCTCCCCGACGGCGGGCGGATCCTGGTGATCGCCTCGGCCGGAGGCGCGCCCCGGCACCCGGCCTGGTTCCACAACCTGGTGGCCCGTCCGCGGGTCACCGTCGAGGACGGCGTCTTCACCTACGAGGCGGACGCCGTCGTCCTGGAGGGCGCCGAACGTGACGAGGCCTTCGCCCGGGCGGCCGAGGCCGACCCCGGCTGGCCGGCGTACCAGGCCAAGACGTCGCGGGTCCTTCCCGTCGTCGCGCTCGTGCCGGTGCCCGGGCCGCCGAGGCCGGCCGCGGCCTCACCGGGCGGGGCGCTCAAGGCGATCCACGACGCGTTCCGGCGGGAGCTCGCCCTGGTCCGCGCCGAGCTGGAGCGATCGGGGCCGGGGCTGGGCGCCCAACTGCGGGTGAACTGCCTGACCCTCTGCCAGGGACTCCACCACCACCACACGGGAGAGGACGGGGCGATCTTCCCGTTCCTCGCCGAGCGCCGTCCCGGGCTCGGCCCCGTCCTCTCACGGCTGCGCCGGGAGCACGAGGAGATCGCCGCGCTCCTCGCCCGGCTCCGGGAGGCCGTCTCCGCGACCGGCGCCGACCCCCGGGACGTGGCCCGCGAGGTCGGCCACCTGACCGCGGAACTCGAACGCCACCTGACGTACGAGGAGGAGCATCTGATCCCGGTCCTCGACGCGCCGGCCGGCTGAGCCGCGCGCCCGCCGCCCGCCCTTGCTAGGGTGATCGGCATGTTCTGCGCGTGCTTCACGCGGATCCGCCGCTCCTAGCGGCGGGCCGTCCTCATCGTCTGACCGGCTCCGCCGCCCTCGGTGTCCTATCGCCGGAGCGGCGCCCTTTTCCGCGCGCTCCCGGCTCTCCATCCGGTCATTCGCGGAGCACACCCATGCGTCACCCCTATCAGGGCGGACGGCACGAGCTCGGTCAGAACTTCATCGTCGACCGCTCGGTCATCGCCTCCATCGAGCACATCGTGGCCCGGACGACCGGCCCGATCGTCGAGATCGGAGCCGGCGACGGCGCCGTGACCGTACCGCTCAGCCGGTACGGCAGGCCCATCACGGCCGTGGAGGTCGATCCCGGGCGGGCGCGCCGCCTGGACCGGCGGACGCCGGATCACGTGGCCGTCGTCACCGCCGACATCCTCGGTTTCCGTTTCCCCCGGCACCCCCACGTGGTGGTGGGCAACCTGCCGTTCCACCTCACGACCTCGATCATGCGACGGCTCCTCGCGGCCGACCACTGGACGGCGGCCGTGCTGCTCGTCCAGTGGGAGGTCGCCCGGAGGCGCGCGGGGGTCGGCGGGGCCAGCATGCTGACCGCGGCCTGGTGGCCCTGGTACGACTTCGCGGTGCACTCCCGGGTGCCCGCCCGGTCGTTCCGGCCGGTTCCCTCGGTCGACGGCGGCCTGCTGACCGTGACCCGCCGGGCGTCGCCGCTGGCCGGCCCGCGAGAGCCGTACCAGGACCTCGTCCGGCGGGTGTTCACGGGCCGCGGGCGCGGGCTGCGGGAGATCCTCGGGCGGGCCGGGCTCGACCAGGCCGCCGTACGGCGATGGCTCCGGGAGACCGGGCTGTCGCCGTACGCGCTGCCCAAGGACCTGACGGCCGAGGACTGGGCCTTGCTGTGGGAGGTCCGTGTCACAGACCGAGCTGGTACCGATGCGCCTGACGGGAGGGGACGTAGCCGAGGGCGTCGTTGACGCGGCGCGTCGGGGCGTTGCTGTCGGCGGTGTCGGTCAGCAGGCCGTCCAGGTAGGGACGACGCCGTCCCACGACTGGAGCCGGTAGCCCGGGTGCGGCCGATCGGCGATCCCGGCGAGGGCGTCCGGATCGACGGCGGCGAGGGACAGCCGCGCGAACGTCAGCGTGAGGACCCGGTGGAAGCCCCGCGCGGCCCGACCGCGCGCCTACCGCGCGACCCGCCGAGCGGTGGCCGCGAGGACGCCCCACGGCGGACGGCGGACGTCAGGGGCGGGCGATGACGGCGTATCTCTCGTCGTCGATCGGGCCTCCCCACAGGTCGGGGTCGGGCAGCGGTTCGACGTCCACCTCTCTGACGAGGGGACGCAGCGACCCCGCGAGCCGCTCGGCCGTCACGCCGCCCATCCAGGGCAGCGACTCCGATCCCGGCACGTACGGCGGGCCCTCGTGAGCGTGCCAGTGTCCCTCGACGAGCACGAGCCGCCCGCCGGGACGCAGCAGGCCGAGCCAGCGGCGCAGGGCCAGGCCGGGCTCGGGGAGCGTCCACAGCAGGTGCCGGACGAGCACCACGTCGAACGACGATCCGACGCTCGCGGGCGGGTCGCTCGCGTCGCCCGCGACCGCCGTGAAGGCGTGGCCGGCCGCGGACAGCTTCCTTCGCGCGTGCTCCACCATCACGGGTGACAGGTCCACGCCGACCGGCCGGTGCCCCTGCTCGGCCAGGAGCAGCGACAGCGATCCGGTGCCGCATCCCAGGTCGAGCACGTCGGCCGGGACGGGAGGCATCCAGGCGCGCAGCCGGCCGGCCCACGCCGCCCGCACGGAGGGGTCGCGCAGGCCGTGGTCGGCCTCCTCGTCGAAGGTGGGCGCGGCCGCGTCCCAGTAGGACGAGACCGCAGCGGGATCGACCGTTTCCATGTCTGCGATCCTGCCACCCGACACCGACAGAACCCCTCCAACCACCGGAACCCGTCTCCCGACCGGCGGAACCGGTCCCGTCGCCGCTCACGGCCGGGCCGCCTCCCCCGGGCGCAGGGGCACGCGCGCCCGGCGGCACGGGACAACGGGCCTCCCCCAGGCCGTGCACATCGGGGGTGGCAGGTCGGTCGCAGGGGGCCGGGCTCCGGGCGGTCGGGGAAAGTCCCGGAAAAACACGGGCGGCACCGGGGAACAACGCGCCCCGCGGGGTGGTTACATAGACCGTGGCCGGTGTGCAGGTGTCCCCGGGCCTCACCTAATTTGCCTTCGCGGACTACCGTTCGGCTGGAGCCGCGTTGTGCCTTTCGCCGAGAGGCGACCCGGCACCGGCACCACACGTGCGGGACCCCGGCAGGAGTAACCTCCTGCCGGGGTCCTCGCGTTTCCGGCGCCTCGGCGCGTCCCGGCCCCGGCGCGACCCCTCGGCCCCGCCGGCTCGCGCGGGCGGGCGGTTCCCCATGACGAGAGCACGAGGAGACGCATGACCGAGTTCCACACGCCGGGCACGCTGCCCCCCACGAACGGCTACAGCCACGTGGCCTCGGTGGCGCCGGGCAGCCGGCTCGTCTGGACCTCGGGCCAGGTGCCCCTCGCGGCCGACGGGACGCCGGCTCCCGCAGGCGACTGGGAGGCCCAGACCCGGCTCACCATGCGCAACGTCGGCGCGGCGCTGGAGGCCGCCGGGGCGACGTGGGACGACGTGTTCAAGCTCACCATCTACGTCGTGGACACCTCGGCCCTCCCGGCCGTCCGGAAGGTCCGTGACGAGTTCGTGAACGTGGAACGGCCCCCGACGAGCTCGCTCGTCCAGGTCGCCGGCCTGTTCCGGCCCGACCTCCTGATCGAGGTCGAGGCCGTCGCCGCCGTCCCCTCTGACCGCCCACCGGCGTCCGCCGACCCCTCCTATCGCTGACCCGGCCGCCTCCCGCGTCGCCCGCGGAAAAGGGTCGCCCACGGAAACGGGTCACCCGTGGAAAACGGGTTGCCTCCACCGGCGGCGCTGCGCGAACCTGCCCGGGATGAGCGAGAACCGACAGTTCAGGGCCGGTCCCGACGGCGTCCCGGCGATCAGCTTCGTGGAGGCGGTCCGCGACGGACGGCCCAAGGCCGACCTCGTCGAGGTGCTCGGCCCGGGGGCCGTCGACGTGATCATGTCCCAGCTGCGCGGCTGGACCGTCGCCGGCCCCGTCGACCTGGCGGAGCGGCTTCTCGACAGGGGAGCGGTCCTCGTCAGGCACGCTCACGAGATGAGGTGCGATCTGCCGGGCAGGCCGCCCGCGCCGTCCGCCGCCCCGGACGGCCATCGGTTCACGCCGTGCGACCGGCCGGCCGAGGACCTCCTGCCGGCCTGGCTGGCCGCCTACCCGCCCGGCCACCCCGACCACCGGCCACGCGACCCCGGGACGGACGCCGCCGGCGAGCTCGCCCTGATCCTGGCCGGGAAGGTCCTCGGGCCGGTGCTGCCGTGCAGCGCCCTGGCCGTACGGGAGGACGGGGACGAGGTCGTCGCGGCCGTCGTGGTCAACGACAGGGACGGCCTTCCCTGGGTCACCGAGGTCTTCCGTCATCCGGCGCGGTCGCCGCGGGGCCTCGGGGCGCCGCTGCTGGCGCACGCCCTCACTGAGGCGGAGGCCTCCGGCCTGACCTCGGCCGGCCTGGCCGTCACCGAGGGGAACCCGGCTCGGCGCGTCTACGAGCGCCTGGGCTTCCGGGTCGTCAGCACCACCGTCACCGTCCGCGTATGAGGACCGGTCACAGCGACGAGACGAACGACCGCAACTCCCGCTCGTAGCGGGCGGGGCCGGCGTTCCACGAGCCGGTGTGGCCGCCGCCCGTCGTCCGGACGAGCGTCACGAGGTCGGGCCGCGCCCTCGCGAACGCCAGCGCGGGCTCGACCGGCACGGTCGCGTCGTCGGCGTCCACGAAGATCAGGGCAGGCGTCTTGAAGTCGCGGGCGTGCCGCACCTGGTCGAGGTCGTCGAACGACAGGCCGGTGCGCCGCTCGACCACCCACTCGCCCACGCTGACCAGAAAGCCCGGAACCCCCATCTGCCGCGCGCCCAGCGCGATCGGCGCCCGCCAGTCGATGACCGGGCTGTCGAGGATCATCCCCCTGATCGGCGCGTCGGGCAGACGGCGCACGGTCATCGGGACGATCCCGCCGCCCATCGACCATCCGTACAGCACGACGCCGGTCGCGCCGTGCGACCGGGCGTACGCGATCGCCGCGGCGACGTCCTCCCATTCGGTCGCCCCGAGGTGCAGCCTGCCGTCCGGGCTGGCGGGAGCGCCCACGTCGTTGCGGTACGTGATCCCGAGCACGGGCATCCCCAGGCTGTGGAAGACCGGGAGCACCCGCAGCGCCTCGGCGGGGTTCGCGTTCCGGCCGTGCACGGCGATCACCCAGGTCGGGGACGTGCCCTCGGTCCGCCATGCGGGGAATCCGCCGAGCGCGGAGGGGACCGTGACATCGGTGTACGGCACCCCGGCCGCGGACGGCTCCGCGTGCCCCCACAGCCAGCGGTCGAGGTAGGCGCGCACGCCCGGCCGCAGGTCGCCGCGCAGGACCCGCGCGACCTTCCTGGTGACCGTCCCCGCGTCCGAGGCGACCGCAGGGCCCAGCAGCGCGTTGCCGTCCGCCCAGGTCAGGCCGTACATGCCGGGGGAGGCGGTGTCGGCGCCGCCCTTCAGCGTGACCTCGTCCCCGCGGACGGCCGTCACCTCGAGCGGGTACTCCGGGGTGTGGACGGGGTCGATGACGAGACCCGAGTAGTACCAGCCCGCCGCGCCGACGGCGAGCACCCCCACGGCCCCGACCGCGCCGATCGTCCACAACAGGCGGCGCCGCCACCGGGGGTTCACGTACACGCCGCGAATCTAGTACCGAAAAATCACGATTTATGAGCACCGAGAAGAGAGCCGTGTCACTTCCGTGACCGCCGGGTGCCCCGCCGTCAGCTCCTCAGGCGCGGACGACGCCCTTGGTGCGCATGAGGAACTCGGCCAGGTAGCGGTCATGCGGCACCCACGACGCCATCCAGTACGTCGGGACGTCGCCCAGATAGACGTTGCCGATCGACGGCTCCTCCATCAACCGCTCGATCAGGTCGCCGTCCTCGGTGACGGCGGTGAGGACGAGGCTGTCGCGCAGCGGCCCGATGCCGTCCGCCCGCGACCAGGGGGCGAACCACACGCAGGGGAAGGACATCTCGATCCCCGTCTGCGGCGCGTCCGCGCGGTCGACCAGGAACACGGCCGGCCGCAGCACGGCGCTGCCGTCGCCGAGGTCGTCCGCGACGCCCTCGCCGCCGAGCAGGGCCCTCGCCCCGGCCGCGTGGTCCAGCAGGTACTTCTCGATGTCCCGGGCACCCGAGGCCGACTGGGCCGGGAGCACCGCCTCGTCGTGCTGGGGCGGCAGGGTCGGGATGGCCGACAGCCGCTCGGCCACCGCCTCGGCCACCGGCGCCGGGTCGCCCTCGACGAACACGGCCGTGGTGTTCACGCAGGCGGTACCGCCGTGGGCGCTCACCGAGTCGACGACGGTGTCCACATGGGACTCCCAGTCGTCCCCGGTGAGCAGGATCTTGGACCGTCCCGGCCCCTGCGGCAGCACGGTGGCGTGGCCGCCGTACTTGGCCACGACCTCCTCGCCGCCGTACACCATGGCCAGGTCGGCGTTCCTTATGACGTCGTCGGCCACCGAGTAGTCCGTCGGCAGCAGCGTCACCTGGTCTCCGGCGAAGCCGGCCTCGCGCAGCGCGGTGATCAGGCGGTGGGGTGTGAACGGCTCTCGGCGCGAGGGCCGCACGGCCACCCGGTAGCCCAGCGCCAGCGCCTCCAGCCACAGCGTGTGGACGCCCGGGTGGTTGCCCGCCGCGTGGACCGCGAAGACGTCGCCGCGCCGCGTCCACACGGCCCGCCCGGTCCTGGTCAGCGGGTCGCGCCAGTCGTCGACCGCGCCGGCCGGCCGGGCGTACTGCGTGGCCCGGTACGCCTCGGCCGCGCTCTCCTCGATCCGCCGCGTGGCCGCCCGCACCACGGAGATCGGCATGCCGGAGACCCGGCTGACCATGTGCTGGTAGTCCTCGACCCCCATCCCGCCCACGTCCGCGGTGGCGAACAGCTCACCGGCCCGCCGCAGCGCCCGCGCCCGCTCGTCCGCCGGCATGGACGGGGCGTCGTGCTGCGCGGCCATCGTCCGCTGGACGTACAGCCGGGGCACCAGGCTCAGCTCGGCGACCGGCGCGCCGCCCAGCTCGGTGACGGTGAGGCGCTGCCGGGTCCGGTACGGCCCGCTCGGGCCCAGCGCGTCGAGGTCGACGGGCCCGGCCATCAGTACACCCCCTCGATGACCTGCTCGTTCTCGAACGTGCGGAGCGGCCCGACGTCGGCCACCGAGTCGCCCAGCTGTCCGGGCGGCCCCTCGATCCGGGTGGCGAGGTCGCGTTCGAGGTTGTTGGGCAGGAGCATGCCCTTGCTCACGTGGTTCATCACGACCTGGCCCCGCTCGCCGTACGGCACGTCCTCGCCCGTGTCGGGATCCACCACCCGGAGCGACACGTACGGCGAGATCGCGTCGAAGACGCACGGGTCGTCCTCGGTCAGCCCGGCGCGCTCGGCGAGGCCGCTGAGGATCATCGTGCTGCCGTACATGCCGTACAGGTGGACCTTGGGGAAGACCTCGGTGCGCAGCAGGTGCCGGGTGTCGGGGTCCATGTGGGCGCCGCCCCACACGATCACGGAGATCTTCTCGTTGACCAGGTCGACCAGGCGGTTCCTCCGGGCCAGCCGTTCGAGCAGCGGAGGGGTGGTGATCAGCACGCCGGCGTCCTGGGTCTCCAGCGGGAACGTCGCCTGGTCGATCAGGTGCTCGGCGTACCTCTCGGCCTCGTCGAGGCGGCCATCGGCGATGCACTTCTTCACCCACCGGGGGTCGAGGTCGATCGAGAACCGGACGCCGCCGCGGGCCAGGGCCTGCCGCGCCACCAGTTCGCCGAAGATGTGCGGCCCGGACGGGCCCACGAACAGCCAGTTGACGCCGCGGGGATAGGACCGCTCGTCCATGTCGCGCATGGCTCGCCGGGTCACCCGGTCCAGCCAGTCGGCCAGCAGCACGACCCTCTTGGGGGGACCGGTGGTGCCGCCGCTCTCGTAGACGCCCACCACGGCGGGCTCGGGGCCGTACCCCCGGGGGATCAGGTCCTCCACCCGGACGTCGCGCAGCTCGTTGGCGACGTTGGGGAACATACGCAGGTCGTCCAGGGTGTGGACGTCCCGCCGCGGGTCGAAGCCGAGGGTCCGCGCCCGTTCCAGCCAGTACGGCGAGCCGGTCTCCGGGTCGAAGTGCCACCGCATGGCGGCCTCGATGAACTCCCGCGCGTCCGGGACCTCGTCCGGCGGGCCGTCGAGCACGGGATCCGCGTGAGATGACATGGCGAGCCTCTCGACGATGCGATGCCGCTCCGCTCGACCAGCCTATTTCGGGTTCCCCGACCGTTCGGTCAAGCCGTCTTTGGCCGATTCCCGTTCTTGCGGAAAATGTCCGCCCCCATGTCGAGCACCCTCAGGACGGGACGCCCCACGCGAAAGCGCCATGGACATCCGCCGGAGTTGTCCTGATAATTCGGGAGAACTGTTGCTCGTGAGCCTCTGTCACCGGGCTCCGCCTCCCATCGCGTCGTCGATGCCCGGTGACCTCGCACGCCCGGGCGACAGAAGGGCTGTCCCCCACGTGAAACGAACCCCCCGCCCGCTGATCCTCGCTTTGTCGTTCCTGCTGGCGATCGCCGGCGTCCTCGTGACCCAGACGACGGCGAGCGCCGCCAACCTCCTCGTCAACCCGGGCTTCGAGACCGGGTCCCTCTCGCCCTGGTCCTGCACCGGAGGGCTCGGCTCGGTGGTGAGCTCCCCGGTCCGCTCCGGGACGAAGGCCCTGTCGGGAGCCGCGAGCTCCTCCGACACGGCGCAGTGCAGCCAGACCGTCGCGGTCAGGCCCAGCACGTCGTACACGGTCTCCGCCTGGGTCCGCGGCGCCTACGTGTACCTCGGGGTCACCGGCGGCCCGTCCACCTGGACCCCCTCGGCGGCCGCGTACACGCAGCTCACGCTCTCCTTCACCACCACGTCCAGCCAGACCACCGCGGTGGTCTACCTGCACGGCTGGTACGCCCAGGGGACCTACTACGCCGACGACGTGAACGTCGACGGCCCGGGCGGCACCACCTCGCCCTCCCCCTCCCCGTCCCCGTCCCCGTCCCCGTCCCCGTCCCCGTCGCCCTCTCCCTCCCCTTCGCCTTCGCCGTCTCCGTCGCCGTCAGTGACCCCGACGGGGAGCACCTGCGCGGTGAAGTCGCGGCCGGCGGGCAAGGTCCTGCAGGGCTACTGGGAGAACTGGGACGGAGCATCCAACGGCGTCCACCCGCCGCTCGGCTGGATTCCGATCACCGACTCCCGCATCAAGGCCCACGGCTACAACGTGATCAACGCGGCCTTCCCGGTCATCCGGTCCGACGGCACCGTCCTGTGGGAGGACGGCATGGACGCCGGCGTCAAGGTGGCCACCCCGGCCGAGATGTGCCAGGCCAAGGCCGCCGGGGCGACGATCCTGATGTCCATCGGCGGCGCGGCCGCGGGCGTCGACCTCGGCTCCAGCGCCGTCGCCGACCGCTTCGTGGCGACGATCGTCCCGATCCTGAAGAAGTACAACTTCGACGGCATCGACATCGACATCGAGACCGGGCTCACCGGCAGCGGCAGCATCACCACGCTGTCCGCCTCGCAGGCCAACCTCATCCGCATCATCGACGGCGTGCTGGCGCAGATGCCGGCGAACTTCGGCCTGACCATGGCCCCCGAGACGGCGTACGTGACCGGCGCCAGCGTGACCTACGGCTCGATCTGGGGCGCGTACCTGCCGATCATCAAGAAGTACGTCGACAACGGCCGTCTGTGGTGGCTCAACATGCAGTACTACAACGGCAGCATGTACGGCTGTTCGGGCGACTCCTACTCCGCGGGCACCGTCCAGGGCTTCACCGCGCAGACCACCTGCCTGAACAACGGCCTGACGGTCCAGGGCACCACGATCAGGGTCCCGTACGACAAGCAGGTGCCGGGCCTGCCCGCCCAGGCGGGGGCCGGCGGCGGCTACATGGCGCCCAGCCTGGTGTCGCAGAGCTGGAACGCCTTCAACGGCGGACTCAAGGGCCTGATGACCTGGTCCGTCAACTGGGACGGGTCGAAGGGCTGGACGTTCGGCGACAACGTCAGGGCGCTGCAGGGCCGGTGACGGCCCCCCGCCGGCCGCGTCCGCGCGGCCGGCGGCACCCCCGCCGACCCGGCGGTTAACCAGTGGCGTCGTCCCGGCGCCTGCTCCTACCCTGGCCGGTGGCCCCCTCCGTCCGATTGATCGTGCAGGCTCACCGTGATCGAAGTCGCCCATCTGACGTACGTCCTGCCGGACGGCAGGCCGCTGCTCGACGACGTGTCGTTCCGCGTGGGGGAGGGCGTCAAGGCGGCCCTCGTCGGACCGAACGGCGCGGGCAAGACCACGCTGCTCCGCCTGGTCGCCGGCGACCTCCAGCCGGTCGAGGGCTCCCTGAACCACGCGGGCGGGCTCGGCGTGATGCGCCAGTTCATCGGCAGCCTCCGCGGCGGCGACGGCGGCCCTGGCCGCGACGGCCGCGACAGCCGCACGGTCCAGGACCTGCTGCTGAGCGTCGCGCCGGTACGGGTGCGCGAGGCGGCCGCCCGGCTGCACGAGGCCGAGCTCGTCATGATGGAGCGGGACGACGAGAAGACCCAGATGCGGTACGCCCAGGCCATCACCGACTACACGGACGCCGGGGGCTACGACATCGAGGTGCTCTGGGACACCTGCACCATGGCCGCGCTCGGGGCGCCGTACGACAACGTGAAGTACCGGGACGTCGCCACACTGTCGGGCGGCGAGCAGAAGCGGCTGGTGCTGGAGGCCCTGCTGCGCGGCCCCGACCAGGTGCTCCTGCTCGACGAGCCCGACAACTACCTCGACGTGCCGGGCAAGGTCTGGCTGGAGAACGCGCTCCGGGAGACGCCCAAGACCGTCCTGCTGGTCTCCCACGACCGGCAGCTGCTGGCCAACGCGGCCGACCGGATCGTGACTGTCGAGGCCGGCAACGTGTGGGTCCACGGCGGCGGCTTCGGCACCTACGCCCAGGCGCGCAGGGAGCGCAACGAGCGGCTCGACGAGCTGCGCCGCCGGTGGGACGAGGAGCACGCCAAGCTCAGGCGGCTGGTGGTCATGCTCAAGCAGAAGGCGACGTACAACGACGGGATGGCCCCCGCCTACCACGCCGCGCAGACGCGGCTGCGCAGGTTCGAGGAGGCCGGCCCGCCGGAGGTCGCGCCGAAGGACCAGCTCATCAGCATGCGCCTGCGCGGCGGCCGGACCGGCAAGCGGGCCGTGATCTGCGAGGGCCTCGAGCTGACCGGGCTGATGAAGCCCTTCGACCTGGAGATCTGGTACGGCGAGCGGGTCGCGGTGCTCGGCTCGAACGGGTCGGGCAAGTCCCACTTCCTGCGGCTCGTCGCCGGGGAGGACGTCGCCCACACGGGCGTCGCCCGCCTGGGTGCCCGGGTGGTCCCGGGGCACTTCGCCCAGACCCACGCCCGTCCCGAGCTGGCCGGGCGCACGCCCTGCGAGATCGTCATGACCGAGCACGCGCGGCTCAAGAACGAGGCGATGAAGGCCCTCGCCCGCTACGAGCTGGCCGGGCGAACGGCCGAGCAGCGGTTCGAGACGCTGTCGGGCGGCCAGCAGGCGCGGCTGCAGATCCTGCTGCTGGAGCTGTCCGGCGCCACGCTGCTGCTGCTCGACGAGCCGACCGACAACCTCGACCTGGCCAGCGCCGAGGCGCTGCAGGAGGGTCTCGACGCGTTCGACGGGACCGTGCTGGCCGTGACCCACGACCGCTGGTTCGCCGCCGACTTCGACCGCTACCTCGTCTTCGGCTCCGACGGGCGGGTGTACGAGGCGCCCGAGCCGGTCTGGGATGAGACCCGGGTCGTCCGGCAACGATGAGTGGATAAATAACTGTAAAAGCGGTAAATGACGAAAATCGCGTCTCCAGGGATACGCGATGGAGGCCGGTAAAGATACCGTACGGCCTGCGCGTGTCCCCGGGGTCGCCGTCCCATTCAGGGGTTATGACGGCTAAGTGACGCGACGTTGCCGAATGACGATCGCACTCGCCGCCATCGCCGTCGCGATGGCCGGGTGCGCGAGGGAAGACACTTCGCCGGACCTCCGGCCGCTCGCCGTCGAGGAGCAGGCCTCCTCGATCTCGCAGTCGGGCGCCGGCTACGTGGTGAGCTGGGCCGGGCTGCTGGCCAACCCGAACCGCTGGCACTTCGGGGAGAACGCGAGCGCCGTGATCAGTGCCGTGGACGCCGCCGGCAAGGAGGTCGTCCACATGGAGCAGCCGCTCGACGCGGTGCCGCCGGGCCGCACGCTGCCCTTCAGCGGTCAGGTGGTGGCCACCGGGAAGCCGGTCCGGGTGACCATCCGCTACCGGCCGGCCTCGTGGCGGCCGACCCCGCGCATCCCTTCGGCGTTCCTGGCCTTCCCGGTGTCGGACATCCTCACCGAGAAGGTATCTAACGGCTCCTACCTGGTCACCGGTTACGTCACCGACCCCTTCGCCAAGGCGGCCCCGAGCCTGTCGGTGACCGCCCTGCTGCGCGACGCGGCCGGCAAACTCCTCGGGGGCGCCACCTCGTACGTGGACCGGGTCGCCCCCGGCGCACGGCGCCGGTTCGTCATCACCGTGGACGGCCTGAACGGCGCCAAGGTGGCCAGGACCGACATCACGGCCGGCACGTGGGGCGCGACGGCCAAGCCGTACGTGGACCTCGTGCGCGGCGGCGCCGCCCCGCTCCACACGGTCATGCCGAGTACCGAGCCGTTCGAGAAGGACCGCGGGTACCAGCCGATGGCCGACCGCCGGCAGTGAGCGGGCCGGACGCGCCGGGAGGCGATGCCGGGTCGCCGGCCTCCGGCGGCGCCGCGGGAGCGCGACAGGGCGACGCGCGGCCGGCGGGACGCGATGCGGCGGCGCCGGCCGCAGGCGGCCCGGGGAAGCCTCACGGAAGGGGGCGCGCGGCGGGAGGCGGCGCGGAGGCCGCCGCCCCGCTGCCGGGGGGCGTGCCGGCGCCCGGTTACCGTAGCGGGATGACGACCGCGCGGATCGTGCTCTTCGGAGCCACCGGGTTCACCGGCAGGCTCACCGCCGAGGCCCTGGTCAGGCGCGGAGCACGCCCGCTCCTCGCCGGACGCGACCAGGGCCGGCTGGACGCTCTGGCCGCCTCCCTGGGCACGGACCCGCCGACGGCCGTCGCCGACGTGAGCCGTCCCGAGTCGGTGCGCAGGCTCGTCGAGCCGGGCGACGTGCTGATCTCGACGGTCGGCCCGTTCCTGCGCTGGGGTGAGGCGGCCGTCACCGGCGCCATCGACGCCGGAGCCGTCTACCTCGACAGCACCGGGGAGCCGCCGTTCATCAAGCGGGTCTTCCAGCGGTACGGCCCGGCGGCGGCGGCCCGGGGCGCGGCCCTGCTGACCGCCTTCGGGTACGACTACGTGCCCGGCAACCTCGCCGCCGCCCTGGCCCTGGACAAGGCCGGGACCGAGGCCGTCCGGGTCGACGTGGGGTACTTCGTGAGCGGTGACATGGCCCGCCGGGCCAGCGCCGGCACCCGCGCCTCCGCGCTCGGCATGATCCTCGAACCCATGCACGGCTTCCGGGAGGGCCGGATCGTCCGCGAGGAGGGGCGCACCCGGGTCTTCCAGGTGGGCGGCCGGCGGCGGCACGGCCTGGCCGTGGGGGCGTCGGAGCACTTCACGCTGCCGCCCGCCCGTCCCGGGCTGCGCGAGGTCAACGTGTACCTCGGCTGGCTCGGCGCCCTGACCAGACCGGCCGGTCTGCTGGCCCGGGCGACCCCGTTCGTCGCCGCGATCCCCGGCGTGCGCCGCGCGACCGAGGCGCTGGCCGACCGGGTGCTGCGGGCGGGGGGAACGCCGGCCGCCGCCGCCCCGGATGTCTCGTCCCAGATCGTCGCCGAGGCGTACGACGGGCGCGGGCGGCTGCTGGCCGCGGTGGAGCTGGACGGCGGCGACCCGTACGACTTCACGGCCGAGGTCCTGGCCTGGGCGGCCGTCACCGCGCTGGAGGACGGCGTGCGGGGGACGGGAGCCCTCGGGCCGGTGGACGCCTTCGGCCTCGACGCGCTGACCCAGGGTTGCGCGGAGGCGGGGCTCAACGAAGCGGCCTGATCGGAAAAATCCCTTTCGCCGGGCTAATTCTCTGGATTTTCCACCAAAGCGGCAAAACGTAAATGCTGTCGATGTAGTCACGCGACTTCGCGAGAATCGGTAGAGCGGGCAGTTACTGAGCCTTTACGCTCAGTTATATGAATGATGGCGTCCTGGTCGAGGCATTGCGTGCTCGCGATCCGGGAGCTCTGGCCGCCCTTTATGACACTTATGCCGAGAACATCTACCGCTACTGCCGATCGCTGCTGTCCGGTCCCGACGGCGCTCAGGTCGCGCTGCGCGACACGCTGATCGCGGCCGAGGCCCTCGTCGGGTCGCTGACCGTCCCCGCCGCGTTCCGCCCCTGGCTGTACGCCCTCGCGCGGGGCGAGTGCATGCGCCGGCGCACCCCCGGCGAGGAGGAGCGGACGCGGTCCCTTCCCTCCCCCGCCCCCGCCACCCTGCCCTTCGCGAGCCCCGCGGCGGACGGAGCCGACGCCGACCTGCGACTGGTCGCCGCGAGCGCGGTGGGGAGCCTGTCGTACCGCGACCGCGAGATCCTCGAGCTGACCGCCAGGCACGGCATGTCGCCGGCCGACCTGGCCGCCGTGTTCGGCGGGGGCCAACGCCATGCTGAGGCCCTGCTGGACGCGGCGACCGACCGCCTGCGCGACGCCGTCACCGCCGAGGTCCTCGCCCGCAGGTCCTCCCGCGACTGCGAGCGGGCCGGCGCGCTGCTCGCCGGCTCCACCGGTGAGCTGACCTCCGAGACGCGCGCCCACCTCGTGAGGCACCTGTCCCGGTGCGAGACCTGCTCGCGCCATCGCCTGCGGCAGATCTCCCCGGCCAAGGTCTTCGGACTGCTGCCCCTGGTCTCCCTCCCGGACACGCTGCGCGTGCGGGTGCTCAGCTCGTTCATCGATCCGGAGCTCGTGCCGTACCGGCGGTACGTCGCGCGGCGGGTGGGCCGGCTCGACCCCTCCGGCTTCCCCGTCGTGGGGACGCGCCGCGAGGGCCGGCTGGCGCAGGCGCTGGCCGGAGCCGTGGCCACCGTCGCCGCGGTGGCGGCGATCGCGCTGGTGTTCGCCCAGTTCGCCGATACGCCGAAGGAGTGGGCGGCCGAGATCGGGGCGCGGCGCCCGGCGCCCGCCGGCACGATCCCGGCTCCCTCGACGTCCGGCACGACGTCCGGCTCGGCGACGCCCGAGGACACGCCGGCCACGGCCGTGCCGAGCGTCGTCCGGTCGCCGCTCCCTCCACTCTCCCGCGACCTGGTGGAGCCGGTCGTCCCGGTCATGCCCGCCGGCCCCCAGCCCTTGCCGCATCCGATGCCCCAGCCCTCGCCGACGCAGCGGCCGGCGGTCCCCCCGCCGCCGCCGCGGCCGCCCACGGGCGTGCCGTCGAGCCCGGTGCCCGGCGGGCCGTCCGGTCCGTCGCCCACGCCGTCCCCCACCGTGCCCACGGCCGACCCCACCGGCCCGACTCCGACCGTGAGCCCGACGGACTCCGGCCCCGAGGGCGGTCCGCCGCCCGCCCACTGGCACGAACGCAACCCGCGGCCCTGGCGGCGGGGCGGGGAGTTGCCGGGCCGCGACCACCAGCACCATCCGGGCTCCGGGCACGACTGCCCCGAGACCCCGGGCGGGTCTCCCACGCAGACGCCCACCACGAGTCCCGCGACCACGCCGTCGGCGAACGCTTCTCAGGAGGCGTCGCGCGACCCGGGCGACCGGCGGGACGGCCGGGGCGGCTACCGCCGCGGCGGCCCGCCCAGAGGCTCGTTCGTCGGCTCGTCGGGTCGTCCGCCCGGGGGTTCGTCCGGGAGTTCGTCCGGCGGCTCGTCCGGGGATTCCTCGCGCGGCTCCGACGACGGCGGCCGCGGCCGGTCCGGCGGTGATCGGCGAGACCACCCGGGCGACGGCTCCCGTGACGGCTCCGGCAACTCCGGCTCCCGCGACCGCTCCAGCTCTCGGGACGGTTCCGGCTCCGGCTCAACCGGCGCATCGGGCAACTCCGGCTCCGGTGCCTCGGGTTCGGGCTCCCGGTACGGCTCCGGTAACCCCGGCTCCCGCGACCGCTCCAGCTCTCGGGACGGCTCCAGTTCGGGTGCCTCGGGTTCGTCTGGTGGTTCGAGCTCAAGGGGCGGCTCTGGTTCCCGGGACGGCTCGGGCTCTCGGGACGGCTCGGACTCTCGGGACGGCGGGGACGGGACGGGAGGCGGCGGAGGCGGGACGCCCGGCGGCGGCGCCGCGACCCCGCCCGCACGGCCGACCCAGCAGGCGTCCGGGCGCCGCAACCGCCGCTTCGCGCCGCCTCGCTGACCGGCGAGGAGTCGGCGGGGAGGGTCCGTCGTCACCGGCTTCCCCGGGGTGACGCCGCCCTCCGAGATCGCGTCCGATCGCGGTCAGTCGCGGTTACAGAACGTGACCGACCCGGGCCTCCCGGGCGGACCAGAAAAGCGCGTCCTACCAGGACGATCTACTGCATATGCCGATTACTGTCCGCGTCTTAGATGTGTACGGAGAGTAGCGGCCGGGAAGTGAGGGGAGTGGAGCAAGGAAGGGGTAGGAATGCCACTCCTCAGAGCATCGGGCCTGGTCGTGGGGCTCGGGTCGGGTCTCGTCCTGACCCTCTGCCCTCCCGCCGGGGCCGATCGGGGGCCTTCCGCGAGTGAGGTCGCGAAGGCACGGCAGCAGGCGGACGACCGCGCCCACGAGCTGGGCAGGGCGGAGGCCGACCTGGCGACGGCCCAGGCCCGCCAGGAGGACCTGGCGGCGGAGGCCGAGCGGCTGGTCGAGGCGTACAACGGCGAGCTGGTGCGGCTCGCGGCGGCGAAACAGAGCTACGACCAGGCCGAGCTCCGGCTCCGGCAGGCCGGCGAGCAGTACGACCGGCTGCGGGACTCTGTCGCGACCGATGCGGCGCAGAGCTACGACGGGCTGGGCGTCGACCCGTCGAGCGCCGCACTGATCGCGGGATGGGGCGACCTCGGCGGGTTCCTGCGAAGAGCCAGCGTGCTCGCGCAACTGGGCGACGAGCAGGAGGCGAAACTCCAGCGACTGCGCGACGCGCAGCGGGTGTACGCGATCCTCAGGACCCAGGCCGAACGGGCCTACGACGAGCAGGTGAACAGCGCCGAGCAGGTCCGGCTGGCCAAGGAGGCCGCGGAGCAGGCCGTACAGGAGCAGACCGGGCGGACCCGCGAGCTCGAGCAGCAGAAGGAGGAGATCTCCCGGCGGCTCGACGCGGCCCGCTCCCAGGTCGACCGGCTGAAACAGGCCAGTAACGAGCAACACCGATCGAGGGTGCGCAAGGAGCGGACGACCCGCGTCCGGTCGGTGGCCCGCCGAAAAGGCGTGGCCGTGCCGTCGTGGGCCGGGAGGGCCGGCGCGGGACGGGGCGGCATGGCGGCCCAATGGGCCCTGAAACAGCTCGGCAAGCCGTACGTCTGGGCCGCGGCCGGCCCCTCGGGATTCGACTGCTCGGGCCTCACGATGCGGGCCTGGCAACGGGCGGGGGTGCCGCTCGACCACTGGACGGGCACCCAGTGGAACGCCGGCAGACACGTCCCGATCAAGAGTCTCCGCACCGGCGACCTCGTCTTCTACGGCCGCGTGAGCCGCAACCCCGGCACGATCCACCACGTGGGCATCTACATCGGCAGAGGTCTGATGGTCCACGCCCCCCAGACGGGGGACGTGGTGCGCATCGCGCCCATCTGGCGCCGCGACCTCATCGGCGCCACCCGGCCGGGCTAGGAGTGGCCGTCCCGTGGACCGTCCACCCGCTCCGGCCGCCCGTACGGCGGCTCCTCGCGGCGGGATCCGCGGAACGTTCCCCGGCTCAGTGTTCCTTCCCCTCCTCGGTCTCCTCGGTCTCCTCGAACCGCTTGATCGACGCCAGGATCTCGGCCTCGGCCTCGGTGCGGCCCACCCAGTTCGCACCCTCGACCGACTTGCCGGGCTCCAGGTCCTTGTAGACCTCGAAGAAGTGCTGGATCTCCAGCCGGTCGAACTCGGCGACGTGGTGGATGTCCCGGATGTGCTCCATGCGGGGGTCGGTCGCGGGGACGCACAGCACCTTGTCGTCGCCGCCCTTCTCGTCGGTCATCCGGAACATCCCGACGGCCCGGCACTTGATCAGGCACCCGGGGAAGGTCGGCTCCTGGAGCAGCACGAGGGCGTCGAGAGGGTCTCCGTCCTCACCGAGCGTGTCCTCGATGAAGCCGTAGTCGGCGGGGTATTGGGTCGAGGTGAAGAGCAGACGGTCCAGTCGGATGCGGCCGGTCTTGTGGTCGACTTCGTACTTGTTCCGTTGTCCCTTGGGAATCTCAACGACAACGTCGAACTCCACTGGTTCCTCCGCTCGAGCCCCCGGTTTCCCGGGCTGGCGTTAATGTCTCGTAAGCGTGATTCCGGTCGGCGCGAAATGAGGGTGACGTGGTGCGACGTGAGCGGTGGGTGGTGGTCGCCACCCTCGCCCTGCTGCAGATCTTCGTCGTCCTCGCGGGCAGCTATGTGATCACGCATGACGCCGCGAGGACGCCGGCCCCGATCGCGTCTCCGGAACCGGCCCCGACCCCCCTGGTGACCGCGGGTCCTGTTCTGGCCGCGGCGGGGGACGGGGCTGTCCCCGCCAAGGGTACTTTGACGAGCCGCCTCGGCGGCGCGATGGGGGACCCCGCGCTGGGCAGGAGCGTCGCCGGGGTCGTGCTCGACGCGCGGACCGGCGCCACCCTCTTCGACGGCCGTTCGTCCCGGCCCGTCACGCCCGCCTCCACCACCAAGATCGTCACCGCGGTGAGCGTGCTGTCCTCCGCGGGCCCCGACGCGAAGCTGTCCACCACAGTCGTGAAGGGCGCCAAGCCCGGCTCGATCGTCCTCGTCGGGGGAGGCGACCCCACCCTGGCCGGGCCGAAGGCCGACCGGGACGACGACGTCTACCCCCGGCCGGCGTCCCTGTCCCAGCTCGCCTACCGCACGGCCAAGGCCCTCAAGGCGTCCGGGATCACCTCGGTCGACCTGTCGTACGACGCCTCGCTGTTCGGCGGCCCGACGACCGGACCCGGCTGGAAGCCCAACTACGTCCCCGAGGGGACCGTGGCCCCGGTGACGGCCCTGACCATGGACGAGGGGCGCGCGCCGACCGGCGGCCGCTTCGCCGACCCGCCGCGGGCGACCGCGGACGCCTTCGCCGGGCTGCTGAGGAGGAACGGCGTGAAGGTCGGCAAGAGCGTCGACGAGGGCAGGGCGCCCGCCGGGGCGGCCGAGGTGGCCCGGGTGGAGTCCCCACCCGTCTACGCGCTGGTCGAACGCATGCTCACGCTCAGCGACAACGACCTCGCCGAGGCCCTCTCCCGTCAGGTGGCGATCAAGGAGGGCCTGCCCCACACGTTCCTCGGCGAGGTGGACGCCGTCCACCGGGTGCTGGGCCGGCTCGGCGTCGACCAGGGCATCGAGGTCAACGACGGCAGCGGCCTGTCGACCAGGAACCGCATCACCCCGGCCGCGCTCGCCCGCCTGCTGGCCGCGGCCGCCTCCCCCGCGCACCCCGCCCTCCACTCCCTGATCAGCGGTCTGCCGGTCGCCGGTTTCACCGGCACCCTGCACGGCCGCTACGGCAAGGGGGGAACGCAGGCCGGCGCCGGATTGGTCCGCGCCAAGACGGGCACGCTGACGGGGGTGAACACCCTGGCCGGCATCGCGTACACGACCGACGGGCGGCTCCTGACCTTCGCGTTCATGGCCGACGAGGTGGCCGACGCGCAGGGGGCGGTGACCGCGCTGGACACCATGGCCACGATCGTCTCCCAGAGCTGACCGGTGCGCTCGCACCGGCCCGGGGCCGCCTCGCGCGGCCGCGCGGAGCGACGAGGGCCGCGATGAACGCGGCCCTCGTCGCTCCGGAAGCCCGTTCCTCGCTTCCTCACTCCTCAGTCCAGACACGGCCGCGCCCCTCGCAACACCGCTCGCGCGGCGCGACCGACGAGAACGTACGGTGGTGGGTATGCAGGTGATCGACTGGGATCTGGCCGTGACGACCGGTGTCCGCCTCGTGCGCCCCGGGCCTCAGGTGAGCCGGGAGGAGGCCAGGCAGGCGGTCGCCGAGCTGAGGCGGCTGTCCCGCGACGCCGAGGGCCACGTGCGGGAGTTCACCCGCATCGACTCCGCGCCGCCCGAGGCCGCGACGGTCGTCGACCGGCCGGGGTGGATCCGGGCCAACGTGGACGGCTTCCGGGTCGTGCTCGAACCGCTGACCGACAAGATGTCGAACATGCCGGCGATCGTCGGGGCCGTGGGCTCCCGCATCACCGGCCTCGAGGTGGGCGCCGTGCTGGCCTTCCTCGCCTCCCGGGTGCTGGGGCAGTACGAGCTGTTCCTGCCGCCCGACCCGTCCGGCGCCGCCCCCACGGGCCGCCTGACCCTGGTCGCGCCCAACATCGTCCACGCCGAGCGCGAGCTGGGCGTCGACCCCCGCGACTTCCGGCTGTGGGTGTGCCTGCACGAGGAGACCCACCGGGTGCAGTTCACCGGGGTCCCCTGGCTGCGGGAGTACGTGCGCGGCCAGATGACCGAGTTCCTCCTCGCCTCCGAGATGGACCTCACGACCCTCCTGGAGCGGCTGCGCGCCGCCTCCGACGCGGTCGCCGACGCCTTCAAGGGCGGCGAGGGCAACCTCATCGAGGCCATCCAGACCCCCGAGCAGAAGGCCGTCCTCGACCGGGTCACCGCCGTGATGACGCTGGTCGAGGGCCACGGCGACTACGTGATGGACGCGGTCGGACCGTCCGTCGTCCCGTCGGTCGCCGAGATCCGGGCCAAGTTCCAGCGCCGGCGCGAGGGCGGGTCGCGGATCGACCAGCTCGTCCGGCGCCTGCTCGGCATCGAGCTCAAGATGAAGCAGTACGCCGAGGGCTCCCGGTTCGTCCGCACCGTCGTGGACGAGGCCGGCATGGAGTCGTTCAACCGCGTCTGGACCTCCCCCGAGACCCTCCCCGACCGGCAGGAGATCGCCGAGCCCCGCCTCTGGATGTCCCGGGTGCTCGCGGCCTCCTGACCGGCGTCCCCGTCCCGGGCCGGGGCGGCCACAATGGCTGCATGGGCCCGCATCCCGCCGTAGCCGACGTCCGCCGCGCCGTACGGCTGTCGCTCGCGGACGTGCCGTCCGGGGCGCTCGTGCTCGCGGCGTGCAGCGGCGGCGCCGACTCGCTCGCGCTCGCGGCGGCCCTGGGGTTCTCCGCCCCCCGGCTCGGCCTGCGGGCCGGGCTGCTCACGGTCGACCACGGCCTCCAGGAGGGCTCGGCCGGGCGCGCCGCCGACCTCGTACGGCTCGCGCCCACGCTGGGCCTGGACCCCGCCGAGGCCCTCACCGTCGCGGTGGGCCGCGCGGGCGGCCCCGAGGCGGCGGCCCGCGACGCCCGCTACGCCGCGCTGTCCGCGGCCGCAGGACGGCTCGGGGCGGCCGCCGTCCTGCTCGGCCACACGCTCGACGACCAGGCGGAGACCGTGCTGCTGCGGCTGGCCAGGGGCAGCGGAACCCGGTCCCTGTCGGGCATGGCGGACGTCAGCGGGCTCTACCGGCGTCCCCTGCTGAGCCTGACCCGCTCGCGCACCCGGGAGGCGTGCGAGGCCCTCGGCCTGAAGCCCTGGGACGACCCCCACAACGACGACCCGGCGTACGGCAGGGTCCGGGTCAGGCGCGACCTGCTCCCGGCGCTGTCGGCCGCGCTGGGGCCCGGCGTCCCCGAGGCCCTCGCCCGTACGGCGCGGCTGTGCCGGGACGACGCGGACGCCCTCGACCAGTGGGCCGGCGAGGTCCACGACCGGGCGCGGGGCCCGGGCGGAGAGCTGTCGGTGAGCGTCCTGGCGGCCGTGCCGGGCGCGGTGCGGCGCCGGGTGATCCAGCGGGCGGCGGTGGAGGCGGGGGCGCCGGCGTCGGCGCTCGCCGCCGTGCACATCGAGGAGGCCGAGCGGCTGGTCACGGCCTGGCACGGGCAGAAGTCCGCAGGGCTCCCCGGGGGGGTAAGTGTGGTCAGACGCTGTGGCACCCTGATATTCGCCGTCGACAACGTCTCACTCTCGTAAGGAAAACCCCAGGTGGATGCCGCCGACATGGGCAGGGACCTCGCCAGCGTCCTCATCCCGGAAGAAGAGCTCCAGGCGAAGATCAAGGAGCTCGCCGGCCAGATCGACGCCGACTACGCGGGGGAGGAGCTCCTGATCGTGGGGGTCCTCAAGGGCGCCGTCATGGTCATGGCCGATCTCGCCCGCGCGTTGCACGTCCCGGTCCAGATGGACTGGATGGCCGTGTCGTCCTACGGCGCGGGCACCAAGTCGTCCGGCGTCGTGCGGGTCCTCAAGGACCTCGACACCGACATCGAGGGCCGCCACGTCCTCGTCGTGGAGGACATCATCGACTCGGGCCTGACCCTGTCGTGGCTCATGAACAACCTGAAGTCGCGCAACCCGGCCAGCGTCGAGATCTGCACCCTGCTGCGCAAGCCCGACGCCGTGAAGGTCCCGATCGACGTCCGGTACGTCGGTTTCGACATCCCGAACGAGTTCGTCATCGGGTTCGGCCTCGATTACGCCGAGCAGTACCGCAACCTGCCGTTCATCGGAACCCTCGCCCCCCACGTGTACGGCGGGGAGTAAGCCCTGAGCGAAGTGTCCCGGCAATCGTGCGTTATTCGCTCCCAGGTCCGGGAACACGGCATTGCCTGACGTACGTTGGAAGGGCAAAGCCGGAGACGCCCGGGAAGTTACCCGACGCGGTCGCCGGGTGTACCTTCGGATATCCGTGTGGTGCCTCACGGTTACCTACGGGTAGACAGAAGGAGCGGTAAGGGATGCCGCGTCCCCGGGGTTTCCCGGGGTAGGCCTTGGTCAGGAAGGGACGGGCCCGCCGGGGTTCCGCAACGGATGGATCTCAAGCGATTTACACGTGGCCCACTGCTGTGGATCCTGGGCATCGTCGTGCTTCTCCTGCTCGTCACCACGATGTTCGGCGGCGACGGAAACTACACCACCGCCGACACCTCCACGGTCGTCCAGCAGATTCAGCAGCACAACGTCAAGAACGCCACCGTGGTCGACAAGGACCAGCGGATCGAGCTCACGCTGAAGAGCCCGATCGACGTGGCGGGCAAGTCCACCGACCGGATCCAGGCCCCCTGGGTCGAGGGTCAGGGCGTCCAGCTCACGCAGGCCCTGGCGTCCGCGCAGCCGGACAAGGGCTGGACCGTCGAGGTGCCCAAGGAGAACTTCCTGGTCAGCCTCCTGGTGAGCTTCCTGCCGATCATCATCATCGTCCTCATCTTCCTGTTCATCATGAACCAGATGCAGGGCGGCGGCTCGCGCGTCATGAACTTCGGCAAGTCGCGGGCCAAGCTGATCACCAAGGACACCCCCAAGACGACGTTCGCCGACGTGGCGGGCGCCGACGAGGCCATCGAGGAGCTCCAGGAGATCAAGGAGTTCCTGCAGGCCCCGGCCAAGTTCCAGGCCATCGGCGCCAAGATCCCCAAGGGCGTCCTCCTGTACGGCCCGCCCGGAACCGGTAAGACGCTGCTCGCCCGGGCGGTCGCCGGCGAGGCCGGCGTGCCGTTCTACTCGATCTCCGGTTCCGACTTCGTCGAGATGTTCGTCGGCGTCGGCGCCTCCCGCGTGCGCGACCTGTTCGAGCAGGCGAAGGCCAACGCCCCCGCGATCATCTTCATCGACGAGATCGACGCCGTCGGCCGGCACCGCGGCGCGGGCCTCGGCGGCGGCCACGACGAGCGCGAGCAGACGCTCAACCAGCTCCTCGTCGAGATGGACGGCTTCGACGTCAAGGGCGGCGTGATCCTCATCGCCGCGACCAACCGGCCCGACATCCTCGACCCGGCCCTGCTGCGTCCCGGCCGCTTCGACCGTCAGGTCGTCATCGACCGGCCCGACCTGGAGGGCCGCAAGGGCATCCTGCGCGTCCACGGCCGCGGCAAGCCGTTCGCGCCGGACGTCGACCTCGACGTCATCGCGCGGCGGACGCCCGGCTTCACCGGCGCCGACCTGGCCAACGTGATCAACGAGGCGGCTCTGCTGACCGCCCGCCAGGACCAGAAGCTCATCACGATGTCGACCCTCGAGGAGTCGATCGACCGCGTGATGGCCGGTCCTGAGCGCAAGTCCC
Source organism: Microbispora sp. ATCC PTA-5024 (assembly GCF_000511135.2). Classification (NCBI taxonomy): domain Bacteria; kingdom Bacillati; phylum Actinomycetota; class Actinomycetes; order Streptosporangiales; family Streptosporangiaceae; genus Microbispora; species Microbispora sp. ATCC PTA-5024. Next base: position 326,082 of record NZ_KI866523.1, on the reverse strand, counting down.
GGGTCATGTCGGACCAGGAGAAGAAGATCATCGCTTACCACGAGGGCGGCCACGCCCTGGTGGCGCACGCGCTCCCCAACTCCGACCCGGTCCACAAGATCACGATCCTGTCCCGCGGCCGCGCCCTCGGTTACACGATGACGCTGCCGATGGAGGACAAGTTCCTCGCGACCAGGTCCGAGATGATGGACCAGCTGGCCATGCTGCTCGGCGGCCGCACGGCGGAGGAGCTCGTCTTCCACGAGCCCACCACCGGCGCGTCCAACGACATCGAGAAGGCCACCTCCATCGCCCGCCGCATGGTCACCGAGTACGGCATGAGCGAGCGGCTCGGCGCCCGCAAGTTCGGCAGCGGCAACGGCGAGGTCTTCCTCGGCCGTGAGATGGGCCACGAGCGCGACTACTCCGAGCAGATCGCCTCGGCGATCGACGAGGAGGTCCGCCGCCTCATCGAGAGCGCGCACGACCAGGCGTGGGAGGTCCTCGTCCAGTACCGCGACGTCCTGGACAACCTGGTCCTGGAGCTCATGGAGAAGGAGACGCTCTCCCGGGAGCAGGTCCTGGAGATCTTCTCGCCGGTCGTCCCCAAGGAGAAGCGGCCCTCCTACGCCGGTTACGGCAAGCGGCTCCCGTCCGACCGTCCTCCGGTGATCACGCCGAAGGAGCGGGCGAACGGCAACGGCTCGGCGCTGCCCGCCGGCAACGGCCCGGCGCCGTGGCTCGGCGACCAGGCGACGACCCAGCGGGACGAGGCCTGACCGTGGCCGAGCCGCACCCCGGGTTCGACCACGGGCGGATCGAGAAGGCCATCCGCGAGATCCTGTTCGCGATCGGGGAGGACCCCGATCGCGACGGGCTCCGGGACACCCCGGCGCGGGTGGCCCGCGCGTTCGCGGAGCAGTTCGCCGGGCTGGGACAGCGTCCGGAGGACGCGCTCACCACGATGTTCGATGCCGACCACGACGAGATGGTGCTGGTGAAGGACATCGAGGTGATGTCGACCTGCGAGCATCACCTGCTGCCGTTCCACGGCGTGGCCCACATCGGCTACACGCCGAACGAGAAGGGGCAGATCACCGGCCTGTCCAAGCTGGCCAGGCTGGTGGACGTCTACGCTCGCCGCCCACAGGTGCAGGAGCGGATGACCTCGCAGATCGCCGACGGCCTCATGCGGGTCCTGGAGCCGCGCGGCGTGATCGTCGTCATCGAGGCCGAGCACATGTGCATGACGATGCGGGGCGTGCGCAAGCCGGGCGCGAAGACGATCACCTCGGCCGTCCGCGGCGACTTCCGGTCGAGCGAGGCGACCCGCGCCGAGGCCATGTCCCTCATCCTCCGCGGCTGAGCCCGAGGGTCCCGCCGGTGTCCCGGCGGGATCTTCCGGCTGCCTGCGTGCGCCGCGAGCGGCCCCCACCGCGCTTCGCGCGCCGCCGCCGGGGACGCCGTCGATTCGTTACGGGCCGGGCGGACCCGCCGGACCGATGGCGACCGGCGAACCCCTAGGCTGGACTGCGAGCGATCGAGTGAAGCGAGTGAGCCGATAGAGACTGTGACCGCCGTCATCCGCCCACGTGCCCCGCGCGAGGAGGGGGAATGACGACACGGAGCGTGCCCGGTATGCCCGAGCCGGGGCGCTGCCTGGTCATGGGCGTGGTCAACGTCACGCCCGACTCGTTCTCGGACGGCGGCCACTGGTTCGACCCGGACGTCGCGATCCGGCACGGCCTCGACCTGGTGGCCGAGGGCGCCGACATCGTCGACGTCGGCGGCGAGTCCACCCGTCCGGGAGCCGCCCGCGTCCCGCTCGACGAGGAACTGCGCCGCGTCGAGCCGGTGATCCGCGCGCTGTCCCAGGAGGGCGTCACGGTCAGCGTCGACACGATGCGGGCCGAGGTCGCCGAGGCGGCGGTGGCGGCGGGCGCCCGGCTGGTGAACGACGTGAGCGGCGGTCTCGCCGACCCCGCCATGCCGCGTGTGGTGGCCGCCTCCGGCGTGCCGTACGTGGTGATGCACTGGCGCGGGCACAGCAGCGACATGGACAGCCGGGCGATCTACAGCGACGTGGTGACCGAGGTGTGCGAGGAGCTGCGCAAACGAGTCGACTCGGTGCTGGCGGAGGGCGTCCGGGAGGACCAGATCGTGCTCGACCCCGGGCTCGGGTTCTCCAAGCACGCCGAGCACAACTGGTCGCTGCTGGCCGGCATCGGCGCGCTCAACCGGCTCGGCCACCCGCTGCTCATCGGGGCGTCGAGGAAGCGGTTCCTCGGGCGCCTGCTGCCGGGCCCGGACGGCAGCCCCCGTCCGTTCGACGGCAGCGACGACGCGACCCTCGCGGTGACCGCGCTCGCGGCGCAGGCGGGCGCCTGGTGCGTGCGGGTGCACAAGGTGGCGCCGAACGCCGACGCCGTGCGTGTCGCCGCCGCCTGGAGGGCAGCCACTGGACGACACACCGACGAAGGCCGGTGAATGACATTGCCGACAGGGACGCCCATGAAGGACATCGAGGAGCTCAACCAGGCGTTCTACAACGCCATCGAGAGCGGCGACCTCGACAAGATGTCGGAGATCTGGATCGAGGACGCAGGCGCCCGCGTGGCCATGTGCGTCCACCCGGGCTGGCCGATGCTGACCGGCCGGTCCGAGGTGCTGCGCTCCTGGGCGCTGATCATGGCGAACACCCCGTACATCCAGTTCGTCCTGACCGACGTGCAGACGACGGTCATCGGCGACGTGGCGGTGCTGACCTGCGCGGAGAACATCCTGACGGCCGCGGACACCGACGAGCCCGGGTTCGCGGCGGGACGGGTCGTGGCCTCGAACACCTACGTCCGGACCCCGAAGGGCTGGCGGCTGTGGCTCTACCACGGCTCGCCCGTCCTCCAGGGGGACGACGAGGAGGACCAGGAGGAGTGACGGTGGGCGTGCGGGCCCGGGTGAGCTGGAGGGAGAGCCGGTGACCGACAGCATCAGGCTGGCGGGGCTGCGGGCGCGGGGGCGGCACGGCTGCCTGCCGGCCGAGCGCGAGCTGGGCCAGGAGTTCGTCGTCGACGCGACACTGTTCCTCGACACGGCTCCGGCGGCGGCCTCCGACGATCTGTCCAAGACGGTGGACTACGGTGCGCTGGCCCAGGAGCTCGTGTCGATCGTCGAGGGCGAGCCGGTCGACCTCATCGAGACGCTCGCCGGGCGGCTGGCCGCCGCCTGCCTCGCCCACGACCTCGTGGAGGAGGCGGAGATCAGCGTGCACAAGCCGGCGGCGCCCATCCCCCTGCCGTTCGGCGACGTGGTGGTGACCATCAGAAGGGGTCGTGCATGAGGGTCGTGCTCGCGCTCGGCAGCAACCTCGGCCGCCGGATCGACTACCTGCAGGGCGCGCTCGACGCCCTGTTCGAGGCTCCGGGGCTGACGTTCGTGGCGGTGTCCCCGGTGTACGAGACCGATCCCGTCGGCGGGCCCGACCAGGGGCCGTACCTGAACGCCGTGGTGATCGGGGAGAGCATGCTCGACCCCCGGACGCTGCTCGACCGGGCCCAGGGCGTGGAGAACGCGTTCGGCCGCGTCCGCGAGGAGCGCTGGGGGGCCCGCACCCTCGACGTCGACCTGATCATGGTCGGCTCGCTCCTGTCGGACGACCCCGAGCTGACGCTGCCGCATCCGCGCGCCCACGAGCGGGCCTTCGTCCTGGTCCCCTGGGCGCAGGCCGACCCGGCGGCGGTGCTGCCCGGGCGCGGGTCGGTGGCGGCCCTGCTGGCCGGCGTCGACCAGAGCGGGGTGCGGCTGCGCGCCGACCTGTCGCTCGTACCCCCTGTGTGACGAGGAGCCCTGTGAAGCCCAGCAACCCCGGTGTGCTCGTCGGCCTCGTCATCGTGTTCGCGCTCCTCACGTGGGGCGTGCTGCAGGAGGCCTATTCGACGCTGCCGACCGTGCCGTGGACCGCGATCCCGACCACGCTGCTGCTGGCGATCGGCGAGGCCTACACGGGCTGGCTGACCCGGGCGCGGATCCTGCGGCGGCCCGGCACGAAACCGGTCGAGCCGCTCGCCGTCGCCCGGCTGGCGGCGCTGGCCAA
>NZ_KI866523.1:268707-321549 GCF_000511135.2 Microbispora sp. ATCC PTA-5024 | reverse complement strand
GGCCACGGCGTACGCCGGTGCGGCGTTCGCGGGCGTGTTCGCCGGCTTCGTCCTCCACGTGATCAACCTGCTCGACCTGCCCAAACCGCGGCAGGACGCGCTCGTCGCCGGCGGGTCGTTCGTCTCGTGTGTGATCCTGATCTGCGCCGCGCTGTTCCTGGAGCACTGCTGCCGGGTGCCCGGCGAGCCCTCCGGAGAGGCCTGACGGCTCACTTGTCGATGTCGCCGACCACGAAGAACATCGAGCCGAGGATCGCGACCATGTCGGAGACGAGCTGCCCCGGCAGCATCTCCCGCAGGACCTGGACGTTGTTGTAGGACGCGCTGCGCAGCTTCAGCCGCCAGGGCGTCTTCTCCCCGCGGGAGACCAGGTAGTAGCCGTTGAGGCCGAGCGGGTTCTCCGTCCACGCGTACGTGTGCCCCTCGGGCGCCTTGAGGATCTTCGGCAGCCGCTGGTTGATCGGCCCGGGGGGCAGCTGCCGCAGCCGCTCGACGCAGGCGTCGGCGAGGTCGAGCGAAACCTTGACCTGGTCGAGCAGCACCTGGAACCGGGCGTTGCAGTCGCCCGCCGACCGGGTCACGACCTTCACCGGGAGCTCGCCGTACGCCAGGTAGGGCTCGTCGCGCCGCAGGTCGAGGTCCACGCCGGAGGCGCGGGCGATGGGGCCGCTCACGCCGTACTGCATGATCGTCTCCCGGTCGAGCACGCCGACGCCGCGGGTGCGGGCCAGGAAGATCTCGTTGCCGGCGATCAGGTTCTCGATGTCGGGCAGCCGCCGCCGTACGGCGGACACGGCGGCCGTGACGCGGTCGAGCCATCCGAGCGGGAGGTCCTCCTTGAGACCGCCGACCCGGTTGAACATGTAGTGCATGCGGCCGCCGGAGATCTCCTCCATCACGTGCTGGAGCGTCTCCCGTTCCCGGAACGCGTAGAAGACCGGGGTGATCGCGCCCAGCTCCAGGGGGTAGGAGCCGAGGAACATGAGGTGGTTGAGCACCCGGTTGAGCTCGGCCAGCAGCGTTCGCGCCCACACGGCCCGGGGCGGTACCTCCATCCCGAGCATGCGCTCCACGGCCAGCACGACGCCGAGCTCGTTCGCGAACGCCGACAGCCAGTCGTGCCGGTTGGCCAGCACCACGATCTGCCGGTAGTCGCGGACCTCGAACAGCTTCTCCGCGCCCCGGTGCATGTACCCGATGATCGGCTCGGCCGTGACGATCCGCTCGCCGTCGAGGACGAGCCGCAGCCGCAGCACCCCGTGGGTCGAGGGGTGCTGCGGGCCGATGTTGAGGACCATGTCCTCGGTGGCCAGCTCCCGCGGCTGGACGTGCCCCGCCCCCGCGCCGATGCCGACAACCCGCTCCCGCGGCGTCCCTTCCATACGGCCCATGCTGTCACGACCGTACGGTGGGGCGAAGAGCGTCATTCGGCGGCGAGGCCCCGCAGCGCCTCGATGAGGCGGTCGACGTGCTCCTCGGTCGAGCCGACGCCGATCGAGGCGCGCACCGCGCTCGCCGTGCCGTCCGCGCAGCCGCCGTCGGCCGTCCCGAGCAGGTGGCGGACGAACGGGTGGGCGCAGAACTTGCCGTCCCTGACCCCGATGCCGTGCTCGGACGACAGGAACTCGGCGACCTCCCGCGCGGTGCGGCCCTCCACGGTGAACGACACGATGCCCACGCGCGGGTGATCGGGGCCCCACAGCGACAGCTCCCGTACGCCCTCGATCGACGCGAGGCCGGCGCGCAGGCGGGCGAGCAGGCGCTCCTCCTCGCGCACGAGCGGGGTCCACCCGGTGGCCGTGAGCGCGTCGCAGGCGGCCGCGAGGGCGACGGCGCCGAGCACGTTGGGCGTGCCGGCCTCGTGCCGGGCCTCGGGGTCGGCGCTCCACTCGGCCTCGTCGCCCACGGCCGTCACGGCGCCCCCGCCGCGCAGGTACGGCTCGGCCTCGGCCGGCCAGTCGCGGCGGCCCACCAGCGCGCCCGCGCCGAAGGGCGCGTAGAGCTTGTGCCCGGAGAAGGCGACGTAGTCGAGGTCGAGCGCGGTCAGGTTGAGCCGCCGGTGCGGCACGAGCTGGGCCGCGTCCACGGCGATGCGGGCGCCGTGCCGGTGGGCGACGTGGGCCAGCCCGGCGATCGGCCACAGCTCGCCCGTGACGTTGGAGGCCGCGGTCACCACGAGCAGGGCGGGGCCCTCGACGGCCGCCAGGGCCTCGTCGGCCGCCCGGATCGCCTCGCCGGGGAAGGCGGGCGGGGCCAGCCGCACGGCCCGCGGCCAGGGCAGCAGGGAGGCGTGGTGCTCGCTGTCGAAGACCACGACCGTGGTGCCTTCGGGCAGGCAGCGGGCCAGCAGGTTCATCGCGTCTGTGGTGTTGCGGGTGAAGATCAGCGCGTCGTCCGGGCGGGAGCCGACGAAGGCCTTGACCGTGTGCCTGGCCTGCTCGTACCGCGCGGTCGTGAGCTGCGAGGCGTACCCGGCTCCCCGGTGGACGCTGGAGTAGGCCGGGAGCGCCGCGGCGAGGGCGGCGTTCACCGGCTCCAGACAGGGGGCGCTGGCGGCGTAGTCGAGGTTGGCGTACCGGACGAGCCGGCCGCCCCTGACGGGGACCTCCAGGTCGGCGCCCAGAACGGCCGGGATCTCGCGGGCGCGGGCCGCGAACGGCGCCGAGCCGCCTCGCACGATCGGCTCGGCGACGGTCTCGGCGTGGGTGCAGGTGACAGCGGACAACGTCAGGCTCCCTCGGAGTCATGGACTCCGGCCATGGCGTCGGAGCCCGCGCTTGCCCGGCACCCCTCGTGCCGAGCCCGGTCATCACCCGGGGCACCCCGCCGCGAGCGCGAGGGTTGCCGGCCAGCGAGCCGGGGCTTGACGCTGGCACTCATAACCTGAGCCGCACTATAACCAGACGACCGCCCCCATCCGCAAATCCGCAGTTCGGCAAGGCTCTCGATTGCGGAACCGCGTGGGTGCGGCCGCCGTCCCGGGTCCGTATGGTTGCTTTGTGCGGTTTGATCCCTGGAATCCCGAGTTCGTCGCCCACCCGTACGACGTGTACCGCGCCCTGCGCGACCACGACCCGGTGAGCTTCTTCGAGCCGACCGGCCAGTGGCTGGTCGCCCGCCACGCCGACGTGAACACGCTGCTGCGCGATCGCAGGCTGGGCCGTTCCTACCTCCACGTCGCCTCGCACGAGGAGTTCGGCAGGCAGGCCGAGCCGGAGTTCCAGGAGCCGTTCTGGCGGGTGATCCGGGCCGGGATGCTCGACGTAGAGCCGCCCGTCCACACGCGGCTGCGCCGCCTGGTGTCCAAGGCGTTCACCCCGCGGATGGTCGAGTCGCTGCGGCCCCGGGTGCGCGCGATCGCGACCGGACTGGCCGAGGAGTTCGCCGAGCGGGGCGGGGGCGACCTCCTCGCGGAGGTCGCCGAGCCGCTCCCGGTGACCGTGATCGCCGAGATGCTGGGCGTCCCTGAGGCCGACCGGCATCTGCTGCGGCCCTGGTCGGCCGACATCTGCGGGATGTACGAGCTCAACCCGTCGGACGAGGTCCAGCACACGGCCGTGCGGGCGGCGGCCGAGTTCTCCGGCTACCTGCGCGAGCTGGCCCGGGCCCGACGCGACCGGCCGGGCGACGACATGATCTCCGCGCTCGCCCAGGTCGTCGACGAGGGGGACCGCCTCACCGAGGACGAGCTGATCGGGACCTGCGTGCTGCTGCTGAACGCGGGACACGAGGCCACGGTCAACGTCACCGGCAACGGCTGGTGGTCGCTGTTCCGCAACCCCGGGGAGCTCGACCGGCTGCGCGCCGACCCCGGCCTGCTGCCGACGGCCGTCGAGGAGCTCATGCGGTGGGACACCCCGCTGCAGATGTTCGAGCGCTGGGTGCTGGAGGACGTCGAGATCGGCGGCGTGCGCATCCCCCGGGGCGTCGAGGTCGCGCTGCTGTTCGGCTCGGCGAACCGGGACCCCGAGGTGTTCGACGACCCCGACAGGCTCGACGTGAGCCGGGCGGACAACCCGCACATCTCGTTCGGGGCGGGCATCCACTTCTGCCTGGGGGCGCCGCTCGCCCGGGTCGAGCTCGTCGAGTCGTTCGGCGCCCTGCTGCGGGCCGCCCCGAAGGTGGAGCTCGCCGAGGAGCCCGCCTGGAAGCCGAACTACATCATCCGGGGCCTGGAGTCGCTCAAGGTCGCCGTGTGACCGTCACAGGCCGCGCGACTGGCTGAGCCAGCCGAAGCCGCCGAGTCCCGCGGGGTCGATCAGCTCGGCCTCCTCCGACGACCGGCTGAGCGCGCGGACGTACCCGCGGGGGTCGGAGCGGGCGAGGTCGAGCGGCGGACGCGCGCCGAGGAGGCCGAGGGCGCGCAGAGCCTCCCGCTGCGTGGTCAGCAGGGTGGCGGTCGCGCCGGCCCGCTCGCCCGCGGCGGCGCAGGCGTCGAGCGCCACGTGCGCGGTGACGTCGCACGAGCCGTCCGGCACCGCGGGGACGACCGAGCCGTCGCGGTAGCCCGTCAGGCTGCCCGCGCAGGGACGGCAGGCGGCCAGGTGGGCGTAGTCGACGGCGATGGCCGTGCCGCGCTCCAGCCGCGACACCACCGAGGCCCAGGCCTCGTCCCTGGGACGGCCGATCTCGGCCCGGCAGCCCGGGAAGCGCGGCGGCCACCAGCGTTCCAGCCAGGCCAGGTCCTCCTCGCAGGGGGCGGGGCCGAGCCGCTCGTCGCCCGTGGCGGGGTCGACCAGCACCACCCGGGGGCCGGAGGGGGTCACCTCGACGACGTCCACCGGCACGTCGTCGAGCCACTCGTTGGCCACCACGAGCCCGGCGACCCCGTGGGGCATCTCGTGCGCCCAGGCGACGGCGGCGTCCAGGCCCTCGGGCCGCGGAGACAGATCGACGGCGGTCACCCGGAGGCGCTCCGCCAGCTCGGGCGGCGCGGCCGCGAGCACGCCCGCCGCCAGCGTCCCGTCGCCGCTCCCCACGTCCACCAGGTCGAGGACGGGCGGGCGCCCCAGGGCCTCGTCCGTTCGCGCGGCGAGCCGGACCAGGGCCTCCGCGAACGCGGCCGAGACGTGCACCGACGTCCGGAAGTGCCGATGTGGCCGTTCGCGCAGGTAGAAGCCGTCGGGGCCGTAGAGGGCGCGCTGCGTCGCCGTGCGCCAGGTGACCCACACAGCGGTTCACGTTACCGAACGGCGGCCACCGTGACGAAAAGTAGCGACTTTCGTACTCGTGGCTCAACATAAGCCAGGGGGAAACGGGACAAAATTCGACCGTCGGGCCGAGGCCGGGCCGGCGCGTCCGCCGCCGCTACTCTGGGCCGAGGGGAGGCGTCATGGACACAAGTGACCGCCCGGCGCGGCTCGCCGTGGGAGTGCTCGGCGCGGGACGCGTGGGCTCCGTGCTCGGGGCCGCGCTCATGCTCGCCGGGCATCGGGTCGTCGCGGCCAGCGGGGTGTCCGACGCCTCGCGGCGCCGGGCGGCCGAGCGGCTCGGCGTGGAGCTCAGCAGGCCGGACGAGGTGATCCGGCGGTCGGAGCTCGTGCTGCTCACCGTTCCCGACGACGTGCTGCCCGAACTGGTCGCCGGGCTCGCCGCCACCGGCGCCGACCTGCGGGGCAAGCTGCTGGTCCACGCGAGCGGCGCGTACGGCCTGGCGGTGCTGGACCCGGCGGCCGAGGCCGGCGCGATGCCGCTCGCGCTGCACCCGGTGATGACGTTCACCGGCAGGGACGACGACCTGACGAAGATCACCGGATGCTCGTTCGGCGTGACGGCCCCCGTCCTGCTGCGCCCGGTGGCCGAGGCGCTCGTCATCGAGATGGGCGGGGAGCCGGTCTGGATCGCCGACCAGGACCGGGCCCTCTACCACGCGGCCCTCGCCGGCGCCGCGAACCACATGGTCACGCTCGTCGCCGAGTCGCAGGAGCTGCTCGCGAAGATCGGCGTCGAGCACCCCGGCCGGATGCTCGCGCCGCTGCTGGGCGCCGCGCTCGACAACGTCCTGCGGCTGGGGATCAGCGGCCTGACCGGCCCGGTCGTGCGCGGCGACGCCGGCACCGTGCGCCGGCACGTGGACGCCCTCATCCTGGCGGCGCCCGAGGCGGCCGACGCGTACGTGGCCCTCGCTAGGCTCACGGCGGACCGGGCGCTCGCCGCCGGGCTGCTCAAGCCCGAGACCGCCGAGCGCCTCCTGGACGCGCTGGGAGGCAACATTTGGACGTGATCGTCGCGGGCGACCGCACGGAGCTCGTCAAGGCGAAGGACACGCTCGGCGGCGGCCGGATCGCCCTGGTCCCCACCATGGGCGCCCTCCACGAGGGCCACCGGTCCCTCATCCGGCTGGCCCGTGAGCTGGCCGACCACGTCGTGGTCAGCGTCTTCGTCAACCCCCTGCAGTTCGGCCCCAACGAGGACTTCTCCCGCTATCCCCGGACGTTCGACGCCGACCTCGCGGCCTGCGCCGAGGAGGGCGTACGGGTGGTGTTCGCCCCCTCGGCGGAGGACATGTACCTGCCCGACCGCCAGGTGCAGGTCTCCGCGGGGCGGATGGGCGCGATCGTCGAGGGCGCGTTCCGGCCCGGCCACTTCGACGGCGTGCTGACCGTCGTGCTCAAGCTGTTCAACCTGGTCCAGCCGGACGTCGCGGTCTTCGGGCAGAAGGACGCCCAGCAGCTCGCGCTGATCCGGCGGATGGTGGCCGACCTGAACGTGCCGGTCGAGATCGCCGGCGGCCCGACCGTCCGCGAGCCGGACGGGCTGGCGCTGTCGAGCCGCAACAGGTACCTGTCGCCGGCCGACCGGGTCACGGCGCTCGCCCTGTCCCGGGCCCTGCGGGCGGGATCCGGGCGGACCGTCCCCTCGGAGATCCTCCGCGCGGCCGCCGCCGTGCTGGACGAGGCGGCCCGGCTCGACCCGCCGCTCCTGCTCGACTACGTCGCCCTCGTCGACCCGGCGACGTTCACCCCGGTCGAGGACGGCTTCCGCGGCGAGGCCGTACTGGCCGTGGCCGCCAAGGTGGGCACGACGCGGCTGATCGACAACCTGGTCGTCGCCGTTTCCTGACCTTCGGATGGGGGCGGCGACGGAGCATCGCCGTGAGGGCGTTATCGTCATATTGACGAAAGGGGATCCCTCATGGTGGCGATTCCGAGGAGGCTCACCGCCCCCGCTCCCGGATGGAGCACGCACGCGGACGTCGTGGTGATCGGGTCGGGCATCGCCGGCCTCACGGTCGCGCTCCGCTACGTCCACCTCTCCCCGCGGGGGCGGGTGCTCGTCATCACCAAGGACGTGCTGTCCGCCGGGTCCACCCGCTGGGCCCAGGGCGGCATCGCGGCCGTCCTCGACCCCGAGGACACCCCCGACGAGCACCTGCGGGACACGCTGCTCGCGGGCGTCGGCCTGTGCGACGAGGACGCCGTACGGGTGCTGGTGACGGAGGGCCCGGACGCGCTCAAGCGGTTGATCGGGCACGGCGCCGAGTTCGACCGGGACACCGATGGCGAGCTCCAGCTCACCCGCGAGGGCGGCCACCGCCGCAACCGCATCGTCCACGCGGGCGGCGACGCCACCGGCGCCGAGGTCCAGCGGGCCCTCGTCCAGGCCGTGCTGGCCGAGCCGCGCATCGAGGTCGTCGAGCACGCGCTCGCCCTCGACCTGCTCGCGGACGCCGCCGGGCGGGCCTGCGGGGTCACCCTCCACGTGATGGGCGAGGGCGCGGTGGACGGCGTGGGCGCGGTCAACGCGGGCGCCGTCGTGCTCGCCAGCGGCGGCATGGGCCAGGTCTACGCCGCCACCACCAATCCGGTCGTCTCCACGGGGGACGGCGTGGCGCTCGCGCTGCGGGCCGGGGCCGTGGTCCGCGACATCGAGTTCGTCCAGTTCCACCCCACCGTCCTGTGGCTCGGCGAGGGCTCGACCGGCCAGCAGCCGCTCGTCTCCGAGGCCGTGCGCGGCGAGGGGGCCGTGCTGGTCGACGGCGCCGGCGAGCGGTTCATGCGCGGGGTCCACGAGCTGGCCGACCTCGCCCCGCGCGACGTCGTGGCCAAGGCGATCATGCGCAGGATGGACGAGACCGGCGCCGACCACGTGTACCTGGACGCCCGGCACTTCGGCGAGGAGAAGTGGCGGACGCGGTTCCCCACGATCCTCGCGGTCTGCCGCGAGCACGGCATCGACCCCGTGACCGAGCCGATCCCCGTGGCCCCCGCCGCCCATTACGCCAGCGGCGGCGTCCGCACCGACCTGTACGGCCGCACGACCGTCCCGGGCCTGTACGCCTGCGGGGAGGTGGCGTGCACCGGCGTCCACGGCGCCAACCGGCTGGCCTCCAACTCGCTCCTGGAGGGGCTGGTCTTCGGCGAGCGCATCGCCGCCGACCTGGCCGCGGCCGACCTCGTCCCGGCGGAGCCGGCCGGCGACGGCCGGCCGGAGGGGCTGGTGGATCCGCGTACCCGGCAGCGGGTGCAGAACCACATGAGCCGCGGCGCCGGCGTCCTGCGCAGCGACGTCAGCCTCGCGCAGGTCGCCCGCGCGCTGAAGGACGCCCGGTGGACCCCGGTGGCGGTCGAGCCCTGCACCGAGTCGTGGGAGGCGACCAACCTCCTGACGGTGGCCACGGCCCTCGTCGCGGCCGCCGCCGAACGCGAGGAGACCCGGGGCTCCCACTGGCGGGAGGACCACCCCGAGCGGGACGACGACCACTGGCGCCTGCACATCGACATCGCCCTCACAGCGGAAGGACTGGTCATGCGGCACGAGGCCCACGAGGACACCCGTCCCGACACGTCCCCGGCGCACGCCGCGCCTGTGGGCGACGAGCTGCCGGCGGCGCTGCGGGCCGAGCTGGCCGCGATCGGCGTGGACCCGGGCGACCTGCTGAGGCTGGTGCGCACGGCCCTGGAGGAGGACCTGGGCGGCGGGCTCGACGTCACCTCGGCCGCCACGATCCCCGCCGGCCAGGCGGCGACGGGCGACCTCGTCGCCCGCGCCGAGGGCGTGGTGGCCGGCCTCCCGGTCGCCGAGGCCGTCTTCCGCCAGGCGGGGCCGCGGATCACGGTCGAGAGGCGGGCCGCGGACGGCGACCGGGTGCGCCCCGGCGACGTCCTCATGACCGTCTCCGGCCCGGCCGGCGACCTGCTCACCCTGGAGCGCACGGCCCTCAACCTCCTCACCCACCTGTCCGGCGTCGCCACCGCGACCAGGCGGTGGGCCGACGCGATCGCCGGCACCCGCGCCCGCGTCCGGGACACCCGCAAGACCCTGCCCGGCCTGCGGGCGCTGCAGAAGTACGCCGTGCGGTGCGGCGGCGGGGTCAACCACCGCATGGGCCTCCACGACGCCGCCCTCATCAAGGACAACCACGTCGTCGCCGCCGGCGGGGTGGCGGAGGCATTCCGGGCCGTGCGCGAGGCGTTCCCCGGGCTGCCGATCGAGGTCGAGGTGGACCGGATCGACCAGATCGAGCCCGTGCTCGCCGAGGGCGCCGAGGAGATCCTGCTCGACAACTTCACCGTCGAGCGGCTCGCCGAGGCCGTACGGCTGGTGGGCGGCCGGGCGCGGCTGGAGTCGAGCGGCGGCCTCACCCTCGGCACGGCGCGGGCGGTGGCCGAGACCGGGGTCGACTACCTGGCCGTGGGCGCCCTCACGCACTCGGCCTCGGTCCTCGACGTAGGTCTGGACCTCCGTGGGGAATGACCCGTGAGACGGAAGATCGCAGGGACGCGCGCTGGTGCATAATCGGGGAATGCTGCTCACCATCGACGTCAGCAACACCCACACGGTGCTGGGCCTGTTCGAGGGTGAAGAGGTGATCGAGCACTGGCGGATCGCCACCGATCCCCGCCGTACGGCGGACGAGATCGCGGTCGTCCTCCAGGGGCTGCTCGGCCAGTCGCCGATCCTCAAGGACGCCGACATCAGCGGCATCGCGATCTGCTCCACGGTCCCGTCGGTCCTCAACGAGATGCGCGAGATGTCGCGGCGCTACTACGGCGACGTGACGGCCGTCGTCGTCGAGCCCGGGGTCCGCACCGGCGTCCCGGTCCGCATGGACAACCCCAAGGAGGTCGGCAGCGACCGCATCGTGAACGCCCTGGCCGCCGCCACCCTGTACGGCGGCCCCTGCGTGATCGTCGACTTCGGCACGGCCACGTCGTTCGACGCCGTGTCGGCCCGCGGCGAGTACGTCGGCGCGGTCACGGCGCCCGGCCTGGAGATCTCGGTCGACGCGCTCGCCACGGCCGGGGCGCAACTGCACAAGGTCGAGCTGATCCGCCCCCGGTCGGTGATCGCCAAGAACACCGTGGAGGCCCTCCAGTCCGGCATCATCTACGGCTTCGCCGGGCTGGTGGACGGGATCGTCGACCGGATGACCGCGGAGCTGTCCGCCGACCCCGACGATGTGACCGTGGTGGCGACCGGATCGGGCGCCCCGCTCGTCGTCGGCGAGGCCCGCACGATCGACGTCCACGAGCCGTGGCTCACGCTGATCGGCCTGCGTCTGGTGTACGCGCGCAACACCGCCTGAAGCACTCCTCCGAGTACGGGACCATAGAAGGCAGGATCCGTCTCAGAGAGGACTGCCGTGATGGACGCCGACTGGGTGGCGCGTTTCGCTGACGAGGTCATCGCCGAGGCCGAACGGCGCGCGCCGGGCAAACCCATCGTCTGCGCGTCCGGCCTCAGCCCCTCCGGGCCCATCCACCTGGGCAACCTGCGCGAGGTGATGACCCCGCACCTGGTCGCCGACGAGATCAGGCGGCGCGGGTACGACTGCGTCCACGTCCTGTCGTGGGACGACTTCGACCGCTACCGCAAGGTCCCCGTGGGCGTCGACCCGACGTGGGCCGAGCACATCGGCAAGCCGCTGACCTCGGTGCCGGCCCCGCCCGGCAGCGAGCACCCCAACTGGGCCGAGCACTTCAAGGCCCCGATGGCGGCCGCGCTCGCCGACCTGGGCGTGGAGTTCCACGGCATCAGCCAGACGCAGATGTACACCTCCGGCGCCTACCGCGAGCAGGTGCTGCTCGCGATGCGCGAGCGCAAGAGGATCGACGCGATCCTCGACCAGTACCGCACTAAGGCCAAGCCCAAGGCCCAGGCGCAGGCCGTGGACGCCGATGAGGCCGCGGCGCTGGAGGGCTCGGGCGCGGCCGGCGAGGACGACGGGTCGGGCGCCGGGGGCTACTACCCGTACAAGCCCTACTGCTCGGTCTGCGACCGCGACGTCACCACGGTCACGGCGTACGACGACGCCACCACCGAGCTGACCTACACCTGCGCGTGCGGGCACACCGAGACCGTGCTGCTGTCGGAGCACACCCGGGGCAAGCTCGTGTGGAAGGTCGACTGGCCGATGCGCTGGGCGTACGAGGGCGTGGTGTTCGAGCCGTCCGGCGTCGACCACAGCTCGCCCGGGTCGTCCTTCGTCGTCGGCGGCCAGATCGTCCGCGAGGTGTTCGGGGCCGAGCAGCCCATCGGGCCCATGTACGCCTTCGTCGGCATCAGCGGCATGGCCAAGATGAGCAGCTCCAAGGGCGGCGTGCCCACCCCCGCCGACGCCCTGTCGATCATGGAGCCTGCGCTGCTGCGCTGGCTGTACGCGCGGCGGCGGCCCAACCAGTCGTTCAAGGTCTCCTTCGACCAGGAGATCCAGCGGATGTACGACGAGTGGGACACGCTCACCAGGAAGGTCGCGGACGGCACTGCCCTCCCGGCCGACCAGTCGGCCCACCGCCGGGCGACCACGACCGCCTCGCTCACCCTGCCCGACACCCCGCGCCGGCTGCCGTACCGGACGCTCGCGTCGGTGGTCGACATCACCACCGGGCACGAGGAGCAGACGCTGCGCATCCTGCGCGAGTTCGACCATGAGATCGCCGGGCTCGACGAGCTGCGGCCGCGGCTCGACAAGGCCCAGCACTGGGTGAGCACGTACGTCCCGGCGGACGAGCGCACCCAGGTCCGGGAGGAGCCCGACGCCGAGCTGCTCGCCTCGCTGGGCGACGTCGAGCGGGAGTCGCTGCGGCTGCTGGCCGAGGGCCTCGACGAGCACTGGTCGCTCGACGGGCTGACCACGTTGCTGTACGGCGTGCCGAAGGTCCAGGCGGGGCTCGACATGAGCGCCAAGGCCGCGACGCCGGAGCTGAAGGCCGCCCAGCGGGCGTTCTTCGTGCTGCTGTACCGGCTGCTCGTGGGGCGGGACACCGGGCCGCGCCTGCCCACGCTGCTGCTCGCCGTCGGCCGCGACCGCGTCCGCCGGCTCCTGGCCGGCTGACCGCGGTCGCCGCGACGCCGCGAGGGCTCCCGGAGGTTCCGGGAGCCCTCATGGCGTTCCAGGCCACTCGCGGGGCGCTCCGCCGGCCCTGCGCGAGATCAGGGAACGAGCACGAGACGGCCGCGCAGGCCGCCCGCCGCCAGGCGCTCATACGCCTCGGCGGCCTTCTCCAGGGGGTGCACGCCGGCCACTCTGGTGGTGAGCCGCCCGGCCTCGGCCAGCCGCGCGATCTCCGCGAGCCTGCCCCCGTCGGCCCGGATGAAGACCGTGGAGACCCGGATGCCGCGCAGGGGGACCGGCGCCGCCCCCGCCGCCACCGACACGAACGCGCCGCCCCCGCGGACGGCGTCGAGCGCGGCCACCCCCACGAGCGCCGCGTCGACGACTGCGTCCACTCCGCCAGGGACGGCGGCCCGTACGGCCGCCCCGAGGTCCTCCCCGCGCGTGACGAACCACTCGGCCCCGAGGCCGCGCACCAGGGCCTCGTCCCCGGCGGACGCCGAGGCGGCGACCCGGACGCCCCGGGCCGCCGCGATCTCCACGAGATAACCGCCGACCCCGCCGGCCGCACCGGTCACGAGCAGGGTGTCGCTCGCCGTGAGCCCCGTCAGGTCGAGCGCCTGGACGGCCGTAAGCGTGTTCAGCGGCAGCGTCGCCGCGTCCACCGCCGGGATCCCGGCGGGCGCCGGCGCGACGGCCGACGCGTCCAGCACGACGTGATCGGCCTGCGCCTTGACCGGCAGCGGCAGCCGGTCCGACAGCCCGATCGCGAAGTCCCCGGGACGCACGTGCGGCACCCCCGGGCCCACGAGGTCGACCACCCCGGCGACGTCCCAGCCCAGGCCGTACGCGTCGAGGGGCTGGACCAGGCCGAGCGCGGTCAGCGACCCCGACGCGGTGGCGAGGTCGACGGGGTTGAGCGCGGCGGCCTCCATGCGGATCCTCACCTGCCCCGGCCCCGGCTCGGGGTCGGGCGCCTCCACGAGCTGGACCCTCCCTGACCGTGCGACGAGCGCGCGCATGACTCCTCCTTGTGCCTCCCACAGGCGGATCTTCCCGAGCGAGCGTAGGAACGGTTACTCTCTATCGGGAAGTAGGCACCTCGAAGTGCGTAAGGGAGAGAGCATGGCCACGCAGACCGCCGCCCAGAGGCGCGAGGAGGCACGGCTGGCCTACAACGCGTACCTCGCGGGCTGCCCCTCGCGGAAGCTGCTCGACACGCTGAGCGACAAGTGGGTCAGCCTCGTGCTCGCGGCCCTCGCCGACGGCCCGTGCCGGTACAGCGAGCTGGCCAGGACCGTCGCCGGCGTGAGCCAGAAGATGCTCACGCAGACACTGCGGACGATGGAGCGCGACGGGCTGGTCTCCCGGACCATCACGCCGTCGGTGCCCGTCCGGGTCGACTACCGGCTCACGTCACTGGGCGAGGACCTCGTGCCGCTGATGCAGGCGATCAAGAGCTGGGCGGAGATCCACATGGACGAGGTCGAGGCCGCCCGGCAGGCGTACGACAGCTCCAACGCCTCGGGAGAGGCCTGACCGCGAAGGGCGATGCTTGACGACCTTCCTGGCTGGCGTTTACCTTCCCTGAAGGGTGGGCCGACCAGTCATCGTCGTGGGGGAGGGCAGACGATGGGTTTTCCCGACGTGGTCTCCCGGGGTGACGACGTCGCCTCGGACCTTGATCGTGCCGGTCTCACCGATGAGGACCTGCTCCTTCTCGCCGAGCTCGCCAAGGGCGTGACGGCCGATCGGGTCGGGCGCAGCCTCGACGTGAGCGGCCGCACCGTGCGCAGGCGGTTACGGGGGATCTGCGACCGCATCGGCGTGGCTACCGCGATCGAGGCCGTCGCCTGGGCGGCGCGCCGCCGTCTCATCTGACGATCTCTCACTCGTCGCGGGCGACGACGTCGCGTCCTTTCGCCGTGCTCTGACAGGGGTCACCCTGCTCTGCGCCGGGCCGTACCGGCCGATTCAGGCGGCGGCGCGCACGGCGGGCCGCAGCCCGGCCGTGCGCGGCCTCCGTTCAGCCGGCTCAGTCGGCGATGCGCACGCCGCCCGCGAACGGGCGGTTGCCGAGCGGCGCGACCCGTACGACGTCGCCGGTGTGCGGGGCGTGGACCATGTAGCCGCCGCCGATGTAGATGCCGACGTGGTGCAGGTCCGGGTAGAAGAAGACGAGGTCGCCGGGCCGCAGCTCGTCACGGGAGATGTGGGTGCCCGCGGTCCACTGGTCGCCGGTGTAGTGCGGGAGGCTGATCCCGACCTGCTGGTAGGCCGCCATCACCAGGCCCGAGCAGTCGAACGACGTCGGTCCGGCCGCGCCCCACACGTACGGCCGCATCTGCTGGCTGAGCGCCCAGCGCGCGGCCTCGGCGGCCTTGCCGTCGCCGACGACGGGGAACGAGATCCGGGTGGCCCGGCCGGTGCTGACGCTGCCGGCGACCCTGCTGTAGAGGTTGCTCTCCGCCCTCTTGACCAGCTTCTCGATCTTGGTTCGCTGCCCGTCAAGGCTGGTCAGCAGCTTCTTGACCTCGCTCTGGCGGGCGGTGGCGCTGGCCTTGGCCCGGGCGGCCGCGTCCATGGCCTTGGAGACCTCGGCGACCTCCTGGCCCTGCTGCATCTCCAGCGCGTACGTGGTGGAGGCCTGGTCGAGGTACTGGCTGGGGTCGGTGTTGCCGATCAGCGCCAGCGCGGAGCCGAGCCCGCCGGTCATGTAGGAGTTCTGGGCGAGCAGGCTGGCCTTCTGCCGCTTGACCTCGAGCTCGGCCTCGCTCTTGGCCAGGTTCTTCTTGGCCAGGTCGGCGGAGCGCTGGGCGGCCTTGAGCCGGACCCGCTCGCCGTTGTACTGCTCGGTGAGGGTCTCGATCTGGGTGTACAGACGCTCAACCTCGGCGGACAGCTGCTTGAGGCTCGGCTTGGGATCGGCGGTGGCGGCGACGACGGGGGCGCCGAACGTGACGAGGCCGATGGCCACGCTCACGAACGCCGTCCGGCGGATGATCGACCCGGCCGTGGTGCCTCCGGGCCTGCGGCCCCGGGCGTGCCTACCCGCGGACCGTCCTCCACGCATGCGCAACCAAGCTCCTCTCCTCGTCGTGCCGCGCTCACGGACCCGACCTGGGCGTGAATGGTCACGCGGGTCCGTACGGCACTCCTGGGCGCCTACCGGGTTAGCTGACGGGTTCGGGCCGGAGCAGCCCTACCTTTCGGATTCACCCCTTGTCGACACGGGCCGCACTCGGCCCGACTCGCAGTTGGGTCCCCGGCTCCCCTCCACACGCTCGGTGCTTCGAAGACTCGGCGTCCGGTCCTCGCGATTGGGGCTCGCGCGACCGGCATCGTCGCAGGACACTAATGCACCGCGAGTTGTTGCTCAACCAGAACTCCCAATCCCGTCTACGTTCCACAACCGAACGATCACGGGCGGGTCACGGGAGCGGATCGCCATAGACCCCGTTTAACCTGCAACTAGTCCGTTTTGTCGGATTTCTGTTTCGCGTTATCGCAGGTCCAAGCCGGGGCAAAACTCATACCCAACTGGTCCACCCGCTGGGTCTCGCTGCGCGTACGCATGGAAACGCACGGTAACGAACCGATGTCGTGAACCGCTTTAGGGTGTGGCCGTTAATCCGGGCACCGGTTGTGGGCCCGGTGGGGGCGGGCGGCGGCCCGGCTAGGCTGACCGACCATGGAGCAGGTCGCGGAGCAGACGCACGCCGAGCCCGGCCGTCCGGAGGTCATCGTGCGCCGGGCGCGGACGCCGGACGTGCGCGTGATCCGCCGTCTCGTGGACGCCTACTCCGGCGTCGGCCCCCGCCTGCTCGAGAAGACGACGGTCACCCTGTACGAGGACGTCCAGGAGTTCTGGGTGGCGGAGATCGCCGGGCAGGTCGCCGGCTGCGGCGCCCTCCATGTCCTGTGGGAGGACCTGGCGGAGATCCGCACGGTCGCGGTCGACCCGTCGGTGCGCGGCCGGGGCGTGGGCCACCGGATCGTCGCCGCGCTCATCGAGGCGGCCCGCGCGCTCGGCGTCCGCCGGGTCTTCTGCCTCACCTTCGAGGTCGAGTTCTTCGGCCGCCACGGCTTCGTGCCGATCCAGGGCACGCCCGTCTCCCCCGAGGTGTACGCCGAACTGCTCGCCTCCTACGACGAGGGCGTGGCCGAGTTCCTCGACTTGGAGCACGTCAAGCCGAACACGCTCGGCAACACCCGGATGCTCCTTCATCTCGACCGGAGATCTTGACCGTCGCCATAACGGGCTGCAAAGGTGACTGTTGATACACCTGTCGCTACTTTTGGCAATATCAGCGTGTGCTACTGACGTGCGGCGCATGCGTTTCTGAAACGAGGTGACACGGTGAGCACCGGACAGCCGCCGTACCCCCAGGACGAGTCGGACGGCACGCCACCTCCGCCTTCCCCTCATGGGTACAACACGGATAAGCCCGCCGAAGAGTACGACCCTGACGTCACGGTAGTCAGCTATCGCAACCCGGGGCAGCACACCGGCCCCCAGCAGGCGCCCGGATACGGCCAGCAGCCGTCCCAGCAGGGCTACGGCCAGGAGCAGCAGCAGTACGCCCAGGAGCAGCAGTATGGCCAGGGCTACGGCCAGCAGCAGGGCTACGGTCAGCCCCAGCAGGGGTACGGCCAGCCCGGCTACGGTCAGCAGGCCCCCCAGCAGGGCTACGGCCAGCAGGGGTACGGCCAGGAGCAGCAGCAGTACGCCCAGGAGCAGCAGTACGGCCAGGGCTACGGCCAGCAGCAGGGCTACGGCCAGCCCCAGCAGGGGTACGGCCAGCCCGGCTACGGTCAGCAGGCCCCCCAGCAGGGCTACGGCCAGCAGGGGTACGGCCAGGAGCAGCAGCAGCAGTACGGCCAGGGCGGCTACGGCCAGCAGGGATACCCCCAGCAGGGGTACGGCCAGCAGCAGCCGCAGCAGGGCTACCCCCAGCAGGGCTACCCGCAGCAGGGGTACGGCCAGCAGCCCGGGTACGGCCAGGCCGGCTACGGCCAGCAGACTCCCCAGCAGGGCTATGGCCAGCCGCAGCAGGGCTACGGGCAGCCCGCGTACGGCCAGCCCGGCTTCGGCCAGCCGTACGCCGCGGCCGGCCCGGTCCCGCCCGGCGCGCCCGCCCCGCTCGCGGAGTGGTGGCAGCGCCTCGTGGCCCGGATCATTGACGGCGTGATCGTGGGCGTCCCGTTCGCCATCATCTCGGCCGTGATCACCGCGGTGGTCGTCACGACGGGCAACTACGACCTGTCGACGGGGGCGGTGACGGCGCCGAGCGGCTTCTTCCTCGCGTCGCTGCTCATCGCGCTCATCAGCGGCCTCGTGATGATCGCCTACGAGTTCCTCATGCTGCGGATGCGCGGCCAGACGGTCGGCAAGATCGTGATGGGCATCAGGGTCGTGCCCGTCGGCGGCTCGCTCGGTCCCGAGGGGCTGCCGGTCGACGCGGCGGGCAAGCGCGCCGGCGTCCTCTACGGCCCGCAGGTGCTGCGCTGGATTCCCGTCGTCGGATGGCTGCTCGGCATCTTCGCCTTGGTGAACGTTCTCTGGCTGCTCTGGGACAAGCCGCTGCAGCAGGCCCTGCACGACAAGGCCGCCAAGACGATCGTGGTCAAGGTCAAGTAGTGCCACAAAGCGGGGCCGATGGAACGGGCCATCGGTCCCGCTTTTCGTGTGTTTCCGCCGAGAGACCGGTCCGCTGAACGGGTGCACGGAAAATCCGTAACGGGTGACCTCGGGCGTGCGATGCTTGTCCGACGCAAGTGCCCACGCAAGTCGCAAGAGGTGACCAATGACCGCGGAACCTCCCCCCGGCCAGAATCCATATGGCTCGGCTCCGCCGCCCCCGCCCGGTTCATATCCGCCCCCGGGCGGATATGGGGCCCCCCAGGGTTCTTATGGGGCCCCCCAGGGAGCCCCCCTTCCTCCCGGCGTTCCCGCGCCCGTGGCGCAATGGTGGGAGCGGTGGGTGGCTCGCATCATCGACACGATCATCTTCTCGATCGTTTACTTCATCCTGAGCATGATCTTCAACGCCGCGTTCGGACCGAAGGTCAGCGTTAACGGCTCGTCGGTCGAGGCGTCCGGCAGCGTTTTCCTCCCGGGATTCCTCGCCGCCCTGATCGCCTACGGCGCTTATGCCGCCTACGACTACGTCCTGCACAGCAAGGACGGTCAGACCGTGGGCAAGAAGGTCATGAAGATCCGGGTGCTCCCGCGCGACGGAGGGGCGCTCGATTCGTCGGCCCTCCTCAAGCGGTCGCTGCTTTACCCGGGCGTCCTGGCTCTCTACGGGATTCCCGTGGTGAGCTGGCTGGCCGCCATCTTCGTGCTGGTCACCGCAATTCTGATCATCACTGACAAGCCCCTTCAGCAGGGCCTTCACGACAAGATCGCCGGAACGATCGTGGTGAAGACCCAGGGCTGACGCCAGGGGAAGCCCGGTCCCGAGGGGGACCGAAACAGTGGGGCGGCCGCTTCGGCGACCGCCCCACTTGGCTTTCTGAGTAGGATTTCCAGTACATCCGGTAAGACGGCTGGAGAGACGGCGATTACCTTCGTGCCCCCTGGTGGCCCCCGGAAGCCGTCCCCGGGCGGGTCCGGCGCTATCGTCATAGGAGCGTCATAGGAGGTGGGTCCAGCTGAGAAGTAGCTGGGAGCGCCTCCAGGTCCCCGGAATTCGCGAGGGCGTCCGCAATGGCACCCCCGGCACGAGCGAGGCAGAATGACAGAGGTATTGTCCGCCTTGATACCTTCCGCGGTCGTCGCCGGAGCGGCGGTCTACGGCATCGTAAAGTTGGTACGTTCCGATGCCGCCGGCCTCCGCCAGGCACGCGCGCCACGAGAGAAGACACCGGACACACCGGTTCCGGAGAATCCGCAATCGTGAATTGTCAGCCGGGGGAATCCGGGTATATGTTTGGCTGACGAATCAAACTATGGGGCTGCGAAAGGATTGCCGGATGGCCAAGCACACGCAGGTGATTCTCATCGACGATCTCGATGGCGGCGAGGCCAATGAGACGGTCGCCTTCGCGATTGACGGCACGTCATATGAGATTGACCTGAGCGACGGCAACGCGAAGCGGCTTCGCGAGGCCCTGTCGCCTTTCGTCGGCAGCGCGCGGCGTGCCGATTCGGGCCAGGCCCGGGGGCGTCGCCGTGGCGGTGGCGGCGGCGGTGGCCAGCGAGCCATGACGCGCGAGAAGAGCGCCGAGATCCGCGCCTGGGCGAAGGCGAACGGGCACCCGGTGAGCGAGCGCGGCCGTATTGCCGCGTCGATCGTCGAGGCCTACGAGGCGGCGCACTAACTCCGCCCTTGATCGTGCGGTTATGTCGGTCGTCGGATGATCCGGCGAGCGCATAGCCGCGCGATTCTGTTTGCGTCCCCTTAAAACCTCGTTCGCTTGCGGCGTATCGGGAACATGTCGGCCCCAGCAGGGGGTTGGATAGAGCGTGAACGCCCTGCTCCCGGGGAACCCTTCAGCCAGAGGAGCGGTCGCTGGGTCGGGGCTACCATGCGGAACGACGAGCCGGATCTCCCGCGTTCGCCTGACCGCTCTGTGAGGAGCGACGAGATGTTCGAAAGGTTCACCGACCGTGCGCGGCGGGTTGTCGTCCTGGCCCAGGAAGAGGCCCGGATGCTCAACCACAACTACATCGGTACTGAGCACATTCTTCTTGGCTTGATCCATGAGGGTGAGGGCGTTGCCGCCAAGGCTCTGGAGAGCCTCGGCATCAGTCTTGAGGGTGTGCGTCAGCAGGTCGAGGAGATCATCGGCCAGGGCCAGTCGGCGCCTTCGGGGCACATTCCCTTCACCCCACGTGCCAAGAAGGTCCTTGAGCTGTCGCTCCGCGAGGCCCTGCAACTCGGCCACAACTACATCGGCACCGAGCACATCCTCCTCGGCCTCATCCGCGAGGGCGAGGGCGTGGCCGCCCAGGTGCTCGTGAAGCTTGGGGCCGACCTCAACAGGGTGCGGCAGCAGGTCATCCAGTTGCTCCACGGCTACCAGGGCAAGGAGCCCGCGGCCGCCGGCGGGCCGCAGGAGTCCGCGCCCTCGACCTCGCTCGTGCTCGACCAGTTCGGCCGCAACCTCACCCAGGCCGCGCGTGAGGGGAAGCTCGACCCGGTCATCGGCCGCGAGAAGGAGATCGAGCGGGTCATGCAGGTCCTCTCCCGGAGGACCAAGAACAACCCCGTTCTCGTGGGCGAGCCCGGCGTGGGCAAGACGGCCGTCGTGGAGGGCCTGTCCCAGAAGATCGTCAAGGGCGAGGTGCCCGAGACGCTGAAGGACAAGCAGCTCTACACGCTCGACCTCGGCGCTCTGGTCGCCGGCTCCCGCTACCGCGGTGACTTCGAGGAGCGCCTGAAGAAGGTGCTGAAGGAGATCCGCACCCGCGGCGACATCATCCTGTTCATCGACGAGCTGCACACGCTGGTCGGTGCGGGCGCCGCCGAGGGCGCGATCGACGCGGCGAGCATCCTCAAGCCGATGCTGGCCCGCGGTGAGCTGCAGACGATCGGCGCGACGACGCTCGACGAGTACCGCAAGCACCTGGAGAAGGACGCCGCGCTCGAGCGCCGCTTCCAGCCGATCCAGGTCGCCGAGCCGAGCCTCAGCCACACGATCGAGATCCTCAAGGGCCTGCGCGACCGTTACGAGGCGCACCACCGGGTCTCCATCACCGACGGCGCGCTCGTGGCCGCCGCCCAGCTGGCTGACCGCTACATCAGCGACCGGTTCCTGCCGGACAAGGCGATCGACCTGATCGACGAGGCCGGCTCCCGGATGCGCATCCGCAGGATGACCGCTCCGCCGGACCTGCGCGAGTACGACGAGAAGATCGCCAACGTCCGGCGCGAGAAGGAGTCCGCGATCGACGCGCAGGACTTCGAGAAGGCCGCGGCGCTGCGCGACCAGGAGAAGCAGCTCCAGCTCAAGCGGGAACGCCGTGAGAAGGAGTGGAAGGCCGGCGACATGGACGTCGTCGCCGAGGTCACCGAGGAGCTCATCGCCGAGGTGCTCGCGACGGCCACCGGCATCCCGGTCTTCAAGCTGACCGAGGAGGAGTCGCAGCGGCTGCTCCGCATGGAGGACGAGCTCCACAAGCGGATCATCGGCCAGGACGACGCCATCAAGGGCCTGTCCCGGTCGATCCGCCGCACGCGCGCCGGCCTCAAGGACCCGAGAAGGCCGGGCGGGTCGTTCATCTTCGCCGGCCCCTCGGGCGTCGGCAAGACGGAGCTGTCCAAGGCGCTGGCCGAGTTCCTCTTCGGGGACGAGGACGCGCTGATCATGCTGGACATGTCCGAGTTCATGGAGAAGCACACCGTCTCGCGGCTGTTCGGCTCCCCGCCCGGCTACGTCGGGTACGAGGAGGGCGGCCAGCTCACCGAGAAGGTGCGGCGCAAGCCGTTCTCCGTGGTCCTCTTCGACGAGATCGAGAAGGCCCACCCGGACATCTTCAACTCGCTGCTGCAGATCCTGGAGGACGGTCGCCTGACCGACGCCCAGGGCCGGGTGGTGGACTTCAAGAACACGGTCATCATCATGACCACCAACCTCGGCACCCGGGACATCTCCAAGGGCATCGGGGTGGGCTTCGCGAAGTCCAACGACGTCGAGAGCAACTACGACCGGATGAAGTCGAAGGTCCAGGAGGAGCTCAAGCAGCACTTCCGGCCGGAGTTCCTCAACCGCGTCGACGACATCGTCGTCTTCCACCAGCTCACGCCCAAGGAGATCATCCAGATCGTGGACCTCATGCTCTCCCAGGTGGACGAGCGTCTGAAGGACCGCGACATGGGCCTGGCCCTGTCGGCGGAGGCCAAGCAGCTGCTCGCCGACCGCGGCTACGACCCGGTCATGGGCGCCCGGCCGCTGCGCCGGACGATCCAGCGGGAGCTCGAGGACACGCTGTCGGAGAAGATCCTGTACGGCGACCTCCGTCCCGGCCAGATCGTCAAGGTCGAGGTCGAGGGCGAGGGCGACGCGGCGAAGTTCGTCTTCACCGGGGAGTCCAAGAGCCCCGAGGTCCCCGACTCGGCGGCCTCGATCGCCGAGCCGATCCAGAACTGAGCCCGGCCAGGGCCGAGCAACCACGGGAGCCGTACGGGCTCCCACCCGAGGGGCGCCCCACCAGGCGCCCCTCGGCGTTTTCCGGCCTTCTTCGCCGGCGCCGGTTCCCGGTCTCCTTCTCAGGCCCCGCGTGACGACTCACGCGAGGCCTCGTGTTCGAGTGAGATCTTTCGGTCGATCCGGTATCACACCACCAAACGTAGTACTACACTCTGTAGAGTCGGCTGCGTCTCAGGGATGGGCGCCCATCGGCTTCGGCTCTCCGAACGCGGCCCGGACGTTCCCATGTCATCCCCGCGGCGTACCGGACAATCCGCTGCGGGGCGGACGCGGGAACCGCAGTGCGCGGGGGAAGCTCGGTCGGTGCCGGGCGGATCCCGGCGGCAGGAGGACCGCCGTTCCACGCGGATTCACCGCGTGGGCCGATGAGGTCCGACAGTGCACGAAGCCCTGGGAGGCACCTGATGCGCCTGTTGCACGACGACGGGACGCTCGTTCACCTGGCCTACAACGCGGGCGTACATCCCGCCGAGGACCTGGAGAACCTGATCGCCCACCTCACTCGTTACGCCGTCCCGGTGCGCAGGAGGCTCGGCGTCGAGCGGCTGGGGATCGGCCTGTGGCTCGCGCCCGCCGTCGCCGACCACCTCATCGCCGACCGCATCGAACTGGTCCGGTTGCGCCGCTCGCTGGAGGAGCGCGGCCTGGAGGTCGTCAGCCTGAACGGCACGGGCGGCCGCAACCAGGACGTCCCCGGCCCCGACTGGGCCAAGCCCGAGCGGTACCGGTACACGATGTCGCTGGCGCGGATCCTCGCCTTCCTGCTGCCCGACGACGTGCAGTCCGGCAGCATCTCGACGATCCCGATCGGCTGGCGCCGCGACTGGCCGGCCGACCTGCACTCGATCGCCTCCCGCCGGCTGGAGCGGCTCTCCCGCGAGCTGCGCGGCCTCTACAGCGTGACCGGCAAGACCATCCGCGTGGGGTTCGAGCCGTGGCCGGGCTGCGTCCTTGAGACCACGGAGCAGGCGCTCGAGCGGGTCTGCGACATCGACTCCGAGCACCTCGGCGTGTGCCTCGACGCCTGCCACCTGTCGTGCGGGGCGGAGGAGCCGGACGCCGCGCTGCGGGGCCTCGCCCTCGCCGGCGCGCCCGTGGTGAAGCTCAACCACGTGCACGACCACGGGCAGGAGATCCCGAGCACGCAGCCGGTGATCCAGGACACGCTGAACGCGATCCTGTCCGGCGCGGTCAACGGCACGGCCCACATCGAGGTCGAGGCGCACGACGGCACCGCGCCGAAGTCGAAGGGCCCGGCGGCGCTCGTGGCCCGCCTGGCCGACGAGCTCGACTGGACCCGCCGCAACCTCACCGCCCTCGGTCTCAAGCTCGCCGCCTGACACTCCGCGTCGTCGCCCGCCCGCCGCGTCGTCGTCGCGCGCGGCGGACCGGCCCGTCGTGCGTACGGGAGAGGGTCAGGCGGGGAGGCGGTAGGTGCCGTCGGGGAGGACCTCGGCGAGGCCGTCGTCGAGGAGGCCGTCCAGGGCCCGCTCGCGCTGCGCGTGGTCGGCCCACACCGCGTCCAGGGCGTCCTTGGGCACCGGGCCGTGGGCCTCCCGCAGAACGGCCAGCAGCCGACCGCGGCACTGCCGGTCGGTCCCGGCGTACGTCTGGCCCTGCCGTACGGGACCGTCGTGGGCGGGCCGTCCGGCGAGCCGCCACGCGCACAGCGAGGCGACGGGGCAGCGCTCGCAGCGCGGCGCGCGGGCGGTGCAGACGAGCGCGCCCAGTTCCATGACCGCGACCGCCCAGCGGGGCGCCCCGACCGGCGGGATCAGCGACTCGGCGAGCCGCCGCTCGGCCGACGTGGTGGCCTTGGGCGGGTACTCCTCGCCCCGGACGGTCCGCGCGAGCACGCGCCGGACGTTGGTGTCCAGGACGGCGTGGCTGCCGCCGTACGCGAAGCTGGCCACCGCCGCGGCCGTGTAGTCCCCGATGCCCGGGAGGGCGCGCAGCTCCTCGTACGACGAGGGCACCCGGCCGCCGTGCGTCTCGGTGACGGCCCGGGCGCAGGCGTGGAGGTTGAGGGCCCGGCGCGGGTAGCCGAGACGCCCCCAGTGCCGCACGGCCTCGCCCGGAGACTCCTTCGCGAGCGCCTCCGGGGTGGGCCAGCGCTCCATCCACTCCGTCCACACCGGCAGGACCCGCGCGACCGGCGTCTGCTGGAGCATGATCTCGCTGACCAGGATGCCCCAGGGGGTGGCGTCCGGCCGGCGCCACGGCAGGTCGCGGTTGTGCTCGGCGTACCAGTCGAGGATGGGCTCGCGCAGTGAGACGGACACCGTCCGACCCTATCGCCGCCCGTCCGCGACCGATTAGGGAAAGCTTGTGGACAGCCAGGGCCAGGGTTTCCCCTGCGAACGGGCACGGGACGGCGAGTCTTTGCCCCCGCCGCGCCACGGCTCCTCATACTGTCCGCATGGATCCGGACACGTTCCGTGGTGATGTGGGTGTCGAAGGGGCGGACGTCTACTGGCGCCGCCGGGTGTCGGTGCTCACGGGAATGCTCGTCGTCGTGGCGGTGGTGGCGTGGGCCTGCAGCAGCGCCTCCGGGAAACCGGACGCCGCCAAGTCCGTGAGGGCGACGCCGGGGCCCGGCGACACGATGGTCGTCGCGCTTCCCTCGGCTCTCGCGTCGAAGATCCCCTCACCTTCTCCGAGCGCGCCCTCCCTCTCGCCGGGCGCGACCGGCTCGCCCTCGCCGTCCGCGCCGCCGCCGAAGCCGCGCCGTCCCGGCGATCCCTGCGACGCCAAGGACCTGGTCCTCGCATTGCAGAGCGGCCAGGACGTGTACGGCAGGGACAGCGCGCCGACGTTCGTGCTGACCGTCGTGAGCACCGGACGGATGGAGTGCACGGTCGACCTGGGGCCGCGGACGCTGGAGATGCGGGTGCTGTCGGGCGGGCAGCGCGTCTGGTCCACCGCCGACTGCGTGGCGGGTGACGGCGTGGACCGCCAGATGCTCGAGCGCGGCATCCCGTTCGTACGCACGATCCGGTGGGACCGGCACAGGTCGGGCACCGACTGCGAGGGCAAGCGGCCGGCGGCCGGCCCGGGGACCTACGTGGCGACCGCCCACGCCGGGCCGATCAGGAGTTCGCGCGTGGTCTTCCACCTCCGCTGAACCGGCGGCGGTCCCCGCGCGGAGGTCTACAGATAGCGCTCAAGGATGGACGACTCGGCCAGCCGGGACAGGCCCTCGCGGACGCTGCGGGCGCGCGTCTCCCCGACGCCCCCGACGGACTGGAGGTCGTCGGTGCTGGCGGCCAGCAGCTTCTGCAGGCCGCCGAAGTGGTCGACGAGCCGGTCGACGATCGTGCCGGGGAGCCGCGGCACCTTGGCGAGCAGGCGGAACCCCCGGGGGCTGACGGGGCGGTCGAGCGCGTCGGCCCCCGTGTAGCCGAGGATCCCGGCGACCTTCGACAGGTCGAGCAGACCGGTGGAGGACAGCTCGTCGAGCTCCCGCATCGCCTCCAGGTGGTCGGGCGGGTCGGGCACGTAGTCACGGATGATCTGCTCGCGGTCGGGCTCGACCCCGGCCACCAGCTCCTCCAGCTGGAGGGACAGCAGACGGCCGTCGGTGCCGAGCTCGACGACGTATCCCTCGATCTCCCCGGCGATCCGGCGGACCATCTCCAGCCGCTGGACGACGACCGCGACGTCGCGCACGGTC
The DNA here is from genome assembly GCF_000511135.2 of Microbispora sp. ATCC PTA-5024. Classification (NCBI taxonomy): domain Bacteria; kingdom Bacillati; phylum Actinomycetota; class Actinomycetes; order Streptosporangiales; family Streptosporangiaceae; genus Microbispora; species Microbispora sp. ATCC PTA-5024. The sequence continues at coordinate 295,441 of NZ_KI866523.1, read as the reverse complement.
ACCAGGTCTTCGATCTCCAGGGCCGACAGCGTGCCCGAGACCTCGTCGAGCCGGGACTTGTAGCGCTCGAGGGTGGCGAGCGCCTGGTTGGCCTTCGACAGGATCGCGGCCGACTCCTCCAGCACGTAGCGGACGCCGTCGAGGTAGAGGGCGATGATCCGCATCGACTTGCTGATCGAGATCACCGGGTGACCGGTCTGCTTGGCCACCCGCTGCGCGGTGCGGTGGCGGGTGCCCGACTCGTCGGTGGGGATGCCGGAGTCGGGCACGAGGTGGACGGCCGCCCGGACGATCCGCAGCGGCCCGCTGTCGAGTACGATCGCGCCGTCCATCTTGGCCAGCTCGCGCAGGCGGGTCGCGGAGAACTCCACGTCCAGCTCGAAACCGCCGGTGCAGATGCCCTCGACGACGCGGTCGTAGCCCAGCACGATCAGGCCGCCGGTGTGGCCGCGCAGGATGCGCTCCAGGCCGTCCCGGAGGGCGGTGCCCGGAGCGACCGCGGCGAGCACGGCTCTCCTGTGGTCGTCGGATCCCTTGTCGTTGTCCAGCACGTGACCCCTGCGGTCGGGACGGCTACCCCGCCTGCGAACGCCCCTGCGGGCTCAATGACGTCATCAAGCTTACCGGCGTAACAGAGCCTTCACCTTACGTGCGTGAGGGCATCCCACACGTTCTGCACCTCGGTCACCTCGAAGCCCGGGGTGAACGACGTGGTGCGGGCGGCCGGCTCGCGCAGCGCGACCAGGTGGCCGCGGCTCTGCGAGCGCTCCAGCCGGGGGGCGTCGTCCTCCAGAGATCCGGCCGGCACCAGGGCGCGGGTGAACCCGAGGCGGGCCGCCTCCGCGAGCCGCCGCCGCACGTCGCGCACCGGCCGCAGCTCGCCCGCCAGGCCCACCTCGCCGAGCGCCACCAGCCCTGTCGGCAGCGCCGTGTCGCCGGCCGCGCTCACCACCGACAGCATGAGGGCCAGGTCGACGGCGGGGTCGGTCAGCCGGATGCCGCCGACGGTCGCGGTGAACACGTCGCACTTGCCGATCTTGGCGTTGAGCCGCCGCTCCATCACGGCGAGCACCATCGCGACCCGGTAGGAGTCGAGCCCGGAGGAGGTGCGCCTCGGCTGCGGGGCCTCGGTCGGGCCGACCAGGGCCTGCAGCTCGGCCGGGATCGGCCGGGTGCCCTCGATGGTGACCGTGACGCACGTGCCCGGCACCGGTTCCGGGTGGCGTGAGACGAACAGCCCGCTCGGGTCGGCGATCCCGGTGATGCCGCGCTCGTGCAGGTCGAAGCACCCGACCTCCTCGATCGGGCCGAACCTGTTCTTCACCGCGCGCACCATGCGCAGACGGGAGTTGCGGTCGCCCTCGAAGTGGAGGACGACGTCGACCAGGTGCTCCAGCACGCGGGGGCCGGCGATCGAGCCGTCCTTGGTCACGTGACCGACGAGCACCGTCGCCATGCCCCGCTCCTTGGCGAGCCGGACGAGGTTGCCGGCCACCTCGCGGACCTGGGTGACGCCCCCGGGCACGCCCGTGGCGTCGGCCGAGCCGATCGTCTGCACCGAGTCGACGATCAGCAGGCCGGGCCGCACCTTCTCGACGTGGGCGACCAGCGCCGCCAAATCGGTCTCGGCGGCGAGGTAGAGGCGGTCCTCGATGGCGCCGATGCGGTCGGCCCGCATGCGGACCTGGGAGGCCGACTCCTCGCCGGTGACGTAGAGCACGGTCTCGCCGGCCGCGGTGCGGGCGGCCGCCTCCAGCAGCAGCGTGGACTTGCCGATGCCCGGCTCGCCGGCCAGCAGCACGACGGCGCCGGCGACGAGGCCGCCGCCGAGGACGCGGTCGAGTTCGGGGACCCCCGTGGTGCGGGCGTGCGCGACCTCGGCCTTGACCTCGCCGATGGGGACGGCGGGGGCCGACACGGCGCCGGGCCTGACGACGTGGACGCCCTGCCGCGCGCCCGCCTCCTCGACCGTGCCCCACGCCTGGCACTCGCCGCACCGGCCGACCCACTTGACGGTCGTCCAGCCGCACTCGCCGCACCGGTAGGTCGTCTTCGCTGCCTTGGTCACGACCGGGAGGCTACCGGCCGCGGCCGACATTCCGCGCTCACACCCGGGCACGGGCCGCCCGCATCCGGCGGTCCAGGAAGGCCGCCCGGCCCGTCGTGAGGCGTCAGATGTGGCCCTCGAGATCGGCCAGCAGCAGGCGCTTGGGCCGGGCGCCGACGATCTGCCGGACGACCTCGCCGTTCCGGTAGAGGTTCAGCGTGGGGAAGCCCAGCACGCCGTACCGCTGGGCGATCTCCGGATGCTCCTCGGCGTCGAGCTTGGCGACCGTGAGGCGCCCGGCGTACTCGTCGGCGATCTCCTCCAGGATCGGCGCGATCATCTTGCAGGGCGGGCACCAGTCGGTCCAGAAGTCGACCAGCACCGGCCGGTCGCTGCGCAGCACCTGCTCCTCGAAGTTGTCGGCCGTCAGTGTGATCATGGTTCTCCTCGTCGCGTCACCAGGCAGCCCGGGCAGGCCTCGGCCAGCTGGGCGGCCACCTCGGACCGGCGGGCAAGCAGGGCGCGGATCTCGCCGTCGATCTCGGCGAGCTTGCGCCGGTAGACCGCCACGGACTCCGGGCAGGAGCCCCCCGACGCGTGTCCCGAGCGCAGGCACTCCACGAACGGCCGGGCGTCCTCCAGCGTGAACCCGACCGCCATCAGCGCGCGGATCTCCGTGACGAGGCGCACGTCGCCCTCGTCGTACTCCCGGTACCCGTTCGCCGACCGCCGGGCCCTGATGAGCCCCTGCTGCTCGTAGTAGCGCAGGGCCCGGGTGCTCACCCCGGCCCGTCGCGCCAGCTCGCCGATCCGCATGTCCTCCCGGCCCCTCCCCGGCCCCTGTCGCCACGACCGTAAGCGTTGACGCCGGTGTCAAGGTCAAGCCCCCGCCGGGGCCGGATTCATCCCAGGCCGTCAGAAACGGCGCCACCGCAGCACGTTGGGGTAGGGGATCTCCAGACCCTCGGTCTCCTCCGCCGCCGCCCGCGCGACCTCCGGCGTGAACTCGATCCGCAGCACGGCCTCCAGGTCGGCACGGGAGGAGAAGGACATCCGCAGGTCGAGCTCCCGCCGCTGCCACCCCTGCCGGGACCAGAACCGCTCGACGGCCTCAGGGGAGTACGACGGCACCGACCTGCGGAACCAGCGGCCGAAGGCGCCGCGTGAGCCGTCCAGGTCGACCACGAACGCGGCGCCGCCCCTGCGCATGACCCGGGCGAGCTCCCGCAGTCCGGGCTCGCAGCCGGGTCCGAAGAAGTACGCCCAGCGAGCAACCGCCACGTCCACGGACGCGTCCGGGACGGGCAGGGCCTGCGCCGTGCCCGTCCGCACGGAGACGTTCCCCAGATGCGCGCACCGGGCGGCGCCCTGCGCGGCGAGGCCGGCGTGCGGCTCCACGCCGACGACCCGGACGGCCTCGGCCGCCATCGCCGGCAGGTGGAACCCGGCGCCGCAGCCGACGTCGAGGACGTGGCCGCCGTCCCAGGGACGCACGGCCCGCATCGCGGCCTCGACCGCGCCCTCCGGGCCCACCGCGCGGTTCTCCACCTCGTACACCTCGGGGGAGTTCCAGATGTTCGGGCTGGGTACGGCCCCGTTCGCGATCCGAACCATGGCCCAACGATAGTTGGCGATCTTGGGTACATCATTGTGGCGACGCGTCAACGGGGCCGGGTCCGGCTTAGGCTGGATCCGTGAACGGGCGCAGGGAACGAACGGACGGCCACGGCCATGGGGGCTGGAATGTGCCCGTTGAGAGGGCGACGTCATGAGTGACATCCGCGTGCCCAACGCGAAGGTTGCGCTGTCGACGGCGTCGGTGTACCCGGAGCGGACGCCGGACGCCTTCGAGCTGGCCGCCCGCATCGGATACGACGGTGTCGAGATCATGGTGGGGCAGGACCCGGTCAGCCAGGACGTGGAGGTCCTGCAGCGGCTCAGCGACCACTACCGGATCCCGATCCTCGCCGTGCACGCGCCGTGCCTGCTGGTCACGCAGCGGGTGTGGGGCCGCGACCCCTGGATCAAGCTGCGCCGGGCGCGCGAGGCGGCCGAGCGGCTGGGCGCGCAGACCGTCGTGGTCCACCCGCCGTTCCGCTGGCAGCGCGACTACGCCAGGGAGTTCGAGGCCGGACTCGCGCGGATGCGCGAGGAGACCGACGTGGTGTTCGCGGTCGAGAACATGTTCCCCCTGCGGGCCCGCGGCAACGAGGTCGTCCCGTACGCGCCCGACTGGAACCCGGTCGACTACGACTTCCCCCAGGTGACGCTCGACCTGTCGCACACGGCGGTGTCGGGCTCCGACGCGCTGGAGATGACCGCCAAGCTCGGCGACCGCCTGGCCCACCTGCACCTGGCCGACGGCGTCGGCACCACCAACAAGGACGAGCACCTCGTCCCCGGCAGGGGCTCCCAGCCCTGCGCCCCGATCCTGGAGCGCCTGGCCGGCAGCGGTTACCGCGGCCTGATCGTGCTGGAGATCAACACGCGCAAGGCCGCCAGCCGCACCGAGCGGATCGACGACCTCACCGAGGCGCTCGCCTTCGCCCGCCTCCACTTCGCCGCCTCCCCCACGACGGCATGAGCGGATCGCCGGCCCGCGGCCCTGTCGCCCTGGAGGAGCGGTGACCGAGGGAGTCGAGGAGAGCCACCTCGTCTTCGACCGGGTCGCCGAGGAGTACGACGCGGCCCGGCCGCACTACCCGGAGGCGCTCTACGTCGCCCTGCAGGACCTGTCCGGCGTACGGCTGGCGGGGGCCCGGGTCGTGGACGTGGGCGCGGGCACCGGCATCTCCACCCGGGGCATGCTCGACCGCGGCGCCCGGGTCCTCGCCGTCGACCGGGCGGCCCGGATGCTGTCCGTGCTGAGGGCCCGCACCTCCTGCGGAGTGCTGCTGTCCGACGGCAACGAGCTGCCGTTCCGCGACGGCGTGGCCGACCTGGTGACGTACGCCCAGTCGTGGCACTGGCTCGACCCCGCGCTGTCGGTCGCCGAGGCCGTACGGGTGCTCAGGCGAGGCGGCGCGGTGGCCGGCTGGTGGAACACGGTGGACGCCGGCAGGGCCGACTGGCTCGCGGCCTACCACGTGCGGCTGGCGGAGTCGTGCGACGGGTACGTCGGGCCGGCCCTGCCCGGGTGGAGCATGCCGCCGATCGCCGAGGCCATGGGGGACGCCGGGCTCGACGTGGCCGAGACGTGGGTGGGCTGGACCCGCTCCGTGCTGCTCGACGACTTCCTGACCGATCTGCGCTCGCACTCCTACGTTGCCCGGCTCGACGCGGGGGAGGCCGGCGAGCTGGTCGCCCGCGAGCGCGCCGAGCTCGCCAAGGTGTTCGCCGACGGCCGGCTGACCGTCCCCATGCGGGTCTACCTCGCGACGGGGCGCACCAGGTGACCGAAGGACGGGCCCGGGCCCGGGGGCAGGGCGAGGTGACCGAGCGGCGCCGGCGGCCCGGCCGCCGTCCCGGCTCGGCCGACACCCGCGGGGAGATCCTGGCCGCCGCCCGCCGGGTCTTCGCCGAGAAGGGGTTCGACAAGGCGACCATCCGCGGCATCGCCCGGGAGGCCGGGGTCGACCCGGCCCTGGTGCACCACTACTTCGACACCAAGGAGGGCATGTTCGTCGCGGCCATGAAGCTGCCGGCGGAGCCCACGGCGGTGATCCCCGGACTCCTCGCCGGGCCCCGGGAGGAGATCGGCGAGCGGGTGGTGCGGTTCATCCTGACGATGACCTCCGACCCCACCTCCCGTGAGCAGATGCTCGGGGTGGTCCGCACGGCCGTGGTCAACGACGAGGCCGCGGCGATGATCCGCGAGTTCTTCACGACCGCGATCCTGGCCCGCATCGGGGCCGGCCTGGACATCCCGCCGCTGCGGCTGCAGGCGGCCTTCGGGCAGATGATGGGCGTGGTCATGATGCGGTACATCCTCCGCCTGGAGCCGCTGGCGTCGGCCGAGATCGAGGACCTGGTGGAGCTGCTCGCCCCGACGATCCAGCGCTACCTCGACGAGCCGGGCCGGGGCGACGCGGCCGGCCCCGGCGTCTCCGGCGGCTGACCCCCCTTATCGGGCTACAGAGCTTTGTTCTAGTATCGATCTTCTCGGGATGCCGGCATGGCAGCCGGGCGGAAACAGTGACGTGCGCCACGGCCGATCGGTGACGGAACACAAGTTACCGGCGGGTACCATTCGGTGTGCCCTCGTCGGGCATTTCCACAGGGCGCGACCTCGTCGTCACTGTGGATGACCGGCGGACATACGCTGGCAGCCAAGCGTCGGATATGGGAGGCACCCGTGCTCTGGGTAGCGATAGTCGGGCTCGTCGGGACCGTGGCCGCGGTCGCGCTGGCGGGCCGTCGCGTGCTGTTCCTCTACAGGCTCGCCACCAGCGGCCAGCCGGCCCCGGAGCGTGTCGCGTACGCCAAGGAGCACGTGGGCGCCGAGATCAGGGCGCAACTGGTCGAGGTGTTCGGGCAGCGGAAGCTGCTGAAGTGGACTCCGTCCGGCACCGCGCACTTCTTCGTCATGTGGGCCTTCTTCATCCTGGCCACCGTTTATCTCGAGGCGTACGGCGCTCTCATCCAGGGAGCGATCACCGGTAAGCCCGATTTCCACATTCCGATCATCGGCACCTGGCCCATTCTCGGATTCCTTCAGGATTTCATCGCGGTCGCCGCGCTGATCGGCCTGATCGCCTTCGCCGCGATCCGGGTGAAGAACTCGCCGAAGAAGCTCGGCCGCGGATCGCGGTTCTCCGGCTCGCACCTCGGCGGGGCCTGGCTCATCCTGTTCATGATCTTCAATGTGATCTGGACGATGTTCCTGTTCCGGGGATCGGCCGTCAACACCGGAAACTTCCCGTACAAGTCGGGCGCCTTCGCGTCGGACCTGGTGGCCAGGGTCCTCCCCACGAGTGAGGTCCTGGAGTCGGTCGGCCTGCTCCTGCACATCGGCGTCATGCTGGTGTTCCTCGTGATCGTGGTGAACTCCAAGCACCTGCACATCTTCACCGCGCCGCTGAACGTGCTGTTCTCCCGCCGTCCCGACGGCCTGGGGCCGGCGCAGCCCATGCGCTCCAACGGCCAGGTGCTGGACTTCGAGGAGGCCGACCCCGAGGTCGACGTCTTCGGCCGGGGCAAGATCTCCGACACCTCGTGGAAGGGCTTCCTCGACTTCTACACCTGCACCGAGTGCGGCCGCTGCCAGTCGCAGTGCCCGGCCTGGAACACCGACAAGCCGCTGTCGCCGAAGATGCTCATCCTCGACCAGCGCGACCACGCCTTCGCAGTCGCGCCGTACCTGCTGGCGGGGGAGAAGGAGAAGGAGGGCTTCTCCGAGGACGTGCTCGCCCTGCTGGACAAGCCGCTGGTGGGCGAGGACGGCGTCATCCACCCCGATGTGCTGTGGTCGTGCACCAACTGCGGCGCGTGCGTCGAGCAGTGCCCGGTCGACATCGAGCACATCGACCACATCCTCGACATGCGCCGCTACCAGGTCATGATCGAGTCGTCGTTCCCGTCCGAGGCGGGCGTCATGCTCAAGAACCTCGAGAACAAGGGCAACCCGTGGGGGATGTCCGAGATGAAGCGGGCCGAGTGGATCGAGGAGCTCGACTTCGAGGTCCCGGTCATCGACTCGACGATGCCCGACGACGTCGAGTACCTGTTCTGGGTCGGCTGCGCCGGCGCCCTGGAGGACCGGGCCAAGAAGACGACCAAGGCCGTTGCGGAGCTGCTGCACATCGCGGGCGTGAAGTTCGGTGTGCTCGGCCCGATGGAGGCGTGCTCGGGCGACCCGGCCCGCCGCCTGGGCATGGAGTTCCTGTTCACCATGCTCGCCCAGCAGAACATCGAGACCCTCAACGAGGCGGGGGTCAAGAAGATCGTCGCCACCTGCCCGCACTGCTTCAACACCCTGGCCAACGAGTATCCGCAGCTCGGGGGGTCCTACGAGGTCGTCCACCACACCCAGCTGCTGTCGCACCTGGTCGAGGAGGGCCGGCTCACCCCGGTCACGCCGATCGAGCAGAAGATCACCTACCACGACCCGTGCTTCCTCGGCCGCCACAACAAGGTGTACGCCCAGCCTCGCGACATCATGGCGAAGGTGCCGGGCGTCCAGACGCAGGAGATGCACCGGTGCAAGGAGCGGGGCTTCTGCTGCGGCGCGGGCGGCGCCCGCATGTGGATGGAGGAGCGCATCGGCAAGCGCATCAACACCGAGCGCGTGGACGAGGCGCTGACCACCGATCCCGACACCGTGTCGACCGCATGCCCGTTCTGTCTCGTCATGCTCGGCGACGCGATCAACGAGAAGAAGAACGCGGGTCAGGCCAAGGAGTCGCTGGAGGTCGTGGACGTGGCCCAGCTCCTCATCAAATCCGTCAAGGCCGGTTAAACCGCCCTTTGCCGGTGGTGCGCACTATTTGTTGAATTCACCTGTCAGTTCGACAGAAAAAGGTGACTTCGCGGCCACCACCGGCAAAGCCTTTCTCCACATAACAGGAAAATCACGGTAACCTCAACGTTGGCTCAATCGACGGGGAGGGGGCTGGACGGTGGGCGTTGTCGTTACCGACGCGGAGGTCACGCTGGCCGACGTCCTCTCCCTGCGCCTGGCGATCGAGGAACCGCTCACCGACGGCACCCGGCTCGTCCTGCGCCACCGGACGACCGGTGTGGAGCGGCAGGTCACACTCGGCACCCCGCGGGGGCGGGCGCGGGACGCGAGCGTGGCGGTGTCGCTCGCCCCGCTGGACCTGACCCCCGGCCGCTGGGACGCCTACCTGGAGCAGGAGGGCCCCCGCGACCGCATCCAGAGCGTGGACCCCGGCTTCTCGCTCGACCGCCTCGACGCGTACGCGCTGGGCAGGCGGACGATGGCCTACCGCGCCTACCGGACCCGCAACGGCTTCCTCGCCATAAAGATCGACGAGGCGGAGCCGGTGGCCGACGTGAGGGCCGTCTGGTTCCGTGAGGGCAGGTTCGAGGTGACCGGGCTCCTCGCGTACACCGGGCTCGACGACGACGACCAGCCGCGCGAGGCCACGCTGGCGCTGCGGCACAGCGACGACGAGGCGACGGTGACCGTCGCGGCCACGGTCAAGGGGGTCCGCTTCCACGCGGCGCTGTCGCTGTGCGACGTGCTCGCCGCGACGCCCGACTCCCAGGGCGTCTGGGAGCCCTCCCTCCAGGTCGACGGCGTCGACGGCCGGATGCCGCTGGGCGCGCGGCTGGACGACGTCGAGGGCAAGCGCCGCCGGGTCCACTACCCGAGGGCGCTGGTGGACGGGGTGCCCATCCGGCCCAGCTTCACGGCCGACGACGAGTTGCGGCTCGAGGTGGGCGTGTGAAGATCACCTTCCTCGTCCCCACGGCGTACGGCATGCGCGGCGACGCCCGGTCCACGCTGAACCTCGCGAGCGAGCTCGCCGTCCGTCACGAGGTGGAGGTCGTGAGCGTCCGGCGGACGAGGGAGACGGCGTTCTTCCCCGTCGACCGCCGGGTGTCCATGCGCTGGCTCGTCGACGCCCGTCCCGGCGCGCGCCACCTGCTGCCGCGCGGGCAGGTGCGGATCGAGGTGGCCCTGTGGCGGATGCTGCGGGGGCTGCGGGCCGACGTGCTGGTCACCGGCCGGCCCGGGCTGAGCCTGCAGTCCGCGCGGCACGCGCCGCGGCACGTCGTCCGCATCGCCAGGGAGTGGGGGCGGCCGTCCGTGCCCGGCCCCGTCCGCCGCTTCTACCCCCGGCTCGACGCGGTGGTGACCAGCGGAGAGAGCAGCCGGCAGGAGTGGGCGCGGCTGCTCGACGACGAACTGTCCGTCCACGCCATCCCCGATCCGCTGCCCGCGGGCCCGTGGCCGCGCTCGCGAATGGACAACCGCATCGTCAGCGCCGGCGGCCGGCTCGTCCCGGGCAAATCGTACGACCGGCTGATCAGGGCGTTCGCCGTCGTCGCGGACAAGCGGCCCGACTGGCGGCTGCGGCTCTACGGCAGCGGGCCGGAGGAGCGGCGCCTGCGCGCACTGGTCCGCGACCTCGACCTGCACAACCACGTCTACTTCATGGGCACCACGCCCGACCTGCCCGGCGAGTTCGCCAAAGCGTCGATCGTGGCCGCGCCCGCCCGCCATGAGGGGCTCGGGATGGCGGTGCTCGAGGCGCTGGGCTGCGGGGTCCCGATCGTCGGGTTCGCCGGGTCGCGGGGCTCGTCGGAGATCCTCCGCGCCGGCCACGACAGCGTGCTGGTCCCCGAGGGAGACGTCGAGTCGTACGCCGGGGCGCTGCTCGCCCTCGTGGACGACGAGCGCCGCCGCATGGCGCTCGCCGCCGGGGCGCTGGAGACCGCCTCCGCGTACGCCGCGCCGGCCGTCGCGGCCCGCTGGCAGGAGCTCATGTACGGCCTGCGCTCCCGCGACTGACGCACCCCGTCCGGCCTGGGCGGCGTAAGTACGGCCTGCGCTCCCGCGACGACGCACCCCGTCCGGCCTCGGTGCCGTTGGGCCCGCGCTTCCGGGACCGACGCACCTCGTCCGGCCTGGGCGCCGTTGGGCCTGCGCTTCCGGGACCGGCGCACCTCGTCCGGGCTGGGCGGCCGATCAGGCGGGCGGGAGGTCGGGCCAGCCGAGCGGCGACGACCCGCCGGCGGGCGGCTCGCCCCCCGCCTCGGTGAAGGCCCGCATGGCCACGACCAGCGCCCGGCGCTGCTCCGGGGGCATGCGTCCGACGATCGCGGTGATCTCCGCCGTGCGGCGGGCCGTCACCTCCCCCACGATCCGCCGTCCTTCGGGCGTCAGGCCGACGAGCGTCTCCCGGCGGTCGTTCGGGTTCACCTCACGCCGCACGAGACGGGTCGCGGAGAGCCGGTCCACCATGCGCATGGCGGTGGAGGGGTTGACGCCGAGCCGGTCGGCCAGGCGGACGAGCGTGGCCTCCCCCTGCCCGATGACCACCAGCATCCGGAACTGGGGAAGGGTCACCCTGTCCTCGACCGCGGCCAGCGACCGCGCCGAGACGGCCACCAGCAGGCGGGACGCGGTGAGCACGGCCGAGGCCACGGCTTCGAGATCGTCGCCCGTGGGCTCGTCGCCCGCCTGCTCCGCCATGTGCCCCCGCTCCTCCCGTTCGCCCGGGGGTATTGCACCACGGCCCGGCGCCGGACACGTGTCCGGGACGGCGAAGGCGGCGTGGGAGGGCGTCGCGCGAGGGAGGCCGCGGCGCCGGGGTCAGGCCGGAGGGTGTCGTACGAGGTCGGCCGCGGCGTCGTCGACGGTCCCGAAGATGGTCAGCTCCGCCTCCAGGCCCGTGATGCGCAGGATCCGCCCCAGCCGGCCGTGCACGCCGCTCAGCGCCATCCGCCCGCCGGCCGCCCCGATCGCGGGCAGCGCCCCCATCAGCACGCTCACCCCGGTGGAGTCGCAGAAGGTCAGCAGGGAGGCGTCCAGCACGATCCGCGGCGGGGCCGACATCGTCACCGCCTGCGCGAGGCAGGAGCGCAGGGCGGAGGCCGACATCATGTCCAGCTGACCCGCCATCTCGATCACGACGACGTCGCCGCGTATCCGGGCGGACGCCGAGAACGGCTGGCCGGATGGCCGCGGCCTGTCCTGCTCCATGATTCCGCCCGCCTCTGCTGCCCGTGCGTGGTGCTGGTCTGGGGCTCGTCCCGGTTTGCGACTGTACCGGCCGATCGGCCAATCATTGCATAGGGCAAAGAATGGGCGTCGGTCAGGACCGCTGCCTGCGCAGCAGCAGCATGGCCGCGTCGTCCGGGAGCGGCCCGCCGACGTGCGCGAGCAGGTCCGCCCGAAGGCAGTCCAGCGCCGCCTGCGGCTCGCCCGCCCGCAGTGACGCGGCCCGTTCCTCCAGCGGGTAGAACCGCCCGCGCGCGTCGCGCGCCTCGATGACCCCGTCGGTGTAGAAGAGGATCTGGTCGCCCTCCGCGAACCAGATCTTGTACGGCTTGGGCCTCGGCGAGCCGAGGGAGACCAGCCCGAGCGGGGGCGCCTCCTCCTGCGGCTCGGCCGGGTGGACCGAGCCGTCCCCGCCGAGCACGAGCGGGGACGGATGCCCGAAGTTCAGCAAAGAGATCTCGTCGTCGTGCACCTCGGCGAGGACGGCCGTGACGAACTTCTCGCCGCCCAGGTGCCGGGAGAGGCTCGTCTCCAGCCGTTCGCCCACGTCCGCGAGCTCGGCCTCGTCGTAGGCCGCCTCGCGGAACGCGCCGAGCACCCAGGCGGCGGTCTCCACCGCGTCCAGCCCCTTGCCCTGGACGTCGCCCACGAGCAGCCGCACCCCGCGCGGCGTCGTGACCACCTCGTACAGGTCCCCGCCGATCTGGGCGTCCGCCGCGGCGGAGGTGTACGACAGGGCGATCCGCAGGTCGCCGGCGCGGCGGGGCACCGGGCGCAGCAGCACCCGCTGGGCGGCCTCGGCGACGAGACGGACGTTCGCCAGCTCGCGCTCCCGCCGGGTGCGCAGCCGGCTGGCGAGCATGCTGGCCGCGGTGACCCCGGCGATCGTGAAGAAGGTGATCATGTTCTGCTGCCTGCCCAGCAGGTGGTCGTAGATCGACAGCGGCAGGCAGATGGCGAGCGCGATGCCGCCGACGGCGGCCGTGTACCGTACGCCGCCGGACACCGAGGCGAACGCCGGGCCGAGCGTGAGCAGGGACAGGAAGCCGAGCCGGGGCCCGGCGAGCAGGTCGAGGACGGCCACCGCCCCCATCACGGCGAAGGGCAGCGAGCGGAGGATCGTCTGGGACTCCATCGCAGACTCCATGGCCGGCTCCGTGCCAGTCCAAGAATCCTTCCCCGGTCTCTCCCGAGCTACCCCTTGGTAAAGCGGCCTACCTGCCGGGGGTACCGCGCGACGCCCGGCGCGAGCGATACGGGTCGTGGGTATCGTGGGGGCATGCACGGGTACAGCGGAGACAAGCAGGCCTACCTCACCCGGCTGCGGCGGATCGAGGGGCAGATCCGGGGACTGCAGCGGATGGTCGACGAGGACGCCTACTGCATCGACGTCCTCACTCAGGTCTCCGCGGCGACCCGCGCCCTGCAGGCGGTGGCTCTCGGCCTTCTGGAGGACCACATCTCGCACTGCGTCGCCGAGGCGGTGGCCGGCGGCGGCCCTCAGGCCGAGGAGAAGGTCAAGGAGGCGTCGGCGGCCATCGCCCGCCTCGTCCGCTCCTGACGGACGCCTGCGGTCGCGCACCCGGCCGCCGGGAGGACGACTGCCTAGTCCGAAAAAACCATCCCGGACCCCCAACGGGAGTCCGGGATCGTTCGTGCTCTCAGAGCCTTCAGCGACTCGCCGAAGTCCGCAATCCGAGCGCGTTGTCGAGCTCTTCCAAGGTCAGTCGGTCATCTGTGAAGTTGACGGCCTCCAGCACCTCTGCGTAGAGCGCGATCTCGTCCAACGCGACACGGTCGTGGACCCGAGAGTCCAGGTCGTCGTGCCCCACCGCGTCGTCCTTCCTTCCGCAGCCCACACCCACCACGAGGTTACGTCCGGGTACCTTTGCGCGACATGGCCCATCGGGACCATTCCGGCGGGCGTCCCTCGTCCCTCCCTGACCATTTCCCCGATAGGGAGATCACGATTCGGTGAAAAGGACGGTGATGAAGGGAAGGGATTGCTAAAGCGGAGGTAAGGATGAAATATCCGTATTTCTAGTTTCGAACAGCCATCCGGATTCCTCAGGGTCCCGCGGGTGGCCGTTCGGGGCGGCCTCCGGGCGCGGGTCGTCGCGCTGGTGGATCAGGCACTGCACGAGCGCCGAGCAGACGGCGAAGCCGGCCGGGGGAGCCGCGATCCCGGTCAGCCGGCACCAGGCCAGCCCCGTGGCGTACGCCGAACCGAGGACGGCGGCGGCCGTCCCCCGGTCGGGCGGGACGAGCGCCGGCGGGAGCACGCCGCCCCGCGGCCAGCAGCCGCGCAGGGGGTGGGACGGGTCGGCGAGCGTGACGTAGAGCGCCTGCCGGAGCTCGTCGTCGATCCAGGGGTAGAGCGCGGTCACCACCTCCGCCGTCCCCGAGGCGCCGGGCGCGGCCCAGGAGGGCTCGTACGCGCCGCAGACGCCGGCGACGTCGGCGGCCAGCAGCGACGCCGCCACCGAACGGGGGTCCATGCCCCGGGAGGCCGTGTAGGCGAGCGCCTCGGCCAGGTCGTAGAAGCTGTGCCGGAAGTGCTCGCCCGGCGCGGTCTCCGGCAGCGCGGCGGCGGCCAGGTGCGGCGGGCAGCGGGCCAGCCAGGCCTCCCGTACGGCTCCGCCGGGCAGGGCGTGGTGGTCGAGCCAGGGCCGGGCGAGCAGCGGCTCGGCCATCGCGAGCAGCGCGTCGGCCCGGGGCCGGAATCGGGCGTCGGCGCGCAGCACGGTCGCCGTCTCGGCCATCAGCCCGGCCAGGCGCAGCCCGGCCTCCTGGGCGCCGGCGCGCACGCGCTCGGCGTACAGGTCGACGAGCGCGGCGAGCGACCCGGCCGGCAGCCAGCGCACCCAGTCGTCGCCCGGCAGCGGACGGGCCAGGAACTCGCCGAACATCGACAGCAGCACCTCGTTGCCGTCGAAGGCCGGCGCGTAGGCGGCCCACATGATCGTCCCCCAGACGGCAGCCACGGCCCCCGTCACGTCGTCGGCGAAGACCTCCCGGAACGGCCCCTCGGGCAGGGGGAACGCCTCACGCGGCAGACCGCGGTGGGCCAGCAGCAGCGCCCGCACGCGCTCGGTGATCTCTCGCGGCACGTCGGGCCCGACGAAGCCCTGGGTCGACCCCCGGTCGTACGCGAAGTCGGGGCCGCCGGGCACGAGCAGGTGCGGGACGACGACGCCCGGCGGCTGCGGCCGGGCGGCGGCCCGTACGGCGGGGTGCAGCGGGGGCGGGGACAGGTGCCATCGCCCGTCCACCCGGTCGAGGCGGTACCAGCGGCCGAGGGCCCCGAACAGCCAGCGGGAGCCGTCGGGGGTGACCAGGGCCCGCTGGGCGATGGCCTGGGCGCGGCCGAGGGGCGGGAGCAGCGTCCAGCGCGGATCGGCGACCAGGGCGCGGACGTCGCGCTCCATCGCCGTGAACCCGTCCCAGTGCAGTTCCCGGTGCACCCGGCAATGGTAGTTCGGCCGTCCGACAGGAGACGGGAGGGCCGGACCCACGGACCGTCGTGAAAGTTTCACCCGGTGGAAACGTCCGATTTGGGGCGGCTGACCTGGAGAAACGGCGAGATTTCCCTGGACGGCCCGCGAACCCCCATATTTGCCTCTTGGCATGGCCTCTCAGGACGTATTCCATAGGTGCTCGTGACCGAGACCCAGCAGGCCGCGAGCGGCGGGACCACCGCGGAGGAGACGACCGGCGACGCCGCGGCCGCGGAGGCGGCGCAGACGTCGGCGCAGGAGGCGGCGCAGGCCTCGGGGGCGCCGGGGCAGGAGGCGGACGCGCCACGCTGGTGGCACCTGCGCCCCGCCGACAGCATGGCCCTGCTGATCTGGTTCTTCTGGCACGTCGCGACGTACATCTACATGGTGCTGGCCGCGCCGGGGCGCACCGACGCGCCGATGCTCGACCGCCTGACGCCGTGGGACAGCGACAACTTCATCACCATCGCCCAGTACGGCTACGACGGCTCGCCGGGCATGCCGGACGCGCCGAAGCTGACCGCGTTCTTCCCCGGGCTGCCGCTGTTCCTGCGCGTCCTCCACGTCGTGGTGTCCGACTGGAGCCTGGCCATCGTGCTGGTGACGCTGGTCGGGAGCGCGGTCGTCGCGGTGGCGCTGTCGCGGCTCGGCGAGTCCTACCGCGAGGGCAGCGGCACGTGGACGGTGCTGGCGTTCTTCCTCAGCCCGTTCGCGGTGTTCATGCTGGCCGGCTACTCGGAGGCGCCGTTCCTCGCGCTGGCCGTCCCGGCGTGGCTGCTCGCGCGCAGGGGGCGCTGGGAGGCGGCCGCCGTCTGCGCCGCGTTCGCGTCGTCGGTGCGGATCTCCGGGCTGTTCCTGGCCGCCGGGCTCGCCGTGGCCTTCCTCGTGTCGGACAACGGGCTGCGGTCCACAGGATGGCGCAAGGCGCCGTGGCTGCTCGTCCCCGGCCTGCCCGTCCTCGCGTACATGCTCTACCTCTGGCACCGGACCGGCATGCCGATGGCGTGGAAGCAGGCGGAGGCGGATTACTGGGGCCGGTTCCCCGAGAAGCCGTGGACCGTCTTCCTCAACACATGGGACCGGTCGCTGAACGAGCCCGTCCTGCAGACGTCGTACCGCGAGGAGATGATCGCGGCGGGCGTGCTCGTGGCGCTCATCGTCTGGCAGGTCGTCCGGCGCCGCTGGGCCGACTTCGCCTATCTCGCGCCGCAGGCCGTGGCGCTGCTCGCCATGTCGTCGTTCTACATGTCGGTCGGCAGGGCGTCGCTGCTGTGGTGGCCGCTGTACCTGTCGGTCGGCGTCACGGCCGTTCGGAGGCCCTGGGTCTTCATGGCCTACCTGGCCGTCGCGGCGCCGGTCATGGCAATCAATGTAGGAAATTTCACCACTGGTGCGTGGGTGGGTTGATCCGCATCTGGATACCTTCTCCCTCTATGGGGGGATTTGTCGTCAGGCCCTCCTGATCACGGACGCCCGTTGGGGCTCCCGGCTGACGGGAGGTAGTGGCGCGTGCGAATGGCAGGGGGACGTCGCGGCGACGCGACAGGACTGGTGGTCTGGGGGGTGGTCCTGGCCGCTCTGGTGATCGGCCGGGCGCATCCCGCCGCGGCGGCCCAGGGGGCCGCCTTCGTGAACGGCATGGTGAACGTGCTGACCTACAACGTCTGCGCGTCGGGCAACAAGGCCGGCACCTGCGTGGCCGACCTGACGTACGCGCGGAGGAAGACCTGGGCGCGGCAGGTCGCCGACCTGATCAGAAGCAGGAAGGTGGACGTGGCCTCGTTCACGGAGATGTGCTACGCCCAGGTGAGCCTCCTGAAGCGGGCGCTGCCCGGCTACCGGATCGTCTGGTACGGCTACGCCCGGGGGTGCGGCCCCGGGCGTTCGGACGGCTGCCGCCGGCTGTGGGGTGACCTGACCGACGAGACGACGCCGCCCGACGGCCTGACGTTCGGCGTCGCCCTCGCGCTGAGGGACGGGACCGAGGGGCCGCCGCTGCGCCGCCGCCTGCGCGTGGACCACGCGCCCCGGGCGGGCGAGGTCGTCCACCCGCGCGGCCTGCTGTGCGCCCGCGGCCCGGTCGGCCCCGGCCGCGCGGTGAGCTGCGTCACCCACCTGTCCGACACGGAGACCCCGAGGCAGGTGCTGCGGCTCGTCACCTCGTACGCCGGGGGCGATCCGGTCATCCTCACCGGCGACTTCAACCGGATGCCGAAGGACCCGCAGCTCAGCTCCCTGTACGGCATGGGGGTCGGCGACGGTCCGTACGCCGAGGTGGACGCGGCCTCCTGCGGCGTCCCGGTCCGGGGAGGGGAGGCCACCACACGGGGAGGCCGGAAGATCGACTACATCTTCGGCACCGAGGCGGACTACCGCCCGCTGCGGGCCGCGGTGATCGACACCCGTCCCGAGCTGTCCGACCACCGGGCGCTGACCGGCACCTTCGCCGCGGTCACGACGCCGCGGACGCCCCCGAGTGGCGACGGGCCTTGGCGCGATATCGCTCAGGAGTCGCGGCGAAGGAGGCCCGGTCGGCGTCGGTGAGCTCACGGACGATCCGGCCGGGAACGCCCGCGACCAGCACCCCGGCCGGGATCGTCGCTCCCGGCGGCACGACCGCGCCGGCGGCCACCAGCGTCCCTGATCCGATCACCGCGCCGCCCAGCACGATCGCGCCGATGCCGACGAGCGCCCCGGTCTCCACGCGGGCGCCGTGGACCACGGCCCGGTGCCCCAGGCTCACCCGGTCCTCCAGGACGGCCGGCTCCCCGGGGTCGGCGTGCAGGCAGCACAGGTCCTGGATGTTGCAGTCGGCGCCGACCTCGATCCGCTCGTCGTCGCCGCGCAGCACGGAGCCGTACCAGACGTTGGCGCCGCTGCCGAGCCGGACCCGTCCGACGACGACCGCGCCGGGCGCCACCCAGGCCTCGGGGTGGATGTCGGGCACGGCGTCGCCGTCCAGGGCAGCTATGTACGACATGTCGTCATGATCCCACGCGGGCCTTTCGGGGAGCGGTGCCGGTGTCCTGCATTTTCCATGGGAGCCAGGGCGTTCGGGTTGCGATGTCCACCGGATAGCAGGAAAGTCGTGTCCTGACGTGCGTTACCGTCGTTGATCTCCGACCCCCAGGGCTTTCCATGACGAACCAGACCGATAACTTCCCCGACCTCATGAGTGACGACTCCTTCGAAGTCGTGATGCGCGGCTACAGCCGCCGGCAGGTGCACGACTACATGATCAGGACTCGTAACCAGATCCGAGACCTGGAGGAACGGCTCGCGCGCACGATCGACCAGGCGGAGCAGAGCCGCATCGAGCTGGCCGAGGCGCGGCGCAAGATGGCCGAGTCGCCGCAGAACCCGGACGAGCTGGGCGAGCGGCTGAGCCAGATCCTCAAGCTGGCCCACGAGGAGGCGGCGGCCAACAAGGAGGCGTCCGAGACCGAGGCGACCCGGCTGCGGGAGAACGCGTCCGCCGAGGCGGAGCGGCTCGTGATGTCGGCCCGCGAGCAGGCCGACGCGATCAGGACGGCCGCGCAGGAGGAGGCCGAGCGCCGGGTCGCCGACGCCACCGCCTCGGCCGAGCGGCTGCTGTCCCAGGCGGGCTCCGAAGCCGAGGAGACGCTGGGGTCGGCGCGCGCGGAGGCCGAGGAGACGCTGCGCGCCGCGCGCGCCGAGGCGGAGCGTCGGCTCACCGAGGCCCAGCAGGAGTCGGAGCGCCTGGTCACCGAGGCCCGCAGCCACGCCGAGTCCATCATGTCGGCGGCCCAGCAGCGGGTGAACGCGCTCGACGAGCACACCGGCCGCCGCGTCGCCTACCTGACCGACACCCACGCGGAGGTCATGCGCCGGCTGGGCGAGATCGGCTCCGTGCTGGGCGACCTGCTGAACCGGGAGGCGGCCGCCGGGCCGCTCATCGACGAGGCCGCCGTGCTGCCGCCGGCGCCGCAGTTCCCGCCCGCGGCCCAGCAGGAGCCCGTCCAGGAGACCCCCGCCGTACGGCCGCAGGCGCCGGCCGGGCAGGACGGGCACGGCGAGCAGGCGGCCCCCGCCGAGGCGTCCCGGGAGGACCGGGCCGAGACCCCTGAGCCCTCGGAGCACTCCGGGATTTCCGGGCACCCCGAGCACTCAGAGCGCGACGCAACCGGGGACGCCGAGCAGCCCGGCGACATCGAGGACGGCCTTCCCGGTGCTCTCGGCGGCGGCGTTCCTGCCGAGTCCGCGGACGACGTCCCCGGCGACTTCCCTGGGGACGAGGGCGTGCGGATCATCGGGGGCGACCGGCCGGCGCGCGGTCCGTTCGAGCCTGCCGAGGACACCGACGTCGACCTCGGCCGGGTGCGGCGCGGGCCGGGCCGGCAGGAGCCCCTGAACAGCAAGTGATCGCGCGGCCCTGAAGCGCCCGGAGAAGGCGCGCCCGGAGAAGGCGCGCCCGGACTGGAAGCGGAAGCCCCCGCCCCCGATAGGGTCGGGGGCTTCCGCGCTCACGGATCGACGGCAGTGGCACGTTCCTGTTGGTCGCGCAGCTGCCCCCGCAGCCCCTCGGGGTCGTCGGCGTCGACGGTCATCGCGCACCCGGCCGCCCGCTGCGCGGACGTCAACGGATGGTGCCGCGTCGCCCACCAGCGGCCTGCGTCACTCCGCCAAATGGTCCAGTCCGGGAACTCCCGGGCGATCTCAGCAAGGTGTCGGTCAAAGGACACTCCGTCCACCTTCCCTCGCCGTGCGTGCCCGGGTGTTCTTGACGTCTCACCCACAAGGTGAGGGACATCTCTAGAGAAATCAATGATCGTGGCGGTCAGGTCAACCTACCCGCTTGACCTACGCCTCGAAGTCGTACTGGAGTACATAGGACGCGGCGTCGAGCGTCATCTCGTTCAGCTCCACCGGGACGCCCCCCACGGCGTACGCGACGCGGCTGATGACGATCACCGGGTTGCCGGCGGGCAGGCCGAGCAGTTCGGCCTCGCCGGGGAGCGGCATCCGCGCCCGCACCTCCTCGGTGAAGTGCACGGGCGTGTGGCCGAGGTCGCCCAGCCGCGCGTACACGCCGCCGGGACCGGTGTCGGGAAGGGTGATCGCGGTGCCCTCCACCAGGTCGGCCGGGAAGTGCGAGACGGCGAGCTGCACCGGCCGCCCGTCCACCGAGTAGCGGCGGCGGCGCACCCACACCTCCTGCGCGCCCAGCACCTGCGCCGCCTGCTCGCCGGCCGCCTCGCGCTGGATCTGGATCTCGTCCACCGTGTACGCCCGGCCCCGGGCGTCGGAGTCCCAGATGGCCGTCCCCTGTCCCCACTGCTGCCGGGACAGCCGCCGGGACCCGTGCCTGCGGATGGGCCGGAACAGGCGGACGTACACCCCGGACCCTCGTCGCGGCACGGCCAGGCCCTCGTTGATCAGCACCGCGAGGGCCTGCCTCGCCGTCGCCCTCGCGATGCCGTACTCGGCCATCAGCGCGTTCTCGCCCGGTAAGCGATCCCCATCACCGAGGGTCCCTGACATGATCTGCTCGCGCAGCCGGTCGGCGATGCGGCGGTAGATCGGGGACTCGTGATGCACCGGGGACTCCGTCACGTTTGATCACCCTCTGTCACCAACGGGGGATTGGCGTCTACAGAGAACTTGCCCCGTCTTGTCCACGATCGCACAGAGTCGCAGGTTGGTCCCGTGCTTATTTTGAGCGGATCGTGCCGGTGTGGTGATCCCTGCGAGTTATAGCCACCCGTAATCGTGGAACGGTCCCGGCCGGTATTCGGCCGTCCGCCAACGCTGTGTTATCAGCGCTGCGATGACTGTCCCGGCCGATTCGCGGCGACCGGCGTCGGCGGCCACAGTCAGGTGCCTGGCCGGGGTGCAGGGAACTATCCGGGCGGTAAGGGTCCGAGTGTCCGGATCGTGGAAGTGAACGTCCGCGAGCCCCCTTCGACCCGCATACGGTCCTATATGACGATAGATACGACCAAGCGCGGTGACCGGAGGAACTGACCGTGGCCATCACCCGAGCCGAATGCCAGGCCCTCGACGCCCGGGACCCCCTCAGGGACGTGCGGGACGAGTTCGCGCTGCCGCCCGGAATCGTCTACCTGCTGGGGAACTCGCTCGGCGCGCTGCCCCGCCGCACACCGGAGCGGGTGGCCCGCACGGTCGAGACCGAGTGGGGCGTCCACATGGGGGCGAGCTGGAACACCGCCGGCTGGTGGGACCTGCCGGAGAGCACGGGCGACCGGATCGCGCCGCTGATCGGCGCCGGACCCGGCCAGGTGCTCGCGGGCGACTCGACCTCGGTCAACATCTTCAAGGCGGTGACGGGCGCCCTGCCGCTCCGCCCGGGCCGCCGGGTGGTCGTCTCCGACCTCGACAACTTCCCCACCGACAGGTATGTCGTCCAGGGGGCGGTCGCGGCGCTCGGGTCGTACGAGATCCGCGACATCGGCTCGGACGCCGCGCTGGAGGACGCGCTCGGAGACGACGTCGCGCTCGTGCTGCTCTCGCAGGTCGACTACCGCACGGGCGCCCTGAGGGACATGGCGGCCGTGACCCGTCAGGTCCACGAGGCCGGCGCGATCATGATCTGGGACCTGTGCCACAGCGCGGGCGCCGTGCCCGTCGAGGTGGGGGAGGCGGACCTCGCGGTCGGCTGCACCTACAAGTACCTGAACGGCGGCCCGGGGGCGCCCGCCTACATCTACGTCGCCCCACGGCACCAGGAGGCCGTCCGCAACGTGATCTCCGGGTGGCACGGCCACGCCGCGCCGTTCGCGTTCGAGCCGGACTACCGCCCGGCGCCCGGCGTGCGGCGCTTCGCCACCGGGAGCCCGCCCGTGTTGTCGTACGCCGCGCTCAACGCGTCGCTGGACATCTGGGAGCGGGTGGACCTGCGCGAGGCGCGGGCCAAGAGCCAGGCCATGACCTCGCTGTTCATCGAGCTGGTGGACGACGCGGGAACCGATCTGGTCCTCGCGACGCCCCGCGACCCTGAGCGGCGCGGCAGCCAGGTCAGCTACCGCCACCCGGACGGCTACCCGGTCGTCCGCGCGCTCGCCGACCGCGGCGTGGTGGGCGACTTCCGCGAGCCGGACGTCATGCGGTTCGGCTTCGCCCCGCTCTACCTGCGGTACGTGGACGCGTACGACGCGGCCACGACCCTCGCCGAGGTCCTCCGCGAGGATCTGTGGCGCGACGAGCGGTACGCCCGGCGGCTGACCGTCACCTGACGGCGTCGCCGGCCGCGGGGGGCCGCGGCCGGCGGGACGGCGGTCGCGCGGGCGGCGGCGGCCGGTGGCAGTGCGGGCTGAGGACGCGGCGGTGGCTCTGCGGCTGCTCAGGTACGGCGGGCCAGGCCGGCGACGATGTCGGTGGCGAGGGCGACGCACTTCTCGCAGATGCGGCCGGCCTCGCCGTGCACCATCCGCACGCGGGGGCCCGGCGGCCGGCGGCAGAACGAGCAGGACGCGTCGAGCCTGCGGCGGCGGTTCGCCAGGTGGCGGTGGGCGAAGGCGGGAGTGAAGCGTCTCCGGGGAGACCGGCGGGAGAACCCGAACCGCTCCCCGATGGCCGTCCAGGACACCCCGGCGTCCCTCGCCTGCCGTACGGCGAGGTCGAGCAGGGCGTCCGCGCCGGAGCCCAGCTCGGCGCCGAGGGCGATCGCCGCGGTCAGGGTCTCCAGGGGGTCGGCGGGGTCCTTGGCGTGGGCGCGGGCACGGTCCAGTAAGTCCGATGGCTCCATGGCGGACACCATAAGTTGTCCCCTGGAAGTGATCAAGCGCGCTCGATCCGCGCGGACAGCCGCTTGGGGGCGACCAGGCGGTAGCTCTCCTCCACCCAGTCGTGCAGCACGTCCTGCTCGGGCAAATCGCCGGCGAAGGGGACCGTCACCCAGCCGGCCCTGCCCAGGCCGTACCCGCTCGGGACCGCGCCGGGGACGCTCAGCGCGTGGCCGTGGGAGTCGCGCAGCTTGACGCCGAACGACGGCGACCACTTCTCGGTGGGCTCCTCCACTCCGAGGAACACGAACACCTTCTTGTTGACCTTGATGACCGTGTCGCCCCAGGGGAAGTCCTCGTAGGCCTCGGGGAGGCCGAGGGCGAACGCGCGCAGCCGCGTGCGGGTGTCCCGCCAGTCGCTCATCCCCTCATTGTGCATAGGCTGGGCCGGTGAGGTTGCCGCCCGAGCGCGCCCGCGGCCTGTTCGCCGCGGCCCGGGTGGCCAGGCTCGCGACCGCCGGCCACGAGGGCGTGCCGCGCCTGGTCCCGGTGACGTTCGCGCTGCTGGACGACGGGGACGCGGGGACGGTGGCGACCGCCGTGGACCACAAGCCGAAGTCGTCGGCCGACCTGCGGCGCCTTCGCGACATCGCGGACAACCCCGCCGTCTGCCTGCTGGCCGACCATTACGAGGACGACTGGGAGCGGCTCTGGTGGGCCCGCGCCGACGGGCTGGCGCGGATCGCGGGCACGGGTGCGGAGCGGGAGCGGGCCGTCGCGGGACTGGTGGAGAAGTACCCCCAGTACCGCGACCGCCCCCCGGCGGGGCCCGCCGTCCTCGTCCGGGTCACCCGCTGGTCCGGCTGGTCGTACGGCGACCCGGGCTGAGGACGCGCCGCTCCGGTCAGCCGTGCGTCGTGCCGAGCAGCCGGAGGATCTCGCCGGCGGTGCCGGTCTCGGCCAGCCGCGGGAAGATCTTCTCCAGGCTGTTGCGGTGGGCCTCGGCGTCGGCGTCGGTCACCGCGTCGGTGGCGATCGTGACGTGGTAGCCGTGCTCGTGCGCGGCGCGCGCCGTCGACTCCACGCCGATGCTGGTGGCGACGCCCGTCAGCACGATCTGCGTCACGCCCCGGCGGCGCAGGTGCAGGTCGAGGTCGGTGCCGTAGAACGCGGACCAGTTGCGCTTGGTGACCAGGATGTCGCCGGCGTGACCGGCGAGGTCCTCGACGATCTCGTCCCAGCCGGTGGCCGAGATCCGCTGGGGACGGCCGCGGTCGGTGCGGCCGGGCGTCGCGTCGGAGCCGTCCGGCGCGCCGGTGACGCGCACGAGCACGACCGGCAGGCCGTGGGCGCGGAACGCCTCGGCCAGCTCGACGGTGCGGGCGAGCACCTCCGCGGTGGTGTGGGGTGCGCCGGGGATGGCCATGACGCCGTTCTGCAGGTCGACGACGACCAGCGCGGTCGTCGGATCCAGGGTCGTGACGGGCATGGGATGTCCTCTCGGGTGTGGGTGGTGTCGGCTCGGGGCGTCGCCTTTCACCGGCCCTGTCACCCTAAGTCGACAGTCTGAACTGTGCAACTCAAACTGCACAGCTGAACCTGTAGAACTACGTGCCGGGTGACTCGGTGGATCGGTCCGAGGTCAGCTCGGCGATGCGGCGGGTCACGAAGGCCCGCTCGACGGGCGGCGGGTCGAGCCGCAGGGCCTCGCGGTAGGCCGGCAGCGCGTCGGCGGTCCTGCCGAGGCGGCGCAGCAGCTCCGCCCGCGCGATGTGCACCTGCGGCCACCGGCTGATCCGCGGGTGGGCGGCCACCGCGTCCAGCAGGGCCAGCCCGGCGGCCGGGCCCTCGGCCATCGCGACCGCCACCGCCCGGTTCGCCTCGACCACCGGGGTCGGCTCGTGCCGGAGCAGCTCGCCGTACAGGAGGGCGATCTCCCGCCAGTCGGTCGCCTCCGCCGAGGTCGCGCCCGAGTGACAGGCGGCGATGGCGGCGTGCAGCTGGTACGGCCCGGGGCGGCCCATGCGCAGGGCCCGCTCGACCAGGGCCTCGCCCTCCGCGATCATGGCCTGGTTCCACAGGCTCCGGTCCTGGTCCTCGAGGAGCACCAGTTCGCCCCGGGCGTCGGCGCGGGCCGCCCGCCGGGCGTCGGTCAGCAGGAGCAGGGCGAGCAGGCCGAGCACCTCGGGCTCGTCCGGCAGCAGCCGCGCGAGCGCGCGGGCCAGCCGGACGGCCGACTCGCACAGCTCCCCCCGCACCAGCGCGTGCCCGCTCGTCGCGCGGTGGCCCTCGGTGAAGACCAGGTAGACGACGCGCAGCACGGCGTCGAGGCGGGCGGGGAGCTCCTCCGACGCGGGGACCCGGAACAGGATGGCCGCGTCGCGGATCTTCCGCTTCGCCCGGACGAGCCGCTGGGCCATCGTGGGCTCCGGGACGAGGAAGGCGGCGGCGATCTCCGCCGTGGTCAGCCCGCACACCGAGCGCAGGGTCAGCGGCACCCGGACGGAGGGGTCGAGGGCGGGGTGGCAGCACAGGAAGACGAGCCCGAGCTCGTCGTCCGGCATGGCGCGCCACTCCGCCTCCGGCTCCCGCCCGCGCAGCTCCCGCGCCGCGGCCGCCTCCTTCTCCGGCCGCCCGCTCTCACGCCGGATCCGGTCGAGGGCCTTGTGCCGGGCCACGCCCACCAGCCAGGCGCGCGGGTTGGCCGGGACGCCGCCCGATGGCCACCGCGCGAGCGCGGTCAGGCAGGCGTCCTGCACGGCGTCCTCGGCCACCTGGAGATCGCCGACGAGTCGGGTGACGGTCGCCACCGCGGGCCACCAGTGCGCGCGGAAGACCTCGCCCAGCTCGCCGTTCAGCTCGGTGCCTCCACATCGACGATCGGCCGCACCTCCACCGACCCCTCCAGGGCGGCGGGCATCGTGGCGGCCCACTTCAGGGCCTCGTCGAGGCCGGCGCACTCCACGATCGTGTAGCCGCCGAGCTGCTCCTTGATCTCGGCCGCCGGGCCGTCCGTCAGCAGGGTCTCCCCGTCGCGCACGCGGACCGTGGTGGCCGAGGTCACCGGCCGCAGCGGCGCGCAGTCGACCAGCACGCCCGCCTCCGCCATCGCGGACGTGGCCGCGTGGTAGGCGCCGTACATCTCCAGGTGCTCCCGCGTGCCCGGCTCCGGCAGCGGGCGGTCCGGCCCGTAGAGCAGGAACATGTATCGCATCCTCCACCACCTTCTCGTGGTCGCGCCGGCGGCCCTCGCCGGTGTCTCGCTCCTAGTCGAACGGAGGGCCGCCGGATCGACAGGGCGGGACTCATTGTTCCGGCGGGAGGTACGCGTACCAGGTGGTGACCGCGCTCACCCGGAGCGGCACCCGCGTCCACGAGGCGAGGTAGGCGGCCGGGGGACGGCGGTGATAGGTGATCACGGACACCCAGGCGTGCCGGGAGAGGGCGGTCCTGATGCTCGCGGGAGGCCTCGCCCCGCCGTACCGGGAGAAGACCCCGACGGACGAGCACCGGTCGAGGTAGCCGACCTGGACGGCGTGGTGCCCGTAGACGAGGCACGGCGCCCGCAGGCCGAGCGTGCGCAGCCCGGCGGCCGTCGCCAGGTCGCGGTCGCGGTTGGCCCGCTGGTACTCGACCCAGGAGGCCAGCGTCCCCGCCTGGAGGACGAAGTACGCGGTGAGGGCGGCGGCCACCAGCGGCCGTACGAGGCGGGGGCGGGCGAGCCGGGCCAGGCCCTCGGCGGCCGGCAGCGCCAGCAGGGCGTAGGCCGGCATGAGGAAGCGGGGCGCGGCGTAGCCGACGGTGAACACGTAGGAGGCGGCCAGGCACACCCCGGAGCCCGCCGCGACCCCCAGAC
>NZ_KI866523.1:203576-268676 GCF_000511135.2 Microbispora sp. ATCC PTA-5024 | reverse complement strand
CGACCCCCAGACTCCCGCCGGCGGCGCGCGGGGCGGCGGGGGGCGAGGCGGCCGCGGTGGCCGTGACCCGCGGGGCGGTGGCCGTGGGGTGTGGGCCGGTGGGGTGTGGACCCGTGACGGCGGCGCGGCCGCGGGCCGCCCACAGGCCGAGCGCGGCCAGCAGGATCAGCGCCGCCAGCCAGGCGACGTGCCGCAGCGGGTAGCCGCCGCAGGGCGTTCCGTACCGGCACAGCAGCGGCCCGTCGAGCGCGCGCAGATGGTCGAGGATCGTGAGGTGCAGGCCCGTGTCGTTCTCTGCGCCGGCGGCGCGCAGCCGCGTCAGCGGGCCGCCGTAGTGGAGGACGGCCTCCGCGCACCACTCGGCCCAGCCGGCCGCCGTGCCTGCGGCCACCGCGAGGGCGGGCGCGGGGCGCCCGCGGGCCAGGCCGTATGCGAGGAGCGGCAGGGCGAGCCAGGTGGCGTCCGTGGGCCGCACCAGCGCCGCCCCCGCGAACGCCAGCGCCGTGCCGGCGAGGGCGCCCCTGCCCCGGCCGGGCTCGTCACGGCCCCTCCAGGCGAGGCGGAACAGGCCGGTCCCGGCGACCGCGCCGTACGCGACCCAGGGGTTGGGCATCGCCTCGTTGCCGTAGAAGAGCGACAGCCACAGGCCGCCGAACAGCGCCGCGGCCAGCGGGACCGCCGGGCCGCCGCGCAGCCGGAGCCAGGGGAGGTGCGACGCGTACAGCGCCAGACCCGACAGCAGGCTCAGGTAGACGCGGATCGCGGTGACCGACGGGGTGAGCAGGGCCACCGGCGCGAGCAGCAGCGGGACCCCGCGTGCGCGCGGCGCGCTGAAGACGGCCGCCGGCACGCCGCGGGCGACCTGGCTCGCGTAGACGCTCTCGTCCCAGCCGAGCCCGATCCGCAGCGTCACCGTCAGCAGGACCGCGGTGTAGGCCGCCGCCACCGCGGCGAGCGCGAGGCGCGGCCCTCGGGAGGCGGCCGGCGAACGGGACGACGCGGAGACCCGGACACGCGCCGACTCGAAGACCCCCCGCACCATGCGGTCGAGGGTACGGAGCGTAAGGCCGGCGCGCCCCCGACTTCCGGTGAGAGCCGCGCTCGCCGTGGCCCGGCACCCGCATCCCTCGTCTTCGATATGGCGCTATCGGGACATCGGGCGCGGGTGGGCCGAGCCGCGACGGGGACCCCCCGGGGTCTGGCAGTCTGACCTGGTGACACCGCGAAGGAAGGCGCCCGCGGCTCCCGCCGGGCGGCCGGACGGCAGGCCGCTGCGCCGCCGGGTCCTCGGGGCCATGGTGGGCGTGGCCACCCTGGCCGTCACGCTGTTCGCGATCCCGCTCGGCGTCGCGATGGAGCGGCTCTACCACGACGACAGCGCGGCGGCCCTGGGCCGGGACGCCTCGTGGATCGCCGCCGTCGTGCCCGACGACGTGCTGAGCGGCCGGGTCCCCTCCGTGACGCTGCCCCGGGGGCTGCCGTCGCGGCTGGCGGTCGGCTTCTACGGCGGGGGCGGGCAGCGGATCGCCGGGCAGGGGCCGGCCCGCTCCGACGCGGCCACCGACGCCCTGGACGGCCAGGTGCACGAGGACATCGAGCACGGCTACCTCGTCGTGGCCGCCCCGATCCCCTCGGACGAGAAGCTCGCGGGCGTGGTCCGGGTGGCCCTGCCGTACGGGATGGTCCGCGCCCGCGTGGTCCGCGCGTGGATCCTGATGGCCGCGCTGGCCGTGACCGTGATCGGGCTGGCGGCGGCCTTCGCGCTGCGCCAGTCGGCCCGGCTGGCCGCGCCGCTGGAGGACCTCACGATGTCGGCCGAGGCGCTCGGGTCGGGCGACTTCTCCGTCCGCACCCCGCGCTCAGACGTCCGTGAGGCCAATGCGGTCGGGGTGGCCCTGGAGGCGACGGCCCGGCGGCTCGGGGACATGCTCGACCGGGAGCGGGCCTTCAAC
The DNA here is from genome assembly GCF_000511135.2 of Microbispora sp. ATCC PTA-5024. Taxonomy (NCBI): domain Bacteria; kingdom Bacillati; phylum Actinomycetota; class Actinomycetes; order Streptosporangiales; family Streptosporangiaceae; genus Microbispora; species Microbispora sp. ATCC PTA-5024. The sequence goes on along the minus strand of NZ_KI866523.1, from coordinate 266,724 downwards.
GCCGACGTGTCGCACCAGCTCCGCACGCCGCTCACCGGCATGCTGCTCGGCCTGGAGTCCGCGCTGGCCCGTCCCGACGCCGACTTGCGGGCCGCCATCGGCACGGCCGTCGAGCGGGGCGAGCGGCTGAGGACGACGATCGAGGACCTGGTCCGGCTCAGGCGGGGCGGCGGCGACGGGGAGCGGCTCGACGTGCGCGCCCTCGTGGAGGAGGCGGCGGCGCACGGGCGCGGCACGCTGACCGACGACGACCGCAGGGTCACCGTGAGCCTGCCGGCCGAGGTCCCCGAGGTGGTCGCGTCCGCCGCCGCCGTACGGCAGATCCTGCATGTGCTGCTGGACAACGCGGCCGTCCACGGCGCGGGCGACGTCGCCGTGGAGGTCTCCGACCTGGGCGACGGCGTGGCGATCGAGGTCAGCGACCAGGGGCCGGGCATCCCCGAGGGGCGCGACGTGTTCGCGGGGCCGTCCCACGACGGCCACGGCATCGGCCTGCCGCTGGCCCGGTCGCTGGCCGAGGCCGAGGGCGGCCGGCTGATCCTCCGCCGTCCCGCGCCGCCGGTGTTCAGCCTGCTGCTGCCCACGAGGTGAGCGGGCTCACAGGTCGGTCTCGTACCGGTAGCCGCGGCCGCGCAGGGTGGAGATGCGCCGGGGGTCCTCGCCGTGCTCGGTCAGCTTGCGGCGCAGCGCGAAGACGTGCACGTCGAGGGTCTTGGTGGGGCCGAACCAGTTGACGTCCCACACCTCCTCCATGAGCTGTTCGCGGGTGACGACCTGTCCGGCGCGGGTGACGAGGGCCGCGAGCAGGTCGAACTCCTTCGGCCGCAGGGGCAGCTCGTCCCCGGCGACGAACACCCGCCGCGCGGGCAGGTCGAGCCGGAGCCGCCCGACGGCCACGCTGCGCTCCTCCTGCGGCACCACGCGGCGGCGCAGGTGGGCCCGGAGCCTGGCCAGCAGCTCGGTCAGCCGGAACGGCTTGGTCAGGTAGTCGTCGGCGCCCGCGTCGAGCGCGACCACGACCTCGAACTCCTGGGTGCGCGCCGTCAGCACGACGATCACCGTGTGCGGCAGGGCCGACCTGAGCCGGCGGCACACCGCGACCCCGTCGACGTCGGGCAGCCCGAGGTCGAGCAGCACCAGGTCGGGCGGGGTCTCCTCGGCCAGGCGGACGGCCTGCTCGCCCGTGGTGGCCAGCCCCACCTCGTAGCCGTGGCCGGCCAGCGCCTCGGCGAGCTCAGAGCCGATCGCTGGATCGTCCTCAACGACCAGCACGCATGTCATGGACCCGATGGTAGGGCGGCCGCGCGTAGGGCCGGCGTCAAGCCCGCCGGCCGCTCCGGTCAGGCCCCGGGCGCGGCGAACGGACTGTCGCCGCGGGCGACCGCGTCGAGCATGCGGCCGGTGAGCTCCTGGGCGGCCTGGTGCAGGCCCGCGCCGAAGCTGATCCGGGCCACGCCCAGGGCGGCCAGCTCGGCGATGCTCGGCACGCCCGGCCGGAACAAGACGTTGACGGGCCCGATCTCCCGCACGAGCGCGCCGATCACCTTGGGGTCGCTCGCCAGGATCGGGTAGACGCAGTCGGCGCCGGCCTCCCGGTAGCGGCGGCCCCGGTCGGCCGCCTCCGCCAGCAGGTCCTCCGCCGGTCCCTCGCCCTGGAGGAACACGTCGACCCGGGCGTTGATCACCAGGTCGCCCCCGGCGTCGCGGGCGGCGGCGCGCACCGCGGCCAGGAAGTCGGCCTGCTCCGAGGGGTCGATCATCGCGCCGGTGGCGGGGTCGGAGTCCTCCAGGTTGCAGCCGACGGCGCCCGTCTCCAGCAGCCGCCCGACGAGCTCGGCCGGGGCGAGGCCGTAGCCGCGCTCGATGTCGGCGGTCACGGGGACCCCCACGACGCGGGTGATCCGGGCGACGGCCGCGAACATCTCGTCCGCCGGGGCCTCGTGCCCGTCGCCGTACCCCAGGACGGCGGCCACGGCCGCGCTCCCGGTGGCGACCGCGGGGAACCCGGCGGCCTCGACCGCACGGGCGGACGCCGCGTCCCACGCGTTGGGCAGCACGATCGGGCTGCCCTGGACATGGAGGTTCCGCAGTGCGGCCGCCCTCTCGACGATGCCGCTCGCCGCCGTGCCCATCGCGCCCCCAGATCCAGTGGTGTCCGTCACGCCCACCATACGAGGGCGCATCGGCGACCGGCATGCGGCCCGGTCCCTCCCATGGGGAATCAGGGGACGAGACCGGGGGTTGCAGGGGTTGAGTGCGGTGGTCCTGCTCACGGGCCCTCGGGTACGTTCGCTAGGCGCGCGTGCCGGGGGACGTGCGCGGGATCCGGCCCACAGCTCCCCGATGCCCTCCAGTCAGGAGACCTCGATGACGGCTACCGAGCCGGCCACCACGGCCGAGCGCCCCAAGGTGGACTTCTACTTCGACCCGATCTGCCCGTTCGCCTGGATCACCTCCCGCTGGATCCTGGAGGTGGAGAAGCAGCGCGACATCGACCTGCGGTTCCGGGTGATGAGCCTGTCGGTCCTGAACGAGAACAAGGAGGACCTGCCGGACTTCTACCGCGACCTGCTCGACAGGGGATGGGGGCCGGTCCGCGTGTGCATCGCCGCCGCGGAGAACCACGGCGAGGAGGTGCTGCGCGACCTGTACACGGCCCTCGGCACCCGCATCCACAACGAGCGCAACAAGGACTTCGCGGTCGTCGCCAAGGAGGCCCTGGCCGAGGTCGGGCTCCCCGTCGAGCTGGCGGAGGCCGCCACGAGCGACGCGTACGACGAGGCCCTGCGCAAGAGCCACCACGAGGGCATGGACCCGGTCGGCGAGGAGGTGGGCACCCCCACCATCCACATCGACGGCGTCGCGTTCTTCGGCCCGGTGCTGACGCACATCCCGCGCGGCGAGGAGGCTCTGCAGATCTTCGACGGCGCCCGCGCCCTCGCGAAGTACCCCTACTTCTTCGAGCTGAAGCGCACCCGCACCGGCGACCTCGACTTCAGCTGACCCGTCTCCCGCGGACCCGTGGAGCCGCGCGTGAACGGCGCGCGGTTCACGGGGCGGGCTCCTCGGGCGCGCGCCGCGGAAGCGTGCGTCCCGTGCTCTTGAACAGGGCGCGCGCCGTGGCCAGCGCCGGCGAACGGTCGTCCGTGCGCCAGACGAGGCTGATCGTGCGATGCAGCCCGGGCGGCGCGAGGCGCCGGATGCTGAGCGCGTTCTCCGACATCTCCGCCACCGTGCGCGGCACGAGCGCGAGCCCCATGCCGCCGCCCGCCAGCGCGCACGACATCCCGTAGTTCGCGGTCTCGTACGCGACGACCGGCGCGGGCAGCCCCTCCCGCCGGAACAGCGCCTCCAGCGCCTCGCGGTTGGCCAGCCCCCGCGAGCCGCTGATGAGGGGCCGCCCCGACAGCTCCCGCCACGGCAGCGGCTCGGCCGGGTCGGTGAGCGCGTGGCCGGGGGCCGCCACCAGCACCAGCTCCTCCACCAGCAGCGCCTCGACCGTGATCCCGGTCGGGAGCGGCACGGCGGGCTGGTGCTCGTACGTGTGCGTGAGCACCAGGTCGGCCTCGCCGGCCGCGACCGCGGGCAGCCCGGCCGGCGGCTCGTACTCCCGGATGTTCACCTGCACCCCCGCGTGGGCGCGGCGGAACGCGGCCAGGACCGGCGGCAACAGGTGGATGCCGGCCGTTGTGAAGGTCCCGATCGTGATGCGGCCGCCCGACAGCCCGGCGACCGCGGCCAGGCCGTGCCGGGCCCGTTCCAGCTCGTCGAGGACCCGCTGCGCGTGCCCGACGAGCAGCGCGCCCGCCGGCGTCAGCGTGACGCCGCGCCGGTGCCGGATCACCAGGGTCGTCCCCGCCTCCCGTTCCAGCTTGGCGATCTGCTGGGAGAGCGCGGGCGGCGTGTATCCCAGCCGGGCCGCCGCCCTGGTGATCGATCCGGCCTCCGCCACCGCCACCAGCGCCGCCAGGCGCGTCACATCGTGCATAAAGCAGTGCTTAACACTACTTCGCGAGATCCGACATACCTGGTCAACGCACGTCTGCCGCATCCTCGATCTCATCAGCCGGCGAGGGGCCGGCGACGGTGACCTGGAGGTAGCGATGCGGACGAACACTCACTCGGCCCGGCGGCTCGAGGTGTGCGTGATCGGGGCGGGCCCCCGCGGGATGTCGGTCCTGGAGCGGCTGTGCGCCGGCGCCCGCCGGGTCGAGCCGGGCCGCCGGATCCTGGTGCACGTGGTGGACCCGTTCCCGCCCGGCCCCGGCCAGGTGTGGCGGACCGGCCAGCCGGGGCAGCTGCTCATGAACACCGTCGCCTCGCAGGTGACGCTCTTCACCGATGCGAGCGTGGACATCCGCGGCCCGCTCGAGACCGGCCCCAGCCTGTACGAGTGGGCGCGGCACGTCGTCCTGCTCGGCGGGGTCGAGGGCCTCGACGAGCGGATGGTGGCGGAGGCCGGGGCGCTCGGTCCCGACACGTACCCGAGCAGGGCCTTCTACGGTCGCTACCTGCAGTGGGTGTTCGAGCGGATCGTGGCGGGGGCGCCCGGCCAGGTCGCGATCCAGGTCCACGGCACCCGCGCCGTCGCCCTCGACGACGTGCCAGGTACCGCCCTCCAGCGCGTCCGACTGGAGGACGGCACCATGCTCGGCGCGCTCGACGCGGTGGTCATGGCGCAGGGCCATCTGCCGGTCGAGCCCTCGGCGGCCGAGCGTGAGATGTCGGCCTTCGCCGGCGCCCACGGCCTCGTCTACGTCCCGCCGGCCAACCCCGCCGACGTGGACCTGTCCGGCGTCCTGCCCGGCGAGGCGGTGCTGCTGCGGGGGCTCGGGCTGAACTTCTTCGACCACATGGCTCTGCTGACCGTCGGACGGGGCGGCACGTTCGAGCGCAGGGACGGCCGGCTGGTCTACCGGCGGTCGGGGCGGGAGCCGATGCTGTACGCCGGGTCGCGGCGCGGCATCCCCTACCAGGCGCGCGGCGAGAACCAGAAGGGCGTCGAGGGCCGGCACACTCCGCTGCTGCTCACCCCCGACGTGCTGGCGGACCTCGCGAAGCGGTCGGCCGTCGAGGGCGGGCTCGACTTCCGCGCCGACCTGTGGCCGCTGATCGCCAAGGAGGTCGAGACCGTCTACTACGCCACCCTGCTGGCCACCCGCGAGTGCGCCTGCACGGTCGGCCGGTTCCGCCGGGCGTACCTCGCCCTCCCCTGGGGCGACCCGGGCGAGGCGACCGTGCTGGACGCCTTCGGCATCGGACGCGACGCGCGCTGGGACTGGGATCGGATCGCCGAGCCGTACCGGGGGATCGCCTTCTCCGGGCCGGCCGACTTCCGGGGGTGGCTCACGGCCTACCTGCGCACCGACCTGGCGGAGGCGCGGGCGGGCAACACCGACGGGCCGGTGAAGGCCGCCCTCGACGTGATGCGCGACCTGCGCAACGAGATCCGGCAGGTGGTCGACCACGGCGGCCTGACCGGGGAGTCCCATCGCGACGACCTCGACCGCTGGTACACGCCGCTTAACGCGTTCCTGTCCATCGGCCCGCCGGCCCACCGCGTGGAGCAGATGATCGCGCTGATCGAGGCCGGGGTGCTCACCGTGCTCGGTCCCGACGTCAGGATGCGCGCCGTGGACGGCGCCTTCGAGGCGGAGTCGGCCGCCGTGCCGGGGTCGCGGGTCCGCAGCCGGGTGCTGGTCGAGGCCCGGCTGCCCGAGATCGACCTGCGCCGCACGGCCGACCCGCTGCTGCGCCACCTCCTCGCGACCGGGCAGTGCCGCACGTACCGGATCGGCGGGGGCGGCGGCTACGAGACGGGCGGCCTCGCGGTCACCCCGCGGCCATACCACCTCGTCGACGCCGCCGGGCGCGCCCACCCGCGCAGGTTCGCCTACGGGGTGCCGACCGAGTCGGTGCACTGGGTGACGGCGGCGGGCGTCCGGCCGGGTGTGAACTCGGTGATCCTCGGCGACTCCGACGCGATCGCCCAGAGCGTCCTCGCCCTGCTGGACGGCCCCGGCCCGCAGCAGGTCAGCCGCCCCGCCGTCCGCCCGTCCGCCGTCCACCGCGCCCCGGCCGCCCCGCGCGCCGCCCGCGCCCTGACCATGAGCGCGAGGTGACGGCGATGGAGACCGCAGGGCTCGACGCGGGCCTGCTGTCCCCGGTGCGCGCGGGGAGCGCCGTCGAGCGGGCGACCGACGACGCGGCCTGGTTGCGGGCGCTGCTCGACGCGGAGGCCGCCCTGGTCCGGGCCCAGGCCCGGCTCGGCGTGGTTCCGATGGAGGCGGCCGGCATGATCGGCAAGGTGGCCGGCGAGGACGGCCTGGACCTGGTCTCCCTCGCCCGCCGGTCGAGGGAGACCGCCAACCCGGTGGTGGCGCTCGTGGAGGACCTCACCGCGGCGGTCGCGGCGGTGGACGCCGAGGCGGCCGAGTACGTCCACCGCGGCTCCACCAGCCAGGACATCATGGACACGGCCGCGATGCTGGTGGCCCACCGGGCCGTGGGGCTGATCCTGGCCGACCTCGGCCGGGCGGCGGCCGCGGTCGCCCGGCTCGCGGCGCGGCACCGCGACACCCTGATGCCCGGCCGGACGCTGACCCAGCAGGCCGTCCCCACGACGTTCGGGCTCAAGGCGGCCGGCTGGCTGCACGCCCTGCAGGAGGCGGAGGAGCGGCTGCGGCGGGTGCGGCTGAGCCTGCCGGCCGAGCTGGGCGGCGCCGCCGGAACGCTCGCCGGGTACGTGGAGTACGCCCGGATCGCGGCGGTGCCCGACCCGGAGTCGTACCCGGAACGGCTGATGGCGGCCTTCGCGGCCGAGGTCGGCCTGGCCGAGCCGGTGGTGCCGTGGCACGTGCTGCGCGTCCCGCTGGCCGACCTGGCGGCGGCGCTGACCGTGACCTCGGGGGTCCTCGGGAAGATCGCGGTGGACGTGCAGTCGCTGTCGCGGACCGAGGTGGCGGAGGTGGCCGAGCCCGCGGCTCCCGGCCGGGGCGTCTCGTCGGCCATGCCGCACAAACGCAACCCGGTCCTCGCCACGCTGGTCCGCTCGGCGGCGCTGCAGGTCCCGATGCTCGCCGCGACGCTCCACCAGTGCATGGCGGCCGAGGACGAGCGGCCCGCGGGCGCCTGGCACGCCGAGTGGCAGCCGCTGCGCGAGTGCCTGCGCCTAGTCGGCGGCGCCGCGGCCGTGACGGCCGAGCTGACCGAGGGGCTCACCGCCTTCCCCGAGCGCATGCGGGCCAACCTCGAACTGACCGGCAGCCTCATGGTCACCGAGAGGGCGGCCGCCGTGCTGGCGCCCGCGCTCGGCAAGGTCGCCGCCAAGCGCCTGCTCGCGCGGGCGTCGGCGGCCGCCGCCGCGACGGGGCGGCCGGTGGCCGAGGTCCTGGCGGAGAAGCCCGAGGCGTCGGTCTGCCTCACCCCCGCTGAACTGGCCGGTCTGTTCGACCCCGCCGCGTACACGGGGGCCGCCGGGATCCTCGTGGACCGCGTCCTACGCTGGTACGAGGCGGACGGACAGTGAGGGAGTCCCATGTCAGTCGCACCACTCGGGGTCGAGCACCCGATCATCCAGGCGCCGATGGCCGGGGGCGGGTCGACCCCCGCCCTGGCCGCGGCCGTGTCCTCCGCGGGGGGCCTCGGGTTCCTGGCCGCCGGCTACCGTACGGCGGCCGACGTTCGGGACGAGATCGCCGCGGTGCGCGAGCGGACGGACCGGCCGTTCGGCGTCAGCGTCTTCGTCCCGGGCCCCGAGACCGCCGATGACGCGGCGGTCGCGCTTTACCGCAAGGAGCTCTCCGGGGAGGCCGAGCGTTACGGCCTGACCCTCCCGGAGTCCCCGGCGTGGGACGACGACGCGTGGGACGCCAAGGTCGAGCTGCTGGTCGCGGAGCGCGTGCCGGTCGCCGGATTCACCTTCGGCTGCCCGCCTCCCGAGGTCGCGGCCCGCCTGCGCGAGGTGGGCAGCGTGGTCTTGGTCATGGTGAACACGCCCTGGGAGGCCGAGGCCGCCGCCGAGGCGGGCGCGGACGTGATCTGCGTCCAGGGCCCGGGCGCCGGCGGCCACCAGACGGCCTTCCTCCCGCCCCCGCCCTCCTGGGCGCCGCCCGCCGCCCTGACCGACCTCGTCGCGCAGGTGCGGCGGGTCGTGGACGTCCCCCTCGTCGCGGCCGGCGGGCTCATGGACGGCGCGGACATCGCGGCCGTCCTCGACGCGGGCGCGGTCGCCGGGCAGCTCGGCACGGCCTTCCTCCGCACGCCCGAGAGCGGGGCGCACCCGGTGCACAAGGCCGCCCTCGCCGACCCGCACTTCACCGGGACCGCCTTCACCACGGCCTTCTCCGGCCGTACGGCCCGGGGCCTGGCCAACCGGTTCATGGCCGAGCACGAGGCCGGGGCGCCCCGGTGCTATCCGCAGGTCCACCACCTGACGAAGGGGCTGCGCCGCGCGGCGGCCGCCCAGGGCGACCCGGAGGCCATGGCGCTGTGGGCCGGCGACGGGTACCGGCGCGGCCGGGAGTTGCCCGCCGCCCGCCTCGTCGAGGTCCTGGTCGAGGAGATCGCGGCCGCCCGCCGCTAGACCGCCGGTCCGGGCGCCGCGGGCGTCTCCCGCCTCGCCTCGTCGAGGACCGCGAGCAGGCGGGCCGCGGCCGGATGACCGGTCAGAGTCTCCCGTACGGACTCCCACGAGGGAGGGGCGGGCCAGGGGTCGGCCCCCGTGGGGTCGGCGAGCCCGAGGACGGCGCAGGCCAGCAGGTGCTCGCCCGGCGGATGCGCGCCCTCGAGGGTGGGGATCACCGTGCGCGGCGCGACGACGTTGGTGCCGGGCAGGGCCTCGACGAGCCGCCCGTTCCTCGCGCCGGTCAGGTCCTCGACCAGGACGGCGCCCGCGGGCGCCGCGACGCGGGCGCATCCCGCACCGGCTTCGGCCCCGAGGAAGGGCGCGTCGCGGTCCACCGCGAAACCGCCCTCGGCGGAGCGGAGGCTCCGCCCGGTGACGAGCCGGTGCACCCGGACGTGCCACGGCGGGAGGGCGAGGAGCCACGTCTCGACCTCGACGTCCGGCCAGGGGGTCCAGCGGCACCGCAGCAGGCCGTCCCGCGCGCCGGCGTCGGCCGGCACCTCGCACGGCAGCCAGTGGACGCCGTCCTCGCTCAGCGCGAGCGTCCCGTCCGCCGCCGCCTGCTCCAGGCCCCACGAGCCGCTCGGCACGCTGAACCCGAACGCCGTCGAGTACGCGAACTTGGCGTACTTGGCCGCGCCGTGCCGTACCCACGTGTGGTGCTGCCCGGCGCTGAGCATGACGACGTGCCGGCCCTCCTCGCAGCGCATGAGCGCGACCCCGGCCTCGGGCTGCGTGGAGACCTCGCCGAGTGGGGGCGCCTCCCGCTCGGGGGCGGTCCAGAACGGATGGCCGGGCGGCAGCGCCAGCGGCAGGAACGACTTGAGCGCCCAGTACGGCGACCCGGGCGCGTTGTACTGCTCCGCGAGCAGCGGCTGCTCGTAGCCGTACCCGATCGTGAGGAGCCCGGACGGACCGGTGATCGGCCGCCGCAGCCACCACCGGAGATGGCGCATCAGGTGGCCCTTGACCACCCCCCACGGCAGCGCCTCGACGCCGGCGAAGGCGAGCGCGCCCCAGAACGCCCCCTGCGCGAAGCGGTACGTCATGCTCCGCCCGAACGGCACGGCCGCGCCGTCGGCGGCGAACCAGTGCCGGAAGTCGAGCGCGAAGGCCGCCGCCCGTTCCCGCAGGCGCTCGGCCCGGGCGCCGCCGGGGCCGAGGGCCGCGTGGATGAGGCCGTAGTAGTGCATCGCGAACGGGACGTAGTAGTCCCGCTGGGCGTCCGGGCCGTCGCCGTACCAGCCGCGCCCGAGGGAGAACGACTCCAGCCGGTCGAGCCTGGCCTCGATCGGGACGCGGTCGTGGGCCACGCCGACCCGGCCCAGGCCGAGCGAGACCATGACCGGGAAGAACTGCCAGTTGTTGTCCACCGGCTCCGCGTCGAGGGCGGTCCGCAGCCACGCGGCGACCGCGTCCCGCTCGCGGCCGGTGAGCGGGTCCCACACGTGCTCGGGGGCGACGGCGAGGGCCAGCCCGATCGCGGCCGACTCCACCAGGCGCTGGTCCACGTCCGTGACGGGACCCCAGTGGCCGTCGTGGTCCGGGTCCGTCCCGGCGGCCAGGCCGCGGCGCCACACCTCCCAGTGCTCGAACGCCCCGCCCCCGGCGGCGAGCGGCGCGAGCCCCCACAGCGGGCGGGCGAACGTCTCCAGCGCGGCCGCCGCGTCCCCGTAGTGGGCGGCGTTGCCGCCGATCCGGGGGCGGGCGCCGCCGGCCCGCACGTGGGGGGCCAGCGGGTCGACCAGCGCGCGGACCAGGGCGCGCATGCCGTCCCGGTCGTGCGGCGGGGTCGCCCCCGGCCTGTCCATGCGGTCGCTCTCCCGCCGCTCGGGGGCCCCGGACGCAGTGCGAGACGACAATAATCCAAGAGTCGAAAAAAGTGCAGTGGGATGTGAAACGCATCGGTAACCCGGGTGTGGCACTCTCTCAAGTGGGGGACGGCCCGATCAGGAACTTGTTTCCGGCCCTGAACTAACGCGGCCGTCGACACACGGGGAGGTAGGTCATGGCGAGGCCCGAACGCAGGACGGTACGCGACGTCCGGAGGGGCAACAGGGCCATGCTGCTGCGCGAGCTCTACTTCTCGGGGCCCGCCAGCCGCAACGACCTGACCCGCCTCACCGGGCTGAGCGCGGCCACGGTCAGCACGATGACCGGCGACCTGCTGGGCGACGGCATCGTCGTCGAGGCCGGCCAGGTCGAGTCCGACGGCGGCCGCCCGCGCGTGCTGCTGCGGGTCAACCCCGAGTACGGCTTCGCGATCGGCGTCGACGTGGCCGAGACGCACGTCCGCGTGGGGCTGTTCGACCTGGGGATGACCGAGCTGGCCAAGGTCGACTACGCGCTGCGCCCCGTCCGCCACGACCCCGAGCTGGTCGCCCGGCACGTGCTCGCCGGGATCGACGTCGTGCTCTCCGACGCCGGCGTCGCCCCCGAGCAGGTGCTCGGCGTGGGGGTGGGCGTCCCCGGGATCGTCGAGCCCGGTCCGGACGGCCTCATCCACGCCAAGACGTTCGGCTGGGACGGCGTGCCCCTTGGAGCGCTCCTGCGCGAGGGCACCTCGCTGCCGCTGTTCGTGGACAACGGCGCCAAGGCGATGGGCCAGGCCGAGCTGTGGTTCGGGTCGGGCCGGGGCGCCTCCGACGCGGTGATCGTGCTGCTCGGCACGGGCGTGGGGGCCACGATCGTGGCCGACGGCACCGCGTTCCGCGGGACGAGCAGCAGCGCCGGCGAGTGGGGCCACACGACCGTCGTGGCCGGTGGGCGGCCCTGCCGCTGCGGTGCCCGTGGCTGCCTGGAGGCGTACATCGGGGCCGAGGCCATCCTGGAGCGGGCCGGGGCGCCGATCCAGTCGGACTGGCAGGAGGAGCTGGGCCGCCTGCTCGCGGAGCGTTCCCCCGTGATCGACGAGACCGTCGTCTACCTGGGCGTCGGCCTGGCCACCCTGGTGAACCTGCTCAACCCGCAGCGCATCGTGATCGGCGGCTGGGTCGGCACGATGCTCGGCCAGACCCTGCTGCTCGACATCCGCCGGGCCACCGCGGAGAACGCGCTGGCCGAGCCGTACGCCGCGACCTCGATCGTGCTGGGCCGCCTCGGGCCGGACGTCGTCGCGCTGGGCGCGGCCACGCTGGTCCTGGAGGAGTTCCTCAACGCCCCCCAGGTCGCCCGCATCACCGCGGCCGGCTGACGCCGCCTCCGCGCGCCGGCCGTCTCAGGGCGGGCCGGCGCGCGTGACGGCGGGTTGACTTCCCCGGCGCGCTCCCGTGTCAGGCCGGGCGGACGGGACGGCCCAGCTCACACCGACGACGACCCCTGCCGGAGGCGGGATCCCCGTGCCGGACGGGGATGTCGCGTGTGTCGCCGCATATTTCTAATTGTGAAACAAGTATTGACATAAGCCTTGAGCCAGACGCACTCTCTTCCCGCTGGGCCTCTTCCAGCCCACCGTCACCCCCCACGACGGGCTCCGTACTCAGGAGGAGTCATGCGTCACTCTCCACGCCCACGGCGCAAACGCCTGGGCCTGATCGTCACCGGCCTCGCCGCGGCCTCCACGTTCGTGGCCGTCGCCGGCGTGTCCGGATCCGCCTACAGCGCGTCCGCCGCGACGTGCGGCACGACGAACGTCGCGCAGGGCCGTCCCTCCTCGGCGTCCTCGACCGAGAACGGCGGCACCCCGGCCTCGGCCGCGTTCGACGGCAGCACCTCGACCCGGTGGTCGAGCGCGTTCAGCGACCCCCAGTGGGTGCAGGTCGACCTCGGCAGCTCCCAGCAGATCTGCAAGGTGGTCCTGAACTGGGAGACCGCCCGCGCGCAGACGTTCAAGATCCAGGTCTCGCCCGACGGCTCGTCCTGGTCGGACGCGACCGCGACGCTCACCGGCGTCGCCGGGACGCAGTCGCTGGACCTGACGGCGACCGGCCGCTACGTCCGCATGTACGGCCTGACCCGCGCCACCCAGTACGGCTACTCGCTCTGGGAGTTCGGGGTCAACGTCGTGACCGACACCGGCGGGGGGACCCTCCCCGGCGGCGGCGACCTCGGGTCGAACGTGAAGGTCTTCGACCCGTCGATGTCGAGCGCGAGCATCCAGAGCACGCTCGACACGATCTTCCACCAGCAGGAGTCGAACCAGTTCGGCAGCCAGCGGTACGAGCTGCTGTTCAAGCCGGGCACCTACAGCGGCCTCAACGCCCAGATCGGCTTCTACACCTCGATCGCCGGCCTCGGCCAGTCGCCCGACAACGTCACGATCAACGGTGACATCACCGTCGACGCCGGCTGGTTCGGCGGCAACGCCACCCAGAACTTCTGGCGCTCCGCCGAGAACCTGGCCGTCGTCCCCGTGAACGGCACCGACCGCTGGGCCGTCGCCCAGGCCGCGCCGTTCCGCCGGATCCACGTCCGCGGCGGGCTCAACCTCGCCCCGAACGGGTACGGCTGGGCCAGCGGCGGCTACATCGCCGACAGCAAGATCGACGGCACCGTCGGCCCGTACTCCCAGCAGCAGTGGTTCACCCGCGACAGCCAGATCGGCGGCTGGACCAACGGCGTGTGGAACATGGTGTTCTCCGGAGTCGTGGGCGCTCCCGCGCAGAGCTTCCCCAACCCGCCGTACACCACGCTCCCGACCAGCCCGGTGACCCGGGAGAAGCCGTACCTGTACGTGGACTCCGGCGGCGCCTACCGCGTCTTCGTCCCGTCGCTGCGCACCAATTCCAGCGGCGTGACCTGGGCCAACGGGGCCACCCCCGGCTCGTCGATCCCGCTGAGCCAGTTCTACGTGGCCAAGCCGAGCGACAGCGCGGCGACGCTGAACCAGGCGCTGAGCCAGGGCCTGAACCTGCTGTTCACCCCGGGCATCTACCACATCAACCAGACGATCAACGTGACGCGGGCCGACACCGTGGTCCTCGGCCTCGGCTACGCCACGCTGATCCCGGACAACGGCGTCGTCCCGATGAGCGTCGCCGACGTCGACGGCGTCAAGATCGCGAGCCTGCTGTTCGACGCCGGCCCGGTGAACTCGCCGGTGCTGCTGAGGGTCGGTCCCGACGGCGCGACGGCGAGCCACGCGTCCAACCCGCCCTCCATCCAGGACGTGTTCTTCCGGATCGGCGGCGCCGCGGCTGGTCAGGCGACCACCAGCCTGGTCGTGAACAGCAACAACACGCTCATCGACCACATCTGGGCGTGGCGGGCCGACCACGGCACGGGCGTCGGATGGAACACCAACCCCGCCGACACCGGCCTCATCGTGAACGGCAACAACGTCACGGCGTACGGCCTGTTCGTCGAGCACTACAAGAAGTACGAGGTGGTCTGGAACGGCCAGGGCGGCAAGACCGTCTTCCTGCAGAACGAGATGCCGTACGACCCGCCCAACCAGTCGTCGTGGATGAACGGCTCCACCCGCGGCTACGCGGCCTACAAGGTGGGGAGCAACGTCACCAGCCATGAGGCCTGGGGCCTGGGCAGCTACTGCAACTTCACCGCCGACCCCTCGATCGTGGCCGACCACGCCTTCGAGAGCCCGACGGCGTCGGGCGTGAAGTTCCACGACCTGCTCACCGTGTCCCTCGGCGGCAAGGGCACGATCGCCCACGTCATCAACACCACGGGTGGCGCGGCCCAGGGCACCGCCACCACCCCGGTCAACGTCGTCAGCTACCCCTGACCCGGCCGGGAACCGGAACCCCGGCGCGCGGCGGAGACACACTCCCGCCGCGCGCCGGCGCGTCTCCCGGACCTCCGCTCAGCGGACCGCGGGGTCCGCGGCCAGCCCGGCCGGCGCCTCCTCGGCCAGGTCGAGGGCCGCGCCGGGGACCGGCCGCGCGCGGCCGGGGATGGCGAGGACGACGAGCGCGGCCAGCACGGCGACGCCCGCGCCGATGACGAGGCCGACGCGGAAGCCGCTCTCCGAGGGGATCGTGACCGGCCCGAGCCGGGTGGTCATGTGGGCCAGGACCACGCCCATCACGGCGCTCGCGGTCGAGGTGCCGATCGAGCGCATCAGGCTGTTCAGGCCGTTGGCCGCGGCGCCCTCCGAGATCGGCGCGGCCGACATGATGAGCGCCGGCATGGCGGCGTACGCGAGGCCCACGCCCGCGCTGATCACGCTCGAGAAGATCAGCACGCCCCAGACGCCGCCCATCAGCGCCAGGCCCAGGGCGTAGCCGCAGGCGATCACCAGCGCGCCGACGAACAGCGAGACCTTCGGCCCGCGCGCACCGGAGAGCCGGGCGGCGAACGGGGACACGGCCATCATCATCAGGCCTGCGGGGGCCATCCAGAGCCCCGCCTGGAGCATCGACTGGCCCAGGCCGTAGCCGGTCACCACGGGGAGCTGCAGCAGCTGCGGGGTCACGAGCGACATCGCGTACATGGCGAAGCCGATGACGACGGAGGCCAGGTTCGTCATCAGGATCGGACGGCGCGCGCTGGTGCGCAGGTCCACGAGCGGGGCCGGGTGGCGCAGCTCCCACGCGCCCCACAGCAGCAGGACGACGAGGGACGCGGCGAACAGGCCGAGCGTCCCCCCGCTGCCCCATCCCCAGTCGCCGCCCTTCGAGATCGGCAGCAGCAGGCAGATCAGTCCGGCGGACAGGCCGAGCGCGCCGACGACGTCGAAGCGCCCGCCCGCCCGTACGGACGACTCGGGCACCAGCCAGACGATCAGCGCGGCGGCGATGAGCCCGAGGGCGCCGGAGCCCCAGAACAGCGCGTGCCAGTCGGCCTTCTCCGCGACGGCCGCCGACGCGGGCAGGCCGAGCGCGCCGCCGACGCCCAATGACGAGCTCATGATGGCCATGGCGGAGCCCAGGCGGGCGGGCGGCACCACGTCGCGCATGATGCTGATCCCCAGGGGGATCACGCCCATGCCGAAGCCCTGCAGCGCCCGGCCGACGACCATCGGCGCCAGCGAGTTCGCGGGCGCGCACACCAGCGAGCCGATGACCAGCATCGCCGCGCTCACCACGAGCAGGCGCCGCTTGCCGTACAGGTCGCCGAGCCGTCCGATCACCGGCGTGGCCACGGCGGCGGCGAGCAGGGTCGCGGTGATGGCCCACGAGGCGTTCGCGGCCGACGTGTGCAGCAACTGGGGGAGGTCGGGGATCAACGGGACGACCAGCGTCTGCATCACGGAGACCGTGATGCCCGCTCCGGCCAGCACGCCCACGACCGCACCGGTGCGGTGCGCCGGGGGAGAAGTGCTCATGATGTCTCCAGTCGGCACTCGGAGTGCCTGCTCGGGGTGACGTGCCCGTGCACGCGGTGTGCAGCATACATATGCTGTGCATCATGCATATTTCGGGGGGCGGGACATCGAGGCCGGGAAGGACGCGGGCATGGAGCAGGAGATCGCGGAGATCGAGCGTGAGCTGAGGCTCATCGGGCGGCATGTGGCCATGGGCGCCTTCTCGGAGACGTGCGACCGGGGCCCGCACCTGGAGCGCAGCGCCTACCTGCTGCTCAGCAGGATCGAGATCGAGGGCCCTATGTCGATCGGGCAGCTCGCCGAGGCGTTCGGGCTCGACACCTCGACCGTCAACCGCCAGACGGCCGCCCTGCTGCGGGCCGGGACGGCCGAGCGCATCCCCGACCCGGACGGCGGCATGGCGCGCAAGCTGCGCATCACTCCGGAGGGCCTGCGGCGCCTGCACGCCGACCGCACGTGGGCGACCGAGGGGCTCGGCGTCGTGCTGGACGACTGGAGCCCGGCCGAACTGGCCGAGCTGGCCCGCGTGCTCACCCGGTTCAACAGGGCCGTCGAGAGCCGGGAGGGCCGTCCGTGGCCCCGGCCCGGCGTGGCCGCGCCCGCCCCGGACCTGCCCGCCCGCGCCTGATCATCCCGGACCTGCCCGCCCCGGACACCGTCCGGCTGTTCACATGGGGGGCACCTCGGTGACGAAACGGCGCTTCATCGTGGCGACCACCTCGTCGGGGTCGGCCGCCCACACGTCGGCGTTGAAGATCTCGACCTCCACGTCCCCGCGGTAGCCCGCGGCCCGGACGGCCGCCGTGAGCGGCCCGAAGTCGATCACGCCGTCCCCCATCATGCCGCGGGCGAGCAGGACGTCCGCGGGCAGCGGCACGAGGAAGTCGCTCACCTGGTAGCTCGCGATCCGGTCGCCGGCCCTGGCGATCTGCGCGAGCACGTCCGGGTCCCACCAGACGTGGAAGGTGTCGACGACCACGCCCACCTGCTCCACGGGGTGCCCGTCCGCCAGGTCGAGGGCCTGGGCCAGGGTGGACAGCACGGCCCGGTCCGCGCAGTACATCGGGTGCAGGGGCTCCAGCGCGAGCCGGACGCCGCGCTCTCCCGCGTACGGGGCGAGCACGTCCAGCGCCCGGGCCACCCGCTCGCGGGCGAGGGCGAGGTCGCGGCTGAGACCGCCGCTCGGGGAGCCGCCGGGCACGACCCCCGGCAGGCCGCCGACGACCAGCACGAGGCAGGCGGCGCCGAGGGCGGCGGCCTCGTCCACCGCCGCCCGGTTGTCGTCGAGGTTGCCGTCGTCGCCCGTGAGGAAGCCGCCCCGGCACAGCGACGAGACCCGCAGGCCGGCGTCCGCGACGAGCCGGGCGGCCGCGG
Source organism: Microbispora sp. ATCC PTA-5024 (assembly GCF_000511135.2). NCBI lineage: Bacteria > Bacillati > Actinomycetota > Actinomycetes > Streptosporangiales > Streptosporangiaceae > Microbispora > Microbispora sp. ATCC PTA-5024. The sequence continues at coordinate 249,499 of NZ_KI866523.1, read as the reverse complement.
CCGGTCCGTGCTCGGCCACCTTCTCCCGCCACAGCCCGATCGACCGGATCCCGTGCCGGACGCAGCCGTCGACGGCCTGCTCCAGCGTCCAGCCCCTGGTCGTCCACTGGTTGAGCGACAACCGGTCCAGCCGGGGGTCTCCGGGAGCGGGCGTCTCCACGCCGGCCGGGCGGGCGCCTGCCAGAGTGTCGCTCACCCGGTCACCCCCGCCGTGGCGAGCAGCGCGCGCATGCGGGCGGCGGCGAGGTCGGGGTCGGGCAGCAGCCCGGCCCGGTCGGCCAGGCGGAACACCTCGGCCAGATGGGTGATCGACCGGCCGCTCTGCGCGCCGTTCACCATCGCGAACGCGTCCTGGTGCCCGGCGAGCCACGCGAGGAACACGATCCCGGTCTTGTAGTGGTACGTCGGCGTCTCGAAGATCTTCCGGGCCAGCGGCACGGTGGGGGCGAGCACGGCGTCGAAGCGCGCCCGGTCCCCGGCGTCGAGGGCCTGGAACGCGGCGGCCGCGGCGGGCGCGATCGGGTCGAAGACCCCGAGCAGCGCATGGCTGCCGCCGCCGATCAGCTCGGGGTAGTTGAAGTCGTCGCCCGTGTAGAGGCGGACGCCCTCCGGCAGCCGCTCCCGCAGCCGCACCTCGTGCGCCGCGTCGAGCAGCGACACCTTGACACCGTCGACGGAGCCCGCGTGCTCGTGCACAAGCCCGAGGAACGTCTCGGTCGCCGCGTCGAGGTCGCGCGACCCCCAGTAGCCCGCGAGCTGGGGGTCGAACATCTCGCCCAGCCAGTGGAGGATCACCGGCCGCCCGGTCTGGGTCAGGAGCCGGTCGTACACCTTGCGGTAGTCCTCCGGCCCGCCGGCGGCCCGGGCGAGCTGACGGCTAGCCATGATGACGACCCCCGCGCCGGCCTCCTGGACGGCCTCGATCTGCTCCAGGTAGCCCGCGACCACCTCCTCCAGAGTGGCCGAGGGCGGCAGGTGGTCGGTGCCGGCCCCGCAGGCCACGAGGTCGGCGGGATCGCCGAACTCCCGCGCCGCGTCGGCGCTGCGCCGGATCAGCTCGCGGGTCGCCGGCCAGTCGAGCCCCATGTTGCGCTGCGCCGTGTCCATCGCGTCCGCCACCCGGAGCCCGTACGACCAGAGGTGGCGGCGGAAGCGGAGGGTCGCGTCCCAGTCGAGGACGGCCGGGGCGCCCGGGGTGTTGTCCGCGAGCGGGTCGGCCACGACGTGGGCGGCGGCGTAGGCGACGCGGCTCGACGGCACGGCGGGCGGCGGCGTCCAGGCGACCGGCTCGCCGAGCTGGTGGCGCTCCAGCCGGCCGTCCGGGAGAGGGAGGGTGATCGCGGTCACGGGTGGATCTCCGGCACCTCGACGCGCACGCCCCGGGCCGAGGAGCGCAGGCCGAGCTCGGCCAGCTGCACGCCCCGCGCGCCGGAGGCGAGGTCGTACGGGAAGGGCGCGTCCTCGACGACGTGGCGGACGAACATCTCCCACTGGGTCTTGAAGCCGTTGTCGAAGTCCGCGTTGTCCGGGACCTCCTGCCACTGCTCCCGGAACGGCTCGGTGGCCGGAAGGTCGGGGTTCCAGACGGGCTTGGGTGTGGCGGCCCGGTGCTGCACCCGGCACCGGCGCAGCCCGGCCACGGCGCTGCCGTGCGTGCCGTCCACCTGGAACTCCACCAGCTCGTCCCGGTTCACCCGGACGGCCCAGGAGGAGTTGACCTGCGCGATGACGCCGCCCGCCAGCTCGAAGATCGCGTAGGCCGCGTCGTCGGCCGTGACCTTGTACGGCCGGCCCTGCTCGTCCACGCGCTCCGCGATGTGGGTGACCGCCCGTGCCGTCACCGCCTCCACCCGCCCGAACAGGGTCTCCAGCACGTACGCCCAGTGGGGGAACATGTCGAGCACGATCCCGCCGCCGTCCTCGGCGCGGTAGTTCCACGAGGGCCGCTGGGCCGGCTGCCAGTCGCCCTCGAACACCCAGTAGCCGAACTCGCCCCGGACCGAGAGGATCCGCCCGAAGAAGCCGCCCTCGACCAGCCGCCGGAGCTTGAGCAGCCCGGGCAGGAAAAGCTTGTCCTGCACGACGCCGTTCTTCACGCCGGCGTCGCGCGCGACGCGGGCCAGGGCGATCGCGTCCTCCAGCGTCTCGGCCGTCGGCTTCTCGGTGTAGACGTGCTTGCCCGCCTCGACGGCCCGGGTGACGGCGGCCACCCTCGCCTGGGTGGTCTGGGCGTCGAAGTAGACGTGGACGCCGTCGTCGGCGAGCGCGGCGTCGAGGTCGGTGGTCCAGTCGGGGATGCCGTGCCGTGCCGCGATGTCCTCGAGTTTCGCCGCGTTCCGCCCGACGAGCACGGGCCGCAGCAGGACGCGTCCGCCGTCCGACAGCGTGACCCCGCCCTGCTCGTTGATCGCCAGCACCGATCGGACCAGGTGCTGCCGGTAGCCCATGCGCCCGGTCACGCCGTTCATGGCGACGCCGAGGGTGTGCATCGGATCCCCTCTCAGTTCGGAAAGCGCTTTCCGCCCATGGACCGTACGACCGGGGGCGCCGCCGCGTCAACCGGCGGTCGCGGGGGCGCACTCCCGCCAAGGCGGCCGGGCAGGCCATGATGAGGACCATGGGTGCGGGTTCGAGGGCCGGGCGATGACGGCGGAGCGGCGCGGCGTGGTCACGCTCGAGGACGTGGCGCGAGAGGCGGGCGTGTCCCTCGCCACGGCCTCCCGGGCGGTCAACGGCAGCACGCGCAACGTCGGGCCGGAGATCCGCGAGCGGGTCGAGCGGGCGGCCCGCGCGCTCAACTACACGGCGAACGCGCAGGCCCAGGCCATGGCGCGGGGCCGGACCAACGTGGTCGGGCTCGTCGTGCAGGACATCGAGGACCCCTACTTCTCCTCGATCGCGGCCGGCGCCATGCGGGTGGCCGAGGCCAACCGGCTCATCGTCAGCATCGCCAGCACCCAGCGCCGGCCGGACAAGGAGATCGAGTACGTCGCGTCGCTGCGCGGGCTGCGGGCCGCCGCGATCGTCATCGCCGGGTCGCGCACCGACGACAGGGAGGCGCTCGGACGGCTGGGCGAGGAGCTCGCCGCGTTCGAGCGGTCGGGCGGCCGGGTCGCCCTGATCAGCCAGCGGCGGCTGCCGGTGGACACGGTCGTCGTCGCCAACCGGGCGGGCGCCCGCGACCTGGCGGCCCGGCTGGCCGGGCTCGGCTACCGCCGGTTCGGCGTGCTGGCCGGCCCGCCGGGGCTGCTCACCGCGGCCGACCGCCTGGCCGGGTTCACCGAGGGGCTGGCCGCGGCCGGTCTGTCCGTGCCGCCGGACGCGGTCGCCCGTGGGGACTTCAACCGCGACGGCGGGCACGCCGCGATGCTCCGCCTGCTCGACCACGGGCCGCGCGTGGAGTGCGTGTTCGCCGTGAACGACGTGATGGCGGTGGGGGCCATCGCCGCGCTGCGGTCGCGCGGGCTCGACCGCGGCGTGGCCGTCGCGGGCTTCGACGACATCGTCACGCTGCGGGACGTCACGCCCGCGCTGACCACGGTCCGGCTGCCCCTGGTCGAGATCGGGGAGGCCGCGCTGCGCATGGTGCTGTCCGAGCCCGCCGCACGCCCGCGGTCGCGGCGGATCCAGGGCGAGGTCGTCGTGCGGGAGAGCACGCCCGGCGTCCCCTCCCGCTGACGGCGCCGTCTCACATCCGCGCGCCGGCGGGCTCGGCGGGCGAGAGCGTGTGCACCCGGACGGCCTGCCGTACGCGCAGTTCGAGCTCGTCGAGCTCGGCCGCCGTGGGCGCGTCGATGAGGAACGACACGGCCCGGTCGTCGGAGCTGTGCAGCGGTCCCAGCAGGTCGCCGGGGTCCTTGGTGACGAGGACGGCGCGCAGGGCGGGCGGGTCCCCGGGGGCGCCCGGCTCGATCTCCGGCCACAGGCCGCCCTCGCCCACCCACTGGGGGACGATGCCCGGCCAATCCACGGTGACGTCGGCGAGCAGGCCGGGCTCGTGCTCCAGGTAGACCTGCCGGGCGTACCGCCGGGGCGCCGGGTAGTCGGCGGGCTCCCCGAGCGCGATCCGGACGATCGCGGGTTCGAGCGGGACGCCGGTGGCCAGCAGGTAGAGGATCGACAGCCCGTCGCCGGGAGTGCGGGCGGCCACCTCCATCAGGTACGGCCGGCCGGAGGCGTCCACCCGCCACTCGGCGTGCGCGATGCCGTTCCGGAACGCCAGGGCCTCGAGCATCCGCCGGTTGGCGTCGAGGATCACGTCGTCCACGCCCTCGATGTCGTTGGGGACCGAGTGGGCCAGCTCGACGAAGCAGCGGGTGCCCGACTCGGTCGTCTCCTTACGGGTCACCGAGGCGAAGAAGAGCCGGCCGTCCTGCACCAGGCTCTCCACGGAGAACTCCTGGCCGGCCACCTTCTCCTCGACCAGCACCGTCTCGTGCGGCAGGTACGAGCCGAACTGGGCGCGCAGCTCCGCCGCGTCGGCGACGGTCTCGACCCCGGAGCTGGAGTGCCGGCCGGTGGGCTTCACGACGACCGGGTACCGGACGGCGTCCGCGTCGAACGACCGCCGGCGGGCCGGCGGGACGACCGTGGAGGCCGGGCTGAACTCGGGCAGGTACCACCGCTGGAGGTACTTGCTGCGGCAGGCCCGGGTCGCCCGCAGGCCGGGTGAGGGCAGCCCCAGGGCGTCGGCGAGCAGCCCCGTCGGCTCCACCAGCGTCTCGCCCACGGCGTAGACGCCCCTGATCGCGTAGCGCTCCCGCCAGTCGCGGACGCTCGAGATCACGCCGGCCGTGAACGAGTTCTCCGTGTTGACGTCGCCGTCGACGAACGCGACCTCCGTGATGGCCGAGGCGGGGTGGTCCGGGTCGGCCGTCTGGACCAGCGCCTGCTCGCGCCAGACGGAGGGGGTGACCACGAGGATCGTGAGCCCCCGGCGGGACAGCTCCTGCAGGTAGAGCGGAGCGCGGCAGATCACCAGGAACGAGCCGGTGAGGACGAACGCGTCGGGCTTCATTTCGACACCGCCACCTTTCACGTGCATTCGCGGCTCCGATTTCGGCGAGCGCCTTTCGCGTTCCCGTGCCGCACCGTTTTACCGACTGGAGGCTACGATTCCCCGCCGCGCCGGGTCAACGGATTCCGGTGCCGTACGGGCCGTTTCGAGGGCCTACGACCTGCGGCGCAGGGGTCGACTGGGGGTGCGGAGGGGTGGTCCGGTGAATCGGCGGGCCGGCGGACGGCGCCCTTTCCGGACGGATTTCCGCGGCTATTCATGTGGGGTCGTTAGGGGTTGTGACACCACCTCCCCGCTGCGAATTCTTGAATCGCCGGAACGTGACGGCGATCCATTCGACTCCGTTCATTGGAGGGTTGGTCAGATGGCTGGCAACGGCGCCGGAGACGGCGGCCTGGAGGCGCTCCGGGCGACGCTCGACGGGATCGACGAGTCGCTGCTCGACCTGCTGCGCAGGCGCATCGAGTGCTGCGTCGACATCGCGCACGTGAAGCGCGAGCACGGCGTGCCGATGATGCAGCCGCACCGGATCGGCGTGGTCCAGCAGCGGGCGGCGCGGTACGCCGGCGAGCACGGGATCGATCCCGGATTCCTGCGCCGGCTCTACGACCTCATCATCGCCGAGACCTGCCGCGTCGAGGACCTGGTGATCGGCGATGTCACCGCCGTGTAGCGGCGCGCACCCAGCTATCCACCCACGGCATGGAGGGCAGCCAGGAATGAGAACGATCCTGATCGACAATTACGACTCGTTCACCTACAACCTCTACCAGCTTCTGGGGGAGGTGAACGGCCGGCCGCCGGTCGTGGTCCGCAACGACACCGACTGGTCGCAGGTGCCGATCGAGGAGTTCGACAGCGTCGTGATCTCCCCGGGACCGGGCCGGCCCGACCGGGCCCGCGACTTCGGGGTGAGCGCCCGCGCGATCCGCGAGAGCGGGCTCCCGGTGCTCGGCGTCTGCCTCGGCCACCAGGGCATCTGCCACCTGTTCGGGGGAACCGTCACGCACGCCCCGCAGCCGATGCACGGCCGGATCTCCCAGGTGATCCACACGGGTGACGACATCTTCGCCGGCCTGCCCTCGCCGTTCTCCGTGGTGCGCTACCACTCGCTGGCCGCGACCGAGCTGCCCGAGGAGCTGGAGGCGATCGCCTGGACCCAGGACGGCGTGATCATGGGCGTGCGGCACCGCACCGAGCCGATCTGGGGCGTGCAGTTCCACCCCGAGTCGATCAGCAGCGAGCACGGCCGGGAGCTGCTGGCCAACTTCCGCGACCTCGCGTCCGCCCACCGCGCGTCCCGGTCCGCGAACACGGCGGCCGCGCAGGCCGCCGCGCCGTACCAGGTGCACGTGCGCACGCTGCCGGTCCTGCCGGACGCCGAGCGGGCCTACCGGGAGCTGTTCGCCGACGGCGAGCACGGCTTCTGGCTCGACAGCAGCGCGGTCGTCGACGGGCTGTCCCGCTTCTCCTTCATGGGCGACGGCACCGGCCCCCTCGCCGAGTACATCACGTACCGGGTGGCCGAGGGGGCGGTCCGGGTCCGGCGCTCCGACGGCACCGAGGAGCGGGTCGAGCGGCCGTTCTTCGAGTACCTCGACGAGCAGCTCAGGCGGCGGAACGTCCCGGCGCCCGACGGCCTGCCGTTCGACTTCAACCTCGGGTACGTCGGCTACCTGGGCTACGAGCTCAAGGCCGAGGCCGGCGGGTCGGACGCGCACACGGCCGAGGAGCCCGACGCGGCCATGCTGTTCGCCGACCGGATGCTCGTCCTCGACGACGTCGAGGGCGTCTCCTACCTGCTGGCGCTGACGGAGGGCCCGGACGCCGGCGGCGAGGCCGTGGCCTGGCTCGACGACACCGCGGCCCGGCTGCTGTCCCTCCCGCCGAGCGAGCCGTCGGAGCCCGCGCCGTTCTCCGGCGTCGGCATGAACGACCCGTCGGTGGCCGGCACGGTGGAGCTGCGGCACGACAAGGACGGCTACGTCCAGCGGATCGGGGAGTGCCTGGAGGAGATCTACCACGGCGAGTCGTACGAGATCTGCCTGACCAACTCCGTGACCCTCCGGGCCGTGATCGACCCGCTGCGCACCTACTCCCACCTGCGGCGGATCAGCCCCGTGCCGTACGGCGCGCTGCTGGACTTCCCCGACGTGGCCGTGCTCAGCGCCTCGCCCGAGCGGTTCATGACGATCGGTCCCGACCGGGTCGCCGAGTCCAAGCCCATCAAGGGCACCCGCCCGCGCGGCGCCACCCCGGATGAGGACGAGGCGCTCCGCCACGACCTGCTGAGCCGGGAGAAGGACCGCGCCGAGAACCTGATGATCGTCGACCTGATCCGCAACGACCTCAACACGGTCTGCGAGGTCGGCTCGGTGCACGTCCCGCGGCTGTTCCACGTCGAGACGTACGCGCCGGTGCACCAGCTCGTCTCCACGATCCGCGGGACGCTGCGCCCCGAGGAGTCGGTGGTCACCTGCGTGCGGGCCGCCTTCCCCGGCGGCTCGATGACCGGCGCCCCGAAGATCCGCACGATGGAGATCATCGACCGGCTGGAGGAGGGGCCGCGCGGCGTCTACTCCGGCGCGCTCGGCTGGTTCTCCCTCAGTGGGGCGACCGACCTCAGCATCGTCATCCGCACGCTGGTCGCCACCCGCGACCGGGTCAGCTTCGGCGTCGGAGGAGCGATCGTGGCCCTCTCGGACGCCGAGGAGGAGTTCGAGGAGACGGTCGTCAAGTCCCGCGCCATGGTCACCGCGGTGGTCGCGACCGCCGCACAGGTCGTGGGGGCCTGACGATGGACGCGCCCGGAGCCCTGAGGCGCTGCGTGGTGGTGGGCGGAGCCGGCGCGGTCGGCGGGCTGTTCGCCGACCGGCTGCTCCGGTCGGGCGCCGACGTGCTCGTCGTCGACGCCGCCGCGCCGCTCCCCGGGCGCCTCCCGGGGGCGCGGTTCCTCAAGGGGGACGTCACCGCCCCGGACGGCGGGCTCGCGGCCGAGTTCGGCCGCGCCGACCTCGTCCTGCTGGCCGTCCCCGAGCCGGTGGCGCTGACGGCGGCCGCCGGGGTGGCGGCGGCCATGCGGCCGGGGGCGCTGCTCGCCGACACGCTGTCGGTGAAGGGCCCGATCGTCCGGGAGGTCCGGGCCCGGGCCGCGGCCGTCGAGGCGGTCGCGCTGAACCCGATGTTCGCCCCCTCGCTCGGGTTCGAGGGCCGTCCGGTCGCGGCGGTCGTGGTCCACGACGGCCCCCGCGCCCGCACGCTGCTGGACCTGGTCGGGTCGTGGGGCGGACGGGTCGTCCTCGTGGAGGAGGACGAGCACGACCGGCTCGCGGCGGCCACCCAGGCCCTCACCCACGCGGCCGTGCTGGCCTTCGGGCTGGCGCTGGACCGGCTCGGGGTCGGGGTGGCGGAGCTGGCCGCCGTCGCCCCTCCGCCGCACGCCACCCTGCTCGCGCTGCTGGCCCGCATCGCGTCCGGGACGCCCGAGGTCTACTGGGACGTCCAGGCCGCGAACCCGCAGGCGCCGGCGGCCCGCGAGGCGCTCGCGGCGGGCGTCCGCGACCTGTCCGCCCTCGTCGAGCGGGAGGGGGAGGAGCGGTTCGCCGCCGCCCTCGGGTCGCTGCGCGAGCTGCTCGGCCCCGACCTCGGCTTCTACCGCGACATGTGCGCCCGGATGTTCGGCGGCATGTCCTCCTACCACCCCGACGCCCTGTCCACGAACGTTTCTGAACCGTCAGTAATGACCGAAAGGTGAGAACGATGACCCTGTCCCACGAGACCGTCCTCACTCCGGAGCAGCGCGCCAGGCTGGCCGCCGACCCGGACCTCGGCGGCGGCAACCTGCTGACCAAGGCGATCGAGGCCAACCCGCACCCCGAGCTGCCGTTCATCCACCTGGGCCGCCCGCTGACCGTTCCCAGCGGTGAGCAGCGGACCGAGCTGAGCCTGCTCGACCTCGACGAGCTCGTGCAGAGCTGGTCGGTGTGGTACCTCAAGCAGGGCGTGCGGCCCCGCGACCGGGTGGCCATCTACCTGCACGACTCGTTCGCGTACTCGGTGCACTTCTACGCGCTGGCGCAGATCGGCGCGGTGGCGGTGCTGGTCAACAGCAAGGCCTCCCGGTACATCGCGACCGAGCTGTGCCGGCAGACGAACCCGGTCGGCGTCTACACCGACCTCGACCACCTGGAGATCCTCGGCGAGGAGTTCCACCTGCTGCCGGGCCTGCGGTGGACGCAGGTGGCCGAGGAGCTGCCGGCGCCCCCGCCCGCGAAGCTCCCCCAGGAGGCCCGGTTCCGCCACGTGGACGAGGACCCGGTCTCGATCCTGCACTCGTCCGGCACCACCGGGCGGCCGAAGCCGGTCATCCAGACCCACCGGTCGTGCGTGGCCGGGCCGCGCTTCCGCCTCGTGGACCACCACGAGCAGCCCGGCGCCATCATGATGACCGCGCTGCCGCAGTCGCACCTCGGCTGCATCGCCTACTCCACGTACGCCGTGCTGGGCGGCACCCCGCTCGTCCCCTGGTACGACACGAGCGGCCCGGAGCTCGCCAAGGCCGTGGAGAAGTACCGTCCCACGACGGTCATGGCCTTCGGCCACGCGTACGCCGAGCTGGCGGCGGCCGACCTGCCCGCCGGGGCGATCGACTCGGTCAACGTGTGGATCTCGATCGGCGACGCCGTCCACGAGAAGCACATCAAGACGATCCTCGGCATGCGCAGCCCCGACCGGGCGCCCGCCTCGTTCTTCGACCGGCTCGGCACCACCGAGCTCGGCTGGGGCGTCCTGCTGAAGGTGCGCACGCTGGCCGACGAGCGCAACGACCGCTGCGTGGGCAAGCCCGTCGGCGTCGCCGAGGTGGCCGTGCTGCGCAGGGACGGCACGGAGGCCGACGTCAACGAGGTCGGCCTGCTCGGCGCCAAGGGCCCGGCCATCACCGCGGGCTACTGGAGCGACTCCGACACGACCTACCGCAGCAAGCTGTCGGGCTTCTGGCTCACCGGCGACATGGCCTACCGCGACGAGGCCGGCAACTACTTCCAGGTCGACCGCGCCGTGGACGCCATCGAGACCCCGACGGGCACCGGCTACTCGGTCTTCATGGAGGAGCTCATGCTCAACGAGCTGCCCGAGGTCCTCGACGTCGCCGTCGTGGCCGGCATCCACCGCGGCCGCACGGTCCCGGTGGCGGTCGTCACCTCCAGCGCCGCCAGGCCGGACGCGCAGAAGCTGCTCAACGAGGCGAACGAGGCCCTGCGGGCCGCCGGGCACCCCGAGCTCACCATGCTCGAGGTCGCCAGGAGCGAGGAGGACTTCCCGGTCGGCGTCACCGGCAAGGTCCTCAAGCGCCGTCTCCGCGAGAAGTACAGCTCGCTGTCGACCTACATCCGCGAGGGCGGCGGCAAGTCCCTCGGCACGATCCTCAACGACGTGTTCGTGTGATCGCCCGCCCGGGCCCGGCGGCGACGCCGGGCCCGGGTCCCGCCCCGACAACGACCCGATGCCCTCACACCGATGCGGAGAGGATTCCCATGAGTGACGCCGAGCTGCTGCTCGTGTTCGATTCGAAGGTCGACCGGTCCGGCATCGACGGGTGGACACAGCACTTCGACTCCACCGGTACGACGGCCACGACCTACCGGCTGGGAGCCGTGGACGTGATGGTGGCCCAGGGCCCCGCCACCCGGCTCCCGGCGCCGGAGGACCTGCCGCGGCCGGCGCATACGGTCCGCGCGAGCGGCGGGTTCCGGCTGGGCAGGCGCGAGCTGGTCCCATCGGGGACCAAGGTGTCCATCGGCTCGGCCGTCATCGGGGACGGGGACATCGCCGTCTTCGCCGGCCCGTGCGCGGTGGAGAACCGGGAGCAGATGCTGTCCACGGCCAACGCCGTCGCCGGCCACGGCGCGGTCGGCCTGCGCGGCGGCGCGTTCAAGCCCCGGACCACGCCGTACTCCTTCCAGGGCCTCAAGTGGGCCGGGCTGGAGCTGCTGGCCGAGGCCAGGGAGGAGACCGGGCTGCCGATCCTCACCGAGGTGGTCGACCCCCGGCACGTGGACCGCATGGCCGAGGTGACCGACGCGTTCCAGATCGGCACCCGCAACATGCAGAACTTCTCGCTGCTCAGCGAGGTGGGCCGCACCGGGATGCCGGTCGTGCTCAAGCGCGGCTTCGGCTGCTCGGTCGAGGAGCTGCTGACGGCCGGGGAGTACATCCTGGCCGAGGGCAACGACCAGCTCGTGCTGTGCGAGCGCGGCATCCGGACCTTCGAGGGGTCCACCCGGTTCACCCTCGACCTGTCGGCGGTGGCGCTGCTCAAGCGGCGCACCCACGTGCCCGTGATGGTCGACCCCAGCCACTCCCTCGGCGTGCCCGAGCTGATCGAGCCGCTCACGCTGGCCGCCGTGGCCGCGGGCGCGGACGCCCTCCTCATCGACGTGCACGTGCAGCCGCAGCAGGCCCTCTGCGACGGCAAGCAGGCGCTGCTCCCGGCCGACTTCGGCCGGATCATGGGGCGGCTGGACTCGCTCGCGCTCGGCCTCGGCCGCCGCCTCGGCATCGGCCCGGCCGCCGACTACTCGCAGATCCACGACGTGCTGACCGGCGACGTCGTCTGACCGCCGCGGCACCCCACCGGACCCCGCCTCCGGCTCGGCCTCCCCGCCGCGCCGGAGGCCGGTTCGCCCTGTTCGCCCGGCCCCCGCCCGATTTCGCCGGACCGGAGGTGAGTCCGATGCGCACGGCCCCGCTCCCCGTGGTCGCCGCGTCCGCCGCCCGCGACCCCCGCCCCGACAGGTCCATCGACGTCCCCACCGACTCGCACTGCCCGTACTGCGCGCTGCAGTGCGGCATGTCCCTGTCCCCGGCCGGGCGCACCTCGGTCCGGGTACGTCCCCGGGACTTCCCGACGAACGGCGGCGGCCTGTGCCAGAAGGGCTGGACCTCGGCCGCCCTGCTGGGCTCGCCCGCCCGGCTCACCACCCCGCTCGTCCGCTCGGGCGGCGTCCTGCGGCCCGCGAGCTGGGACGAGGCGCTCGGTCTCGTCGCCGGACGGCTCCGGGAGATCGTCGCCGAGCGGGGACCGGACGCCGTCGCGCTCTTCGGAGGCGGCGGGCTCACGAACGAGAAGGCCTACCTGCTCGGCAAGTTCGCCCGGGTGGCCGTGGGCACCTCGCAGGTGGACTACAACGGCAGGTTCTGCATGTCGTCGGCCGCCGCCGCGGCCAACCGGGCCTTCGGGCTCGACCGCGGGCTGCCGTTCCCGGTCACCGACCTGGACGGCGCCGACGTCGTGCTGCTCGCCGGGGCCAACCCGGCCGAGACCATGCCGCCGTTCCTGTCCCACCTGCGCAGGGCGACCGAGGCCGGCGGCCTGATCGTCGTCGACCCCCGGCGCACCCCGACCGCCGAGCGGGCCGCCCTGCACCTGGCGCCCGCCCCCGGCACCGACCTCGCGCTCGCCCTCGGCATCCTGCACGCCGCCGTCGCGGACGGGCACCTCGACCGCGACTACGTCCGGGACCGCACGGCCGGGTTCGACGACGCGTGGCGGCTCGCCGCGGCCTGGTGGCCCGAGCGCGCCGAGCGGGTGACCGGTGTGGCGGCGGCCGACCAGCGGCGGGCGGCCGCCCTGCTGGCCGGGGCGTCCGGCGCGTACGTGCTCACCGGCCGGGGCGTCGAGCAGCACGCCACCGGCGTCGACACGGCCGGCGCCTGGATCAACCTGGCCCTCGCCCTCGGCCTGCCCGGCCGTCCCGGCTCCGGCTGGGGCTGTCTCACCGGGCAGGGCAACGGCCAGGGCGGCCGCGAGCACGGGCAGAAGGCCGACCAGCTGCCCGGCTACCGGCGGATCGACGACCCGGCGGCCCGCGCGCACGTCGCCCGCGTCTGGGGCGTCCATCCGGACGCGCTGCCGGGGCCGGGCCGCTCGGCCTACGAGCTGCTCGACGCGCTCGGCACGCCCGGCGGGCCGTCCGCGCTGCTCGTCTTCGGCAGCAACCCCGTCGTGTCGGCCCCGCACGCGCGTCGCGTGGCCGGCCGGCTGGCGGCGCTCGACCTGCTGGTCGTGGCCGACATCGTGCTGTCGGAGACGGCGCTCGCCGCCGACGTGGTGCTGCCGGTGACCCAGTGGGCCGAGGAGGACGGCACGCTCACCAACCTGGAGGGGCGCGTCCTGCTGCGCCGCCGGGCGCTGCCGCCCCCCGCCGGGGCGCGGACCGACCTGGAGGTGCTCCACGGCCTCGCCGTACGGCTTGGGCAGCCGCCGGAGCGGTTCCCCGCCGATCCCGAGGCGGTGTTCGCGGAGCTGCGGGCGGCCTCGGCCGGCGGGCCCGCGGACTACTCGGGCGTGACCTACGACCGGCTGCGCGCGGGGGAGGCCCTGCACTGGCCGGTCCCCGCCGAGGACCATCCCGGGACGCCCCGGCTGTTCCTCGACCGGTTCGCCCACCCCGACGGCCGGGCCCGCTTCGCGGCCGTCGACCACACGGGTCCGGCCGAGCCGCCGGACGCCGAGTTCCCCCTGCACGCCGTCACCGGCCGGGTGCTCCAGCACTACCAGTCCGGCGCGCAGACCCGGCGGGTGGAGGAACTGCGGGCCGCCGTCCCCGAGGGGTACGTCGAGGCGCACCCCGACACGGCACGCCGGGCCGGGCTCGGTGACGGCGCCCTGGCCGCGGTCACCTCGCGGCGCGGGAAGGTCGTCGTCCGGGTCCGGTGCGTCGACTCGCTGCCGGCCGACGTGGTGTTCCTGCCGTTCCACTTCCCGGGCGACCAGCGGGCCAACCTGCTGACCAACCCGGCGCTCGACCCGGTCAGCCGGATGCCCGAGTTCAAGGTCTGCGCCGTACGGCTCTCGCCCGCGAGGGAGGCCCGGTCATGAGACGGCGAACGGTGCTGATCGCGGGGTACGGCATGGCCGGCGCCCGGCTGGCCGAGGAGATCCGCCGCCGCGACCCGCGGGGGGACCGGCTGGCCGTCGTCGCGGCCGGCCGGGAGCCCCACCTGCCGTACAACCGGGTGCTGCTGTCCGCCGTCCTGGCGGGCGCGATGTCGCCCGCGTCGGTCCGGCTGCAGGACGAGGCGTGGGCGGCCGGGCACGGCGTCGACCTGCGGAGGGGCCGCGACGTGGTCGCGGTCGACCGCGACCGCCGGGAGGCGCTGCTGGACGACGGGACGACGGTCGCCTACGACGTGCTCGTCCTGGCCACCGGGGCCCGCGCGTGGGTGCCGCCGGTGGAGGGGCTGCTCGCCGACGACGGCGCGCCCGCGCCGGGCGTCGAGACGTTCCGCACGCTGGACGACTGCGCGCGGATCGAGGCGGCGGCGCGCGGCGGCGCCGAGGTGGCTGTGCTCGGCGGCGGGCTGCTCGGCCTGGAGGCGGCCCGCGGGCTGGCCGGCCGGGGCGTCCCCGTCACCGTGGTCCACCCGGTGGGCCACCTCATGGAACGCCAGCTCGACCCGGGAGCCGGTGACGTGCTCGCGCGCACGCTGCGCGGGCTCGGCGTGCGGGTGCGGCTGAACGCCCGCGCGGTCCGCTACCTCCCCGGCGACGGGCTCAAGCTCGACGACGGCCTGGTGCCCGCCGACCTGGTCGTCGTGTCGGCCGGGGTGCGGCCGGAGACCGGCCTGGCGGAGGCCGCCGGGCTGGAGGTCGACCGGGGCGTCGTCGTGGACGACGACCTGCGGACGAGCGACCCGGCCATCCGCGCCATCGGCGACTGCGCCCGGCACCCGGGCACCGTCTCCGGGCTCGTCCAGCCGGCCTGGGAGCAGGCGGCGGCGCTCGCGGGGCTGCTGCTCGGCGAGGCCACGCCGTACCGGGGGACGTCGGTGGTGACCCGGCTCAAGGCGAGCGGGGTCGACCTGGCCGCGCTCGGCGACGTGCACACCGCGCCGGACGACCCGGACACCGAGGTGCTCTGCCTCACCGACGCCGCGAGGGGGCGCTACGCCAAGCTCGTGGTCCGCGACGAGCGGGTGGCGGGCGCCATCGCGCTCGGGCTGCCCGACGCCGCCGCCGCGATCACCCGCTTCTACGACGGCGGCATCCCGGTGCCCGCCGACCGGCTCGCGCTGCTGCTCGGCCGGGCCCTCCCCGACGGCGCGGCCGGAGGCGGCGGCGCGGACCCGGCGGCGCTGCCGGCGTCGAGCGTGGTCTGCCGCTGCAACTCCGTCAGCAAGGAGCGGCTGGTCGCGGCCTGGCGCGCGGGGGCGGCGGACGTCCCGGCGCTGGCCACGGCCACCCGGGCGACGACCGGCTGCGGCACCTGCCGCGACACGGTGGCGGGCGTCGCCCGATGGCTCGCCGCCCAGCCCGCCACGGCCCGATGAACGACCCATGAAGGACTGACGGACCCGACCGACGAGGAGATCGGCATGGACACGACGACGGCGGCCGCCCCGCGCGGCCGGAGGTGGATCGAGCGCTGGGATCCGGAGGACGAGGAGTTCTGGGAGACCACGGGGCGGCGGGTGGCCCGGCGCAACCTGGCCTTCTCGGTCTTCACCGAGCACATCGGCTTCGCCATCTGGGTGCTGTGGTCGGTGGTGGTGCTCAGCCTGCCGGCGGCCGGGCTGCCGATGAGCGTGTCGGAGTCGTTCTGGCTGGTCTCGCTGCCGAACCTGATCGGCGCGGCCATCCGGATCCCCTACACGTTCGCCGTGCCGCGCTTCGGCGGCCGGGCCTGGACGACGGTCTCGGCGGCGATGCTGCTGATCCCGACCTCGCTGCTGGCGTTCGTCGTGCCGAGCGGCTGGCTGGCCGCGCAGCCGCACGGCACCCAGTTCGCCGTGCTGCTCGCCTGCGCGGGGGTGGCCGGCGTCGGCGGCGGCAACTTCTCCTCGTCGATGGCGAACATCTCGTTCTTCTATCCCGAGCGCCGCAAGGGCTTCGCGCTCGGCCTGAACGCCGCCGGGGGCAACCTCGGCGTCGCCGTGGTGCAGCTGCTCGTCCCGCTGGTCGTCATCGTCGGCGTGCCGAGGGCGCTGGTCGGCAAGCAGGTCCACCTGGCCTACGCCGGTCTGATGTGGATGCCGTTCATCGTGGTCGCCGGGGTGTGCGCGTGGCTGTTCATGGACAGCCTGACGGAGGCGAAGGCCGACACCCGGGCGTACGCGTCGGCGCTGCGGCACGGGCAGACGTGGATCGTGTCGG
Source organism: Microbispora sp. ATCC PTA-5024 (assembly GCF_000511135.2). Taxonomy (NCBI): domain Bacteria; kingdom Bacillati; phylum Actinomycetota; class Actinomycetes; order Streptosporangiales; family Streptosporangiaceae; genus Microbispora; species Microbispora sp. ATCC PTA-5024. The sequence continues at coordinate 233,327 of NZ_KI866523.1, read as the reverse complement.
CGCTGTACATCGGCACGTTCGGCTCGTTCATCGGGTTCTCGTTCGCGCTGCCGCTGGTGATCAAGACGACGTTCCCCGAGTTCCTGGCGCAGCACGCGTTCATCCGCGACTACCTCGCGGGGCTCGGCTTCGCCGGGGCGCTGGTCGGCTCGGCCGCCCGGCCGTTCGGCGGCTGGCTGTCCGACCGCTTCGGGGGCGCTCGGGTGACGCTCGCCGTGTTCGCCGGGATGGTGCTGGCCACGATGGCGGCGGCCGCGGGGGTGCAGCGGCACCAGTTCGCCCTGTTCTTCGGGGCGTACATGGTGGTCTTCGCCTGCTCGGGCATCGGGAACGGCTCGACCTACCGGATGATCCCGGTCATCTTCGGCGAGCTCGGCCGCAAGGAGGCGGCCGCCCGGGGGCTCGACCCGGCCGAGACCGTGACGGCCTTCAAGCGGCGGGCCGCGGCGGTCATCGGCATCGCCGGGGCCATCGGGGCGTTCGGCGGCTTCCTCATCCAGCAGGCGTTCCGCCTGGCCAGCCTCGACGTCGCGGCGGCCATGAAGGGCAAGGCCGGCCCGGTGGCGGCCCGCGTCGCCCAGGAGCACGCGAGCTGGTCGCTGCCCGCTCTGTGGGTGTTCGCCGGGGCGTACGTGCTGCTCGCCGGCGTCACCTGGTGGGTCTACCTGCGCCGCGCCCTGCTGGTCCGGCGCGCGCCGAGCCTCGCGTACGCCGAGGTCTGACCCGCTCAAAGGAGGGACTGCGATGACCAGCGGGACGTTCTCCCGGCTCGGCGAGAGCCTGCCGGCCCTGCGTGTGGAGCCCGTCGACGACGGCCCGGCCCTGCGCCGGTACCCCGGCCTCGTCACCTGCCGGGACCTCATCGGCGGCACCACCCTGCTGGACGTGCCCTCCCCCGAGGGCGGCGCCCGGATCGTCGCCAAGTGCGAGTTCGAGAACCCGGCCGGGTCGATCAAGGACAGGATCGCGTACGGCCTGCTGTGCCAGGCGATCCGCGACCACGACGAGGACGGGCCGCCGCTGCGGATCCTCGGCTGGTCGTCCGGCAGCCTGGCCCGGGCGTTCGGGTACCTGCGGGCGTTCACCGGAATCCCGATGCGGTTCGCGCTCCCGGCGTCCGTCCCGCCGAGCTGGCTGCGCGCCATCCAGGCGTACGGCGTCCGGGTCGACCTCGTGGACGACGCGGCCGGTGAGGCGGGTCTCGCCGGCCGCGCACTGGAGATCGCCGCGACGGAGCCCGGATGGACGTCCATCGACATCCACGACCTCCCCGTCGTGGCGGTCCACCGGTACGGGACGGGGGAGGAGATCCTCCGCGAGCTCGGCGGGCGCCGGCCCACCCACTGGGTCGGCGGGCTCGGCTCGGCCGGCGCGCTCGCCGGGGTGGCGCTGGCCCTGCGGAGCCGCTTCCCCGACCTGGGCGTCGTCGCGGTCACCCCCGCCGACATGCCGTACGGGACGGAGGAGGGGCCGGCGCCCTCGGCGGGCGACGGGGCGGGGGACGGCCTCCCGCACCCGTTCGTGGAGGCGTTCGTCCCGGACGCGGTCCACGTCTCGGTCACGGCTCAGGACGCGTTCGCGGCGATGCGGCGCTTCCTGCGCCTGACCGCCATCCGGGTCGGCGGCGCCTCGGCCGCCGGCTGGCTGGCCGCCTGGCGCCTGGCGGCGACGCTGCCGCCCGACGCGCTCGTCGTGACGGTCCTCACCGACAGCGGGCCGCCCGAGGAATGGGAGCGCGCGAACAATTCGTAGCGCTTTCGCATAACGAAAGTTGTAGGCCGGATGTTCCTTCGTTATCCGGGCCGGTCACAAGGGTTACCCGTCATTGTGTGGCATCTCGTTCGTGCCTAATCTGCTGGTCAGAGGGCCAGTCCCAGCGGCCGGACGGTAATGGGAAGGACAGTGAAATGGCTCAACAAATAAGGGTGGAAAAGCCCAGGAAGCCGAAGCCGAATTCGCTTGACCTACGCACTCCGTCCGGCCGCCGGCTTCCTTACTGATGCCGGACAACGGCCCCGGGACGCACCACACCACCAGCGGAAGGGAGGGATCCCGGTGAGCAACCTGGTCATGGTCATGCCGTACCGGGCCTTCGTCATCAAGGCCCGGGAGGAGGGGCACCGGATCTGCGCGATCTGGGACCCCACCCTGCAGACGGCCGACTATCTGCACGGCATCGCCGAGCTCGCCGACGCGTTCGTGCTCACGGACTTCTCCGACCCCGTCGTCTTCGACCGGGCCGTGCGGCGGGCCGCGCAGGACTTCGACGCCGACGCGATCTACCACATCGGGGCCGAGGACAGCATGCTCGCGACCTACCGGATCGCCGAGGAGCTGGGCAAGGCCGTCAACCCGAGCCGCTCGATCGAGCTGCTCAACGACAAGCTCGCCATGCGCCGGCTGCTGGCCGAGCACGGCATGTCGCCGGTGCGCTTCGCCACCGCCGACCGGTGGCAGGACGTGCCGGCGCTGCTCGGCGGCTTCGAGCTCCCGGTCGTCGTCAAGCCGACCGAGCTGGCCGGCAGCCGCGGCGTGTACCTGCTCCACCACGCCGGCCAGGTCGAGGAGTGGGGGCGGCTGCTCGACTCCTGCGACTACCGCGGCCCGGTCCTCGTGGAGGAGTACCTGCGCGGGCCCGAGTTCAGCGTCGAGACGCTCAGCGACGGCGGACGGCACCAGGTGGTGGGCGTGACGCGCAAGGTCCTCGGGCCGCCGCCGCTGTTCGTCGAGGCGGGCCACGTCCACCCGGCGCCGGACGGGCCGGACACCCGGGCCATCGGAGAGCTGGCCGTGCGCCTGCTCACGGCCGCCGGCTACCGGACCGGGCCGGCCCACACCGAGGTCATCTGGACCTCGTCCGGCCCCCGGATCGTCGAGTCGCAGGCCCGGCTCGGCGGCGACCAGATCCCCCGGCTGGTGCAGCTCAGCACCGGGATCGACATCGAGCGGGCGGTCTTCCGCATCCTCGGCGGCCGCGCCCCCGGCCCCCGCGAGCGGCGGCGCGTCGCCCACATCGCGTACTTCTCCTTCACCCCGGGGCTGGTCAGGTCGGTGCAGGGCGTGGAGGAGGCGCGGGCCCTCGGCTTCGTCGACATGCTGGAGATGCCCTTCCAGCCGGGCGGCCGGGTGCCGGTGACCGTCGACTGGCGCACCAGGCACGGCTTCGTCGTCGTCAGCGGCGACACCGAGGAGCAGGCGCTGGCGCGGGCCCGGCACGTCCAGTCGCTCGTCCGCGTCGAGGTCGAGCCGGACGAGATCGCGGCGCGGGTGCCCGCCGGGGCGGGCGCGCCGTCATGAGGCTCGCCGCGCTCCACCCCAACCTGCGCGTCCGGATCGCCGTCGGCTTCGTCCAGCGGCTGCTCGACAGCATGGTCATGTCGTTCATGGCCGTCTACCTCGCCTTCCAGTACGGCGTGGCGGTCGCGGGCGTCCTGGTCGTGGCCGTCATGGCGCTGGGCGTCGTCGGGACCCTGGCCGGCGGCCACATGTCCGACGCGCACGGCAGGCGGCGGACGTTGCTGCTCGGCGAGCTGGGCGTCTGCCTGACGTTCGGGGTCATGGCTGCGGCCGACGCGTGGCACGCCCCGATGGCCGTCTACGCCGGCTACGTCGTCAACAAGTTCGCCGCGAGCTTCGCCATGCCGGCGAACGACGCGATGATCCTCGACGTCACCGGCCCGGAGAGCCGCAAGCTCGTCTACACGATCAACTACTGGTCCATCAACCTGGCCCTGGCCTTCGGCGCCCTGGTCGGCGGCTTCCTCTACAACGGGCACTTCACACTGCTGCTGGGCCTCGCCACGGCGGGCACGGTGGGCATCGCGGCCGCGACGTTCGTCCTGATCGCCGAGACCCGCCCCGACACCCCCGTCCAGGAGACCCGGCAGTCGATCCTGCGGGACTTCGCCTCCGGCTACCGGCTGGTCCTCCAGGACCGGGCCTTCGGTCGGCTGCTCGTCGCCGCCACGCTGTTCATGTCGATCGAGCTGCAGCTCATCAACTACATCGGCGTACGGCTGGCCAGGGACCTGCCACGGCAGGACCTGATACCGGCTCTCCCGTGGACCGTACGAGTCGACGGCGTCGAGATGCTCGGCATCCTGCGGGCGGAGAACACCGTGCTCGTCGTGGTGCTCGCGCTCGTGGCCCACGTCGTGCTGCGGCGCGTGCCCGACCGCGTGCGGCTCTACGCGGGGGCCGGGCTGTTCACCGCCGGCTACATGGTGCTGGCCGTCAGCGACACGGGCTGGGTGCTGCTGCTGGCCGCGCTCGTCCTCACGATCGGCGAGCTCATGGACGTGCCGGTCCGGCAGACGCTGCTCGCCGACATGGTGCCAGACGGCGCCCGCACCCGCTACATGGCCGTGTACAACCTCAACATCCGGATCGCGCTCGTCGTCGCCTCGGCGTGCATCACGGTCGGGTCGGTCGTCCCGCCGTGGGGCATGGCCGCCCTCTACGGCCTGTTCGGCCTGGTGATCATCTCGCAGTACCGCGCGATCCTCGCCCCGTCCGCCGCCCGCCCCGCGCTCGCGCGGGCCTGAGGGGCTGCCGGACCGCCCACCCCGTCCCCGCCCCCGTCCGCGACGCCGCCACAGCAAGGGAGAGTCCGATGAACCTGACAAGGCACGCCTCCGGCGCCGTGCTGCGCGCCGCCGAGCTGGGGTACCGGCAGTGCGGCGACTGCTGGGTGAGCCGGATGGTCGGCCCGGAGATCGGCGCGACGTTCGCGAGCGTCGACGCCGTCAAGATCCCGCCCGGCCGCCAGTGGGCGCCTCCGGACGCCCAGGGGGCCGAGCAGGTCGCCGTGGTGCTGTCCGGTTCCGGCGTCGGGACGGTCGACTTCGAAATCTCCCCGATGCGCGGGGCGTCCGCGCTGTACTCGCCCACCGGGAGCACCTACTCGGTCTCGGCGGGCGACCGGGAGATGACGGTCTACGTCTGGACCAGCGTCCTGCCGGAGGGCGCGCGCCGGGGGACCAGGCCCGCCAGGTTCCGCTCGCTGTGGAACAGCGAGACGCGGCTGGCCGGCCTCCCCGGGATCGGCCGCGCGCCCCGGCGCACGGCCGCCACGAACGTCCTGTTCTGGCCGGGGGCGGGCAGCGCCCGGCTCTGCCTGCACTGCGTGATCATGATGCCGGAGGAGACCCTCGCCGTCCACACCCACCCCGGAAGCGACGAGGCGTACTTCGTCTTCGAGGGCAGCGGCCAGTTCTACCTGGACGACCGCTGGGTGGACCTCGGCCCCGGCGACGGCGTCTTCGCCCCGCCGGACGTCCCGCACGGCGCCCGCAACCCGTATTCCGGCCACCGCGCCGACCGGTTCGTGGCGTTCGGCGGCCCGGCCCCGTTCGACCCCGAGCTGTACGGCGTCGCCGGCGTCTCCGCCGAGGTGCGGTGACGCGCGTCGCGCTTTTTGCACTTCATCGCAAGGAGAGTGTGAGATGCCCGTCTCTACTGGTCTGACCGCCTTGAGACAGGGTTCGCTGTCGGACCTGTTGTCCGTCCTGGAGGCCACCGCCTCCGCCGCCGACGAGTACGGCAGGCCGGCCGGGGACGCGCTGGAGGCGCTGCGGGCCTCCGGTGTCCTCGCCGCGGCCGTCCCCGTCCGGTACGGCGGGTTCGGCGGCGACGCCGTGGACACCAACCGGCTGGTGACGCGGGTGGCCCGGGCGGACGCCTCGATGGCCGTCGTGCTGTTCCAGCACTTCGCGGTCACCGCCCGGCTGGCCGAGCACGGGACCCGGGAGCAGCGGGAGCGCCTCCTGCCCGCCCTGGGGACGGGCCGCTGGCTCGCCGCGTCCGCGTGGAGCGAGGACTGCGCCGACGAGGACGACCCGTCCATGTGGGCCGTCCTCGGGGACGGCGGCGTGTGGGAGCTCGACGGCCTGCAGGCGTACGTGACGGGGGCCGGCCTGGCCGACCTCTACCTGGTCCTCGCCCAGGCCGGCGGCGCGGACGGCGAGCCGGAGGCCGGCCCGACGTTCTTCCTGGTCGAGGCCGGTAACCCGGGGCTGGCGAGCACCCCGCCGATGGACCTGGTCGGCGTGCGCAGCTCGGCGACCGGCGGCATCGCGCTGCGGCGCTGCCGGGTGGACGACCGGGACCGGCTCGGCGAGGTCGGGAGGGCCGGCGGCGTCATCGCGGCGGTCCGGGAATGCGGCGCCACGCTCGGCGCGGTCAGCGCGGGGATCGCCGAGGCCGGCTACGCCCATCTCGTTGCCGGGCTGCGCGCGTCCGGCGGGCTCGGCGACCCGGCCGTCCGCCGGCGGCTGGCCGACCTGGCCACCCGCGTCGAGGCGGTCTTGGCGATCGTCGAGCGGGCCGGCCGGCGGGACGCCCCCGACCCGGGGACGGCCGCCCTGCACAGCAAGCTGTTCGCCTCGGAGGTGTCCGAGAGCGTGCTGGCGGAGGCCGCGCGGCTGCTCGGCGGCGGCGCCTTCCTCCGGTCGCACCCGGTCAACCGGCTCCAGCGGGACGCCAGGGCCGTCGCCCTCATGGGGCCGTCGAACGACCTGTGCCGCGATCTCGTGGGCGCGCAGTGGGCCGGCTGACCTGCCTCGCCACCCCGCACCTGGCGGACCTGCTGATCAGGGACGCCCTGATCGTCACGCCGGACGGTGTGACGCCGGGCGGCGTCCTCGTGCGCGACGGCCGGATCGCCCGCCTCGTGCCGCCGGAGGCGCTGCGGGACGGCTCGCTGCCGCCCACGCGGTCGGTGCTCCACGCCCGCGGCCGGTACGTGCTGCCCGGCCTGGTCGACTCCCACGTGCACATCGGCGGCTCCGAGGCCGGCCACGAGGACTGGCGGCGCGCCGGCCGCGCCGCCGCCGCCGGGGGCGTGACCACGGTGATCGACATGCCGGACACCGTGCCCCCGCTGCTCGACCCGCCGGGCGTGGCGGCCCGGGCCGAGCTGGTCCGCGGGGAGTCGCTCGTCGACTTCCGCTTCCACCTCGGGGTGCGGCCGGACCGGGTGGACCTGCTCGCGGACGTGGTCCCGGCCGCCGCTGTGAGCGTCACCGCGTTGCCCGCCGCCGGCGGCTCGGACGCCACCCGCGCCGCGGAGGTCTTCGCCGCCGCCGCGAGGGCCGGGCTGCGGCTGCTGCTTCACCTGGAGGACGACCCGGCCGGCCGGCGCGGCGCGCCCCCGTCGTCACGTCCGGACGTGCGCGACCGGCGGCACGGCGACGTCGACGCGGTGGGGCGGATCGTCGAGCTGGTCCGCCGGCACGGCACGGCCGTCCACGTCGTCCACGTCGCCACGGCCGGGGAGGCGGGCCTGCTCGCGGCGGCCGCCGGCCAGGGACTCCCGGTGACCTTCGAGGTCACGCCGCACCACCTGTCGTCCACGGAGGCCGACGCCGGCCGGCCCGGCTCGCGGGCGCGACCGTGCCGGGCCGTCCGGTCGGAACGGGACCGGGAGCGGCTGTGGGAGGCCGTGTGGCGGGGGGAGGCCGCGACCATCGGGGGCGGCGACGCCCCGCACGTCCCGGGGGAGTCGGGCGCCCCCGCCGGCGTGCCTTGCGGTCCGCCCGGCGTGCGTGAGCTGCTGCCGGCCGTCTACGCCGGCATGCGCGCCCGGCGGCCGGACGCCGGCCCGGGGGAGCTGCTCCGGCTGATCGCCCGGCTGTGCGCGGACAATCCCGCCCGGCTGTTCGGGCTGGCCGGCCGCAAGGGGCGGATCGCCCCCGGCATGGACGCCGACCTGGTCGTCTTCGACACGGAGGAACAATGGACATCCGGTTCTGCCGAGGCGTACGGCAGGTGCCGCCCGACGGCCGGGGACGACCGGCCGGTCAGCGGGCGTCCCGTGCTGACGCTGCGCCGCGGCCAGGTGATATGGGACGCCGGGATGGAGACCTTCGGGCCGCCCGACGGCGTCTTCCCGCCCGCGGAGCGTCCGGCCGACCTGGCCGTCCGGCGGCCCGGAGGACGCCCGCCCTTCTCCCGCTCGCCGTCGAGAATCAGCCCTTATATCTCTCCCGGTTTGCCGGATTTGCAGCGCGAACGGTCCTAGAGATAGGGGAATATAGGGGTAGAAAAATACGACTGGCCCAATATGCGACTGGTATTGGGGCGAACCGCTGCGACCACCTCGTGGACCGGCCGCGATTCCCGTACACCCATTCCCCTCCCTGGTGTTGTGAAGTGATTGAGGAACACGTAATCACCGGTCTGCCGCCCGGGCGCCCCTCCGCCGCGGGGGCGACGACATGCGGCGCGTGACACTGGGCTCCCGGGGGCCCGAGATCGCGGGCCTCGGGTTCGGCTGCCTGTCGGTCGCCGGGGTGTACGGCGACGCCGACCCCGACGAGTCGCTGCGGGTGGTGCGCAGGGCCCTGGACGCGGGGGTGTCGCTCATCGACGCGACCGACATCCACGGGGACGGTGAGGTCGAGCGCCTGGTGGGGAAGGCGGTCGCGCACCGGCGGGAGGAGGCGGTGATCGCGACCTCGGCGCGTCAGCGGCCGGGCTCGCGCCCCGGCGACCTCGTGAGGTGCTGCGACACCGCGCTGTCGCGGCTCGGCGTCGACCGGATCGACCTGTTCTACGTCAACCCGGCGGCCGGCTGCGCCTCCGTCGAGGAGACGATGGGGGTCGCCGGCGAGCTCCTGGCCGCCGGGAAGATCCGCCACGTCGGGGTCCGCGGCGTGACGGCGGGCCAGCTCCGCCGCGCTCACGAGGCCGTGCCCGTGACCGCTCTCGCTGTCGAGTACTCGCTGTGGCGCAGGGAGGCGGAACGCGAGCACCTGCCGGCCGCCCGGGAGCTGGGCGTCGGCGTGGTGGCCTGCCGCCCCCTCGGGCGGGGCTTCCTGACCGGCAGGATCACCACCTCCGCCCAGCTCGCGCCCGGCGACGTGCGGCTGCGGGACCCCCGGTTCGCCCCGGAGAGCCTGGCGCTCGAGCTGGGCCGGCTGCGCGAGGCCCAGCGCGCGGCGGCGGACCTCGACGTCGGCGTGGGCCGGCTGGCCATCGCCTGGCTGCTCACGCAGGGCGACGACGTGGTGCCGGTGCCCAGCACGCGCGACCTGGTCCACCTGGAGATGAACCTGGCCGCGGCCGGCATCGTCCTTTCCGAGGGGGTCAGGGCCCGCCTGGCCGAGACGTTCCCGCTAGGGGAGGGTCCGCTGGCCCTTGGCGACTGACCCGCCCGGACGGGAGCGGGGCGTCGGATGGTCGCGCCGGGGCGTGATCAGCGAGGCCGCCAGCGCCTTGTTGACCGCGTCGATCCGGGAGACCGCCCCGAGCTTGGTGAAGATGTTGTGCAGGTGCCGCTTGATCGTCGCCTCGGTGAGCGTGAGCCGGGTGGCGATCTGGTAGTTGCTGAGCGCCTGCGCGGCCAGCTCCAGGATCTCCCGCTCGCGGTCGCTCAGCACGACCGACGACCCGCCCTGCACCTGCGCGAACGAGTCGCGTGAGACGGCCAGCACGAGCCGGTCGGGCTCGGTGCGGACGCTCCGCACGGCCGAGACCAGCTCCTGCCGGTGGACGCTCTTCAGCAGGTAGCCGCGGATGCCCGCCGACAGCAGGCGGCTCAGCAGCTGGGGTCCGTCGTACATGCTCAGGATGATGATCTGCGACTCGGGCGAGATGGCCCGCATCCTCGTCACGGTCTGGGTGGCGTCGTCGCCGGGGATCTCGACGTCGAGCAGCACCACGTCGGGGCGCTCCCGCTCGACCAGGGACACCGCCCCCTCGGAGTCGCCGGCTTCGCCCACCACCTGGAAGTCGTCCTGGGCCTCCAGGATCTCGCGCAGCCCCTCGCGGAAGAGCGCGTGATCGTCGACGATGGCGATGCTGATTCCCCCGCCCGCCGCGCTCATGCCTCGCCTCTCGTCATCGCTCAGCCCCTCGTCCGTCCACCGGAACGGCCCTCGCCGCCGTCCCGACGACTCATGTGATGCGCCCGAACGGCACGTACAAGTCCACCCGGGTGCCGTGGCCGGGCCTGCTCGTGATCGTCGTCGTGCCGCCGATGATCGCCGCCCGCTCGCGCATCGACAGCAACCCCACGCCGTCGGACCTGGGCCGGCTTCCGCCGCCCGTCGTCTGGTCGAAGCCGCGGCCGTCGTCGTCCACGGACGCCCGCAGCTCGTGCGGCGCGAAGTCGACCCGGATCAGCACCTTGCTCGGCAGGCCGTGGCTGAGCGCGTTCCGCGTCGCCTCCCGCAGGATCAGGAACGACTCGTCGCGCACCGCGGGCGCCGCCCACGTCTCGTCGCCGCTCACCCGGAGCCGGATGTCGACGTGGTCCATGTCGACGGTCTCCAGGTAGTAGACGAGCGCCTTCTCCAGGCTGTTGAGCGGCTCGTGCGGGTGCAGCTCCGAGGTCACCGCCCGGAGGTTGAGCATCGTCTCCTGGATGGCCTGGTGGGCCGTCTCGACCTTGGCGGTCGCGGTGGCGGGCTTGCCGGTGCGGTGCAGGTCGTACAGCTCGAGCTGGCGGTGGGCGACGCTGAGGCCGTGCCCGATCCGGTCGTGCAGCTCGCGGGCGATGCGCCGGCGCTCCTCGATCTGGGCCTCGTGGACCTTGTTGAGCAGGAAGCTCGAGTAGCTGGCGGCCGACTCCCGGATCCGCGCCGTGATGCTGCGCTCCAGGCCCAGCACGACGAGCGTGAGCAGGCGGACCGACTCGGGGTCTCCCGGCATCCGTTCCATCAGGCAGGTCACCACGGCCTGGAACCACACGGAGGCCGCGCGGAGCGACTCGTCCGGGTGGACCCCGCTCGCGGCCCGGGAGGCGCCCACCTCCCAGGCGATCAGCTTGTGCGACTCCCCCACTCGAATGTTCCCTGCCCGGAGCGTCTCGGCCACGTCGTCGAGAATCTGACCCGCGTTGTCCATCGCTTGACGGAGGGCTTCGGGGTCGTGCGTGATCGGGCTGTCCAGAGCCGTGAGGTTCGTCGCGTACGCTTCCAAAATCTCGGTGCGATGTGCTTCGAGGAAACCCTCGAAGTCCACCGGGGCTGTCCACCCCTGTTCTACATCTCCCGCCAATGGACCCTCCGGGAGGAAGCGGACGAGTGCCTCCATCCTGGACTAAGGTGCACGCCCAGACAATAAGAATTGTGATACTACCGGAAGAAGCACAGCTAAATGTAGGGCGTATTGCGTGACCATGAACGCTCTGTAGGGACGGCGCCGGCGGGCCCGGGTCCCCCGCGAAAGCGACGTATGGGTGAGAACGACCACGATGACGGCACCTGCCAGCATGGCGAGCGGCGCCCCGCCCACAGGCAGCTCGAATATCCACGTGAGCACGGCGAACGTGAGTGCCAGAGTCGCGGCGACGCCCGACATCATCACCCGTACGGCGAATTCCCCATGGCTGACGGCCAGAGTGGCGCGCCCGGCGGCCGTGTCGCCCGCGATGTCCGGCAGATCCTTGGTCAGTGTGCCGACGAGACCCATCCACAGCGCGGCGGCGACGGCGAACGCGGGCAGGGCGACGCTGCCGCGCGGCGGCAGGCCGTCTCCGTGGACGGCGAAGCCGGCGTAGTAGGTGAGCAGTCCCGCGACGCCTCCTACGACGACCGTCGCGCTCGACCACCGCTTGAGGTACAGCGGCGGCCCCGAATACAGGTAGCCGAGCACGAGCACGGCTGTGACCAGCCAGATCATCGGCCCCCCGAGGAGCAGGGCGCCGAGCAGGGCGAGGGCGGCCGCGATGACGGAGACGATCAGCGCCACGTCGGGGTCGAGGTCTCCCCGCGCGATCGGCCGGCGTGACCCGTTCACGCGGTCCTCGCGCACGTCCATGACGCCGTTGAACAGGTAGACGAAGAAGATCGCGCACTGCCAGACCAGGGCCCCGAAGGCCAGCCGGAGCGGGTCGGCGGGGTCGGGCCCGGCGTCGAGGGCGGCGCCCGCGACGAAACGCAGGAAAAAGATGGCCAGAACGCTCGGCCGGGCCTCGGTCACGCACATTCCGAGGATTCGGAGGGGCCCAATGGAAATTCGTCCCGCGGTGGCTCGGCTTCTCATCATGATCCGGAGTATGTGCCGGTTTTCAGGGGTCGGTAAGGGGGCCCAACGGGAGGTTGTAGCGGTAATACAACTTTCGATACCCCTACCGATCGTCCGGGTCATCCGGGCAGCACTCTAGTTGCTTCTTCCTTGCCCCCTGACCAGCACAGTTGTAGCTTCAGCGACGTGCCGGTCAACGAATCACCAGTTTTTGGAACAGCCAGTGAGGGGCGGTTCTCAGGAATTGGCGGGGATCGTGGGGCGGCTCCGAAAATGGCCGGTTGCAAATCCGGACGGGCCATGCCGCGTCACCGCCGAGAAAGGAATTCGTCATCATGGGTGCCACTCCTTCCGTTCAGCGTTACTCGGCCTTCACCCCCGTCCGGCTGCCTGACCGCACCTGGCCGGACCGCACCATCGAGGCCGCCCCGCGCTGGCTGTCCACGGATCTGCGCGACGGGAACCAGTCCCTGGTCAACCCGATGAGCCCCGCCCGCAAGCTCGCCATGTTCGAGCTGCTGGTCCGCATGGGCTACAAGGAGATCGAGGTCGGCTTCCCGGTGGCCAGCCAGGACGACCACGACTTCGTCCGGATGCTCATCGAGGAGGACCGCATCCCCGACGACGTCCGGATCTCCGTCCTCGTGCAGGCCAGGGACGAGCTGATCCGGCGCACGGTCGAGAGCCTCGCCGGCGCGCCGCGGGCCACGATCCACCTCTACAACGCGACCGCCCCGCTGTTCCGCCGCGTGGTGTTCGGCATGACCCGCGAGGAGTGCAAGGACCTCGCCGTCGAGGGCACCCGGCTGATGATGAAGTACGCCGAGGCGACGCTGGCCGGCTGCGACCTCGGCTTCCAGTACTCACCGGAGCTGTTCAACGAGACCGAGCCCGAGTTCGCGCTCGAGGTCTGCGAGGCCGTCATGGACGTCTGGCAGCCCGAGCCCGGCAGGGAGATCATCCTCAACTTCCCGACCACCGTCGAGCGCTCGCTTCCGCACGTCTTCGCCGACCAGATCGAGTGGCTCGACCGGAACCTGTCCCACCGCGAGAACGTGTGCCTGTCCATCCACCCCCACAACGACCGCGGGACCGGCGTGGCGGCCTCGGAGCTCGCGCTGCTGGCCGGCGCCCAGCGCATCGAGGGCTGCCTGTTCGGCAACGGCGAGCGGGCCGGCAACGTCTGCCTCGTCACGCTCGGGCTGAACATGCTCACCCACGGCGTGGACCCGAAGATCGACTTCTCCGACATCACCGAGATCCGGCGGACCGTCGAGTACTGCAACGAGATGCAGGTCGCCCCCCGCCACCCGTACGGCGGCGACCTCGTCTACACGGCCTTCTCCGGCTCCCACCAGGACGCCATCAAGAAGGGCTTCGACGCCCTGGCCGTCGAGGCGGCCGAGGCGGGCGTCGACATCGACGACATGCCCTGGCGCATGCCGTACCTGCCGATCGACCCCAAGGACGTGGGCCGCACGTATGAGGCCGTCGTCCGCATCAACAGCCAGTCGGGCAAGGGGGGCGTCGCGTACATCCTGAGCGCCTGGCACGGGCTCAACCTGCCGAAGGGCCTGCAGGCCGACTTCGCGCAGGTGGTGCAGGGCCGGGCCGACGGCTCCGGCGGGGAGATCACCCCCTCCGAGGTCCGCGCGATGTTCGACGACGAGTACCTGTCCAGGACCGAGCCGACCGTCCCCCTCGGCATCGGCGGCCGTCCCATCGCCACCACCCTGTACGTCGACGGGGCGCGCTTCCGCGTCACCGGCTCCCGGGCCGACGCGATCCGCACGCTCGGCGCGCGGCTCGCGGTCTGGAACGTCGACGTCCAGGTGGTCCACCGCACCGGTGTCGAGACGGGGGCCGAGGAGCCCGCGGGCGCCGAGGTGGCCGTCTACGCCGAGTGCTCCATCGAGGGGCGGACCGTCTGGGGCGCCGGGCTCGACGCCGACGTGGTGGCCGCGTCCTTCGCCGCCGTGCGGTCGGCCCTGGCCCGCGCCGGCCAGAGCTCCGTTCGGGAAATGGCGCTCGCGGGCTGACCCTCTGACTTATCCGACTTACTTACTGCAAGTCAAGCGCAATTGTGAGACAGGACCGGACGGGCGGCCGGGCCGAATCCCGCCACCGCCGGTCGGAATGCCCCATCGAATTCACGGGAGGCTCATTATGGCCCTGGTCGAGCGAGAAGAGGTGTTGGCCTCCCTGGAGGACCTGCTGGCCGACGCCGTGACAGGCAGAGGGAAGATCGCGATCGTCAGCGGCGCGGTCGCGAGCGGCAAGACGGCCCTGCTGAACACTCTGGTCGAGGACGCACTCGAACACGGGGCGCTGGCGCTGACCGCGTCGTGCTCCCAGTCGGAGACGGGCCTGGCCCTGGCCGTGCTCTCCCAGATCCTGCACAACGCGCCGCTCACCCCGGACGAGGAGGAGCGCACCCGCAACCTGCTCCACGAGGGCGCCCGCTGCGCCATGTCGGCCGACCCGCTGGCCGACCACGTGGACCAGGTGGACGCCCACATCGTCCACGCCCTGTGCATGGTCCTGCTCGAACTCGCCGAGCGGCACCCGCTGATGATCGTGGTGGACGACGTCCAGCACGCCGACCGCGCCTCGCTGCTCTGCCTGGCCTACCTCGCCCGCCGGCTGCGCTTCGCCCACATCCTGGCGATCTTCAGCCAGTCGGAGGAGACCTGGAACGCCCCGACGCTGTTCCAGACCGAGCTGCTGCGCCAGCCGCACTGCCGCCGGTTCCAGCTGTCGCCGCTGTCCCGCGAGGGCGTCGAGATCATGACCTCCGACGTCGTGGGCGACGGCCTGGCCCGCCGGCTGGCCTCCGACTGGCACGCGGCCAGCGGCGGCAACCCGCTGCTGGTGAACGCCCTGCTGGAGGACCACACCGCCGCCGCGAGGCCCGATCAGGAGCCCGACGAGATCGCGGTCGGCGACGGCTACCGCCAGGCCGTGCTGTCGTGCCTGCGCCGGGCGCACCCCCGGCTGTCGCGGGTCGCCCGCGGGCTCGCCGTGCTGGGGGAGCCCGACTTCCTCGACCGGCTGCTCGACCTCGAGGCCGGCTTCGTCGTCCAGGCCCTCCACTCGCTCCAGGTGGCCGGGCTGGTCGGGACCGACCTGCGGTTCCGGCACGAGGAGGCCCGGGCGGCCGTCCTCGCCGACCTCGACGTCCCCGACCGGGTGGACCTGCACCGCAGGGCCGCCGAGATCGCGTACGGCCAGGGGGCGGCGGCCTCCGTCGTCGCCGAGCACCTGCTGACCGCCTCCCACAACGGCGGCCCCTGGGCCGTGTCGGTGCTGGAGGAGGCCGCCCGCCAGGCGCTCAGCGAGGGCCGGGTGGAGCCGGCCGTCGACTACCTGCGGCTGGCCGACCGGGCCTGCACCGACGACCAGCGGCGGGCCACGATCAAGACCACTCTCGTGCGGGCCGAGTGGCGGCTCAACCCGAGCGCCCCGGCGGCGCACCTCGACGCGCTGACCGACGCCATGCACAAGGGACACCTGCGCGGCTCCGACGCCGTGGTGCTGGCCAAGGCGCTGCTCTGGCACGGCCGCTTCGACGACGCCCGCGACGTGCTCGACCACATCGGCAGGATCGGCTCGATCATGGACGCCGAGACCGTGGCCGAGATCCGGGCCGCCCGTCCGTGGCTGCGCTGCTCCTACACGCCGTTCCTCGCGCACATCCCCCGGGTGACCGACGTGAGCATCCAGTCCCCTCCGTCGTCGGCCGTGATCGGCCGGCTGGAGGCCGCCACCGCGCTCGCCGGGGTGCTCACCAAGGGCCCGCGCCCGGAGACGCTGGCCGACGTGGAGCGGATCCTGCGCTCCTCGCGGCTGGACGACATGTCGATGGACGCGGTCGAGTGCGCGCTGCTCGCCCTGATCTACGCCGAGCGCCCGGACAAGGCGGCGCCCTGGTGCGACCTGTTCATCGAGGAGGCCGGCACCCGCCGCGCCCCCAGCCGGCAGGCCCGCCTCGCCGCGCTGCGCGCGGAGATCAGCCTGCGGCAGGGCGACCTCGAGGGCGCCGAGAGCCTGGCCCAGATGGCCCTGCGGCTGATCCCCGCGTCGAGCTGGGGGGTGGCCGTCGGCGGCCCGCTGTCGGTGCTGCTGTCCGCCGTCGTCGCGATGGGCCGGCTCGACGAGGCGGTCCAGGTGGTGGGCCACCCGGTGCCCGAGTCGATGCTCCAGACCCGGTACGGCCTCCACTACCTCAACGCCCGGGGGCGGTACCACCTGGCGACCGGCGACCACGTCATGGCGCTGCGGGACTTCCAGACCTGCGGCGAGCTCATGGGCTCCTGGAGCCTCGACAGCCCCGGGCTCGTGTCCTGGCGGACGGGCGCGGCCGAGGCCCTCGTCGCGCTGGGCCGTCCCGAGCGCGCCCGGCCGCTGCTGGAGGAGCACCTGGCCAAGGCGACCCCCGGGCCGTCCCGGAGCCGTGGCATCGGCACCCGTCTGATGGCGGCGGCGAGCGAACCCCGGCAGCGTCCCCCGCTGCTGCGCCGCGCCGCGGACATGCTGCAGGCGAGCGGCGACCAGTACGAGCTGGCCCGTGCGCTGGTCGACCTGGCCGACGCCTACCAGGCGGTCGGCGAGCTGCGCCGGGCCCGTACGGTGGCCCGCCAGGCCCAGCGGATCGCCGAGGAGTGCGAGGCCGTCCCGCTGGTCCGGGCGCTGTCCCCGGACGAGCAGGCCGAGCCCGCCCAGCCGGCGCGGACGACGGCAGAGGCCGGCGCCGCGCTCAGCGAGGCGGAGCGCCGGGTCGCGGCGCTGGCGGCCGTCGGCTACACCAACCGCGAGATCGCCGACAAGCTGTACATCACCGTCAGCACGGTCGAGCAGCACCTGACCCGGATCTACCGCAAGCTCAACGTCACCCGCCGTTCCGATCTGCCCGCCGGGCTGGAGTTCAGCGTCTCCGGCTGACCGGGCGGCGCGGTCGACCTCTGTCAGGCACGTTCCCCCCACACCTTCCGGAAGGTGAACGCACATGGCACGGACGCACGTCACCCCCGCCGGTCGCCTCACGGTGGCCCAGGGCACCGCCATGTACGTCGGTGCGGTGCTCGGCACGGGCGTCATCGCCCTGCCGGCACTCGCCGCCCAGGCCGCCGGGCCGGCGTCGCTGCTGGCCTGGCTGGGCCTGGTGGTCCTGTCCGCCCCGCTGGCCGCCGCGTTCGCGGCGCTCGGCGCCCGCCACCCGGACGCGGGCGGCGTCTCCACCTACGCCCGCCTCGCGTTCGGGGACCGGGCCGCGACCGTCGTCGGCTGGTGCTTCTACTTCGCCGTCCCGCCCAGCGCCGCCGCGGCGGCGCTGTTCGGGGGCGAGTACGCGGCCTCGGCCCTCGGCGGGGGCACCGGCGTCGCCACGCTGACGGCGGCCGGGCTCATGGTGATCGTGACCGTCTCGAACGCGTCGGGGCTGCGGGTCACCGGGCGGGTGCAGCTCGCCCTGGCCGGTCTGCTGGTCGCGCTACTGGTCGTCGCGGTCGCCCTGTCGCTCCCGCACGCGCGGCTCGACAACCTCCGCCCGTTCGCCCCCCACGGGCTGGGGGCGGTCGGGTCGGCGGCGGCGCTGCTCGTGTGGAGCTTCGCGGGATGGGAGGCCATCACCCACCTCGCCGGCGAGTTCCGCCGGCCGGCCAGGGATCTTCCCCGGGCCACCGCGGCCGCGGTCGTCCTGGTCGGCGTGCTCTACCTGTCGGTCGCGTTCGCGACGGTCGCGGTCCTCGGCCCGGCCGCCGCGGACGCCCGGGCGCCCCTCGGCGACCTGCTCGCCCTGGGGATCGGCGGCAGCGCGCGGCTGCTCGCCGCCGTGGCCGCGCTGCTGCTCACGCTCGGCGCGATGAACGCCTACTGGGCGGGGGCGGCCAAGCTCGGCGCCGCCCTCGGCCGGGACGGCGCGCTCCCCGCGTGGCTCACCCGGGGCAGCGTCGCGGGCGAGGTCCCGCGGCGCAGCCTCGCGGTGGTCGCGGTCCTGTCGTTCCTCGCCCTGGCCGTCGTCTACGTCGTCGGGACCGGCATCCGCCCGCTCGTGCTGATGACGAACGGCTCGTTCGTCGCGGTCTACGCGGTCGGCGTGGCGGCGGCCATCCGCCTGCTGCCGCGCGGGCGGGCCAGGACGGCCGCCCTGCTGGCGCTCGCGGCGGTCGTCCTGCTGGTGGCGGCCTCGGGGGTCTACCTCGTCTGGCCGCTGCTGGTGACCGTCGCCGCGCTCGTGTACGTCCGGCTCGCCCGGCGCCGTGCCGGGCTGGTGCTCCCGGCGGGCGCCGTCTCCGAGCCCTGACCGGCACGACGGCGTGCCCGGCGCGATCGTCGCGCCGGGCACGCCGTCGTCACGAGCCGGGGCCGGTCACCGTCTCACAGGTCGTCGTCCGTCGTCGGGGTCTGGGCGAGGATGCGGTCGGCCGTCGCGGTGACCACGGCCGCGGCTGCCGAGATCTCCCGCAGATGCTCGGCCGGCAGGCCCCGCAGCACCCGCTCCAGCCCCTCAAGATCCGCCTGGAAGGCCGCCCCCATCGCCGCCTGCGCCTTGGCCGTGCGGCCGGCCTGCTGCACCGCCTTCCCGAGGGCGCGGCCCGCCTTCTCAACGGCCGCGCCGAACTCCCGCGCCGCCAGTTCCGCCGCCCTCTCCAGGTTCTTCGCCCAATCGGTCTGCTCGTCGCTCATGGCATTCCTCTGCGTGCGCGTTCGGGCGCGCTCCCGGCGGCCCCGATCGCGGTGGTGGTGGATGGTGTGCACGTCCCCGTACGACGTGTGTCCGATCCGGGGTTAGTGCCCGCCGTGAGCGGCCTACACCTGCCGCGGGTCTCGTTTCGGCGGCCGATTCCACGGCACGGAGGGCGGCCCCGGGAGCCCGCCCTCCTTGCGGCGCGGCCCGAAGGCGCGGTAACAATGGTCCGAAACGGGTGGTTACCGCGCGGATATGGGGGCAGGAACGCCGTCGTGGCAGGTGGATGGATCTCCCGCTGGCCGGTGGTGCGCCAGCTCCAGGGGGAGGACGGCAGGCGGGAGGCGGCGCGCTCGCGGCGCACCGACGCCCTGCGGCCGCGCGTCGAGGAGGCCGACACGGTCGCCCGGTCCGTCTGCCCCTACTGCGCGGTCGGCTGCGGCCAGCTCGTCTACGTCAAGGACGGCAAGGTCAGCCAGATCGAGGGCGACCCCGACTCCCCGATCTCCCGCGGGCGTCTGTGCCCCAAGGGCTCGGCGAGCAAGCAGCTGGTCACCCATCCCGGCCGCCAGACGCACGTCCTCTACCGGCGGCCGTACGGCACCGAGTGGGAGCGGCTCGACCTCGAGACCGCCATGGACATGATCGCCGACCGCGTCGTGCGCACGCGCAGGGAGACCTGGGAGCAGACGCACGAGGGCAAGGAGGTCAGGCGCACGTTGGGCATCGCCAGCCTGGGCGGGGCGACGCTCGACAACGAAGAGAACTACCTGATGAAGAAGCTGTACACCGCCCTCGGCGCGATCCAGGTCGAGAACCAGGCGCGCATATGACACTCCTCCACCGTCCCCGGTCTGGGGACCAGCTTCGGTCGCGGCGGTGCGACGCAGTACCAGCAGGATCTCGCCAACGCTGACTGCATCGTCATCCAGGGCTCCAACATGGCCGAGTGCCACCCGGTGGGGTACCAGTGGGTGATGGAGGCGCGCGAGCGCGGCGCGAAGGTCTTCCACATCGACCCGCGCTTCAGCCGCACCAGTGCGACCGTCGACCGCTACCTGCAGATCCGCGCGGGTACGGACATCGTCCTGATCGGCGCGCTGATCAACCACGTGCTGACCAACGGGCTCGACTTCCGCGAGTACGTCCTGGCGTACACGAACGCGGCCACGATCGTGTCGGAGGAGTTCCGCGACACCGAGGACCTCGACGGCCTGTTCTCGGGGTACGACCCGGAGAGCGGCCGGTACGACACCACGAGCTGGGCGTACGAGGGGGACACGGGCAAGACCGACGAGATGAGCGAGGGCGACCCCCGCCACGCCGAGGCGGCCGGGTCCGACTCGTACGGCGCCCGGGGCGCGGGGAGCACGGCCACGCCGCCGACCGACCCGACGCTCAGCCATCCCCGCTGCGTCTACCAGATCCTCAAGCGGCACTTCTCGCGGTACACGCCGGAACGGGTGGCCGAGCTGTGCGGGATCTCCCCGGAGCAGTTCGCCGAGCTGGCCGAGGCGGTCACGGCCAACTCGGGGCGCGAGCGGACGACGGCCTGGGTCTACTCGGTGGGCTGGACGCAGCACTCGGTCGGCGTGCAGTACATCCGGTCGGCCGCGATCCTCCAGCTCCTGCTCGGCAACATGGGCCGGCCGGGCGGCGGCATCATGGCGCTGCGCGGCCACGCGAGCATCCAGGGCTCCACGGACATCCCGACGCTGTTCAACCTGCTGCCCGGCTACATCGCGATGCCGCACGCCCACCGGCACGACGGGCTCGACCATTACCTGGAGCGCGAGGGCGGCGACACCGGCTGGTGGGGCAACCGCAGGGCCTACGTGGTCAGCCTCCTCAAGGCGTGGTGGGGCGACGGCGCGACCGAGGAGAACGACTACCGGTTCGACTACCTCCCTCGGCTGACCGGCGACCACGGCCACTACTCCACGGTGATGGGGCAGATCGACGGGAAGGTCAAGGGCTACTTCGTCGTCGGGGAGAACCCGGCCGTCGGCTCCGCCAACGGCAAGGCGCAGCGGCTCGGCCTGGCGAACCTCGACTGGCTCGTCGTCCGCGACCTGATGGTGATCGAGACGGCGTCGTTCTGGAAGGACGCCCCCGAGCTCGAGACCGGAGAGCTCCGCACCGAGGACATCGCCACCGAGGTGTTCTTCATGCCGGCCGCGAGCCACGTGGAGAAGGACGGCACGTTCACCAACACGCAGCGGCTGCTGCAGTGGCGGGAGAAGGCCCTCGACCCGCCGGACGACTGCCGCAGCGACCTGTGGTTCTACTATCACCTCGGCAAGCGGATCAGGCAGCGCCTGGGCGGCGACGGCATCGACCGTCCCGTGATGGAGCTGACCTGGGACTATCCCGAGGAGGGCAGGCACCGGGACCCGTCGGCCGAGGCCGTCCTGCGGGAGATCGGCGGCGTGGACGCCGACGGCCGCCCGCTGGCGTCGCTGCGCGAGCTGAAGCCGGACGGCTCGACGAGCTGCGGCTGCTGGATCTACTGCGGCGTCTACGCCGACGGCGTCAACCAGGCGGCGCGGCGCAAGCCCCGCGGCGAGCAGGGGCCGGTGGCGCCGGAGTGGGGCTGGGCGTGGCCCGCCAACCGGCGCATCCTCTACAACCGCGCCTCCGCCGACCCCGAGGGCCGGCCCTGGAGCGAGCGGAAGAAGTACGTCTACTGGGACGAGGAGAAGGGCCGGTGGACCGGCCCCGACGTGCCCGACTTCGAGGAGGACAAGCCCCCGTCGTACCGGCCGCCCGAGGGGGCCAAGGCGCAGGACGCGCTGGCCGGCACCGACCCGTTCATCATGCAGTCGGACGGCAAGGGCTGGCTGTACGTGCCGAGCGGCCTGGCCGACGGCCCGCTGCCCGCCCACTACGAGCCGCACGAGTCGCCCATCCGCAACACCCTGTACGGCCGGCAGTCGAACCCGGCGCGCAGGACGATCGACCGGCCGGAGAACCCGTACAACCCGCCGCTGTCGTCGCGCTTCCCGTACGTGTTCACCACGAGCCGGCTCACCGAGCACCACACGGCGGGCGGCATGAGCAGGCCCCTGCCGTACCTGGCGGAGCTGCAGCCCGCGCTCTTCTGCGAGGTCTCACCGGAGCTCGCCGCCGACGTCGGCCTGGAGAACGGCGGCTGGGCGACGGTCGTGACCGAGCGCACGGCCATCGAGATGCGGGTGCTGGTGACCGGCAGGGTCAGGCCGCTGCGCCTCGGCGGCACCACCGTCCACCAGATCGTCATGCCGTACCACTGGGGCTACGGTGGCGGCGGGCTGGTCACCGGCGACGTGGTGAACGACCTGTCGCCGATCGTGCTCGACCCGAACGTCTACATCCAGGAGAGCAAGGCCGGCACGTGCGACATCCTGCCGGGCCGCCGCCCGAAGGGGCAGGCGCTGCTCGCGCTGATCGAGAGGTACCGCCATGGCTGAGCGGATGGGCTTCTTCACCGACACCACGCTCTGCATCGGGTGCAAGGCCTGCGAGGTCGCCTGCAAGGAGTGGAACGACGTGCCCGACGACGGGTTCGTCTTCCGGGCCACCTCCTACGACAACACCGGCGCGCTCGGGGCCGACACCTGGCGGCACGTCGCGTTCATCGAGCAGGACGGCCGCTGGCTCATGTCGTCCGACGTGTGCAAGCACTGCACCCACGCCGCCTGCCTCGACGTCTGCCCGACCGGCGCGCTGTTCCGCACCGAGTTCGACACCGTCGTCGTGCAGTCCGACGTGTGCAACGGCTGCGGCTACTGCGTGCCCGCCTGCCCGTACGGCGTGATCGACCGCCGGGAGCGGGACGGCCGCGCCTGGAAGTGCACGATGTGCTACGACCGGCTGCGCGGCGGGCTGGAGCCGGCCTGCGCCAAGGCGTGCCCGACGAAGTCGATCCAGTTCGGCCCGCTGGAGGAGCTGCGCGTCCGGGCCGAGGAGCGGGTCGAGCGGCTGCACGCCGAGGGCATGACCGAGGCCCGCCTGTACGGCGAGGACCCGGGCAACGGGGTCGGCGGCACGGGCGCGTTCTTCCTGCTGCTCGACGAGCCCGAGACGTACGGCCTGCCCCCGGACCCGGTCGTGACGACCCGGGACCTGGGCGAGATGTGGCGCTGGGCCGGCGTCGCCGCGTTCGGCATGGCCGGCGCGCTGGCCGCCTGCTTCCTGAGGAGGTCCTGATGCCGAGGCGCCGGGACGAGATGGTGCCGGACGCCGAGTTCCGGTCGTACTACGGCCAGCCCGTCATCAAGCCGCCCATCTGGCACGAGCCGCACATGCCGACGTACCTCTACCTCGGCGGCCTGTCGGGCGCGGCGTCCACGATGGCCGCCGTCGCCCGGCTGAGCGGCGACCGCCGGCTGGAGTTCTCCTCGCGGCTGATCGCGTTCGCCGGGGGGACGGCCGGGGCCGCGTTCCTCGTCGCCGAGCTCGGCCGGCCCGAGCGGTTCCTCAACATGCTGCGGGTGTTCAAGACCAGCTCCCCGATGAGCGTCGGCTCGTGGACGCTGGCCGCGCAGGGCGGGCTGACCGCGGTCGGCGCCGCCTCGGCCGTCACCGGGGTGCTGCCCCTCGTGGGCGACGCCGCGTCCCTGGCGAGCGGCGTGACCGGCACGCTCATGGCCACCTACACGGCCGTCCTGCTCGCCGACACCGCCGTGCCCGTCTGGCACGAGGGGCGGCGCGAGCTGCCGTTCCTGTTCGCCGGCAGCGCGATGGCGTCGGCGGGCGGGATGGCCATGCTCACCACGCCGCGCGCCCAGGCCGGCCCCGCGCGGGCCGCCACCGTGCTCGGCGCGGCCGTGGAGACGGCGGCCGGCGCGATCATGGAACGGCGGCTCGGCATGCTGAGCGAGCCGTACCACTCCGGGAAGGCGGGCCGGCTGATGCGGGCCTCGCGCGTCCTCACGGCGGGCGGCGGCCTGCTCGCCGCGGTCGCGGGCCGCAGCCGCGCGCTCACCGCCCTGTCCGGGCTGGCGGTCACGGCCGGCGCCCTGTGCACCCGGTTCGCCGTCCTGGAGGCCGGCCGGGTCTCGGCCGCCGACCCCAAGTACACGGTCGTCCCCCAGCGCGAGCGTCTCGACGCCGGCCGCCCCGCCTCCGTCCCCGGCCGCTGAGGCCCCTGACGTGCTCCTTCAAGTCGGCCGGGGGCGGGCGTTGCGGAGGCGGATGCCGCTCCAGCCCAGGGAACTCGCGGTCACCGCGTCCCAGAACGGCCAGAGGTCGTCCAGCAGCCTGAGCTGGATGCCGGCCTCCTCGTGCAGTCGCAGCAGGTCGCCGACAGGGGTGGGCGGCCCGAGGGGTTCGACCGACTCGGTCGCGACCACCGCGTTCGGCACCGGCTCTCCGAACGGGACGAACTTCTCCGCCGGGAAGCGGTAGGCGTACAGGCGGACGGTCAGGAAGGCCTCCAGCCAGCGGTACTCGATGGCGTGGACCCGCTCGCCGCAGCCCGATCCGATGATCCGTTCCCGGTCGCCGTTCGTGGTCGCCGGAGTCGTCCACGCCATGGCGCGCGGACACTGACGGGGGAACCAGTAGTCGGGGCAGCGCTCGGCCGTCACCGCCCAGACATACGCCTCCGGCTGCCGCGCGGTGGCCGCCACATGCGGAACGAATCGGGTGATGCCGGGGTCCTCGGAGAAATGCAGCACCTCGCCGGGCTCAGGTCGCATGTCCCGGGTCTACCACCTCGCGGCGGCCGGTACCGAGGCCTCAGGCGAGGCGGAGGGCCGCCGCCTCGCGCGGGACGAGCTCGCCGACGACCGGTGCGCCGGGGACCTCGCCCGCGACCAGCAGGCCGCCCGACGTCTGGGCGTCGGCCAGCAGGAGCAGGTCCTCCTCGCCGAACCGGCCCGGGTCCAGGTGGGCCTCCACCCAGGCGAGGTTGCGCCGGCTGCCGCCGCTCACGTAGCCGTCCCTGACCGCCTCCCGGGCCCCGTCCAGGTACGGCACGGCCGCGACGTCGACCACCGCGGTGACGCCGCTCGCGCGGGCGAGCTTGTACAGGTGGCCGAGCAGACCGAAGCCGGTGACGTCGGTGGCGCAGGAGATCCCGGCGGCCAGGGCGGCCCGGGAGGCGTCCCGGTTGAGCGTCGTCATCGCCGCGACGGCCTGGGGGAACACCTCGCCGGTCGCCTTATGCCGGGTGTTGAGCACGCCCACGCCCAGCGGCTTGGTGAGGGAGATCGGCGTCCCGGCCCGGCCGCCGTCGATGCGCAGCAGCCGCTCGGGGTCGGCCAGCCCGGTGACGGCCATGCCGTACTTGGGCTCGGGGTCGTCCACGCTGTGCCCTCCGGCGAGGTGGCAGGCCGCGGCCCGCGCGACGTCCAGGCCGCCCCGGAGCACCTCCGTGACCAGGTCCATCGGCAGCGTGTCCCGGGGCCAGCCGAGCAGGTTGACCGCCACGACCGGCTCGCCGCCGACGGCGTAGACGTCGGACAGGGCGTTCGTGGCCGCGATGCGCCCCCAGTCGTACGGGTCGTCGACGACGGGGGTGAAGAAGTCGGCCGTCGCGACGACCGCCCGGCCGCCCTCGATCCGCACCACGGCCGCGTCGTCGCCGTCGTCGAGGCCGATGACCAGGTCGTCCCGGGCGGTGTCCGGCATGATCAGCCCGGCCACGATGCCCTCCAGCTCGCCCGGTGGGATCTTGCAGGCGCAGCCGCCCCCGTGGGCGTACTGCGTCAGCCGTATCGCGGTCCGCTCGCTCGTCTCGGTCATCGCGCCTCGCCTCTCCGCCGTCCCGGGCACGCCGCGCCGCCCATGGGGCCCGGCGTCTCAGCATTACTCCGTACAGGCTAGGTTTCTCCCGGAGGCGTGTGGGCGCCTGGTGGCCCCCGCGGTCTTCAAAACCGACGAGGCCGAGGTCCTCGGCCTGGCGGGTTCGATTCCCGTCCGCCTCCGCTTCCCCGTCAGCCCGGCGACGCCTCCCAGAGCGCCGACAGCGGCACGGCCCGCATCCCGTCGCCGAAGGGCAGCGCCTGCCGGCCCGTGTAGAGGACGAACCCCGCGATCAGGCGATCACCCAGCCTCCGCCGAAGGTGGCGCAGGCCTCTGAAGTCCTCGGCGCGGACGGTCTCGGACGCCTTGACCTCGATGCCGACGACCTCGCCCGAGGCTCGCTCGAGAACCGCGTCCACCTCGATCCTGTCCCGGTCTCGATAGTGATAGAGCCGGACCGGTTCCTCCGACCACGTGAGCTGACGGGCGAGCTCTCCGAGAGCGAAGTTCTCCAGCAGGGGCCCGACGGGTGCCGTGACGTCGGTCATCCGGCTCGGGGTCAGACCCGCGAGGTGGGCCCCAAGACCGGAGTCGACCAGGATCAGCTTCGGCGTCGCGATCGCGCGCGTGGTGGCGTTGGACGACCAGGCCGGGATGCGCCTGATGACGTAGACGAGGTCGAGCAGGTCCACATACCTCTTGACCGTCGTCCGGGGCAGGCCCAGATCGGCGCTGACGTTGTCGAGCACCGCCAGACCTCCCATGCGGCCGGCCAGGACGTTCAGCAGGCGGCGCATGTCCGAGGGATACTCGATGTCGGAGACCTGCTTCACGTCCCGGTTGATGAGGTCGGAGATGTAGGACTCGAAGAAGCGCGCTCTTCTCCGATGGGTGGCACGGTGGACCGCCTCCGGGTAGCCGCCCCGCAGAGCCCGGTCGAGGTAGTCGGACCTACGGAGATCGGACGTCGGGAACACGGCGTCGGCACCGTGCGCGAAGACGGCGTCGACGAACGCGTCCGGGCTCCGCTCGATCTCGCCCTGGGACAGCGGCCACAGCTCGATCGTCTCGGTCCGTCCGGGAAGGGCGTCGGGCAGATCGCGGAGACCCAGCAGACGAGCGGAGCCGGTCAGGAGGAAGCGTCCCGGGCGGGGGTCGGCGTCCACCTCCCGTTTGATGGACAGGAGCAACTCGGGCACGCGCTGGATCTCGTCGATGAGCAGCAGCCCCTCTCGGTGGACGAGGCCGTCCGGGTCCTGCCGCGCCGCCGCGCGCACGGCCGCCTGGTCGAGGTACAGCTCCGACGAGTCGGCCCGCTCCCGGGCGATGGACTGCGCCAGAGTGCTCTTGCCGACCTGACGGGCCCCATTGATCACGACCACGCGCGTGTCGGCGAGCGCCTCTCTTGTCATGTTCAAAGCGCGTCGGGGAATCAGCGCCAGATCGTCCACGTCCACGCATAGATCCTAGGCCCGGCCGGCTGCTGATTCAGTGCTCTCCCGGGACGATCAGTGGCGGATCTGCCGAAGGGTTCGTGGTGGATCTGCCGGAGGGATCGTGGTGGATCTGCCGAAGGTCTCGTGGTGGATCTGCCGTGCCCTGGGTGGTGCCGCTGGAGGGGGTTCGGCCCGCGCCGGACGGTGGGCGGGCGGGGCGGCACTATAAGTTGAAGTGTGGACCGACGAAGGCGCGTGCCGCGCACGGACGCCGTGCTGGCCGATCCCCGGCTGGAGGGGATGGCGGAGCGGCTCGGGCGCGGGGTGGTGAAGGACGCGGTCGGGCGGGCCCAGGAGCGCGTACGGCGCGGCGAGATCGAGCCGGAGGACGTGGCGGACGCCGCCCTCGCGGCGCTCCCCGCGCACGCGGCGACCATCCGCCCGGTGATCAACATGACGGGCGTGCTGCTCCACACCAACCTGGGCCGCGCGCCGCTGTCCGCGGCCGCCGTCGATGCGGCCGTCGCCGCGGCCGGCGCCACCGACGTGGAGTTCGACCTGGAGACCGGTGTACGGGCGCGGCGCGGCCGCGGCGCCATGGAGGCGCTGGCGCGGGCGGTGCCGGCGGCCGAGGCCGTCCATGTGGTGAACAACAACGCGGCCGTCCTCGTGCTGGTGGCCACCGCCCTGGCGGCCGGGCGGGAGATCGTGATCAGCCGCGGCGAGCTCGTCGAGATCGGGGACGGCTTCCGCATCCCGGACCTGCTCGTCTCCACGGGGGCCCGCCTCCGCGAGGTGGGCACGACGAACCGCACCTCGCTCGCCGACTACCGCGACGCCGTGGGCCCGGACACCGGGTTCGTGCTCAAGGTCCACCCCTCGAACTTCCGTGTCGAGGGGTTCACCGGCTCTGCGGAGGTGGGGGAGCTGACCGGGCTCGGCGTCCCGGTGGTGTCCGACATCGGCTCGGGCCTGCTGGAGCGTGAGCCGTTGCTCCCGGACGAGCCCGACGCGGCGAGCGCGCTCAGGGCCGGCGCCGACCTGGTCACCGCGAGCGGCGACAAGCTGCTGGGCGGGCCGCAGGCGGGCCTGCTCCTCGGCCGCCGCGACCTCGTCGAACGGTGCCGGAGGCATCCGCTCGCCCGGGCGCTGCGGGTGGACAAGCTGACGCTGGCGGCGTTGGAGGCGACGCTGCGCGGACCCGCCACGCCCGTCCACAGGGCGCTGCACGCCGACCCCGCCGTGCTCCACCGGCGGGCGCGGGCCATGGCCGAGGCGATGACGGCCGCCGGGATCGAGGCGAAGGCGGTGCCGTCCGAGGCGACCGTGGGCGGCGGGGGAGCGCCGGGCGTGACGCTGCCCAGCGCGGCGGTGAGCCTGCCGGAGGGCCTCGCCGCGCCGCTGCGCACCGGGGACCTCCCGGTCGTGGGGCGGGTGGAGGGCGGGCGCCTGCTGCTCGACCTGCGCACCCTTCCCCCCGATCGGGACGGCGAGGTGGTCAAGACCGTGATCGCGGTGAGCGGCTGATGCACGTCGTCGCGACGGCCGGGCACGTGGACCACGGCAAGTCCACGCTGGTGCGGGCGCTGACCGGGATGGAGCCCGACCGGCTCGAGGAGGAGCGGCGCCGCGGGCTGACGATCGAGCTCGGGTACGCCTGGACGGCCCTCCCCTCCGGGGAGCGGGTGGCGTTCGTGGACGTCCCGGGGCACGAGCGGTTCCTCGGCACCATGCTCGCCGGAGTCGGGCCGGTCCCGGCGGTGATGTTCGTCGTCGCGGCCGACGAGGGCTGGATGCCGCAGTCGGAGGAGCACCTGGTCGCGCTGCGGACCCTCGGCGTACGGCTGGGCCTGCTCGCCGTGACCCGGGCCGACCTGGCCGACCCGGGCCCGGCGATGGCCGAGGCCCAGGCCCGGCTGGCCAAGGCCGGGCTGGGCGACGCCGAGGCCGTGGCGGTGAGCGGGCGCACCGGCATGGGGCTCGACCGGCTGCGCGCGGCGCTCGACCGGCTGGTGGCGGCGCTGCCCGCGCCGGACCCAGGCGCGCCGGTGCGGCTGTGGATCGATCGGGCGTTCAGCGTCCGGGGCAGCGGGACGGTCGTCACCGGCACGCTGCCCGCCGGACGGATCCGGACCGGCGACGAGCTGGAGCTGGACGGCGAGCCGGTGCGGGTGCGCGGCCTGGAGTCCCTGAAGGAGCACGTCGAGGCGGTCACCGGCGTCGCCCGGGTGGCCGTCAACCTCCGCGGCCGGGTCGCGGCCGAGCGCGGCCACGCCCTTGTGACGCCGGGTGCCTGGACGCGCACGGACCTGGTCGACGTCCGGCTGACCCCGGCCGAGGGCGCCGGGGGACCCGAGGGGGCCGGAGGGGCCGCGGGGGCGCTGCCGCCCCGGCTGACGGTCCACATCGGCTCGGCCGCCGTGCCGTGCGAGGTGCGCCCGCTCGGCCCGGACGCCGCCCGGCTCCGGCTGGCCCGGCCGCTGCCCCTGCACCTGGGCGACGTGCTGCTGCTGCGCGACCCGGGGAGGGATCCCGGGCGCGACCGCTCCGTGCTGCGGGTGCTCGCGGGCGCCGCCGTCCTCGACGTACGGCCGCCGGGGCTGGCCAGGCGCGGCGCGGCGCGGGACCGGGCGGAGGCGTTGTCGCAGGCGGCCCCGGACGCCGCGTCCCTGCTGCGCGCCCACCGGCTGCTGCGGACGGCCGACCTCGTCGCGATGGGCTGTCCCCCTTCGGGACGGCCGGTCCTGGGTGACTGGCACGCCGACCCCGGATACTGGGCCGAGCTGGAGGCGCGCCTGCCCGAGGTGGTCCGGCGGCACGCC
Organism: Microbispora sp. ATCC PTA-5024; assembly: GCF_000511135.2. Taxonomy (NCBI): domain Bacteria; kingdom Bacillati; phylum Actinomycetota; class Actinomycetes; order Streptosporangiales; family Streptosporangiaceae; genus Microbispora; species Microbispora sp. ATCC PTA-5024. The sequence continues at coordinate 203,685 of NZ_KI866523.1, read as the reverse complement.
GCCCGCGATCCCCTGGAGCCCGGCATGCCGCTGGAGGCCGCGCGCCACGAGCTGGGCCTGCCCGACCGCCGCCTGGTCGCGGCGCTGGTCCGGCCGCCGCTCGCCGTGG
>NZ_KI866523.1:197626-203378 GCF_000511135.2 Microbispora sp. ATCC PTA-5024 | reverse complement strand
CTGGCCGAGCGGCCGTTCCTCGCGCCGGACGCGGGACGGCTGGCCGCGCTCGGGCTGGGCCCGCGCGAGCTGGGGGCGGCCGTGCGGTCGGGGGCCCTGCTGCGGATCGCCGAGGGGGTGGTCCTGCTCCCCGGGGCCGACAGGCGGGCGGCGGCGGTGCTGGCCCGGCTGCCCCAGCCGTTCACGGTCAGCCAGGCGAAGACGGCCCTGGACACCAGCCGCCGGGTCGCCGTGCCGCTGCTGGAGCACCTGGACCGCGCCGGGCTCACCGAGCGCCTCGACGACGCGCACCGCCGCTGCCCTCCCCGCTGAACCGCCGCCGGCCCGCCGGGTTACCGTGAAGGGGCAGGTCAGGGGGCGTTCTATGCCGGGCAACAGAGCGGTCGCCTATCAGGGGCCGGGAATCGTCGAGCTCGTCGACGCGGGCTATCCGGAGTTCGTGCTGAAGGACGGGCCGGGGGTCCCGCCGGAGAACGCGGGACGGCCGGTGCGGCACGGCGCGATCGTCAGGCCGATCGCGACCAACATCTGCGGCAGCGACCAGCACATGGTGCGCGGCCGCACCACGGCGCCGCCCGGACTCGTCCTCGGCCACGAGATCACCGGCGAGGTCGTCGAGGTGGGTCCCGACGTGGAGGTCGTGCGGACCGGCGACCTGGTGTCGGTGCCGTTCAACATCGCCTGTGGCCGCTGCCGCAACTGCAAGGCGGGGGACACGCACATCTGCGAGCGGGTCAACCCGCAGCAGCCGGGCGGGGCGTACGGCTACGTCGACATGGGCGGCTGGCCCGGCGGGCAGGCGGAGTACGTGCTCACGCCGTACGCCGACTGGAACCTGCTGAGGTTCCCCGACCGCGAGCGGGCGATGGAGAAGATCCTCGACCTCGCCATGCTGGCCGACATCTTCCCCACCGGCTACCACGGGTGCGTCACCGCGGGGGTCACCACCGGGTCGACCGTCTACATCGCCGGGGCGGGCCCGGTCGGGCTGGCGGCCGCCGTCTCGGCGCAGCTCCTGGGCGCGGCCGTGGTGATCGTCGGCGACCTGAACGAGCAGCGCCTGGCCCAGGCCCGCGGCTTCGGCTGCGAGACCGCCGACGTGTCCACGGGCGACCCCGCGGACCTGGTCGAGGCGATCCTCGGCGTGCCCGAGGTGGACTGCGCCGTCGACGCCGTGGGGTTCGAGGCGCACGGCCACGGCGCCGACGCCGGTACGGAACGGCCGGCGAGCGTCCTCAACGCGCTGATGGAGACCACGAGGGCGGGCGGCAGGCTCGGCATCCCCGGCCTGTACGTCGCCGGTGATCCGGGGGCCGGGGAGGAGGCGGCCCGGCACGGGTCGCTGTCCATCCGGTTCGGCCTGGGCTGGGCCAAGGCGCACTCCTTCTTCACCGGCCAGTGTCCCGTCATGCGCTACCACCGCAGGCTCATGACGGCGATCCTGAACGACCGCGTCCGGATCGCCGACGCGGTCAACGCCACCGTGCTGCCGCTGGAGGAGGCGCGGCGGGGGTACGAGGAGTTCGACCGGGGGGCCGCCCGCAAGTACGTCCTCGACCCCCACGGCGTGATCCCGTCCTGAGGGCTCGTTCAGCCCTCCCGGCCGGGGACGTCCCGCTTGCCCGAGGCCGGGTTGCCGGGGTCCACGCCGAAGCTGATGATCCGCCGGGGATGGACGCGGATGACGGGCCCGCCGAGCGGAGCGGCCGACCCCTCGGGATCGTCGAGGGCCTCGCCGTACCCGCGGATCTCCAGGCAGCGCACCTGCCAGGGGTCGACGGACGGGACGTCGTCCACGACGAACGCGACCCTCCCGTTGTCGCGCACGTTGCGGAACTTCCGGCTGGCCGCCATGTTGTGCCCGCCGATGTCGATGGTCTCCAGCTCGGGGTTGTACCGGAACCCGACGGGGCTCACCTGGAGCGTCCCGTCGGGCTGGACGGTCGCGAGCCGTCCGAGGCGCTGGCCGTCGAGATACGCGATCTCGCGCTCTGTGAAGATCATGCCCTCATGCTAGACGATGGTTCAATCGTCTGATTGACATTTGTCACCCATCTGATTGATGGGCTAGCGTGCCGGTCATGGTCTCATCGGATCGGCCCCGTCGCGCGCCCGAACGGGAGGAGCGCGGCAGAGCCGCCGAGCGGACGCGCGAGCGCATCCTGCGGGCGGCCGTGGCGGAGTTCGGCGCGAAGGGCTACTCGGGGGCGCGGACGGCGGGCATCGCCGCCCGGGCCGGGGTGAACCAGCAGCTGATCTCGTACTACTTCGGCGGCAAGCGCGGGCTCCTCGACGAGCTGCGCCGCAGGTGGGCCGCCGAGCAGGCCGCCGTCGCGGCTCCCGGCGCGACGTACGTGGAGAGCGTGGCCGCCCATCTCGACGCGACCCTCGACCGGCCCGACTGGGCACGCCTGGTGATCTGGCAGGCGCTCGGCGACGGCCGGCCGCCCGGCGGCGAGGACGGGCAGGCGGCCGGCGGTGCGGATGGGCAGGCGGCCGCTCACGAGGACGGGCCGGCGGCCGGCGACGGGGAGGGGCAGGCCACCGGCGGCGGGGACGACTGGGAGGAGGCGCGGCGGGCCCGGCTCAGGGACGCCGTCGAGCGGACGCGGCGCCGACAGGAGGCCGGCGAGATCACCGGCGAGCTGGACGCCGAGTTCCTGCTCCTGCTCGCCTACGCGCTGACCTTCGCGCCGATCGCCCTGCCCCGGGTCGTGGAGGACGTCTTCGGCGTCGACCCGCTGTCGCGGGAGTACCGGGAGCGGATTCTCGGCCAGCTCGCCAAACTGGCCGCGCCCCGGCCGGTCAGGCCCTGAGCTCGCCGCCCAGCGGGCGTGGCGGGTAGCCCCGCACCGGCGCCGGGGACCGCCACGGCTCGTGGACCAGGTCGTCCGGCAGGGACGCCAGCTCGGGGACGTACCGGCGGACGTACTCGCCGTCCGGGTCGAACCTCCTGGCCTGCCGCAGCGGGTTGAGCGTGCGGTAGGGGCGGGTGTCGTTGCCCGTGCCGGCCACCCACTGCCAGTTGCCGCAGTTGTTCGGCATGTCGCCGTCGAGCAGGAGTTCGGCGAAGTGGTCGACGCCCACCCGCCAGTCGATCCTGAGCCGTTTCGTCAGGTAGGAGCCCACGATCAGCCGGACCCGGTTGTGCATCCAGCCTTCGCGCCGGAGCTGGCGCATGCCCGCGTCCACGATCGGGACGCCGGTCACCCCCTCGCGCCACGCCGCCGCCGCGTCCCCGTCCCCGTCCCAGTCGAGGTCGGCCCGCGGCCGGTAGTCGCGTCGTCCGAGGTCGGGGAAGGCGTAGGCGACCTGGTAGTAGAAGTCCCGCCAGCAGAGCTGCCGGACGTAGTCCTCCGCGTCCGGCCGCGCGCACGCCAGCTCGACCAGCTCGGTGGGGGACACGCAGCCGAAGTGGAGGTACGCGCTGAGCATCGACGTGCGCCCGGCCACGCGGTCGCGGGTGCCGGAGTACCGGGCCAGCCCGGCGTCCACCCACTCCGCCATGCGCCGCCGCCCCTCGGTCTCGCCGCCCCTGACCACGCCGAACGGCTCGGACGACGGCTCGGGCAGGTCGCCGGGGTCCAGGCCGTCCGGGAGCCGTACGCGCTCGGGCGGCCCGAGCACCGGACGCCTCGGCGTCGCCGACCAGGCCCGCCAGTACGGCGTGAACACGCGGTAGTGGTCGCCGCCCGAAGGGGTCAGGGCGGCGGGCGGCACCACGGTCACCCCCGGGAACAGCCGGAACTCCAGCCGCCGGGCCTGGCACGCCCCGGCCAGCCGGCCCTCCCGCCGCCGGGCGAGGGAGCTCACGTCGCCGCCGGCCCAGATCCGGGTGGCGGAGGTCTCGCCGGCCACCCGGACGGCCTCCTCAGCCGGATCCCCCCGCCGTACGACGAGGTCGCCGCCGCGGGCCCGCAGAGACGACCGCAGGTCGTGGAGGGTCTCGTGCAGGAAGTCCCGGCGGTGCCGCGCCTCGATGGCCGGGTCGAGCACGAACAGGGGCACCACCCGCTCCGCCCGGACGCACGCCTCGGCGAGCGCCGGATGATCGTGCACCCGCAGGTCCCTGTTGAACAGCACGACGATGGTGTCCACGCCTGTTTCTTCGGTGGCGGCCCGCCGCGCGGTTGCGGCGCTTTCCGGTGTGGAAACGGAAAAGAATGATTATCTGATGAACGGCTCTCCGGGTGCGTGGGAGAGATCGGCCCGCCGCTGCGTCTCGGCATCGGCTGTGCGCGTCCTGTAATGCCGAGAAAGCATGGGAAATGGCCCCACCGCCCCAGTCTTTCCCAGATATGAAGAGTATTCACCTCGACGTGGCCACGAGGTGGCCGGACAAAGTCCGGAACGGAAACGGCGCCCTCGCCGGCGATCTTCTGGCATTTCCGTATCCGCAGGTGGGTATGCGTATGGCCGCCGCGAACGCCATCCTCTGCAGAGAACTCGGCGCCGTATCGGACGCCCTTCCTGGGTCCCTTTCGGCTGACCGGATGGCGGTTATTTGTGGCTTATCATCAACCCATGATTTCTCTGGTTCTTTTCCTTCCCAACACAACGGAGTCAGTCTAAGATCTCGTTCTATGTATCGGTATGCATCAGATTTTCCAGTTAGGCAAGGGCGACCCCTTGGCCGCAGTGATGCGCTGTCCGAACATGACGCCGATCCCACCTTCGCCCCGCCTTCCCGCGCATGACCCCGCCCACCGGGACCGGGGACGTCGCGCTCGACCCCGGCCGGGGGATGGCATGGGTCGACGAGCACGGCGCCCACCTCGTCGACTACGCGTCCTTTCATCTGGAGCCCGCGCGCGTGGTCGGGGCCGCCGGCGCGGCCCTGGAGGCGTGCGCCGTCCAGGCGAAGCCCGGGAACGTTGCAGACCGCGCGTGGCTGCTGTCCGCGCTGCGCCGGGAGTGCGGCCCCGGCGCCGTCCGGGGTGACGGCTTCCGCCCGGGGCCGGGCCCCGGCGTGCCCGACGACCGGGCCGTCCGCCGCGCCTGGTCGCTCGTCGATCCCGTCGGCGCGGAGACCCTGCGGCTGCTGTACCGCCACGAGTTGCAGCTCAGGGACCTCGCGTACGTCCAGGCGCTGGCCGTGAAGGAGGCCGCACGGCTCGTCGCCCGCACGCAGGACATGGTGGAGATCCTGGTGAGCGGGCTCGACGGCCTGGCCCGCGGCCGCCCGCTCTGCCCCGAGATCGCCGCACTGGCCGGGGCCGTCTTCCCCGAGGGCGGTGCGGCCGACTTCGGGGCCCCGCGTACGGCACTGCTGACGCACATCGTGACGTGCGTGGTGTGCAAGCGGCCTATCAACATCCGCTACACGGTGCCGCAGATCCTGTCGCGGCCTCCGCTCGCCCCCCTCACCTCCGACGCCCGGCGGCGCCTGGTCGAGGCCGTCACCGTGGTCGCGCCTCCCGCGGGCGCGTCGGCCCACCGTCCGCCGACGTCGTTCGGGCTGCCGCTCGCGGCGCCCGTGGCGACGGAGCACGACCTCCCGGCGCCCTCCGTTCGCCCCCCGGCGGGTCCCGTCCGGCCGTCCGCGTCCGTCGCACAGCCGTCCCCGGCCGGGCCTCCTGCATCCTCGGCTGGTCCGCCGGCGCCGCCCGCTCCCGCCGGGCCCGTCCCCGGGCAGCCGCCGTCCGCTCCCGCCCGGCCTGTTCACGGCCAGGTGCCGCCCGCGGCCCCGGCCGGACCGGCGAGCCCGCCCGTGCCGCCGCAGACGCGCAGGCATCCGCACGCCCCGCTCGAC
>NZ_KI866523.1:168206-197134 GCF_000511135.2 Microbispora sp. ATCC PTA-5024 | reverse complement strand
CGGCCCGGCCCTTCCGCGTACGGACGCCCCGGCCGGGCCGGTCGTCCCCGGGCCGGTCACCGGCGGCTCGGCCACCCGTGGCCCGGCCGCCCCGGGCGGCGGGGACGAGCGGAAATCCGTCCGGCAGGACACCCCGCTGTACGACGCCCTGCTCTCGCAGATCCAGGAGAGGGAGGCGGCCCGCGCGCGATCCGCCGTGCCGTCCGGAGCGGAACAGGACGACGTGCCGGAGGACCTGACGGCGGACGCCGGGGCGGGACGCATCGCCGGGGCGCAGGTCAGGATCGTGCGCGTGCTCACCCGGGTCGGCTCCCTCGTGCGGGCCACGGCGCTGCGAATCGTGATCGTGGTCGTCGCCGGCGCGGCGGGGACCGTCACGGGCATCAACCTCCTGGCGCCCGCCACCCATGGCGAGGACCCGGCGCGCTCGCTCCAGTCGAACGTGACCACGGCCACCGTGGACGCCGCCGCTCGCGCAGCAGGCAGAGGGCCCGGCCCGGTCGACCCGTCGCCCCAACTGGTCTCGGCGGGCGGGATCGGGGTGCCGGCCACGCTCGCGCTCGACGACTTCGGCCGGGGCCGTCTCACGCTCACCGCCGGATCCGGCACCACCCTGCGGTGGCGGATAACGGCGCCGGGCCTGTCCGTCACGCCGTCCAGCGGAACGCTCAAACCCGGCCAGACCGGCGTAATCAGCGTGCGCGCCCTCCGCGTCCGCTACTGGTGCGGCGTCCCCGCCCCTGTCACAGCCCCCCTCGAACTGCACGGACCGAAGGGCACGGCCACGACGACGGTGCGCTGGCGCACCTGCTGACCGTCCCCTCCCGATCCCCCCTCGGTGAAAGGACCACGGCCATGACCGACACGCACACTCCGCTGCCCGTACCCGCCGGGCAGTACCCGGAGTCGGTGCCCCTGACCGCGGAACACCTGCTGACCAACCGGCGCAGCGAGCCCACCGGCGGCTGGCGCCGGCTCGTCTACCAGCTCTCGGGCGGCCGCGTCATCCCGGCGGAGTCGGCGGCCGAACTGGAACGGCGCACCCTGATCGCCCAGGCCCAGACCCCCGTGGCGAGCGGCCACCACCGGATCGCCGTCATGAGCCTCAAGGGCGGCGTCGGCAAGACCACGACGACCGCCGCGCTCGGGAACACGCTGGCGTCGCTGCGCGGCGACCGCGTGATCGCGATCGACGCCAACCCCGACCGCGGGACCCTCGGCATCAAGGTGAAGTCGGAGACCGCCGCCACGATACGGACGCTGCTGGCCGAGGCGCCGCACATCGTCCGGTACGCCGACGCCCGGGCGTTCACCTCGCAGTCGCCCGCCCGGCTGGAGGTGCTGGCCTCCGACACCGACCCCGCGGTGAGCGAGGCGTTCGACGCCGAGGACTACCGCACGGTGGCCGGGCTGATCGAGCGGTACTACTCGATCTGCATCACCGACTGCGGCACCGGCCTGCTCCATGGGGCCATGGGCGCGACGCTGGAGATGGCCGACCAGATCGTGCTGGTCACGCTCGTCGCCGTGGACGGCGCGAGCTCCGCCGCGGCCACCCTCGACTGGCTGACGGCCCACGGCCACGGCGACCTCGTGAAGAACGCCATCGTCGTGCTCAACGCCGTCGAGCCGAAGTCGCACGTCGACGTCGACCTGCTGGAACGGCACTTCTCCAACCGCTGCCGCGCCGTCGTCCGGGTGCCGTTCGACCCGCACCTGAAGGAGGGCGCCGAGGTCGACCTGACCCGTCTGCGTCCCACCACCCGCGGCGCGTACCTGCGTCTCGCGGCGGCGGCCGGACAGGCCTTCGGGCAGCGCCCAGACCGGAGCAACTAGTGGGGGCGATCATCCCGGACCCGGTCCTCGACTGGGACCTGGGGCCTCCTCGGCGGTGGGACCCCCGCCACCTCCTGCTGGTGGTCGTCGGAGTGATCACCGTCGTCGCGGTCGCGGTCATCGTGCTGGAGACCCGCGGGCCGGGCCCGGCACCCGTGCCGAAGCCGGTCGCCGCGCCCGCGATCGCCCTGGCCGCCCCGTCGGGCCACGAGGGCGAGGGCGGCTACCCCGTCGGCTTCCCCCGTACGGACCTGGGCGCCGCGTCGGCGGCCGCGGCCGCGCTGGAGGCCGCGTGGACGCTCGACGGCGCCCAGGCGGAGCAGGCCGCTGTCCTGTACGCGGCGCCGGACCAGCGGCAGGCGGCCAGGGACGGCGCCCGCGCGGCCGTACGGGGCTGGCGGGAGACGCTCGGCCTCCCCGCGGAGGGCGACCTGCCGGACGGCGCCGCGCTGCGCACGCAGACGATCGGCATCCAGTGGACGGCGCGGTCGGAGGACCAGATCCAGGTGTCGGTCCTGGTCCAGGTGACCGCCTCCAAGGGCGCCGGCGGGACCGGCCCCCTCTACTCCAGCCCGTACGCCATGAGCCTGCTCATGGCCTGGGCCCCCGACATGCGGGGCGCGGGAAAGGGCGACTGGGTCAACGTCCCCGACCCGACGCCGCCCTCGGTGCCCCCCGCCGCGCTGCCCGGCACACCCGAGTTCGCCGCCGCCGGCTGGAAGTCCCTGACCGCTCCCCGGCCCACCCCATAGATCAAGGAAGAGCCCCCTCATGACACGCATGTCATCCCGGCGCGCCACCCTGGTCTCCGGCCTCCTCCTGGCCGCCGTCTCCGCCACCGCCGGGGCCGTCGCGTCCCAGCCCTGGACGGCGATGGCCGACCCCGGCGCCGACACCGTCCCGCCCCTGGACGCCGCCGCCTCCGACGCCGTCCAGCCCGTCCCCGCCCCGTCGAATGAGGAGCCCTCGTCCGACGGGTCGGACCCCGCGGCCGATTCCGGCTCCGGCTCCAGGTCCGACTCCGGTTCCGGTGCCGGGTCCGATTCCGGCTCGCGTTCGGACGCGTCCGGATCCGGCTCCTCCGCCACGGACCACTCGTCCGGGGACTCCGCTTCCGACGAGACCGGGACGCGGGGATCCGCGTCCGGAGGGTCCGGCTCGTCCGCCGACCGCCCGGACTCGGGCGGCGGATCCGGCGGCGCCGAGGACTCCGCCACCGAGAGCGGCTCCGGAACGGAGAACAGCGGCGGCTCGGGATCGGCCGGCGATTCCGGCGCCGGAGACGGCTCCGCGACGGATCCGGCCCGCGACGCCGCCTCCCCTGACTCCGGGTCCGGCTCGGGCTCGGGGCGGGGTGCGGCCGACGGCACCGGCGCGTCGCGCGACTCGGACACCGGGAGCGGAGCCGCCTCGGACACGGCCCGGGACTCCGCCCGGGACTCTGCCGGGGACTCTGCCGGGGACACCGCCGGGGACACCGCCGGGGACACCGCCGGAGACACCGCCGGAGACACCGCTCGGGACGTGGGAGGCGGCACCAGGACGGGCTCCCACCTGTCCGGATCAACGGGAGGCACGGGCGGCGGCGGCGGGACCGCGAACCAGACCCATACGGTGACCCCCTCGGCGAGTGCGGCCCCCGGGACGGCCCGGCCGCACCGCCCCCACCACCGCCCCACCGGTACCCCGACGGCTCACCCGACCGCCTCCGCCGTTCCCACCGGCGATCTCCGGCCCACCGGCGCTCCCTGGCCGTGGGGGGCGGTCCCGCCTCCACCGACCGACACTCCATCCGCCAACCCGGCCGGGGTTCCCTCCCCGACGGCGACCGTCACCGTCACCGCGACCGTGACGGCGCCGGGGACGCCCACCCCCACGCCGTACCCGCTGCCCTCCCCGACGTCGTCGGGGTCCGCGCCCACCGGTGCGCCGGGGCACACCCCGTGGCGTCCGACGGCACGGCCGACGGGTCACGGATGGCCGTCGAGCACTGCGAGCGCCCACCCGGCGCCCACCGCGACCGTCACCGTGACGCCCACCGCCGCCCCCACGGCGAGTCCCACGGCGGCGAGCCCCACTCCCTCGGGCGGCACCGGCGGGTCCGCCTCGCCGACGGCGTCTCCCTCCGCCGCCACCCCCACCGTTACCGCGTCCGCGTCGCCCGCTGCTTCACCCACCGCGTCACCCGCCGCGTCACCCAGCGTGATGCCCTCGACGACGGCCGGCGTGACGGTCGCGCCCGTGCCGAGCGGCAGCGGATCGCCGAAGCCCAGCCCGTCGCCCAGCACGTCGCCCAGCCCGTCGCTCAGCACGTCGCCGACCGCCGGCGCGTCGGCCACCCCGAGCGCCGGCGCCTCGGCGACGCCCAGCCCCACGGGCAGCGCGTCGCCCAAGCCGAGCCCGTCCGCGAGCGCCTCACCGAAACCGAGCCCTTCCGCGAAGCCGAGCCCGTCCGCCAAGCCGTCGCCAACAGCGTCGGCCAAGCACCGGCCGCCCGACCACAAACCCCCGGCGCCCAGGCCGAGCCCGTCGGCCCCGCCGAGACCGCCCGCTCCCAGCGCTACGGCCGCCGCCCCGGCCGGGGTGCCGAGCGCAGGCGCGGGCGTGAGCCCGTCCCCAGGCCCCACGACGAATACGACGGAAACCCCGAGCGCGGTCCCCAGCGGCCTCACACCCTCCGGGACGCCCTCGTGGACGCCCCCCACCGGGATCGTGCCGCCACCCGCGGGCGGCGGCCCGCGGCCAGAACCGCGGCCGTCGTTCGTGATCCCGCACTACCTGCCGCTCCCGCCGCTGGTGACAGGGTCGTCCCCGGACACCTGCGGGTACGGCGGGCCCGGCTGCTGGAGCCTCGCCCCCTGGCGGGGCCGGACCGTCGGCTCGCCGGGCTCACCGGCGATCCCGTACGGGACGGGAGCGCACGCCCCGGGATACGCCGCCCCACCGCCGGCGTCCCCGCACTGGGCCTTCGCGCCTCCCGCGGGAGTCGTCTCCAAGCCGGCCGCGGCGCTCGTCCCCCCTGGGGTGTTCGTCACCCCGACGGGCTCGGCGGCCTGGCACGCCGCCGCCGACCGCGCCGGCTGCTGGGCCTTCGGCCCGACCGCGCCGTGCGCCCGGACGGAATGACCTTGGCGGCCCTCGTTAGATAACGGACAATCCGGGCATGCGGCTGCCATGAGGGACGAGCCGGATGACCTGGTGACGGTGACCCCGTGCGAGGACGGCCCCCTGCTGCTGAGGGGGCCGTTCACGCTGGTCACCCAGGACGGGCGGACGATCGACCCGGGCCGCGACACGGTCGCGCTGTGCCGGTGCGGCCGGTCGGGGACCAAGCCGTTCTGCGACGGCTCTCACAAACCAACCGGGTTCCGGGCGGCGAGCGAGCCGAACCCGCCGGCCTGACGGCGCTCGCGCAGCCATCGGACGGAGTGGGCGGCCACCCGCAGACGCCGTCCGGTGTACGGCACCCCGCCGCTCAGCCGCGCCGCCAGGGCCGCCCAACTGCAGACGGCCCGTTCGAGCACCCAGATCGGGGCGAACAGGGTCGCCGTGAACGGGAACACCCGGCGGCCCCCGGCCCGGCGGCGCCCCGCCTCCGCGAGAGCGGCCACGACTGCCGCGCCGCCCGCGACGACGGCCGGACGCCGCCGCAAAAGGGCCACCGCGACGCCGGGCAGCACGGCCAGGAACGCGGCCATGCGCGGCGGCTGGGCCAGGTCGTCGTAGGCCTGCCGTACGCGCTGGTTCCAGAAGCGGCGCGGCCGGGGCGGCAGACGCCGCACGTAGAGGTCGAGCGGGCGGGCCTCACGGCCGCCGTGGGCCCGGACCGTACGGATCAGCTCCAGGTTCTCGAACAGGACGTCGCCGTCGTAGCCGCCCGTCTTCGCGAACATCTCGCGGCGGACGCCGAAGGTCCCTGGATAGTCGGCGCCCACGCTCCGGTTGAGCAGCGTGCGGGCGGTGTCCCAGCGGGCGTGCCAGGGCATGGGGTCGAAGTAGTTCTGCGGCCGGACCAGGTCGGCGCGGCCCAGCCAGGCACGCATCCGGGCCAGCCCCTCGGCGTCGTAGCGGACGTCGTCGTCGGCGATGACCACGTGCTCGGCGGCGGCCCGCCGCATGCCGGTGAGGACGCCGGCGACCTTGCCGTTGGCGGCGTCCAGGTCGGGGTCGGGCGGCAGGTGTGTGACGATCCCGGCCCAGCGGCGGGCGTGCCCCGTGAACAGCGGCTCCGCGGACCCGTCCACGACGACGACCCGGGCGTTCCTGGCGAGTTCGCGCAGGTAGGCGGTCAGCTCGTCGAGGTCCTCGTCGTCGTCCCACCGCAGCGGGAGGACGTAGTCGAGCCCGCTCACCCGCGCCCCGCCCCGGCCCCGGACGCCGCCCCGGCGACGGCGTCCGGCAGCGGCGACCGGAGGGACGGCAGGCCCTGCCGCCAGCGGTCGAGCACGTGCCGGGCGAAGAGCCGGTCGAGGGCGAGCGCGCAGGCCGCGCCGTACAGGATGTCCCCGGTCAGGTGGGGCTGCCCGGCGGCCAGGCCGCCGCACAGGTCGTGGGCGGCGATCTGCTCGTGGACGGCGTCGGCCTGTACGTGCTCGTCGTAGTACCGGCGGGCGGCGGCGTCGCCGCCGAGGCGGCGCAGGCCCTGGCTGTAGCGGAGGTTGGGCTGCGAGGAGGTCATCTCGAACGCCGCGAGGTGGCCGGCCAGCGCCCCGCGGCGCCGGCGGTGCAGGCCGAACAGCGACATCGTGGTGCTGATGGCGAGTGTGACGGCGGGAACCCGGTCGAGGTGGGCGCCGTAGGAGTCGTCGAGGCCGAGCCCGCGCATGGTGGCCCGGAACAGCTCCGCGTGCATGCGTCCCGGACGGCCCCCGCCGTACTCGTCGGCCTGGATCTCCACGAGCGCGGCCTTGGGCCGGCCGAGCAGGCGGGGGATCGCCCAGGTGTGCGGGTCTGCCTCCTTGAGCTGGTAGATCGACCGGTGCACCACGAACTCGCGGAAGCGCCCGAGGTCGGCCCGGCTCCGCAGGAAGGCCGACAGCGAGGGCCCGTCGTCGTACTCCTCGACCAGGGCGGCGAGCGCCCGGGGGACGTCGCGCGGCGCCGGGACCGGCGGCCGGGGGACCGTCCGCGCCAGCGCGCGCTCCAGCCGCTCTTCGAGACGTCCCCGCAGGCCGAGCAGCGAGGGCTCCCACTCCCAGCCGTCGTCCACCCCGTCGAAGCCCTGGTAGTGCATCTCGTAGCAGACGAACAGGGCCAGTTGCAGGTCCTCGTCGTCGACCGCCGGCTCGGCGGACCACGGGGGCGGCGCGTCCAGCGGACGCGGCGGCCGGACGAGCTCCTCGACGAGCCGGGCGGTGACCGGTCCCCTGGGTTCGGGCAACTGCATCGGACTCTCCCTCACGGCACTGCGGATCACGGCCGGCGGTAGACGGACACGTGGCCGCGGCTGTCGTCCGTGAACGGGGAGCACGACCAGTCGGCCCAGCGGTGCTCCAGCTCCAGCTCCGCCAGGCGGGCCATGAGATCCAGCTCGGACGGCCAGGCGTACCGGTGGTTGGCGGGCAGCAGGCGGACGCCCTCCGGGGTCATCCGCAGTTTGGTGGTGCGCATCATCTGCGTCGCGGGGAACAGGCGTCCCGCCTCGACGACGACCCGGTCCTCCGCGAGGGCCACCAGCCGCAGCGCCGAGCGGTCGCGGAACGCCCCCGGGTCGGGCACCCACGCCTCGACCACGAACCGCCCTCCCGGCGCCAGGTGCGCGGCCGCGTTGCGGAAGCAGTCCACCTGCGCGTCCTGTGAGGGCAGCGCGAAGATCGTGTTGTACGCGAGGAGGACGAGCGTGAACGTCCCCGCGACCCGCAGGTGCGAGAAGTCGCCCACGCTGACCGGGATCCGGTGGCCACCGCGCTTGCCGTGCAGCACCTCGACCATCTCGGGCGAGCCGTCGATCCCGGCCACGGACAGCCCGTCCTCGGCCAGGGGGAGGGCCAGCCTGCCGGTGCCGATGCCGAACTCCAGCACCGGGCCGTCCCCGGCCAGCTCCCTGATGAGCGCGACCGCGGGCCCGGGCGGCCGGTCCTCGACCGTCAGGTCGTAGATGTCGGCGATCGCGCGCCCGTACGCGGACGGGTCGAACCCGGTCATCCGCGCGCTCCCGCATCGGCCCCCGCGGCCGAGCCCGTCCGAGCGTCCGGCCGCGCTCCCGCATCAGCCCGCGCGGCCGAGCCCCCGAGCGCCGGGACGCCCGCGGCCACCGCGGCCACCGGGGGCACCGGGGGTACCGGGGGCACGGTCACGCGCCGAGGTCCCTGACCACGCTGTCGAGCCGGTCCGCGAGCCGGCCGAGCTGTCCGTCGTCCAGGTCCTCGCCGCCCACCTCGTCCTCCAGGTCGCGACGGCTGGCGATCACCAGGCCGTCCGCCGCGTCGCCCGGCACGACCTCGCACCGGCCCTCGACCAGGACCAGAGTGGCGTCGGGGGCGGGGGACTCCAGGAGCCTCCGGACATCGTCTCTCTCGACTACTGCCATGAATACTCCCCAGCGCGTCGAATAGGTGGTTTTGCCCTACCCGTCTCGTTCGGCCGTACACACGGGGTCAGTCCGTCGGCAGCAGGGTCCCGAGCGGGCCGAGATCGAGGTTCAGGTCGCTGGGAGACAGGCCGAACCGGTCGCAGAGGTCCGTCATCGCCTCCTCCAGCCGCATCAGCGTCAGGCCGAGCGTCTCGACCTGCTCGTCGGACAGGTCGCCCTGCTCCATCCGGCGGATGGACTGCCGTTCCACGAGCTGCCGCAGGAGCTCGACGAGCGTCAGCACCAGGCGGCTGAGGTCGCGCTGGACGGTCTCCGGGTCGGTGTTGAGGCGCCACTGGCCCGACCTCGCGGGGTCGAGACGCAGGCCGATCCCCTCGCGCGCCTCCTCCTCGGGCCCCTCGGGCGCCCGGACCTCGTCAGGGCCAGGACGGCTCATCGTCGCCCTCCTCCCCGTCGGCGTCCCGCACCGAGGCCAGCAGCGCTCGCAGCGAGATGCGGACCAGTTCGATGTCGGCGATGGACAGAACCAGCTCGCCGGTCACGACCACACCGCCCGCGAGCAGCCGGTCGAGCAGGTCGACCAGGGCCACCCGCTCGGCAGGCAGGCGTCCCTCGGCGGCGAGCGCCCTGCCCCTGGAGCCGTCGATCGTCACCGCGCGCCCCCTCCGCGGTCCGAGCCCAGGTCGAGCGAGGTGAACGAGTAGGGCGCCCACGGCCCGGTCAGCTCCACGTCCATGCCCTCGCCCCGGAACGCGTCGAGGGCCGCGGCGAACTCGCCGTCCCGGTCCGGGTCGACCAGGTACGCGCCGTTCAGCACCATGACATCGTTCCGGCCGGACAACTGGGGGTCCTGGGGCCGGTGTCGCCGCCCGGCCACGGCGATCTCACCCAGCGCCGCGTGGAGGCGCTCGGCGCGCTCGGCCGCCGCGCGCCACACGTCCTCCCTGCTGCGCAGGCTCGCCTTGCGGCGCTGGAGGTACGCCGTGCCGGGGCTGGTCGAGCCGCGCCCCGGCGCGGGCTCGGCCGTGGGCGCCGGCGGGGCGGCCCGGGTGACGTACGCCTTGACGCCCCACTCGTGCCGCCCGGCCACGCGGGCCAGCAGGTCGGCGAAGTCGTCGCGGCGCCGGTCGAGCAGGTCGCGGACCTGGTCCTCGCCGGTGTAGACCGTCACGAGCCGGACGGGGGCGACCGGGCCGGCCGCCGCGAGGGCCTCGACCACGTGGTGATGGGCCCGGGCCACCCCCTCCACCCAGTCGAGGTCCTCCAGCAGCCGGCGCAGCGGCCCCTCGCCGAACTGGTCGAGCGGGACCTCGCCGACGTGAGCCACCAGCCCGGCGTGGCGGATCGGGCGGACAGGACCGCCGAGCACGCCGTGCAGCCCGGACGTGCCGCCACCGGGGGCGGTCGTGCCTGCGGTCGCGTCCTCGCCGGCGGCCGGGGCCGTCTCCGGACCCGTGCCGGGACCGGCGTCCCCGGTCGTGCCCGCGGTCGCGTCCCCGCCGGCGTCCGGGGTCACCGCGTACAGGTAGATGCCGTACTCACTCACGGCGCCTCTCCGCTCCGTGCCGCCGCTGCGCGGCCGCCTCGTCGGGGGCGTGGTCGCCCGCCTCGACGGCCTCGCGCTCGACCAGCCGCTCCTCGACGGCGGCCAGGCGCTCGCGCAGCCTGCGGTTCTCGTCCTTGAGCTCCCTGTCCCGTCCGCTGAGCCACGGGTCGTGCTCCCACCAGTCGATCCCGAGCTCGCGGGCCGTGTCGACCGACGCGATGACGAGCCGCAGCTTGATCGTGAGGAGCTCGATGTCGAGCAGGTTGACCCGGATGTCCCCGGCGATGACCACGCCCCGGTCGAGGACGCGTTCGAGGATGTCGCCGAGGTTCGTCGACTCCCTGCCGCCCATGGGGGCCGGAGGGGCGTACGACTCGCGTATCACCGGGCGCGATCGGGGATCGGTCATCGTCCGTACCCTCCGCCGAGGTCGCCCGCGCCGCGCCGGTAGCGGCGCGTGCGGCGGTACGACAGCAGGTTGCCCTCCTCGTCCATCTGCGCCTCGTAGAGCGCGATGATGTCGCTCGACGAGGGAATGCGGTGGTCCTCGACGACCTCCACGTCGACGACCCAGCCGTTCTCCACGGGCTGGACCAGCGTGACGGCCTCCGGCTCCCGCGCCGTCAGGTCGGCGATGTGCCGCAGGCCGGCCCGCCCCGCCGAGGTCGCGGTGAGCGGACGCCGGCGGGTCCGCTGCGGCTCGGCCTGGACGACGACCGGGTCCCGGCGCGGCCGCCGTCCGGCGACGGGACGCCCCTCGACAGGAGCCCCCTCGTCGCCGTCGTCCCCGGCGTACCGCTCCTCGTCGTACTCCTCGTCGTAATAACGGTCGTCGCCCTCGTCCGGGCGGTCCCGTCGCCTGGGAGGCACCCGTCGTCACCCTCTCCGCGTGCCGGTCATCGTCCGGAGGACCTCCTCGACCGCCCGGGCCTCCTCCTCTTCGGAGATCCGGCCCGAGCGCCTCGCCTCCTCGATCGCCTCCAACCGGCGCCGTACGGCCGCTGGGTCGCGCATCTCGCGCTCGACCTGCTCCTGAATGAGCTCGCCGAGCCGGATGACGCCCTTGACGGGGGCGAGCGGCCAGCCGAAGAGCAGGCTCAGCAGTCCCACGGCACCTCCCTAGCGCTGGGTCACCACGAAGTCGTACGGCGCCATCGGCCCGAGCAGCCGGATCTCGGCCCGCTCGGCCCAGTCGCGGCGCAGGTCCTCCAGGCAGCGGTCGAAGTCGGCCTGACGCTCGTCCTCAACAAGGAACGCGACGTGGGCGGCGTCCCGCTCGTGGGTGGGCTCCCGGATGACGGCGGCCGCCGTGCAGGAGGCGAACCGGTCGACCACGTCCTGACTGTCGGCCTCCCGTTTCGCCGAGATGGCGTACGTGATGATCTCGCCGAGCCGGATCCGCTCGTTGCGGGTGGCGTCCTCCGGCAGGTCCCTGATGCGGTCGCGCAGATGCCCGGCCTCCGGGTTCTCCGACAGGACCTCCATCAGGACGGGCCGTTCCAGGTAGCGGGCCTTGAGGACGTACTGCGTGCGGCCCTCGATCTCCTTCAGCGCCGCCGCGAACTGGTCGTGGTGGGGGGCCAGCAGTTCCTCGACGACCGCGTCCGCCGTCGTCACGACCGCCCCGAAGCGCAGGGGCAGCACCGGGACCTCCGCGGCGGCCGCGTCGAGCAACTGCTCGTGGGCCACCAGGTCCTGCGCCCGGCCGAGCGGGCGGTCCACGTCGACGTCGCTGATCAGCGCGGCGATCTCGCCGTGCCGGACCAGTTTGATCCGCCCAGGCGGCTCGCCGACCCCCACCGCGTCCTCACTGATCTCCACGTCCTCGGGGACGATGCCGTACACGTAGCAGGCGGTCGTCCCGCCGGGGCCCGCCGCTCCGGTGGCCCCGGACGCCTCGGTGAAGCTCGACATGGTCAGTCCTCCCGCCGCCGCCGCGAACGGGGAGCGGGCTCTTCCGCGTACCCCGACATGAGGTCCTGCAGCTTCTCCCCGGCCGCCTCCAGGACGCCCTTGGCCACGCCCTTCGACTTGTTCTGCGCGACCCCCTGCGTCATGTCGCCGATCAGCTCGGGCAGGCCCTCCTGGGTCTGCGACAGGTCGAGGCGGTTCACCGCCTCGGCGAACCGGAGATAGGTGTCGACGCTGGCCACCACGACGCGCGCGTCGATGGTGAGGACCTCGATGCCGACGAGAGAGACCCGGACGTAGGCGTCGATGACCAGACCCTTGTCCAGGATCGTGTCGATGACGTCCGCCAGGCCAGAACCGGTGGAGCGGCCGGGCAGCCCGCCGCCCCCGGATGGTACGGCTACGGTCATTCGCTTCTCCTCCTCCTGCCACTCACGGTGGACTTCGTCTCGGTTCCGTCACTCCTCCGTCCGCCGTCCGCGCCTGCCGTCACTCCTCCGTCCGCCGTCCGCGCCTGCCGTCACTCCTCTGCCGGCCGTCTGCGGCGGACGGGCCGCGCCGGCTCCTCCGCCGGCGGCCTGCGCCGCCGCACCGGGCCGCGCGGGCGCTCGGCGTCCTCGTCCTCCTCGCCGCCGCTGTCGCGGGCGCCGCCCCGCTCCTCCGCGCGGGGCTCCTCCGCCCGGCGGGCCGGAGGGCTCCTGCGTGCCGTCCCGCCGGTCGTCCGGGTCCGGCTCCCCGCTCCGGCCGTGGCGTACTCCCGCGGCCGGGCCCGGGCGGGCTCCTCCTCGGGCTCTTCCTCGGGTTCCTCCTCCTCGCCCTCGGCCTCCTCCTCGGCGGGCTCCTCTTCCTCTTCCTCCTCGTACGGCTCCTCTTCGGGCTCCGCCTCGGCGGCCTCCTCCTCCGGGATCTCCTCCTCGGCGGCCTCCTCCGGCCTCTCCTCCCCGGGTTCCTCGCCGCGCTCGCGCGCCTCCCGTTCCTCGCGCTCCCGCTCCTCGCGCAGGGCCGTCTCCTGGTCCTTCACGACCTGGCTGTCGCGGATCTCGCCCCGCCAGCCTTCGATCTCGTCCGGGTGCAGCAGGGTGTTCGTCATCACGTGCCGCCGGAAGTGCTTGAACTCCAGCCGCGCTCGCCGGCCCTGCGCCCGCCACAGGTTGCCGGTGCGCTCGAACAGGCCCTGCGGGTAGTACTCGAGCACGAGCAGGACACGGGTCATCTCGGGCGACAGCTCGTGGAACGTCACGGCCCCGTTGACGAACCCCTTGGGCCCCTGCGACCGCCAGATGATGCGGCTGTCCGGGACCTGCTCGATGATCGTGGACTCCCAGTTCCGGTGGGACCAGAACACCTGGGCCCGCCACCCGAGCTTCTCGTCGGACTTCTGCTCGACGGTCTCGACCTTCTTCATGAAACCCGGCCAGTCCTCGAACTGGGTCCACTGGTCGTAGACGAGCCGCAGGGGGGCGCCGATGTCGAGCGACTCGACGATGTTGGTGAGCTTGAGCTTCTTGCCCCGGCCTCCCTTGGCGCCCTTTCCTCCGCCGCCGAAGACGCCCTTGATCTTCTCCTTGGTGAAGGCCATGAGGGCCGCCCGGACCGGGTGGCTCCCGCCGCCGTCGCCGCCCGTCAGGGCGCCGAGGATGCCGCCGCCGTCCCCGCCCGTGAGCCGCTCCGTGAGGCCCTTGAGCACGCCGCCGCCGTCGCCGCCGGTCAGCCGGCCGGCGAGCGCGCCGAGCAAACCGCCGCCCTGGGCGCCGCCGCCGGCCAGCCGGCCGGCCGCGGCCCTGAGCCTGCCGCCGCCGCCCTCCTTGCCGGTCACCGCGCTCAGCAGGTCGGTGCCGCCGTGCTCCACGTAGTCGGTCAGCCGTCCGGCCAGGGCGTCCACCCGGTCGGTGACCGACGCGAGCGCCCGCTCGGCCACCGCGGTCGCGAGGTTCTGGAACTCCTGGGTGAGGCGGTGCGTGGGCAGCGCCGCGCCCTCCGGTCCCGGTGCCTGCCGCCGTTCCTCGGTCATCGGACTCACCTCCGCGAGCGGGTCACCGGTCGGGCGGGCCGCGGACGGGGACGGGGACGCTCCTCGGGCTCCGGCTCCTCTTCCTCCTCGCCCTCGTCGTACGGCTCCTCGTACTCCTCGTCGTACTCCTCGGCGGGCTCGGGCTCACGGGACGCGGGACGCCGGGCGCCGGGCCGGGGGACCCGCCTGCGGCCCTCCCGCGGCTCCTCTTCCTCCTCCTCGGCACGGCGGGACTTCGGCTGCCGCAGCGCCTCGGCCCGCTCGTGCAGCCTGTCGCTGAGGGAGTCGATCTGCTTGCTCGTGGCGCGCATGGCCGCCGCCTTACCGATGTCGAGCAGGTCGCCGCGCACGCGGTCGGTGATCTTGCCCAGCTCGGGGGAGCTGCCCAGGATCTTGGTGCCCTGCTCCAGGATGGTCCCGACGGCTCCCTCGCCCTTCAGCCGCCCGGCCAGGATCGCCAGCGCCAGCATGAAGGCGAAGCGCAGCTTGTGATGCCGACCGAGGTAATAGCCTGCGATGACTGCCAGGGCCACCTTCAGTCCGTCTTTCATGATCGCCCCTCCTCGCCGGGTCGCCCTGTTAGCGCCGGTCAGGCCGCGGGGGCGGCGCCGCCGCGACGGTGCGCTCCCGATCGAACGGTATGCATGCCCTAGAGGTGGACATAAAAACTCATACACGCCCATAACGGACAGATTTGGGGCGGGCTAAGCAGTGATTTAGGGCCGTCCGTCCGGCGGAATCGCCGAGATCGCCGGTCCGTGCCGTCCTTCGGCGGGCTTGAGGGTTTCGAGGGTCTCCGGTGACCCAACCTCGCCCGAACAGGAATGATTACTCTACGCAAACCGGGTATCACGGGCGTGAATCGAGGGGAAGCGCCTCCTCAACCGCAGGGTCGGAGCGGGGGAGTCACATGACGGAGACCAACACGCCAACCGCGGGGGGCGTGACTGTGCAGGAGAAGCGTGACCGGCCGGGATTCGGCGGTTCGCACGCGTCGCCGTCGCAAACGGGAAAGGGCCTGGCCACCGAGCGGGGCCGCACGGTCATCGCGGACGAGGTCGTGGCGAAGATCGGCGGCATGGCCGCACGCGAGATCGAGGGCGTGCACGATTTCGGCACCGGCACGGCCCGCGCCATCGGCGCCCTCAAGGGCCGGCTGGGCGCGGAGGACGGGGTGACGCGCGGCATCGACGTCGAGGTCGGCGAGCGGCAGGCCGCCGTGGACATCCACCTCGTGGTCGAGTACGGCCTGGCCATCCCCGACCTCGCGGAGGCCGTCCGCCGCCACGTCATCGACGCCGTCGAGCGCATGTGCGGGCTGGAGGTCACCGAGGTAAACATCGCCGTCGACGACGTGCACCTGCCCCGGCAGGAGGAGCCGTCCGGAACGGACGGGGAGCCGCGAGTCCAATGAGCACGGGTCCGGCCGAGACGAGCCGGAGCGCAGAGGCGCCCGGAGCCCCCGCCGAGGGGGCGACGCACGGGGAGACCGCCACCGGGACGACGACTGGACGACCGAAGGACGTCTCCGCGGCAGATGTGGCCGCGCGGGTGGAGTCGTGCCCCGACGTGGTCCGCCTGTCGCGCGGGCCGTTCGGGGCGGTGGCCACGTACCTGCCGGGAGGGCTCGTCCCCGGAGTGGTCGTCAGGGACGACCGGATCGAGATCCACATCGTGGCGCGGTACGGACGGCCGCTGCCGGAGACCGCCGAAGCCGTACGGGACGCCGTCGCCGACCTGGCGGACGGCCGGCCTGTCGACGTGATCGTCGCCGACGTGGAGAACGCCGGAGGCACGCGAGAGGAAGGTTGATCATGGAGGAGTTTCCCGTATGGGCCCTGGCCGGGCTCCTGTTCGGCACGGTGCTCGGAGTCGTCGGCGCGTTCGGCGGGCTCAACGCGTTCCTCATCGTGCTGGTCCTCGGAATCGTCGGCTTCTTCGTCGGCCTGATCCTCGAAGGCGGCGTCCACATGCCGACGACGATGCATCCGCGGCGGCAATGACCGTGCCCGGGACGCGCGGGACGACGTCGATCTCGGATCGCGCGTTCATGAAGATCGCCGAAGAGGTGGCCAGGGAGGACGACCAGGTCGCCGGCAGGCCGCACGCCTCCGGCTCGCTCAGCGGGTCGGTCGCCGCGGTGCGGTTCGACCTGACCGTCCGCTACCCGGCTCCCGTGCACGGGGTCGCCGCGCACGTCCGCGAGCACGTGCGGGAGCGGGTGCGCGAGCTCACCGGCGTCTCGGTGGAGAACGTCGACATCGACGTGGTGGGGCTCGTGCCGGCGCAGCGTCCCGCGCCCCGGACCGGCGAGGAGGATCGGCCATGACGCACGGTCCCGCCCCGTCGGAGGGTCCGCGGTTCTTCGTCCCGTCCCGCCGCCCCGAGTCGCGGGGGGTGGCCCGGGCCTTCCGGCCCACCCGCGCGGGCCCGGCCGGCATCGTGGCGCTCGTGCTGCTGGCCCTCGGAGTCGTGACCGCCGTGCAGGTCATCACGACGCTCCTGGGCAACCCGGTCCGCATCGTGCCGTACGACCAGGTGGCGCGGTGGTTGCGGACCACGACGTGGGACGGCGACCGGGCGCTCGCGGTGGCGAGCGCGCTCGCGCTGCTGGGCCTGCTCCTCCTGCTGATCGCGCTGGTGCCGGGCCGGGGACGGATGGTCACGCTGGCCACCGGCGACCCCGACCTGGCGGTGGGCGTCCCGCGCCGGACGCTGTCCGCCGTCCTGACCGCGGCCGCCTCGCACGTGGACGGCGTGCGGCACGCGCGGGCGCGCGTGCACGGGTGGCGGGCCGACGTGCGGGCGGACACCGACCTGCGCGACACGGCCGGCGTGGGGGAGCGCGTGCGCGCCGCCGTCGAGCGGGAGCTCGACCGGCTCGCCCCGGCCCACGCCATGTCCGTGCGGGTGCGGACGCACGGGCCGTCCTGAGACGCGGACGTACGAAGGAGAACCGCCGTGAAGCGAAGCGGCAACCGGACGGGCCTCGCCCTCGTCGGACTCGTCCTGCTCGTGGTGGGCGGGCTGGCGCTCGCGCGTGGACTGGGCGCGTTCGGAGCGTCGGCCGCCCGCCGCCCCCTGCTGGAGCCGGGCGCGGCCGCGCTCGCGGCCACCCGGCCCTGGTTCTGGCCCGCGGTCGCGGCGGCGGGGGTGGTGCTCGCGATCATCGGGCTCGCCTGGCTCGTCTCGCTGCTGCGCCTGGACCGGCTGCGGCGGCTGCGCCTGGAGTCGGGCACGTCCGGGGTCACCGAGGTCGACGGCGGGCCCGCGAGCCACGCCGTGGCGGGTCAGGTGATGGGCTATCCGGCCGTCCGCCGGGCGCGCGCGGTGCTGCGCGGCCGGCCCGACGCGCCGCGGCTGGACCTCGGCGTGTCGGCGCGGGAGCCGGCCGACCTCGGCGCCCTGGTGACCCGGCTGCACGACGAGGCCGTGCCCGACCTGCGCACCACGCTCGGCCTGCGCCGTCTCCCCACGCTCGTCCGGCTGAGCATCGTGCCCGGCAAGCGCACCCGCGCGGTCCACTGAGACCCCGGCCGCGCCCCCGTCTCTTCAGGGGACGGCTCGTCTCAGGACGGCTAGTTCAGGACGGCTCGTTCAAAACCTCGGCGAGCACGGCCGCGTGGCTGTGGCCGGCGTCCCTGGTCGCGGTGAGCAGGGTGACCTGTCCGTCCGCCTGGAGCCTGCGCAGTCGTTCCAGGGCCTCGCGGCGTCCGGGCTCGTCGAGCTCCGCCAGGTAGCGGCCGTGGAACTCGCCGTACTTCGCGGGCTCGTGACCGTACCACCGGCGCAGGTCGGTGGAGGGCGCAACGTCCTTGAGCCACTCGTCGAGATGCGCGGCGTCCTTCGTCAGCCCGCGGGGCCACACCCGGTCGACCAGCACCCGCGTCCCGTCACCGGGCGACGGGGGGTCGTACACCCGGCGTACCGTCACCGATCGCATGCGCGCCTCCTCCGTTCGTCTCACCGGTGCCCCGCGTCCGGCCGTCCCAACCCGCCGCCGTCCGGGGGTGCGGCCGGGAGGCGCACGACGAACCGGGCCCCCAGCTCGCTGTCCTCGATGCGGAGCGTCCCGCCGCTCGCCTCCGCGATCTGACGGGCGATCGGCAGGCCCAGCCCGCTCCCTCCGGCGTCCCTGCTGCGCGCGGCGTCCAGCCGGGTGAAGCGCTGGAAGACCAGTTCGCGCTTGTCCGGGGCGACGCCGGATCCGTCGTCGTTCACCTCCAGGACGGCCGTGCCGTCCGGGAAGACGGGGGTCGCGGCGTCGAGCCGGACGACGACCGAGATCGCGTTCGCGGCGTGCCGTTCGGCGTTGTCGAGGAGGTTGGCGAGCAGGCGGCCGAGCCGCAGCCGGTCGCCGACGACCACCACCCCGGCCTGGAGCGAGCGCGTCAGGCGCTCGTCCGGGGCCGGCCGGTGCCGCAGCTCCGCCTCGACGAGGTCCGCCAGGTCGACCCGGTCCTCGGCTCCCCGCAGGTCCGCGTCGAGGCGGGCGAGGGTCAGCAGGTCGCCGACGAGGGCCTGCAGCCGGTCGAGGCTGCGCAGCATCACGCGGGCGAGCACGGGAACGGTCGTGCTCTCCGGAGAGAGGAGGGCGTCCTCGGCCTCCGCCCGCATGGCCGTGATGGGGGTCCGCAGGTCGTGCGACGCGTCCGTGGCGAACCGCCGCTGCTGCTCCAGCGCGGCCTCCAGCCGCGCCAGCGTCCGGTTCACGCCCACCGCCAGATCGTGGATGTCGTCGCCGCCCGGCGGAACCGGCACCCGCCGCTGCGGGCACGTCGCGTTGATCTCGTCGAGCTCGGCCCTGATCGCCCGTACCGGCGCCATGGCCGTGCGCGCGCCGCGCACGGCCAGAAACTGCGTGACGCCGACCAGGACCGCGGACCCGCCCACGACCAGGGCGGCGAGCGCGGGGTGGGTCCAGAACGGGACCCGCGGCGCGGCGGCGTAGACGATGCGCGGACCTTCGGGCCCCCGGGCCCACTGGGCCACCACGATGTGGCAGCCGCGCCGCGCGAAGACGCCCCCGCAGACGGTGCCGTCCGCGATCCCGTGGTAGCCGGCCGGGCGAAGCGAGGCCATGGCCGGCCTGCCCCGCAGGGCGGCGGTGGAGGCGACGACCCGGCCGTCCTGGTCGACGACCTGGATGTCGCCGACCGGCCCAGCCGTGATCGGACGCACCAGTTGGCCCGACTCGATCTCCGCCACGACCCGCCCGCCGACGCCGACGAGCTCGTCCTTGACGTAGCCGTTGGTCACGAACTGGACGGCCGCCAGGATCACCGCCGCCAGCAGCGCGCAGAGCACCGTCACCAGGACGCCGGTGAACAGGGTGATGCGCCTGGTGACCGACAGCCTCCGCCTGCCGCCCATCTCCCGGTCGCCGGACGCCCCGGGGGTCAGTCCTTCGGCTTCAACGCGGAGGGCTTGTGCACGGCCTCCCGGCCGCTTTTCTCACTCTCGACGAGGAACTGCGGGTCGTCCGGCGAGGCGTCCACCGTGCGCCCGGCCTCCTCGGTCCTCTTGGTGATCTTCTTCTTGACCTGGCCCGAGGCGGTCGAGCCGTGGCTGCGCCACGTCACCTCGTCACCCACGGCCGGCTCGTCCTTGTGTCGTTCGGCCATGCCCCGCCCGTACCCGGGCCCAGAACCGGCACTCAGCTGCATATCGCCATAAATCATCAAAGAATGCCCCGTCGGGAACGGTCACACCCCGTGCTCGGCATGATCGTCCAGGTGAAACTTTCACCTTGCGGAGGGACGTCCGGCCAGGCCAGAGGGCCTTTCCGCCAGGCGGCCCGACGGCGTCGTGTCGCCCCGGAAGACGCCCTGCCTATGGTCCGGTTATGAAGATGCGAATGATCACGGCGGGCCTGGTCATGCTCGGCTCCGTCGCCGCCTCGCTCGTCGTCGGTCAGACGGCCCGGGCGGACACGACGATCTGCGAGAAGTACGGCTCGACCACCATCCAGGGCGGCAAGTACGTCGTCATGAACAACGTGTGGGGAGCCTCCACGACGCAGTGCATCAACGTCACGAACACCGGGTTCACGGTGACGCAGGCGAACCACAACAACACGGGTGGCGCCCCGGCGGCGTACCCCGCGATCTACGCCGGCTGTCACTACGCCAACTGCTCCTCCGGCAGCGGGCTGCCGATGCAGGCGTCGAGCAGCCAGTTCAACTCGGTGCAGACGAGCGTCAGCATGAGCTACCCCGGCTCGGGCGTCTACGACGCGGCGTACGACATCTGGTTCGACCCGACCCCCCGCACGGACGGCCAGAACACCGGCGCCGAGATCATGGTCTGGCTCAACCACACCGGATCCGTCCAGCCGGTCGGCTCGCGCGTCGGCACGGCCAGCCTGGCCGGCGGCACGTGGGACGTGTGGGAGGGCAACATCGGCTGGAACGTCATCTCCTACGTGCGGACCTCGCCGACGAACTCGATCAGCTTCCCCGTGCGCACCTTCTACGACGACGCGGTGAGTCGCGGCTACGCCCAGCGGTCGTGGTACCTGACCAGCGTCCAGGCCGGGTTCGAGCCCTGGGTGGGCGGCGCCGGGCTCGCGGTCAACAACTTCTCCTACAGCGTCGGCGGCACGGTTCCCACCCCCACGCCGACCCCGACGCCCCGCCCGACCCCCACGCCGACCCCGACGCCGGGCGGCGGCGGCGCCTGCCGGGTCTCCTACGCCAAGCAGGAGTGGCAGGGCGGCTTCACGGCCAACGTCACCGTCACCAACACCTCGTCGAGCGCGGTCAACGGCTGGACGCTCGGCTTCACGTTCCCGAACGGCCAGCAGATCACCAGCGCCTGGAACGCCACCGTGAACCAGAGCGGCTCGTCCGTCACGGCGAAGAACCTGTCGTACAACGGGTCGATCCCCGCCGGGGGCAACACCTCCTTCGGCTTCCAGGGCACCTGGAACGGCTCGAACGGCACCCCGTCGAGCTTCAACCTGAACGGCACCGCCTGCTCGGTCGGCTGACCGGGCTTCCGGTAGAAGACGGAAGGCGCCGCCGGAGGACGAACCTCCGGCGGCGCCTCAGGCGTTCCTCGCCTCCTACGGGTTGACGGTGATGGTGAAGGTCGACGTGGTGTTCCTGATGTCCTGAGCGTTGTCGCTCAGCTTGAGGTTGTTGAAGGTGACCGAGCCGACCGCCGGGCCCTGGCCCGCCTCGGGCATCTCGTTCGCCCAGAGGCCGAAGCCCGACTTGGCGTCGAACGCGTCACCGCTCTTGTGCGCGCCCGAGATCGAGATGTTGGTGAGGACCGTGTCCTTGATCGGGTTCTGCGGCTGACCGCCGACGTAGTTCGTCTGGAACATGATCCCGGAGTAGGTCGGGTCGACGATGTCGACGTTGCTGATCCGGATGCCCTGGAACACCTTCGAGGCCGAGAAGAGCCAGATGGCCGGGAAGGTCTGGGCGCCCCAGAAGTGACCGCCCGCGCGGACGATCGAGATGTTGTCGAACTGCGTGGGCGGGCTCGCGCCGAAGCCGTTCATCGGGTATCCGAAGTCCAGCGAGCTGATCGTGATGCCCGAGTAGGTGAGCGTGTCGGCGATGTAGATGTTCTTGAACGTGTTGGCGTACCCGCCGTACACCGCGACGCCGGCCGCGCGCCAGGGGAGGATCGCGGTCAGGTTCTGGTACACGTTGTTCTTCTCGTCGGCCCCGCCGGCGTCGATGGCCGAGAACAGCGCGAAGCTGTCGTCGCCCGTCGTCCTCGCCTCGTTGTTCGAGACCAGGTTGTCGGTGCTGCCGTTCGTCATGTTGACGCCGTCGGCGAACGTGTCGCGGATCCGCGAGTTGGTGATCGTCATGTTGTCCGTGTTCGCGCCCCAGTACATGCAGACCTGGTGCTCGACCCAGATGTTGTCGATCGTGATGTTCGCGACGTTGGAGAAGTCGAACACCTTGCCCGGCCCGTCGATTCGGGAGGTGTAGTTCCCGAAGTAGGCGAAGCCGGAGAAGGTCGACCCGTTGGCCGAGGACTCGGCCCGGAACCCGACGTCCGTGTTCTCCTGCGTGGACGGCGCATAGAACCGGGTGTACCAGGGACCGGCGCCGACGACCTTGACTGGCTTGCCGTACACCTGGAACTTGCCCGACGTCTGGTAGTCGCCCGGCGGCAGGTAGACGCCGACGAGCGTGCCGGTGGTGTCCATCCGGACCTTGTCCAGGGCGTTCTGCACGTCCTGGTGGGTGAGGCCGGCGGGCACCGCGTACGTCGCGGGATCGGGGTTGGCGATCACGTTCGCCTGTTCCAGGCTGACGAAGTCGATCGCGTAGGTGGAGGTGTTGGCCGCGTCCTTCTGCAGCCTGATCTTGTGGCCGGCCGCGACGGTCGTCCCGAGCAGCACGTTGGCCTCGTCGTAGATGTGCCGCGGGCTGCCGGCGCTCGGGGAGTTGCCCGGGCCGGTCTCGTTGCCGTACAGCCACGCGTACTTGGAGGTCAGGTTGACGGCCTTGAGGAAGGTGCCGTCGACGTAGACGTCCAGGGTCGCGTCGGTGCCGCCGCCGCCCGCCGAGTCGGGGATGGAGAAGCGGGTGACCAGCGTGTTCGTCGGCGCCTTGGTGGTCCACTCGACGTAGTTGCCGGTGGAGGTGAGCCGCACGGCCTTGCGGCCGGACGCCTCGCCGGCGAGGTCGCCGATGGTCCGGTTCGGGCCGACGACCGTCGCCCCGCCGCCGACCACGCCGTCCTCGGCCTCGTAGGTGTCGTACGGCATGTTGGCGCCGCGGCCCACGAAGAACGGCTGGTTGGTGGTGTTGTTGGCCTGCTTGACCGGGAGCTCGTTGGCGTCGTTGCCGATCACGGTCTTGACCGTGTACCTGCCGTTCGCGGCCGTCCACGTGCCCAGGTTCACCGGGCTCGTGGTGGATCCCGCCGCGATGGCGCCGCTGTAGGAGCCGGTCAGGGTCTTGACGACGGTGCCCGAGTCGTTGGTGATCGTGAGCGTGACGCCGTGGGCGCCGCCCGCCGAGGCGACCGTGCCCTGGTTCTTGATCGCCACCGAGAACGTGACCGTGCTGCCGTTCGCGGGGTTGCCCGGCGACCAGCTGACCGGTGAGGCGATCAGGTCGGAGCTGTCGACCGGCCGGACGACCAGCGGCGAGGAGGCCGCGAAGTCGTTGTTGGTCTCGTTCTGCTCGATGACGGCGCCGGACTCGTCGGCCTTGGCGCTCAGCGCGTAGCTGCCCGCGTCGCGGGGGCCGATGCCGGCGGAGACGGTGGCCGACGCCCCGGCCGCCAGCGCGCCGACGGCGGCGCTGCCGACCTTGCTGCCGCCCAGGTAGAAGGCGACGTCGGTGGCGCCGGAGGCGGCCGTGCCCGTGTTCTTGACCGTGGCCGAGAGCGTGACGGCGTCGGTCTCGACAGGCGAGGCCGGCGACGCCGACAGCGCCGTGACGGTGAGGTCGGGGTTGGGCGCCGGGACGCCGATGACCTGGAACTCCGCCACCTGGCCGGCGGGGGCGCCGGAGTTGGCGGTGAACGTGAGCCGGACGTCCGCCACGGTCGCGGACACCGGGATCGTCACCGTGTTGCCGGACGACGGGTTGAAGGTGTACGTCGCCGGGCCCGAGATGCTCGTGAACGACGACGCGCTCTGCTCGCGGCCCAGGACCTGGATGGTCTGGGTGCGGGTGCTCCAGGCGGGGTCGGGGTTCAGCTTCAGCACGATCGAGTTGACGACCGCGTTGGCGCCGAGCTGGACGGTGAGCGTGTTCGGGTAGCTGCCGCCCGCGCCCTCCCAGTAGGTCGTCACGTCGTTGTCGTCGGCGTTCGCGGCGACGTACGTGAAGGTGTACGACGAGGCCGTGATGGGCTTGCCCACGGCCATGTTGGAGCCGCCGCCCCCGGTCCCGTTGCGCGTGACGGTGGTGCTGGCGATCGACTGGTTCCCGGCCGCGTCCTTGGCCCGCACGTAGTACGACACGGTCGCGGTGGTCGGCTGGGTGTCGGTGTAGGTGAGCACGTTGCCCGCCACGCTGCCCCGCAGGGCGTTGTTGGCGTAGACGTCGTAGCCGGTGACGCCGACGTTGTCGGTTGAGGCCGTCCAGGTCAGCTTGATCTGCCCGGCCGTCTGCTCGGTGTAGGCGAGGTTTCCGGGCGCGGTCGGCGCCTGCGTGTCGCCCGTGGCGCCCTGCCGGGTCACGGTGTTGCTGTTGCCCGACTGGTTGCCCGCGGCGTCGCGGGCGCGCACGTAGTACGACACCGTGGCGCTGTCGGGCTGGGTGTCGGTGTAGGTGAGGACGTTGCCGGCCACGCTCGTGCGGAGCTGGTTGTCGGCGTAGACGTCGTACCCGGTGACCCCGACGTTGTCGGTGGAGGCGCTCCAGGTCAGCTTGATCTGGCCGGAGGCCGGCTGCGTGTACGCCAGATTGGACGGCGCGCTCGGCGGCTGCGTGTCACCGGTGCCCGACGGGCCGTAGACCTCGAGCTCCGACACCTGGCCCGCGGGCCAGCCCGTGTTGGCCGTGACGTTCACCCTGACGTACCGGACGGTGGCGGCGGTGAAGGTGATCGTCACCGTGTTGCCGGAGGAGGGGGTGAAGCTGTAGCCGGCCGACGCGACGAGCGTGGAGAAGTTCGTGCCGTCGGTGCCGCCCTGGACCGAGAGGGTCTGGGTGCGGGCCCCCCAGCCGCTCGGCAGCTTCAGCACGACCTTGTTGACGCTCACCGAGGCGCCGAGGTCCACCTGCAGCCACTGCGGGAACGCGTTGTTGACGCTCTCCCAGTAGGTGACCTGGTTGCCGTCGACGGCGTTGGAGGAGGCGTAGACGTCGGAGTGGCCGCTCTCCTTCGTCGGCTTGCCCTGGGCGAGGTTGCCCGACGCCGAGGCGGCGCCGTACACCTCGATCTCGGACAGCTGGGCGGCCGCCCAGCCGGTGTTCGCGGTGATGTTCACCCGGACGTATCGGGTGCTGGTGGCCGCGAAGTTGATCGTCACCGTGTTGCCCGAGCCCGGGCCGAACGTGTACGACGTGGAGCCGACGACGGTGCTGAAGCCGGAGCCGTCGGTGCTGCCCTGGACGGACAGGGTCTCGTTGCGGGCCTCCCACGAGGAGGGGAGCTTGAGCACGACCTGGTCGACGCTGGTGGTGCCGCCGAGGTCCACCTGGGCCCACTGCGGGAACGAGCTGCCCGAGCTCTCCCAGTAGCTGCCCTGGTTGCCGTCGTTGAGGTTGCCCGCGGTGTAGGGGCTGTTGGAGCTGCTCGCGGTGGCCGTCTTCCCGGCCGCCAGATTGGGCCCGCCCGCCGCCTTCGCGGGGGAGAGCGGCCCGGCCACGACGAGGAGGCATGCCGCCGCCACCGCCGCGACCGAGCGTACGAACTTCCTGTCTGACATTTGCGTTCCTTCGTCTCCGGAATCCGACCGACGGCCCCGATCCGCGGGTCTCACTCCGCATTCCGCTGGGGGGTGGGGAAAAGCCGTGGTCAGGGCGGCGACCGGTTGCCCAATGCCGTAGCCGACATCACCTCGTTGACCTCTCCTGGAGAAGGTGACGGTGGCGGGCGCGCACGGACGCAGTGCATTCCTGCCGGAGCTTGCGTGGAACTGCAAAAATCTGATGGTTAAGTTGCAAGATCCTTACATCGAGTTGCTCAGATGTTACATAGGCATAACTCCACCGTCAACGGGGCTGACAGGTCCGGCAATACGGCGGTCTCCGCAGGCCGGAGGGGGTCGAAAGTTTCAGCCGGAAAATCGGTTCTGACCGTCGGCTTTATCCCAGGCAAACGCCTATTGACCGCGCGCTGGTAGGCCTCTAACGTACGTCGAAAGTTAGGGCAAGATATCGAAAACTTTCGGCCCCCCTCCGGAGGATCTGACGATGTCCTATCGACACGCGCTCGCCGCGCTCACCGCCGCCGCGGGCCTGGTGCTGGCGTCGGTCCCGGCGTCCGCCGCCACGGCGGCCGGCGGCCACGGGCCCGGCAGGACGCTCGGAGAGCTGGCCGCCGCCACACACCGCTACTTCGGCTCGGCCACCGACAACCCCGAGTTCACCGACCAGGCGTACCTCGACATCCTCGGCCGCGAGTTCGGCTCGACCACGGCGGGCAACGCGCTGAAGTGGTACGCGACCGAGCCCCAGCAGGGCGTCTTCGACTTCACCCAGGGCGACCAGGTCCTCGACTTCGCGCGCAGGCACCACATGTCGTTCCGCGCCCACACGCTGGTGTGGCACAACCAGCTCCCCGACTGGCTGACCAGCGGCACCTGGACCGCCGACCAGCTGCGGGCGATCCTCAAGAACCACATCACCCAGGAGGCGCGCCACTACAGGGGCAAGGTCTACTCGTGGGACGTCGTCAACGAGGCGTTCAACGAGGACGGCACCTACCGCGACACCCTCTTCTACCGGACCCTCGGCCCCGGCTACATCGCCGACGCGCTCCGGTGGGCCCACGAGGCCGACCCCCACGCCAAGCTCTACCTGAACGACTACAACCTGGAGGCCATCGGCCCGAAGAGCGACGCCTACTACGCGCTGGTGAAGTCCCTCAAGGCCCAGCACGTCCCGATCGACGGCGTCGGCTTCCAGGGTCACCTCGCGCTGCAGTACGGGTATCCGGACACCCTGCGGCAGAACCTCCAGCGCTTCGCCGACCTGGGACTCGACGTGGCCATCACGGAGCTGGACGTCCGCATGATCCTGCCCGCCGACGCCGAGAAGCTGGCCACCCAGGCCAAGTGGTACGCCGACGTGACCAAGGCCTGCCTCGCCGTCCGCCGGTGCGTGGGCATCACGGTCTGGGACTACACCGACAAGTACTCCTGGATCCCGGCCGTCTTCACCGGCGAGGGCGCCGCCCTGCCGTACGACGAGAACCTCACGCCCAAGCCGGCCTACTACGCCATCAGGGACGCGCTGAAGGCCGCGGGGCGGTAGGCCTCGGCCGCGGCGGGGGGACCCCAGGGGTCGTCCTCCGCCGCGGCCATCGCCTTCGCCTCCCCTCCGACGGCGGGGATCCGCGGGGGTTCTCCCGGTGGGGGCGCCGGGACCTCGCGGCAGCCACTCCCCGCTCGCGGCGCCGGGCCGGTGGAACCTCCCGGCCCGGCGCCGATCTAATTTCACGTCTTTTACTAAGGTGTTGACTCTTGGCGGAGAGCCGGTGGTACTCTCGCCCGAGAGAGCGCTCTCTTATCAGAGTTCGACCGATCCGTCCCTGTGGCCCGCGCGGGCCACAGTCCGGCGCCCCCTTCTCCTCCCTGTTCCCGCGGTCCGGAGGGCGCGCCGGCGCGCCCCGCGCGTCACCCCCCGGCGGACCGGTCCTCGATCAAAGGGAGAACCCATGTCAGGAACGCGCGAACGCGCGGACGTGGGAGGCAGCGCCCGTCGTCTGGGCCTGCGTCTCAAGGCAGGTGCCTCTGCCGTCGTCCTGGCGCTCGGCACTCTCGGAGTCGCGACGGCCACGGCCGTCGCCGTCCCCGGAACGGCCAACGCCGCCGTCCCCGCACCCCCGGCCGGATTCACGCTCACCTGGAGCGACGACTTCAACGGCGCCGCGGGCACGGGTGTGGACACCGGCACATGGAAGTACGACACCGGTCCGGGCAGCAGCTTCGGCACCGGCGAGATCGAGACGATGACCAACAGCACGGCCAACGTCTTCCAGGACGGGAACGGGCACCTGGTCCTCCGGGCCCTGCACTCCGGCACCAACCCGTCCTCCGGCTGGACGTCCGGGCGCATCGAGACCCAGGCGGCCACGTTCGGGGCTCCCGCCGGCGGCGTCGTCCGCATGGAGTCGTCGATCCAGCAGCCCAACGTGACGACGGCGAACGGCGCGGGCTACTGGCCGGCGTTCTGGATGCTCGGCGCGCCCCTGCGCTCCGGCGTCTCCTGGCCGACCAGCGGTGAGATCGACATCCTGGAGGACATCAACGGCCGCAGCTCGGTCTTCGGCACCCTCCACTGCGGGACCAACCCCGGCGGGCCGTGCAACGAGTCGAGCGGCATCGGCAGCGGTGAGCGCGCCTGCCCGGGCTGCCAGACCGGCTACCACACGTACGCCGTGGAGATCGACCGGTCCGTCTCGCCCGAGCAGATCCGCTGGTACCTCGACGGCGCCAACTACTTCACCCTGCCGGCCAACCGTGTGGACGCCACCACCTGGGCCAACGCGGTCGACCATCCGTTCTTCATCATCTACGACCTGGCCATGGGCGGCGGCTTCCCCGCGGCCTTCGGGGGCGGCCCCAACGCCTCTACGGTCTCCGGCGGCCAGATGAACATCGACTGGGTCGCCGTCTACAACAAGGGCCCCGGCAGCGGCGGCGGCGGTGGCAGCAACATCGCCCAGGGCAAGACGACCACGGCGTCCTCGTCCGAGAACGGCACCCTCGGCCCGGCCAACGCCACCGACGGCAACACCGGGACCCGCTGGGCGAGCGGCTTCAGCGACCCGCAGTGGCTCCAGGTCGACCTCGGTCAGTCGTACACCATCAGCCACGTGACGCTGAACTGGGAGGCCGCCTACGGCAGGGCGTACCAGATACAGACGTCGCAGGACGGCGCCAACTGGACGACGATCTACTCCACCACCACGGGTGACGGAGGGACCGACGACCTCGCGGTGACCGGCACGGGCCGGTACATCCGGATGTACGGTACCCAGCGGGCGACCGCGTACGGCTACTCGTTGTACGAGTTCGCCGTGAACGGCACGCCCGGCGGCGGGGGCGGCGGCGGCACGCTGCTGTCGCAGGGCCGTCCGGCCACCGCGTCGTCGACAGAGAACGCCGGCACCCCGGCCTCGGCCGCCGTCGACGGCAACACCGGCACCCGCTGGTCCAGCGCGTTCAGCGACCCGCAGTGGCTCCAGGTCGACCTCGGCGCCACGCACACGATCAGCCGGGTCGCGCTGAACTGGGAGGCCGCCTACGGCAGGGCCTTCCAGATCCAGACGTCCGGCGACGGCACCACGTGGACGACCGTCTACTCCACGACCTCGGGCACCGGAGGGAACCAGAACCTGACGGTCTCCGGCTCGGGGCGGTACGTCCGGGTGTACGGCACGCAGCGGGCCACGGCCTACGGCTACTCGCTCTACGAGTTCCAGGTCTACGGCAG
>NZ_KI866523.1:79190-167210 GCF_000511135.2 Microbispora sp. ATCC PTA-5024 | reverse complement strand
GCTCTACTGGGGTGCCGGGGCGGCCGCCCCGGCACCCTTCGGCCGAATCCGGTGAGAGCGCTCTCACCCGATGCGCTTTTCCCACTCAGAAATCTGTCAAGAACGCTTTACCGAATGAGGCGCCCGGGTGCCGGCGACGGGTCAGGTGAGGCGGCCGACGTGGGCGAGAGCCTGCTTGAGAAGCACGCCCTGGCCGCCCGTCATCTCCTGCTGGACGAGCGGCGAGGCGGCCTCCTCGGGGGTGAACCACACGAGGTCGAGCGCGTCCTGGCGGGGACGGCAGTCGCCGGCGACCGGGACGATGTACGCGAGCGAGACCGCGTGCTGGCGCGGGTCGTGGTACGACGTGACACCGGGGGTGGGGAAGTACTCGGCGATCGTGAACGGCTGAGGCGAGATCGGCACGTGGGGAAGCGCCACCGGCCCGAGGTCCTTCTCCAGATGCCGCAACAGCGCGTCGCGGACCCGCTCGTGGTAAAGGACGCGCCCGGAGACGAGCGCGCGGCTGACGGTGCCGTCGGACCCGATCCGCAGCAGCAGACCGACCCGGGTCACCGTGCCGGTGTCGTCGACCCGCACGGGCACGGCGTCGATGTACAGGATCGGCATGCGTCCCCGTACCGACTCCAGCTCGTCCGGAGCGAGCCATCCGGGCACGGTTTCGGTCTTTTCCGTCATCCCGCGATCGTACTTCGCGGCCCGATCTCGGCGCGTCGGCGACCCGGCACAGTCGTCCCGCTGGTCAGACGTAGTAGCCCTCGACCGCCCGGCGGGCCTCGTCGTACAGCGCCGGGCCCTCCAGCCGTACGGCCGGCGGCCCGGCGGGCGGCTTGAGGTCGCTGAGCTGCTCGCCCGACAGGGCGAACACGACTCTCCCGAGACCCGACCGCTCGATGGCCCCGGCGCACATGCCGCAGGGCTGGCAGCTCGTGTACATCGTGGTCGCCGCGGCCGTGGCCGGGTCGAGCTCGCGGGCGGCCCACCTGGCCAGCTTCAGCTCCGGATGGGCCGTGATGTCGGCGTCGCGGATCGTCGTGTTGCGCTCCTCGGCGAGCACGCCGCCGTCCGGACCGACCAGCAGCGACCCGAATGGCGGGTCGCCGCCCTCCCGGGCGGACGCCGCCAGCTCGATGGCCCTGCGGAGGAAGCGTTCGTCGTCGGTCACGTGGTCTCCGTTCTCGAATGGCGCAGGGCGCCGGTCCATGCCGCGTGCACGGTCGCCAGCCGCCGCCACGCGATCTCGGGGTGGCACGTCTCGCGCGGGTCGCCGTCGAACGGGTCGAGGACGACGGTGCCGGCGCCGAGACGGCGCAGGCGGTGGAGGTCGTCCAGGACCTGGTCGGCCGTGCCCTCGCCGGCGAGCCTGCCGGGAGAGGTGACGGGGGAGTCGGTGAGGCGCAGCGCGATCCGGGGGGCGAGACCGGGCACGGGCCGCCCCTCCTCTCCGGCCATCGCCCGCATCCGGCCGACGGCCTCCTCCAGCCACGGGAGCGTGGTGCGCAGCGGATGCCAGGCGTCGCCCAGCCGTACCGCCCGGCGGATCCCCGCGTCGCTGTTGCCGCCGATCCAGATCGGTATCCGCCCCTCGCCGTAGTCGTCGCGGTCGTCCCAGGCGGCGCGCAGCGTGGTGACCAGGTCGTCCGTCAGCTCCCCGCGCCGGTGGAACGGCGCCCCCAGGGCGGCGAACTCCTGCCGCGCCCACCCCACGCCGACGCCGAGGACGAGCCGCCCTCCGCTGATCCGGTCGAGGTTCGCGGCCATCCGGGCGACCAGCAGGGGATGCCGGTACGGCGCGATCAGGACCGTCGTGCCGAGCCGGACGCGCTCGGTGACGCCCGCCAGCCAGGCGAGGGTCGTGAACGGCTCAAAGAAGGGCGGCGGATACTGCTCGGCGACGTCCGGCGTGACCACCACGTGGTCGGAGACCATCAGCAGGTCGAAGCCGAGGGACTCCACCAGCCGGGCCCACCGGAGGAGCACGCCCGGGTCCGTGCCGGGGCCGAAGTTGGGGACGTTGACGCCTAACCGCACCGGTTCAGGCTATCCAGGTGGTACGGGCCGCCTGAAGGGAAACATCACGGGAAAGGCGGGGATCGGCCGTGGAAATCCCGGTACGGTGACGCGATGACCGGGAATCTCGACGCAATCGACTGGGCGATCATCGCCGAGCTCCAGCGGGACGGCCGCATCACGATCACCGAGCTGGCGCGAGTGGTGAACCTGAGCCCCTCGGCCACGACGGAGCGGGTCAGACGGCTGGAGGCGAACGGGGTCGTCACCGGCTACCGCGCGGAGGTCGACCTGGAGAAGGCCGGCTTCGCCGTCCTCGCGATCGTGCGGCTCAAGTATCCGGGCAGCCGTCACGAGCCCCTGCGCCGCCTGCTCGCCGAGCGGTTCGAGATCCTGGAGTGCCTCAGGACGACCGGGGACGACTGCTACACCCTCAAGGTGGCGGCGACCTCGATGGCTCACCTGGAGCGGATCGTGGACGAACTGGCCCAGTTCGGCAGCACGACCACCAATATCGTCTACAGCTCGACGCTCCCCTATCGGGGGCCTCGGGCTCCTGAGCCCCCTCCCGGCGGCTGACCCCCAGCGGGAACAATGCCGAGCTGCATGCTGTATACAGTATGGAGCGAGCGAGGCGTGAAGGGGGGACGTCGTGATCGATTGGGTGCGTCGTAACGCGCGTGCGCCGGGTCGTCCGCGACGGCCGGGCACGATCCGGGGGCGGGTCATCGCGCGTGTGCGTCCGCCGGGTGGCCCGCGATGGCCGGGCACGATCCGCGGTCGGGTCACCGCCCTCGTCGCCCTCCTGACGATGCTCCTCCTGCTGCCCACGAACGCGATGACGAGCGAGGCCGGGCGGAGGGCGTTCGCCGGCACACTCCGGCTGAGCGACCGGGGGCAGACCGCTTTCGTCGCCGCGGCGTTGCGGGCGGCGGCGCTCGCCACCCCGATCGTCCCGAAGGTCGCGGGCGTCGATCTGGTCCAGGTGGTGGCGCCGGGCCACCGGGTGCTCGACGCGGCGAGGGACGTGCGGGGGCTGCCGCCCCCCGCCTCGGTCCGGCCACCGGGGGGCGACCCCGAGCAGGACGTCCGGATCCACGGACACGCGCCTCCGGCACGCGTACGGCTCGCCGCGCAGAGCGTCGGGACGGGGACCCGGACGGCCGTGATCCCCGCGGGCCGGCTGGGCGCCCGGCTCACCTCCGCCGTCGTCTTCACCAGGTTCCTGGGCCTCCAGGAAGCTCTCCTGACGATCCTGGCCGCGCTGGCGACCTGGTGGATCACCGGGCGCGCCCTCAGACCCGTCGAGGACATCCGCCGGCGACTCGCCGCGCTCGACATGCGCGAGCCGGGCGCGCGGGTGCCCGAGCCGGACAAGCACGACGAGGTCGCGCGTCTCGCCCGCAGCGTCAACGGCGCGCTGAGCCGCATCGGGGACGTCAAACGGCGCAGCGACCGCGTGCTCCGCGAGCTGCGGCGGTTCGCGGCCGACGCCTCCCACGAGCTGCGGACCCCTCTCGCCGGACTGCGGGCGGAGCTGGAGGAGTGCCGGCTGCACCCGGAGGAGACGGACGTGCCCACGATGATCGACTGCGCGCTGTCCGACGTGGACCGGCTGGAGGCCATCGTCGCGGACCTGCTCCTGCTGACCCGGGTCGAGGCCGCCGACGGCGCCGGGCGGGCCCCGGTGGACCTGCCGGAGCTGGTCCGGCACGAGGTCTCCCTTGCGGCCGACCGCCTGCCGGTGCGCACGCGGCTCGACGAGGGACTGTTGGTCCGCGCGGTACGTCCGCAGATCGCCCGCGTGCTCGCCAACCTGCTGGACAACGCCCAGCGGCACGCCGCGGCGTCGGTGGAGGTCCACCTGCGGCGGTGCGGGGGGTTCGCCGAGCTCTCCGTGTCCGACGACGGCGCCGGGATCCCCGTGGGTGACCGGGAGCGGATCTTCGAGCGGTTCGCCCGGCTCGACGACGCCCGCAGCCGTGAGCGCGGCGGCACCGGGCTCGGCCTGGCGATCGCGAAAGAGATCGCCCACGCCCACGGGGGGACGCTGGAGGTCGGCGACGCGCCCAGCGGTGGGGCCCGCTTCGTCCTGCGGATCCCGCTCGCCTGAGAACGGTCATCCTCGCCTGACGGACCGGCGGCCCGGCTCGCCTTCAGCCCGGCGGCGCGGCGGCACGGCTCGCTTTGCGGGCGGCCAGGCAGCCCGGCGGCGCGGCTCGCTCTGCGGGCGGGCAGGCAGCCCCTGATCGCCTGATGGACGAGCGGCCCGGCGGCTGGGCTCGCCGGGCAAACGGACCTTGGGTTGCTCAGGGGGAGGAGCGCGGTAATCAGGGTCTATCGCCTAAAGTCACGCGAATGGCCCCGAATCCGTCCCGGCTCGCCTGGCTCGACGCCCTGCGGGGGCCGGCCGCCCTGGCCGTCGCGCTCCACCACTCGGCGTGGACGTTCATCCCTGGCGCATGGGCGGCCGTCGACCGCAGGATCGACGTCGGTACGTGGGGCGTGTTCGTGTTCTTCCTGGTCAGCGGCTACATCATCCCCGCGTCGCTGGAACGGCGGGGAGACCTGCGGGCGTTCTGGATCGGCCGGGCGTTCCGCCTGCTGCCACTGCTGCTCACCGCGGTCGCCCTGGCCCTCCTGCTCGGATACGCCGGGGCGTTCGCCCTCCACCCGGGCCTCGGCCGGCGACCCCTGTCCGTCGTCGTGCTCGGCAACGTGACGATGCTGCAGGAGTTGCTGGGCGTCCCGGCGGTCATCAACGTGATGTGGACGCTCTCCTACGAGATGGCGTTCTACCTCCTGACCGTGGCCCTGTACGCAACGCGGCAGGCGCACCGGTCGGCGCCGATCGCCGTCGTCCTGGCGGTGCTCGGCGTGCTCCTCGGGGCGTTGCTGCCCCGGCCCGTCATCAGCGGGCGGGCCGACCTGCTCGCCGCGCTCCTCGCCCTGGCGGCGGCCGCGGTCGTGGTCGTGACGGCGCGGGCGCGGGGCGGGACGCGCACGGCCGTCGCCGTCGCGGGCGGGCTGCTGGGGCTGGCCCTGGTCGTCCTGGGCAGCCGGATCGGCGCCTGGCAGGGCCTCGTCATCCTCGCCGCGATGTTCGCGGGCACGGCCGTGCACCGGGCCGAGCAGGGGACGATCCGGTGGCGCTGGGCCGTGGCCGCCGTGCTCGCCGTCCTGGTCTGCGGCGTCCCGGCCAAGGACGATCCCGGCTGGGCGCCCGCGCTCGTGCTGGCCACGGCGTTCTTCGCGGCGGCGTTCGCCCTGCGGCACCGGTCGTTCCCTCGCTGGCTCAGCCATCTGGGAGTGATCAGCTTCTCGCTCTACCTCCTCCACCCGCTCCTGCTGCGGCTGAGCCCGAACCTCCCGTTGTTCTTCCTCATCCTGGTGCCGCTCGGCTACCTGACCCACCGGCTGATCGAGGCCCCCGCGCAGCGCCTCGGCCGGCGGCTGTCGGGGCGCGGGAGCCCCCGGCCTGTCACGCTCCGGGATCCCGCAGGGACGTGAGGCGGGCCATCTCGTCGTCCGTGAGCCGGAGCGCGCCCGCCGCGACGTTCTCCGTCAGGTGATCGGGGTCGCCCGTGCCCGGGATGGCCAGCATGTGGGGCCCGAGCTGGAGCGTCCAGGCCAGCCGTACCTGCGCGGCACTCACCCCGTGCGCGCGGGCGACGCGGAGCACCTCCTCGGCGTCGTCCCCGCGCGCGCCCGACTCGCGCCCCTGCCCGGCGACGGCGAAGAACGGCGTGAACGCGACGCCATGCTCCCCGCACAGGCGCGCGAACGCGTGGTCCTCCTCCTCCGCCCCGACGCCGAACCGGTTCTGCACGCAGACGACGGGCGCGATGGCCTGTGCCTCGGCGAGGTGCCCGGGCCGGACGCCGGAGAGGCCGAGGTGCCGGATGAGGCCGGCCTCCCGCAGCTCGGCCAGGGCGCCGAAGTGCTCGGCGACCGAGTCGAGCCGCATGACGCGGAGGTTGACCAGGTCGAGGTGGTCACGGCCGAGCTGGCGGAGGTTCTCCTCGACTTGGCCGCGCAGCTGGTCGGGGCGGGCCATGGGCAGCCACGCGCCGGACGGGTCGCGCCCCGGGCCCACCTTCGTGGCGATGACCAGACCCTCCGGGTACGGCGCCAGCGCGCTGTTGATGAGCTCGTTGGCCGAGCGCAGCGGGGAGAAGTAGGAGGCCGTGTCGATGTGGTCGATTCCCAGGTCGACCGCGCGCCGGAGCACAGCGATCACGCGGTCGCGGTCACTCGGGGGGTCGCGGTGGAAGGGGCGGCCGCCCGTCAGCCGCATCGCGCCGAATCCCATCCGGTTGACCGTCAGGTCGCCCAGCGTCCAGGTGCCCGCCGTCGCGGCGGTGATGCTCTGCGAAGTCACCGGGGAAGTGTGCCACGGCGTCCGGGCCCCGCCGTCCCCTCGGACGCGCCTTGTGGACGGCCGCGCGCGATGGCCCCTTGCCGAGCGGCGTCGGCCACCGTGCTGCCGTCCCGTCCCGGGAGCACCCTGTGGACGGCCCGCGCGATCGCGCCTCGCCGAGCCGCGGCCCTCGGACGCGCCCTGTGGACGGCCGTCCGCGATCGCATCTCGCCGAGCGGCGTCGGCGACCGCGGTCGTCTCTGTGAGGATGTCGGCGTGATCGTGGTCAGCGTGTGCCCCCCGGACGACCCCGGCCTGCTCGCCCTCGTCGACGCCATGACGGCCGAACTCGTCCCGCTCTACGGTCTGCCTCCCGACGCCAGGCCCGCGCCCCTGGCCCGGGACGCCCGCCACCTCCTCGCGATCGACGGCGGGAAGGCGGTCGGCTGCTGCGCGGTCCAGCC
Organism: Microbispora sp. ATCC PTA-5024; assembly: GCF_000511135.2. Taxonomy (NCBI): domain Bacteria; kingdom Bacillati; phylum Actinomycetota; class Actinomycetes; order Streptosporangiales; family Streptosporangiaceae; genus Microbispora; species Microbispora sp. ATCC PTA-5024. Next base: position 160,376 of record NZ_KI866523.1, on the reverse strand, counting down.
GCTCGGCCCAGGAGTGTGCGAGCTGAAGCGGATGTACGTCGACCCCGCCCAGCGGGGGACCGGGCTGGCCGTACGGCTGCTGGAGCGGGCGGAGCGGACCGCGCTGGACCTCGGGGCGGAGCGGATGCGGCTGGAGACCGGGATCCGGCAGCCGGCGGCCGTCCGCCTGTACGAGAGGGCGGGCTACCGGCCGATCCCCGCCTACCCCCCGCACGACCGCGACCCGGAGTCGTTGTGCTTCGAGAAGACCCTGCGCCCGAGCTGAGGCCGTCCGGGCGCGGCCGTGTCAGAGCGAGAGCCAGTAGTAGCCGTGGCCGGACAGCGTGAGCGGGTACATGGCCTCCTCCACCCGCAGGAAGCGTCCTCCCCCCAGCAGCTCCGTCGGGATGCTGCCGAGGTAGCCGCGCAGGTCGAGGCGCGCGGCCTGCGCATGCCGGGAGAAGTTGGTGACGCACAGCACGTGCGCGCCCTGGTGCACCCGGACGAACGCGAGGACGGCCGCGTTGGTCGTCGTCACCAGCCGGAACTCGCCTTCGGCGAAGGCCGGGTTGAGCCGCCGCACCTCGATGAGCCGGCGGAGGAAGCGCAGCAGCGACCTGCTGCGCCGCTGGGCCTCGACGTTGGTCGCCTGGTAGCCGTAGACGGAGTCCATGATGACCGGCAGGGCGAGACGTTCGGGCTCGCTCGCGGAGAAGCCGGCGTTCCTGTCGGGCGTCCACTGCATGGGGGTTCGCACGCTCTGGTTCCCGGACAGCGCCAGGTTGTCGCCCATGGCGATCTCGTCGCCGTAGTAGATGAAGGGCGCGCCCGGCATCGACAGCAGCAGCGAGAAGGCAAGCTCGAGGTGCGCGCGGTCGTTCTCCAGCAGCGCCGCCAGCCGCCGGCGGATGCCCTGGGACGTCCTCATGCCGGGGCTCGGCGCGTACGCCCTGAGCAGGCGGTCGCGCGCCTCCTGATCGATCCCGGTCAGCGACAGTTCGTTGCCGTTGCGCAGGAACAGACCCCACTGGCAGTCGGGCCGGAGCGGCGGGGCCTGCCTCAGCACCTCCGACAGAGGCGTGTGGTTCTCCTGGCTCATCGCCAGCAGCAGACGGGGGACGAGGGAGTCGTACTGGACGACGTGGCATTCCCTGCCCTCTTCCGGCCCGCCGAAGTAGCCGGCCGCTCCCCGGGGCTCCGAGCCGACCTCGGTTATCAAGATGCGGCCCGGGTAGACCTTGTCGATCTCCTCGCGGATCCGCCGGATGTAGTCGTGGGTCTCGCTGAGGCCTTCTCCGTCGCCCTCACGCTCGTAAAGGAAGGGCGCCGCGACGAGGCGGAAGCCGTCGACGCCGAGCTCCAGCCAGTAGCGGACGACCTTGAGCATGCTCTCCTGGACGGCCGGGTTGTCGAAGTTGAGGTCCGGGCTGTGCGGCTGGAAACGGTGCCAGTAGTACTGCCGGCGTCTCGGGTCGTAGCGCCACTGAGCGGAGGCCGTCTCGCTCGCCGGGAGGTTCAGGTCGTCGCTTTCCGCCGTGTCCCGCCAGACGTAGAAGTCGGCGTACGGCCCCTCGCGGCCGGCCCGCGACTCCTGGAACCACCGGTGGTGGTCGCTGGTGTGGTTCACCACGAGGTCGAGGACCACGCGCATGCGCCGCCGATGGGCCTCGTCGACGAGTTCGACGAGGTCGCCGATGGTCCCGAGGCCGGGGTGGATCGCGGTGAAGTCGCTGACGTCGTACCCGTCGTCCCTGAGCGGAGAGTCGAAGATCGAGGACAGGACCAGGCAGTCGACGCCGGTCCACTGCAGGTAGTCGAGCCTGCGGGTGAGCCCGCGCAGGTCGCCGACCCCGTCGCCGTCGCCGTCCGCGAACGACCGGACGCGGATCTCGTAGAACACGGCCTTGCGGTACCAGTAGGGGTCGGCCGACGCCGTGCTGACCGGTTCGAGGCTCGCCGCGACGCTCCGCCCGGCGAGCGCGCGCCGGGAGGCGAGCCGGACCTGTTCGTCCTGGTCGGCGCGGAGGGCGACCAGGGCGGCCTCGGCCGCCGCCGTCTCGACGCCGCCCCCCTCGGTCAGCAGCGCCACGAGCTCGTCGACGACGGCCAGCCGTGCCCGCGGGTTCGGGCTGTTTACCAGGTTGGCGACCTCCTGCGGAAGCCCGCTGGTCCTGCGGGGTGAGCGGGACAGCCAGAAGTCGCCCGTCACCGTCCCGGCCATCTTGGGCGTCTGCTCGTGGCCGCTCGTCCTGACCTTCTCCACCGCGTGGTCGAAGGCCTCGCGGACGCTGGTCCAGCCGTTGCCGTCGAAGTCGGCCGCGCCCGACGCGATGCCGTCGAAGAAGGCGGCGCCGAACACCGACGGCTTGGGCCCCGCCGGGCCCGGCGCGCCCTCGTGCGCGAGCTGGACGGCGCTGGTGGAGACGATGACCACCCGTTCGACATCTCCCCGCGGGCGGATGCTCGCGAGGAAGCGCCCGGCGTAGCAGCAGTCGAGCACCACGACGACCCTGCCGGCCGGGCACCCGTGCAGGCAGTCGGCGAGCCATTCGGCGGAGATCGCGGTCAGCGGCGCGCGCCGGGGATCGGAGTCGGCCATGACGAGGAAATAGCGATTGTGCTCGTCGACGAATCCGTGGCCGGAGAAATAGGCGAAAAGGAAGTCGTCCGGATCCGCGTTGGCGAAGAACTCGTAGATGCTTACTTCGGCTTCCGCCCGGGAGGGATCCAGGAGAAGCCGCACCGAATCGAAGCCGCCGAGATCCTCGTCGGTGAGCACCCGCTCCATCGCTTTCGCGTCCTCGACGGGCGAGGCGAGGGCAGGAAAGGCGGGATCGCGATAACGGCCGACCGCGACCGCTATCGCGCGACGGGCGCCGTGCCTCCCGCGCAGATCATTCTCGGGCGTCATCGGCGCCGTTGTTCTCCTGTGCCCGGCGGGGCTCGCTGCGGATCATGATGCGTTCGGCGAGCTGGAGACTCGTCTTCTCGTCGTAGCCGACGATGGCGGCCTGGAACCTGCCGTCCTCGTGCTCCTCGATGCTGACCTTCTTCTTCTCGTGCCTGCGCAGCCAGTCGCGGATGATGGAGGCCACCGGCCGCACGCCGTAGGCGTACAGCAGGACCACCATGGCACCGTCGGCGATCACGGCGCCGACCCGGGTGCCCGGCGGCGGCTCCTTCGTCACCCGCTGCACGCGGACCACCCCGTTGGCCTCGCGCAACTCCGTGGCGAGTTGCTGGAGGCTCTCGTCGAGCCGTTCCTTCTCGCCGGGGTCGTCGCTCATCACCCATATCGTGATCGGCTGCGCCTGCTCGGGGGAACTCATGGCAGAAGTTTGCCCGAAGCCTCCGTCAAAACCCAGATCTTTGCGCGTTCCGTGCGGATCACCGGCCTCTCGGATTGAAGCCGGGCCTTGCGAATGGACGACGCGCCCGCGCGATCGGCGCCCCTCGGGCGTGCGGGCTGTAAACGCCGCACCTGAAATGCCGTTTACGGTGAACCGCCGGGCGTCGCGGTGCATGGTGGAGGGCATGAGGATCTCGCGGATCGCGCTGCCGCCGGCGGCGGCCCTGACCGTCCTGACAGTTCTGCCCGCCCTGGCCGTCACGGCTCCCGCCGGGGCGGCGGCCGCGCCGCGGAAGCCGCTCGTCGCGTTGCGGGAGGAGGGCGGCTTCGCCGGGCTCGACAACCGCGTGACCGTCTACACCGACGGCTGCGCCGCCCTGAGCCGCCGTACCGGCCCGACCGTCCGCACCTGCCTGACCGCCGCGGAGTGGCGCGGCCTGCGCGGCTCGCTGAAGCACCTGCGCCTCGGCCGCTCGGAGGCCCGGCCGCCGGGGGCCGACTTCATCCGGTACGGCCTGGCCTACAAGGGCCACCGGGCCGTCCGCTACACCCTGCCCGCGACCTGGAAGCCCGTGGTGAGCAGACTCGAGAAGATCCTCGTCGCGCATCCGGCCCGCTGACTCCCGCACGGCGGGCGGCCCGTCGCCGGGTCACGGCATCCATCTGCCGCCGGCGACGTCGATCGTGAGGCCCGTCAGCCAGGAGGACGCGTCGGAGGAGAGGAAGGCCGTCACCTCGGCCACGTCGAGCGGGGTGCCGAGGCGGCCGAGCGGATGTCCGGCGAGCACCCGCTTCCTGAACCCCTCCGGCATCCGCCCCTCGAGACGATCCGTCATGATCGTCGATGGGGTGACGCAGTTGACCCGGATGCCGTACGGGCCGAGCTCGTGCGCCAGTTGCCGCGTCAGTGCGACGATCCCGGCCTTGGCCGCCGTGTAGGCCGCCGAGGCGGGGGTCGGCGTGCGGGCGGCGAGCGACGACATCGTGATGACGAACCCGCGGCCGCGCTCCCGCATGCCGGGCAGGAAGCTCTTGACCACGAGGAAGGCCGAGGTCGGGTTGGCGTCCAGGGTGGCGTGCCATTCCTCCTCGGTCGTCTCGTCGATCGGCCGCGGCCCACGCGCGGTACGTCCGCACGTGGCGCGGGGAGCGATGCCTTCACCGGAGAGCGGCGGGCGGCCAAGGATCGGCTCATGGCGGCCTCGTCGCGAACGCCACCACGACCTTCGGCTTCACCGTCAACGGCGCCGCCGCGACGCCGACCCTCACCTGCACGAGCCCGTGATAGGTGAACGGCCCCTCGGGCCCGTGGCCGACCGGCGCCGCCGCCGGGCCACGGGCTCGATGGGTATCCCCTCAGGGACCTCACGCCTGAGGCGCTCCGCCTCGTGGGCCGACCAGTGCGCCCGGTTCGTGCGGGTGTACGACGTGTCCCGTGGCCAGCAGCCAGAGCGCCAGACCCCACAGTACGGCGAAGAACAGCAGGAGGAGCACCTTCCTCCGCCTCGTGGCGTGGCCGCTCAACGTCGAGGACTCCCGGACGAGAAGCAGCGACACCGCGAAGGTCGTCGGCAACAGGAGCAAGGACAGGAACTGCCCGGGAATGTCCCGCCGTACCACGAGCGGAGGCCACCACGACGGGGGCCACCACCAGACGGCCGGCGCCGGCCACGACCACGAGAGGTCCACGAGCCGGAGGAGAGTGAGCAGCGCCGCCGCCGTTCCCGCGATGACCAGCCAGTGTGCCCGGCGGATGAAGTGCGCGGGCCGGAGCGGGCATTTGATCCAGACGCGCTCGGGACGTCTCCTGCTGCCGGAGTAGGCCGAGAACAGCTCCTCGGTGTTGTAGAGATGATCGACGACCGTGCGTTCTGTGAGGTTGCGGCTTTCCCCGCGGAGCTCGCACTTGCCGAGCTCGACGCTGGTGTCGGTGACCCTGATGTTGAGGTGGCTCGACACGGCGTCCTTGAACATCACCCACTCCCAGGCGGTGGAGCTGGTCAACCACGGTTTCTGCAGCTCCCGCCCGCCCTTTCGCGGGTGCGAGAAGTAGATCGCCCGCCGATCGGACACCGTGATGATGAACGAGTCGCCGAGGGGCACGACACACTCCGCGAACAGCTCCCAGCGACGTCCGTATCCCGCGTAGGCGGTGACGAGCCTGCGGGCCGCGGCACGCACTTCGCGGTCGGCGGTCCACGCTCTCCGGTCGGCGGTGCACGCTTCGCGGTCGGCGGCACGCGTCCCGCGGCAGGCGGCACGCGCTTCGCCGTCGGCGGTGCGCGCCGAGCCCCCTTCGCCGGGGGACGACGCGGAGACGTCCTGCTCCTCACATCGAGGCCGCCCGGGTCTCGCACGCAGCCGCCGTTCGACCAGGCTCCATTGGGCGCGCCTGCGTGACCAGAAGGTGGACGTCTCGATGTCCGCCGCCTTCCGCGCCGCCTCGTCGAGCATGGTGCGAAGGTTCTCGAGCAGTACGTTCACCTCGTCTTCCAGGCTCCGGCACTTCTCCTCGAAGGTCTTGCCCGGGTCCGCGGCGGCCTTCACGGCACGCGACAGGCCGCCGTGTTTGACGAAGCTCGGCAGTGCGATGAGCGGATTCTCGGCGACGCTCTCGTTGTGCGGCGCTACCTCCGTCCTGACGATCCTGCGGATGTCCGCCGCCTTCCCGCACCAGGTCCGGTACATGTCGTACGTCAGGTACCAGTGGAGTTCGCAGTCCTTGAGGCCGTCCAAGAGGTATCTGTACAGCCGCGGCCACTCGGTGAAGAAGTACGCGCACGCGTTCCCGAGCTTGTGCCGGTATTTTCTGATCCGCCGTTGGCCGTATTTACCGGTCCGGGCGAGGAAGCCTATCCACGGGCCTGGGGCGAGCCCGAACATCTCCGCGAGGAACTCCCGCAACTCTCCGAGTTCCGCCTCCGCGTCGCGCCCCTCGGACGTACGGCCCGGCGCGACGCCCGCCTCCTCGACGAGATGGAGGATGTACTCGGCCTGCAGCTCACCGGCCAGACCGCCGGAGACGCGGTACACCGGCGCCCCGGCGACCGTGATCGACAGATCGATCAGCGGGATCTTGGGCAGTAGGGTTATCGGAAGCACCAGTCGCACCGAGTCGTCGCCGGTCAACCCGAAATCGGCCAGTACGGCTTTCAGCGGCTTCACGTCGATTTCCCGCTCCCGCTCGGACCACAGAGCACTGGACAGCTCAATGTGCTCGATCGAGCGCTGACGCCACTCGTCGGGGTTGTCCATCAGGAAGAAGAGCACGCGTTTGTAGATGTCCTCGTTCTCGTCCAACGTCAGATCCAGCATCGGGCTCGACCTCCCGGCGGCTCTCCGCGCTCTCGAACGCTCTCGAGCGCTCTCGGCGGAAAGCCGAATGCGGTCCGGCGACATCGTTGATGTCTTCCCTGCCGGTCCGCGTCAACGCCCGCCCATGGGGGCCGTACGAATGGTGCGGGCAAAATCTTGACGAGCCCCCGGAAAAGAGGTGTTCCGCCGCCCGGGGGATCGAGATCGGCGCGACGGGCGCACAGGAGCCTCGCGTCGGCCGTGGTGCGGACGCCGTGGATCAGAGGCCGGCAGGGACGCGCCGGGCGGCGTTGAGCTGCGGTTTCCTATCCTGATGTTGACGTAACCCCGGAGGGGGTCCTCGCAGTGCACATCATCGACCTGACCTTCGTCGGGCGGGGGATCCACGAGGAACTGGTCGCCTATGTCGCCGACCAGCAGAACTACTACGAGCAGGAGGGGGTCCACGTCGCCCTGCGCGACGGATGCGCCTGGGACGGCGAACGCGTCCGGCGGACCGCCACGATCGGCCTGGCCCGGGCGGTGCTGTCGCGCATCACCGACGGCGTCCCGTGGACGGTCCTGTGCGTGAACACCCACCGCCCGCTGTTCTGGCTGCTCGCCCGGGACGTCTACGCGTCGGTCGAGGAGCTGAGGGGCCGCAGGATCGGCATCCACCCGCCGGCGACCGCGCCCGGGTGCCTGTCCCGGATCGTGCTCAGGAGGCACGGGATCGATCCGGACCGTGACGTCCGGCCGGTCGTCATGACACCCGGCGACTACGGCCGCCACCTCCGCCGGCTCGCCGAGGGCTCCCTCGACGCGGCGTTCGTCGGCAGCACCCTCGCCCCCGAGGTCACGGTCCGGGAGAACGGCCTGCGGCTGATGGCCTTCGTCGGGGACCACTTCAGGACGCCCACCGTGGGGATCGCCGTGGACCCCACCCACACACCGGTGGACGACCCGGCGGTACAGGCTCTCGTACGGGCCAACCGCCGAGCCCTGCGCACCATCCACGACGAGCCGGATCTCGCTGTGCGGTACGTCAACGCCCTCATTCCGAGCCTCACCGAGACGGAGGCCCGCCGGCACTACGAGCGCTACGTCGCACCGTACTTCACCGCCGACGGCCGCCACGATCCGCGCGTCGCGGCTTCGGCGTTGCCGAGTCTGGCGGAGGAACTGGGCGTGTCCACAGTGCCCGACGCGGCCGACATCTACCGGACGGAACCGGCCGAGGGTCCGTCGTAGCGCCGATCCCGTGTGGGTCTGGGCGGGTTTGGTCAGACGGCCGCGCCGGGGCCTGGCAGCGGGTCGACGTCGCCCCCGTGCATCGGCTCACCGCAGTGGGCACAGCGCAGGTCGACATGGCTGATCTCCCCGCACGCGTGATGGCGGTAGAGCACGGGCGGCCCGGCCTCTCCCGCGAGCCACCGGTCCCCCCAGCCGGCCATGACCATGAGCAGGTCGACCAGCTCGGCGCCCTTGGCCGTCAGGTGGTACTCGTAGCGCGGCCGCTGGTCGTAGGGACGGCGCTCGAGCACGCCCTGGTCGACGAGGTGGCTGAGCCGCTCGGTCAGCACCTTGCGCGAGATCCCGAGGTCGGCCTGAAGCTGGTCGAACCGGCGCATGCCGACCCACACGTCACGCAGGATCAGCGGCGACCACGGCTCCCCGATCACGTCTAGGGTGCGCGCGATCGAGCAGGCCATCTCCCCGAACTTCGTGCGTTGCATGAGAGCAGTCTAGCAATTGGGGTTCCCTGAAGGAACTCCGACTGTTATGGTCGTGGAGTCTCTTCAAGGAACCCAAAAAGGAGTCGGCACGATGAGCAAGGTCTTCAGCGCCCTCGCGGTGTCGGTGGACGGATACATCACCGGGCGCGACCCCGGCGCCGGGCGCGGCCTGGGCGACGGAACGATGCTGTTCGACTGGTACTTCGACGGCGACACGCCCAGCCGGGTGTCCGAGGGATTCCGGCTGAGCGGCCCCAGTGCCCGCGTCTTCGACACCCTCGCCGCCCGGGTGGGGGCGGTCGTGGCAGGGCGCAACACCTACGAGGACTCCGACCGTTTTGGAGGCGGCAGCCCGCACCCGGTGGCCCCGCTGTTCGTCGTCAGCCATCGGCCGGTGCCGGAGATCGGCGAGACGCAGACCCTGATCACCACCGGCATCGAGGACGCGATCGCGGCGGCACGCGAGGCCGCCGGGGGAAAGGACGTCGCCCTCATGGGCGGCGGCGTGGTGACGTCCGCGCTGCACGCGGGCCTCGTCGACGAGGTGGTCCTCCACCAGGTGCCCGTTCTGCTGGGCGGCGGTCGCAGGTTCTTCCAGGAGCTCCCGGAGCACGTGCGCCTCCGCCTGCTGGAGGCCGTCCCGGCCCCCGGCGTGACCCACCTCCACTACGAGGTGGCGTCACGGGAGAGCTGGGCATGATCGGCGCCCCCACCGCCCGCGTGGACCTCGGAGTGGCGGTCGCCGACCACGTCGCGCGGCGCGCAGACAACCCCCGCTGAAGGAGTACACCCATGCTCGACCCCACTGTGCGCCGCGTCCTCGACGGCACGTCGATCGCGCACCTCGCCACCGTCCTCCCGGACGGCTCGCCCCACTCGGCTCCCGTCTACATCGGCACCCTCGATGACCGGATCGTCTTCTTCACCGGCCCGGAGGTGCGCAAAGCACGCAACCTGCGCCGCGACCCCCGGCTGGCGCTGTCCATCGCGCCCGTGGACAACCCGTTCGAACCCGTAGTCGTCCGCGGGAGGGCCGTCGAATGGATCGAGGGCGACGCGGCCTGGGAGATCATCGACCGGCTCGCCATGAAGTACACCGGCGTGCCGTACCCCCGAGGGCAGGAGCGCGTCGTGATCGTGATCGAGCCCGAGCGCCAGACTGTCGGCGTCGGCTGAGCAGCCCCGAGCCGCAGACGGATCGGTATGGGGTTGGGCGCTGTTGCGTCGCCTCGGTGTCAGCCGCCATCGTGGTGTGGCCGGAGAGGATCGAGGAGGCGGAGCGTTGATCAGTTTCGACGGGACCTTCTACACGATCGCTGACCCTCTGTTCGAGATGACCATTCCGGCTTGGGAAGGCTATGGGCCGGACACGGCCGATGAGGCGGACGTCACGATCACCTTTCCCGACGGCTCCCGCCGGTACGCGACCTTCATGACGGTGGACGTGATTCAGAAGGTCATAGATAAGAACGCACGCACCGGTGAGTCCCTTGGCGGCCGCTACTTCTGGTGCTCCGATCTGATCATCATCAGGAATGTCGGTTTCGAGGAAATGGCGGCTGCCATCCGTGATCTGATCGAATCGGGAGACATCGAGCAAGCCTGTGGTCTCCTCGCCCCCCTCGACCATGCAGGGGACCGTCAGCGTTCGTCGGTCGAGTCGGAGGCCTGCTCGTAACTCAGGTCTGCTGTGGTGTTCAGAGAGACATCCAGCAGTACAGGTGATGTTCGTGCTGCCTGGCTTGCACCGCCAGGTCACGCAACTCGTAAAGCGCCTCGCTGAGTTCAGCCGGGTCTGCGTTGCCCCAGAACTCTTCTGTCTGTGACCAGGGGTGTGCCACGGCTCGGATCTGCTCATCGCCGGCGGTGGCGAGTGCCGTGGTGAATTCATCGGTGATGGTGAAGAGGCCCTGGTGTCCGTCGTCACTGTGCTGCAAAGTCGCGGCGTGCCTGGACCGATCGGCGATGTCCTCGTAACGGCTTACGGTGAGCAGCGCTTCAAGGGTTCCCATCATCACGTGTGGATCGATGCCTTTGAGTTCGACGCTGTCTTTCGGCTCGGTGCCAGGGGGCGGGCAGGTGGGACCTGCCGGCCAGTCGCAGACGGCCGCGGCTTCGTCGTCCGTGGCAGCCCTGAAGTAGTCGTAGAAGATTCCCATGATCGGGCAGCGTGCCAGGAGTAGGGACTCTCTGTCATCACCAGACTCATGAAGGGGGTGGCGGGCCTTGCGACGGGGGCTGCTGCCGGGAGCTGCGGACCTCATCCCGCGGCGTGGCCGGGGACGGATCCCAGCTTGTCGGGATTGCTGACCACGTAGATGTCGCGTACCTGCTCCCCGCCGGCATCAAGGTCGAGCACCATCACCGCGAGGGGTGCGCCCTCCGTCAAGATCACCACCGAGGGGTCGCCGTTGACGTGGTGGTACCGGACGTCTACGCCGCCGCGTGCGTTGGCCACGACCAACCGGGCGACCTTGTCGCGGCCGCGGATCGGACGAGGCCCGCCCGCCGCCGATTTGCCTCCGCCATCCGGCCACAGGACGACGTCGGGCGCGAGCATCTCCATCAGCGCGGGCAGGTCGCCGCCGAACGCCGCCTCGACGAAACGCTCCGTCACCTCCCGGTGCGTACGACGGTCGACCCGGGCGCGCGGGCGCCGCGCCTGGACGTGTTCGCGTGCCCGGTGGGCGATCTGCCGGATCGCGGCCGGGCTGCGGTCCAGCATGGCGGCGATCTCGGTGTGCTGGTAGGCGAAGACCTCGTGCAGGACGAACACGGCCCGCTCCAGTGGGGTGAGCGTCTCCAGGACCACCAGCAGCGCGATCGACACGGACTCCGCCCGTACGGCGGGCTCCGCGGCGTCGGGGTCGGTGACCAGCGGTTCCGGCAGCCATGGGCCGAGGTAGGTCTCCTTGCGCCGGCGCAACGCGCTCTGGTGGGCGAGAGCCTGATTGACCGCGACGCGCACCAGGTACGCCCGGGGGTTGCCGATGCCGGCCACATCTCGTGCCGCCCACGCCAGCCAGGTCTCCTGAAGCACGTCCTCGGTGTCGCCGACCGTGCCGAGCATGTTGTAGACGATGGAGAACAACAACTCGCGGTGGCCGGCGAACACCTCGGAGGCGTCGGCGGCGGGGGTTTCACACATCATGCGACTCCTTGCCGGTACGGATACTCGCGCAGCACGAGGGCGGGATCGAGCGCCAGTGTGGCGACCGCCAGGCCGAGGAACACGATCGCCAGGTAGAACTGGGGTGAGAAGTCGCCGACGCGCAGATGGGTGTAGAGGGCGCAGACGAAGTAGAGGACGAGCCCCGCGGCGGCGGCGGTCCCGAGGAGGGGCACGCCGAGCAGACCGAGCGTGAGTCCCAGCGCGCCCAGGGCCTTCAGCGCGCCGATCGGCCAGACCAGCCACGATTCGGGCACGCCGGCTCGGGCGAGCGCGGGACCGAGGGTACGCATGATCGGCGCGAAGCGGGTCATGGCCGCGAATCCGGAGAACGTGTTGAAGGCGATGGTCACCAGAGCGGTGACGACGTAGGCGGTCGGCATCGAGGGCTCACCCGCGGAGACGAGCCGGTGGACGACGGCTCGCTCGCTGTACGCGTACGGGAACGGTCATGCCTCCTGAGAGAACCTTCGGGGAGGAAGTGTGACGTCCCGGCCGAAACACGGGACAGCGGTGTCAGTCGCCGTAGGCAGGTCGGGCGCGCGTCTTGCCGGGAAATGTCGCCGGCCGGGGTTACTGTCGCTGCCATGCCGGTACCTGAGCTGATCCCCATCTCGTACGAGCCCGACTACCACACCGACACCATCGGCACTCACGCTGGAGGCCTGTTCTTCGGAGGGGTGTGCAGGGGATGGCCAGTCGGGGCTCACGAAGAGGTGGGCGAGTGGCCCTGGCGTGATGAGAACGGTGAGCCGATGCCGGGGCCCTGGTTCGCGATCCTTCATCTGTTCGACCGCGACGGCGGGCACCTCGGCTCTGAGATCAGTCCGTTCGCGGACGGTACCGAGGCAGATCAGGCGTTGCGACGGATGCTGGCCCGCTTGCAGGACGTCGAGTACCGGGACATCGCCGTTCGTCTCTTCCGCGTCGACGCCCACGACTGCATCTTCGGTCTCATAGACGAGACGGACAAAGCCGAAGACGGCGATGGCCACGTCGAGTACTACCCCAACCACATCGGGTTCTACGAGCCGTGGGATGGCTCCTACGACACCTGATCGCCAGCCGAGCGAGCGCGGAGCGCCAGCGGCCATGAGACCCACGATCACGAGTTCCCAGCGCATTGGGCGACCGCCTCGACACGCTGAAAGGCGCTCCGGGGACTCCGAACCGTGTCAGACTCGACGGGCGCGATCAGGGCCCCTTACCCCGACAAAAGGCAGGAAACCCGATGGCAGCCGAAGCCCACCCTCCCGTCATTTCGCTGATGCTCGCCGTGCCTGACGCCTCAGCCGCGGCGCGATGGTACGCCCAGGCGCTCGGGGCCAACGAGCTGTGGAACCTCGGCGGCGTGGTGGGACTCACCGTCGAGGGCGCCCCGTTCTTCTTGGGTGAACCTGCGAACAACAACTGGGACACCCCCGCCGTCCTCGGCTCCAGAACGGTACGCGTCGAGGTCTTCGTGGATGATCCCGACAGCTTCATCGAGCGCGCCGTCGCGGCGGGAGCGGACGGCAGCGTCGACGAGATCCGCGACCACGAGGCGCCGTGGGGCGTTCACCGGCAGGGCGGCTTCATCGACCCGTTCGGCCATCTGTGGCTTGTCGGCGACAGATCCCCGCTCAGGGAACACGACATCCGGAAGGGCTGACCGGTCACGGATTGGCGGAGGCAGGGCGAGGTGCTGCAGTTATCTGTGGGCACGCAGGCTGGTCAAGGCGTCCGCCGGTTTTGAAAGGTGCTACTTTTCGGCCGTTCCGGATTTCCCGCTGATGGACTCCTGATAGATGTCCGCGTAGGTGCGCGAGTCCTTGATCAGGTCGTCGCAGAAGGCGGCGACGTCGGTGCCGATGAGTTCGAGGACTCCCTTGCCGGCCTCGACGCCCTCCTCGAAGAAATCGACGATCCCCGAGAGCAGGGACCCGTCAGCCAGTCCGACCGGTCCGACCTTGAAGAAGTACCGCTGAATCTCCTTGTAGACGATCTGGTAGTCCGGCGGAAGCGCCTTGACGCGGGCCATGTGCGCCCGCCACTGCTTCTTGCCCTCGATGATGTCGTGGATGCCCACGTCAGCCTCCTAGCCGGCCCAATTTCCTTGCGACGTTCCTGTTCAGCTGCTCGCGCCACCGGTCGCGAAAGCTTCGAGCACCTGCTCCGCCGGCCAGTGCCGCGCAAAAGCCGGGGATGTCGTCACCCAGCACCTCGTGAATGCTCTGCCCGTCGGACGCCGTCTCTTCGAGCAGCCCCAGAGCACCATCGAGAATCGGCATCAGTTTTCGACCTGTGAAGTCTCCGTAGAGAGAAAGATGGCCCTTGATCTCTTCCCAGGCTGCCCGGTAGTCGGCCGGCAATGCCTCGGCACGGGCTTCGAACGCCTTCCACTCCCGGGTGAGATCGCTGCCTGTAATGGTCTCCCAGAAGTTCATTTTCCACCCTCCTTGAGCTTGTCGATCCGCGATGTGATGTACTCCCATTTCGCCCAGAACGTCTCGAGTTCTTTGCGCCCCGCGTCGTTGAGGGCATAGAACTTGCGCGGCGGGCCCTGTTCGGACGGTCGTTTCGTCACCTGGACGAGCCCGTTCTTCTCCAGTCGCAGCAGGATGGTGTAAACCGTCCCCTCGACGACGTCCGCGAAGCCGAGTTCGTTCAGCCGGCGCGTGATGGCGTACCCGTAGGTCTCCTCGCTACCGATGATTTCGAGCACGCAACCCTCGAGCGTGCCCTTCAGCATCTCCGTCAGGTTGTCCACAGTGGGTCCTCTTCCGTCCCCCTAGTACTCGGTGGTACCGGGTAGTGCTATACCGTACCACGGAGTAGTGGTGCGCTGGGGCCTGACCTGCCCCGGCTCGTGGCCGGGCATACTGCCGGCGGCGCGAGACGGGTAGGGGAAGCGCGGTTCTCGTCAGAGCAACCGCGCTGCTCCCTAGGAGATCTTGCGGCGGTAGGTGTTCATGGCGAAGACGTACGCGACGACGAGGATGCCGATGCACCAGGCCAGGGCGATCCAGATGTCGTCGCCGACCGGCTGCTCGGCGAACAGGTTGCGGATGGCGTTGACGATGGAGGTCACGGGCTGGTTCTCGGCGAAGACGCGCACCACGGTGGGCATGGTGTCGGTGGGCACGAACGCCGAGCTGAGGAACGGCAGGAAGATGAGCGGGTAGGAGAATGCGCTCGCGCCCTCCATCGTCTTGGCCGACAGGCCGGGTATGACGGCGATCCAGGTCAGCGCCAGGGTGAAGAGGATCAGGATTCCGCCGACCGACAGCCAGGCCAGCAGGCCCGCCCCCGAGCGGAAGCCCATGAGCAGGGCCACGAGCATCACCACCACGAGCGAGACCAGATTGGCGACCAGCGAGGTCAGCACGTGCGCCCACAGCACCGACGACCGCGCGGTCGGCATCGACTGGAAGCGCTCGAAGATGCCGCCCTTCATGTCCATGAACAGCCGGTACGCGGTGTAGGCGATGCCCGAGGCGACCGTGATGAGCAGGATGCCGGGCAGCATGTAGTTCACGTACGACGAGCCCGATCCGGTTCTGATCGCGCCGCCGAAGACGTAGACGAACATCAGCATCATGGCGATCGGCATGATCGCGGTCGTGATGATGGTGTCGGGGCTGCGGGTGATGTGGCGCAGGGAGCGTCCCAGCAGGACGGTGGTGTCGCCGAAGAAATGCTTGTTCATCGTGGTTTCCTTATGACTTCGTGCCGACGAGGGTGAGGAAGACGTCCTCGAGGGTCGGCTGCTTCTCGACGTACTCGACCTTGGCGGGCGGGAGGAGCTGCTTGAGCTCGGTGAGGGTGCCGTTGACGATGATCCGGCCCTCGTGCAGGATCGCGATCCGGTCGGCGAGGTGTTCGGCCTCGTCCAGGTATTGCGTGGTGAGCAGCACCGTGGTGCCGTTCTCGGCGAGCTCCTTAACGGCCTGCCACACCTCTATGCGCGCCTGGGGGTCGAGCCCGGTGGTCGGTTCGTCAAGGAAGATGACCGGCGGGTTGCCGATGAGGCTCATCGCGATGTCGAGGCGGCGGCGCATGCCACCGGAGTACGTCGACGCCTTCCGGGCGCCCGCGTCGGTCAGCGAGAAGCGGGCGAGCAGGTCGTCAGCGATCTTGCCGGGATCCTTGAGGTGCCGTAAGCGGGCGACCAGCACGAGGTTCTCCCGCCCCGTGAGGATCTCGTCGACGGCGGCGAACTGTCCGGTGAGGCTGATCGACTCGCGTACGTCGGCGGCCTGGGTGGCGACGTCGAAGCCGTTCACGCGTGCGGTGCCGGCGTCGGCCTTGAGCAGCGTGGACAGGATCTTCACGGCGGTGGTCTTGCCCGCTCCGTTGGAGCCGAGCAGGGCGAAGATGCTGCCGCGCGCCACGGTGAAGTCCACGCCGCGCAGCACCTTGAGTTCCTTGTACGACTTCTCCAGGCCGTGCACCTGGATCGCCGGGGCTTGTTCTGTCGTCATCGCTTGGTCCTGTCTTCTCTTTCGGGGTTCTCGCCGGCGGCGCGTGCGATGGCGCCGGCGAATCGATGCCCTTCCCGGGCCCGGTGCTGTCCGGATGGCGCCTTCGGCTACTTGGTGGCGCTAGCTACTGGTACAAAGTAACACCGAGTACTGGTACCTAGCAACACTAAATAGCTGTGCATGTGGGAGCGGCCTGGTCGCTGTCCGTGGGCGAGTCCGTCATGCCTCAGGGGGCTCGATCGCTGTGGGGTGGCGGGAGTGCCCGCGACCGCGAGGAAGCGCTTGCTGATCTGTTCATGGCGTCAACGATCGCCGGAAGCGCTGACACCACCCCGTTGCCGTGCTGACACGGCCGCCGACGCGACACCGCAGCAAGCCTTTCTCCGGCGGGACATCCGTAGTGCTGTTACCAGAAACGATCACCATGGGTGGTCATGCCATCCGCCACGGCAGGACCTGTTTCTCGGCGTCCGTGCCCACGGCCCGGACAGCACTAGCATCGGGCTCCGTGATCGTATGGCTTAACGGCACCCACGGCGCAGGCAAGACGACGACCGCGGCACTCGTGCAACAACTGATCCCTAATTCACGGGTGTTCGACGCCGAGAAGGTAGGCGAGACACTCATGGACATCACGCCGGGGCTGCCGGCGACCGACAACTTCCAGCACTGGCCGCCGTGGCGGCCACTCGTAGTCGAGACCGCCCGCCTCGTACTCGACTACACCGGCGGCACTCTGGTGATGCCCATGACTGTCCTGGTCGAGCAGTACTGGCGCGAGATCAGCACGGGCCTCGCCCAACATGCCATCCCCATACGGCACTTCGTCCTCCATGCTGACCAAGACACCCTCCGCAGGCGCATCGAGGGGGACACTCTTCTCGGCTCCCGCCCCTCCCCCTTCCGTCTCAGATACCTTGAGCCCTACGCCGAGGCGGCCCGCACGTGGCTACACGGCGAGGCCGAGGTCGTCGACACCACGCACCTAACACCCGCCCAGGTAGCGCTGCAGATCGCAGAGGCCGTCAAAAGCTGAGGTTCGCCCCCACGCGGAGACTGTGAACCACGGTGAACGTTTCGGTCACAGCGCCGGCGATCAGTCCCGCTACCTACAGGCCCGTGCTCGTGCTCGGCGATCACCTCGGGGCCGGAGTGCCCCCGCCGGAGGCGTATTCAAGCTCAGACCCCTCGGCCCTCCACCTGAAGCCGGGGAGCGTTGCGCGTAGGCGCCCGAAGGGCCGCGAAGCGGTTGGGCCGGCGGCGGAGCGGTGGGCGACGGGGCGTGTGTGGTCGGCGAGTTCGGTCGGTACGGCGTGGCGCTGGCTACGGCGGGGCGGCCCGAGCCGCCGACGTCCGGGACCGGCCGGAGAGCCGCACGCCCGGACGGCGGCGGGCGTGAAGTCTGCATCACCTGATGGTGGCGGCGCAGCGCCTGCCCGAGGGGCGCTTGGGTGCGGCGTGCTGGTGTGCGGCGGACGGCGCGAGCCGCCGCCCAGCGGCATCCAGGCGGATGGCGGTGGGATATGCGTATCACATGTGCTAGGCTGGACGTAGTTGCAGTTGTGGTACCCATGATGAACTTGTGTGCACCTGACGGTATGTAGCCTCAGGTGCATTTTTGTTTTCCGGTCTTCTCCGGGTGTGGGCCTATCGCGGCAACGCGGGATTCGTGACAGTGCGGATTTCGGCTACGCCTATCAAGAGGAGATCAACATGGCTTCTGGCACCGTGAAGTGGTTCAACGCGGAAAAGGGCTTCGGCTTCATCGAGCAGGACGGCGGCGGCGCCGACGTCTTCGCGCACTACTCGAACATCATCTCTCAGGGCGGCTACCGCGAGCTGCGCGATGGCCAGCGGGTGGCCTTCGATGTCACCCAGGGCCAGAAGGGCCCTCAGGCCGAGAACATCGTTCCCGCCTGACGAAGTAGCGCCACGTAGCAGGGCTCGCACCTTCACCGGTGCGAGCCCTGATACGTTTCCGGCTGCTGCATCGCTGCCGCACGAGAATCGGCGGCACGGGATGTCAATCACAGCCGCACAGCTCCTCAATACCAGTGATCGACAGCGTGTGAAAGGTCATCACGCCTGGTAGGAGGCACGTAGCCGGGAGATGTTGGGCCGGCGACAAAAAGCGCGTCCATGTCGCCAAGCTGCACACCAAGACCCGGTCAGCTTCACGGTGCCCGGGTCTCCTCACCGCCGGTGCTAATGTCCGGCCGGGCGGTCGCGCGCGTTGTTGATGCGCAGCGCCTCGGCGAGCTGGTCTTCCAAGATGATGATCCGGCAGGCGGCTTCCACAGGAGTGCCCTGATTGACGAGTTCCCGGGCGCGCGCGGCCAGCCGCAGCTGGTAGCGGGAGTAGCGGCGGTGGCCGCCGCTGGAGCGTTTCGGCTCGATCAGTTTCGCGGCACCCAGGGCCCGCAGGAACGCGGGACTGACACCGAGCATCTCCGCGGCCGCGCCCATGCTGTAGGCGGGGTAGTCATCATCATCGAACCGGTCTTCGGCGCTGAATCCAGCCCTGGAGCCGGCCGTGTCCGCAGTCTTGCCGTGAGCGAGTGTGTCGTCCTCGGCAGCCGAGCGAGGTTGATCCATAGATTCCTTTCCATCACGCGCACAGGGGGCCCCGGCACCTGTCGCGCCGGGGCCCCGAAGAGTTCAACACCATCTACCGGCCATCTGGCCGGTTCATTGTTTCCGCGTCCGCCGTACTGAGCGGCGGGGGTGCGGGGATCGCGGATGCGTGACCGTAGACCACCTTCCAATCTGTGGAACTGCGGTACCCGAGCGGCGAGACTCAGCCGGCTACGGGCGATCCTGATGGCGTCAACACTCCCTTCATCTCTCTTTCCGGACCACTGTCCGGCTTCACCTGCGGCAGCGCGTCCACGATCAGGGCCCCTGAACACTGCGCTGGCCCGTCACGTCCGACCTTCTGCTGTCAACTTCCAACTTCGTCTTGCTCCGGGCAGTTCATCGTGGTGCCAGTACTTCCGCCGCCCGGCCGAACCGTTCCTTACGATGCGAGAAACAGTAGCCCCAGCGGACACAATTGTCTACTGCGGCGAACATAGATTTTCGGTGTCGGACGCGGCAGGCTTCCGGCGGTGTCGTTGGCGAGCGGGAACGCCGCCAACGCCGACCTCGTTCCTGGCGCCCTCGCCTCCTTCTGCCGAGGGCGGTCCGCCACTACCTTCTGCAGGCCAACCCCATGGACCGGATCGACACCGTCAAGGTGCCCAAGACGCCTCGGCGTCTACCTGACGTACTGGCTCGAACAGGTCGCCAAGCCCAAGGTCCGGCCGTCCACGTACCGGTGGTACGAGAGGTACGTGCGGCTGTACCTGACCCCTGGGCTCGGCAAGAAGCAGCTCAAGAAGCTGAAGGCCCAGGACATCCGGACGTGGCTCGTGAAGGTGTCCAAGGCGTGTCAGTGCTGCCTACAGGGGCACGACGCGAAGCGGCCGAAGCGGCACAAGGACCCGGAGAAGCAGCAGCGGTGCTGCGCTGTCGGGAAGTGCTGCAACAAGGGCCGTCGTCCCGGACGGTGCAGTACCTTCACGCCCTGCTCCGGGCCGCGCTCGCTCAGGCGGTCCGTGAAGATCTGGCGCTTCGCAAGATCGCGACGAATGTCCAACTGGGCACCGTCGAGAGGCCGGAGATCCAGTCCTCTGACGATGCCAAGCAGTTCCTCCGGCAGGCGCGCAAGGGCCGGTTCTACGCGGTGTACGCCGTGGCTCTGGGCGTCGGCCTCCGGCGCGGTGAGGCGCTTGGAACAACCCGCACGGCCTGGTGTTCACCACGCACATCGGGACCGCCGTCGAGCTGGAGAACCTCTACCGGCACTTCCGGGCCGTGTGCGACGCGGCGGGCATCCGGCGGGTACGGCTGCACGACCTCCAGCACACCTGTGCGACGATCCTGCTCGCACAGGGCGTGGACACCCGGACCATCATGGAGATCCTCGGCCACCGCACGATCGTGCTGACCATCAACACCTACGCTCACGTGCTGCCCGAGCACCAGGCGACAGCACTCGACAAGCTGGAAAAGGCGCTCGGGGGACTCGCGTAGGACGTTGCCGTCAACCGTAGCCGTCAACAGCCCTTAACGATCACTCTTGCAGGGCTGTTTTCGCAGGTGGGGCGCCAGGGACTCGAACCCTGAACCGACGGATTAATAGCTCGGCCGATCATGGTTCAGGACAGTTCAGTGCAGGCCAGCTGGCCTGTCCAGTCCATGTTGAACCGCTCCGGACAGGCCCGTACCGCAACCCGAAGTGCAACCCACGGCATTCCGTTGGGCCGGGGCTGAGGGACGAAGTCCCACGAAGTCCCGGCCCGGCGATCGCCCCCAACCACGTACCGCGATCGGCCGCAGCAAGGCGAGCGTAAGGGCCGCGGGAACGAAGGTGGGCTGAGCGAGAGAACAACCGATTTGCGTCCGCCCCGGTCACGGCTAGCGTCTGCGAGCACGCGGAGAGACGACGCCATGGGAGAAGACCACGTGACACATCGAATCAGACTCGCCACGCAGCAAGATGCCCCGGCCCTGGCCAGGGTCCAGAGGACATCATGGCGTGCGGCCTTCCGTGGGCTTCTGTCGGACGATTACCTGGACGGTCTCGACCACGAGACGCTGACGAAGACGTGGGAAAGCTTGCTGACCCGCGGCGGGGGCGCGCGGCAATGCACGTTGCTCGTTGAGCAGACTGACCACGTTGTTGGATACTCGCGCTTCTATCCCACTGACGACGAGGACGACGACTCCGTGCAGGTGGGCATGATCGGCTCGATCTACACGCTCCCCGATGTCTGGGGCACTGGCGTGGGCAAAACACTGATCACCGCTGTCCTCGACGCTATGGGATCGGCTGGATACGCCGAGGCAACCCTTTGGGTTCTGGAAGGGAACACGCGAGCACGCTCCTTCTACGAGCGAAATGGCTGGCGCCACGATGGTGCGCTCGTCGTTGACCGCAGTGAGGTCCTGCCAATCAGGAAGTTGCGCTACCGCAAGGGGCTCAACCGCTGACCGACGCGGTCACACGGCACCTGCTCGTGCGGCGGGCGGCCCGAGCTGCCGGCGGCCGGGACCGGCCCCCAGGCCGCATGCCCGGCCGCCGAGCGGGCGCAGGGCCGCGAGGCGGCGCGGAGCGCCGCCCTTGACGTCGCCAAGGATCGCCGGAACGGTACGCGCTGGTCGGTGGCGCTCGCGCTCGGTCTTCGGCAATGTGAGGCGCTCGGCCTGCGGTGGAAGTACGTGGATCTCAAGCGGGGACAGCTCCGGATCTTCTGGCAGATCAAGCACCAGCGTTATCGGCACGGCTGTGCAGATCCGCACGCCTGCGGGCGCGCTCTCCACCGGTATCCGTGCCCGGCCGACTGCCCCAAGGCGAAGCGAACGTCCGGACGGCGGCACACCTGCGTCAAGCAGCGGTGTCCGGCCTCGTGCAACCGGCACGGCGGCAAGTGCCCGAAGTTCTGCGAACCCGGCTGCACCAAGCACGCGCCCTCATGCCCCTCAACGCGTCGGCGGGTGGACCTTCGTGAAGCCCAAGGGCAAGAGCAGGCGAGTAGTCCCGCTTCCTCCGCCGTTGATCCCGCTCCTGAAGCTGCACCGTGAAGCCCAGGAGGCCGAACGCGCGGCGGCGGGGGAGAGGTGGCAGGACCGAGACCTCGTCTGGTGCGAGCCGGACGGCAGCCCGATCGACTCGCGGCAGGATTGGGAGGAGTGGAAGGCACGTCACCGAGAACCTGGCCGGCGACGCCATGGCGCGGATGGGCCGGGCGCTGTGGGACGAGTGAACCAGCGAGTGCACAACTGCAACCGGAAATGCAACCGGGCAGGCTTCCGAACGAACACGATTCGGGAGTCTGCCCAGCTCATTGAGGGTGGGGCGCCAGGGACTCGAACCCTGAACCGACGGATTAAAAGTCCGCAGCTCTGCCATTGAGCTAGCACCCCTTCAGGGCGATGTCTCGCGGACCACGGCAAGATCTGCGCGACACTTCCCTAGATGCAGGGTACAGAGAGTACCGCCCCCACGGCGACGGGAACGACCGTCAACGGTAGGCGGGCAGGCCCGTGAGGGCCTCGCCCAGCACGAGCGTGTGGATCTCCTGGGTGCCCTCGTATGTGAGAACGGACTCCAGGTTGTTCATATGCCGGATGACCGGATACTCCAGCGTGATCCCGTTGGCGCCGAGCACCGAGCGGGCCTGGCGGGCGATGTCGAGGGCGGCCCGGACGTTGGCCAGCTTGCCGAAGCTGACCTGCCGCGGCGTCAGGCTGCCGGCGTCCTTGAGCCGGGCGAGGTGCAGCGCGGTGAGGCCGGCCTGGCCGAGGGAGACGGCCATCCAGGCCAGTTTCTCCTGCGTGAGCTGGAACGCCCCGA
The DNA here is from genome assembly GCF_000511135.2 of Microbispora sp. ATCC PTA-5024. Classification (NCBI taxonomy): domain Bacteria; kingdom Bacillati; phylum Actinomycetota; class Actinomycetes; order Streptosporangiales; family Streptosporangiaceae; genus Microbispora; species Microbispora sp. ATCC PTA-5024. The sequence continues at coordinate 137,989 of NZ_KI866523.1, read as the reverse complement.
TCGGCTTGCCGAACTGGACGCGGGTGGTGGCGTAGTCGACGGCCGCCTCCAGGCAGGCGCGGGCCGCGCCGACGACGCCCCAGACGATGCCGTACCGCGCCTCGGTGAGGCAGGACAGCGGGCCCTTCAGGCCGGTGACGCCGGGCAGGACGGCCGACGCCGGCAGCCGTACGTCGTCGAAGTAGAGCGAGGACGTCACCGAGGCGCGCAGCGACATCTTCCTGTGGATCTCGGGGGCGGAGAACCCGGGGGACGAGGTGGGGACGACGAAGCCGCGGACGCCGCCGTCCGTCTGCGCCCACACGACGGCCACGTCGGCGACCGAGCCGTTGGTGATCCACATCTTGGAGCCGTTGAGGATCCAGTCGCCGGACGGGTCCTGCTTGGCGGTGGTGCGCATGCCGGCCGGGTCGGAGCCGTGGTCGGGCTCGGTCAGGCCGAAGCAGCCGATGGCCTCGCCGGCAGCCAGCCGCGGCAGCCACTCCTGCTTCTGCTCCTCCGACCCGTACTTCCAGATCGGGAACATCGCGAGCGACCCCTGGACCGACACGAACGACCGCAGGCCCGAGTCGCCCGCCTCCAGCTCGCGGCAGGCCACGCCGTACGAGAGGGCGTCGAGCCCGGCGCACCCGTACCCCTCCAGGTGCATCCCGAGGACCCCTAGGGATCCGAGCACCGGGGCGACCTCCCGCGCGGGGAAGGCGCCGCGCTCGAACCAGTCCCCGACGTGGGGAAGCACGTGGTCGGAGACGTAGTCCCTCACGGCGTCCCTGACCATGCGGTGTTCGGTGCCGAGCTGGTCGTCGAGCTGGAGGAGGTCGTCCATGGACGCCAGGGTATCCGGGCCCCCTCGGGGTAGTGCCAGGGGGAATCCCGATGTGCGCGAGGCACCCCGAGAGGCACTGTGGAGGCATGAACGAGATGAACACCAATGGTTCGGGCAAGCAGCTCCAGCGCACCAGGAACGGCAGGATCATCGCGGGCGTGTGCTCGGGCGTCGGGGAGTACATCGGCGTCGACCCCAACATCCTCCGCCTCGCGCTCGCCGTCGCCAGCTTCTTCGGCGGCCTCGGCATCGGCGTCTACGCGGTCGCGTGGCTCCTGCTCCCCGAGGAGGGCCGGCACGGCTCGATCGTGCAGGACCTGATCGACAAGAACAAGGACGGCCACGTCTGGCAGGACGTGAAGTCCAAGTGGGACCAGGCCCAGAGCGGCTGGAACCAGGCCCCGCGGGCTCCCGAGGCCCCGCAGCCCACGCACCAGGGCAGCGGCTACGAGCAGCACCCGTACGGCCGGCCCTCGGCCCCCGGCCCCGACGCCACCCGCCCCGAGGACGGCCCGCAGGCCTGACTCAGGTGGCGGGGGCCCGGACCGTGGAAATGATCTCCGTACGAGATTCGGTCCAGAGCATGGCGAGCACGGCCGCGACGGAGAGCCCGGCGGCTCCGGCCAGTGCCACGACAGGCTCTGGACCGAGCCGCTGGGCCGCGGCGCCCCCGATGAGGATCCCCACCCCCTGGGCGGCCAGCAGCCCCGACTGCACGAGCCCGAACGCCTGGGCGCGGCCCGCCGGCGGGACGCACTGGACGAAGGCCGCGTTCGCGGCGAGCTGGTAGGCCCCGCCGACTCCGGACAGCACCCACAGCGCCAGCACCCACTCCAGGGGCGGCCGCATGGCGCACAGGACGAGGGGCGCGCAGGTCAGCATGGCCAGCCACCCCATGACCCGCAGGCGGCACGACGGCGTGACGAACCGCCCGAACGCGAACGCCCCGACGACGGTCCCCAGCGGCATCGCCGCCATGAGCAGCCCCGTGATCGCCGGCACCGAGAGGTCGCCCCGGTAGAGCGTCGCGGCGTACGGCACCGCGATCCCCTCGGGCAGCACGTAGAAGCCGCAGAGCCAGGCGAACAGGACGAGCGTGCGCAGCCGCCGCTCGCCGAAGACGAGCCGGGCGCCGGCCGCGGTCATCGTCCACATGGACGGCCGTCCCCCCTCGCCCCTGTGTGGCGCCGGACGTCGCCGCACCCCGGCCACGATCACCAGGGCCGACGCCAGGAACGTGGCGCAGTCGAGAGCCAGGGCGCGGTACGGCCCCAGGACGGCGATGGAGGCCCCTCCGGCGGCGAACCCGAGCATCTGGACGGCCTGGTTCGTGACGTTCTGCAGGGCGGAGCCCACGACGTACCGGTCGCCCTCCAGCACCTCGGGCAGCAGCGCCGCGCGGGCGGCGGTGAACGGCGCGCCGAGCAGCACGACGAGGAAGACCAGCGCGCACAGGGCGGCGAACGGCATGCCGGGCACGGCCATCGCGCCGAGCGCCAGGGCGCGCAGCAGGTCGCAGGAGAGCATGACCCGGCGGCGCGGGTGGCGGTCGGCCAGCCCGGCCAGCAGCGGGCCCCCGATGATGGGTGGCAGGTAGGTCAGGGCGTACACGGCGGCCGTGGCGAGCGGCGAGCCGGTGCGGGAGTAGACGAGGACGGCGAGCGCCACCTGGGCGAGCTGGTCGCCGAGCAGCGACATGCCCTGCCCGAGCCACAGGGCGCGGAACTCCCTGACCGCGACGACCTCGCGGTAGGTGATGCGCGTCTCGGGAGGACGGCGGTGCCTTCCTGATAGCCTGCCGGGCTGCTTGGTGGCCGCCAAATGTCACTCCGCTGACGTGCTCCGCTGGTGGGGTCGCGCCGGCCCGCGGCAACGGTTCGCCTGACGGGCCGTGGTCAACATGTTACTTACAGTGCCCGCTGTGGGGACCGTTTGCAACCCCACGATTACCAGCCGAGTTCGTGCAGCCTCTCGTCGTCGATCCCGAAGTGGTGCGCGATCTCGTGGACGACGGTGACGCGCACCTCCTCCACCACGTCGTCCTCGGTCTCGCAGATCTCCAGGGTCGGGTTGCGGTAGATCTCGATGCGGTCGGGGAGCACGCCGGAGTACCAGTCGCCGCGCTCGGTCAGCGGGATGCCGGTGTAGAGCCCGAGGAGCCCGGGCTCGGGCGGGTCGTCCACGACCACCACCACGACGTTGTCCATGACCCTGGCCAGATCCGGCGGGATCGTGTCCAGCGCCTCGGCCACGAGCTCCTCGAACCTCTTCAGCGGGACGTCGATCACACCGCCATCGTGTCACCGCCGCCCCGGTCCCCGCGAGACCGCCGCGTGCGCCCGTCCCCGAGGCCGCCGCCGGCGGCGCGTCGGGTCAGCGGGACGTCGCGGTCCGGTAGCGGCGTACGGCGAGCGGCACGAACACCGCGATGATCAGCAACGACCAGGCGAGCGTCGCGGCCACCGGGTGGCGCAGCGGCCAGGAGTCCGCGGCCGACCCCGGGTTGCCGAACAGCGTCCGCCCGGCCGAGACCACCGCGCTCATGGGGTTCCAGTCGGCGACGGCCCGCAGCCAGCGCGGCAGCCCCTCCAGTGGCACGAACGCGTTGGCCAGGAACGTCATCGGGAGCACCCAGCCGAACGTGGCCGCGTCCGCCTGCGCGCCGTTCTTCACGAACAGCCCGATGTACGTGCCGACCCAGATCATCGCGTACCCGAACAGCGCGAACAGCGCGAAGCCCTCGATCGTCGCGAGGAGGCCGCCGTGCGGGCGCCAGCCGGCCAGCAGGACGCCGCACAGCGCCATGGAGCCGAGCGACATCACCCCGCGGGACACGTCGGCGACGGTCCGCCCGGCGAGGACGGCGCTGCGCGCGATGGGCTGGGCGCGGAAGCGGTCGATGACGCCCTGGGCCATGTCCTCGGCCACCGCCGTCGCCGACGCCACCGTGCCCAGGGCCATGACCTGCATGAAGATGCCGGGCATCAGGTAGTTCCGGTAGTCGCCCCCGCCGGGCAGCGTGATCGCGCTGCCGAAGACGTACCCGAACAGAACGGTCATGATGACGGGGAAGATCAGCGCGCCCGCGATCTCGCCGGGCTGCGCGCGCAGGCGGGCGTAGCTGCGGCCCGCGATGACGAGCGTGTCGCCGAGACCCCACCGCAGCCGTTCCAGCGGCGTCGACGGCGGCTCGAGCCGGAGGGCCGCCACACCGGCGGCGCCCCGGCCTGGGGTGTTCAGGCTGCTGGTGTCCGGGCGGGTGGTGTTGGGGCCGGTGGTGCTCATGCCGCCTTCGCCCCCGTCAGCCGCAGGAACACCTCGTCGAGCGTGGGCCGGCGCAGGCCGAGGTCGTCGACCGCGATCCCGGCCGCGTCCAGGGCCGCGGCGACCTTGATCAGCGACGTCGCGCCGTCCTCGACCTGGACCGCCAGCCGCCGCTCGCCGCGGTCGATCTCGGGCTCGCCCGGCAGGACTCCCCGGACGATTTGTTCCCCCTCGGCGAGGTCGCCCGCCTCGCGGAAGGCCACGCTCACACGGTCGCCCCCGGCCTTCGCCTTGAGCTGGGACGGCGAGCCGGACGCGGCCACCCGTCCGGTGTCCAGAACTACGATCTGGTCGGCCAGGTGGTCGGCCTCGTCGAGGTACTGGGTCGTCAGCAGCAGCGTCGTCCCCTCCGCGACCAGCTCGCGCAGCATGTCCCACAGCCCCAGGCGGCTGCGCGGGTCGAGTCCCGCGGTCGGCTCGTCGAGGAAGAGCACCCGCGGCGCCACGATCAGGCTGGCGGCCACGTCGAGCCGGCGTCGCATGCCGCCCGAGTACGTCCGCACCGGCCGGTCGCCCGCCTCCGCCAGGCCGAACCGCTCGAGCAGCTCCCCGGCCCGCAGGCGAGCCGAACGCCGGGGCAGGTGGTAGAGCCGGCCGAACATCTCCAGGTTGCGGCGGCCGGTGAGCAGCTCGTCCAGCGCCGCGTGCTGCCCGGCCAGGCCGATGCGGTACCGCAGGCGGTCGGCCTCGCGGACCACGTCGCACCCGGCCACCTGGGCCGACCCGCCGTCCGGCGGCAGCAGCGTCGTGAGGATGCGGACCATCGTCGTCTTCCCGGCGCCGTTCGGGCCGAGCAGGCCGCAGACGGCGCCGGCGGGCACGTCGAGGCCGACGCCGCGCAGGGCCTCGGTCTCGCCGTACCGCTTCCTGATCCCTTCGGCGTGGATCATCCCTCTCCTTAACGTCGTTAAATTTAACAGCGTTAAGCATGCATTGAACGTTGTTAAGCTGTCAAGCGTGCGACTCGAACGCGACCGGATCGTCAGTACCGCGCTGAGGCTCCTCGACGAGGTGGGGCTGGAGAAGCTGACCCTGCGCCGGCTCGCGGCCGAACTGGGCGTCCAGGCCCCGGCCCTCTACTGGCACTTCAGGAACAAGCAGGAGCTTCTCGACGCGATGTCCGAGGCCATCGCGCTGGGCGCGGCCCCCGTGCTGCGGCCGCTCGGCGAGGGGGAGTCGTGGGAGACCTGGCTGGCGGACTGGGTGCGGGGCCGGCGCCGGACCTTCAACTCCCACCGTGACGGCGCACGGCTCACCGCGGGCACTCACCCCGGCCAGGGGACCCTGGCCACGGTCGAGCTCATCCTGGAGTCCCTCGTACGCGTCGGGTTCACCCGTACGGACGCGATGACCGGGCTCGGGACCCTCGCGAGTTTCCTGGGCGGCTTCGTGCTTGAGGAGCAGGCGGACAGGGAACGTGGGGTCAGTGGTCCAGAGCAGTTCGAGGAGGCGGTCGACGAACTCGACGCATACCCTCTCCTGCGCGCCGTCCTGGAGGACCAGGGCGGCCCGCAGAGCGACGCCTCCTTCGAGGGCGGTGTCGCGCTGATCCTCGCCGGCATGCGAGCCCGCCTCGCCGAGACGGCGGGCCGGGCCGGGCCGTAGGGCGCTGCCCCGAGCCTCGCCCAGGGGCGTCGCGGAGCGTCTCCCGCCGGTGATCGCGGGCGGAGGCGGTGCGCGGGCGGCGGGGAAGTGGGGTAGGCAGGAGGGGCATGGAGATCTCGCGCTTGACGACGTTCGCCCGGCGGGTCGTGCACGGCCGGGCGGCTCGTGTCCTCGCCGTCGCCGTGGCCGCCGTGCTCGGCGGCTGGCTCGGGATCGCGTTCGGCGCGTCGGTCGACACGGCGGTCGGGCCCGCCGACATCGGGATGTCCCTCCAGCCGTCCCTGGGCGGTGAGACCGTCATCGACGTGCGGCCGCTCGGGACCCTCGACTTCGACAGCCACAACGGGCCGGTGCGGCTCAACCTCACCCTCGAGGCCGTCCATCCCGACGCCGCCGAGGAGATTCTCAAGAACCCCCGCTGGGCCGACCGCCTTCCCACGACCATCGAGGGCGACGTGCTCGACGGGCTGCGGCGGCTCGCCATCCGCGCGGTCGTCTGCGCGGTGATCGCCGGCTTCGTCACGGGTCTCGTCGTCTTCCGGCGGATCTCCTCGGCCGCCTGGACCGGCCTGGGGTCCTTCCTCATGGTGGCGGCCATCGGGGCGGCGTCGGCCCTCACCTTCAACCCCCGTTCGATGTCCGAGCCCCGCTACACGGGCCTGCTGACCGGTGTCCCGTCCCTCGTGGGCAGCGCCGAGTCGATCGTGAACAGGTTCTCCGAGTACCGCGGCCAGCTCGCCAAGCTGGTGACCAACGTCTCCCAGCTGTACGAGGCCGGCTCGACGCTGCCCGTCTTCGACCCCGACCCGGACACCGTCCGCGTCCTCCATGTGTCCGACCTGCACATCAACCCGGTCGGCTGGAACGTCATCAGGTCGCTGAAGGACCAGTTCAAGGTCGACATGATCATCGACACCGGGGACATCAGCGACCACGGCACCAGCGCGGAGAACACGTACGTGGAGGAGATCGGCCGCCTCGGCGTGCCGTACGTCTTCGTGCGCGGCAACCACGACTCCATGACCACCCAGCGCGCGGTGGCGCGGCAGAAGCACACCATCGTCCTGGACGGCACCGCGGCGACCGTGAAGGGCCTGACGATCTACGGCATCGGGGACCCCCGCTTCACGCCTGACAAGACGGTCCAGGAGCCGAACGACGAGGCGCAGTCGCTGCTGGACCTCGGCCGTTTCAACGCCCAGCGGATCGTGCCCCGCGGCTGGCCCCGCGCGGCCTCCACGTCCGCCCCCGACAAGATCCCCACGGACATCGTGGCCGTCCACGATCCCACCGTGGGACGCGGCCTGTCCGGGTACGCGCCCCTCGTGCTGGCCGGCCACGTCCACGCCCGCTCGACCGAACTGCTGCCGACGGGCACCCGTCTCATGATCCAGGGCTCGACCGGAGGGGCGGGCCTGCGCGGCCTGGAGCACGACCAGCCCACGCCGCTCACCGCCTCCGTCCTGTACTTCAGCAAGAGCACACACCGTCTCCAGGCCTGGGACGACATCACCGTGGGCGGCCTCGGCGAGCAGTGGATCCAGTGCAAGCGACATATCGAGCCGGACCCGGGTCGTAGAATCTCTCCCGGGTCGCAGGGCGTTCCCTCTCCGAGCGGAACGATCAGCGGCTCCCCGTCGCCAACCGCTTTGGCATCGGGGGCGAACGTCCCCTATGCTTCAGGGGTCTCCGACGGAAGGCGTCACGGAACAGGGCACCGTCCCTGAGCCCCCATCGTCTAGCGGCCTAGGACACCGCCCTTTCAAGGCGGCGGCACGGGTTCGAATCCCGTTGGGGGCACACGGAACGCCTGGCGTGCCGGGAAGCGGAGAGGTCGAAGACCTCCCGGGAACTGGTAGGCTAAGCGAGCCGAACAACACGGAAGCGAAAGCTTCCGGACATAAAGGTCCTGTAGAGCAGTTTGGAGTGCTCGCCACCCTGTCAAGGTGGAGGTCGCGGGTTCAAGTCCCGTCAGGACCGCGTACGGCGGCAGCCGCCGAGGTCAGGTAGCTCAGTTGGTACGAGCGTCCGCCTGAAAAGCGGAAGGTCGGCAGTTCGACCCTGCCCCTGACCACCACCCTTGAACAGCCCAAACGCCCCGAGCGATCCCGCTCCGGGGCGTTTTTGATCTCCAGTGACAGCAACGCTGACAGCAACAAGCATCGTCCTCTTCCAGCAAGGGATTGTCGTTCAACAGCCCTAATGGCGGATGAGCGCCAGATCCGGGCGTCGACGCCTGTCCGCAGACGTCCGAGGTCAGACGTTGATTCGTTTGTGATCGCGTCTATGTATCACTGTTTGCTGTGGCACATTCGTGGGCGAGGCTCTCGCGTTGGAGGCGCATCCGTAGATGGACAGGCATCGCCGTGGTCTTCGTGGGTCTGGCCGCCTGTCAGGGGGCGTTCGGGCGCAATATCCAGGCGGTCACATACGGCGAGCCCACATCGTGCCCCAGCGGCCTATTCGAGCCCGGGCCCGCGGCCGAAACGGTGATCGATTGCGTGGGGTGGACACTGCACGTGCCATTCGGCACGGATATCGAGCTCAGTACGGCCGCCAGCCATGCTCGCTCTATGTCGATGTACGACACCGGCCTTATACCCATCGAGATCACCCCGGACGGACACCGCGTCGCCTACTTGGACGTGAGGGAGCTCCGCTACCTCGCCAAGGATCTCCGCTCCGGCTTCACCCGCCCGATCACACCACGCCTCACCCCTGAGGAGATCGTCGCGATCACCTCGGTGGCCAGTTCCGCCGACAGCCGCCACTTCGCCGTGTCCACCAGGGAGAACCGTCGGACATTCGTCACGGACTTCGAGACGGGCCGGACGAGGACACTCAACCAGGTGTGCTGGGCCTACGGGCTGACCGGCGACAGCCTGATGGGCAGCGCGGGCTGCGATGGTCAGGACGTCTCGATCGACGCCATCCGCTTCGACGGCACGGCGACTCGCTTCCGGTCGGAGGAGGAGCGCCCCTGTGATATGTCCGCAGATCTTCGGTGGTACATCGACTTCGGGAAGCCGACTTCGGTGTACGAGACCGCAACCGGGCGGCGGGTGCGGGTCCTGCCCTCTGAGCTCAGCGAATTCCAGTGGGCGGGCGCCGACATCCTGGTCGCACGAGACGCGGATATCCAGGACGGGGACGACTACATAGCTATCGACGCCAGAACGGGCGAGCTCATCTCGATTGGCATCCCATACTCCGACTCAATCGTCTTCGGGAAGGTCCGTTGATGTCGGACTGGTACGAGCAGCTCCGCCGTACGGCGTCGCTGTTGGGCGGACGCACGCCGTATGCCCGGCGCATGGCGGAGAAGGCACTGCGCGACAGGGCAGGCACGAAGGACGCCTTCTTCTCGCTCTATCGGTCCTATCTCAGCTGCTTCCGCGTCTGGCCCGATCCGGGCTGGGGGAAGGAACTCTCCAATTTGCAGCGTGCCGTCCTGGTTGCGTTGCATCATGACGGCTGGACCGAGCAGGAGACCGCCTATTTGTGTGGGCGAAGTAGAAGAGCCGTGCGGCGGGCGGGCGAGAAAGGGCTTCGTGCTCTGGGCACCGATGGCACGGCTCTCGCCGGCACGCTACGGGCAACGACGGAGGATCTTCCTGCGGTCGCCGAGCGGGAGCCCGGGCGGAATCCCGCCGGGTGTGTTGCAGCGTCTACCTGGGCGCGTATGCCTTGAGCCCCGCCCAGCCCGCGCCGAAGTACAGTGTGATCAAGAATCTCCGGACGGAGAGAGCCGCCATGAGGCTTTCCGGGCAGGAGGGCGGGAAGGTCGCGCTGGCGGGAGCGGGCATCCTGGTCGCCGTCGGCCTGTCCTGGGGCGGGATCGTCGCCTCCGACGCCCGGGCCGGGGGACATGGACCTGATGTCACCATCGTGAAGCAGACACGGAGTGTCGAGGGACCGGGCCTCCTGAGTACGAATGTGGTCTGCGAGAAGGGCAGGCGCGCCATCGGCGGCGGCCACGCCTTCCGCGGCGCTCACGATCCGCGCTCGCCCGTGGCCTTCCCTGTCAGCGCCCCCGGCAGCGCGAGCGACGCCCCCGGCGCGGTCCAGGACGCCTGGGACTTCGTTGTGGTGAACCCAACGCGGCAGAAGATCGACGTCGAGGTGTACGCGATCTGCGCTCCGGCCGACTGACCGACGGAGGCTGGATTGGGTCGCACCTCAAGTTCACCGGTTCGTCCGCAAAGGGGTGATCTTGCAGTGGGTGATCTCCACCTGGTCGCCCGGCCGACGACCTTGTTGAGGATGCCGCCGGTGTCGAGGCATTCGGCGATGGACAGCCCGGTGTAGTTACCACCGTGCCACATCATGTGCTCGCCGATCCGGCCCTTCCACCCGCGGCTAAGGTCGTTTCCTTGACCTCGACGACCGCGCCGATGGGGATCTTCCGCCCCCGGTACGACGGGGCGAAGCCGGGGATGGAGTCGTACCACCCGACGCGGTGGCTGGCGGCGGCGTTGATCGAGCGGATGTGCGGATCAAGCGGGAGTGGGATCCGGACAACCTCTTCCGGCTGAACCAGAACGTCCCCCGGCCGTCGCCGGCTGAGCCGTCCCGCGTCCGTTCGCCGACATCGGCGACGGATCGGGTGAATGCGATCGCACGTCAGAGATCGTGGGCGGTGGGGTGACGCGGCTCGTACAGCCCGAGCTCGCCGCCGCCGGGCAGCCTGACCGCGGACAGCAGGCCCCAGCCCTGGTCGGAAACCGGCCGGGCGAGCCGGACGCCCTTGTCCGCGAGCTCCGCCTCGGTGCTCTTGATGTCGTCGCACATCAGGTAGATCTCGTGGTGCCCCGGACCGTCGGTCGGGTGGACGGCGGCCTCGCCGGGCGGCGTCTTGAAGATGAGCCAGCCGTCGCCCGCGTCGACCCACGGGAATCCGAGCACGTTCCGGAGGAAGTCGCGATCCGCTTCCGCGTCACGGCTGTAGACGATCATGTGCACGCCATTGATCACGGTCTCAGCTTATGCCGCCGCTTCCGGGGGGAACGGCCTGCTCCGGGCAAAAAAGACGGCCCGCCCCGCCTGCCGGGCAGGCTCCAGCGCACAGGTGGACAATTCCAGCCGGGCCATACGTGGTCGTGCGCGTCCTCGACGGCTTCGGTCTCCCTGGACCGGTCGGGGCCCTCCCATTCGCAGCCCAGGCAGGCGCCGCGCTTGATGCTGAGACCGCCGCCGACGCCGAGGAACAGCAGGGCCGGCCGGTGGTCAGGCGCGGTGGACTCCAGCCAAGCCGTGTGGCCGGTGCCCGGGCTGGTTGAGCATGACGCACCACACGCCGACGCTCTCGCTGGCCGGGACCTGCTGCCACGCCCGGTGCCTTGCGACGGCGCCCCGCGGTTCCTTCACGTTCACGCCGGCTCCCACAGCACCGCGGGGTGCCCTCGTTCACGGTGAGGCGACGCGGGCGAGGCCTCCTCGACTCCGGGCATCAAGGTGAGGATGTCGGCGTGGAAGTCTCTTCTGGAGGACAAGGCCCGGTCGCAATTGTGTATCCGCCATACGTCCTGGCGAGCTCCTCTCGGGCTTCCGATTCACTGCGAGCGGTTACAAAGGTGTGGATCTTGCCGCCAGGGCCAGTCAAGCAGAACTCGAATTGCTTGTAAGGCTCCGGGCTCTGAGAGGGCTCGATCGGTGGAATTGTCGTTGGCGAGGAACCGCCGTACCATGGCCGGTCGTTCGGAGGAGGGTCGATATTCTGGCCCGTACAGGTTCGATACACGTTGTACTCGTACTTCGGAAGTGGGCCACCGAAGTCAACGACATACGAGCTTGACTGTAGTTTTTGCCCACCAAAGTTCGTCGCCCGTGCACAAACCGACGTGCGTACAATGCAGCTCGGTTTGTTGACTGCGAGAAACGGCGCAACGGATTCCTTCGATACCTTGCTGGATGCATAGCGAGTTTGATAACCCTTTGTGCCGCTGACGCCGCGATCCGGGAACTCGACGAGTACGACTTCATTGAAAAGGATCGTAGGCGGCTCATCAGCACAGACGAGCTCGCCATGACCGATCATCTCAATGTTCTTCAGCCCTTCAGGATCTAGACCAACGGCCGTAAAAAGTTGCGCGTCGCCGCGGCCAACCATGTACTTCTCCGGACGGCTGCGGTGCGATAGTTCCCCCGTCTGCTCCCCACTGGCCAGACGGTTCACCACAAAAACTTGGATAGGAGCAGTCGTGTCGGCGACCGGAATCGTGATCTCTCCGGACGTTCCTGCGAACACGGCTCCTAGCGAGGCGAGGATGTCGCCAAGTCCGCCGGTTGTGTCGTCATGGGGCGCGCAAGCCGTGCACCACACAAAGAGGATGAGGGTCACTATAGCTAATCGGGGTCGCAAGACGGCTCGCATGTATCAACTACCTCCCTGATCAGGCAGTCGTCAGCCTCACGGGCGAGATCCCCCGCTCTCTTCCCTCGCCATTTGACCATCTACCTCAATGGGTAGCATGTCCATACTTCGGCTATGGGCCGATCGTCCACTGAGCCATTTTCATCTGACCATCGGTCGTCTTCGACGGCTTGCAGGACGAGGATGGCCTGCACGATCGGGGTGGCGCGGTGAGGGCAGCAGCGGAGCTTTGACAGCAGCTTCCACGCTTTCAGGGTCGCGACGGCGCGTTCGCCGAGGGCTCGGATGCGCGCGTGTGCTCGGTTGACGTCCTTCTGCCCACGTGACAGCCGCGGGCGGTGCCGGTGACGCTTGAATGGCGTATCATGCCTCCCGCGCCTTGGTAGCCCTTGTCGGCGAAGGTCATCACGCCGTTGGCGGTCAGAGCATCGATCAGGCCCACGATGCGAGCTGCGGTCAGGTCGTGCACGGCCCCGGGCAGAGCCGGAGAGGCCCAGACCAGGCGGCCGGCGGGATCGGCGACGACCTGGACGTTCATCCCGTGGTGCTCGTGCTTGCCGGAGTAGTAGGGCTTCTGGTCGGCGATGCGGTCGATCGCGATGAGCGTGCCGTCGAGGATGGCGTAGGCCAGCCTGGCGGCTCGCAGCGCGGCGGCCTGCACATCGTCGGCCAGGGCGGCGATGCAGGTCGACCGACTCGCGCACGTATCGCCAGGCGGTGGTGGTCCCGAAACGCCCCGAGTGATCACGCTCCGGGGCGTTTTTGATTTCCAGCGACAGCAACGCTGACAGCATGCAGTCGTTGGTAGCCCGACGACCCTCCAGACGCGGCGCGCCGGCGAAGACGGGCGTGCGGCGGCGCGCCAGAGTCGTCCGCTATCGAGATCGGCGCACAAATCGGAGAGCACTGCTCTTGACGGTGAGCGGATCGCCAAGCATGCTTGTCCTCAAGCGAGAGCAATGCTCTCGGAACCCTCCGCTGAGGAGCCGGCGATGACCCGCTATATCGAACCGACCCGCATGGATCACCTGTTCAACCGTACGGTCGCGGGCCTGACCCGGCTCGGGATCAGCCTCTGGGGCTCCCGGATCCTGTATGTCCGCGGCCGGTCCAGTGGCGAATGGCGCACCACGCCCGTGAACATGCTGACCCTGAACGGCTCCCGCTACCTGGTCGCACCCCGAGGCACCACCCAGTGGGTCCGCAACCTGCGCGTCGCTGGAAACGGCGAGCTGCACGTGGGCCGCCGGATCGAGACGTTCACCGCCACCGAACTGTCCGACGACGAGAAGCCGGCCGTTCTCCAGGCGTACCTGAAGCGCTGGGGCTGGGAGGTCGGGAGGTTCTTCGAGGGAGTCAACGCGAACGCGTCCGAGGAACAGATAAAGGCGATCGCTCCGGGCTTTCCCGTCTTCCGGATCAACTAGAGGTCGTGTCGAAGCGGAAGGCCAGACCACGCCACCCCTACCAGAACCGCCGTTCTGTCTGCGGTGGGGTGCGTCGCGTACGAACAGGCCCGGTCGTGATGACCGGGCCTGTTCGCGATGGGTTCGTCAGCCGTTACCGCGCCTGGGGGTTCATTGCTTGGCGAGGAACTCCTCGATCGCCGTCTTGACCTCTCTGCCGGTGGCGTGGCCGGCCACGATCCGCATCACCTGGCCCTGCATGGTGTCCTTGCCGTATCGGCCGTACGTGTCCGCGATCACGAGGTCGAGCCAGGGACGGGCGATGGGAGCCGGCTTGCCCTGGTGCGGTGCGGCGAGGACTGCCGTGATCGCCTCCACGATTCGCCCTTGCGCGGCCGCGGCACTTTCCTGCAGGGATCCGCGCTGATCCTCGGGCAGCCGATCGATGATCGCCCTCGCCTCGGCCAGGTCGGCGATGGCGTCATCGACGGCGGCCTGGTCGGTGAGGTCGCGGGCGGTGATCCCCGCGAGCAGGTCGTGCGCCTGGACGATCGCCCTGACAACGTCGAGCCGCTGGGTCAGCCAGTCGGCGTCGGCGCCGGCGGGGAGCTTGGCGATGGCGGCCTCGGCGGCCCGGATCGTCTCGGCCGACGGGTGGGCCTCCGCGGCGGCGACCGCTTCCCGGGCGGCCGTGAGGTCCTGAGCCGCCACGATGGCCTTCACCGCGGTGAGCCGCCGGGTCAGCGCGTCGGCGTCGGGACCGGCGGGGAGTTTGGCGATGGCGGCCTCGGCGACCTGGATCGTCTCGGCCGACGGGTGGGCCTCCGCGGCGGCGACGGCGTTCACCGCGTCCTCGAGCGCCTCGTCCTCGCCCCCGGCGATGTCGACGCCCATCGACCCGATGATGATGGGCAGATTGTTGGCGGCGACGATCCGCATGTCGGCGTTGCCGTTCTGGCGATTGCGGAACATCACCTGCGGCATGCCGAGCGTCGCGGTCTGCCAGGTGTTCACCTGGGCGGCGGTGATGGTCACCCGGGCAGTGCTCTGGTAGGCCGACCCGGTGGCCGCGGAGTCGTACTGAAGGACGAACGAGCCGGATACGGGAGACCGGTACTCGATGGTCGCCGTGCCGTCGTACGGCCCGCCCTGGATGAACTTGTCGTCGACCACAAGGTAGAGGTTGTTGCCGGTGTTGAAGGTGTTCTTGTCCACCTGCAGCGCCCGGCGGCCGTCGACGGTGATCTCGTGGGCCGGGCCGCTCTCGTAGGGCATCCAGTTCAGCCCGTCGGGGTCGCCGGAGAAGTCCATCGACACGTGGGTCGCGGTCGGCTTGGGCGGAGCGACGTCGATCCTCACCCCGGAGACGGCGAGCGGAAGGTTGGCCGGCGCCGACAGACGCATGTCGGCGCTGCCGTTCTCCCGGTTGGTGAACCGGATGTCGGGGATGTCGATCGACGCCGTCTGCCACTGGTTCACCTGGTCGGCGCCGATCGTCACCGACGTCGACTTCTGGTACGCGGAGCCGCTCGTCGCGGAGTCGTACTGGAGAGCGAACGTGCCCGGGACGGGAGAGCGGTAGGTGAAGGTGGCCTTGACCGCGTACGGTCCGCCGGAGATCGCGTCGTCGTCGACGAACATGTACAGCTGGTTGGCTCCACCGAAGGAGTTCTTCTGCAGCTGGATCGCCTTGCGGCCGTCGACCGTGGTCTCCTCGATGGGGCCGTCGTCGTAGTTCTTGTACGTCAGGCCGTCGGTCGTGCCGGCCGCGAGGTCGAACGAGACGCTGTACTTGTTGGGGGTCGGGCTCTGCCCGGGATCCGGGTTCGGGTCGACCCAGTCGGAGCGCTCGGCCACGTACGCCTTGCCCTGGGCGTCCTTCTTGAGGATGAAGTAGTAGTCGACCTTGTTGGGCAGCGTGACGAACTCGGCCTTCAGGGAGTCCTTCGTGACGGTCAGCCGCATCGCGCCGAATTCCGTGGCCTCGCGGTAGACACTGCCCGGAGCGGTGCTGAACAGGGGCGTGAGGCCCTCGCCGCCGTTACCGGTGATCGCGATGTTGTAGCCGTCGGAGGTGACGACGTGCTCGGCGTGGTGATCGTGGCCGGCCAGGATCAGATCGACGCCCGGCGTCATCAACCACGCTTTGTCCGGATTGTTGCCCGCCTTGCCGGAGGAGTAGATGGGCTGGTGGCCGCCGGAGAGAACCCATGCGGCGGTGCTGTCGTCGACCGTGCTCTTGTACTGGTTGTAGATGGGCGGCTTCGCAGTACCCGAGGCCGACTGGCAGTTGACGTCGGGGTTGAGGAAGTCCACCAGCCCGTTGCCGAACCCGGCCACGAAGGCCACCGGGACCTTGAAGTAGTCCACACTGGGCTTGACGCTCTCGGGGTTGCAGCCGTTGCCGTAGTCGTGGTTGCCCATGATGGGGAAGAACTTGCCCGCGTCGATGTCGGCCTTGTAGGGCGCCTGCGCTTTGACGACCTCCTCGGGGCGACCCTGCTGATAGGTGTTGTCCCCGACGGTCAGGATGGCGGCCGGGTTCCAGGAGTGGACCATGTCGGCCACCTGGTTCTCCGAGGCACAGCCCCGGTCCACACCGCAGCCGCCGTAGTCGCCGATCACGGCGAGGACCAGCTGATCCTGTGGCGGCTTGGCGGGGTCCGCCGGCGGGGTGATCCGCTCGAGCTCGTCTCCTGTCGCCTGGGCCGACTGGGCCACCTGGGCCGCCCGAGGCGCTGCCTGAGCCACCTGGGGGATGACCGCGGTGATCGCCGCAGCCACCCCCACAAGTGTCAACACTGCTCTCTTCGTGAACGACACGTATCCACCTTTTTGGGTACCGCGCGGCAATAATCGGGCAGGACACTAGATCACGTGTCGGACGGGAGGGTGAATAAGTAACGAATGGGCGCATACGGTCGCATGGCGGGTGCCGCGACGACAAACATCTACTTAGCGCTCAGATAACTAGATTTTGGACGTAGAACGTCGACGCGTCCGGCACGCCGGGGACCGCCAAGAAGTAGCCGCCGCCGAACGGCGAGATGTAGTCGACCAGCGGCTCGTCCACCAGGCGCATCTGGACCGCCTCGAACTGGCGGTGCAGATCCTGCTGGTAGCTGGTGAAGAGCAGCCCGACGTCGAGGTTGCCCACGTCGTCCACGCCCCGGTCGTAGTTGAAGCTGCGGCGTAGGATGCGGCTGTCGTCCGTCTCGGGATTGCGCGGGTTCGCCAGCCGGATGTGGCTGGTGACCGGGATCACTTTGCCCGCCGGGTCGAGCTCGTACCGGGGCACGTCCTGCTCGCGGGCGCCGTCCAGCGGCGCGCCGGTGTCCCTGGTCCGGCCGAACATCCGCTCCTGCTCGCTCAGCCCGACCCGGTCCCAGAACTCCACGAGCATGCGGATCAGCCGGAAGACGACGTAGCTGCCGCCCGTGGCCCAGGCCGTCTCCGGCTTGTCGTCCCGCACCCACACCAGCCTGTCCATCTCGGCGGGGTCCTTGGTGTCGGGGTTGGAGATGCCGTCCTTGAAGCCCATGAGGTTGCGCGGGGTGCCGCTCGGCCGCGGTGGGTTGGCGAACCCGTTCATCCGCCAGCGGATCTGCATCGCCCCCCGAGTGTGCCGGGCGATGTCGCGCAGCGCGTGCAGGACGATGTCGTCGTCGTCCGCCTCCAGTTGCAGGCTGAGGTCGCCGTGGCACCAGGCGGGATCCAGGTCGTCGTTGGGGAAGACCGGCATCTGGACCAGGCCGGCCGGCTTGCGGGAGGCCAGGCCGTACCGGTCGTCGAAGAGGGAGGCGCCGAGGCCGAGGGTGACGGTCAGCGCCCCGGCGGGTACGTCCGGCCCGAGGATGCCCGAGTCGGCGGGCGGCGCGGTGATGCCCGGTTGCGGCGGGACGCCGCCGGTGGTCAGGGCGCGCGCCCGGTCGGTGAGCGTGCGGAACAGGTCCGTCAGCGCGTCCTTGCCGTCGGCGATGACGTCGTAGGCCACGACGACCGTCCTGCGCCGGGGGGAGTTGAGGATGCCGGCCTGGTGCGGGCCGTGGAAGGCGGGTACCGGCGGTGCGCCCGCGTCGGCGCCGGCCGGCTGCGCGGCACGGGCGACGGTGGCGGCGATGCCGCTTGCCAGCGCTCCGGCCATGAACGCCCTGCGGTTGTGGCCGGTCATCGTGTCCGCCTCGGGACGAGGATTTCGGCGACCGGGGCGAGCTCTTCCAGCAACTCACCGGCCGTGCCGTTGATGGTTTTACGGGCTCGGGGGTCCAGCCGGTCGACCGGTGTCCAGGCGTCGCCGTGCTTCTGCGCTGCGAGGAGTGCGTGCAACCGCTTCAGGTGGGCATCGACCTGCTTCAGCCCGGGGTAGCGGCTCTCGAGCAGCGGCCGCAGCACGCCGATGGTCGCCCGGGTGCCCTGAACGTTGGCCGCGGCGGTGGCCAACGTGGTTCCGCTGCCCTGGTCGGACCGTCCGGACAGCTCGAACTGGAGGGTGTTCTCCAGGATCTCGTGCGCGCGCAGCGGGAGATCGGCCGGGTCGAGCCGCTCGCCGGTGAAGTCGCCGCTCAGCGCCTTGACGTCCTGGTGCAGCTTGTCGGCGACCGGGCGCAGCGTCGTGGCGGACTCGTCGTGCCACAGGCCGTACTCGATCCGGTGCAGGCCGGTGAAGTTCGTGTCGTGGACGCCCCCAGGCAGGCCCGCAGGGCGCCCGTTGATCGCGCCGTCGAAGTCGCCGAAGGTGCCGTAGGCGGAGCCGAGACTCTCGTAGGCCAGGTGGGCGGGCAGCCACGCCGTCCTCGCGGCGGCCAGATCGCCCCGGTCCACCGCCTTGGTCAGCGCCTCGGTCCTGGCCAGCAAGGTCTTCAGCCCGCCGTTCACGTACGTGGTGTACGCCTGCGCCGGGGCGAACAGGTCGTTGGAGGAAATCGGGACCGTCGCCGGTCCACCGGGGGCGTTCCCCACCACCCTGACGGACGGCCCGACGACCAGGTCCCGCTCGTCCACGTCGCACCGGATGGCGTACGTCCCCTGGGCCAGGCTGACCCGCAGGGGCCGGGTCACCCCCGGGGCCAGCCCTTCCAGCTCGGCGTGTACGGCGCCGCCGGGTACGTCGATGAGGTCGACCCCCGAGGCGACGTCCCCGGTGTTGGTGACCATGATGGTCTGGAGACCGGCCTGTGGACTCGTCCAGCCCTCGCCGCAGTGGCTCGCGGAGATCTGGACCGTGGGCGGCGTGGGCGGCGAGGGACGGTCGTCGGCACCGGTCGCCGAGCACCCGGTCGCGAGAAGGAGCGACGCCGCAAGCACCGCGCCCGGCCGCCTGATGTCCACGATCGTCTCCTGATGAATCACCACAAAAAGGGCGAGCACAGGCTAGTGGCTATATACGGCACATCAGGGTCTATTACGTGACGCGTAGCGGCAAATTCATGCGGCCATCATCCGGTGTTCTTCCTGGCGGCGAGAGGGTGACGAATCAGCGGAAAAGCGCCGGCCGCCGCCCTTGACGGTCAGGGGGAGGTCAGAGGGCGGTGAGGCCGGTGGCGAGGTGGTCGAACGCCTGGTCGATCAGCGTTCGCAGGCCCTCGATCCCCGTTTCCGGGTTCCAGGTGATGAAGGCCGAGCGGAAGATCGACCCGGTCGCCGACGCGAGCAGCCGCGGATAGAGGCTGCCCGGCGGGCATCCGATGCGGTCGGTGAGGACGTCGGCGAGCCTGTCCTCGAGGCGGAAGACCGCGTGCAGGGTCTTGGTCCTCAGTTCGGGAGACGCGCTGAACAGCTCCTTGCGCGCATGCCAGCCGGTCTGTGTGGCGAAGCTGGGCATGGTGTCGTCCATCGCCCGGCGCAGGGCCGTGAGCGGCGGTTCATGCGATGGCCGCGCGGCGAGTCTGGAGGCGAGTTCGTCGGTGAGGCGCTGGTCCCAGGCGAAGAGTGCCTCCTCCTTGCTCTCGAAGTAGTTGAAGAAGGTCCGGCGGGAGACCCGGGCGGCTTCGCAGATGTCGTTCACGGTTACCGTCGAGGGGTCCTGCTCCAGGAAGAGCCGGATCGCGGCAGCACGCAGGGCCTCACGAGTCTCGGCCTTCTTGCGTTCACGAAGTCCTGGAACCGCGCCCTGCATGTCGACCACGTCCTCTCACCACCTGCGGGGGTCAGCGTACTCACCCAGAAGTTTGCACGGGTGCATCGTTGCACGAGTGCAGGAATCGCTAGCCTGGGCGGCATGGCATCTGCGCACGCGAAGAAGAAACGCCCTGGTGAGATCATGCGGACACTCGCGATGGGCGTCTGGCTCCCCGCGATCTTCCTGACCGGACTGCTCTTCTCCTTCCTGTTGGCCTTCCACAACCCGACGCCGCACCACATCGAAGTGGCGGTAGCCGCCCCGCCGACCACGACGGCGCAGCTGCAGTCCCAGCTCGACACGGCCGTCCCGGGCGGCTTCACCCTTCAGCCGGTCGCTTCTGCGGCCGAGGCGCGGGCGGAGGTCCTGAACCACGACGTGGTGGCGGCGTTCGTGCCGGCGCCGCACCATCCCCAGCTGTACGGCGCCAAGGCCGACGGCGCCGCCATGGAATCGCTCGTCCGCCAGGTCTTCACCTCCGCGGTCCAGAAGGCGGGCGCCGGCCTCGCCTTTCACGAGCTGGTCTCGACGAGGCCGGGAGACAGCCTGGGCATCAGCCCGCTGTACCTTCTGATGGCCTGCACTCTCCCCGCGTACTTCCTGGTGGTCGCCATGCAGCGCGCGGTGGGCTTCAGCCGTCGGGCGCACGTGGCCACGATGGTGGGGGGCGGCGCCGTCGCCGCCCTCGCCTGTTACCTCGTGGGCGCCTACGGGATGGACGCGATCCCGCGGCATCCGCTCGCGCTGCTGTACCTGTTCCTGCTGACGCAGGCCGTGTCGCTGACCTCGTACGGGTTCGTCCCCTTTCTCGGCCCGTTCTTCCCCGGGGCGGCCGTCACGCTGTTTCTCCTGCTCGGCGTGCCCTCCAGTGGCTGCACCGTCCCCGTCGACCTGCTCAACGGCTTCTTCCGCTTCCTCCACCCCGTCCTGCCCATGGGCAACGCCGCCGACGCCCTGCGTCTTGTCGGCTACTTCGACTACCGGCAACTGGGCCGGCCCACCGCGGTGCTCTGCGCCTGGATCGCGACAGGCGCGGCTCTCATCGTGCTCGGATACCTCAAGCAGCTACGGCAGCTCGTGCGCGACGCACAGGCAGGCATGACGGGAGCCGTCCCCGCACCTCCCCCGGAGGATCCCACCGTGGAGCTCCCCGAGCCGGTCGCCCTCCCCCCGCACCGGCACCATTTCGGCGAGCAACTGCCGATACTGACCGGGAGAGTCAGCGGTCTCGCCGGAGAACCACTGTCGGCCACGATCACGGTCACCGACCCGCGCGGGCGCCAACTGGTCCGTACCCGTACCGACCAGAACGGCGAGTACGCGGCCACCGGCTTCCACCACGGTTTCGCCATCGTCGTCGCCGGCGCCCCCGGCCGGCAGCCGGCCGCCTCACGTCTACTGCTCAGCCCCGCCGCACCCGTGAACCAGGACTTCATCCTCACGTGATCGCTTCGCCTGAGAAGCGGGTTTGGAGCGGCTGCCAGACATGTCGAGACATGTCCCTGGATAAGATCGCGGGTAGGCCCCGCTTGTCGCTCGCCGTGACGGTCAAGGCACGCCGACGACCGCTCCGATCGCGCGCGCTCCCGGCATCCCCCAGGCGGCGGAACCGGCCCTGCCCGCGGGTGCCGCCGTCCGACCCCTGACCGTGTCCGACCTGGAAGGCGTCATCCGTGCCGCCTGGGCCGGCGAGCAGATCGTGTAAGGAAGCCCGCCACCATGACCAGCCAGATCTCGCCCGAGCAGAGCGCCCGGGAGGAAGAGCTCCTCACCCGCGTGCTGCGGTCGTTCGACCACACCCCCGACGAGCGCCTGAGGTACCTGCTGCAGGAGCTGGTGACGCACCTCCACACCTTCGTGCGCACGGTGCGGCTCACCCAGTCCGAATGGAACGCCGCGATCGAGTTCCTCACCCGGGTCGGCCACATGACCAACCAGCATCGACAGGAGTTCGTGCTGCTCAGCGACGTGCTCGGCGTCTCCATGCAGACCGTCGCGGTGAACAGCGAGGCCGCGGGGAACGCCACCGAGGCGACCGTGCTCGGCCCCTTCTTCGCCCAGGACGCCCCCCAGGTCGAAAACGGCGATGACGTGTCCGGCGGCGCTCCCGGCGAGCCCGCCTGGGTCGAGGGCACCGTCAAGGGTGTCGGCGGTGTGCCCATCCCCGGCGCCCGCATCGAGGTGTGGGAGGCCGACGAGGACGGCCATTACGACGTGCAGCACCACGACGGCCGCGTCTACGGCCGTGCTCGCCTCTTCGCCGACGAGAACGGCGAGTTCCGCTTCTGGGGCCTGTTTCCCACCCCGTACCCGATCCCGGACGACGGGCCGGTCGGCGACCTCCTCCAGGCCACCGGACGCAGCCCGTATCGGGCGGCTCACCTGCACTTCATGGTCAGCGCTCCCGGCTACCGCACCCTCGTCACCCACATCTTCGTCCGAGGCGACGAACTGCTCGACAAGGACTCCGTCTTCGGCGTGAAGGACTCCCTGGTTCACGACTGGTCGCACCACTCCGCCGCCGAGCCGACCCCGGACGGGCGGGATCCGCAGGGCAGGCAGTGGGCCCGGGTCCGCTTCGACGTCGTCCTGGCTCCCGGCCAGTCGGTCGACTACGGCGCGCTCATGGCGTAGCGCGATCCCTCGGCGAGGGCCACGTGCGGCGGCTGGTCCTGGACGGCATCACCACCTGATGTCTCCGACGCTCAGCCACCCACCCGGACCGGAAGGCGCCGCCGGTTGCCTGGAGACGAGCGACGAAAACATCGCCCCGCTGATGATTGGGAGACCTGATCCATGGCCTGGTCCATCACGGACAGTCCTGACGTTTTTCGTGCCGAGGCGGGAGCCTTCGTCGCGTCGCGTCCTGACCTGCACACCATGATGCTGTCGGGACTCGACACGATTGAGCGCCTTCGCTCCGGCGGCGCGACGCCGCCTGCTGTTCTGGGATGGTGGCGAGACCGGGGCGAGAGCCGTACGACGGCCGCCTTCGTCTGGACGCCGCCGCAACTGCTCGCGGCGAGCCGTCTTTCCGGCGCCGCATGCACAGGCCTGGCCCGGTTGCTCTCCGCCGGAGACCGGTCCTTCAGCGGGTTGATGGCTGACGACGCGACGATCGGAGTCTTCTCGGAGGCATGGAAGGCGGCCACGGGGTCCGCCCCTGAGAGCAGAGTGCACCTGCGCCTGTACCGTCTGGACCAGGTCGTCCCTCCGCGTGTCGTCCCTCCGGGGGAACCTCGCGTGGCGACCGCCGGGGATCGCGACCTTCTGCACAACTGGTGCACGAGCTTCGTCGCGGAGGCCGGTTCTCTCGGGGCAGACCTCGACACGTTCATCGACGAGCGCATAGCCCGACAGGGGTGGCGACTGTGGGACGACGGGGGCGAAGCGGTCGCCATGGCCGCCACGACCCCCGCCGTGGCCGGCATGGCGCGCATCACCCCCGTCTACACCCCGCCCCGGCACCGCGGGCGGGGATACGGCGCCGCCGTCACCATGGCCGTCTCCAGAGCCGCCCAGGAGGCCGGCGCGGCACACGTCCTCCTCTTCACCGACCTCGCGAACGCGACCAGCAATCGGCTGTATCAGCGCATCGGCTACCGGCCGGTCGCGGACTACCGGATCCTGCAGCCCTGACCGGTCGAACGCGGGGGACCAGCCGAGTACGGGACGGCGTCAGGCGGCCTCGAGTTCCATGATCCACAGGGGTGAGCGAGTGGGCCGGGCAGAGACCCGGCGCCATCCGCCGGCCGCGAACAGGGCGTCGTACTCGTGCAGGTGTCGTTCCCGGCCTCCGTCGGTGACGGACAGCATGTTCATGTCCACCACGGCACCGAAGTCGGGCGTACCGACCTCGCCGAGCACGATTTCGAAGACGAGGGCACGGGCTCCGGGCCGGGCGGCGGCCCGGCAGTTGCGGAGGAGGCGGACGCACGCCTCGTCGTCCCAGTCGTGCAGGATCCACTTCAGCAGGTACAGGTCCGCTGTGGGCACCTCGTCGAAGAAGTCGCCCTCCCTCACACTGAAGCGGTCCGAAAAGCCGAGGTCCTCGGCGGCACGGGCGGCCGCGACGGTCACATGCGGCAGATCCAGGACGACGCCGTGCAGTGCGGGGTTGGCCCGCATCAGCCCCAGCACGAGCCGGCCGTTGGCACCGCCCACGTCGACGGCCGTCGAGACACCTGAGAGGTCGAGCATGCCCACGGCCTCGGCGGCCACGACCTCCGACATGCTCGACCCGCTGGAGGCGAAGGCGTCGCCCTCCTCCGGATGCTGGGAGAAGTAGGTGAACTGGTCCATGCCCAGGGCCTTGTACACCTGTGTCCTGCCCTCCCGTACGGCGTCGGGAAGGTGCGCCCAGCTCACCCAGGTCGAGTAGCCCGCCAGGTGCAGGGTGGTGTCGCGCAGCGAGCCCGGGACGCCTTCGCGCAGCAGTTCTCCCATCGGGGTGGTGACGAACCTGCCGTGCCCTTCGTACGCGAGCAGGCCGATCGAGGCGCACGCCCGCATCAGCCGGTAGGTCGTGGCCGGATGGGTGGACGCCCGTTCGGCGACCTCGCCGGCCGTACGTGCCCCGGCGGCGACATGGTCGGGTATCGAGAGGGCCGCCGCCGTCCGGACGATCTGCGCCACCTGGTGACCGGTGATCATCTGCAGCAGCGTGCCGAAGACGTGCTCCTGATCGAGGGCCGCGTCCTCGCGCCCTGACGCCGCCTCTGGTGTTTCCTTCATCGTGCTCCGTACGTCATCTCAACGCTGCGGGATGGGCGACGGCCGCTCGGGTCGCGTCGGCGACCGCCGCTGTCTCTGGGGCCTCCAGCCCGCGATGCGGCATGACCGCCGGCCCTTCCGGGAGGTATGGACTTTATTGTCCGAGTTCCATACTCCCGACGGATCGGCCCGCGGCGCCGCCTGTGTACGGCCACGAATCACACATATCCGGACATGGCGGCATCCCCGCCCTGCTCCGCGACGCGTGCCGGCTGAGCGGCCTCGCCCCCCGAGGGCCTCCGTGATCTCCGGTGACCGTGTGCTACCAATGAACGGTGTCCATGCCTCCTGCGTCGCCGGTCCGAGGGCGGTCGGTGCCGGCGGGGTCCACACCGCGCATATCCGGCTCCGGAGGGGCCGGAGCGGCGGACGCCGGCCCTCATCGTGTCGGGATCCTCGTCTACGACGGAGTGACGTTGCTGGACGTCGCCGGTCCCGCGGAGGTGTTCAAGGAGGCGAACCGGTTCGGTGCCGACTACCGGATCATGCTGCTGTCGCCCACCGGGGCGGACGTCACGACGAGCCTCGGGGTCCGGATCGCGGTCGACGGCGCCGTCTCCTCGGAGCCGGCTTTCGGCACGTTACTGGTGGCCGGGTCCGATCTCTACCCCCGCAGCCGCGTTCCCCGCGACCTGGCGGACGCCGCGCGGACACCGGCGGCCGTGGCCGGCCGGGTCGCGTCGATCTGCACCGGGGCGTTCGTCCTCGCCGCCGCCGGCCTCCTCGCCGGCAAGCGCGCGACCACGCACTGGAAGGTCGCGCACGAGCTCGCCGCCCGGTGTCCGACGTGCCACGTCGAGCCCGACGCGATCTACGTCCGCGACGGCGCCACGTACACGTCGGCGGGGGTGACGGCCGGCATCGATCTGGCGCTCGCCCTCGTCGAGGAGGACCACGGGCCCGACCTGGCGCGCGATGTCGCCCGCGCCCTGGTGGTGTACATGCAGCGTGCGGGTGGCCAGTCCCAGTTCTCGGCGCCGCTGCAGGGACCGCCGCCCCGCTCGCCGGCTCTCCGCACGGTCACCGACCTGGTGACGGCGAACCCCGGCGGGGACCACTCGCTGGGTGAGCTCGCGAAACACCTGAATGTGAGCACCCGGCACCTCACCCGGCTCTTCCACGACGAGCTGTCCACGACACCGGCCCGCTACGTGGAGAACATCCGGTTCGACCTGGCCAGGGCACTGCTCGACCAGGGACACACCGCGACGCAGGCCGCGACCCTCGCCGGGTTCCCCAGTTACGAGAGCATGCGGCGGGTCTTCGCCAGGAAGCTGTCGATCAGCCCCGCCGCCTACCAACGCCGGTTCGGCACGGCCCGCCGCGCCAACGCGGGTTAGGGGCTGTACGGGAGTTCGGATCTTCACGCGGGCCGGAGGCTTCGGATCCACAAGATGGCACCTCGTAGATGGAGGCCAGGGAGGTAGCTGTCCGGGGTCTTTCGAAGCGGAAGGCCAGACCACGCCACTCCTTGATCCGGTTGATGCAGCGCTCGGCCGTGTTGCGCTCCTTGTACAGATCCGGATCGTGGCTGACCGGGCGGCCACCGCGCGACCCGCGCTTCTTACGGTTGGCCGCCTGGTCCGCCTTTTCAGGGATCACCGCCCGGATGCGGCGTCTGCGCAGGTAGAGGCGGTTAAGCGCGGGCTGAGTACGCTTTATCCGCGGCCACCGCGTCCGGTCGGGTACGCGGGCGGCCGATCCGAACACGGACCTTGATACCGGCCAGGACGGCGCGGCCGGCGTTGGGCCCTGTCCCCGTCGTCGTCGCGAAGGGTCTTCCAGAGCGAACCCTGGAAGGGTCCCTGACCTGCATATCCGTTGGAAATTCGCCGAACTACTGGAACTCCTGCCCGCGTCCTTGTGCAACTACCGTAATCACTGTATATAGTCGCTATGTACAGATGCGGGCGAACGGAGGCTGTCGTGCGGGTGGTGTTGTCCAATAGCAGTGGCGTGCCCCTTTATCAACAGATCAAGGAACAAGTCGGTACGGCCATCCTGTCGGGGGAGCTCGTACAGGGCAGCGCTCTGCCGTCTGTACGGGTCCTTGCTCGTGATCTGCGGATCAGCGTTATAACCACGACCCGCGCCTACGCGGAGTTGGCTGCGGAGGGGTTCATCGTCACGGTCCCCGGCAAGGGCGCCTATGTTCTGCCGCTGGACTCGGCCCTGGTACGCGAGCAGCTGCTGCGCCGGGTGGAGGACGGTCTGCAGGCCGCCTTAGACGCCGCCTTGTTGGCTCGCCTGGATCGTGACGGTCTTATTCAGATCCTGGACGGCTTGCTCCAGGGCGGGTATGAGTACGCCTCAGCTCAGGAGGGATGAATCAGTGAACGGCGATCTCGCGTTCGCCCTGCGTGGAGTGGGCTGCGCGGTGGGCAACGGCTTCGCGTTGCGTGATGTGAGCTTCGAGCTGCCGACCGGCTACGTTATGGGCCTGATCGGTGCCAATGGTGCCGGCAAGACGACGACGATTCGTTGCCTACTGGGCATGCGCGGGATCGAGACGGGAGAGATCGAGCTGTTGGGCCATCGGGTGCCCGGACCGGCGGCGCTGCGCCAGGACGTCGGGGTGGTGCTCGATCACACCTATCTCGTGGGCGATTGGCGGCTGGCTGAGGTCGAACGGACGCTGCGGCCCTTCTATGACCGTTGGGACAGCGTCCGATATCGACAGTTGCTCGCGGAGTTCGGCCTGGACCCGCGGGCGAAGGTCAAAGAAATCTCCCGCGGCATGGCGATGAAGCTGATGATCGCGGTGGCGCTGTCGCACCGGGCGCGGCTCCTTGTCTTCGACGAGCCGACCAGCGGCCTTGACCTCGTGGCTCGGGACGAGCTCGTCGGTATCATCGGGGACTTCCTTCTTGACGAGGGGCACAGTGTCCTGTTCTCCACGCACGTCACCACGGACCTGGACCGCATCGGCGACTTCGTGACGCTCATCCATGGTGGTCGGGTCGTCCGGACGGGCCGCAAGGACGAGATCCTGGACGGCTACCGGGTGGTGCGGGCCGGGCCGGACGAGCTGATCGACCTTGTCGGCGTAGAGCTGATCGGCGTCAAGCGGTCGTCGACCACGGCGCAGGCGCTGGTCCGCACCGAGGAGGCCGACCTTCTCGGCGGGGGCGTCCTGGTCGAGGTTCCCACCCTCGAGGAGATCGCTGTCCACATCGGAGTGTCGTCGAGGAACTCAGCGGCGACCGTGCCCAACGGCCGACGGGAGGAGTTCGCATGACCGCCGTCGCCCGGATGACGCTGCTCCACCTGCGTACCATTGCGCCGTATCGGATCCCGGGCCTGCTGGTGTTCGGAGCGATCGTCCTGATCGACTCCCGCAACCCGGTGGTTCTCGTACCGACGCTCGCGCTGGTGCTCGCGCCGATTCTCACCGCGCAGCCGTTCGTCGTCGGTGACAAGGCGGACCTGCAGACCCTGTACGCCGTGCTGCCCCTGCCGCGCCGAACGGTGCTGCTCGGGCACTACGCCTGGGCCCTGATAAGCTTTTTCGTCGTCGCCATCGCCGGTACCGCTCTGGCTGCTCTCCTCGCGCAGGCCCAAGGCATACCGTTCGGCAGAAGTGTGGCAACGCTGTTGACCCTGTGCTGGGCGCTGTTCGCAGTCAACATCTCGATTCAACTCCCGTTGCTGATCAGATTCGGCTACACCCGAATCAACCTCCTAGTCACCACCATGCCGGTGGCGCTGCTCCTGGCCGGCGTTGTCCGACTCCACCTGGACATCGAGTCGATCCGGGACTGGCTGGCCCTGTTCTGGATGGCCGGCGCCGCCGCGATCGCAGCGTCCGCCACCCTGGCGTCGCATGCTTCCCGGCAACGGCAGGGCGCCTGACATGGCGCCGCCGCCGGACGCCGAAGTCTTGTCGCTTCCGCATCCGCCCGCCGGCCGGCACGTCACGCTGGTTGCCTCCCGATGGTGGACGGTGCCGTGGCCCGTGTGGCTGACTGCCGGGCTGATGCTCGCCGGACTGCTCAGCCTGTCGGGGGCGTACGGCTTCCACGGCGACGAGCTCTACTTCGTCGTGGCCGGGCGACATCCGGCGTTCGGGTACGTGGATCAGCCCCCGTTAACCCCGTTGCTGTCGGCGGCGTGGGTCGCGCTCCTTGGCGTCTCGCCGACGGCCATGCGGATCCTGCCGGCGCTGGAGATGGCTTTCGTTGTGGTCATCGTGGGGTTCATCGCCCGTGACCTGGGTGGCTCCCGCCGGGCGCAGGTGCTGGCCGCGCTGACGGCCGGCGTCTCGGGCTACCTCGCGGCCGGGCATCTGAACACCACCACAGAGCTGGACCTGTTGGTCTGGGCGGCGGTGCTGTGGTTGCTCGTGCGGGTGCTCGCCGGCGGCGACCGGCGGCTATGGGTGGCAGCGGGGGTGGGTGCGGGCATCGGGCTGGAGAACAAGGACACACTGCTGTTTCTCGCCGCGGGCCTCGCCGCCGGGGTGCTGCTGTGCCGGCGCTGGGAAGTCGTGCGCTCGCGGTGGGCGTGGGCCGCGCCCGCCATCGCGGCCATCGGGTGGGCACCGAATCTGGCCTGGCAGGCTGTACACGGCTGGCCGCAGCTGACCATGGCCTCGCAGATCGCCGGGTACTCCGCGACGAACCGGGCCCAGGTCCTGCCATTCCTGTGGCTGTTCACCGGTCCCTTGCTGTTCCCCGTGAGCATCGCCGGCCTGGTCTGGGTGCTGGGGTCGCGGGCGGCCGCGCTGTGGCGACCACTCGGGGTCGCGGCCCTCGTGGCGCTGGCCCTGGACCTCGTCAGCGGCGGCAAGACGTACTACGTGATCGGCAGCGCCTCTCTGTTCATGGCGGCCGGCGGGATCGTCCTGGACGGGTGGATCGCCCGGGGCCATCGACTGCTCAAGACCGCGGGATTCGCCGCGGCGGCCATCACCTCCGGCGGGTTGATCGCGTTGCTGACCCTGCCGGTCCTGCCGGTCGCCGACTACGCCAGGACCGCCTTGCCCGCCACCGTGCCCGACGTGGCCAATCAGATCGGCTGGCCGCAGTTCGTCGCCACCGTGGCGCAGGTCGTGTCCGCCCTGCCCCCGGAGCAGCGCGACCACGCGGTGATCCTGACCAATGACTACAGCGAGGCCAGCGCCCTCGTTCTCCTCGGCGAAGGACTGCCGCCGGTCTACTCGGGTCACAATTCCTACTGGAGCTGGGGACCTCCACCCGCCGCCCGCACCACTGTCGTCCACGTCGGGGATTGGCGACCGACCAATTGGGCCCAGTACTTCGCCGGCTGCCGGGATGTCGCCCATATCGACAACCAGCTTGGCATCGACAACGGCGAACAGGGCAGACCGGTCACGGTATGCACCAGCACCCGTGCCCCGTGGACGACGATCTGGCCCACCCTACGCACCATCAGCTGACACACCACGCCCGCACTTGGGGTGCCACCGGAATACGGCAGGAACGGGCCGCGCACTGCAGTCGAGCGGTGAGATGACCTGGGCTTGATCCGGTTTGACGGACATCTGAGATCAGGGGTTCGTCCCCCGAAGGATGTCCAAGATGGAGAGCATGCTCGACCGTGGCGGGGGTGCGGTGCGGCGTGGTGTGGGCGGCTGGCTTGGTCGGTCGTGAAGTCCTGCCTCGCCCAGCTCGCGCCAGCGGCGGACCCATTTGTAGGCGGTGGGCCGGGAGATGCCCATCTCCGCCGCCACATGCGCGACGGCTCGCCCGGCCAGGACGCGGTCGACCAAAAGACGCCTGCCGTGAACGGTCAGCCGGGCATTACGGTGGGACACGAAGACCTCCGTGCGTGGTGTGGAGCCTCGACACCTCCACCACACCGGAGGTCTTCCTCTTGATCAAGCGGAACTGTCAACAACGCTCGTGGTCAATACACCTAGGTGGTGTCTGACACATCGTGGTGGTGAGCGGGGTCCCCGCCGGTGGCCCCTCCTCCCGGATTACGGCCGGTGGCGAAACCCCGCTCACCCCTCACGTCACGTCGTGCTCAGGAACCCGGGGAAGCCGTAGTAGGCCTCCCAGACGTCGGTGAACGTGTCGATGCACGGGTCGAAGGCGCCACCCCAGTTGTCGGAGCCGCCGCCGCCCTTGCCGCTCTGGATGCCCTTGGCGACGACGTTGCCGGCTGAGGTCACGGTGTACACCGGGCCGCCGGAGTCGCCCTTGATGATGCACTGCCCCTGCTTGATGCCGCGGATCATGTTCTTGGTGATCCGGCCGTCGCTCCACTTGAAGTTGATCCGGAGCGCGTTGACCCGCCAGCCGCACAGTTCCCCGGCCATCGCGCCGCCCGTGCAGTACTGGTCGCCGTAGTCGGCGCGGCGCGACCACATGGCGCTGACCGGCCGGCTCGTCTTGCTGGTCTTGCCGCCCACGTAGATGCGCGGCGCGCCGTAGTAGCTGCCGGTGATCTTGATGAGGGACAGGTCGCCGTGGTAGGTGCTCTGCCCGTTGATGTAGACGGTGCCCGAGCCGTTGGCGAAGGTGTCCTCGACGACGCTGCCGAGGTACTCGGCCGACGTCCACACCGAGCCGCCGAGGGTGGTGCAGTGGCCGGCGGTCAGCATGTACCTCGTGCTGCCCGAGTACCAGGAGAAGCCGTCGGTGCAGCCGCCGACCGACGTGTCGATGTGCGCGCCGCCGTAGAAGCCGCCGACGTGGCCGTCGTCCCACCGTCCCGAGGACGGCTGGACCTCACCGGGGTCGGACACGAGCCGGATGGCCATGGCGTCGGCGCCGTACCGGGCGGCGAGGGCGGTCCGCAGCTCGTCGGAGGCGAGGGTCGACTCCAGGATGACCCGGTCGCGCTCCGGCTGGATCGTGGACGTGAGCAGCTTGTCGCCGCCGGGAAGCACATCGGTGCCGAGGGTCAGCACCTCGTCCTTGAACGCGTTGAGCTGCGTGATGCTGTGGGCCACGACCCGGACCTTGGGGTAGACGATCCACGGGTTCGTCACCCCGGGGGAGGCGGACTGGGCCGACTGGGTCGTGGTCTTCGCGGTGCCGCCGGCGGTGGCCTCAGCGAGGGCCGCCGCCTGCTTCTGCTGGGCGCTCGCGGTCTGCGTCGCCGCGGCGGTCGGCTCGGTGACCGGGACGGCGTCCTTGTCGACCGGGTCGGGCACGTTCGTGGGGTCGCCGCTTCCGTCGTCCGGCGGGGTGAGCTGGGGCGGGAGGCTGAGCGGCTGGCTCGCCTCGGAGACCACGTCCTGGCTGGTCACCGGGATGTAGACGGCGCCCGACTGCACATACGGCTGGGCGTACTGGTCGGGCTTCGCCAGGGCCCGCGCCTCGGCCTCCTTGAGCGCGTAGCTCAGCTTGTAGTCGGGGGCGGTCACGTTGGCGTACGGATCGTCGGTGAAGACCTCGACCATCGGGGCCGGGTCGGCGGAGGCGGTGACCGAGGGGAGCGCGGTCAGGGTCAGGGCGGCGACGCCGCCCGAAAGTACGGCACGCCGAATTAAGGCGTTGCGCATGGGGGGTTCTCCAGCTCTCGACGAAAGCATGATCGAAACGGCTAAAGTGAATCACGTTCTCGTTAAGGGGTGGAAGTCTAATTTTTCAACTTCTGGAGTAAGTGGGCCGAAAGGGTCGCCGGTGAAAGTCGGTCTGCGGTATGCGGCGGCAGGGGTCGTCCTCGGCGCGCTGAGCGGCGCGGTCGCCTACCACGGCGGCGACTGGCCCGACGTGGCTTTGGTCGCCTCGTCGTTCTTCTTCAGGTTCGTGTACTTCCTGGTGGTGGTCGCGGTCGGGCGGCTTTCACCGACGGTCGCGCGGGCGGCGGTCCACGGGGTCATCGTCATGGCCGCGGCGCTCGCCGGCGACGCCGCGGTCTCCGCGCTCCGCGGCACTCCCGACGCGCTGGTGCCCGACCTCTCCACCCCGCTGAACGCGTGGGTGCTGGTCGCGCCCGTGGCCGGGGCCGTGCTCGCCTGTCTCACCCGGCGCCGTGACGTGGCCGGGGATCTGGCCGGCGCCCTGCTGCTCCAGGCGCAGCTCGTCCCCGCGGTGACGGCGCTCGTGACCGGTCCGGACGGCGAGTGCTGCACCGGCGTGGAGTGGGGGCACCCCTGGCAGGACTGGACGGGTCTCGCCCTGTCGCTCGCGCTCGCACTGGTCCTGCGGCCCGCCTGGCCGGCCCGGCTGCGGACCGTCCTCGCCGCGGCCGCGCTGACGGCGGCCCTCGTCTGGGCGGCCCGGCTCACCGGCTGGCTCTGAATCAGGGCGGCCCGGATTCGGCTGTCCGAGGGCCACGCCGAGAGCCCTGCGCGAGAGCCGGATCGGCTTCGTGTTCCAGCAGTTCCACCTGGCCGCGGGCGTGCCAGCGCTGGAGGGTCGGGGCGCCAAGGTGTACCGCTCGGACAGGATCCCCAAGGTGGAGACCAACGCGCTGACTGTGCTGGCCGCCCGCACGAGCCTGCCGCAGACCGTCGGCGCGACCCCGAGCGACGGCGCCTGGCTCAACGGCGTCACGGGCCGCTACCCGGCGGCGGTGCTCGGCGCCGCCGCGGCGGAGCGGCTCGGCATCGGCCGGGCCAGCCCGGAGGTGGAGATCCTGGTCGGCGGCGAACGGTTCACCGTCATCGGCGTGCTCGACCCGGTGGCGCACGCGCCGGAGCGGCGTGGGCGGAGTGCTGCTGGGCATCGCCGTCACCTCCGGGTACGCCGCCTACCAGAGCTGGCCGGCGGTCGTGCCGGCCTGGGCGACGGCGGGCGCCCTCGCCGCCACCGTGCTCATCGGCGGGGTCGCCGGGCTCTACCCCGCGATCCGCGCGGCCCGGCTGTCCCCGACCGAAGCGCTGGCCCCCCTGACCCGCGACACCCACCTCCGGCCGCGGCCCGCCTCCCACCACCCCCGGCGACCGTCCCTGTCAGTGCCCTCACGCCGGCCGCCGGCCGGCTCTCCCGTCGATTCTCATGTGGTGGACAGGGCGACGGTCGGGGAGAGCCGGGCGGCGCGCATGGCGGGGTAGATCCCCGCGATGACGCCGATGACGAGGGTGGCGCCGACCGCGCCCCCGATCGCCCAGGGCGGCACGACCGTGGGCAGGCCGCGGGACAGGGCGTAGCCGGCCGTGGCGAGCGAGCCCAGGACGGCCCCCACGACGCCTCCCAGCGCGGACAGGAGTAGGGACTCGGCCAGGAACTGGATGCGGACCTGGCCCCGGGTCGCGCCGAGGGAGCGGCGCAGGCCGATCTCCCGGCGCCGTTCGAGCACCGAGATGACCATGGTGTTCGCCACGCCGACGCCGCCCACCAGCAGCGCGACCGCCCCGAGGCCGAGCAGCAGGTTCGTGAACGCGCCCGCGGCCGCGGCCCTGGCGGCGAGCGCGTCCGAGGGCCTGCTCACCTCCACCTCCTGCGGGTTCTCCGGGTTCACCGTGCGCGGCAGGACGTCCCGTACGGTCTCCACCGACTCTTCGCTCGAACGCTCGTAGATCTTCGAAGGATGTCCGTCGAAGCCGAGGAGCCTTTCGGCCACCGGGAACCCGACGAGGGCCGAGCGCTCGATCTCCGGGGCGAGCGGCATGGGCCCGAGGATGCCGACGACGGTGAACCAGCGCTCGCCCATCCAGACCTGCACGCCGATCCTGGTGATGCCCAGCCGCTTGGCGGCCTCCGAGCCGAGGACGACGGCCGGCTGCCGTTCCGTGGCGGCGTTCAGCCACGCGCCCTTCGTCACGCGGCCCTCCAGCGTCGTCAGGAGCTCGGTGGTCGCGGCCTGGACGCTGATGCCGCCGGTGACGGCCGCCGGGATACGGTCCGTACGACGGATCGTGGTGTCGATGGAGCCGGTGGCGGAGGCCGTGTAGACCGGGCCGACGCGTCTGACCATGGGCACGGCGGTGGTGGGGAGCTCGGCCTGCTCCCCGAACAGGGTGTGACCCGGGGACACGGTGAGCAGGTTGGTGCCGAGCCGGTCGAGCTGGCGCAGCAACTCCTCCCGTGAGGACGACGAGATGCCGATCACGGCGATCATGGTGGCGATGCCGATGGCGATGCCGAGCGCGGACAGGATCACCCTGGTGGGGCGGGCACGCAGCCCGGCCGCGCCCACGCGCAGCACGTCGGACGGCGCGAGCCGGGACGGGCTCAGTCTGCGGGTCATGTCCTGCTCCCGGTGATGTCCGCCGCCGCACGCGCCGCCCGCCCCGGGACGTCCGCCGCGCTTCCGGTCCGCCCCGGGACGTCCGCTGAACCGTCCGCCTGGTCCGCGGCGTCCGCCGTGCTCCCGGCTCGCCCCGGGACGCCGGCCGGGGGGTCGGCCCCGTTTCCCGCGTCGTCGACGATCCGGCCGTCGCGGACCCGGACCCGGCGCGGGCACCATTCGGCGATCTCCGCGTCGTGCGTGATGACCGCGATGGTCGTGCCCGCGGCGTGCAGGTCGCGCAACACGCTCAGCACCTCGGCGCCCGCGGCCGAGTCGAGGTTTCCCGTCGGCTCGTCGGCCAGCAGCAGCGGCGGGTCCCCCGCCACGGCGCGGGCCACCGCGACCCGCTGCTGCTCGCCGCCCGACAGCTGGTGCGGCATGTGCGCCAGCCGGTGGCCGAGGCCGACCCGTTCCAGGGCGGCGGCGGCCCGCTCGCGCCGCTCCCGGCGGGGAGTGCCGGTGTAGAGCAGGCCCTCGGCCACGTTGTCCAGCGCGCTGACGCCCGGCGCGAGGTGGAACTGCTGGAAGACGAACCCCAGGCTGCGGCCGCGCAGCGCGGACAGCTCCCGGTCCGACAGCCCCGCCACGTCGAACCCGTCGATGCGCACGGTTCCGCTGGTCGGGCGGTCCAGCGTTCCGATCATGTGGAGCATGGTGGACTTGCCGGATCCCGACGGGCCGACGATGGCCAGCAGCTCGCCCCCGGCCACCGTCAGGTCCACTCCGCGCAGCGCCTGCACGTCACCGGAGTAGACCTTGGTCACGCCCCGCAACTCCACGACGTACGGCACACTCATGACGCCGGCACCCCGACCTTCATGCCCTCCGACAGCCCCGCGCCGGTGATCTCCACCATGCCGCCGCCGAACGCGCCGGTCTCGACCGCCACGATCCGCGTGGAGCCGCCCTCGACGACCTCGACGCCGAAGCCGCCCTCGCGCAGCGCGAGCAGCGCCTCCACCGGTACGGCGAGGACGTTCCTGTGCCGCTCGCTCTCCATCTCCACCTGGACCGGGGCCTGGTCGAGCCCGGTCTTCGGCGTCTTGCCGAGCGTGATGTCGACGTCGACGGTCGAGGTGTCGTCGTTGGGATCCTGGCTCGCCTGGGCGACCGAGCCGACCGAGGTGATCCTCCCCTTGACGCGCTCGCCGCCGGGCAGTTCGACCGTCACCTTCGCGCCCCTGCGGGCCAGGTCCAGGTCGGCGGTGTCGAGGTCCACGTGCACCAGCCGCCGGATGCCGGTGACGGTGAGCACCTGCGCGCCCGGCGCGGCACGGTCGCCGACCTCGACCTTGGCCTCGGTGACGCGGGCCACCCCGGGCAGGAAGACCACCTGCGAGGCGTCCACCCGCCCGGTCTCGGGCAGTCCCCGATCGTCCTGCCATTCCTTGACGGCCAGGTACGTGGCGTAGCTGAAGTGATCGTCGACGGTCATGTAGTCGCCGTATCCGAGAGCCTTCAGATTGCGTTCGAGCTGCTCCACGTCCGGGCCGTCCGAGACGCCCTCATGCAGTTCCCGGTAGAGGGGAAGCTTGCCGTACATGAGCACGACGGGTCTGCGGTCGACCCTGAGCAGCGCCCGCCCCCGGCGGATCACCGCTCCCTCGGCCGGCGCCCAGGTCACGGTGCCGGCGGCGCCGGTGCTCACGCGGCGTTCGCCCGAGTAGGTGAGCGCGCCGTCGACGGTCTTGGTGCCGACCAGGTCCCGCCGTTCGACCGTCGCCGTGGGCGGGACGGACGCCGCGGCCGGAGCCGGCGTGCCGCCGGTGCGGTCGCCGACCACGACGAGCGCCGTCCACGCCGCGGCGACCGCGAGAACGCCGCCGGCGGCGAACACGAGTCCCTTCCTCATGGCGCGCCCTTGCCGGGCGCGAACTCCTGGCACGCCTCCTGCGCGGCCTTGACCTTCGACTCCGGGGTTCCCGCCTTGATCTTGACCTGGATCATGCCGTCGGAAGTCGGGTCCGGCACGTCGATGCCGTGCTCGCGCATGCACTGGGCGAACTTGAGGGCCTGGTCCAGCCGCCGCGGGTCCGGCTTACCGCCCGCCTCGCCGATGGAGGCCTGGAGGAAGTGCTGGCAGGCCTGCTGGGCCTCCTGGACGTTCTGCCCGTCCCCCTTGTGCGCCTCGATCTTGATCTCTCCGTTGGGGCCCGGGTCCTGCATGTTGACGCCGTGCTCACGCATGCACTGCGCGAACTTCAGCTGCGCCTCCCTGCGGTCGGTCGGCGCCGAGCCGGACGCCGAGGCGGCCGGTTTCGCCGTGCCGCCATCCGCGCTGGCCACGTCGTTCTGCGCGGCGGCGCCGCACGCGCTGACCGCCAGTGTCAGCGCCAGGGGTGTGGCCGCCAGCAACCGTCGTACGTTCATGACATGCCGCTCCTTCGCGCCGCGGGTCGCTCGCCTGGGGCGCGAGGCTCACTCCAGCGAGCCGGGTGCTAAACGCGGATAAGCGGGATCGCCTTACTCGTGGCTAACACCCGTTCCGCCACCCTCGACGCAGGGGCGGAAGGGGGAGCGGATGCGCGTGCTCGTGGTGGAGGACGAAGAGGAACTGGCCGACATGATCGCGCACGGCCTGCGGCTCCACGCGATGGCCGTCGACGTGGTCTACGACGGGCAGGAGGCGCTGGAGATGGCCTCCTACGTCCGCTACGACGTCGTCGTCCTGGACCGGGACCTGCCCGAGGTGCACGGGGACGACGTCTGCGGCGAGCTGCGCAACGGCAGCCGCGTCCTCATGCTGACGGCGGCCGGGCGGGTCCACGACCGTGTCGAGGGGCTGTCGCTCGGGGCCGACGACTACCTGACCAAGCCGTTCGCCTTCGCCGAGCTGGTGGCCCGGATCCGCGCCCTGTCCCGGCGCTCCCCGAGGGAGACGCGGTCCACACTGGAGCGGGCCGGGATCACGCTCGATCCCGCCCGCCGTACGGTCGCCCGCGACGGGCGGGAGATCACTCTCAACCGCAAGGAGTTCGACGTGCTGCACGAGCTGCTGCGCGCAGGAGGGCGCCTGATCACCACGGCCGACCTGCGCAGGAGTGTGTGGGACGAGTACGCCGACACCGGCAGCGGGGTGCTGCGGGTCACCCTGACGTCGCTGCGCAAGAAGCTCGGCACGCCCCCGCTGATCGAGAACGTGCCCGGCCGGGGGTATCGGCTGTGAGCGGCGGGGCGCGGGTCAGGGCGGCCCGCCACTGGTGGGAGACGCGCCGGCTGCGGACCCGGCTCACGCTGCTGTATGGCGGGCTGTTCTTCGCGGCCGGGTCGATCCTGCTGTGGCTCACCTATCTGCTGACCGCCCGCGTGCTGACTCAGCAGTTCAACGTGAAGGTCATCAGCCAGAGCCGGGGACTGCCGCTCGATGTGCCGACGAAACAGCAGGTGAACCAGGTCTTCCTGAGCGACATCGAGAACCGGACGAGCAGCGTGCTCAGCGAGATGGTCCGTTCGTCCCTCGTTGTCATGATCATGATCGGGATCATCGCGTTGCTGCTGGCCTACCTGGTCGCCGACCGGGCGCTGCGGCCTCTCGAACGGGTCACCGAGACGGCGCAGCGGCTGTCGGAGAGCACGCTGCACGAGCGGATCGGGCTGCGCGGCCCGCACGACGAGGTCAAGAGGCTGGCCGACACCTTCGACGCGATGCTCGACCGGCTGCACCGGGCGTTCGACGCCCAGCGCCGGTTCATCGCCAACGCCTCACACGAGCTGCGCACACCTCTCGCGATCAACCGTACGGTCCTGGAGGTGTCGCTCGAGGAGCCCGAGGCGTCCGCCGACCTCAAGACGATGGCCCGCGCGCTGCTGGGCACCAACGCGCGCTACGAACGGCTGATCGAGGGTCTGCTCCTGCTCGCCCAGTCGTCGCAGGAGCTGACGACGCGCAAGCGGCTCCGGCTCGATC
This sequence comes from Microbispora sp. ATCC PTA-5024, assembly GCF_000511135.2. Taxonomy (NCBI): domain Bacteria; kingdom Bacillati; phylum Actinomycetota; class Actinomycetes; order Streptosporangiales; family Streptosporangiaceae; genus Microbispora; species Microbispora sp. ATCC PTA-5024. The sequence continues at coordinate 99,508 of NZ_KI866523.1, read as the reverse complement.
ACGTCGTGCGCGCGGCTCTCGACCAGCTCGGCCAGGCCGATCCGAGGTCTCGCAGGCGGACGACGGCCGTCCACGAGGACCTGCGTCCGCTGACGGTGGAGGGCGACCCGCTCTTCCTCGAGCGCGCCGTCTTCAACCTGGTGGAGAACGCCGTCAAGTACAACGTGCGCGACGGGAAGGTGTGGGTCTCCTGCGGCGCGGACGGCCTGACGGTGGAGAACACCGGGCCTCCGATTCCGCCGTACGAGGTGGAGGATCTCTTCGAGCCCTTCAGCCGGCAGCAGGGCGACCGGGTCCGCTCGGCGCGCGGCGCGGGGCTCGGGCTGTCGATCGTCCGCGCCATCGTCGACGCCCACGGCGGGACGGTCATCGCGGTCGCGCGTCCGGAGGGGGGCCTGCGCGTCACGATCAGGTTGCCCGCGCCCCCGGCTCCGCTGGAGCCCGACCGGAGGACGCCGCTTCCGGCCGGCTCGACGGCGTCCGCGCACTGACGGACCCGGGCCACGTCCTGCGCGAAGCGCCCGCACCTGTGTGGTGCGATGGGTGGGTGGACCTGTGGGAGCCGCGTCAGGTCAGCGCCGCCGGAGCCGCCGGAAGAACGAGCGCGTCTCGCGAGGCGGCTCGGGGCGGTCGTCCTGCGCCACCGGATGGCGGCTGCGCCACTCGCGGGCCACGTCCTCCACGTCGATGAGCCGCTGGAGCACCGGCGGGCCCATCAGGGGCCTGCCCCGGCTCTCGTGGATCTTCTCGTTCATGGCCTCGACGATCCGGCGGGCCTCCGCCTCGGTCCTGGCCTCCAGGGCCGCCGCGCGGGAGTCCTCGGCCTCCTTCCGCAGGGCGAGCGTCCCGGGCAGGGGGAACGCCAGGCCCGCGCCGAAGGCCGAGCTCGCCGACGCCGCGAAGCCGGGCAGGCTCCCGCTGTTGCTGCCGGCGCGAATCCCCGGCCTGCTGAGATCGGCCGCGTACACCCAGCCCTGCAGACCCGACGCCAGCGGGACCAGGACGCGCCGGTAGTCGTCGACCTCGTACTCGTCGGCCGCGGCGAGCTCGTCCTCGCTCAGGCGGAGCGCGGTCCCCTCCACGACATCGTCCGCACGTCCCGTGGCCCGCAGGATCGGGTGATGGGTGGCCCCGCTGACCGCGACGACATGCGGATCGGTGATCTCGACCATGGACAGCCGGTAGCCGGGCAGCGCGTCCGGAGTGCCGATCACCTCGCGGCCGAACACCGACAGCTGTACGTCGCGCTGCCGCAGCGTGCCGTACGAGAAGAGAACGACAGGGTAATCGGCCATACGGCCATCATCTCGAACCCCGCTCGAGCAGGAACGCGGTCTCACGCACCCTGACGCGGTGGTGGATTTCTCATGCGGTCGCATTGCCACCCGTACGTCCGGCTTTTACGATGCAAGTGCATTGCAAAAGCGGAGGAGGATCATGCCCATCCGGACGACGCGCCACAACGCGGTGGAGATCGCCCACGAGACGTTCGGGTCGCCGGACGGCGAGCCCCTGCTGCTGATCATGGGGACGGCCATGCAGATGGTGATGTGGCCCGACGAGCTGTGCTCCATGCTGGCCGGCCACGGGTTCGCCGTGGCCAGGTTCGACAACCGCGACGCCGGCCTGTCGACGCACTTCTCCGAGGCGGGGCGGCCGGGTCTGGTCAAGGACTGGTTCCGGGCCGGCAGGACGGCGGCGTACCGGCTGGAGGACATGTCCGACGACGCCCTCGCCGTGATGGACGCGCTCGGCTGGAGCAGCGCGCACCTCTTCGGGGCGTCTTTGGGCGGCGCCATCGCCCAGCTCACGGCGATCCGGCACCCCGAAAGGGTGCGCAGCCTCACCGTCTCCTCCAGCTACGCCGGGTGGAAGCGCGGCAGGGTGAACATGCGGACCGTGCTCAGGCTGATGCTGAGCCAGACTCTCAAGAGGTACCCCTCCGGACGGGAGGGAGCGGTCCAGCGTGTCGTCGACGCGATGCGCATCCTCGGATCGCCCGGCTACCCGCTCGACGAGGCGTGGTGGCGTCACGCCGCCGGGGTGTCGTACGAGCGCGACTCCAGCCCGGCGGGTGGGGAGATGCGCCAGTCCGCCGCGGCCGGGGCGACCGGCGACCTGCTGCCGCGGCTGGCCGCGGTCGACGTGCCCACCCTGGTCGTCCACGGCGAGGACGATCCGATGATCCGGCCGCGCTCGGCGAAGGAGATCGCCGACGCCGTTCCCGGCGCCCGTCTCGTCCTCTACCCGGGCATGGGCCACGACCTCCCGCGCGCACTCTGGCCCGCCGTCGTCGACGAGCTCCGCGCCGTGGCCGGCCGTACGCAGCCGGCGTCCGACTGACTCGGCCACCACCCGCACAGGCGGGGCCGCCCACCGGCGTGCGGCGTTCGGTCACGTCCGGTGCGCGAGGCCGTCGCGCTGCCGGGCGCGGCGGACCAGCAGCGCCGCGTCCGCGACGCCGGTGTCCTCCAGGGCGACGACGCGGGCCTGCGGGTGCGCGGCCCGGGCGATCCGGGCGAGCACGTGTCCGGGGGGCGCCTGGACGAACAGGGTCGTGCCGAGCTCGCCGAGCAGGGCGGTGATGTCGCGCCACCGCACGGTGGCGGCGACGCCGCGGGCGAGGTCGTCGAGGACGGCGTCGGCGTCGCGGAGGAGACGACCGGTCGAGTTGCCGAGGTAGGGGACGGCGAGGGGACGCCGGGGGACCGTCGCGAGGTGCTCCGCCATCGCGTCGGCCACGTGGCCGAGCAGCGGGCAGTGTGAGGGGACGCCGATGTCCAGGAGCTTGACCCGCCGGGCCCCGCAAGTCGCCGCCGCCGCGGCGAGGCGGTGCAGCGCGCGGACGCTGCCCGAGACGACGATCTGCTGGTCGGCGTCGACGACGGCGATGTACGCGGGGTCGTCGCCGGTCGTGATCGCCTCGACCAGGCGCCGGACCTGGAGCACGCCCAGCCCGAGGACGGCCGCCATGCCGTACCCGGAGGGGAAGGCGGCACGCATCAGCTCGCCGCGGCGGCGCACGGCGGGAAGGGCTTCGGCGAAGGTCAGGGCCCCGGCGGCGACGGCGGCGGGGAACGCCCCGATGGAGTGCCCGGCCACGGCGTCGGGCGCGGCGCCCTCGTACGCGAGCGCGTCGGCCGCGGCGACGCCGGCGACGCAGAGGGCGACCTGCGCGGTGACGGTCGAGGTCAACGCCTGCGCGCCGTCCTGCCGGGATGAGCCGGGCAGGATCCGTTCGGCCTCGGCCAGGGTCGCGGCGACGGCCGGGTGGTCGGGCAGGTCGTGGAGCATGCCGGGCCGCTGGGTGCCCTGGCCGGGGTAGAGGAAGGCGACTCTCATGCGCGGGCCCACGGGTCGTCCACCAGTTCGGGGCCGTGCCCGGTGTGGAGCAGGACGGGCCCGCCGGTACGGGCCCACTCCATGAGGCTGATCCCACCTCGCGGCGTCTCCACCTGGCAGTCGACCGTACGGGGAAGTCCTGCGAAGGCGGCCGCCAGCCGCGCGGCCAGGGCCGGTTCCATCCTGCGCGGCGCCCGGATCAGCAGGTCCAGATCGCTTCCTGGGTGCGTGGCCGGCTGTCCGGTGGCCAGTTCGAAGCCGACGCCGCCGATCGGGCCCCAGGCCATGTCGTCGTCCAGTTCGTCGGAAAGCCGTACGGCGACGGCCGCCAGGGTGGCGGCCAGCGGAGGGAGGCGGGGACGCCGTCCGGTCAGGTCCTCGGGCGGCACACGGCGGGTCACCGCGTGGGCGGGGACGAGGGCGGCGTGGCGCTGCCATCGCTCCCGGCCGCGCACGCCGATCGGGATCCGGCCGGGTGGCTGCGGCGCCCGCCGGACCACCGCCCAGGGGCAGGCGGCGAGCGAGGCCGCGGCCCAGCCGGGAACCAGGGGGTCGGCGACCGTGTCTCCCGCGATGCGCAGCAGGTCGTGTGGGCGCGCGGTCGTCGCCGGCGCCGGGTCGTCGCCGTGCGCGGCCATCTCCATCGCCATCGCGGACGCGTCGCGGTGCGGACTCATGGTGGTGGACTCATTGAGGCGGCTTCCCGTCGTCGTCGCGGGCGCGTCGCCACTGGGCGGCCAGCGCCTCGTGGACACGGCGGGAGGCCACCCGGGTTTCACGCGCGCCGGGCGAGTCGAGGCGGTTGCTCAGGTCGCGCGGGCCACGGCGGGCGCGTTCGACCGCGGCCGTGAGCGCCTCCCTCACCGTCGTCACGTCCCTCTCGGTGGGGTCGTCGGCGTCGTCCACGATCAGGAGACCGTCGCACAGGCCGAGCGTCGCCCAGTCGGCGACGTCGTAGGACAGCGGCGGAATGTGACGGGCCAGCTCATCGAGCTCCTCCACGGTCCGCAGGGTCACCTTGGCCGCGGCCCGCTTGTGCATGGCGTGGATGACCACGCCGGGGTCGTCGAGCGCCAGGATCTGGTTCGCCTGGCCGCCGTGTGCGAGCAGTCCGCCGGACAGGGCCTGCCCGACGATGAGCGCGATGACGGGGTGTCCGGCCGTGCGGGCGGAGACGTAGGCGTCGACGGCGGCGGCCAGGACCTGGTGGATGCCGAGCATCTCCTCGACGCGTCCGTAGGCCTGGCTGGGCAGGTCGACGACGGCGACGATGGGCCGGCGTCGGTCGTCGGGCAGCGGCGCGTCGCCGGCGACGACCTCGGTCACCGCCTCGGCGAGGGCGAGTCCTTCGCGCAGGCCGACCTCGCCGTCGCGGGCGCGGGGGTAGGGGCTCCCCGGGTCGGGAACGACGGCGATCAGGCGCGCGACGTCGTGGCCCACCGAGCTGTCCGCCGTGACGACCGACGGCACGGCGCCCCCCACGGCGCCGTCCGCCAGCGCGTGCGTCCAGGTCCGCCCGCGGCTCGTCATCCGTCCCCCTCCGGCGGTGCGCCCTTCGCCGGGGTCGCGAGGCCGGACGGCTGGGGCGGGTGGGCCGGGTCGACGGCTTCGACGCGGGCGCGCAGCTCACCGATGCGCTGCGAGCGGTGCTCGCCCGGCACTCCTTGTCGTACGGCCTCGATCACGGCGGAGCGCAGCGCGCCGGCGTCGTCGAGGACCAGCGCGTCCGCCAGAGCGGTCCTGACGCGCTGCGCTCCGCCGTCGATCGACCAGATCAGCGTGCGGTCGGAGGCGTCGAACTCGGCGAGACCGGCCTCCGACTCGATCACTTCGGGACCGTTGAGCCCGAGCCGGCCCTCGGCCGTCATGATCAGTCTGGTGCACAGCCCGGCGGCGATGCTCATGCCGCCGAAACAGCCCAGCGCTCCGGCGATGACGCCGATGACGGGCTGGTGGGCGCGTAGCTCCAGCACCGCGGAGCACACCTCGGCGACCGTGGCGAGGCCCAGATTGGCCTCCTGCAGGCGTACGCCCCCGCTCTCCAGCAGCAGCACCGCGCTGGTCGGGATGCCGTCGCGGTTGTCCCGGGCGGCCAGGGACAGCGCGGACGCGATCTTCACGCCGGAGACCTCGCCGATGCCGCCTCCCTGGAAGGCCTGTTCGACGGCGATCACGACCGCGGGCCGGCCGTCGAGCCTTCCCCTGACCACGACGACGCCGTCGTCCGACTGCGGGACGACGCCCTGCGGCTCCAGCCACGGGGAGTCCAGGTGGTCGAAGGGCCCGCACAGCTCACGGGCCGTGCCGTCGTCGAGCAGCGCGACGGCCCGCGCGCGGGCGTCCAGTTCGATGAAGCTGGTACGGCCGAGCAGCGCCTCCCATTCGGGGGCCGTCATGGCCCGCTCTCCTCGATCGCCTGCCGCAGGCGCAGGGTGACCACCCCGGGCGTGGCCCCGAAGTCGTTGAGCTCGTAGTTGCCGGCGACGGGGTGACGGGCGAAGAACCGCTCCAGCACGACTCGCCACACCGTGTCGAACCCGTCGACGCTGGTGCGCACCCGCACCCGGGCGGCGCCGTCCGCGGGGATGATCAGGACCTCCAGATCGCCGGAACCGACCACGCCGACGTGGGCTCGCCGGGCGGCCGGCCGGTCCGCGGGGAACTCGTAGGTCAGCGTCTGCATGCCGGCGCCTCCCGTACGGCACGGGGGGAGCGGGCCGGCCATGGCGCCGCGTCGAGGAAGAGGGCGGCGGCCAGCAGGTCGGCGCTCCCGCCGGGGGACAGCCGCCGTCTCCGCAGCCGCTCGTCCAGTTCCATGAGCGCGGCGTGGCCGCAGGCCGTGCCCGCGCCTCCCTCGGCCATCACGTGTCCGGCGCCCAGCCGTACGGCGCGCAGGCCGTCGGGGCCGCCGCGGTACAGGACGCAGGTGTCGTCCAGGAGGCTCATCACCTCCAGCAACGCGTCCAGCCTGGCCACCTCCTCGGGGCGGCCGGCCGCTCTGGCCCGGCGCAGCCGCGGCAGCGCGACCTCGGTGACGTGGGGAAAGGCCGCCTCGGCCACGCGCCGGGCGCCGCCTGTCCCGTACCGCCGCCGTACCGACTCACCGTGGGAGGGCGTCCCCGCCGGGGCCCACCGGTCGGGCAGAGCGGCCAGCCGGGCAGCGGCGCGGGCGGCCTCGCGCTCGTCGCCGGCGCCCCCGGCCACGGCCGCGACCAGCAACCCGAGCGCCCACAACGCCCCGCGGTGGGTGTTGACCCCACCCGTGACCCGCAGCATCGCCCGCTCGCCCATGCGGCCGAGCCCGCCCAGCTCCTCCCGGAGCCCGACGCCGGCGGCCGTCCGCTCCGCCGCCTCCGCGATCCGCCGGAACGCCGGGCGCAGCGCCTCGGCGGAGGCCAGCAGGAGCGCCAGATCCATGTCATCGTGCGCGCCGCCTCCGCGGCGGTCGACCAGGCCGGGCGTGGGACTCAGCCAGGCCTCGTCGCGCAGCGCCCGCACGGCCGTCTCCGCGAGCAGCGCCGGGAACGGCGTGCGGGTGCCTCCCCCCGCCGACGTCCCGCTCCCGGCCGCCATCGCGGATCACCAGCTCCGGAACCGGGCGGGCGGGTCGTACAGGCCTCCGGACCAGGCCACGAGGTCTTCGATGCTGCGGGCCGCCAGCAGGGAGCGCCGCGCCCTGCGGATGTCGACGCCGAGATCCTCGGGCAGCGCGACCAGGCCGTCCCGGCGCAGCGCCTCGACGCGCCGCTCGTCGGCGTCGCGGCCGACGGGGGTGGCGCCCGCGATCGCGGCCACCGCTTCGCGCCGTTCGGCCGGCCCCGCGGCCTTGTACAGGTAGGCCACTCCCTCCTCGGTCACCAGGTGGCTGACGTCGTCGCCGTAGATCATGACCGGTGGGATGGGCATGCCCGCGTCCGTCCCGACCTGCACCGCGTCGAGCGTCTCGACGAACGCGGGAACGCCGCCGGCGCGGAAGGTCTGCGTGATCTGCGCGACGAGCTTGCGCCCCCGGAGCGCGGGGGGCTCTCCGGCCCGCAGGCCCAGCCACGCGGGGGAGGCGTGCCTGCGTCCGTGCGGGTCGTGTCCCATGTTGGGCGCCCCTCCGAAGCCGGTCAGCCGGCCCTCGGTGACCGTCGAGGAGTTCGCGTCGGCGTCGATCTGCAGCGACGACCCGATGAACAGGTCCACGGCGTACTGGCCGGCGAGCTGGCACAGCACCCGGTTCGACCGCAGCGAGCCGTCGGGGCCGGTGAAGAACACGTCAGGGCGGGCCGCGACGTAGCGCTCCATGCCGGGTTCGCCACCGAAGCAGTGCACCGACTCGACCCAGCCGCTCTCGATGGCCGGGATGAGCGTCGGATGCGGGTTGAGCGTCCAGTGCCGGCAGATCTTCCCGCGCAGCCCCAGCTCCTCGCCGTACGTGGGCAGGAGGAACTCGACGGCCGCCGTGTCGAAGCCGATCCCGTGGTTCAGCGTGGTCACGGCGTGCCGCTCGTAGATCCCGCGTATCGCCATCATCGCCATCAGGATCTCCACCTGGCCGATGCGGCGGGGGTCGCGGGTGAACAGCGGCTCCAGCGCGACCGGCCGCGGGCTCTCCACGATCAGGTCCACCCAGTCGCCCGGGATGTCCACGCGGGGGACCCTGTCGACCAGTTCGTTCACCTGGACGACGGTGACCCCGTCCGAGAAGGCCGTCGCCTCGGCGATGGTAGGCGTGTCCTCGGTGTTGGCGCCGGTGTACAGGTTGCCGTCGCGGTCGGCCTGCTCGGCGCACAGCAGCGCCACGTCCGGGATGAGGTCGACGAACATCCGCGCGTACAGCTCGACGTAGGTGTGGATCGCGCCGACCTCGACCGTGCCGTCGGCGAGCAACTGCGCCATGCGGACGCTCTGCGGACCGGCGTAGGCGAAGTCGAGCCGGCGGGCCACGCCGCGCTCGAACACGTCCAGGTGCTCCGGCAGGCTGATCGAGGCGATCAGCAGATGCAGGTCGTGCACCACATCCGCATCGCACGCGGCCAGCGCCCCGGCGAGGAAGTCCGCCTGTTTCTGGTTGTCCCCTTCGAGGACCACCCGGTCGCCCGGGCGCAGCAGCGCCTGCACGGCGTCGCCCGTCCGCGCGGCGTCCACGATCCGGCCCGACGCGAACGGCCGGACCGCCGCCAGCCGCTCCCGCTTCGCGGTCCGCCTCCGCGTCCAGTCCCGGACGGGCGCCTTCGCACGGGCCATCGCGTGCCCCCAGTCATGCGTTGACCAGGGTCTCGTGCCTCCTAAAGCTCTGGAACTAACTCAAAGGCGGCTAAAAACGGCGCATGCCGAATCGGGAGACGGGCTGTGTGGAGGGTGCGCCTTTACCATCGTTCGCATGGAGCTGTGGGAGCGTTCCGAGACGCTGGATCTCCTCAGCGGTCTTCTGCGGGAGAGCGCCCACGGCGGCCGCGTGGCGGTGGTGGCCGGCGAGGCCGGGATCGGCAAGTCCGTGCTCGTGGCCGAGTTCGCCCGGCGCTGCGGGCCGGCGGCGTGGGTGCTCTGGGGCGGCTGCGACCGGTTGATCACCCCCCGGGCGCTCGGTCCGCTGCACGACATCGGGCGCCAGGCCGGGGGCGCCCTGGCCGAGCGGCTGAACGCCGGCGCCGCCCAGGAGGAGCTCTTCGCGGCGTTCCTGGAGGCGGTCTCCGGCCCGTCGCAGCGTCCGCGGCCGGTCGTCGTCGTGGAGGACGCCCACTGGGCCGACGAGGCCACACTCGACTGGCTGATCTGGTCGGGCCGGCGGATCGGCCGGCTGCCGGTCCTGTTCGTGGTGACCCACCGTGACGACGAGGTGGGCGCCGAGCATCCGCTGCGGGGCGCCCTTGCCGCCCTGCCCAGCGCGATCACCCGGCGCGTGTCGCTGCCGCCGCTGTCGCGCGAGTGCGTGGCCGGCCAGGCGCGCCGGGCCGGGAGGGATCCGGAGCCGGTCTACCGGCTGTCCGGCGGCAACCCGTTGCTGGTGACCGAACTGCTCAAGGCGGAGGGGCGGGCGGTGCCGGCCACTGTGCAGGACCTCGTCCTGGACCGGCTGCGGCAGTTGCCGCGTCCCGCCCGGGAGCTGGCCCATCTGGTGTCGGTGATCCCGACCCGTGCCGACGCCGCCGTCGTCGCGGGAGCGCCGGACCTGGTCGACATGTGCGTCGACGCCGGAGTTCTCGTGCCGTCCGGCGACGGGGTGTCGTACCGTCACGAGTTGCTGCGCGGCGCGGTGGAGGACACGCTCTCGCCCGCGCGCCGCGCCGCGCTGCACCGGCGGGTGCTGGACGTGCTGGCCGGGGTCGCCGAAATCGATCCGGGCCGCCTGGTGCACCACGCGACGCAGGCGGGGGACGAGGCCGCCGTCCTGCGGTACGGCCAGGTGGCGGGGGCCGGCGCGGCCCGGCAGGGCGCCCACCGGGAGGCGACGGCGCACTACCGGTCGGCGGCCGTGTACGCCGACCGGCTGCCGGCCCCGCGCCGCGCCGAACTGCTGGAGGCCTACGCGTTCCAGGCGTACCTGGCCGGGCTGGCCGAGGAGGGGTTGCGCGCCCGGCGGGCGGCGCTCGCCGTACGGGAGGGTCTGCGGCAACCCGAGGCGGCCGGGGAGAACCTGCGCTGGATCTCCCGGCTGGCCTGGTGGGCGGGGGACGCGGAGCAGGCGTGGGAGGCGGCCGCGCGGGCGGTCACCGTCCTGGAGTCCGAGCCGCCGGGCCGGCCCCTGGCCATGGCCTACAGCAACCTGTCGCAGCTGCACATGCTCGCGGGCGAGCCGGAGCCGGCGGTCGCGTGGGGGGAACGGGCGCGAACCCTGGCCGATCGGCTGGGGGACGCGGAGACCTCCGTCCACGCCGAGATCAACGTGAGCACGGCCCGGCTCACGGACGGCGACGAAACGGCGGCCGCGGCGCTGCGGGAGGTGCACGAACGCGCCTCCGCCCTCGGGATGGCCGATCACGCCGCCCGGGCGCTGGTCAACCTGGCGACCGCGCTGGTGCAGCTGGCCGAGTACGAGGCGGCCGCACCGGCGGTCGACCGGGCACTGGAGTACGCCACCGAACAGGATCTCGACGGGTACGTCCAGTACCTGCTCGGGGTGCGGGCGGGGGTGCGGCTGGTGCGCTGTGACTGGGCCGGCGCTCTCGCCGACGCGGACGCGGCGCTGGACCGGCCGGCCCGGGCCGGGGTGGCCGTGGTGCCCGCGCTGGTGGCGCGCGGCAGGATCCAGGCGGCGCGGGGGGAGCCGGAGGCGCGGGCCACGCTCGACGAGGCCGCCCGCCAGGCCGACCGCACCGGCGAGGTGCAGCGGGTCTGCCCGGTGGCTGCGGCCCGCTCGGAGTACTTCCTCCTGTACGGCGATGCCGGGCGTGCCGCCGAGGAGGCCCGGCGCGGCCTGGACCTGGCCGGTCGGGCGGGTCATTCGGTGTACATGGGGGAGCTGGCCTACCGGCTGTGGCGGGCCGGGGGCGCCGGATTCCCCGAGGCGGGGGCCCGGCCGTACCGGTTGATGGCCGACGGAGACTGGGCGGGCGCGGCGGAGGAGTGGGCCCGGCGCGGTGCCCCGTACATGCGCGCCGAGGCGCTGGCGGGCGGTGACCGGGCCGCGGCGGCCGAGGCGTTGCGCGTCCTCGGCGAGCTGGGGGCGACGCGGACGGCGGAGCGGCTGCGGGGCGAGCTTCGACGGCGCGGGTTCACCGGGATGCCGCGCGGCCCGCGCCCGGCGACGGCCGCCAACCCCGGCGGCCTCACACCCCGGCAGGCGGAGGTGCTCGCGCTGCTGACCGAGGGGCTGTCCAACGCCGAGATAGCCGGGCGTCTGTCGCTGTCGGCCAAAACCGTCGATCATCACATCTCCGCCGTGCTGGGCAAGCTCGGTGTGGCCAGCCGGGGTCAGGCGGCCGCAGCGGCGCACCGGCTGAACCTGGTCCGGAAGCCGGCAAAGTAGGGAGTTCTCCCCAATCGCGGATCGTCGCGAGGACCTACCGTTCCACGCGCAGACGCCGCCGCAAGGGGGAGACATGAGTCATCTCAGCACGCCCACCGAGTCACCGCTCTACGAGGCCGAGCGGGCCGTGCTCGGATACGTGCCCAACTACCTGCGGGTGCTGGCGCCGCGACCGGAGGTCTATCAGGCCTGGCTGCGGCTGGCGGAGGCGGTCAGGGCAGGCATGGACCTGCGCCGCTACGAGTTGGTCACCCTGACGGCGGCCCGTCGCCTCGGTTCCGCGTACTGCGGTCTCGCGCACGCGGGCGTGCTGCGTCAGCGGTTCTACGACGACGCGGCGCTGCGGGCGATCGTGGCCGACCACCACGACGCGGGGCTGGCGCCGGTGGACGTGGCGGTCATGGACTTCGCGGACCGCGTCGCCGCCGATCCCACGGCGGTGACCGAGAGGGACATCGCCGTCCTGCGCGGGCACGGGCTGGCCGACGACGACATCCTCCAGATCGTCCTCGCGGTCTGTCTGCGCCGGTTCTTCAGCGGCGTGCTGTCGGCGGTCGGCGCCGTCCCGGATCCGGTCCTCCGCGACCTGCCCCCCGATATCCGGGCGGCCGTCGAGGTCACCGGCGACGAGGCCTCCCCATGTCGGCGGGGCGAGTGACCCGGCCGGCCCGGACGACAACGGACAAGGAGAAGATCATGGCAGGTAAAGCCGTCGTCAGCCTGACCACGGGGCTCGAGGATCCCGAGCGCGTCACCGTGGCCTTCCTGGTCGCGCTGGGGGCGGCCGAACAGGGCCGCCCCACGCTCATGTTCCTCACCAAGGAGGCCGCCCGGCTGGCGTTGGAGGGCGTCGCCACCGCCGTCGCATGTGACGGCTGCCCTCCGCTGACCGACCTCGTGGCCCGGTACGCCAAGGCGGGCGGCCGATATCTCGTCTGCCCGATCTGCTTCGAGGCGCGTGCGCTCGACAGCCGGCGGCTCATCGAGGGCGCGGAGCTGGGCGGCACGATCCCGATGTGGCAGTGGATCGGCGACGAGGGCGCGACCACGTTCAGCTACTGAGCGCCGGGGTGCTCGGGATTCGCCTTCGCGGTGTCCCCTCCGGCGGCCGTGTCCGGGTCGCGGGCAGGCGTACCTAGGCTGGTCAGAGGGAGGGTCCCGCGCGTTCTCGCCGAGCGTCCGCAGGACGGACCCGGTCGCGGGACCCCGCCGTAGAGGCAGGAGGTGGACCTCATGCTCCGGCAGACATATCTGTCCCTGACCGCCGCGCTCGTCGTTGGAGCGGCCGCGCCCGGCGGCATCACCGCGTCACCACCGGGCGCCGGCCCGTCCGAAGACGCGGCCGCGGTCAGGGCCGCGGCGGTGCTCAAGGACGTCAAGGGGCAGCGCGTGGGCACCCTACGCGTCGAGGACGGAGGGAACGGCAGGACCAGACTGACTATCAGGACCTCGAACCTGCCGCCCGGCTTCCACGGACTGCACATCCACAAAAAGGGCGTCTGCGACCCGCGGTCGACCGACCCGGCCACCGGCAGTCCCTTCTTCAGCGCGGGGCCCCACCTGGGCTCCGGCTCCCATCCCGGGCACGCGGGGGACCTGCCCGGTCTCCTGGTCGCCAGGAACGGCGCCGGCACTGCGTCCTTCGTCACCGACCGCTTCGGTGTGGGTGATCTCCTGAAGGCGGGCGGCACGTCGGTCGTCATCCATGCCAAGCCCGACAACGAGGCCAACGTCCCCGCTCGGTACACCCAGTCAGGGAAGGCGGGCCCGGACGCCGAGACGCTCAAGGCCGGTGACTCCGGCGGCCGGATCGCCTGTGGGGTGATCCAGAGGGCGTGACGCCGTTCGTGCCTGGGTGACCCGAGGCCGTGCGCCTGTCCCTGATCTTCGCCGCCTGAGTCGCCACACAGGCAGGGCAGGTCCTGGAGGCGATTACCCTGCCTCCAATACGCCTCCGGCGTTTCCCGCGAGATGAATGCCGACGAGGCCCGGTACGGATATGCATTCGGCGAGCTGGAAAATTTCGGCATTGCCGCGAAAGTTTTGATTGCGTCCGATGTCCTGTGAAAGTTTCACCGGCATGGGATGGAGATCGACCCGCATGCGACCTGCGATATCGGCCGTGAACGCCGGTCTCGCGGATTCAGTCCATTCATTCGCGTCGTTGACGTTGTGCGCCCTGCTTCTTAGCGTCGGAAATCCCCTTCACGCTCCGGCTCGAAACGGGGTTGACGATGCGAGGTTCCACGCGGGCGGCACGTCTGGCGGCCCTCGCCGGTGTTCTCGCGCCGGTGCTCGCCGGAACGATCGCCGTTCAGGCGCCGGCCATGGCCGCGGTCTCCTGCCGTGTCGACTACGCGGTCACCAACCAGTGGTCCGGCGGCTTCGGCGCGAGCGTGACGATCCACAACCTGGGTGACGCGGTCGACGGCTGGCGGTTGACCTGGTCGTTCGGGGCCGGTCAGCAGGTGACCCAGGCATGGAACGCCACCGTCACCCAGGCCGGCGGCGGCGTGACCGCCGCCGACGCCGGGTACAACGCCGCGATCCCCTCCGGAGGCTCCACGGCGTTCGGGTTCAACGGGTCCTGGAACGGCGCCAACCCGAATCCGTCATCCTTCTCCCTGAACGGCGTGCCGTGCACCGGCACTCCAGGCTCCCCGAGCGCGACTCCCAGCCCGTCGCCCTCGCCGTCCTCCTCGCCCAGTCCCTCGGCGCCGTCGGGCGGGCCGTCGACCCCGCCGGCCTCCTATCCCAATCCGGGGCGCGTGGCCGGTGACGTCGGGGTGCACGACCCCGAGGTGACCAAGAGGCCGGACGGCACCTACCTGCTGGCCCACACCGGGAACGACATCTCGTTGAAGACCTCCACCGACCGGATCACCTGGCGCGACGCCGGAGTGGCGTTCCCGGGCGGGGTTCCCTGGGCGCGGGCCTACACCGGTGGCGACGACACGCTGTGGGCGCCCGACATCACCTACGTCAACGGGCGGTACTACATGTACTACGCCGCCTCCAGTTTCGGGAGCAACCGCTCGGCGATCTTCCTGGCCACCAGCGCCACCGGGGCGTCCGGGTCATGGACCAACCAGGGCCTGGTGGTCGAGTCGACCACCTCCGACAATTTCAACGCCATCGACCCCAACCTCGTCATCGACGACCAGGGCCGCTGGTGGCTGGACTTCGGCTCGTTCTGGTCCGGGATCAAAATGGTGCGGCTCGACCCGGCGACCGGAAAGCGCGCCGACGGCACCGTCCTCAGCATCGCCGGCCGGGGCGGCGGGGCGATCGAGGCGCCGTTCGTCTTCAGGCACGGCGGCTACTACTACCTGTGGGTCTCCTTCGACCTGTGCTGCCGGGGCGCCGCCAGCACCTACCGCATCATGGTCGGCCGCTCCACCTCGGTCACCGGCCCGTACGCCGACCGCAACGGCGTGCCGATGAACTCCGGCGGAGGCACGCAGGTGCTGGCAGGCCACGGCGGCATCCACGGACCCGGCCACCAGGCCGTCCTCGCCGACAACGACGGAGACGTCCTCTTCTACCACTGGTACGCCGACAACGGCGCCTCCAGCCTCGGCATCAACCGGATCGGCTACGACGCGGCCGGCTGGCCCTTCGTCTACTGACGGACAGGGTCCGATCGCCGAGGCCCCCGTCAGGCTCGGCGTCACGCTCCCCGCGCCGCCGGGCGGTCACTGGCCGGAGGTCTCCCGCTCGCGGAGCGGCTGCTCGGCGGGCCCCCGCTCGCGCACGTCCTCGTGCTCGCGGACGTCCTCCCGGGGCCCGTTCCGGCGGCGCCGGACGGCCAGGGCCGCGGCGACCAGCCCGGCGAGGACGACGACGAGGAGGAGCAGCAGCGCCCACGGGACGGTCCAGGCGTCCGCCGTGCCCTCCACGACGGCGAGCGGGGCGACCGAGCCCGCCGAGTCGGTGAGCAGCGGGAGGAGGCTGATCGTCGCCGTCAGCCGCAGCGCCGGCGTGACCCCGCGTACCGGTACGGAGACCTTCCAGGTGTCGCCGGGCAGCAGCTGGGGCGAGTCGCCGATGCGGCCGGCGCGGACGGCCAGGCGGCTGAAGGGGCCGGACACGGACACCGCCTGCCGGGCGGCGAGGATGGCGTTGCCGGTGTTGCGGATCGTGTACGTGACAGTGGCGTCGCCCTTCCCGAACGGGTTGGACGTGCCCGAGTAGCGCACCCGGGCGTCCTCCACCGACACGCTCGGCCTGAGCTCTCCGCCGACGCGCAGCCGGATCCGGATGCCGAGACGCCGGTCCCCATGACCGGCCTCCGCGGGCACGGTGACGATGCCGCCCATGTACTCGCCGGGCACGGCGCTGTCCGGCAGCGTCAGCGTGAACGGCACCTCGGCCGACTCGCCGGGCGGGACGGTCACGTCGGGCCGGTCCGCGTGGACCCATGCGCCGACCTTCGCCGACGAGACGTCCCTGCCGACGAGGTCGAGGCGCCCGTCCTTCGTGGTGAAGCCGTCGGCGGCGTACACGGCGAGGTGGAGCGGCGCCGCGCCGTTGTTGGCGACCACGAGGGCGTCCTCGATCCGTCCGCCCGGATCGAGGGTGTAGCTGAAGTTCTCCCGGTCCGACCCGAAGTCGTTGGACGCCGTCCTGACCGTCCACGTGACGTCCCCGTCCGCGGCGGCGGGTCCCGCTCCCGTGACGAGGAGGCCGAGTGTGGCGAGCAGCGCCGCGACGGCGACCTGGGCGAGGGCTGCTGTGGTCGTACGGGGTCTGGACGGGTGCATCTGGTGATCCCTATGAACGGCGAGGTGGGAAGACGGGTGATGGGGTGGGCACCGGACGGTGCCCACCCCACCTGGTGGAGGGAGCCGGATCAGCCCGGCGCGGCGAGCGCGCCGACGGTTCCGGCGCCGTTACCGCGGGCTACTGCAGCCAGGACTCCAGCGCCGCCGAGGTGGCGTGGCCGTGCCCGTTGCCGTGGTCGTCACCGTGGCCGTTGTCGTGAGCCGTGTGGATCACGACCTTGTCGACCGTGGAGCCGACCGGCTGGGCGGGGGTGGCGCCGCTGTTCGGGCCGCACCACGAGACCTTGCCCAGCTCCACGGCGGCGTTGGGCGCCGCGCAGTTGCCGCTGCGGATGTTCTGGACGACGAGCTTGCCGCCGCGCACCTGGACCTTCACGTAGGTGCGGACGTGCTCCTGGTTCTCGACCGAATTGGCCCAGTGGCTCTTCGGGTTGAGCGGGTCGGGGCCGTAGTTCGGGTCCGCCGTCGTGTCGGGAGCGGTGAGGTCGTAGTACTTCGAACCCGACGCGGAGTTCGCCGTCACGTAGACGACGCCGCCCGGACCCTCGACCACCTGGGCGTCGCCGGGGCGCTCGTCCTTGTTGGCCTTCTGACCGTTCTTGATCACGTAGCTACGGGAGTAGCTGTGGTCGTGACCCTGCAGGACCAGGTCGACGCCGAGGTTCGAGAACGCGGTCGGGAAGTCCTGACGGCGCTGCTTGTTGTCGGAGTCGTTGGCGTGGTCGGCCGGCGAGTAGATCGAGTGGTGGTACACCAGCACCGTGTACTTGGCGCGGGCGCCCTGCGCCTTGACCACGTTGGTGACGTAGCCGATGTGCGCGGCGTCGGCGCCGTTGGCGTACGCGTTGCTGTTGATGTCGATGAACAGGACGTTCTTGTAGATGAACCAGTAGTCACCGCCCGACCGGGTGGTGGCGTCGCCGTTGTAGAACGGCGCGGAGCGGTCGGTGTTCGGCGTCCAGAAGTGCTGCTCGTACGCCTTGCCGCCCACGTCGTGGTTGCCGATGGTGGCGGCCCACGGGTACTGGCGCAGCTTGTCGGAGCCGAGGAACGCGTTCCACTGGGTCTCGGTGTTCGCGGACTCGACCTGGTCGCCGCCCGACACCAGCAGCTCGGCCTTGGGGTTCGCGGAGAGCGCGACGTTCAGGGTGTCCTGCCAGCCGGCGCCGTCCTTCGCCGTGTCGCCGGACGAGCCGATCTGCGGGTCGCCGAAGAACAGGAAGTCGAAGTCGCCCTTGAAGCTCTGGGTCCTGAACGTGTAGGTCGCGGACCAGCTGCCCTCGGCGCCCACCCGGTAGGAGTACGAGGTGTTCTGCTTGAGCCCGTCGAGGGTGACGTGCGCGTTGTAGCCGCCGTTCACCGTGTTCGCGGTCACCGTGGCCGGGAAGGTGACGACCTTCTTGGGGAACTGGCCGTGCTTCAGGGAGTGCGTCGGTACGACCTGGACCACCTGCGGGGTGTTGGTGGAGGAGTACCAGGACAGCACGCGCTGCGCCTCGTTGGCGCCCACACCGAGGACGATCCCCGTGGGAGCGGCCGCGTTGTCCGCGTGGGCCGCGGTCGCCATGCCGACGCCGAAGGCGGCGGTGATGCCCATGGCCGCCACGGTGGCGGTCATGGCCGCGCGGCGCAGAACGAGCCCGGGGCGCTGCGTCCCCTTGTCGATCTTCATGAAGTTCCATCCGATTTGAGGGTATTGGGGAGGTTTGTCAAGATTCCGGAAGTCGATGACCTGGAGGTGAACGTCAGACAGGCGGATCGTTGCGCGTGCCGGAAGTTGTGACGTTTCCTCAGATCCCGGCCACGCGCTCCACGAACCAGACCAGGCCCATCACGGACACGCCGGTGGCGATGGCGCCGGTCGTCCCCAGCCCGGCGAGTGGCCGCCGGTGACGCAGCAGGGCGAGCAACGGGAAGACGACGGCGATGATCGACAGCTGGACGACCTCGATGCCCACGTTGAAGACGAGCAGCGACCACAGCAGGGTCCACGACCAGGCCTGGTTGATCCCGAGCGCCGAGGCGAAGCCGAGTCCGTGCACGAGGCCGAAGCAGAAGACCACCGCCAGCCGGGTCCAGCCCGCGCGGTCCAGACTGAGGTGACCGTGCCCGGTCGTCTCGAGATCCGTGGCGTGCGATCGGCGTCGCCAGAGCCGCCACAGATGCCAGGCCGCGACCACCGCGATCGAGAGGGCGATGACGGGCTCGACGAACGACCCGGGCAGCTGCACGAGGCCGAGGGCGGCGAGGATGAAGGTCACCGAGTGGGCCAGGGTGAAGGTCGTCGCGGCCAGCACGATCTCGCGCAGCCGGCGTGACCCCGCGATGAGCGCGAGCAGGAACAGGATGTGGTCGAGCCCGGTGAGCAGGTGCTCGGCGCCGAGCCGGAAGAACTGCCAGAACCGCTCGAGAAAGGACTGCTGCGTGGAGAACGACCGGTGCTGGGCGTCGATCGCGGTGCTCCCGGTCCTCAGGTCGAGGTCGTAGGTCACGATCGTCTTGCTGTCGCGCACGTAGCCCTCGGAGTCGGGGAACAGCCGGGCGCGCACCTCGTGCGACTCGGCGGACTCGGGGCACCGGAAGTCCAGGACCATCCGCGCGTACGGGACGCCCTCGCGCTGCCCGATCCTGAAGCCGCCCTCCTGGGCCGGGGCGCAGGGCCTGCCCTCGGCCGTGACGCCGAACCGCTGGGTGACGTACGCGACGACCGTGCGGGCGTGGGCGTTGAGCGCGGCGGCCTGCTTCGCCGTGTCGTGGTCCTCGAACGCCGCGTTGCCCGTCTGGAAGAGCGGGTCGTCCTTCTCGGCGTCGGCGGCGGAGACGACGAGCAGGTCGTACTCCAGCTCGAGTTCGGTGCGGACGTGCCCGGCCGCGGGCGAGGTGAGGTCGACGTACACGGTCGAGCTGAGTCCGTGGGCGAAAGCAGGCAGGGCGCTGAGCAGGACGGCCACGGCTACGGCGGCGATGACAGCACAGGCACGACGCCGAGCGGCGGGGGACATGTGACTCCTTTTCCGGTTTGGGTAACGCAATCTGCTCGACGGAGATGAACGAACGGCGGCGTGCGCGCAAACAGTGACGAACCAGGCCGAGATGGACACAGCCCCCGCTCCGAGGACGGCGCTGGTTGAGGTAGGAAATAGGCGCACTTCCCGTCACCTCGAAGGACGATCCCCATGCGCTCTCGGCTTCTGCCCGCCGGCATGCTCACGGCGGCAGTCGCGACCGTCGTACTGGTCGGTGGATGCGGCCCCGGCGACGACTGGTCCCGGCCGCACGCGAAGCCCACCGCCGTCGGCACCCTCGGCCCGGGGTTCTTCGACCCGGCCGCGCCACCCGCTCCGGAGGCGACGATCACGCCCCGGCCCCGGTCGTGGGACGGGGTCCGTCCGTCACCGGACTATCGCGTCGTGCTGCTCACCGCTGGGGACGACCGCCAGACCAGGACACTGGTGGACGCCGTGACGGGATGGGCCGAGGAGCAGCAGGTCAGCCTTAAGACGATCAGGGCGACGAAGCCGGACCGGTTCATCCCGAGCATCAGCAGCGCGATCCAGATGAAGCCCGACCTCATCATCAGCGCCGGCAACGACCTCATCGACCCGCTGGCCATGGTCACCCCCAACCACCTCGACCAGCAGTTCCTCGTGGTCGGCGCCGAGCTGGCCGAGCCCACGGCGAACGTCACCTCCGCCGACTGGGCCGGCGCCTCCTTCCGGGGGGAGGGGCTCGGCGCGTCGTCGACGTACGACGCGGCCTCCTTCACCCCCGAACGCGCCGGGCGCGCCGTTCGGGCCGGTGCCGCGGCCGTGCTCAGCGGGCTGACCGGCGTCGTGATCTGGCTCGACTGAGAAACGGCGGGCCCGCGGACGGCTCTCCGTCCGTGGGCCCGCCGTTTCCCAGTGTTCGGTTCTCAGGCCGCCGTGCAGGTGAGGGCCGGGGTCGACGGCGAGCCGCCGCCGGTGAAGCCGAACGTCGTCGACGCGGACGGCTGGAGTGTGCCGTTGTACGACGCGTTGGTCACGGACACGGTCGAGCCGCTGGTGGTCACCGTGCCGTTCCAGAGCTGGGTGATGCTCTGCCCGCTGCTCAGGGTCCACCGTACGGTCCAGCCGCTGACCGCCGCGCTGCCCGCCGTGACGGTGACCTCGCCCTGGAAGCCGCCGGACCAGGAGTTGACGGTGCGGTAGGTCGCGCTGCAGGCGCCGCCCGTCGGGGTCGGGATCGGGGTCGGGGTC
>NZ_KI866523.1:62164-77034 GCF_000511135.2 Microbispora sp. ATCC PTA-5024 | reverse complement strand
GCCGATGGTGCGGGTCGCGTTGTCCGAGGAGCGCCGCACCTGGTACAGGCTCCCGGTGTAGGAACGGAACAGCGCCCGGGTGGTGCTGTGCGCGGCCACACACGGCGTCCCGCCCGCCGCGTAGATGTCACACGGGAGGCTCTGCCCGGACGGCGACGGAGAGGGGGACGGCGAGGGGGACGGCGACGGCGAGGGGAACCGGGTCGGCGTCTGGCTGGGCGAGGGGCTCGGGGAGGGGCTCGGCGACCCGGTCACCCCGCCGGTGCAGGCCGTGCCGTTCAGGGCGAACCCCGTCGGCGCCGGGTTGCTGCCGTTGTAGGTGCCGTTGAAGCCGAAGGCCGTGCTCGTCCCGGTGGCCAGCGTCCCGTTGTAGGAGGCGTTGGTGACCGTGACCTGGGCGCCCGACTGCGTCACCGAGCCGTTCCACAACTGCGTGATCGTCTGTCCGGCGGCGAACGACCAGGTCAGCCGCCACCCGTTGATCGGGTCGCCGAGGTTGGTCACGTTCACGTTCGCCCCGAACCCGCCCGGCCACTGGCTGGTGACGGTGTAGTCGACCCGGCATCCGGCGGCGGCGTGGGCGGCGGTCGTGGTCAGCGCGCCCACGGCGCCGACCAGGGCGGCGACCCCGGCGGCGAGCCAGAGCCGTGCGCGAGGGATCTTCATGAGTAACTCCCGGGGGTGGATCCACGGAGAGAGGCGAGGTTGTTAGCGCTAACAACAGGCCGCCGACCGGGGCGTCTCTCAGGCGGCCTGCCGCACCGTCGACGGCCGGCGAGCATGCCCGCCCCGACACCGGACGGCGGCGCTGATAGCGCTGACATTCATGCGGTCGCGCCGTTCCCTCTCCGTGGCGATGAAGTTGTGGTGCTGCGGCGGAGCAAATAGGACGTCTCCGGGTCTCGTCAATCAAGGACCCGGCGCCTCCGGCCGCCGCTCGCCGCCCGGTCCGTCCTTCCTGGGACGCGTCGCATCCGCCGGACCTGCCGTAGCTGAAAATTTCAGCTCGGATTTCCGCCATCCGCGTTCCCCGAACGGCCCGAACCGTGCCCCGTCTCAGGGCGTGCGACGCACCCCCTGAGACGAAGCCACGGTGGTCGCGCCCGGGCCGGAGGCCGTCAATCCCTTCGGAAGTAGGTCAGCTCGAAGTCGAGCGTCCAGGTCGTGCCGTCCCGCGACATCTCCCAGCGGGCGTCCACCCTGTCCCCGTCCGCGCTCAGCGTGCCGGTGAAGCGCTGGTTGAACCCGGGCGCCTCCCGCCACATCGTCCAGACGCCGTCGTCGAACCGCATCCGGTAGACGCGGTGCACGCCCCGGGCGTCGGCGTACAGCATGCTGAACTCCTCACTCGCGTCGTCGAGTCCGATCAGGGCGGTGAGCGGGAACGGCGCGTTGTCCTGCCACATCTGGGGCGTGGTGGGCGGCATCGGGTCGGCGTCGGACTCCTGCCGCAGGAACAGGCCGTCGTCCTGCCAGGAGAAGTCGGCCCAGGCGGTGCCGACGCCGTCGACCTTCGGCGCCACCGTCCACCGTCCGACGAGCGCGTCGAGCCGGGCGAGCGCGGGGTGCCTGTCTGTCATGTCCGTGTCCTCTCTGTCGGTGTCGTCAGGAGTACGGACGGCCGGGCCGGCGAAAGGAATCGGTGTCCCCGCGACGCCGGGTCAGAGCGCCGGCGGGAGGTCGAACGCGGCGAACACCGCCGGGTCGGCGAAGTCGACGATCTCGACGATGGCTCCGTCCTCGACCCGCAGGACCTCCACGACGAGCGGCCGGAACGCCGTGTCGCCCGGACGGCGCAGGTAGACGGCGGCGGCCGGTTGCCGGTTGGCCGAGGTGGGCACGAAGCGGTACTCGCCCACGGCGGCGTGCTTGCGGCTCGCCTCAAGGAACACCGCACGGGAGTCCGCCCACAGCGGCAGCGGGGGAAACGCCGTGCGGAGGTCCTCGTGAAGCACCTCGATCAGCGCCTTCTCGTCACCGGACTCCTGGGCGGTCAGGTAGCGGCGCAGGAGCGTCCGCTCCTCCTCGGTCAGCCCGCCGTCCGCCGTCCACTCGCTCCGCCGTCGCGGCAGGCGGGCCCGCATGGTGGCCCGGGCGCGCTGCAGCGCGCTCTTGACCGTGGGGACGCTGACGTCGAGCGCCGCGGCCGTCTCGCCGGCGGGCCAGCCGAGGACGTCGCGGAGGATCAGGACGGCCCGCTGCCGCGGCGGCAGGTGCTGGACGGCGGCGAGGAACGCCAGCTCGACGGTCTCCCGCGCCACGACCTCGGTGGCCGGGTCGTCCCCGGACGTCACCCCGTCGAGCAGGTGGTCGGGGTACGGTTCGAGCCACGCGTGCCCACTCGCGGCGGGAAGCGGCCCGTTGGGGTCGGCGGCGGCGGGGGCCACGTCGTACGGCAGGACCCGGCGCGGGTGCCGGGCGAGCACGTCGAGGCAGGCGTTCGTGGCGATGCGATACAGCCAGGTGCGGGCCGTGGCCCGGCCCTCGAAGCCATCCCTGGCCCGCCACGCGCGCAGGAACGTCTCCTGGACGAGGTCGTCGGCGTCCTGGTGTGAGCCGAGCATCCGGTAGCAGTGCAGCCGCAGCTCGGGCCGGTGACGCTCGACGAGCCCGGTGAACACGGCCTCGTCCCCATTGCGGACCGACTCGGCGAGCTCCGCGTCCTCAGGCATCGAGGAATCCGCTCGGGGGGCCGTGCCGCATGGCGGAACTGTACCAACGGGCCGGCCGCCCGCGTCTCCCGTCAGCCCGGCCGCGATTCCAGGCTCTCTCACGTCGCGAGCGATGCCCTACGGCGACGCCCTCGGCGGGTTACACGTCGGCCGGGCGCAGCTGCGCGGTGTCCACCGGGTGCCCGGCCTCCTCCAGCACGGCCACCGCGTCCCTGATCATCGGCTCCGGCACGAGGACCAGGTCGGCGTGGAACGTCGAGGCCACGAAGACGGGGATCCGCGCCTCGGCCAGGGGCTGGAGGATCGCGGCCGGCATGCCGGGGGCGTCGAGACGGTGGCCGGTGCCTCCGCCGTACAGGCCGATCCACCGCTCGCCCGAGCCGGTCGGCCAGGTCTCGCGGACGACGGTGAGCCCCTCGGGGGCGCGGACCAGGGCGATCCAGTCGTCGTCCTCGGGGAACGTCGCGTGCGGGAGGTGCTGGACGGCGAACACGGACGGGACGACGCCCAGGCGCGGGGAGCTCATGGGAACGTGTGTACCAGATCCCGCCGGGCGCGACGTCCTAACCCCGGATGGTGGCGGGGACGATCCGGTAGTCCTTCTGGAAGACCAGGTTGTGCAGGCCGGCGGCGGCGATGGCGCGCAGCGTGGGCAGTTCGGCGGCGGCCTGCTCGTCGGTGAAGACGTTCAGCGGCCAGTCGCCCACGGTGGCGCCGCGCAGGTGGGGGTGGTGGAAGCCCGCGCCGTAGAAGGCGTTGAGCACGATCGGCTCGACGCCCGCCGAACGCTGCTCCGGCCACGAGAGCGTCCACAGCGCCGCCACGCCGCCGTCCGGGGACCTGCGCACCCCGGTGGCCTCGACCTCCCCGCTGCCCAGGAGCAGGTCCGTGTTCATCTCGGACAGCACCCGCCTCGCGTAGGGGTCGAGCAGCGCGACGGCCTCGGAGAAGAGCCGTTCCTTGTCGGCCCGCGACTCCGCGGCCCCGTGCCGGTGGTCCCGCAGGTCCGCGAAGTGGCGCAGCAACGCGCCGATGTGGTCGGCCCGGCCGGTGTCGGTCATCGTCTCGTCCTCCCGTCGGCGTACGGCGAGGTTGTCGCCCTCCGTCAGGACGGACATGCCCCTCAGGCCGTTCCGACACCTCCTGGCGCGGGATTCCGCCTCCAGAGGGTCGCGGCGGCGACGAGGACCGCCGCGATGGCCAGGTTCCACCGGATCAGCGTCGCGGCCTCCACCTGGGCCGCCTCTTTGAGCCGTTCGCCGTCGGCCAGGAGGGCGACGGGGACGAACCCCTCGACGGCGGCGACCCCGAGAAGCGCCGCGGCGGCGAGCGCGATCCGGCGGCGCGTCCCGTCCGTCAGGACCGCGCTCGCCGTGGCTGCGAGGGCGACGAGCACGACCGGCAGACCGTCCGCGTCCGCCTTGCAGGACCAGAGCACGGGGTAGTTCCAGAGCGTCGCGGGGTCCCCGGAAGCGACCCAGCCGAACCAGACGGTCTCATCGCCCGCGATGAGGGAGATCCGGACGGCCGTCCACGCCGCGGCCACGACCGCGGCCGCCCAGAGGGCGAGTTCCGGCCACGGCAGGGAACGGGACGGCCGCCGCGTCGCCGTCCACAGCAGGGCCGTCGCCGCGGCGTAGCACAGAGCCGCCGTCCACAACGGGCCGGCGGGGGAGAGCCCGTCGGTGAACGGGCCGGCGGGTGTGGGCCCGCCCGTGAGCGGGCCGGCGTCGGGTGCGCGCACCGTCACCAGGATCCGCAGCGCGAGCACCCCGCACAGCGCGACGGTTCCGAGGACCGCCGTCCACCGGGAGGGGCGCAGCAGGAGCCCGACCAGGACCGCGGGGAGCAGGAGGTCGGCCCACGAGAGCAACTCCCACGTGGTGGGCCGCGGCAGGAAGAACGACTGGTCCTCCCGCCCCCAGCAGATCATGCTGTACATGTCGGCCGGGCCCAGTCTGAAGGACCTCGCGACGACCGGCCCGGACGCGGCGAGAACCGCTCCCACTCCCGCGAACGTCCGCCTCAACGCGCGTCCTCGCCTCCGTTTGATCGGCCGGGCCGACGGTAGCGCAGACGCGTGCGGCCGGCCAGGGGGAGATCCGGCCGCACGCGCGGGCTCATGGCACGTGCGCCTCAGGGCGCCGCCGCACGGCCCGTCCGGCGGCCCGGCGGCCGCCCCGGTGCGATCACTCGCCTCGGGCGGCGACGGCGCAGGTCATGACGACGGTGCCGGGTGCGCCGGGACCGGCGACAGCCGTCGCCGCGACCGTGTAACGGACAGCCGTGCCCGGCGCGGTGCGCCCGTCCGGGGCGGCGGCCACACCGCCGTCGGGCGTCCCGGGCGCCGCCCCCGTCCGGGCCGTGAACCCCTCGCCGTCGGGCGTCCCGGGGGCCGCCCCTGTGCCAGCCGTGGACCCCTCGCCGTCGGGCGTCCCGGGCGCCGCTCCCGCGCGCGCCGCGGGCACGTCGCCGTCCTCGGACGTCCCCTTCTCCGGCGGAACGGCCCGCGTGGCGTCGGCTCCGGACGGCTCGTCGCCGCCCGGCCGTCCATTCTCCGCGCTCGCGACGCCCGCCCCGGCCGGTACGGCCGGGACGGCGCGGACCCGCTCACCCTCCTTGATCTCGCGGAGCCCGGTCCCGTCGTCGACCAGGAGCTTCCCGTCCCTCTCCACCACCTTCACCCCCCGGGGACACGCGGGACCCGGCGTCCCCTCGTCCGCTCGGGCGGATGCGGTGAGCGTGCCGGCGAGGGCGGTCCCCAGCACCGCCACCGAGAGCACTGCCCGCATACGTTTGCTGATCATCGTCGTCTCCTTGAGTGAAGCCGTCAGGACGGAGACGACGGTGGCGGGCCGACCCTGAAGCCAGGCTGAAGACGCCTGAAGGACCTTAAGCCGGGCTTCAGGTCCCCCCTGTCATCGTGGACGGCATGCGTGTGCTGCTGGTGGAGGACGAGCGGCGGCTGGCCGCCCTGGTGAAGAGCGGGCTGGCGGACGAGGGCTTCGCCGTGGACGTCGCCCACGACGGGACCGAGGGCCTGTGGATGGCGGAGGAGAACGCGTACGACGCGATCGTGCTCGACGTCATGCTGCCGCGGCTCAACGGGTACGCCGTCTGCCGCCGCCTGCGCGACGCCGGAAACTGGACGCCCATCATGGTGCTGACCGCCAAGGACGGCGAGTACGACGAGGCCGAGGCGCTGGACACCGGCGCCGACGACTTCCTGTCCAAGCCCTTCTCGTACGTCGTCCTGCTGGCCAGGCTGCGCGCCCTCGTCCGGCGGGGCGGCCGGGAGCGTCCGGTCTCGCTGAAGGTCGGCGACCTGGTGGTGGACCCCGCCGGGATGCGCTGCCGCCGGGCGGGAACGGACATCGCGCTCACGCCGAAGGAGTTCGCCGTCCTGCACGGTCTCGCCCGGCGGGCGGGCGAGGTGGTCTCGAAGGCCGAGCTGCTGGAGCAGGCGTGGGACTTCGCGTACGACGGCGACCCGAGCATCGTCGAGGTCTACATCAGCGCGTTGCGCCGCAAGGTGGACGCCCCCTTCGGCCGCTCCTCGATCGTGACGGTCCGGGGCGCGGGCTACCGGCTCGACGGGAGCCGGTGATGCCCGGATCCGGAGCGCCCTCGTGGCGGCCGGCCCGCCCGCCCGCACAGCGGTCCGCGCGGCGACCGGTGAAGTGGCCGGCGTGGTGGCCGGCGCCGTGGTCCGTGCGATGGTCCGTGCGATGGTCCGTGCGATGGTCCGTGCGGCTGCGCGCGACCGTCGCGGCCACGTTCATCGTCGCGGTCGCCCTGGCAGCGGCCGCCGTCACGCTGACCACGGTGCTGCGGGCGAACCTGGAGAACAGCGCCGCCGAGCAGGCCGTGCGCCGGGCGGACGCGGCGGCCGGCCTCCTGTCCGTCGCCGGGACGCCGGCGCAACCGGTGTGGCCGTCGGCGCGGGCGGCGACGTCCGCGCCGACCATGGCGACCGGCCCGGAGCCGGGCACCCGCACGCAGCCGGGCACCGGCACACAACCGAGCACCGGCACGGCATCGGGCACCGGCCCGGCACCGGGCGTCGGCACGGGAACCGGGCTCGGCCCGGGGACGGTGGCCGACCCCGACGTGCGGATCGGCTCCGTCGCCCAGCCGCCGTCCGCCGACTGGACGACGGACGCGTACACGATGGCCGCCACCACGGTCCGCACCCAGGCCGGGCCGATGACGGTCCTCGCGCGCAGCTCCCTCCAACCCGCCCGCGAGGCGCTCGCCGTGCTGAACCGGCTGCTGGTCTTCGGGATCCCGGTCCTGCTGCTGCTGGTCGCCGCGATGACCTGGTTCCTCGTGGGCCGCGCCCTGGTCCCCGTGTCGGGCATCCGGGCCCGGCTCGCCGACATCACGGCGCGGGACCTGCACCGGCGGGTGCCCGTCCCGGCCGCGCGGGACGAGGTCGCGGCCCTCGCCCGCACCGTCAACGCCACCCTCGACCGGCTGGAGAAGGCGGTCGGGCAGCACAAGCGGTTCGTCGCCGA
This sequence comes from Microbispora sp. ATCC PTA-5024, assembly GCF_000511135.2. NCBI lineage: Bacteria > Bacillati > Actinomycetota > Actinomycetes > Streptosporangiales > Streptosporangiaceae > Microbispora > Microbispora sp. ATCC PTA-5024. The sequence goes on along the minus strand of NZ_KI866523.1, from coordinate 69,845 downwards.
CGCCGCCCACGAGCTGCGCAGCCCCATCGCGACCCTGCGGACGCGGCTGGAGCTGGCGCCGGCGGGGGAGACGGCCCGGGAGGCGCTGGCCGACCTGGACCGGCTGCAGGCCCTCGCCGCCGACCTGCTCCTGCTGGCGGCCCTGGACGCGGGCGAGCCTCCCCGGACCGGCGAGGTGGACCTGGGGCAGGTGGCGGCGGAGGAGTCGCTGCGGCCGAGGGCGGGGGCGCGGGTCCGGCTCGCGGCCGGCCCCGACGTGGTGGTCGCCGGCTCCCGCTCCCACCTGGCCCGCCTGGTCACCAACCTCGTGGACAACGCCGTACGGCACGCCGCGTCGGCCGTGGAGGTACGGGTGCGCGCGGAGGGCCGGGACGCGGTCCTGGAGGTGCGGGACGACGGACCCGGGATCCCGCCCGAGCACCGGGAGGCCGTCTTCGACCGCTTCACCCGGCTCGACGGGGCGCGGGCGAGGGACGCGGGCGGCTCGGGCCTGGGCCTGGCCATCGTCCGGGACATCGCCGTGCTCCACGGCGGGCGGGTGACCGTGACCGGGCGCGAGGGCGGCGGCGCGGCCTTCACCGTACGGCTGCCCCTGGCCCCCGCGCCCGGTGACCGGTCAGGGGACGCGGGTGGAGTCCATGATCCAGTTGGTCTCCCAGGTCTGGCCGCCGTCGTAGGAGAAGGCCTGCTCCCAGTGACACGAGTCCTTGGAGATCCCGGACCAGGTGAACCGGACGCGGATCGGCCGGCCCTCGTCGGTGTCGTCGGCGTAGAAGGTGCCGACCCCGTCGACGAAGCGGCCCACGACCGGGACCGGGTCGAGGCCGCGCCTGCTGTTGATCCAGTAGATGGACCACTCGTCCCGCTCGGCGTCGTACGTCCGGATCGTCGCGCCGTCGAAGTCCTTCGTCGGCAGCGTGAGCGTGTCGAAGCTGCCCGCGCCGTCGAAGAAGCGGTGGGCGACGCTGCGGCCGGGGAACTCGTCCCACTCGTCGCTGCCGACGCCCCGCTTGAGCAGTCTCCGGTTGGCGATGTCCCAGGTCCCGACCAGGAAGTCGAAGTCGTTCACCGGCCCACCGGACCTTCCGGCCGTACGTCGGCCAGGTAGCCGTCGAGGTCCGGGCTGTCGGGCACGAACATGTGCCGCACCCAGGCCGACCGCTCGTACTCCAGCGACGGGAGCTCCCACACGCAGCCCGCCCAGCGCCGGGTCTCCGGCACGAAGTTGGCCGGGTCCTCGTCCGGGCAGCCGACGGCGGGCTGGCCCGCGGCGGCCGTGTGCACCTCGACCACGTTGTCCCATGCCCACGTGTAGACCAGCAGGTACGCTCCGGTGTCCCCGCCCCTGTGGAGGACGATCCAGCCCGCCGGCGAGTCGGCCGCCGGCGGGGGCACGAGCCGCGGCAGGAACGCGTACGCCGCCTTCTCCACCTCCGGCTCGATCGGCTGCTCGGGCCGGTCCACGTGGTACCGCTTGTACGGGCGGCCCTCGACCCCGATCGGGTCGAGTGGCCGCATGATCTTCTCGATGAACGCCATGCCCGGGACCGTACGGCCCCTCCACTGACACGTATCGTCAGTGGATGTGCGCGCGTCCCGGCTTCTGTCCATCCTGCTGCTGCTCCAGTCGCGGGGCGTCCTGACGGCCCGCCAGCTCGCCGGAGAGCTGGAGGTCAGCGTCCGCACCGTCTACCGGGACGTCGAGGCGCTGCACTCCGCCGGGATCCCGCTGTACGGCGAGGCCGGGCACCGCGGCGGATACCGGCTGATGGACGGCTTCCGCACCCGGCTGACCGGCCTGACGCCACGGGAGGCCGAGGCGCTGTTCCTGGCCGCGCTGCCGGGACCGGCCGCCGAGCTCGGGCTCGGCGCGCTCGCGGCGGCGGCCGAGCTGAAGATCGAGGCCGCGCTGCCGCCCACTCTGCGGGAGGGGGCCCGGCGGGTCAGGGAGCACTTCCTGCTCGACGCGCCGGGCTGGTACCACGACGGCGACCGCGCGCCCCACCTCCCCGAGGTCGCGGACGCCGTGTGGAACACCCGGGTCGTCGAGGTCCTCTACCGCCGGTGGGCCGCGCCGTCGGAGGTCGAGCGCCGCCTGGAGCCGTACGGGCTGGTCCTGAAGGGCGGCAAGTGGTACCTCGTGGCCCGCTGCGACGGCGTCCTGCGGACCTACCGGGTCAACCAGATCCTGCGGCTGCGGGTCACGGACGAGACGTTCGACCGGCCCGAGGGCTTCGACCTGGCCGGGCACTGGCGCGAGCACCTGGAGGGCTTCCGGTCGCGGCTGTTCCAGGGCCACGCCGTCGTCCGGCTCTCGCCGGCCGGGCGGGAGCGGGTCGCCGACGTGCTGAGCTCGGCCGTCGTCGCCGCCGTCGAGAAGACGGCCGAGGGTCCGGACGCGCGGGGCTGGATCCGCGCCACCGTGCCGATCGAGTCGCTGACACACGCCGAGACCGAGTTCCTCAAGCTCGGGGCCGAGGTCGAGGTGCTGGAGCCCGCCGAGCTGCGGCGCCGGCTGGCCGGCACCGCGGCCGCGCTGGCCGCGCTCTATCGGCCGCAGGCGTTCGCCCCCCGTTCACCTGGGCCGCCCACAATGACCGGATGACCTGGCGTCGCCTCGCCTGCCTCCTCCTGGTGGCGGCCGTCGTCCTGCCCATCCCGCTCGCCGTCGCGCCCGCGGCCCTGGCGGACGGCATCCGCACCCCCCGGAACCCGTCGTACACGGTCCGCCTGACCGGCGACGCGACGGGGACCGTGTGGACCGGCCACATGAGCGTCGCGTTCGCCAACCCGTCCGTGGACCCGCTCGGCGACGTCAACCTGCGCCTGTGGGGCAACGCGCGCGGCTCCTGCCGGTCCGCCCCGGTCACGGTGACCCACGTGACGGGCGGCCGGGCCGGGCCGCTCAGCGTCGGCTGCACGTCGCTGCGCGTCGTGCTGGCCACCCGGCTCAGGAGGGGCCAGAGCGCGGCCGTCGGCTTCGACGTGACGATCCGGGTGCCGCCGGGCGCCGGCCGGTTCGGCCGTTCGGGTCCGTACCGCTACCTCGGCGGCGCCCTGCCCGTCCTGGCGGTGCGCGACGGCGCCGGGTGGCACCGCGAGCCGCCCGCGCGCCTCGGACCGCACGCCTACACGGTCGCCGGCGACTTCTCCGTCACGCTGGACCACCCGTCCGCGCTGCTCGTCCCCGCGACCGGGACGGCGTCCGACGCGCCGGGGGCGCCCGGCCGCACGGTCACGACGGTCACGGCCTCCGGCGTCCGCGACTTCGCCTGGGCCGCCGGGCCGTTCGTCCGCACGAGCGGCGTCACCGGCGCGGGCACGGCGGTGAACGTCTACCGGACGGCCGGGGTCGCCGCCGGCCGCGCCGCCGCCCTGACCTCCGTCGCCGCCCGCGCCATGGACACGTACGCGCAGTTCGGGGCCTACCCGTACGGCGAGGTCGACGTGGTGCTCGACGGCCGTCTGGGCGAGGCCGGGACGGCGTATCCGGGCATCGTGTTCGGCCGGCCGGAGACCCTCCCGCTGGCCCGGTCGCTGGCCCGCCAGTGGTGGTACGGCGTCGTGGGCAGCGACGGGTACGGCAGCCCGTGGCTCGACGAGGCGTTCAGCGCGTACGCGGCCGACCTGTACCTCGGGCGGACCGGCGCCGGCTGCGGACGGCGGACGGCCTGGGCGTCGCGGGATGAGAAGGTGACGAACTCGATGGCGTACTGGGAGGCGCACCCCGGCCGGTACGCCACGGTCGTCGCCGGCTACGGCTCCTGCGCCCTCCACGACCTGCGCCGCGCGCTCGGCGCGGAGACGATGCGAACGCTGCTGCGCACGTACGCGAGGGCGACGTGGTACGGCGTCGCGACGACCGCCGTGTTCACGTCCCACGCGCAGGCGGTGTCGCCCGCCTACCTCTCGGCGTTCTGGCGGGCGCACCGCATCGCGAACTGACCGGGACGACCCCCGTCAGAAGGCGGCGATGGTGGCGGGGGAGCGCTCGGCGCGGCTGAGGGCCCGCAGCACGGCGGTGGGGCCGTGGCGGCGCACGGCCAGCCGCGACAGCAGGTCCACGACCCGTTCGACCGCGCGCTCCGGAAGCGGCGGCGCCGGGACACCCACGCTGACCGCGAGGTCGTCCGCGTGGACCGCGAGTTCCATCATCCGCGTGACCAGCATGTCGTCGAGCGTCAGCGACCACGGCCCCCAGAAGCCGATGCGCACGGGCCGGTTCTCCGCCGACGCCAGCAGGGCGGTCAGCTCCCCGATCGCGGACTCGGTCCGCTCGGCCAGGGCCGCCGCGCCGCCCGCCGCCTCCCGGTCGCCGCCCCGGCGGATGGCCACGTTGATGTCGGCGTCGAGGGAGGCGCCCACCCAGGCCGCCCGGGCGTAGTGGTCGAGGAGGCCCACGATCGGCTCCTCGGGGACCGGGGCGGCCAGGATCTCCGGCAGGGCGAGCACCTGGTAGGCCAGATGACCGGCCAGGCCGCCCACGGAGAACTCGGGGAGCGCGCTCAGGCGGTCCCACGCCGCGGCGACCGCCGGCTCCCGCAGCAGGGCCGCGGCCGCGCGCGCCGTGTCCAGGAAGTCGTGTCTGATCCCGGTCATGCCCGTCCCCTCGTCCACGGTGATCCAGGCTGCCACGGGCGGCCGGGGCCGTCGACACGGCCTCCGTTTGACCGGCAAATGGGTTGTCCGCGTCCGCGGCTCTCTGTTCTACTGCCGGGGACGGTCACCGAGGAAGGAGATCCCCAGATGCGCCAGGCGTTCATGTCCACCCGCCACCCATCCGCCCATGCCAAGGACATGACGCTTCGTGAAATATCTGAATTTGGGGATCTTGGCCCATGTAGACGCCGGTAAGACCAGCCTGACCGAGCGGCTGCTGTACGCGGCCGGCGTGATCGGCGAGATCGGCAGCGTCGACGAGGGCAGCACGCAGACCGACACCCTCGCGCTCGAACGCCGGCGCGGCATCACCATCAAGTCCGCCGTGGTGTCGTTCGACGTCGGCGACGTCGTGGTCAACCTGATCGACACACCCGGCCACCCGGACTTCATCGCCGAGGTGGAACGGGTGCTCGGCGTCCTCGACGGCGCCGTGCTCGTGGTGTCCGCCGTCGAGGCCGTACAGGCCCAGACGCGCGTGCTCATGCGCGTCCTCCGGCGGCTGCGCATCCCGACGCTCGTGTTCGTCAACAAGGTCGACCGCCGCGGCGCCGACGTGGACCGTGTGGTCGCCGCCGTGCGCGAGCACCTCACGCCGTCCGTGGTCGCGATGGGCGCGGTCCGCGGCCTCGGCACGCCCCGGGCCGCCTGCGTGCCGTACGGCGAGGACGACGAGGGGTTCGCCGCCGCGCTGGCCGACCTGCTGGCCCGGCACGACGACGGCATCCTCGCGGCGTACGTCGAGGGCGGGGCCCTGCCGTACGGCGTCCTCCGCGAGGCGCTCGCGGCGCAGACCGCGCGGGCGCTGACGCATCCGCTGTACGCGGGGTCGGCGATCACAGGAGCCGGCGTGGACGCCCTGATCGACGGGCTGACGGAGTTGCTGCCCGCCTACGCGGGCGACGCGGACGGGCCGGTCTCCGGGACCGTCTTCAAGGTCGAGCGCGGTCCGTCGGGAGAGAAGATCGCCTACGTCCGCCTCTTCTCCGGCACCGTACGAGCACGCGACCGGCTGCGGGTGGGCGGGGACGAGTGGAAGGTCACCGCCGTCGAGGTCTTCGACAACGGGTCGGCCGTCGAGCGCTCCGCGCTCCCGGCCGGACGGATCGGCAGGCTGTGGGGGCTGGCCGGCGTCCGGATCGGCGACCCGGTGGGGGTCCCGCGCGACGACGGGCCGGCGCACCGCTTCTCGCCGCCGAGCCTGGAGACCGCCGTCGTGCCCCGCCGCCCGGAGGACAAGGCGGCGCTGCACCTCGCGCTCACCCGGCTCGCCGAGCAGGACCCGCTCATCGACCTCCGCCAGGACGACGTCCGCCAGGAGATGTTCCTGTCCCTGTACGGCGAGGTGCAGAAGGAGGTGATCCAGGAGACGCTGCTGGCCGACTTCGGCGTCGAGGCCGAGTTCCGGGAGACCTCGACGATCTGCGTGGAACGGCCGGCGGGCACGGGCGAGGCCGCCGAGACCGTGGGTGAGCCGGGCAACCCCTTCATGGCCACGCTGGGCCTGCGCGTCGAGCCCGCGCCCCCCGGCTCCGGCGTCCGCCTCGGGCTGGACGTCAAGATCGGCGCGATCCCGCTGTACGTGTACAAGACGGTCGAGGCCTTCCAGGAGGCGCTCGGCGAGGTCGTGCGGGAGACCCTGCGCCAGGGCCTGCACGGCTGGGAGGTCGTCGACTGCGCGGTCACGGTCACGCGGTGCGGCTACGTCTCGCCGCTGACCACGGCCAGGGACGTCCGTCTGCTCGCGCCGCTCGTGCTGATGAGCGCGCTGCGCCGGGCGGGGACCACCGTGTGCGGGCCCGTCCACCGCTTCCGTCTGGAGGCCCCGGCGGACGCGGCCGGGCCCATCGGGGCCGTGCTCGCCAGGCTGGGAGCCGTGCCGGGGATGCCTGAGACCCGGGGCCGGACGTACGCGCTGGACGGGCACATCCCGGCCGGCCGGGTGCACGAACTGCGGCTGCGGCTGGGGTCGCTGACGAGCGGGGAGGGCGTCCTGGAGGCGGCCTTCGACCACTACGAGCCGGTGCGGGGCGAGCCCCCCGCACGGCCGCGCACCGACCGCAACCCGCTCAACCGGGCGGAGTACCTGCTGCACCTCTCCGGGAGGGCGTGAGCCCTCCCGGCCCGCCTCGCGACCTCCCGCACGGCCTCACGACCTCCATGACCGCCCGCGGAGCCGGCGTCGGCGCTCCGGCTCCGGCTCCGCGGGCGGCGGGTGTCACACGACCGGGACGTCCCGGCGGCGGAGGGCGGCGAGGCCGGCCACGCCCAGGGCGACGGCGACGGCCGTCAGCCACAGCAGCGGGACGGCGCTCACCGGGCTCCCCGGCACGTGCGGCAGATGGGTGAACGGCGAGACGTCGAGCAGCCGCTGGTCGAGCCCCACGGCGGTCCCGACCAGCCCCACCAGCAGGCAGATCGCGAGAGCCCCCCAGCCGGCGGCCGCGAGCCGGGGCAGCGCGCCGGCCAGCGCGATCGTGACCGCGGCGAGCACCCACACCGCGGGAAGCTGCACGAGGGCCCCCGCCAGCACGCGGGGCACCTGACGCCCGGCGTCCCCGGTGTTGAGGCCGTGGGCGAGGCTCATGGCCAGACCGCCCGCGACCAGGGCCGCCGCCGGGCCCAGCAGCGAGAAGACGATGTGGCTGCCCGCCCAGCGCACCCGGCTGACGGCCGTGGACAGCACCGGTTCGGCCCGGCCGGCGCTCTCCTCCGCGCGCATGCGCAGCGCGGCCTGGACGGCGTAGCCGCCCGCGATCATCCCGAGCAGGCCCGCGATCCCGGCGAGGTAGCTGTCGATCAGGCCGTTCGCGCCGCCCATGCGTCCGAGGACCTGCTTCATCTCCGGGCTGGCGTCCACGATGTCGCCGACGCCGTCGGCCAGGTAGCCCAGCACGGCGCCGAGCGCGACGAACGTCGCGACCCACGCCGCCAGCAGGCTCCGGTGCAGCCGCCACGCCAGCGCGAGCGGCGAGCGCAGCGCGGGCGCGCCCTCGGCCGGCCCGAGCCGCGGCGGCAGCAC
>NZ_KI866523.1:0-62144 GCF_000511135.2 Microbispora sp. ATCC PTA-5024 | reverse complement strand
CAGCGCGACGGCCGCCGCGGCGAGCACCGCCGTCAACGCCACGGCCAGGACGGCCGGCCACGCCTGCTCGTCCCCGTACGGCCGGATGCGGTGCACCCACCCGATGGGCGACAGCCACGACAGCCACGAGACGGGGCCGGAGGACATGCCGCTGACGTCGCCCACGACCCGGAGCAGGTAGGCCGCGCCGAGCACGCCGATCGCGATGCCCCGCGCCCCGCCCGCCCCGCCGCTGAGCTGCGCCGCGACGGCCCCGACGGCGGCGAACACCCAGCCGATCAGCGCGAACTCCAGCCCGAACGCCCAGGAGCCGCCCGCGGGCAGGCCCTGACCGATCATGCCGCCGGCCAGCACGACGCCGAGCAGCAGGTCCGCGCAGAAGGTGACGACCAGCGCCGCCGCCAGGCCCGCGTGCCGGCCGACCACGGTCGAGCCGAGAAGCTCGCGGCGGCCCGTCTCCTCCTCGGTCCTCGTGTGCCGGATGACGGTGAGGATGCTGATCAGGCCGATGACCACGGGGACGAACCCGGCCCGCCAGGCCACCAGCTCCCCGACGCTCGATCCGTCCAGGGGGCCGTAGAGCACGACGAAGCCCGCGTTGCGCGCGCTCGCGGAGGCGTACCCGGCGCGCAGGGCGGCCGTGGGGAACAGCTCGTTGATGGACGCGACGTAGGAGACCGGGATGATCCCGAGGAAGACGATCCACAGCGGCAGCAGCACCCGGTCGCGCCGCAGGATGAGGCGGGCCAGCCCGCGCGTGCCCGTCAGCGCGGTCATCGGGCGGCCTCCGCCGTCGCCGCCTCGCCGTCGGCCGGGCCGCGGTCGTAGTGGCGCAGGAAGAGCTCCTCGAGCGTGGGCGGCCGGCTCACCAGGCTGCGCACGCCGACCGCGGTGAGGTGCCGCAGCGCCGGGTCCAGCGCGGCGGCGTCGACGTCGAACCGCACGGTGGCGCCGTCGGCGCGCAGGTCGTGGACCCCGGGCAGGCCGGCGAGCCCGTCCACCGGGCCGGCCAGCTCGGCCTGGATGGAGGTGCGGGTCAGGTGCCGCAGGTCGGCGAGGCTGCCCGTCTCGACGGCGCGGCCGTCCCTGATGATCGTGACCCGGTCGCACAGCTCCTCGACCTCGGAGAGGATGTGGCTGGACAGCAGCACGGTCCGGTCGCCGCGGCGCCGCTCCTCCCGGATGACGTCGCGGAACGCCTCCTCCATCAGCGGGTCGAGGCCGGAGGTGGGCTCGTCGAGCAGCAGCAGTTCCACGTCGGAGGCGAGGGCGGCCACCAGGGCCACCTTCTGCCGGTTGCCCTTGGAGTAGGCCCGGCCTTTCTTGCGGGGGTCGAGGTCGAAGCGCTTCAGCAGGTCGTCGCGGCGCCGCTTGTCCAGCCCGCCGCGCATGCGGCCGAGCAGGTCGATCACCTCGCCGCCCGACAGGTTGGGCCACAGCGTCACGTCGCCCGGCACGTACGCCAGCCGGCGGTGCAGCTCGGTCGCCTGGGCCCAGGGGTCGCCGCCGAGTAGCCGGACCGTCCCGGCGTCGGCGCGCAGCATGCCGAGCAGGACCCGGATCGTGGTGCTCTTCCCCGCGCCGTTCGGCCCGAGGAAGCCGTGCACCTCTCCGGTGCGCACGGCCAGGTCGAGCCCGTCCAGGGCCCGTGTCGGGCCGAATGTCTTGACGAGCCCGGTCGCCGAGATGGCGTCATTCATCGTGGAGCTCCTGGTCTGGGCCGGGCACGGCCTCGCGCCCGGCGGGGGTGGCCCGGTGCGCCGTCCTGTCGAGCGCGTCGAGCAGCACGGCCGCCTCCTCCGGGCTGATGAGGGGATGGGAGTAGAGGTCGAGCAGCGCCCGCGACAGCAGGAGGTCGCCCTCGGGGCTGAACATGTCGACGCCCAGCCCCCGGGACACGTGCTCGTACAGGATCGGGACGGCCATCGCCATGGCGGTCGCGATCGTGGCCCGCACCCTGAGGGGGACGGCGGGCGGATCGGGGCGCTTCATGTCGGCGAGCCACTCCTCGGTCAGGTTCACGACCTCGTCGAAGAGGGAGGCCGCCGCCCCCTCGGACAGGGCGCGGGCCATGTAGCGCTGGTAGGGCCGCAGGGCCGCCCGTGACTGCTGGATGTAGCTCATGTCCGTGTGGCTGGTGTCGGCCCGCACCCGGTCGTTGAACCGGTGGATCAGCGCGACCAGGTACTCGTCGCACGCCTCGCGCAGCCCCTGCTTCGACCCGAAGTGGTGGCGGACCAGCCCGGGGGACACGCCTGCGGTCTCGGCGATCCCCCGGATCGTCGCCCGCTCGAATCCGTGCTCCCCGAAGTGGTACAGGGCCGCGTCCCTGATCCGGGCGCGTGCGGTGAGGTCTTCCGGGTCCCGCTCCGTCGTCACTGTCACCTGTCCTGTACGCCGATACAGCGAACTATCCGTGCGCGAAGGATGCTATACACACGTATAGTCACCCGTCCAGGCAGGGTGGTGTTGACCTTGTCCCTGGGGGAGGCCGCAGCATCGAGGCGACCGGGCGAGGGGCCCGGGACGAAGGAGGACGGCGTGGGGCTGCTGACGATCGGGGCGTTCGCGCGGGCCTCGCGGCTGTCGCCCAAGGCCCTTCGCCTGTACGACGAGCTGGGCCTGCTCCGCCCGGCCAGGACCGATCCGGATTCGGGCTACCGCTTCTACGACCCGGCGCAGCTCGAACGGGCCCGCCTGGTCGCCTGGCTGCGCAGGCTCGGGATGCCGTTGGCCCGGATCAGGGCGGTCTGCGACCTGGATCCCGAGGCGGCCGCCGCCGACGTCGCGGCCTACTGGGCGGCGGTCGAGGCCGAGACGGCGGACCGGCGGGGGCTCGCCGTCCTCCTCGTCGACCATCTGTCGGGAAAGGACACCGCCATGGCCGAGGTCGCCGTACGCGACATGCCCGCGCGGATGCTGCTGAGCATCCAGCGCCACCTCACAGCCGAGCAGCTCGAGGCGTTCACCACCGGGCTGGTGCTGCGGCTCGGCGACGGCTCGGTGCCGGGGCTGCCCGGGATCGAGGGGGCGCCGTTCCTCATCTACTACGGCCAGGTGGACGAGGACGGCGACGGGCCGGTGGAGTTCTGCCGGCCGGTCCCCGACTCGGAGGCCGAGGGGGTCGCGGCGCGCTTCCAGGACCTGGTCCTGCGCGCCGAGCCCGCCCACCGCGAGGCGTACGTGCGCCTCACGAAGGCCCAGACGGGCCAGGCGGGGTCGCTGCGCGCGCTCCAGGCGCTGGAGCGGTGGGCCGCCGAGCACGGGGAGACGCCCCAGGGGGTCTCGGTCCGGACCGTCTTCTTCGCCGACCCCAGGACGGCGGGAGACGACGATCCGGTCATGGACGTCGTCGCCTCCCTCCCCAAGCGGGTCACCCCGGGTACTCCCGGAGCGTGATCGAGGTGGCCGCCTTCGTGGTGAGCCGGTCGAGGACGCCCGCGAGCAGCCGGGACGTCATCACCCGGTAGAGGCGGTTGCGGCGCCGGATCTTCGCCCGGGTGGGCGGGGCGAGGAAGGGACCCGAGTTGGCCCCGATCCGCTGGCACGCCTTCGCGAACCCGCGGATGAGGTTCTCGTACTCGGCGAACCCGGCCCCGTGGTCGCCCCCGGCGGCCGCCAGCTCGCCCGCGAGGACGTGGGACGACACCAGCGCCATGCCCGCGCCCATGCCGCCGAAGGTGGCGCCGTAGCCGGCGTCCCCGATCAGCGCCACCCGGCCCCGGACGAAGCGGTCCATCCGGACCAGGCCGATGGTGTCGAAGTAGAAGTCGGGGGCCGTGGGGAGGTGCTCCAGCAGCCGCGGCGCCTCCCAGCCGGCCCCGGCGTACGCGTCCGCCACGATCCTTCGCTGCCCGGAGACGTCCTGGCGGTCGTACCGGAGACCCTCCGCGTGGAAGACGGCCATCACGTTGAGCGCGCCGCCAGGGACGGCGGTGACGCCGAGCGCCCGGCCGGGCTCGTTGTACAGCAGGGTGCCCTGGCCGAGCCCGAGGTGGTCGGGCGCGTTGAACAGCGCCACGTGGTAGCCGGAGGGGCGGACGAACCGCGACTCCGGGCCGAAGGCGAGCCGGCGGACGCCTGAGTGGAGCCCGTCCGCCCCCACCACCAGGTCGAAGGTCCGGGTGGCGCCGCTGTCGAAGGCGACCTCGACCCCGTCCGGCGTCTCGGTCATGGCGGCGATCGAGTCGCCGAAGACGTAGTCCGCGTCGTCCTTGGTCCGGTCGTACAGCAGGCGTACCAGGTCCCCCCTGAGGATCTCCACCTCGCCGCCGGCGAACTCCGGGGGGAGGCTCACGATCGGGCGGCCCTCGGCGTCGACGATGTCCCACCTGCCGGGCCGGGTGCGCATCCGCTTGACGTCGTCCAGCAGGCCCATCGTCCTCAGGAGGGTCATGTGGACGTGCCCGCGGAAGTCGACGGCCTGGCCGCCCTCCCGCAGGGCCGGGGCCCGCTCGACGACCGTGGGGGTGAAGCCGTACCGGCGCAGCCAGTAGGCCAGGGACGGACCGGCGATGCTCGCGCCGGAGATCAGGACGGTGGTGCTCCTCATGGTTCGCGCTCCTCGTGCGGTCCCGCGCCGCCCCGTGCGGCCGCGACGACCACAGGTTCGGCGAGGGCGCTTACCGCACGCCCACCGTCCGCTGACGGCGCCGGTCAGGCCGCTGACGGGACGGCGCGGGACCCGGCGCTCAGAGGTTGATCATGTGGCCCGCCAGCCCGTGGATCGCCTCCTTGACCGCCTCGCCGAGCGTGGGGTGCGCGTGGACGTTACGCGCCACCTCGTGCACGGTCAGGTCCCACTGCTGCGCGAGCGTCAGCTCCGGCAGCAGCTCGGTCACGTCGGGGCCGATCATGTGCGCGCCCAGCAGCTCGCCGTACGCCGCGTCGCTGAGGACCTTGACGAACCCGTTCGCGTCGCCGAGCCCGTGGGCCTTGCCGTTCGCCGTGAACGGGAACTTCGCCACCTTCACGTCGAAGCCGCGCTCACGCGCCTGCGCCTCGGTGAACCCGAAGCTCGCGATCTGCGGCTGGCAGTAGGTGGCCCGGGGCACCATGACGTAGTCGATTTCCATCGTCTCGGCGCCCCCGATGGTCTCGGCGGCCACCACGCCCATCGCCTCCGCGGCGTGCGCGAGCATGAGCTTGGCCGTCACGTCCCCCACCGCGAAGATGTGCGGGACGCTCGTCCGGCACCGGCCGTCCACGTCGATCGCGCCCCGGTCGGTCAGCCGCACGCCGGTGGTCTCCAGCCCGTAGCCCTCGACCCGCGGACGGAACCCGACGGCCTGGAGCACCTTGTCGGCCTCCAGCGTCCGGGTCCCCCCGTCGCCGGACACCGTCACCCGGACCTGCTCGCCGGAGTCGTCGATCTCGTCCACCCGGGTCGAGGTCAGCACCTCGACGCCGAGCCGCCGGTAACGCCGCGCCAGCTCGGCCGACACCTCCTCGTCCTCCAGCGGGACCATACGGTCGAGGTACTCGACGATCGTCACCCGCACGCCGTAGCTGCTCAGCACGTACGCGAACTCGACGCCGATGGCGCCCGCGCCCGCGATGACGACGCTCTCGGGCAGCTTGTCGCTGAGGATCTGCTCCTCGTACGTCACGACCCGCTCGCTGACCGACGTGCCGGGCAGCAGCCGGGTCGTGGCGCCGGTGGCGACGACGCAGTGATCGAACGTCACCGTGCTCGACGAGCCGTCCGCGCCCTCGACGCGGATGGTGTGGGCGTCGGTGAACGTGCCCCGGCCGTTGTACTCGGTGATGCCGTTCTTCCTCATGAGGTAGTGGACGCCCTTGACCCGGCCGTCCGCGACCTTCCGGCTGCGCCGGAAGGCCTCGCCGTAGTCGAAGGTGACCCGGCCGTCGACCTGGATGCCGTACGTCGCCGCCTCGTGGGACAGGAGGTGGACGATCTCGGCGTTGCGCAGCAGCGCCTTGGAGGGGATGCACCCCACGTTGAGGCAGACCCCGCCCCAGTAGCGTTCCTCGACGACCGCCGCGCTGAGCCCGAGCTGGGCCGCCCGGATCGCGGCGACGTATCCGCCGATGCCGGCGCCGAGGACCACGACGTCGTAGTGATCGCTCATGCCCGGACCCTACGCTCCGGCGCCGCGGCGGGCGCGGGCGGGGCGGGTCCCCGGGGGTTGACCTCCGCGGCAGGGGTAGGGACCCGGTACGCCCAGCGAGGGAGGAGTGACGGACATGAGCGAGTTCGAGCGTTCGCGCAGGATGCCGGTCGCGGCCGGCCAGGTCTTCGACGCCGCGTGCGACGTGGACAGGCTCGACCTGTGGCTGCCGCGCGACCTGCACGTACGGGCGGAGGAGCCGCCCGCGGTCACCGTGCATGAGGACGCCACCGGCGAGGACGCCCGGGCCCTGCTGCGGTCGGAGCGCGACCAGCTCAGGATGGAGTGGGGGACGCGGGACGTCGACCGCTACGCCGGCTGGCTCCAGGTCGCCGGGATCGGCGACGACGCCAGCGACGTCACCGTCCACCTCTCGTTCTTCGACGAGGCCCACGTGCCCCCGGCCGAGGCCGTCGAGAGCGCGCTCGACGAGAGCCTCGAACGCCTGGAGAGCCAGGTGGCCCCGCAGGGCTGAGGCGGCGAAGCGGCGGGGGTAAAACGGACAAAGCGGCGTTGCCCGAGAAATGACGCTTCCTTAATCCCGGAATGTCCGAGTCCAGGGTAGGAAAGCGCCGACCAAGGGGGGCGACATGACCACGCACGCAGGCAGGGTCTCCACGCCGCGCCACATCCCCGCCGGTGCGCCGGCCAGCGGAGACGGCATCGTCGTGGGGACGGGCACGGTGGTGATCGACGTCTACGTCGACTTCCTGTGCCCGTTCTGCCGCCAGTTCGAGGAGACGGCCGGTCCGACGCTGCACAGGCTGGTGGACGACGGGCTCGTCAGCATCGTCTACCACCCGATGGCGTTCCTCGACCAGCTCTCGGCCGACCACTACTCCTCCCGCGCGTCCGCGGCGTCCGGGTGCGCCGCCGACGGCGGCCTGTTCGTGGAGTACGCCGAGGCGCTGTTCGCGAACCAGCCGCCGGAGGGCGGGCCGGGCCTCACGGACGACGAGCTGATCGAAATCGGCGGCCTCGTCGGGCTCGATCCGCCGTTCGCCGGGTGCGTGCGCGACCGCACGTACCTCGACTGGGCGGCGTACGTCACGGACAAGGCGATGGAACGGGGGGTCAGCGGCACGCCGACCGTGCTCGTGGAGGACGTCCCGGTGCCCGCGAACGTCCGCTCGATCACGCAGGCGGTCGCCGCGGCCCGCTGACCCCGGGCCGGGCGCCGGTCATTCGCGGACGCCCCCGCCCGGCAGGTCCTCGCCCGGCGGCGTGCCGGGGTCGCCCCCCGGGAGCGGCGGCGTGAACGCGGAGGCACGGGGGCCGGCGAGGCCCAGGACCTGCCGGATCCACGCCTCCAGCCCGGTGGGGTCGGGCGGGGTCAGCGGTGTGGGTTCCGTTCCCGGTCCCTGCGGTCCGGGTCCCTGCGCGGGCGTGGTCACCACCGTCTCCTCTCCGGAACGGGAGCCGGTGCCGCCGAATGACGCGCGCCGCCGCATGACGATCGTGGAGGCGTACGCTCGGCCATCCTGGTGCTCCTTGTCTGTCACACGACCAGGCGAAGGGGGGCTTCGCGCGGAGAACGCCTCCCCGGCAGGTCGGGGGCCCTCACGGCAGGCGTCAGAGGCTCAGCATCGCACCGCCCCCGCCGGGCGGCGGGGCAGGACCTCGTGATCGCTTTCCGTGTCGGCCACAGCCAGTCACCGTATGACTTTTACCCCATTTTCCCGAAATTTGACTTTCTATCCGCTTCGCTGAAACGGCCGAGGACGGCGTCGCGGGCGGGGCCGCGGCGGCACGCCAACCCACTCCCACGAGACGGCAAAGGCCTGTCCCGGATCTTCGTGTCCGCCGGGCGGGGCCACGCCCGCCGCGTGTCTCCTGGGAGCCACTCGCCTACTTCCCTGGAGCCGAAGATGAGGAAACTGCTGTACGCCGGCGCGATCGCGATCGGCCTGCTGGCGTCCGGCTGCGGCGGCGCCGCGAACGAGGACGCCGCCAACCCCGCCGCCGCGAACGAGACGTCGCCGGAGACCTCGCCGTCCGAGTACCCCTCGGGCTCGGCCAGCCCCGGCTACTCGGCGTCGCCGACCTCGGCCGTCCAGCAGACGCCGACCGGCCCCGCGAGGATCGACACGGCGAGCACGTCGCTCGGCACGGTGCTCGTCGGCGTCGAGGGCCGCACCGTTTACCTCTTCACCGCGGACAAGAACGGCCAGCCCACCTGCAACGGCGCCTGCGCCGCGGCCTGGCCGCCCGTGCTCACGAACGGCGCGCCGCAGGGCGGGACGGGGGTCCGGGCGAACCTGCTCGGCACCGTCAAGCGCGCCGACGGCATGACGCAGGTGACCTACAACAAGCACCCGCTGTACTACTACGCCAAGGACCAGAAGGCCGGCGACGTGACCGGCCAGGACGTCAAGGACTTCGGCGGCGAGTGGCACGCCGTCACGCCGGAGGGCAAGAAGGCCAAGCACTGACGCGGCGCCGTCCGCACCGCAGCGGCCGCCCCGGAGCCACACGCTCCGGGGCGGCCGTCGTCTGCGTAGCCATCCCAAATGCCGCGTGAAAGGCGTCGCCGGCCCTCCCGTACGGTCACCCAGGCCGTGGGGGAGGGCTGCTGCGTATCGGCCGCCGGGTAGCCTGAAGGATCGGCTGGACCGCCTGGCAGGATCGGCGTGAAGCCCACTAGGCTTATCGGCAATCCGCCCTGTGTCCGCGGCCGCTTCGTCATTTGGAGACGGCAGGCGATGACATGGATGCGTCGTCAGTTCTTGAAAGCGTGCTCATCGGCATGGCCGACCTGTTCGGGGTCGACGGTGCCGCCCTCATGCTGCTCGACGAGGAGGACCGGCTGCGTGCGGTCGGGGCCACGGACGACGACGGCCTCCGGCTGGAGTCGGCCCAGGAGTCCGTCGGCGAGGGCCCGGCGATCGACAGCGCCTCGCGCTGCGACCTCGTCGCCATCCGCGACCTGCATGCCGCGAGCCCGATCGGATACCCGCATCTCGCCGCCCACGCGGCGCCCGTCCACGCGGTGCTGTCGGTGCCGCTCATCGAGGGCGCGGAGCTGATCGGCGTACTCGACTTCTACGCCAGGGCAGGCCACGCCTGGGGGCCCGCCGAGGCGGAGGCCGGCTCCCACCTGGGCGAACTGCTCGTCATCGTGCTCCAGGTCCTCGCGGAGAGCAGGACTGACACGCCCTTCTCCGGGCAGTGACATTGGTCGAATCGGCATCTCTCCGCTGCCACAGCGGTGCAGAGGTGAGGTTCACGAGAGGATACGGAATGACCCATATCGATCCTGATGCGCTTGTCGCCAGCCTGCGCCGTCTGCAGAAGGACAGGTCGGCGACCGGGATCGTGCACCACCTCGAGCGGATCGTCCAGGTCGTCGACCGGCTCTTCGGATACTCCGGGGCCGGCCTGATGTTCGCCGAGGAGGACCGCACGCTCCGCTTCCTCTTCGCGACGGACGAGCGCGGGCGCAGCCTCGAGCACGCCCAGGCGGCCACCGGGCAGGGGCCGTGCGTCGCCGCCTACGCCGGCGACACCGCCGTGACGACCGTGGACGTCCGGGACGACGTCCGCTGGCCGGCCCTCAAGGATCTGCTGCACCCGGAGGTGCGCGGGGTGGCAGGGGTCCCCATCCGGCTCGGCGGGGTGCCCGTGGGCACCCTGAACGTCTACCAGGACAGCCCGCACGAGTGGCAGGAGTCCGACACCCAGGCCCTCCACGCGTACGCGCACGTGATCGAGCAGGTCCTCGTGGCCGCCATCGAGGCGGACGAGAAGGCCGTGCTCGCCGACCAGCTGCAGTACGCGCTGGACTACCGGATCGTCATCGAACGCGCCATCGGCTATCTGATGGGCAAGCACGACCTCACCGCCTCCCAGGCGTTCACCGGGCTGCGCAAGCAGGCCAGGGACAGCAGGCGGAAGGTCTCCGACCTCGCGGCCGAGCTGCTGGGAGAGCAGGGCCCGAAAAGTGTTGCGGATCCAGATCACGTCGGCTGAGCCGGCGCTGACGGTGGCCCTCGGCGGCGACCTCGACAGGGCCGGGGTGCCGGAGTTCCGCGCGTTCCTGAGCCGGACGCTGGCCGCGCACCCGCCCGGCCCCGTACGGGTGGACCTCTCGGAGGTCGGCTTCATGGACTGCGCGGGGTCGCGGTCGCTGCTGTGGGCCGACGCCCGGGTGCGGGAGTGGGGAGGGACGGCCACGTTCGCCCGCCCCTCCCCACCCGTGCTGCGGCTGCTCCGGCTGCTGGGGCTGGACCGGACGCTGCTCCTGTGCGGCGGGGACGTCGCGACCCCCACGCCGGTCCCCACGGCAGTACCCACCACGGGCCCCGCCGCGGCGGGCCGGGAGGTCAGGCCCGGCCGCGACTGAGGCAGGCGATAGTCTTCCCTCGATGTATCGAATCGTGTTCACGCAGGTCCTGAGCCGCTTCGACGCGGAGGCCGTGCACCATCTCACGATCAGGGCGCTCCGCCTGCTCGGGCTGCTCCCGTTCGTGACGCGGCGGCTGCACCGGCTGCTCGCCCCGCGTGAGGAGTCGCTGCGGGTCACCGCCTTCGGCGTGCACTTCCCCGGGCCGTTCGGGCTGGCGGCCGGGTTCGACAAGGACGCCCGGTGCGTCGCCCCGCTGGCGGCCTTCGGCTTCGGGCACGTCGAGGTGGGCACGATCACGGCCCACGCCCAGCCCGGCAACCCCCGCCCCCGGCTGTTCCGGCTGCCCGAGAGCCGGGCGGTCATCAACCGGATGGGCTTCAACAACGCGGGGGCGGCGGAGGCCGCCCGGCGGCTGCGCCGTCCCCGGGGAGTCCCGGCCGTGGTCGGCGTGAACATCGGCAAGACCAAGGTCGTCCCCGAGTCCGGGGCGGTGGACGACTACGTCACGAGCGCCCGGCTGCTCGCGCCCCTCGCCGACTACCTCGTGGTCAACGTCAGCTCGCCCAACACGCCGGGGCTGCGCGACCTGCAGGCCGTGGACCGGCTGCGCCCGCTTCTCGCCGCGGTGAAGGAGGCCGCGGGCCGCACGCCGCTGCTGGTGAAGATCGCCCCCGACCTGGCGGACGAGGACGTCGACGCGGTGGCCGAGCTGGCGGCCGACCTCGGTCTTGCCGGGATCATCGCCACGAACACCACGATCAGCCGCGAGGGCGTCGCCAGCACGGAGGCCGGCGGCCTGTCGGGCCGTCCGCTGAAGGCCCGATCCCTTGAGGTCCTGCGCCGGCTGCACCGCAAGGCCGGCGACCGCCTCACGCTCGTCTCCGTCGGCGGCGTGGAGGACGTCGACGACGTCTGGGAGCGGCTGCTCGCCGGCGCCACCCTCGTGCAGGGCTACACCGGGCTCATCTACGAGGGCCCCCTGTGGCCGTCGCGGATCAACCGGGCCCTGGCCCGCCGGCTGCGGCGGCACGGCCACGCGTCGATCCGCGAGGTCGTCGGCAGGACCGCCTGACCCCCTTTCCCCGTACGCGCGATCCTTTCCGGAGGGTGACATGAGCCTGAAGACCTACACCGTGCAGGGCATGACCTGCGGCCACTGCGTGAGCTCGGTCAAGGAGGAGGTCGGCGAGATCCCCGGCGTGACCGGGGTCGAGGTCGACCTGGACAGCGGCCGGCTCGACGTCAGCGGCGACGGCGTGACCGACGACGCCGTGCGGCAGGCCGTCGAGGAGGCCGGCTACCAGCTCGTGCCCTGACGGTCACATGCTGGGCCGGGTGGAGTCGGCCGCGTGGGTCAGCTCGTCGAGGTGGCGCATGACGTCCCCGACGACGACCGCGCCGGGCCGGTGCCGCCGCCACCCGCCGCCGCGCTGCCAGGGCCGGGGCCCGTCGAGCGGGCGGTACTCCACCCCGAAGGCGTCCAGGCGGGCCAGGTGGTCCTTCAGGCGGGGGCCGAAGTCCTCACCCGCCGGGCCGCCCGTCCAGACGACCTCGGCGGCGGCGCAGCCCCGCGGCCAGGCGCGGTAGTCGAGCGTCCGGCCGTCCGGGATGCGCTCGCTCCACAGCTGGAACTGCGCCCCGATCACCCGCGCCCGCTCCCCGGCCGTCCAGTCCTGCGGCGCCGGGGCGAAGGCCGCGACGTCGGCGACCGTGACGGCGTCGCCGAGCCCGGCGGGCTCCTCGGGCGAGGCGGCCTCCGCGTAGTCGAAGTACAGCGGAAAGACGGGCGTCGCCACCACGTCGTGCCCGGCCGCCGCGGCCCGGCGGCCGACCTGCGGGCCGCGCCACGGCATCACGATCGTGTCCTGCCTCAGCCGGCCGCTGACGAACGCCTCGTCCCACACGACCGCCCGGCTGCCCCGCTCGGCCAGGGCGTCCGCCAGCCGCCGCAGGAACCACGCGTGCAGGTCGCCCACGGTCTCCAGGCCCAGCTCCGCCCGGTACGCGGAGATCTCGGGAGAGGCGGCCCAGTCGTCCAGCACGCACTCGTCGCCGCCGATGTGGAAGTACGGCACGTCGCCGACGGCCCCGGCGATCTCGCCGAACACGGTCGTGAGGAAGTCCACCGCGGCGGGCAGCGGAGACAGGATGGCCGGCGAGATGCCCCACCGGTCCAGCACGCGGTGCCGCTCGCCGGGCCGGACCCCCAGCTCCGGGTACGCCGCCAGGATCGCCGACGCGTGTCCGGGCACGTCGATCTCCGGGACGACGGTGACGGCCCGCGCCCGGGCGTACGCCGCGATCTCCGCGACGTCGGCCAGCGTGTAGTAGCCCCCGTGCGGGACCTCGTCGAAGGCGGGCTCCTCGCCGTAGTGGCTGACGATCGTCCGGGGGCGATGTGAGCCGACCTCGTGCAGCAGCGGGTACGCCGGGCTCTCGACGCGCCACCCCTGGTCGTCCGCGAGATGCAGGTGGAGCCGGTTGAGCTTGTGGACCGCGAGCAGGTCGACCAGGCGGAGCACCTCCCGCTTGGGCAGGAAGTTCCGGGCCACGTCGAGGTGCGCCCCCCGCCACGAGAAGGCCGGGGCGTCCGCCACGCGCCCATGCGGGACCGCCCAGGACACCCCCGGCAGGGCGGCCGCCCGGTAGGCGTCCACGGGCAGCAGCTGTCGCAGCGTCTGCGCCGCGTAGAAGGCGCCGGCCCGGTCCCCGGCGCGGATCCGCACGCCGTCGTCCTCGATCTCCAGCTCGTACGCCTCGGGGCCCAGCAGAACGTCCTCCTCCACCCGTACGGCGGCGTCCGGGCCGCCGGGCCGCAGGTCCGGCACAGGCACGGCGAGCCGTACGGCGTCGGCGAGCGCGGCGGGACCGGCCACGGCGGAGCCGGGCGGGAGCGCGAACGACCCCGGCCTGCTCTCGACCGTGCGAGGACGGGGGAGGAGGCGATTCATGCCGCAGATCATGCCAAATCGCCCGCGGCGGCGCTCACCGCAGGTAGCTCTGCAGGCCCTTGGCGAGGGAGGCGGCGATGCGCTGGCGGAACCGGGGGTCCTTGAACCTCGCGGCGTCGCCGGCGTTGCGCATGTTCCCGCACTCGATGAAGATCTTGGGAACCGTCGACAGGTTGAGCCCGCCGAGGTCGCTGCGGTAGTTGAGCGCGGTCGTGCCGATGTACGTCGAGTACGCGATGCCGGTGCCCGCGTGGAAGGCGTCGCGGACCGTGATACCCAGACGCCTGGAGGCGGCGACGACCGGGTCGACCGGGCCGTGGATCTTCTTCGGCATGATGACGTGGAAGCCGTGGTCGGCCGAGGGCGCGCCGTCCGCGTGGATGGAGATCGCGGCGTCGGCCTTCGCCCGGTTGCCGATGGCCGCCCGCTGGGTGATGCACGGCCCGACGCCCGTGTTGCCCGTGCGGGTGAGCTTGACGGTGGCGCCCTGGGCCCGCAGCAGCTTCGCCAGGCGGCTGGAGACGTCCCAGGTGAAGGCGGCCTCGGCGTAGCCGTCGTTGGTGGACGTCCCGGTGGTGTCGCAGGCCTTCTTCTCCGTGAGGATGTCGACCTGCCTGTTGATGATCTCCGGGTGCCGGTAGTTGCCGCCGTTGTGGCCCGGGTCGATCACGACGACCTTGCCGGCCAGCGGTTTGGCGGGCGCGGACGACGTGCTGGCGGTCCGGGCGGAGTCCGCGGCCCCGCCGCTCGCGGGGACCTCGCGTGACGTGGGCGCCGACGGCGGCGTGGAGGGGCCGGAGGCCGCCGCACCCGAGACCGCCGTGCCGCCGCAGGCGACTGCTCCAAGCCCGCACAGGCCCAGGACTGCGGCGGCATGTGGTCGTCTGATCACGCTCGAATCCCTTCGCGGAGGCACGTCCTCCTAACGTACGCGGATTCGGCTCGTGACCAGACCGTTATGCCGGAAAGCGCCCCACCCAGGCCGGTTCCGCGGCCTCCTGGCTGTGCAGGAGCGCGGCCAGCTCGCGGGCGTCCTCGGCGTCGAGGCCCAGCACCACCCGGGGACGTCCCCACGGATGGTCGATCGAGTGAGCGACGTAGCTCGCCACGGAGTCGGCGAGCTCGTCGCCGCTCAGTCCCCGGGTCTCGCGCCAGTGCGCCCAGGCCCGCTCGAGCTCGCCGGCCGCCCGCTGAGCGCAGGAGACCAACTCAGGATCACGCATGAATCCCCCCGATTCTCGCGACATGCGGTCGCCGTCCCGGCGGGTTGCCGTCGGCGACCCGCCGGGGGTCGGCGTCACGGTACGAGTGAACACCGCCGCGAGGGGACACGTCGGGGATTGACCTACCCTTGGTCATCCCTTGGAGCCGGCCCGGTGCTGCGCCGCACCACGAGCTGCGGGGTGACCTGGCGCAGCCGCGCCACCTTGCCGGGCTCGGAGATGCGGTCGCTGAGCAGGGCGGCGGCCGATCGGCCCATCGCCCGCCTGGGCTGGTCCACGCTGGTCAGCGATATGTGGGTGACCGCCGCGAGGTGGGTGTTGTCGTAGCCCACCACCGACAGGTCCTCCGGCACCCGAAGGCCCAGCTCGCTCGCCGCCGTGAGCACGCCCATCGCCACGATGTCGTTGGCCGCGAAGATCGCGGTCGGCCGCGGGTCACGCTGCAGCAGGGCCAGGGCCGCGCGCCGGCCGCCCTCCTCGGTGAAGTCCCCGTGCTCGACCATGATGTACGGCGCGAGGGCGTGGCGGCGCATGGCCACCAGGTAGCCCTCGCACCGGCAGCGGGCGGCCGAGGACGGCGTGCCCTCGATGTGGGCGATGCGCCGGTGGCCCATCTCCACGAGGTGGTCGACCGCCAGGCGGGCGCCGAGCTGGTCGTCGTCCACCACGATGTCGACGCCTTCGAGCTCCACGTCCCGCTCGCCGACGACCACGGTCGGGGTGTAGGCGGAGGCCTCCGCGAGCGTGTCGCTGGACGGCGCAACGCCGAGCAGCACGAGCCCGTCCACGCGCAGCTCCAGGAAGGCCTCCACGGCCTCGTCCTCGAACGCCGGGTCCCAGCGCCCGCTGCCGATCAGCAGGCGCAGGCCGTCGCCGTGCAGGCTCTCCTGCAGGCCGTCCAGGAACTCCGCGTAGAAGGGGTTGTGCAGGTCCGCCACGAGGGCGCCCACCAGGTGGGTGCGTCCCTCGACCAGGCTGCGGGCCACCGCGTTGGGACGGTAGCCGAGCTCCCTCGCGGCCTGCAGGACCGCCTCACGGCGGTGCTCGCTCACGTGCGGCGAACCCCGCAGCACGAGCGAGACCAGCGACTTCGAGACCCCGGCCCGTTCCGCCACGTTGCGGATCGTCGGCCGTGGCCGTGGGCTGAACCCATCGGACAGCCCCCCGTCGGGTAACGAGACCGCGACGTTCCGGGCAGTGGTCTGCATGGACGGTCCTGACATGGTTCTCCCCACGATGCGTGGACGTGCACCTGACACACCAAACGATCGAGTTGCCCAGAGGGTACGGGTAGATCGCAGTAACGCGTCTTCCTTCCTCTTAATCAGGCGTTGGGAAGGCTAGCCCGGAGGTGGGAACGCGGCCCCTTCCGGGAGCCCCTTTGAGAGGATCTCTTGATCAGGGCAGCGCGCCCGCTGTGGACTCCACCCGTTAGGGTTCGAGGTGTGGGTGCCACACGCCAAGCGGAGGACGGCGCACGGCCGGCACGGCGCAGGCTCAGCGTCGACCGGCGGCGGGAGGAGCTCATCGCGGCAGCGTTGGAGCTGTTCAGCAGGCACGACGCCGAGGACGTGTCGATCGACGACGTCGCCCTGTCGGCCGGCGCGTCACGAGCCCTCGTCTATCACTACTTCGGCGGCAAGCAGGAGCTGTACGTGGCCGCGTTGCGCAGCGCGGCCGAGGAGCTGGAGGCCCGGCTGCAGCCCCAGGGCGGCGGACGGCCCATGGAGGAGCTCGCCCGCGGGCTGCGCCGCTACTTCGATTTCGTGGAGGAGCACGCGGCCGGGTTCGCCGCCCTGCTCAGGGGCGGGCCCGCCAACCGCGCCGGTGAGATCGGCGAGATCGTGGACGGCGTGCGGCGGCGGATGCTGCACCTGATCATGAACGAGATGCGGGTGACCGACCCAGGGCCGGTGCTCCGCACCACGCTGCGGTCGTGGATCGCCTCGGTGGAGACGGCGGGCCTCGACTGGCTGGAGCACCGCGACATGGAGCGGGCGGAGCTCGAACGCCTGCTGGTGGAGCAGATGGCCGCCCTGCTGCGGGTGGCGGCCGGGCACGACGACGAGGTGGAGCGCCTGGCGCACACGCTCCTGGACGGATGACGCCCGTCCGGCTGCACGGCGTACGGGCCGCGGCCCGATGCGGGTGACGGTCATCGGCGAACCTGAACGGGGGGCACGTGGCGGAACGCAGCGGGGGACCGGGCCGGACGGCTGAGCGGAGTCGCGTGGCGGGCCACGATCCCTGCCCGAGCGGCGGCGCCCACGTGAGGGAACGGATGGCAGGTGAGGGAACGGGCGCCGTGGCGGCGACGGTCACGCGGAGTCCGGCGGCGGATCACGGTCACGGTACGTGCCGGGACGGCGGACGTGCCGGGCAGGGGGTGCTGCTCCGGGGTGGCGCCGGGCGGTGTCGCCGGGCAGGACCTGCTTGCTGCGCCGGACGGACTCGCCGCTGGGGAGCGCGCACCGGGGCGGCGGGGAGGCGCCGGGCGGGCGGCGCCGGCCCCATATCGTCCCGTGACCCATGGCGGTCACGGGACTGTGGCGGACGCGCTCACATCCATGGCGACGCGAGCGCGCCGGTACTTCCCCCCTGGTGCGGCGACGCTCCCCGTCCTACTCCGACCGCTGCTGCGGTATGCCCGCCAGCAGCGCCCGGACCTCGGTCTCCCGGTAGCGCCGGTGCCCCCCGAGCGTGCGGATGGACGTCAACTTGCCGGCCTTCGCCCACCGAGTGACGGTCTTGGGGTCGACCCGGAACATCGTGGCGACCTCCGCCGGGGTGAGCAGTGGCTCGGCCTCGGGTGTACGAGCTGACATTTGTGCGGCCTCTCCTCCGTGTGGACCGCCGAGAGCGATCCTTGCGACTTGTCTGGCGCTTGTCACGGATGTCCTCAATGATCAAAAACGTGCGGTTTCTAGGATCATTTGCGGCATCACCCGATGTGACCATACAGCCACGTAGTGCGATTGGCGAGCCCTTGGGGCGCAACGTCTCGACCACATGTTGATGTCACGCTGGGTGATTCTAGCGACACGTTTCGTGGTATCGCAGTGAAAACGGCAAACTACTCAGTTCGTAGATGTGAGATCGAACATCCCTTGACCAGAAACTGCAGGTCAGAGACTGGCGATTACGCTCAGTTTGCCGTTTCGAGGGCCTTCACTGATCTCCAGCGGAGGATGACGCGCTGGTACATCGCGTAGGCAAGTTCTTCCTGACCTTTGTCCAAACTCGCGAGGGCGGTCGACACCTCCGCCACGGACTGGTCGCCCTGCAGGGTCTGGTCGTCCATGAGGTGGACGAGGCCGCCGTAGTCGAGCTCCACCAGCGAGTGGGGGTGGAACTCCTCCAGCCAGCGGCCCACCTCCTCGACCTCGCCGAGGGTGGACACCTGGCCCACGTGGCGGCGGATCACGACGAGGGCCCGGGCCACCCGGCGGCGCGCCTGGGCCATCGAGGTGACGTAGAGCATGTTGCGCGGCGGCGCGGTCGTGGTCGGGGCGGCGTGTTCAGCCGACTCCTCCGCGCCCAGCACGAGCCACCGCTCCGCCGAGTCGAAGGGGACGAACCACGAGGTGGGGACCTGCCAGGTGCTCGTCCTGATGTGGGTGCGCAGCGAGGGCTCCCCGCGCTTGAACCGGTCGAAGTCGTCGGCGGTCTGCTCGGCGATGGCCTGCGGCACGAACCGGTGGGCGAGCTTGACCGGCACGCTCCCCCGGAACGTCGTGAACGCGAGCCACGACCGCAGCCTGCTCTGCCAGGGGCAGACGTAGAGCGTGTCCTCGACGCGGCGCAGGTAGGCGTTCGGGCTCTCCCGCTCGGGCGCGGGCAGTGGTGGCACGGACAGCAGCCGGCGGACCGACTCGCCGTGTTCGACCTCCAGCGCGCCGGCCCGCCGGGGGCGGTCGCGGGACTCGGCGTACCGGGCCCACCGCGCCCGGTCCTGAGGGGTGAAAGCGGTCAGCGGCTCGTACACACGGAGATAGGCGGCGTAGGGGAGCACACCAGAATCGTGCCACGCCGCCGCGGGCCTGTGCAGCACCGGGCGCGCTTTCCAAGATCGTTTTGCCATGGGCTGGCTAAGCTGGGAGGGAGTCGTCGCAACGAGGCGGCGACCAGAGACGACCAGGAGTCACCACCGTGACCGACGTCTTCGGGCTCTCCCACAAGGACCCCAGCCCAGGAAGCGACGCGAACCCCGTCCATCCGGGCAGGCACGAGCAGGTCGTGTTCTGCGCCGACGAGCCCAGCGGCCTGTACGCGATCATCGCGATCTACAGCACCGCCCTCGGGCCCGGCCTCGGCGGTACCCGGTTCTACCCCTATGCGAGCGAGCAGGCCGCGCTCGCCGACGTCCTCAACCTCTCCAGGGCGATGGCGTACAAGAACGCGCTGGCCGGGCTCGACCTCGGCGGCGCGAAGGCCGTGATCGTCGGCGACCCCGCGACCGTCAAGAGCGAGGCCCTGCTGCGGGCGTACGGCCGGTTCGTCCAGTCGCTGGGCGGCCGCTACTACACCGCCTGCGACGTGGGCACCTACAGCGAGGACATGGACGTCGTCGCCCGGGAGTGCTCCTACGTCACGGGGCGGACCCCGGAGCACGGCGGCGCCGGCGACTCCTCCATCCTCACGGCCTTCGGCGTGTACCAGGGCATGCGGGCCGCGGCCCGGCACGTGTACGGCACGCCCTCCCTCGGCGGCCGCCGGGTCGGGGTCGAGGGGGTCGGCAAGGTCGGCCACCGCCTGGTCGACCACCTGATCGAGGACGGCGCCGAGGTCGTGATCTGCGACGTGAACGAGGGCGCGGTCGAGCGGGTGGCGCGGCGGCACCCCGGGGTCCACGTGGTGGCCGACGCGGCGACGCTGTCGGCGTCCGACCTGGACGTCTACGCCCCCTGCGCGCTGGGGGGCGCGCTCGACGACGTCACCGTCCCCCGGCTCAAGGCCAAGATCATCTGTGGTGGCGCGAACAACCAGCTCGCCCATTCCGGCGTCGAGAAGCAGCTCGCGGAGCGCGGCATCCTCTACGCTCCCGACTACGTGGTCAACTCCGGCGGGGTCATCCAGGTGGCGGACGAGATCGAGGGGTTCGACATGGCCAGGGCCCGGGCGCGGGCCGCCAAGATCTTCGACACCACCGCGAAGATCTTCGAGATGGCCGAGGAGGAAGGCGTCCCTCCGGGGGCGGCAGCGGATAGGCTGGCAGAGCGCAGAATGTCGGAAGTCGGTCGGCTAAGGGGTATTTGGCTTCGGCGCTGACCGGCGCCGCTCGTACGACGTACCGAGCGGCGCACAAACCAGGTACGGTAATAGGCGAACGAGAGACTGACGCCTGAAGTCAGGTGGCGTCGGTGCGCGGTGCGTTAGTGACGAGGGGTCGGGCACGACCCCGCATGAGGGGGTCGAGCCAATGGGGCGCGGCCGAGCCAAGGCCAAGCAGGTCAAGGTCGCCCGCCAGCTGAAGTACAACAGCGGCGGCACAGATCTTGAGCGCCTGCGCGCGGAGCTCGGAGTCGTGGACGAGGACGATTCCGGCCACAACGACGAGCATGACCCTTACGAAGAGTTGGCTGATCGCTACGCCGACTACGCCGTCGATGACGACGACGATGGCGAGAGCGACCGTCACGGGCGACGTTGATCCGTTCCTGATCACCTGATGACCGTCTCCGGCGGGTCCACAGCCCGGCCGGATGGTCGTCATGTCCCAACCGTCCAGGCGTTCCGGCAGGGCCGGAGCGCCTGGTGGTGTTTCTCCGGCGAGCCGCGCGACCCCGCTCGTCGCCGGACAGCCCGCCCGGCGCCGGGCGGGGTCCCTACCGGAAGACGGCCCGGCCGGTGCCGGGGACGATCTGCCCGAGCACCCACGCGGGCACGTTCCGCTCCTCCAGCAGCGCGAGCGCCCGGTCGGCGTCGGCCTCGGACACGATGGCGCACATGCCCACGCCCAGGTTGAAGGTGCGGTCCATCTCCTCCTGCGGCACGCCGCCGTGCCCCGCCAGGACCTGGAAGATCGGCGGAGGCGTCCAGGAGTCCCGGTCGAGCAGGGCGTCGGCGGTCGGAGGGAGCGAACGGGCCAGGTTGGCCGCGAGCCCGCCGCCGGTGATGTGGGCCATCGCGTGGACCTCGGTCTCCCGGGCGAGCGCCAGGCAGTCGAGCGAGTAGACGCGGGTCGGCTCCAGCAGCTCCTCGCCCAGCGTGCGGCCGAGCTCGGGCACGTCCTGCTCCAGGTCGAGTCCGGCCGTCGCCACGATGTGCCTGACCAGGGAGTATCCGTTCGAGTGGATCCCGCTGGAGGCCAGCCCCAGCACGATGTCCCCCGGCGTGACCCGGTGCGGCCCGAGCATCTCGGACGCCTCGACGACGCCGGTGCCGGCGCCCGCTAGGTCGTACTCGTCCGGGCCCATGGCTCCGGGGTGCTCGGCGGTCTCGCCGCCCACGAGCGCGCACCCGGCGAGGCGGCAGCCCTCGGCCACGCCGCCGACGATGTCGGCGATCCGCTCGGGGACGACCTTGCCGCAGGCGATGTAGTCGGTCATGAACAGCGGCTCGGCCCCGCACACCACGAGGTCGTCGACGACCATCCCGACCAGGTCGATGCCGATGGTGTCGTGCTTTCCGAGACGCTGGGCCAGCATGACCTTCGTGCCGACGCCGTCGGTGCTGGTCGCCAGCAGCGGCCGCTTGTAGCGCAGGAACGCCGAGGCGTCGAAGAGCCCGGCGAAGCCGCTGGCGTCGTCGAGCACCTCGGGGCGGCGCGAGCGGGCGACGCGCGTCTTCATCAGCTCGACCGCGCGGTCACCGGCCTCGATGTCCACGCCGGCGGCGGCGTAGCTCGTCATCGCCGGGCCTCCAGGACGAACTTGCCCACGCGGTCGTCCTCGATCGGGATCGGGTACCGCCCGTCGAAGCACGCCCGGCAGAGCCGGTCGGCCGGCAGCGTGGTGGCCCGGGTCAGCCCCTCGATGGAGATGTACCCGAGGGAGTCGGCGCCGAGCGAGGAGCGGATCTCCTCGACCGACAGGGACCCGGCGATCAGCTCGGCGCGGGTGGCGAAGTCGATGCCGTAGAAGCAGGGCCAGGCGACCGGCGGCGAGGAGATCCGCACGTGGACCTCAATGGCGCCCGCCTCGCGCAGCATCTTCACGATGGCCCGCTGGGTGTTGCCGCGGACGATGGAGTCGTCGACGACGACCAGCCGCTTGCCCTCGATGACCTCGCGCAGCGGGTTGAGCTTGAGGCGGATGCCGAGCTGCCGGATGGTCTGGGACGGCTGGATGAAGGTCCGGCCGACGTAGGAGTTCTTCACCAGGCCCTGGCCGTACGGGATGCCGCTCTGCTCGGCGTAGCCGATGGCGGCGGGCGTGCCGGACTCGGGCGTGGGGATGACGAGGTCGGCGTCCACGGGGTGCTCGCGCGCGAGCTCGCGGCCGACCTCGACCCGCGTGGACTGCACGCCGCGGCCGGCGATGGTCGTGTCGGGACGGGCCAGGTAGACGTACTCGAACAGGCAGCCCTTGGGGTTGGCCTCGGCGAACCGGCGCGAGCGGACGCCCCGCTCGTCGATCGTGAGCAGCTCGCCCGGCTCGATCTCGCGGATCACCGACGCGCCGACGATGTCGAGGGCGGCGGTCTCGGACGCGACCACCCAGCCGCGCTCCAGCCGGCCCAGCACGAGCGGGCGGATGCCCTGGGGGTCGCGGGCCGCGAACAGGGTCGTCTCGTTCATCCAGACGAGCGAGTAGGCGCCCTTGACCTCGGGCAGCAGCTCGGCCGCGACGTCGTCCACCGGGCGCGTGGCGTCCTGCGCGAGCAGGGCGGTGAGCACCTCGGTGTCGGTGGTCGCCCGGATCGCGCCGGGGGCCAGCCGCTCGGCGAGCTGCGCCGTGTTGATGAGGTTGCCGTTGTGGGCGAGCGCCAGCCCGCCGCCGTCGGTCGAGCTCAGCGTGGGCTGCGCGTTCTCCCAGACGCTCGATCCCGTCGTGGAGTAGCGGCAGTGCCCGATCGACAGGTGCCCGCGCAGGGTGCCGAGGATCGACTCGTCGAAGACCTGGGCCACCAGGCCCATGTCCTTGTAGACGAGGATGCGGCTGCCCTCGCTGACCGCGATGCCCGCGGACTCCTGCCCGCGGTGCTGCAGCGCGTAGAGGCCGTAGTAGGTGAGTTTGGAGACGTCCTCCCCAGGAGCCCAGACGCCGAAGACGCCACAGGCGTCCTGAGGTCCGCGGTCCTGAGGGTCGAGGTCATGGCCCAGCCGGCCGTCGCCCTTCAACACGTACCTGAGTCTATTTGGGCATCGCCGCTGCTCGAACCCCCCCATGCCCGGACGGCACCGAAACGATCGACCGCTCTTTACCGTGTCGCCCCTGCTCAGGCGGGGGTTCACGGGAGAGTCTGGGCCTTCCGGCATGCCCGATATTCAGGTACGGGAGTGACCACCGTGGCGACACCCGACGACCCCGACCGGCCCCGCGAGCCGCACGAGGGGCCCGCGCCCGGTGAGGGCGGCCCTCATGAGGAGCCCTCCGGCCCGTACGGCCCGAGGCCGGGAGGACCCACGCCGCCGCCGTACGGCCCGGGGCCGGAGGGACAGACGCCGCCGCCGTACGGCCAGGGCCCCCAAGGCCCTCAGGGGCCTCCGGGCCCGTACGGACAGCCGCCGTACGGGGAGATGCCCCCGCCGCCGCCCGGGACGGCCCGGGGGGTGGGCTGGCCGCCTCCGCCCCCCACGGGCGGCGGGCTCGGCACGGCGTCGCTCGTGCTGGGCGTCTGCGCCTTCGTGCTGCTGTTCGTGTGCGGCGTGGGGACGCTGGTCGCGGTGGTGGGGGCCGTCCTCGGGGCGATCGCCATCGCCCGGAACTCCAATCGCGGCCGGGCCGTCGCCGGGCTCGTGCTGAGCGTGCTGACCCTGGTCCTCGCGGTGGTGCTGGGGGTCCTGATCTACAACTGGTACCAGTCCAGGAACCTCGGCGAATGCCTCGACCCCGTCCGCTACCCCACGAAGGAGGCGGCGCAGCGGTGCCTGGAGGGCAAACTCGGCGGCCCCTGAGACCGCGTCACCGGAGCGGCAGCCACTCCGAGACGTCGGCGCGGGAGCCGCTGGCGGAGATCTTCCCCGCGGCGGTGGCGCCGGCCCAGGTGAGACGGCCGGTGGCCAGCTCCAGCCAGGTGCGGGGGTCGGTCTCGACGACGTTGGGCGGGGTTCCCCTGGTGTGCCGGGGCCCCTCCACGCACTGCACCGCCGCGTAGGGAGGGACGCGCACCTCCACCGAGCGGCCGGGCGCCAGAGCCGCCAGCTCCTCCAGCAGGTGCCGTACGGCGGCCCTGGCGGCCTCGCGGACCGGCGTCAGGCCGGCGTCGTAGGCCGCGAGCACCGCGCGGACGCAGGCGTCCGCCGCGGCGCTGTCGGGGCCGTCGAACGGCGGGCTGTCCAACTCGACGAGCTGGGCGTCCAGCGCGTCCCTCACCTTCCCGGGGTCCAGTCTGCGTGGCGGCACCCGCCCATTGTGTCCCCTCAGGCGATCGGCTCGGCGAGGGCGGGCTCGGCGGCGGGGGACGCGGCGGGCGCGGCCGCCGTCCCGGCGCGGCGCAGCGAGAAGAGGCTGACCGGGACGCCCACGAGCATGATGGCCGCCGCCACCAGCAGCGTGAACTGGTACGCCTCGAGGAACCGGTGCATGGGAGGGCCGGCCACCGCGCTCTCGCGGGCGCTCATGATCGCGCCGAGGATCGTGATGCCGAGGAGCCCGAAGACCTCGCGCGAGACGTTCAGCACGCCGGAGGCGACCCCGGCCCTGGCCGCCGGCATCGCGCCCAGCACGACGTTGGTCAGCGGGACGAGCAGGCCGGCGCCCGCGCCGTACAGGAGGAACCAGGGGAGCAGGTCGAGGTAGCCGCTGCCCTCACCGGCGCCCGACAGGCCGCCGACGGCGACCGCCATCAGGCCGAGGCCCACGGCGACCGTGCGGCCGCTGCCGAACCGCTCGGCGATCCGCGGCGACAGCGTGGCGAGCACGGCCGTGAGCAGCGCCATCGGCACGAAGCCCGCGCCCGCGGCCGTGGGGCTGAACCCGAGCGCGCTCTGCAGGTAGATGGCCGTGAAGAAGTAGATCCCGAACACCCCGAAGGCCCACAGGCCCATCGACAGCAGGCCGCCGCTGAAGACGCGCTCGCGGAAGAGCGTGAGGTCGATCATCGGCTGCGCCACCCGGGACTCGACGACGCCGAACGCGGCCGCGGCCACCGCGGCGAGCGCGAACGAGCCGAGGATCACCGGAGAGGTCCAGCCGCGGGACGCGCCCTCGATCAGCGCGTACGTCAGCGCGAACAGGGCCACCGCGGAGGACGCGAGTCCGGGGAGGTCGAGCCCGGCGCGAGCCCCCGCGTCGCGCCGCACCCGGATCGACCGCAGCCCGACGATCGCGGTGATCACGCCGATCGGGGCGTTGATCAGGAAGATCCAGCCCCAGTCGGCGTTCTCGCTGAGGACGCCGCCGGTGAGCGGGCCGATGGCGAGCGCGAGCGCGCCCACCGCGCTCCAGACGCCGACGGCCGTCCCCCGCTCGCGCGGGTCGGGGAAGATCTTCGGCAGCAGGGCCAGCGACGACGGCGTCAGCAGCGCCGCGCCGACGCCCTGGAGGGCCCGGGCGGCGATGAGCGCCTCCTGCCCGCCCGACAGCCCGGCCGCCACCGACGACAGCGTGAAGACCGCAAGCCCGGCGAAGAACGCGGTCCGCGCCCCGAACACGTCCGCGATCCGGCCGCCCACGAGCAGCAGGCCGGCGAACACCAGGATGTACGCGCTCACGATCCACTCAAGGCCGGAGATCGACAGCCCGAGGTCCCTCTGGATCGTCGGCAGCGCCACGTTGACGACGTTGTTGTCCAAGTAGGTCATGAAGGTCGCGAGCGACACCGCGACGAGCGCCCACCATCTGCCCATCATCAGCTCTCCTCTTGTACGAGGTACATGTACGGCGTACATGTACGGTGCATAGGAGACCTTGTACGGCGTATAGTTGTCAAGTCCCCGGAGGGAACGAGGAGCGGAAGCCATGGGTAATGCGGACAGGCTGACCCGCCAGGCCGTGGTGGAGAAGGCGATCGCGCTCGCGGACGCCCAGGGGCTCGAGGCCGTGACGATCAGACGGCTGGCCCAGGAGCTGGGGGTCACGCCGATGGCCCTCTACTGGCACTTCAAGAACAAGGACCAGCTGCTCCAGGGCGTGGCCGACCACGTGCTTGCCGAGGTGACGCCGGCGATCGACCCCGAGGACCCGTGGGCGGTGCGGCTGCGCGGGATGATCGAGGCGCTCGTGCGGGTGCTGCGCCGGCATCCGCCGCTGGCGGACATCTTCCCGCTGATCGAGAAGGAGGCGGTGCCCAGTTTCGTCCGGGCCACCGAGGCCGCCCTCGACCTGCT
The DNA here is from genome assembly GCF_000511135.2 of Microbispora sp. ATCC PTA-5024. Taxonomy (NCBI): domain Bacteria; kingdom Bacillati; phylum Actinomycetota; class Actinomycetes; order Streptosporangiales; family Streptosporangiaceae; genus Microbispora; species Microbispora sp. ATCC PTA-5024. The sequence continues at coordinate 36,063 of NZ_KI866523.1, read as the reverse complement.
GACCCGGGCCGGCTTCGGGCTGAGCGAGGCGTACTTCGTCTCGTCGTACCTCCTGCACGGCACGCTCTCGCTGGTCAAGGCAGAGCCGGGATGTCCCGTGCAGTTCACGCCCGCCGAGGCGGCCGAGTGGCGCAGGCAGAAGCGGCTCATGCTGGAGGCGCTGCCGCCCGACCGGTTCCCCTGCATGGTCGCCTTCGCGGCCACCATCACCGAGGAGCCCGACGTGGACCGGTACTACGCCTTCGGCGTCGACCTGCTCATGGGCGGTGTGGAGGCCATGGCGGCGAACAGGACTCCCAGCACGGCGACCGCGAACAGCACGAGGTAGGTCCGCCGGAAGCCGGCCATGAGCTGTTCCAGCGCGACCGGGGACACCCGCGAGAGCGTCCCCGCGTAGACCTGGCCGCGCAGCCCCGGCGGGACCGCGCCGGTCAGCACGGTCAGCGTGGTGGCCACGCTGAGGACGACCCCGATGTTCATGATCATGACGCGGAAGCCGTTGACCACGCCCAGCGTGCCCGGTGGCAGCGCGGTCATGACCTGCGTGGTGTTGCCGGTCAGGAAGGTCCCGCTGCCGCAGCCCGCGACGAACAGCCCGGTCCCCACGACCCAGTACGGCGTTGCCGGGCCGGCCGACAGCGTGAGGACCAGCAGCCCGCCCGCCGTGAGCAGGCACCCGCCCACCGACAGCGCGTACGGCGAGACGCGGCGGCCGAGGGCGCCCGCGATGGGGGAGGCGATCGTCATGCCGATCGGCACCGGCAGGACGCCCACGCCGGCCGCCAGCGCGTCGACCCCGCGGGCCGCCTGGAAGTAGAGCCCGGCCAGCAGGATCAGCGACGACCGCGCGAGCGCGTTGCCGAACGAGGCCAGGTTGGCGAAGACCAGCATGCGACCCCCGAACAGGGCCAGGTTGAGCACCGGGTTGCGGGCCCGGCGCTCGATCACCAGGAGGAGGGGGCCGAGCGCGAGAGCCAGGACGCCGGCGAACGGCTCGCCCTGGCTGATCGCGATGAGCGCCGCCGACAGCGCGGCGAACACGACGAGGTTCCCCAGCGCGTCCACGGGCTGCCGCGGGCCGGCCGGGGTCCTCCTGAGCACGGCGGCGCCCCAGACGAGGGCGGCCAGGCCGGCGGGCACGTTGATCCAGAAGATCCAGCGCCAGCCCAGCGTCTCGGCGATCAGGCCGCCGAGCGTCGGCCCGGCGAGCTGGGCCACCGACAGCGTCGCCATGTAGACGCCCATCCCCTGGCTGAGCCGGTCGGGCGGGAAGGCGTCCGTGATGATGACCGTGCCGTTCGCCAGGATCATGGCCGCGCCGAGGCCCTGCAGCGCCCGCATGGCGATGACCACGCCGATGCCCGGCGCCAGCCCGGCGAGCAGCGACGCGGTCGTGAAGAGGGCGAAGCCGAGCAGGTAGATCTCCCGCCTGCCGAGCAGGTCGGCCACCCGGCCGAAGAAGACCAGCGTGGCCGTGCTCACCAGCAGGTGGGCCAGCAGCACCCAGCCGGACGCCAGCGGCCCCGCGTCGAAGTGCCGGACGACAGCGGGCAGGGCCACGTTGAGCGTGCTGGAGCTGACGCCGATGAGCACGAGACCGAGCCCGGTGACCGAGCAGACCCGCCAGGCGTACCGGAGGACGGCGGTGCGATCGGGGGAGCCGGATTCCAGGAGGGCGTCGGCCATGCCGTCGATTGTGACGTACGCCGTACGTCCGGATGATCCCGAGGGTCGGCCTGCTTCGCGACGCCCCAGGCCGGCGGGCCGCGCCGGAACGGCCGGGCCCGCGGAACAGGGGTCCGGCCGTGCCGTGGCCGGGGATCGCGGGCCCTGGGATCAGGGGTCAGGGGTCAGCGGGCCCGGGGTCAGGGGCGGGGAGGGCCGGCCGGGGGGGTCAGCGGGCCCGCTTGCGCAGGCCGTCCAGGTCGTAGACGATCACCCGGCGGCGGCCGGTCTCGATGAGCCCGCGGTCGCGCAGCGTCCGCAGCGCCTTGCTCACGGCCTCCCGGGAGGCTCCGGTCCACCCCGCGAGCTCGTCCTGGGACAGCGGGAGCGCCACCCGCACGCCCGCGCTCGTCTGCTCGCCGTACCGCTCGGCGAGCTCCACCAGCCGGGTCGCGACGCGGCCCGTGGTGTCGAACGCGCCGTACTCCACCCGCTTGCGGTCGGCGTCCCGGAGCCTGCCGACGATCAGCCGCATGAGCATGACCGCGACCCGGCCGTGCTCGTTCAGGAAGCCGGAGAAGTCGTGCACGACGAGGCCCTCGATGGGCTCGAGGGCGGTGACCGTCCCCGACCGCGGATCGCCGTCGAGGGCCGACATGTCGCCGAGGAGCGCGCCGGGCCCGCGTACGGCCAGTACGACCTCGGTGCCGCCCGCGGTGTGCGACGACACCTTGACGCGTCCGGAGGTCAGCACGAGGACCCAGTCTCCGGTCTCGCCCTCGTTCATCACGGTCGCCCCGCGCTCCCACCGGCGGGTACGGCCGGCCGTCCGCAGGTCGGCCGCCTCCTCCGGCGTCAGCAGGGCGAGGAACTCGCCGGGTTCCGGCCTGGTGGTCACCCCGTACCTCCCGATCGCGACTGGTGCGTGCCCAGTGTTGGCCTCCGGGCCGCCGCCCGTAAAGCGCGTTTCGCACCCCGGCGGCCCGGCTCGCGGATCAGCCCAGCGCCACCAGGCGGTACGCGTGGACCGTGTTCTCCTTGCCCTTCAGGCTGAGGTCGCCGAGCGACACGACCCGGGCCGGCCCGATCAGGTCGCGGGTGCTCTGGCCGATGACCACCGTGCCCGGCTCGGCCAGGGCCTGCAGGCGGGCGGCGACGTTGACGGCGTCGCCCATCGCGTTGAACCCGCGGAACTCCGGGCTGCCGATGTTGCCCACGAGGGCCGGCCCGGTGTTCACGCCCACCCGGAAGGCGGGCCACTCCACCCGGGACAGGCGGCCCGCCGCCTGCTCGGCGACCACCTCCCGCGACACGCGCGCCGCGGCCTCCTGAAGCTCCAGCGCCGCCTGCGCGGCCCGGGCCGCGTGGTCGGGCTGCTGGGCGGGGGCGTTGAAGAGCGCGAGCATCGCGTCGCCGACGAACTGCACGATCGTGCCGCCGTTGCCGAGGACGCACGGCACGGCCGCCGTGTGGTAGCGGTTGAGCATCTCGACGATCTCGCCGGGGGAGACCCGCTCGGAGAACGTGGTGAACCCCCTCAGGTCGGCGAACAGGGCCGTCACCTCGGTGAGGCTGCCGCCGAGCGCCGCCTGGTCGGGGTCGGCGAGCAGGCCGTTCGCCACGTCGGGGGACATGTACTGGCGGAACAGCGTCTCGATCTCCTGGTAGAGGCGGGCGTTCTCCAGCGCGATCGACATCTGGCCGGCCAGCGTGGCCGCCAGCGCCTCGTCCTGGGCCGTCACGCCCACAGGGACCGACAGGGCCCCGGCGAGCCGTCCCTTGACCGTCAGCGGGTGGACCACGCGGCCGTCCGCGGCGACGACCCGCCCCTCGTCCAGCTCCCGCGCGTCCGGGAAGCCGCCCGCCGGTCCGTCGTACGGGACGAGGCGGCCGCCCCGCACCAGGGCCAGCCGTACGTCGCCGTACGCGCGGCGCACCCGGCCGAGGGCGGCGGACAGCAGGTCGGCCTCGGGCAGGCCCACCCGGGCCTGGCGGCCGACGTCGACCAGCGCGCCCAGCCGCTCCGACAGGTCCCGCTCGGCGGCGAGCGCCGCGCCGGCCCGGTCGAGGACGGCCGCCTGCCCCTCGGTGAGCCGGAAACGCCCGGCCAGGCGGGTGCTGATCGGCGCTCCCGATCGGGTGCCGCCGCGCAGGTGGGCGACGAGTTCCTCCAGCGCGCGCTCGTAGTCGGCCTGGATGCGTCGCGCGGTGGCCGACAGAGCCACGGCGTCGAACAGCCCGCCGGCCGCGCCCTCGCGCCGGAACTGGAGGTACGCGCTGTAGGCCACGAACAGGAAGGCGACGGTCAGCAGCAGGTGCCACTCCCACCACGACAGGTGCCAGTTGCGGTGGGACATCCCCGCGAGCATGGCCTCCGCGAGCAGCGCGTACGCCGTGATGAGGCTGATCAGCACGGCCGCCGGGCGCCTGCGGTGCAGCCGGAACATCATGACGGCCGCCACGACGTACAGGGCGACGCCCACCAGGGCGAACAGGCCGAGCCCGGTGCCGTGGGGCGGGAGCGGCTCGCTGAGCGGGGGCACCAGCGAGGCGACGCCCCAGGCGACCAGGACGAGGCCGAGCCCGGCCCTGAGCGGCGCCTGGGCACGCAGCACCGCGGCGGCGGCGCGCTCGTTGAGCGGGAGCGCGGACACGAAGGCGAACACCGAGGCGATCGCCAGGCCCACCGGCTGGGCGAGGTCGAACCCCACCGTGCCCGTGGGATGGAACACCTGCGGCGTGGACAGGCCGTGGAGGAGGAAGAACCCGGCGCTGGTGAGGAAGACCAGCGAGACGAGCAGCAGGCGGGCGTCGCGCCGCCGCGCCGACGCCCGCCCGATGAGCGCCCCGAGCACGACGTTGACCCCGGCGACGACGAGGATCAGCCAGAAGTGGCCGAGGTTGTCGTGCCACTGCACGTCGATGCCGGGGTGGGCGAGCAGCAGCCACAGGCCGAGCAGCGGCAGGGCCAGGTGCACGGCCCACACGACGCCCCGTACGGGCTGGGTCGCGGGCGGGAGGTACGGCCCGGGTGGCGGGGCCGCACCGGGACGCGCGGGAGCGGCGGCGGGGGCCGCCGGGGGACGGCTCGTCTCCGGGGGAACCGGAGGCACTGACGGCCCGGGGGGTACGGGGGACACGGTCTCCTCCACAGGTCGCTCGGCCTGCCTGCGCGCTGATTATGCCGATGCTGCCGTACGCGGGCCATTCCTTGACTACGCAGGATTACTCGCAGACCCGATGCGTATACGTGATGTTTCGTCCGCCAACCGTCCGGTTCCGTGGCGCGTGAATCACATGTCTTTCATTCGCATCACGCACCTCTGTGCTTAAGAAAGGGATATCCCGTGGCTATCAGGTTGCCGGGCGGGCGCACCGTCGGTCTTGTGACGGCGGGTGCCGTGGTCGGATCGTTGCTCGTGCTGGGCGGTGCGGCGACCGCCTCGTCGGCGAGCGGCACGGTCTTCTACGCCTGCGTGAACAAGTCGACGCGGTACGTGCGTCTGGTCGGCGTGACCACCACGTGCAAGCCGACGGAGTACAAGGTGTCGTGGAACCAGACCGGTCCGCAGGGGCACACGGGCCTGCAGGGCGCGACCGGCCAGCAGGGCCCGCAGGGCCTGCAGGGGAGGACCGGTCCGCAGGGTCCCAAGGGCGCCACGGGCGCGACCGGCCCGGCCGGTCCGCAGGGCCCGAAGGGCGACACCGGCGCGCAGGGCCCGAAGGGCGAGCAGGGACCCAAGGGTGAGACCGGTCCCGCGGGCGCCAAGGGCGAGCAGGGCGAGCGCGGTCCGGCCGGCCCGCAGGGTCTTCAGGGTCCGAAGGGCGACGACGGCAAGACCGGCGCCACCGGACCGCAGGGCCCGAAGGGCGAGCAGGGCGAGCGCGGCCCGGCCGGCCCGCAGGGCCTGAAGGGTGACGACGGCAAGCAGGGTCCCGCCGGACCGCAGGGCCCGGCCGGCCCGGCGGGTTCGGCGACGGTCACCACCCTGTCCGACAGCTTCAACCTGCCGGGCAACGGCGGCACCGAGACCCTGTCGTGCGGCACCGGGAAGATCGCCACGGGTGGCGGCTACGTCGCCAACGGCAACGCCCCCCAGATCACCGCGAGCGCCCCGTACCTGGTCAACGGCAAGGCGACCGGCTGGAGGGTCAGCGGCAAGAACACGACCGGCACCATCTACGTAATCTGCATGACGGCCTGACACACATGCTCGGGTGGCCGGTGGAGCCGGAGGGCTCCGCCGGCAGCGCCCCGCGAACTCGCCGTACGCGACGAGGCGTTGGCGTACGGCGAACAGCGAAGGCCCTTCCGGAGGGGTTACCGGAAGGGCCTTCGTCGTTCTCCGATAGGTGCGCGGCCTCAGCCGAAGATCGCGGGCAGGGCGCCCGTGTGGGCGGCGCGCAGCTCCTCGACGGGGATCTCCAGGACGCCCTCGACCGCGAGTGAGTCCCCGCCCGTGGCGCCGAGGCCGTAACAGGGGACCTCGTGCCGCAGGCACAGCTCGGCGAGCGCGTCGAACGCCTCGGGCCGCACGCACACCAGCGCCCGGGCCGCCGACTCGCTGAACAGGCCGACGAAGGCGTCCTCGCCGGGCAGCGCCACCGAGCAGCCCACGCCCAGGGCGAGGCAGGCCTCGGCGAGGCCGACGGCGAGCCCGCCGTCGGACAGGTCGTGGGACCCCTCCAGCAGCCCGTCGGCCGCGGCGGCGACCAGGACCGACGCCAGCGCCCGCTCGGCAGGCAGGTCGGCCTCCGGCGGCAGCCCGCCGAGGTGGCCGTGCAGGACGTGCGCCCACTCCGAGCCGCCGAGTTCCTCCCGGGTCTCGCCCAGGAGGACGACGCGCAGCCCGGGCGCCGTGAAGCCGGACCGCACCCGCCGGGCGACGTCGTCGATCACGCCGAGCACGCCGACGACGGGCGTCGGGTGGATGGCGGTCGAGCCGGTCTGGTTGTAGAAGGACACGTTGCCGCCGGTCACCGGCACGCCCAGGGTCCTGCAGGCGTCCGCCAGGCCGCGGACGGCCTCGCCGAACTGCCACATGACCTCCGGGTCCTCCGGCGAGCCGAAGTTGAGGCAGTTGGTCACGGCGAGCGGCCGCGCCCCGGTGACGGCGACGTTCCGGTACGCCTCGGCCAGCGCGAGCTGGGCCCCCGTGTACGGGTCGAGCTTGGCGTAGCGGCCGTTGCCGTCGGTGGCCAGCGCGATCCCGCGGGTGGTCTCCTGGGCCCCCGGCATGGCCTCCGAGATGCGCAGCATGCCCGCGTCGGCCGGCTGGGCGAGGACCGTGTTGCCCCGGACGTACCGGTCGTACTGGGAGGTCACCCACTCCTTGGAGCCGAGGTTCGGCGAGCCGAGCAGGGTCAGCAGCGTCTCCCGCAGGTCCGCGGGGCGGGGCAGCCGCTCCGGCCCGTCGGCGTTCAGCGCGGCCTGCCCGGCGGGCTCCCGCAGCGGACGCTCGTACACCGGGCCGTCGTCGGCGGCCGTTCCCGGCGGGATGTCGACGATCACCTCGCCGTCCCACGTCATGACGAGGCGGCCGGTGTCGGTCACCTCGCCGATGACGGTGGCGGGGACGTCCCACTTCTCGCAGATCGCCATGAAGGCGGGGATGTCGTCGGGCGTGACGACCGCCATCATGCGCTCCTGCGACTCGCTCATCAGGATCTCCTCGGGCCGCAGCGTCGGGTCGCGCAGCGGGACGAGGTTGAGGTCGACGCGCATGCCGCCGGTGCCCTTGGCGGCCAGCTCGGTCGTCGCGCAGGAGACGCCGGCCGCGCCGAGGTCCTGGATGCCGACGACCACGTCCGCCTGGTAGAGCTCCAGGCAGCACTCGATCAGCAGCTTCTCCATGAACGGGTCGCCGACCTGGACGGCGGGCCGCTTGGCCTGCGACTCGTCCTCGAACGTGGCCGACGCGAGCACCGAGGCCCCGCCGATGCCGTCGGCGCCGGTGCGGGCGCCGAACAGCACGACCTTGTTGCCCGGGCCGGGGGCGGTGGCGAGCTTGATCTGGTCCTTGCGGAGCAGGCCCACGCACAGGGCGTTGACCAGCGGGTTGCCGATGTAGCAGGGGTCGAAGGCGACCTCGCCGCCGATGTTGGGCAGGCCGAGGCAGTTGCCGTAGTGGCTGATGCCCTCGACGACCCCGGGCAGCACCCGGCGGGTGTCCGGCTGGTCGGCCCCGCCGAAGCGCAGCGCGTCCATCACGGCCACCGGGCGGGCGCCCATCGACATGATGTCGCGGACGATGCCGCCGACGCCGGTCGCGGCGCCCTGGTGCGGCTCGACGTACGACGGGTGGTTGTGCGACTCGATCTTGAAGGTGGCCGCCCAGCCGTCCCCGATGTCGACCACGCCGGCGTTCTCGCCCATGCCGACGAGCAGCGCGTCGGAGTGGGGGGCCTTGGTGCCGAACTGCCGCAGGTGCACCTTGGACGACTTGTAGGAGCAGTGCTCGCTCCACATGACCGAGTAGATGGCCAGCTCGGAGCTGGTGGGCCGGCGGCCGAGGATCTCGCGCACCCGCTGGTACTCGTCCTCCTTCATGCCCAGCTCGGCGTACGGCTGCCGCTCGTCCGGCGTCTGACCGGCGCGCCCGACGGTGTCGAGGGTCATGCGTTCACCAGCCTCTTGAGGATCGAGGTGAACAGGCCGCGCCCGTCCACGCTCGGCGCGCCGGTGAGGTCCTCGACGGCGTGCTCGGGATGGGGCATGAGGCCGACGACGGTCCTGGACTCGTTGGTGATCCCGGCGATGTCGTTGAGCGAGCCGTTCGGGTTGCCGAGGTAGCGGAAGACCACCCGGCCCTCGCGCTCGAGCTCCTCCAGCGTCGCGGCGTCGGCGACGTACCGGCCCTCGCCGTGCTTGATCGGCAGCACGATCTCCTGGCCGGCGGTGAACTCCGTGGTCCACGCCGTGGCCGCGGTCTCGACCCGCAGCCGCTGGTCGCGGCAGATGTAGTGCAGGCCCTCGTTGCGGGTGAGCGCCCCGGGCAGCAGGTGCGCCTCGCAGAGGATCTGGAAGCCGTTGCAGGTGCCGAGCACCGGCAGCCCGGCACGTGCGGCGGGGATCAGCTCGCCCATCAGCGGCGCGAACCGCGAGATCGCCCCGCACCGCAGGTAGTCGCCGTAGGAGAAGCCGCCGGGTAGGAAGACCGCGTCGACTCCCTTGAGGTCGTGGTCGGCGTGCCACAGCGGCACGGCCCGCGCGCCGGCCAGCCGTACGGCCCGCGCGGCGTCCTGGTCGTCAAGTGTTCCGGGGAAGGTGACGACGCCCACCCGGGCGGCGCTCATGCCTCCTCCTCGCCTGCCGGCCCGAAGCCGCGGTCGCGCAGCCAGCTCCGCTCGCTCACGTGTTCCCTCCAAGGCGCACGCCACCGTCCATGGCCGGACGGCGGTCTGTGGCGGTACACCTCAGGGTATCGAAACCATGAGATGGGCCGCCCCGCCGGAAGCGGAGCGGCCCGAGGTCAGAGGGCCATCCGAGGTCAGACGGCGGCCAGCTGCCGGTCGAGCGTGAGATGGTGGGCGATCGCGTCCTCGTCCCAGTCGAGCTCCTTGCTCATCCGCACCGTGGTGCCCCTGCCGGGGGTGATGTCGAAGGAGACGTCGTCGACGACGGCCCGCATGATCAGAATTCCCCGGCCGTTCTCGGCGTCGCCCGGGGGGTACTGCCTGGGGATCGTGTGCAGCCCCTCCCCCCGGTCGGCGACGCGCAGCTCGCAGCGGCCGTTGCCGATGGTGGCCATGACCTCGTACCGATTCGCGGGACCGCCGTGCCGCACCGCGTTGGCGCAGGCCTCGGACGTCGCCAGCAGGATGTCCGACACGCATTCCTCGGTCACGCCGAGCGATCGCAGGGCGTCGCCCACGACTCGGCGGACCATCGGGATGCCGATCGCGTCCCTTGGCATGGCCAGCGAGAACTCAATATCCACCGGACCCCTCCCCGGTGTCGAAGGTCACCAAGGAAGGCTTCCCCTATGAATCAGGGCTAACCGCAAAATCACGTGCCTGTTATTTAGAACACGTCACTGACCTGGGTTTTGGGCAACCCCATGTCCCTTATATGCGGCTATGTCAGTTCTTGGCCGATGTGAAATCGGTCACTCAGCCCTCGACGCGGATCGAGAAGTCCTCGATCACCGTGTTGGCCAGCAGCGTTTCGGCCATCTTTCGGACGTCCGAAAGGGCGGCCTCGTCGGCCGGGCCGTCCAGCTCCAGCTCGAACCGCTTGCCCTGCCGTACGCCGGACACGCCGGAGAAGCCGAGTCGCGGCAGCGCCCGGGCGATCGCCTGGCCCTGCGGGTCGAGGATCTCCGGCTTGAGCATGACGTCGACGATGACGCGCGCCACGATGTTCCTCCAGGTGGGTGGTTGACTCCGTTCAAGACTAGTGCCCGCCCGCGAGGGCGCCGCGACGACCCGCGCCCCGCCCCCGGAGGCCGACCTGGTACGTCTGGTGCCCGAGGGGTCGGGTGGCCGCGGGTCCTGAGAGAGTGTGGGCGACGGCCGTACGGGAATCGGGAAGGTGTGGAGCTCATGGCGGAGACTTGCGCGATGGGGTGTGACCTCTGCCACGATGTCCGCAGAAGCGGACGGCCGCCCACCCCAGTGGCCGTGCGCGCGACGACCCGGCCTCCCGGCGGTGGCGACCCCACACGTGGACGGCCCAAGACGCACAGGAGTGGCACGTGACAGCCGACGCCCCTCGCGGTGTTGACGCACCCCCGGAGCTCGTACAGCTGCTCACCCCGGAGGGTGAGCGGGTCGAGCACCCCGACTACGACATCGAGCTGACCGCGGAAGAGGTCCGCTCCCTCTACCGGGACCTCGTCCTGGTCCGCCGCGTCGACCTGGAGGCGGTCGCCCTCCAGCGGCAGGGCGAGCTGGGCATCTGGGCCTCGCTCCTCGGGCAGGAGGCGGCGCAGATCGGCTCGGGCCGGGCGCTCACCGACGCCGACATGGCCTTCCCCACCTACCGTGAGCACGGCGTGGCCTGGTGCAGGGACGTCGACCCCGTCAAGCTCCTCGGCCTGTTCCGGGGGGTCAACCACGGCGGCTGGGATCCGGCGGAGCACAACTTCCACCTGTACACGATCGTCATCGGCTCGCAGACGCTGCACGCGGTCGGGTACGCCATGGGCATCCAGCGCGACGGCGCCGAGGCCGCCACGATCGTCTACTTCGGCGACGGCGCCACCAGCCAGGGCGACGTCAACGAGTCGTTCATCTGGGCGTCGGTGTTCAACGCGCCGATCGTGTTCTTCTGCCAGAACAACCAGTGGGCCATCTCCGAGCCCCTGGAGAAGCAGTCGAAGATCCCGCTGTACAAGCGGGCGTCCGGCTTCGGCTTCCCGGGCGTCCGGGTCGACGGCAACGACGTGTTCGCCTGTCTCGCGGTCACCCGGCGGGCGCTGCAGAACGCGCGCGAGGGGCAGGGCCCGACGCTGATCGAGGCGTTCACCTACCGCATGGGCGCGCACACCACGTCCGACGACCCCACCCGCTACCGCCTCGCCGACGAGCTGGAGGCGTGGAAGCTCAAGGACCCGATCGAGCGCGTCAAGGCCTACCTGTTCAAGAACCAGCTGGCCGACCAGGAGTTCTTCGAGAAGATCGACGCCGAGGCCGACGCCCTCGGCAAGGACGTGCGCAGCCGGTGCCTCGCGCTGCCCGACCCCCGGCCGGAGGCGATCTTCCAGCACGTCTACTCGGGGGCGCACGCGCTGCTCGACGAGGAGCGCGAGCAGTACCTCACCTACCTCGCGGGGTTCGAGCGATGACGACACTGACGCTCGCCAAGGCGCTCAACGAGGGGCTGCGCCGCTCGATGGAGGACGACTCCAAGGTCCTCGTCATGGGAGAGGACGTCGGCAAGCTCGGCGGCGTCTTCCGCGTCACGGACGGCCTGCAGAAGGACTTCGGCGAGGATCGCGTGATCGACACGCCGCTCGCCGAGTCGGGCATCGTGGGCACCGCCATCGGGCTGGCCCTGCGCGGCTACCGGCCGGTGTGCGAGATCCAGTTCGACGGGTTCGTGTTCCCGGCGGCCGACCAGATCATCACGCAGCTCGCCAAGATGCCGCTGCGCTCGCTCGGCGCGCTCAAGCTGCCGGTCGTCGTCCGCATCCCGTGCGGCGGCGGCATCGGCGCCGTCGAGCACCACTCGGAGTCGCCCGAGGCGCACTTCACCCACACGGGCGGCCTGCGGGTGGTGGCCTGCTCCAACCCGGCCGACGCGTACACGATGATCCAGGAGGCCGTCCGCTGCGACGACCCGGTCATCTTCTTCGAGCCCAAGCGCCGCTACTGGGACAAGGCCGAGGTCGACCTCGCCGCGCCCGGCCTCCCGCTCGACCGGGCCAGGATCGTCCGGCCCGGCCGCGACCTGACCCTCTTCGCGTACGGGCCGATGGTGAAGACGTGCCTGGAGGCCGCGGCCGCCGCCGAGGAGGAGGGGCGCGACCTGGAGGTCGTCGACCTGCGCTCGCTCAACCCGCTCGACATGCGCGTGCTCGTCGGCTCCGTGCAGCGGACCGGCCGGTGCGTGGTGGTCCACGAGGCCCCCGTCTTCACCGGCTTCGGGGCCGAGTTGGCCGCCCGGATCAGCGAGACCTGCTTCTACCACCTGGAGGCTCCGGTCCTGCGCGTGGGCGGGTTCTCCACGCCGTACCCGCCGTCCCGTCTGGAGGAGTACTACCTGCCCGACCTGGACCGGGTGCTCGACGCCGTCGACCGCTCGTTCGCCTTCTGAGAGGGGGGTTTCCTCATGCTGCGTGAGTTCAGGCTCCCCGACGTGGGCGAGGGCCTGACCGAGGCCGAGATCGTCAAGTGGCACGTCGCCATCGGCGACTCGGTCAAGGTCAACCAGACGATCGTGGAGATCGAGACGGCCAAGGCGGTCGTCGAGCTGCCGTGCCCGTTCGAGGGGACCGTCTCGTCCCTGATGGCCGCCGAGGGCCAGACGGTGGACGTCGGGTCGCCCATCATCGCGGTCAAGACCGGCGAGGACGAGGACGTCCCGGTCACCGGCGGCCTGGCGGAGGACCTGGTGCCCCCGCCGCCCTCCGGTCAGGCGCCGGAGCAGGAGAAGCGGCAGCCCGTCCTGGTGGGGTACGGCGTCAAGGCGTCCAGCACGAAACGTCGTCCCCGGAAGGACTCCGCGGACGCTCCGGCCCCGGTCTCGCCCGCCGCCCCGGCCGTCGCACCCACCGCTGCGCCGGCCGCCGTGGCGAACGGCGGGCCGAGCGCCGTTCCGGCCGGCGCCCCCGGCACGGCCGCGGCCTCCGTGACGCGGGCCCCGGCGACGCGGACGATCGGGGTGCTGGCCAAGCCGCCCGTGCGGAAGCTCGCCAAGGACCTCGGCGTGGACCTGGCCGCCCTCACCGGCACCGGCCCGCAGGGTTCGATCACGCGCGCGGACGTCGAGGCGGCCGTCGGAGCCGCCGCCGTCCCCGCGGCGGCGCCCTCCCGGGCGGCGGGAGCCGTGCGCGAGGAGCGCATCCCCGTGCGGGGGGTCAGGAAGGCCACCGCCCAGGCGATGGTGGCCAGCGCGTTCACCGCCCCGCACGTCACGGAGTTCCTCCAGATCGACGTGACGGAGACGATGGAGGCGGTCCGCCGGCTGCGCCAGCTTCCCGAGTTCGCCGAGGTCAGGGTCTCGCCGCTGCTGCTGGTGGCCAAGGCGCTGCTGACCGCCGTACGGCGGCACCCCATGGCCAACGCGACCTGGACCGACGAGGAGATCGTGGTCAAGCACTACGTGAACCTCGGCGTCGCGGCGGCCACCGAGCGCGGGCTGATCGTGCCGAACGTCAAGGACGCCGACGCCATGTCGCTGCCCGAGCTGGCCCGGGCGCTGGCCGAGCTGACCGAGCGCGCGCGGGCGGGGCGGTGCCAGCCGGCGGAGCTGACCGGCGGCACGATCACGATCACCAACGTGGGCGTCTTCGGCGTCGACGCGGGCACTCCGATCCTCAACCCCGGCGAGGTGGCCATCCTCGCGTTCGGCCAGATCAGGGACATGCCCTGGGTGGTCGACGGGCAGATCGCGGTCCGCAAGGTCACCACGCTGGCGCTGTCGTTCGACCACCGGGTGATCGACGGCGAGCTCGGCTCCCGCGTCCTGCGGGACGTCGGGTCCATGCTGGAGGACCCGCTGCGGATGCTCGCCTGGAGCTGACGCCCCCCAGGGGACCGGCCCGCGCAAGTGGCCTGCAAGATCGGAACCAGTGGCCGACAACCACGGGTTCCTACCGTTGTCCCGTGTACGACATCCAGGACGACCGGGCGGGCCGCGTCCCCGAGGCGCCCGAGGCCGCGCTCCGCGCGCTCACCGTGGTCACGGTGGACCGGGTGCGGCTGCGGCTGCCCGAGGCGGTGACGCTGCTGCGGCAGTGGTCGCGCGAGGGCCGCACGGTCCACGACGAGATCGTCGAGCAGTGCCTGCTGCTGAACGAGGTCCTGGACGACGACGAGCCCCTGGCCGAGGCCGACCTGCGGGCCGCGACCGAGGAGTTCCGGCGCGCCCGCGGCCTGCGCGACCGCTCCTCCACCCTGGCCTGGCTGGCGGAGACGTCGATGACCGGCGAGCAGTACGAGGCGTTCGTCGCCGGGGCCGCCCGGCGGCGGCGCTTCCGGCGGCGGAAGGAGGCGGAGCTCGCCGCCGCGTACCTGGAGGCGCACCGGGCCGACTTCGACCGCGTCCGTGCGCTGTGGGCGAGCGGGCCCCAGCCGGTGAACGGCGAGCTGCTGCGCGGCCTCGGCGGCCTGCTCGGCTGCGGGGAGGCCACGGTCACGCTCGGCGAGCGCTGGGCGGCCGACGTGCCGGCGCCGCTGCGCGACGCCCCGCGCGGGTCCCTCGTCGGGCCGCTCGCGCACGCGGGCGGCTACCTCACCGGTCTCGTCCTGGAGCGGACGGCGTGCCGGGACGACACTCCGACGCTGCGGGCGGCGGGGACGGCCGCCTTCGCCGAGTGGCTCGCGGACCGCCGCCGCCACGCCTGCGTCGAGTGGCACCTGTCCTGACCGCGCCGTTCTCGCCACGTGGGATGATGGGGCGTTCGTACGTCGCGAGGGGGAGGGCCATGTTCCGGCACGTCGTGCTGCTCAACTGGGTCGAGGACGCCACGGAGGAGCAGAAGGCCGAGGTGGCCGAGCGGTTGAGCGGGCTGCCCGCGGCCATCCCCGAGCTGCGCCGCTACGAGCTGGGCGCCGACGCCGGCATCAACCAGGGCAACTTCTCCTTCGCCGTGGTCGCCGACTTCGACTCCCGGGAGGACTACGTCGTCTACCGCGACCACCCGGTCCACCGGGCGATCATCGAGGAGTCGATCGTGCCGATCCTCGCGTCCCGCGCGGCCGTGCAGTACGAGATCTGACCTCGTCGCGTCCTGACGCCGGTCCGCCGGCCGGCGGACGATTCTCCATGGGCCTCCCGAGGGACGGTCACCGATGCCAGGCGGTGGCGGGTCCGTGGTGTACCGATGTCGATATCTCACTCGCCGCACACTTTCACCTCTCGTCATGTGCGAGATCAAGGGCGTGTCAGATAACGATTCAGATACGCGAAGACGGTTCATATACCTGAACAGGCCGTGACCTGCGCCACACTCCCGCGGCCTGCGCCGTACGGGTCCGTGACCTGCGAGCCCGCCATTGACGGCGGCCGGGAGGCGGGCGCAAGGTAACGGGGCCAGGCGGTTCGCGGTCCGGGTGCCGAGCGTTCACCCGGAGGTCTGACAGGCATGACCGCACTGGACTGGCTCGTCCTGGGCGCCTACTTCGTCGTCATGGTGGCGATAGGCGTCTACTCCCACAGCCGCATCGGCAACATCAGCGACTTCTTCACCGCCGGCGGGCGGATGCCGTGGTGGCTGGCCGGGATCTCGCATCACATGTCCGGCTACAGCGCGGTCATGTTCACGGGGTACGCGGGCCTCGCCTACCTGTACGGCGCGACCTCCTACTTCACCTGGGCGTTCCCGATCGCGGTGGGCATCGCCATCGGCTCGGTGCTGTTCGCCCCCCGGCTGAACCGGATCCGCGCGAAGCTCAGGGTGAGCTCGCCACTGGAGTTCCTGGCCCGGCGGTACAACGTGCCGACCCAGCAGGCCCTCGCCTGGTCGGGCGGCCTGCTCAAGATCGTGGACGTCGGCGCCAAGTGGGCGGCCATCGCCACGCTGCTGTCGACCTTCACGGGCCTGTCCCTCAACCAGGGCATCCTGCTGACGGGCGTCGTCACCGCCGTCTACTGCACCGTGGGCGGCCTGTGGGCCGACGCGCTGACCGACTTCGGCCAGTTCGTCATCCAGTTGCTGGCCGGCGTCGTCATGCTCGTGGCCGTCCTCGGCAAGCTGGGCGGGATCGGCGCCATCGGCGGGCTGTGGGACCGGCTCCCGCCCGAGCACGCCCACCCGCTCAACGGCCCGTACACGCTGACGTTCCTGCTCGCGTTCCTGTTCATCAAGACGTTCGAGTACAACGGCGGCATGTGGAACCAGGCCCAGCGCTACATGGCGGCCCCGACGCCCGCGCAGGCCGCCCGCGGCGCCCGGCTGTCGGCGGCGCTGTGGGCCGTCTGGCCGCTGCTGCTGTTCTTCCCCATGTGGGCGGCGCCGCTGCTCGTCCACGCGGTCAAGCCCGACGCGAGCGACTCCTACGCCCTGCTGACCACGCAGCTCATCCCGCACGGCCTGCTCGGGCTGGTGGTGGCGGGGTTCTTCTCGCACACCATGGCGATGGCCTCCTCCGACGCCAACGCGATCGCCTCGGTCTTCACCCGGGACGTGATCCCGGTGCTGTCGAGCAGGGCACGGGCCTGGGACACCCGGGCGAGCCTGGTCGCGGCCCGCGTCACCACGGTCGCGTTCATCGCCCTGTCGATGAGCGTCGCCACCCAGGTCAACAGCCCGGCCCTGAAGGACATCATCACCGTCGTGATCAAGTGGGTGGCGGGCCTCATCGGCCCGATCTCGATCCCGCTGCTGCTCGGCATGCTCCCGGCGTTCCGCCGGTCCGGCCCGACGGCCGCCCTGACCTCCTGGGCCGCCGGTCTGTTCGTCTTCTGGCTGACCAACTACGGGATCAGCGGGGTCTCGACGGCCGTGGCGACCGCGGCCCCCGTCGCGACCTCGCTGGTGCTGTTCACGCTCATCGGGTTCCTGCGGCCGGAGAACACGCCGGACCGCGAGGAGCTCATCTCCACCATCAACACGGACGAGGACAGCGCGGCCCGGCCGCTGCCCGCCGGCGCCGCCTGAGAACGGAGTCCCCGTGCCCCTCCACCGTCTCATCGTCCCGGTGGCCGCCGTCGTGACGGCGGCCACCCTGGCCCTCCTCCCGGGCGCCGCCCATGCCGATAGCGCTCACGGGAGCGCTATCGCCGGGAAGAAGCCGGCCACGCCGAAGACCGTCGTCCTCGACGGCTCCCGGCTGGCCCGCACACGCGACCAGGTTCACCACGTGCCGGCACTGCGCCGGGCCCTGGACGCGCTGACCGGCCAGGCCGACGCCTGGCTGACCGAGGGCCCCTGGTCCGTCACGGACAAGCCCCAGGTCGCGCCCAGCGGGGACAGGCACGACTACCTCAGCGAGGCGCCGTACTGGTGGCCCAGCCGGCCGAAAACTGCAGACAACCCGTGGGGCTGCCCGTACGTGCAGAAGGACGGCGTCCGCAACCCCGCGATCGACGAGATCACCGACCACGCCGAGCGCGGCGAGATGTTCACGGCCGTCTACACGCTCACCCTCGCCTGGTACTACACCGGCAGGGCGGCGTACGCCGAGCGGGCCGCGCTCGACCTGCGGACCTGGTTCGTCGACCCGGCCACCCGGATGAACCCGCGCCTGACCTACACCCAGTTCATCCCCTGCAAGGTGGACGGCCGGGGCATCGGGATCATCGACTTCTCCCAGCAGTTCACCGACATCCTGGACGCGACGGCCATCCTCGACCTGGGGGCGCCCACCTGGACCAGGGCCGACCACGACGCGATGCAAAGCTGGTACGCCGACTTCCTCACCTGGCTCCGGACCAGCCCGAACGGGATCGAGGAGGCCGCGGCCGCCAACAACCACGGGTCGTTCTACGACATGCAGAACGCCGCGCTCGCCCTCGCCACCGGGCAGCGCGACCTCGCCCGGCAGATCGTGGAGGACGCCGAGGCCAAACGGCTGGACGTCCAGCTCGCGGCCGACGGCGGTCAGCCGAACGAGATCAGCAGGACGCGCAGCTGGCACTACTCCACGTTCAACCTGGTCGCGCTGACCCGCCTGGCGGCCGTCGGCGAGCACGCAGGCGTGAACCTGTGGACGTACCGGACGCCTCAGGGCGGCGGCCTGCCGACGTCGATCGACTACCTGCTGCCCGCCGCCACCGGCGCCGCCGCCTGGCTCCACCCGGAGCTGGAGTTCTACCGGTACGCCGCGAGCGACATCGTCCACGCGGCGGCCGACCACGGCGACCGTGCGGCCCGCAAGGCGGTGCCCCTCCTGGAGGCGCCGCCGGGCGGCGACCTGTGGCCGCTCCGCCCCGCGGTGGAGCAGCTCGACCCGATCGGCTGACCGGCTGAACGCGAACGGCCGCCGCCCGTGCGGGGCGGCGGCCGTACGTCCGGAATGCCGGTCAGAGCGGCGACTCCGGCCTAGGGCCAGATCGGGCCCTGGTCGGTCCACGTGACGCCCTTGTTGCGGCACAGGCAGAAGGGGTGGCCGATCGGGTCGGTGTAGACCCGCCAGCCGTAGCCGTCGGGGCCGAGGAAGTCCTGTCGCAGCGTCGCGCCCAGGTCGAGGACGCGGCGCTGCTCGGCCTCGATCTCGTCCACTTCGAAGTCGAGGTGGAACTGCTTGGGGTGCTCGCTGTCGGGCCACTGCGGAGCGCGGTAGTCGTCCACCCGGATGAACGCCAGTTCGATCTCGCCGAACTTGATACCGGCCCAGTTCTCGTGGCTGCCTTCCTTGATCGGAAGGCCCGTCACCTCGGAGTAGAAGGCCGCCAGCTTCATCGTGTCTGGGCAGTCGATGATGAAATCGGTGAGTCGCAGCACCCTGCGATCCTTTCACAGGTGACCGGGCCGCTGACGACCTGGCCGAGCCTGTGCGGGGGAAGGCGGTCTTCGAGGCGCTGTTCGCTCTGGTACCGGCACTGAAGTGCTAGAAGGCCTCCTCGGGAACCTCCATGAGGTCCTGGCCGGTAGCGGCGAGCACGCGGCGCTCGGCGGCGAGCCGGGGCAGGACCGTCTGCGCGAAGAACGAGGCGGCGGCCACCTTGCCGGTGTAGAAGTCCTTGTCGGCCTCGGAGCCGGCGAGAGCGTTGAGCGCCACCTCGGCCTGGCGCAGCAGGAGCCAGGCGAGGACCAGGTCGCCGAGCGACAGCAGGAACCGGGTGGTGTTGAGGCCCACCTTGTAGACCTCCTGCGCCGTCTCCATCGAGGCGATCGCCCAGCCGGCCATCGTGTCCGCCATGGCCTTGACCTCGGCGGCGGCCTCGGCGAGCAGGCCGCGCTCGACCTTCAGCCGCCCGTTGCCGGCCTCGGAGGCGGCGAACGCGTTGATGTCGTTGAGCAGCGAGCCGAGCGCCCAGCCCTGGTTCTTGAGGATCTTCCGGAAGAACAGGTCGAGGCCCTGGATCGCGGTCGTGCCCTCGTACAGGGAGTCGATCTTGGAGTCGCGGATGTACTGCTCGATCGGGTAGTCCTGCAGGAAGCCCGAGCCGCCGAGCGTCTGCAGCGACCGGGCGAGCAGCTCGTACGACCGCTCGGAGCCGACGCCCTTGACGATGGGGAGCAGCAGGTCGTTGAGCGCCTCGGCGTCGTGGTCGCGGCGGCCCTCGAAGTCCGCGATCTGGATCGCGTCCTGGATCGTCGCGGTGTAGATGACCAGCGCCCGCATCGCCTCGGCGTACGACTTCTGCAGCATCAGCTCGCGCCGTACGTCGGGGTGGTGGGTGATGGTCACGCGCGGCGCGGTCTTGTCGGACGACCGGGCGAGGTCGGCGCCCTGCACCCGGCTCTTGGCGAAGTCGAGGGCGTTGAGGTAGCCGGTCGACAGCGTGGCGATCGCCTTGGCGCCCACCATCATCCGGGCGTGCTCGATGACCATGAACATCTGGCGGATGCCGTCGTGCACGCCGCCCACCAGGTAGCCGACGGCCGGGTGCTTCTCGCCGAAGGTGACCTCGCAGGTCGTGGAGACCTTGAGGCCCATCTTCTTCTCGACGTTGGTGACGTAGACGCCGTTGCGCTCGCCCAGCTCGCCGGTCTCGAGGTCCACCAGGTACTTGGGCACGAGGAACATCGACAGGCCCTTGGTGCCCGGGCCGTGGCCCTTGGGCCGGGCCAGCACCAGGTGGAAGATGTTCTCGGCCATGTCGTGCTCGGCGCTGGTGATGAAGCGCTTGACGCCCTCCAGGTGCCAGGTGCCGTCGGGCTGCTGCACGGCCTTGGCGCGGCCGGCGCCCACGTCGGACCCGGCGTCGGGCTCGGTTAGGACCATGGTCGCGCCCCAGCGCCGCTCGACGGCGAGCTCGGCGAACCGCTTCTGGTCCTCGGTGCCGACGTCGTGCAGCAGGTGCGCGAAGGCCGGGCCGCAGGCGAACATCCACACGGCGGGGTTGGCGCCCAGCACCATCTCGGCCATGGCCCACACGAGGCTGCGGGGGGCGGGCGTGCCGCCGAGCTCCGGCTGCAGCTCCAGGCGCCACCACTCCGCGTCCACCCAGGCCTGGTACGACCGCTTGAAGCTCTCCGGCATCGTCACGCTGTGGGTCGCGGGGTCGAACACCGGGGGGTGCCGGTCGGCGTCCTCGAAGGAGTCCGCGATCGGATCCGTCGCCAGCCGGTTCACCTCGTCGAGCACGCTGCGGGCGGTGTCCACGTCCACGTCGGCGAACGGTCCGGTGCCCAGGACGCTCTGCCGCCCGAACACTTCGAAGAGGTTGAACTCCAGGTCGCGGAGGTTGCTCTTGTAGTGACCCATCGTGTTTGCGCTCCTAGAACCAGACCCGGGGTAACGTACTGGTCGGTAACTATAACCAATGCTACCCACGAGTAACCACCCACACGCATGTTTTATGCCACAGATCGGGACGCGTACGGGTGGGTGATCAGGAGGTGGAGCGGCTGCTCGGCCTCGGGGCGAAGGGGCACGAGGACCACCGGACCCCCGGGGGGCCCGGCTGGTTCGCCCTCCTCGACCCCGAGGGCAACGAGTTCTGCGTGTGCCGGAGCCGGGCCGAGCGCGAGGCCGCGGGCGGCTGACCGGGACCGGCGGCCCCGAGTCCCCCGGCCTCAGGAGGCCTGGGCGCGGCCCTTCATCCCGAACGTGATGACGGCCGTCACCAGCAGGACCAGCAGGCCGCCCCACGCGGCGTCCCAGACGGCGCCGAACACGCCCTCGCGGTCGACGACGATCTGGACGGGGATCATCAGGGCCGCCGCCCCGAGCCCCGGGTAGAGGGAGAAGCGCCAGGGGTGGCGCAGGGCCCACAGCCGGGCCTGCCTGGTCACCCGGTCGCCGTCGTGCGGACGGGCGATCGCGCCGATGGCGGCCACCCACGCGAAGAGGCTGATGCCCGAGCACAGGGCCCAGGTCAGGTCGGGCGGTCCGGGGAGGATGACGCCCAAGACGAGGCTGGTGGCCGCGACCGCCCCGCCGGCGATCGTCGCGGCCCGCCAGGGCGCGCCGCGCAGGGCCGCCCCGGCCAGGGACATCTCGTCCATTCGGGTCAGTTCGTTCATGGTTACAGGCTGCCTCCCGCCGCCTCCTCCCGGCATCGGGGAAGTCCCTGACCGCCCCCTGACCCCTCCCGGTTAGGCTCTCGGGATGCCCCTCACCTTCCGTCCGGCCCGGCGCGACGACGTGCCGGCGATCGTGGCCCTGCTGACCGGCGACCCGATCTCCGCGGCCCGGGGACACGCCGCCGCTCCCGACTACGACGCCGCCTTCGCCGCCGTCGACGCCGACCCCCGCAACGAGCTGATCGTGGTCGAGGAGGACGGCGAGGTGGTGGGGACCATGCAGCTCACGTTCATCCCCGGGCTGTCGCGCGGCGGCGCGGAGCGCGCCCAGGTCGAGGCGGTCCGGGTCGCCGAGCGGCGCCGCAATCAGGGGATCGGGCGGGCCATGATGACGTGGGCGGTCGAGCGGGCGCGCGAGCGCGGCTGCGCCCTGGTCCAGCTCACCTCGGACAAGGAGCGGGCCGACGCCCACCGCTTCTACTCCTCCCTGGGCTTCACGGCCTCGCACGAGGGCTTCAAACTGCGCCTCGGCTAGCGTCGCGAGCCCACGACACTAGAGCGGCGCGACGTCCACGAAGTTGTCGTGGTAGACCGCGCCCCGGCCCATGTCGGCGTCGCGCTCGTCGACCACCGCGTTGGGGTTGGCGCCGCCGGCGCTGAGCTTGGGCCAGTGCCCCTTGGGCGCCGCCACCACTCCGGGCGCCACCCGGTCGCTGATCTCGACGTCGGCCGTGAACTCGCCGTTCGCGTTGAACACCCGGACCGGCTGCCCGTCCGTCAGGCCGCGCGCGGCGGCGTCGGCCGGGTTCACCAGCACGCGCGGCCCCTTCGAGCGCCTGAGCAGCTCGGGGTTGTTGGCGAAGGTCGTGTTCAGGAACGTGTGTGAGGCCGGCGTGACCAGCGTGAGCGGATGCGGCCGGTCGCCGGGGGCCGTACGCGCGGTGAGCGAGGGGGTGTACCCGGCGACGCGGGGCAGGCCGGCCGCTCCTGCCCGCTCGGAGACGAACTCCAGCCGCCCGCTCGGCGTGGGGAAGCCCTCGGTGAACGGCACGAAGGGGTCGGCGACGCCGAGCCGGACCCAGCCCTGCTTGCGGATCTCCTCCAGCGAGATCCCGGCCGGGCCGAGCAGCTGCTCGGCGATCTCCAGGTCGGTGTCGTAGAGCGACGGCTCGGTCAGGCCCATCTGCCGGGCGAGGCGGCGGAACGTCTCGGTCGTGGACAGGCACTCGCCCGGCGGCTCGACCGCGGGCTCGTTCCACATCAGGTACATGTGCCCGTAGCCCGCGTGCACGTCCAGGTGCTCGGTCTGCATGGTCGACGGCAGCACGATGTCGGCGTAGTCGACGGTGTCGGTGGGGAACTGCTCCATCACGACCGTGAACAGGTCGTCCCTCGACAGGGCGGCCCTGATCCGGTTCTGGTCGGAGGTCGAGCCGAGAGGGTTGGCGGCGTAGACCCACAGGCACTTCACCGACTCGTCGAGGCCGTCGGCCAGGCGGGTCATGGTGAGCGTCCTGACCGGGTGGGGGAGCAGGTCCTCGCGGGTGTCGGCGCGCAGCGGCACGTGGGCCGAGGTGGAGTAGGCGACCCCGCCGCCCGGGTAGCGCCAGTCGCCGGTGACGCCGGGGATGCAGGCGATGGCCCGCATGGCCGCGCCGCCGCCCTCGTGGCGCTGGATCCCCATCGTGGCCCGGATCCCCGTCGGCCGGGTGTGCGCGAGCCGTACGCCGAGGGCCCTGATCCGGTCGGCGGGCAGCCCGGTGATCTCCGCGACCCGCTCGACCGGGTACTTCGCGATCTCGGCCGCGAACTCCTCCCACCCGAGCGTGTGCCGCTCGATGTAGTCGCGGTCCTCCGCGCCCTCCTCCAGCACGACGTGCAGCAGGCCGAGGGCGAGCGCGGCGTCCGTGCCCGGGCGGATCGGCAGGTGCTCGTCGGCCTGGTCGGCCGTGCGGGTCCTGATCGGGTCGATGGCCACGACGTACGCCCCCGCGGCCCGCGCGTCCTGGACGAACTTCCACAGGTGGTGGCCGCTGGTCAGGGTGTTCGTGCCCCACAGGAGGATCAGCTTCGACAGCGCGAACGTCTCCGGGTCCATGCCGCCGGGCGTCCCGTACACGTACCGGAGGCCGTCGTTGCCGGCTCGGGAGCAGATGTTGAGGTCGTGCCTGGACGCTCCGAGGACGTTCCAGAACCGCCGCCCGGCCTCGCCCGTCTCGCCCTGGACGTAGCCGAGCGTCCCCGTGCCCTGGTAGGGCCAGATCGCCTCGCCGCCGTGCTCCGCGACGATCGCGGTCAGCCGTCCGGCGATCTCCGACAGCGCCTCGTCCCAGGTGATGCGCTCGAACCGGCCCGACCCCTTCGGCCCCGTACGGCGGAGGGGGTACAGGAGACGGTCGGCCGCCCGGGTGTGCTCCAGGTAGCGGTTGACCTTCACGCACAGCGCGCCCCTCGTGTAGGGGTGCTCCCGGTTGCCGCGCAGGGAGACGGCCTCGCCGTCCCGTACGGTCACGACCCAGGAGCAGGTGTCGGGGCAGTCGAGCGGGCAGGCGCCGAGAACGGTCAGGGACGTGTCCATGCCTCAGACGGTAACCCCTGGGTCCGACCGGCCGGTCAGCCGATCTCCCCGATGTGGGCGATGTTGGCAGCGTCCCGCGGGTCGTCGCTCGGCTCACCGGCGAACCAGGCGTCGAGGATCTCCGCGAGCACCTGCTCGGAGGTGAGGCGCAGGCTGAGGGCCAGCACGTTGGCGTCGTTCCAGGTGCGGGCCCCGGCCGCGGTGGGCCCGTCGGCGCACAGCGCCGCCCGCACCCCCGGCACCTTGTTTGCCGCGATGGACGCGCCCGTCCCGGTCCAGCAGCATACGATCGCCTGGTCCGAACGGCCGGCGGCGACGTCTTTCGCCGCCGCGGAGCAACACCATGCCCAGTCGGCACGGCCGCCGGGAGCCAGCGCTCCATAGAGTGTGACTGAATGGCCGCGCCGTTCCACCTCGGTCACCAGCGCTGACGCGATCCCGTCCAGACTGTCCGAGGCAAGGGAAATACGCATGCGGTAATTGTGGACACCGAGTGCGAAGATCGCACAGAATCGCTGGTGGTGAGAGGCATCAAGGAGCAGGACCTAACGTTGGACACTCCTGGCCAGGGAGCTGTCCTCGTCGTCGAGCCTCTGCTGCCGCAGCGGATCCGCCGTCCCTCCGACGCCCTGCGGTTCCTGCTCACGCTGCTGTCCCTGGCCGCCGTCGTGCTGCTGGCCCTGGCCCTCCAGCGGACGCTGAACGGCCTCGAGACCGACGTCCAGGCCGGCACCGGCCGGGCCCCCGAGGTCCTGTCGGCCGCCTCCGGGCTGCTGGGCGGCGTCGCCGTGCTCGTCGTCCCCGTGGCGTTCGCCGTCGAGAGGGTCTTCCACCGCGACGGCATGCGCGTGACGCAGGGCCTGATCGCGGCCATCCTCGCCCTGCTGATCTCGTACGCGATCGACGAGTGGCTGATCCTGTCCGGACCGGCCGAGCTGAAGCAGCTCCTCACCGGCGGCCGGGACGTCGAGCCCCTCAACACCGTGCTCACCCCCGCCATCGCCTACGCCACCGCCGTACGGATGTCGCGGCGGCCGCAGTGGCGGGCCCTGATGTGGATGGCGCTCGGGCTCGACGTGTTCGCGCTGTTCACGGCCACCAAGGTCACGGCGCTCGGCGTGATCCTGACGTACCTCGTCGGCCTGGCCGTGGGCTTCGGCACCCTGTACGGCATCGGCAGCGCCAACACCCGCCCGCCCGGCAGCGCCGTGCTGGCCGCGCTGCGGCGGCTCGGGTTCGTCCCGGTCAGCGCGCGGCGGGTCGAGGACGACAGCTCGGGCAGCCGCCGCTACCTCGTCGGCCTGGCCGACGACCGGCGGCTCGCGGTGACCGTGCTCGACCGCGACCGCCAGGTCGCCGGGATCGTCTACCGGCTGTGGCGCCGGTTCCGGCTCAACACCGAGACCCGCCGCCGGGCCATCCGGTCGCTGCGGGCGGAGCTCGAACGCGAGGCCCTGATGGCCTACGCCGCCCAGGCGGCCGGGGCGCGGCTCCCGCGGCTGCTGGGCACGAGCGAGGTCGGCACCGAGGCCGCCCTGCTGGCGTACGAGCACGTCGAGACCCGCCCGGTCGGCGAGCTGCGCGACGACGAGATCGACGACCGCCTGCTCGGCCAGATGTGGGAGCAGGTGCGGCTGCTGCACGCGCACCGGCTCGCCCACCGGCACCTGACCGGTGAGACCATCCACGTGGACGCCGACCACCGCGTGTTCCTGGGCGACGCCCGCAGCGGCGAGATCGCGTCCGGCGACCTGCTGCTGCGGCTCGACATCGCCCAGTTGCTGACCTACCTCGGCACCCGGGTCGGGCCCGCCCGCGCGGTGAGCTCGGCGGAGGCCGTCCTCGGCGCCGACACGCTCGCGGGGGCGCTGCCGCTGCTCCAGTTGATCGCGCTCAGCCGCGAGACCCGGGCCGCCGTCCGCCGCGACAAGGACCTGCTGCCGTCCATCCGCGAGCAGATCGTCGCGCTCCGGCCGCAGGTCGCGGTGGAGGAGGTGCGGCTCGAACGGTTCCGGCCCCGGACTCTCGTCACGATCATCGCCAGCGCCCTCGCCGCCTACCTCCTGCTGTCGCAGCTCACCAGGATCAACCTGGTCTCGGTCGTGACCAGCGCCAACTGGGCCTGGGGCGGCGTCGCGCTGGTCGCCGCCGCCCTCAGCTACGTCGCCGCCGCGGTCATGCTGCGCGGGTTCGTCCCCGAGCCGCTGCCGCTCGGCCGGACCGTGCTGGCCCAGTTCGCCGGGTCGTTCGTGAAGCTGGTCGCGCCCGCCGCCGTGGGCGGCGTCGCGATCAACACGCGCTACCTGCAGAAGCGCGGCGTGCCGCCGGGCGCGGCCGTCGCCAGCGTCGGAGCCTCCCAGGTCGTCGGCCTCGCCTCGCACATCGTGCTGCTGCTGCTGTTCGGCTACCTGACCGGGACCCAGGCGGCGCCGTCCCTCACGCCGTCCCGCGGTCTGCTCGTGGTCCTGCTCTGCGTCGCCGTGGTGTTCCTGATCGTGCTCGCCGTACGGCCGCTGCGGCGGCTGCTGACCACCCGGGTGCGGGCGATGTTCTCGGGCGTGATCCCCCGGCTGCTCGACGTGGTCCAGTCACCCAGGAAGATCGCGGAGGCCGTCGGCGGCACGCTGCTGCTGACGATCACCTTCGTCGCCTGCCTCACCGCGTGCGTGCACGCCTTCGGCGGCCAGGTCAGCATCTCGGCCGTCGCCGTGGCGTTCCTCGCGGGCAACGCCATCGGCTCCGCGGCCCCCACGCCCGGCGGCCTCGGGGCGGTCGAGCTCTCCCTGTCGGTCGGCCTGACCGTCGCCGGCCTGCCCGGGACGGTCGCCACCTCGGCCGTGCTGCTGTTCCGGTTGATGACGTTCTGGCTGCCCGTCCTGCCCGGCTGGGCCTCCTTCACCTACCTCCAGCGCCAGAACGCCCTCTGAATCCTCTGGGAGTCGCGGCCCCCTCGCCTGGGAGTCGCGGCCCGTCGCGGGTGGAGGGCCGGGCCGCCCGGGATTTCTCCCAGAGGGCTCACAGATCCTCTCAAGGGCCGCCCAGAGCCGTCGGCCAGCCTTCTCCGCATGATTCGGTTGCGACAGCTCACCAAGCGGTACGGCGAGGTCACCGCGGTGGACGACCTCACCGTCGACGTCCGGCCGGGCGTCGTCACGGGCTTCCTCGGCCCGAACGGCTCGGGCAAGACCACCACTATGCGCATGATCCTCGGGCTCGACCGGCCGACGAGCGGGACCGCGACGATCTCCGGCCGCCCGTACGCTGGCATCTCCGCCCCGCTGCGCGAGGTGGGCGCCCTGCTCGACGCCCACGCCGTGCACCCGCGCCGCAGGGCGTACGACCACCTGCTGTGGCTCGCGCAGAGCAACGACATCGGACGCCGGCGGATCGACGAGGTCCTCGCGCTCGTCGGTCTCACGGAGGTCGCCCGCCGCCGTCCGGGCGGGTTCTCGCTCGGCATGAAGCAGCGTCTCGGCATCGCCGCCGCGCTGCTCGGCGACCCGCCGGTCCTGCTGCTCGACGAGCCCGTCAACGGCCTCGACCCCGAGGGCATCCGGTGGATCCGGACGCTCGTGCGCGGCCTGGCCGCCGAGGGCCGGACCGTTCTCGTCTCCAGCCACCTGATGAGCGAGATGGCGCTCACGGCCGACCATGTGATCGTCGTCGGACGGGGCCGCCTGATCGCCGACACCGGGCTGCGGGAGTTCATGCGGTCCCGGTCGCCCGAGTCCGTCCTCGTCCGGGCCGCGGCGGCCGACCGGCTCGCGGGCCTGCTCCGGGCAGCCGGGGCGTCCGTGAGCACCGGCGGCGCAGACGCGCTCACGGTGACGGGTCTCCCGAGCGTGGAGATCGGCCGGATCGCCCTGGCCCACGGGATCGCGCTGCAGGAGCTCACACCCCAGTGGTCCTCGCTCGAGGAGGCGTACCTCGACCTCACCAGGGACGCCGTCGAGTTCGCCGGAGCGTCGTCATGACCGCCCTGGGACTCCTCCGATCGGAGTGGACGAAGTTCCGCACCCTCCGCGCAACCGTCCGCCTGCTGGCCGGGGCCCTCCTCGTCGCCGGGACGTACGGCTTCCTCTTCGGGACGGCCGCGGCCCGGGATTACGCGGCCGCCTCCGCGGCGGCGAAGGCGGCCTTCGACCCGGCCGGCGCCGCCTTCCGGGCCATGCTCCTGGCCGGGGTCCTGGTGAGCGCCGTGGGCGTGCTCGCCGTGACCGCCGAGTACGCCACGGGCACGATCAGGGCCGGGGTGACGGCCGTGCCCCGGCGCGCGTTCCTGGTCGCCGCCAAGGCCGCCGTCGTCGCGCTGGTCCTGCTGCCCGCCGGGCCACTCCTCGCCCTCACGTCGTTCGTCGCGAGCCAGACCGCGCTGGCCGCCCGGGGCACCCCGAGTCTGGCCCTGGGCGATCCCGGCGTGGCGGGCGCGGTCGCGGGCAGCGCGTTGTTCGCCGCCCTGCTCGGCCTGTACGGCGTGGCCCTGGGCTTCCTGCTGCGCCGGTCGGCGGGCGCGATCTGCCTGGGGACGTTCCTCCTGCTGCTGCCGGGGATGGCGTCCCTCCTTCCGCCCGGGGCGGCCCTCTGGGTGGTGACGTGGTGGCCGAGCGCCGCCGGCGCCCAGGTGTTCGCGGTCCATCCCGGCGCCGGGGCGCTCGGCCCGCTCGCGGGGACCGGCGTCCTGGCCGCCACCGTCCTCGCCCTCCTGCTCGCCGCCGTCGCGGTCTTCCGCAGGCGGGACGCCTGATGGCCGCTCTCGCGCCGCGTCGTCTGCTCGCCGAGTCCGTACGGGGGGCCGGTGCGGCCGTGCTCGCCTGGCTCGCGATGGCCGCGCTGTCGGCGGCCTGCCTCCTCGCGCTCGGGACGTGCTCGGCCGGCCTGGTGGCGGCCCTGGTGACCGCGGCCGTCTCCGGCGACGGCCTCGGCCTGTCCGCCGACCTCGGGCTCCTCGTGCACCTGGAGGGTCACGTGGTCGCGGCGCCTCTGGGAGTGGCGTCGGCCGGCGCCGCCTGCCTGGCGTACGGGCTGCTCCGCCGGTCTCGGGCGCTGCCCGGGACCGCGCCGGCCGCGCTCGTCGTGCGGTGCGCCGCGGCGGTGGTCGCCTGCCTCGGCCTGCTCGCCCTCACCGCCGCCCTCGCCCGGGGCGTCGTGACCCTGGACGGCCGCGGCGGGCTGCCGTTCGGCGGTGGGTCGACGGGTGGGGTGCCGTTCGGCGGTGGGTCGGCTGGTGGGATGCCGTTCGGCGGTGGGTTCGCGGGCGGGGTGCCGTTAGGCGGTGGCTTCGCGGGTGGGGCGCCGTTCGGGGCCGATCCGGGGCCTTTTCCGGCGGCCGGTCGGGGGACGGTCCCGGCGCGGTTGTCCCTGGTGGGAGATCCGGGGACCGCGCTCGTGGGGGGCCTCGTGCGGGTCACCGGCCTCGTGCTCGCCTGCCTGCTTGTCGCGCGGCCCTCCCCACTGCGGCCCGCTGTACGGGCGGTCGCCGGGGTGTGCGCGGGCGTGGCCCTGCCGGCGGTGGGGGCCGGAACAGCGGTCGTGCTGGTCGCCGGCGCCTCGTCGGGGTGGGGCATGCCACGGGCCGCCGGGCTGGCCGTGCTGGGCGGGCCCAACGTGGCGCTCGCGGCGCTTTCGGAGGCCCTGGGCGTGCCCTGGTCCCCCGTGGTCGGGCGGCCCGGGCCGGCCCTGTGGCCGGTCGGTCTCGTCGTCCTCCTGGCGATGGGCGTGCTGTCGGCCCTACCGGCCGCCCGGGAGCCGTCCGTAGCCGGTTCGCGAGCGCTGCGCCGGCCGCTCGCGCTGCGCACGGCCCTGGCGCTGCGCCGGCCGCTCGCGCTGCGCACGGCCCTGGCGCTGCGCCGGCCGCCGGCGTTGCGCACGGCCCTGGCGCTGGGCGCGGTCATGGCGGTGGCGGCTCCCGTGATCACTTTGGTCTCGGGCGTCTCGGTCGAGGCGGCCGTCGAGGTGGCCGGTCACACCGTGCGGACCGTCCAGCTGGGGTTCGCCGGCGACGCCGTACGTGCGGCCTGGCTGGGCGCGCTGGAGGGCGGAGCGGCGGGGTTCGCGGGGGCCCTCGTCCTCGACGCGGTGCGCCGGTTCCGGGCTTCGCGCGTACGACGGCCTTACACGGCGGATCCCTATCCTCGACACGACGCAGCGCGCCGGTGAAGGAGGCCGCATGGAGAGGCAGCGTCTGCTGGTGGTCGACGACGAGCCGGTGGTCCGCGAGCTGCTGTCGGCGACGCTCCGCTTCGCGGGGTACACGGTGGCGAGCGCGGCCACGGGAGCGCAGGCCATCGACGCCGCCCGCGCCGAGTCGCCCGCCCTGGTCCTCCTCGACGTGATGCTTCCCGACATGGATGGGTTTGAGGTCATCCGCCGGTTACGTGAGCTTCCCCGGCCGCTGGAGGGCGGGCGGCCGGGGACGGTGCCCGTGTTGTTCCTCACGGCCAGGGACGCCACGGCGGACAAGATCAACGGGCTGCGGCTGGGCGGCGACGACTACGTGACCAAGCCGTTCGACCTGGAGGAGCTGCTCGCCCGGATCGAGGCCGTCCTCCGGCGCGCGGGCCTCGCCCCGGACGACCGCACGCTGCGGGTGGCCGATCTGGAGCTCGACCCCGACGGCCACCAGGTGGTCAAGGCAGGACAGCCGGTACGGCTGTCGCCCACCGAGTTCCGCCTGCTGCACTACCTGATGCTCAATGCCGGGAGGGTCGTCTCCAAGGCCCAGATCCTCGACCACGTCTGGCAGTACGACTTCGCCGGCGACTCCAGCATCGTGGACACCTACGTCAGCTACGTCCGGCGGAAGGCCGACACCGCCGAGCCCAAGCTGATCCACACGATGCACGGTGTGGGGTACGTCCTGCGCAAGCCACGCCCATGACGCCTCCCCAACGCCATCCGGGCCGTTTTCTGAGGCGCCTGTCCCCGCCGGACCCATCCCCGGCCGCCGGTTCGCCGGGCGACCGGTGTACGCGGCCCCTGTCCCCGGCCGCCGGGTCGCCGGGCAGCAGGTCCCCGGGCGGCGGGTCCCCGGGCGGCGGTTCCATGGTGGGCGGGCCTCCCGGCCGCGGTTCCGCCGGGGGCGGGTCTTCCGGCAAGCGATCTCTGCGGGGTCTTTCCCTGCGCGGGCGGCTTCTGCTGACCACGATGGTCCTGCTGACGGCGGGCCTCGCGGTGAGCGGCGCGGTCGC
Organism: Microbispora sp. ATCC PTA-5024; assembly: GCF_000511135.2. Taxonomy (NCBI): domain Bacteria; kingdom Bacillati; phylum Actinomycetota; class Actinomycetes; order Streptosporangiales; family Streptosporangiaceae; genus Microbispora; species Microbispora sp. ATCC PTA-5024. Next base: position 4,891 of record NZ_KI866523.1, on the reverse strand, counting down.
GGTGGCCACACTCCGGGCGCACCTGATCGATCGGGTGGACCAGCAGCTCACCCCGATCGCGACGTTGCTGACGCGCCTGCCTCCCGGCCTGCTGAACCTCCCGGCCACCGAGCAACGCCGGCAGGCCGTGCGCCTGCTGCCCGGGATGGACCTGATCGACCAGGTGTACGTCGCCTACCTGGGACCGGACGGCACCGTACGGCAGGCCGCCGGCCTCTGGCCGCAGAACCTCCGGCAGCCGCCCGATCTGCCCCGCCTCGACGCGGCGGCGGTCAGCCGCCTGGGAGGCCAGCCGTTCGACGTCCCCGGAGGCGCGGGCGACGGCTCCTGGCGTGCGGTCGCGCAGCCGTCTTCGGCCCTGGGGCAGGTGGCAGGCGACGGAAGCGTGGTCGTGGCCGCCTCGCTGGCCGGGGTCAGGTCGACCGTGGGCCGGCTCACCGTCGTCTGCGCCGCGACCGGCGCCCTCCTCCTGACGTCGCTCGCCCTCATCGGGTGGTTCGCCGTACGCCGGGGGCTGCGGCCGCTGCGCGAGATCGAGGAGACCGCCGCCGCCATCGCGAAGGGCGACCTGTCTCGGCGGGTGCCCGCCCTGGCCTCGCCCCGTACGGAGGTCGGCCGTCTGTCGGCGTCGTTGAACGGCATGCTCGGCCAGTTGGAGACGGCCTTCGCCGAACGCGAGCGGTCGGAGGCGCGGATGCGGCGGTTCGTTGCCGACGTGAGCCACGAGCTGCGCACGCCCCTCTTCGGGATCAAGGGCTTCGCCGAACTGCACCGGATGGGCGGCCTGCCCGACGTCGACCGGACCCTCGGCCGGATCGAGAGCGAGGCCGGACGTCTGGCCGGCCTGGTGGAGGACCTGCTGCTGCTGGCCCGCCTCGACGAGGGGGAGGGGGCCATGCCGATGGAGCTGGCCCCCATGGACCTGCGGACACTGGCCGCCGACGCCTACCACGACCTGCGCGCCCTCGACCCCGACCGGGAGGTCACGCTGACCGGTCCGGATGGAGGCGCTCCCGAGGAGGCGCAGGTCCACGGCGACGAGGACCGGTTGCGGCAGGTGGTGGCCAACCTGGTGGGCAACGCCGTCGCCCACACCCCGCCGGGCACCGCCGTCCGCATCGGCGTCGGCAGAATCGGCGGCCAGGGTGTCCTGGTGATCGAGGACGTAGGGCCCGGTCTGCCGCCGGGGGAGGCCGCGAAGGTGTTCGACCGCTTCTACCGCGTCGACGACTCCCGCAGCCGCTCGGCCGGTGGCGGCGCCGGTCTCGGCCTCGCGATCGTCCACTCGATCGTCACCGCCCACGGAGGCCGGGTCGAGCTGACGACGCCTCCAAGCGGCGGCGCCGCCTTCCGGGTACTCCTCCCCGCAGCCCCGCCCTCGACCTGACCCGCGTACGGCCGGAACAGCGCCGGGTGCGGACGATCAGTGGGAGCTGGAGGTCGCCCACAGATTGATGCCGGACTCGACGGCGTCCTTGTCGATGGCCTCGAGCTCCTCCTTGGTGAAGTCGAGCCGGTTGACGGCGTCGAGACTGTCGTCGAGCTGCTCCACGCTGCTCGCGCCGATCAGCACCGAGGTCACCCGGCTGTCACGCAGGGCCCACGCGAGCGCCATCTGGGCGAGCGACTGACCCCGCTTCTTGGCGATCTCGTTGAGCGTCCGCACGTGACGCAGGGCCTCGTCCGTCAGCAGCGAGGGGTCGAGCGACTTGCCCTGCGCCGCCCGCGAGTCCTTCGGAATGCCGCCGAGGTAGCGATCGGTGAGCATGCCCTGCGCCAGTGGAGAGAAGGCGATGCAGCCGACCCCGGCCTCCTCCAGCACGTCGAGCAGGCCGTCCTCGATCCAGCGGTTCAGCATCGAGTAGGACGGCTGGTGGATCAGCAGCGGCGTGCCCATCTCACGCAGGATCTGGGCGGCCTCCCTGGTCCGTTCCGGCGAGTAGGACGAGATCCCGGCGTAGAGCGCCTTTCCGGAGCGGACGGCGTGGGCGAGCGCGCCCATCGTCTCCTCCAGCGGCGTCTCGGGGTCGAAGCGGTGGCTGTAGAAGATGTCGACGTAGTCGAGGCCCATCCGCTTCAGCGACTGGTCGAGGCTGGCCAGCAGGTATTTCCTGGATCCCCAGTCACCGTACGGCCCGGGCCACATGTCGTACCCCGCCTTGGTCGAGATGACGAGCTCGTCCCGGTACCTGGCGAAGTCCTGCTGGAAGAGGTGGCCGAAGTTGATCTCGGCGGAGCCGTACGGCGGGCCGTAGTTGTTGGCGAGGTCGAAGTGGGTGACGCCGCGGTCGAAGGCCCGGCGGAGGATGGCCCGCTGTGTCTCGATCGGCTTGTCGTCCCCGAAGTTGTGCCACAGCCCCAACGACACCGCGGGCAGCCTCAGCCCGCTGCGCCCGGTCCGGTTGTACGGCATGGGCCCGTACCGGCCCTCGGCAGCCGCGTAGCTCACTCGGTCACTCCCACTCGGTCGAGGATCCAGGAGAGCGCGAACGCCTCCTCACGCCATGCGTCGTAACGGCCGCTCCGGCCGCCGTGTCCCGCGCCCATCTCGGTCTTCAACAGGAACGGCCCGCCGTCGGCCGCCTCCCGGAGCCGCGCGATCCACTTCGCCGGCTCATGGAAGAGGACACGGGTGTCGTTCAGGCTGGTGATGGCCAGGATCGGCGGGTAGCGCCGGCCGTCGACGTTCTCGTAGGGCGAGTAGGACTTCATGTACGCGTAGACGTCGGGGTCGTGCAGCGGGTCGCCCCACTCGTCCCACTCGATCACCGTCAGCGGCAGCGACGGGTCGAGGATCGTGTTCAGCGCGTCCACGAACGGGACCTCTGCCACGACTCCCGCGAAGTCCTCCGGGGCGAGGTTGGCCACCGCGCCCATCAGCAGCCCCCCGGCCGAGCCGCCACGCGCGATGATCCTGCTCGACCAGCCCTCGGACGTGAGGTGCCGCGCGCACGCGACGAAGTCGCTGAACGTGTTTTTCTTGCGGGTCAGCTTGCCGTCCTCGTACCACCGCCGGCCCATCTCGCCGCCGCCCCGGACGTGCGCCACCGCGAACACGAGCCCGCGGTCGAGCAGCGACAGCCGTGCCACCGAGAAGTAGGGGTCGATGGACGTCTCGTAGCTGCCGTAGCCGTAGAGAAGAGTGGGGGCGGGCCGGCCCGTTCCCTTCTTGACCACGATCGAGATCGGGACGTGGGTGCCGTCCTCCGCCGTCGCCCACTCGCGGAACTGCTCGTAGTCGCCCGGGTCGTAACCCCCGAGCACGGGCCGCCGCTTCAGCAGGATCAGCTCACCCGACGGCAGGTCGTAGTCGTAGACCGACGGCGGCGTGATCATTGAGGTGTAGCTCAGCCTGAGCCGGCTCGTCTCGAACTCCGGGTTCCCGCTCGGCGCCGCGTCGTAGATCGGCTCCGGGAACGGGATCTCGTACGGCTCCCGCCCCTCGCCCGGCAGGATGCGGATACCGGTCAGCCCGTCGCGCCGGAAGTGCACGACGATGTGTCCTTCGAACGCGTCGACGTCGAGCAGCCGGGTGTCCTCGCGGTGCTCGATGAGTGGCGTCCAGGCCGACGGGTCGTCGATGGACGCGGTGGCGAGCTCGAAGTTGACCGCTCCGTCGTTGTGCAGGACGAGGAAGCGGTCCCCCGCATGGTCGACCGCGTACTCCACGCCGGTGCGCCGCGGCCTGACCACGGTGAACTCCCCGTCGGGCCGGTCCGCGTCCAGCACCCGCACCTCGCTGGTGATCTTGCTGCCGGCGCTGAGCACCAGGTAGCGCTGGCTCCGGGTCAGCCCGATGCCGACCCAGAACCGCTCGTCGTCCTCCTGGTAGACGAGCACGTCCTCACCGGTCGAGCCGAGCGTGTGGCGGAACACGCGGTACGGCCGCCAGGCGTCGTCGATGGTCGTGTAGAAGAACGTCGAGCCGTCGGCGGACCAGGCGCCTCCGTAGAAGACGTCGGTGACCTCGTCGGGGAGCAGCTCGCCCGTCCGCAGGTCCTTGAAACGCAGTGTGAACCGCTCGTCGCCGCGGAAGTCCGTCGAGTACGCGAGCCTGGTGCCGTCCGGGCTGACCGCGCTGGTGCCGATGGAGAAGAACGGACTGTCGCCGGCGAGCTCGTTGCCGTCGAGGAGGACCTGCTCCCCGGGGAGAGGCTCGCCGGGCTTCAGCTCGGGCGGGCTGTCGCCGTCGGCCGCCACCCGGCACTGGATCCCGTACTGCTTGCCCTCTTCAGTGCGGGAGTAGTACCACCAGCCGCCCTTGCGCGTGGGCACCGACAGATCGGTCTCCAGGGTGCGGCCCTTGATCTCCTGGAAGATGGTCTCCTGGAGGTCCTTGAGGTGGCCCGTCATCTCCTGCGTGTAGGCGTTCTCCGCCTCCAGGTGCGCGATCGTGTCGGGATCGTCCTTGTTGAGCAGCCAGGCGTACTCGTCGATCACGGTGTCGCCGTGATGCGTGCGCTCGACCGGTACCTTCTTCGCCACAGGCGGCATGTCGCTCACCCGGGAAAGTCTATGTTCGCCGTGGTCCCGCCACCGCGCACCGCTCTAGCCTGTGGATAACTTCCCCAGGAGGAACGACGGCGCCCTCGTTCCAACACAGGTGACGCTCCTCGCGCGCGCCGTACGCGTCACACGCGCGGCTGGAACAGGCCGGGTGATGGGAACGTTGTTCGCTTACTGGGTCTGGTGGTGTTCGGGGCCTGGTAATCTTCTCGTGTCGGCGCGGTTCGGCGCCCCTCTCCTCGATCATCTCGGTGGTTGTGTGATGGGTGTCGCCGGGTTGGTGTGCCGGCGCTCCCCTCTGGTTTGGCCGACTCTTGCTGCCGAGTTGTGTTGGTGGCTGCGGTCGGGTAAGTTAGAGGGGTTGTCCTGGAAACGGGACGGTGGG
>NZ_KI866522.1:2715044-2744404 GCF_000511135.2 Microbispora sp. ATCC PTA-5024 | reverse complement strand
AGTGTGAAGGGCCGCCCCCGGTCATTGGGGGCGGCCCTTCACATTTTCATGCCATCCCATCAGGGGTGGCTTTTTTCATGTCTCAGATCTGATTGAGGCCGCCGTCGACGAAGAGCTCGATGCCGGTGACGAAACTGCTGTCCGTGGAGGCGAGGAAGAGGGCGGCCGCCGCGGTCTCCTCCGGACGTGCCATCCGGCCGAGGGGCACCTGGCCGGTCAGGTGGCCCTTGAGCAGCTCCGCCTGCTCCGGCGTCGGGGCGAGCCCGGTGATGCCCTCCGTATCCGTGGGTCCGGGTGCGAGCGTGTTCACCCTGATCCCGCGGCCCCTGAGCTCGTTGGCCCAGGTACGGGCGAGGGACCGTACGGCGGCCTTGGACGCGGCGTAGACGCCGAATGCCTCGGCCCCGCTGCTGCCGGCGGTGGAACCCGTGAGAATCACGGACGCCCCCTCATTGAGCAGGGGCAGCGCCTTCTGGACGCTGAACAGCAGCCCTCGGACGTTGGTGCCGAAGGTCGTGTCGAAGTGCTTCTCCGTGACGTCCTCCAGACGCGAGAACTCGCCACCGCCGGCGTTGGCGAACAGCACATCGATGCCGCGGCCCCGCTCGGCGACGGTTGCGTAGAGCCGGTCGAGGTCGACCGGATCGGACACGTCGGTCCGCACCGCTGTGGCGTTTGCGCCGATCTCCGCCACCAACGTGTCGAGCGCCTCCTGCCGGCGGCCGGTCACGAACACGTGGGCACCCTCGTCCGCGAAGCGCCGGGCCGTGGCGCGGCCGATCCCGCTGCTGGCGCCGGTGACGACGGCCGTCTTTCCGTCGAGCCGTCCCATAGGTCCCCCCTTGAAAGTAACCAATCGTGTTACGACAATGCCCGACACGAACTCGTGGGCGTCGTCTGGATGGTTGTAACCATAGCGGTTACACTCAAGGTGTCAACCATCGGGAGGCCGACGGTGGGACGGTGCAGCGGATCCCGCCGCAGGTGACGGGGGTGACCGCCGCGTGCGCTTGAGTGGTCGCGAAGGAAGGGAGGCCGGTGAGCGCGAACAGCAGACTGACGATCGCCGCCCACACGCTGGCGTGGATGGGGCTCAACGAGAGTCTCGGCCATCCGATCGCCACCTCGGAACAGGTGTCAGAGAGCGTGAACACCAACCCCGTGGTCATCCGGCGCCTGCTCGGGCAACTGCGTGAGGCGGGACTCGTCGAATCCCGTCGTGGGGCGGGCGCGGGATGGTCGCTCGCCCGTCCCCTGGAGTCCATGACCCTGCTGGACGTGTACGAGGCGGTGGAACCCGGCCCACTGTTCGGGATGCACCGGACCCCGCCCAACGCGGGATGCCCTGTCGGCTTCGGGATCCAGCCGGCCATGCAGTCCGTCTACGACGAGATCGAGGACACCCTGCGCGCCAAGCTGACGCGGACGACGATCGCCCAGGTTCTTCGCGACGTACTCGCCGCCCGCTAAAGGTGTCCGCCACGGACAGGACGGCAGGGGCTCCGTGAACCGGGGGCCATGACGGGTCGGCAGTCGTCTATGCCGGACGGATCGGCCGGGGCGATCAGTCAGGGAGCCATGCGCCCAGGGCGATCGCGGTAGGGGTTGTGGGAGCGGAGTCCGGCTGGGAGCGAGGACCGCAGCGAAGGCCCAGCGAAGCGGGCTTCGCGAGGACCGCACGCTTCCGAGCCGAGCGCAGCGTCACGCAACCCACCACCCCGCACAACAGGCACCGCGCAGCGCCACCCCCTCGCCGGCATGACGACCAATCAAGCCGACTCCACGGAACCCGAGGCACATCAGTGCCCATCAGATGGGCCTGGCATGTCGTGCGGGACAAGCATCGCCCGCCCAGCGCGACAAGCGCCCCGGTCCCGTCGTCGCAACGACAGGCGACATCCGCGTACGTCAGGCGTTCGGATCGGCGACGGCGGCGGTGAGGAGCGGGTCGATGCGGAAGGGGATCTGGGTGGACAGGGCGATGGTCGTGTCCGTGCGGGTCACGGCGGGGGAGGCGAGGACGCGGGCGATGATCTCCTGGAGGTGGGGTGTGCTGCGGGCGACGACGCGGCAGAGCAGGTCGGCCTGGCCGCTGGTGCCGTACACCTCGAGGATCTCCGGGATGCCGGCGAGCGTCTGGACGGCCTCGGTGAGACGGCCCTGGGCGATCTGGAGGGACGCGAAGGCGAGGATGGGGTAGCCGATCTCCTCGGTGGCGACGGTGGGGCCGAAGTCGGTGATGACGCCGCGCATGGTGAGCTTCTCGAGCCGGGCCTGGACGGTGCCGCGGGCCACTCCGAGGAGGCGGGCCAGTTCGGTGAGCCCGATCCGCGGGTTGGCCCGCATGGTGATCAGCATCCGGCTGTCGAGGGAATCGAGCATGCGCAGAGGGTACGCCCGTGCTGGTCGAATCGGCCAGCCAAATCCCCCGAGAATCGCCGATATTGAGCGATCCGCACACTCCAACAGGTCACTCTTGTCAGTGAATCGGCGACTTGCTGTCATATGGGGATATGTTTGAGGAAGCTCAATACTTCGCTCCTGTTGCGACCAAGGATGACGGGTCCGTCGTCGTGGAACTGGCCACGAGCCACCCCGGGTTCGCCGACCCGGTGTACCGCGACCGGCGCAACGGGATCGCCGCGCTGGCGCTGAACCACACGCCGGGTGACCCCATCCCCGTGGCCGAGTACACCGACGAGGAGCACCACGTGTGGGCGCTCGTCACCAGGGAGCTCGCGGTCAAGCACGAGAAGTACGCGGTGCGCGAGTTCCTCGACGCCGCGGCGCGGCTGGGCCTTCCCGCCGACCGCATTCCTCAGCTCCAGGAGGTCAGCGACCTCCTGCACCCGCTGACCGGCTTCCGCTACCTCCCGGCCGCCGGGCTGGTGCCGCTGCGGGAGTTCTACGGGGTGCTGGCGGACGGCCTGTTCCATTCCACGCAGTACATCCGGCACCACTCCGTGCCGTTCTACACGCCCGAGCCGGACGTCATCCACGAGGTGATCGGACACGCGAACACGCTGGCGTCTCCACGCTTCGCGGAGTTGTACCGCGCGGCGGGCCGGGCGGCCCGGCGCGTCGAGACCGACGAGGCCCTGGAGTTCGTGTCCAAGGTGTTCTGGTTCACACTGGAGTTCGGCGTGATGCGGGAGGACGGCGAGGTCAGGGCGTACGGCGCCGGCATCCTCAGCTCGTACGGCGAGATCGAGGAGTTCCGGGGGATGGACATCCGGCCCCTCGACCTGGTCGATATGGGCACCACGGCGTACGACATCACCAAGTATCAGGAGACGCTGTTCGAGGCGGCCTCGTTCGACCAGCTCGAAGACGTCGTGGGCGAGTTCTGGGACACCTGCGACGACGACGCGGTCCGGCGCCTCGCCTCTCACGCCCCCACCACCTGACGAGACGACGGCCGCACGTGACCTGACGGCGACGACCGCACCACCTGACGACGACCGCACGACCTGACGAGGCGGCGGCCCCGCGCGGGAGCGGGCCGTTACGGCGTGATCAGCAGGGCGTCGCCCACGCCGCGTTCGACGCCGTCGGACGGGTGGTTGACGACCTTCTTGCCGATCACCATGGTGCTGGACCCGCCGCCGTCCAGGTTGATCGCGTCGCGGGCGCCGAGCCAGCGCATCAGCGCGGCCGCCTCGAAGAACGAGGCGCCGACGGTGCTGCCGGGGGCGCGGCCGTCGACGACGGCGATGATGAGCCTGCCGTCCTTGGCGACGCCGGCCAGCGTGCGGGGGTGGCGCCGGAGGATCATGTTGGTGTTCGCCATGCCGTCGCGGCCGGGGGTGATGGCGGTGTGACCGGCGCGGACCAGGCCGACGGCTCCGCCGATGATGTTGGTCTGCGGGGTCAGCGGGACGGCCTTCTTCGTGCGCATGTCGGTGACCCGGGTCGTCACCGCGACCCTGGTCCCCTCGGCGGCGTGCTGCCAGAGCCAGTCGGCGGCGGCGCCCACGCCGTGGAGCACACGGGTGCCCCGGGTGACGGCGGCGCCCGGGTCGCGCACGGCGGTCACGGTGCCGGACGCGTCGAGCACGGCCTCGACGCCGTCGTCGTCCGGGGTGGCCCGGCCGAGCTCCTCGGTGTACATCACGAGCTCGTCGGGCTTGGGCACCCGGTTCAGGCCGGTCACCTCGGTGGCGGCGCCGTCGGATGACTTGGCCGTGACGGTGGACGACAGCTCCGTCACCCGTGCCGTACGGCCCTTGAGAACGAGGCCGACGCGGCCGGGCACGGCCTCGCTGAGCAGCTTGCCGCCCACCACGGAGATGCCGGTGGGGTCGCCGCGGAAGGCCGGCAGCGTGTGGATGTCGAAGAACCCGCCGTTGACGGCCGCGATGGCCTTGGCGGAGGAGGCCATGGCGGAGACCTTCTCGCGCTTGGCGACGCTCGTGCCAAGGGAGGAGCGGAACGAGCCGCGGAACGCCTTGGGGTCGACCACGATGACCCTGACCCTCCAGGGGCCGGTCGTGATGAAGCCGTCGTCGCCCTGGAAGTCCACCTTGGCCGAGACGCCCGCGTCCTTGAGCTGTTTGACGACCTCGGCCGCGTCGGCCTTGCCGCTCAGCGGCCAGGAGCCGACCCGGACCATCCAGCCGGTGGCGGCGGGGTAGTCGGCCACGGCGGGCCGGGTGAACGTGACGATCGTGGGGGTGAGGCCGGCGGCCTCAACGGCGGCCGCCCGCTCCTGGGCGGCCGCCTCGGACATGTAGTCCTTGCCTGCGACCACGACGCTCACCGTGTACCCGTCCTTCGACGAGCCGTGGCCGACGGAGAAGTAGCTGACGCCGGGGGCGAGGCTCTTGGACGTGTACTTCGGGATCCCCGGCGCTCCCAGGGGGAAGGACGTCGCCGGGAGCCCGGTGACGGGGTCGGCGAGCGCCGGGGCCGGAAGGGCGGTCGTCGTCAGGGCCAGGACGGCGGCGGCTCCCACGATCTGGCGGCGTCTCATGTGGTCTTCTCCCCAGTGGTGATCCTCAGCGGGACCATCGTGGCGAGAATGACGGGAGAAGATGGGCGAAACGCGCAAAGAGCGAGGGAATCGGTAGCAATTGCCGGTGACGAACCACGCATCAGCGCCTAAACGACGCGATCAGGTCCTTCCCGCATCGATCTCCTTCGCCCTCCGGACGAACTCCTGAGCCGACCGGGCCTCGACGTGAACGAGCAGCCCGTCGCGTCGGCGGGACATGCCCCAGTAGTGTGAGGTCGCCTGTCCCCACCAGATCGTCCACCTGGGGAAGCGGGCGGACAGGGCCCGGACCACGATCGCCGGGCTGATTTGAGGTTCGCTCGTCGTCTGCACCCTCCGAGGGAAGCATGATTCAGTCCGTACACGGAAGTGCACGGAAAGTAGCCAGTGGCATAGCTCTTACACCCGGGACGACATACCTACGTTCCGGGGTTCAGCATCTCCGCGAGCGAAGCCCCATCAAGCCCCGGAACGGTCAAATCGTCCGCCCCGGTCATCGTCTCGGCCGCGACGAGCGCGTTGACGATCGCCTCCTCCGTGGCCTCGATGACGGCGTAGAAGAGCGGGTCGATGTGGTCGTCGGCGAGGACGGTGACCTGGAACGTACGCGGCCCCCGCGCGTCGAGCGCGCTGGCGGGCAGGTTCCGGTTGCCCGTGGAGAAGCACAGGAAGCCGTCGCCGCTGGAGTTCTCCCCGGCGCCGCCGGTCCTGGCGACGCCGAGACTCGCCCGCTGGGCGAGCCTGCGGCACTGGTGCGGCAGCAGCGGCGCGTCGGTGGCGACGATCCCGATGATCGAGCCGGCCTCCTCGTTCACCAGGCCGGAGGCGGGCAGGGAGCGGCCGACGTTCACGCCGTTCACCGTGAGCCGGTCCCGCCGCCCGTGGTTGGCCTGCACGAGCACGCCGACCGTGTACCCGTCCACCACGCGGGAGGCGGTGCCGATGCCGCCCTTGAAGCCGTGGCAGATCATGCCGGTGCCGCCGCCGACGGCGCCCTCGGCGACCGGTCCGCCCGAGGCGCTCTCGTACGCCTCCTTGACGTGGGCGGCCGTCACGTGCTGTCCGTCGATGTCGTTGAGCAGGCCGTCCCAGGTCTCGGCGACGACGGGCAGCGACCAGGCCTGACGGCCCCGGGCGAGCGACCCGACCTCGATCTCGACGAACGCGTCGCGGACGACGCCGACGGACCCGGTGTTGGTCAGCCCGACGGGCGAGGCCAGCAGGCCGAACTCCTGCAGGAACGGCATGCCGGTCATCTCGCCGTTGCCGTTGAGCCAGTGCACCCCGGCGTACAGCGGCTCGTCGAACGCGGAGCCCTCGTGCGGGAGGATCACGGTCACGCCCGTGCGGACAGGCCCCTGGCCGACGACCCGCGGGCCGGTCCCCGCGACCAGCGTGGTGTGGCCGACCCGGACGCCGGGGACGTCGGTGATCGCGTTGTGGGGGCCCGGGGTTCCGGTGCCGACGACGATGGCGAAGTCGCGGGCTCTCACGGGGGAAACGCCTTTCGTTCTCGGACAGCGCTCACAGGGCGTCGCGGCGGAACGTCTCCAGCGCCAGCAACGCGACGTGCAGGGACAGGCACGACTCGACGTCGTCGAGGTCGGTGTCGAGGATCCGCTCCAACCGGCGCAGGCGGTCATAGAACGCGGGCCGGGACAGGTGGGCCTTCTGGGCGGCCACGGCCTTGTTCCTCCCCGCGTCGAGGTAGATGCGCAGGATCCGGGTGAGGTCGCTGTGCCGCTGGGCGTCGTGCGCGAGCAGCGCGCCGAGCTCCCGCTCGGCGAACGTCTGCAGCCGGGCGTCGTCGCGCAGCAGGTGGAGCAGGCCGCGCAGACGCAGGTCGGGCAGGCGGTAGAACGGCCGGCCGTCGGGCTGGCGGACCGCGACCTCGGCGACCTGCTCGGCCTCCATGAAGCTGCGCCGCACATCCTTGATCGACTCGACGACCGATCCGGCGGCCAGCACGAACGGCGTGGGGAACGTCGCCCGCAGCCGGTCGGCGAGCACCCCGAGGGCCGTCTCCGCGACCGAGCGCGGCGGAAGCGGGAGCAGCATGCCGACCCGGCTCTGGTCGAGCGCGCCCACGAGCGCGGGCAGCCGGGCGTCCCGGCAGGCGGCGGCCGTGGCCTCGGCCAGCTCCCCGAGCCTCGCCTGTTCGCCCAGGGCGGTGCCGCCGGACGCGGTGAGCCGGATGACCGCGCTGATCAGCTTGCGGCCGGTGAGCGGCACCCCGACGGCCCGGGCCCGGGCGGCCGCCTCGTCGGGGTCGGAGTAGGCATGGGTGAGGATGCCGGTGATGATCGTGCCGTGCGCCTGCCGTTCCAGCGACTCCTGGTGGCGTTCGAGCAGACGGCTGAGGGCGAGCGTGGTGGCGGCGCGCTCGGCGAGCACGATGTCCCGGGGGCTGGGCGGGCCGTCGCACAGCAGGATCAGCCGCCCCCAGTCCTGGCCGCGGGCGCCGACCATGGTCACCAGCCAGCCCGCCGCGGCGTCGTACGCGGTCCGCTCTCCGGGCGAGACCGAGCGGGAGCGGGTCTCCCAGTTGGCCAGCACGGTGCCGGTGTCGCCGCCGGCCGCGTCGCAGGCGAGCACCTGATGGGCCAGGTTCTCCAGCAGGACCGGCCGCCCCGAGAACCGGGCCACCTGGCTCAGCACCTCGGCGGGGGAGGCGCCCTCGACCGACAGCTCGGTGAAGACCTCGTGCAGCTGCTCGGACGCCCGCAGCTCCTGGAGCTGGATGTCGATGATGCGCGCGTGCACCGACTCGGTGATCTGCACGAACGGCGTCTCGCGGGCGAGGGTGACGAGGGGCAGGCCGTGCTCCTCCGCCGCCTTGACGACGGCCCGGGGCAGCTCCCTGACGAACCGCCGGCCCAGCTCCACGATCAGCCCGGAGGCGCCGACGGCCGCCAGGTCGGAGATCCACTCGGCCAGCTTGTCGGGCTCCCCGGGCAGCGCCACGCCCGTGGTGAGCACGAGCTCGCCGCCGCGCAGCAGGTGGGCGATGTCGTGCACCTCGCCCACGTGGACCCAGCGGACGCGGGTGTCCAGCCGGTCGCCCCCGGCGACGACGCGCGGGTTGCCGCGGCGGACGGCGTCCAGCGCGAGCACGTCCGCGACGGTGGGCAGCATGGTGAGAGGCTACCTGATCATTATGTAAAGGCGACCGTGCAGTAGCTGACACTCTGCGGCCCCTTCTGCCCCGGTCAGCGGCCCCGGGTGATCCGGGTGGTGAGCCCGTCGAGGAGGGCGGACAGCCCGAACTCGAAGGCGAGGCGGCGGGCGACGAGGGGGTCGAGCTTCTTGCCGGCGTACGCCGCGTAGCGCTCGCGCAGGTTCGGCCGGTCGGCCGACAGCTCCATCACGACCGACCCGACCTCCGCCTGCAGCCGGGAGACGTCCGTGCCCGACGCGGCGACCGCGCTCGTCCAGGCCACCTCGGGGATCGTCGAGCCCAGCGTGTAGGAGACGACGGCCGTCATGGCGTAGTCGACGTCGATGCCGTCGAAGCCGGCGCGGATGAAGGCGCCCATCAGCCGGTCGGCCGCGGTCAGCGCGTTCGGGCCGAGGGCGGGGACGACGCCGACGAGCGTGGCGCTCCACGGGTGGCCGAGGACGGCCCCGCGCAGGCCGTACGAGAAGACCCTGGCCGCCTCGCGCCAGTCCACGTCCTCGGGCACCGTGACCATGGCGTAGACCTCGTCCATGACGAGCTCCAGCAGCTCGTCCTTGGTGGCCACGTACCAGTACAGGCTGGTCGCGCCCGCGCCGAGCCGGGCGCCGAGCTTCCGCATGCTGAGCGCGTCGAGGCCCTCCGCGTCGAGCAGTTCGAGAGCCGCCTTGACGATCTGCTCGCGGCTCAGGCCCTGCTCGCGCCGGCCCTTGCGCTCGCGTGTCCAGACAGAGGTGAACGGCTTCGGCTGCACCACCTCAGAATATTCACTCGCACAGTGTGCGGCGGCTGTCGTACAGTGTTCCCCATTACTCGCACACTGTTCGAGGTGACTCGCATGTCGCATCCCCGCCGATGGTGGATCCTCGGCGTCCTCTGCCTCAGCCTGCTCACGCTGGTCGTGGACAACACCGTGCTCAACCTCGCGATCCCCTCGCTGATGCGGGACCTCGGCGCGACGCCGTCCGACGTCCAGTGGGTCATCGACGCGTACGTGCTGGTCTTCGCGGGCCTGCTGCTGACCGCGGGAAGCCTGTCCGACCGGTACGGCAGGCGGCGGATGCTCGTGATCGGCCTGGCGTTCTTCGGCGGCGCGTCGCTGGCCGCCATGCTGGCGACCGAGCCCTGGCAGCTCATCGGCGCCCGCGCCCTCATGGGGGTGGGCGGCTCGTGCGTGATGCCCTCGACGCTGTCGATCCTGATCACCGTCTTCGACGAGGGCGAGCGGCGCAAGGCGATCGCCGCCTGGAGCGCGGTCGCCATGGTGGGGGTGATCGCGGGCCCGACGCTCGGGGGGTTCCTGCTCCAGCACTACTACTGGGGATCGGTCTTCCTGCTCAACGTGCCGATCGCGGCGCTGGCGATCGCCGCCGCGTTCGTCCTCATGCCGGAGACGCACGGCTCGCCGCGGGGGGTCGACCCAGTCGGCGTCGTGCTGTCGATCCTGGGCATGGGCACGCTGGTGTGGGCGGTCATCTCCGCGCCCGGCGGTCACCTCAACCCGCTCGTGGTCGCGGTGGCCGTCGTGGCCCTGCTCGCCTTCGTGCTGTGGGAGCGCAGGACGGCGCACCCGATGCTGCCGCTCGGCCTGTTCCGCGACCGCTCGTTCAGCGGTTCCAGCCTGTCGATCGTGCTGCTGTCGTTCGGCGCGGGCGCGCTGATGCTCGCGCTCACCCAGTACCTCCAGTTCGTGCTCGGCTACGAGCCGCTCAAGGCCGGGCTGGCGCTGCTGCCGTACGTCGCGGCCGCGATGGTGTTCAACGGACTCGGGGCGGCGCTCGGGAAGAAGGTGAGCAACCGCACGCTGATCGTCGCCGGCCTGCTCGTGATGGCGGCGGGCTTCGGCCTGCTGTCCACGCTCACGGGCGGATACGGCACGCTCATCGCCAGCCTCATGATCATGGGAGTGGGCGGCGGCCTCGCCGGCCCGGCCGCGTACGCGACGCTGATGGGCGCGGTCCCGCCCGAGCACGCGGGCGTCGGGTCGGCGCTCAACGACACCGTGCAGCAGGTCGGCATGGCGCTCAGCGTGGCCGTGCTCGGCAGCGTGCTCGCGGGCGCCTACACGGCGTCGATGCCGGAGTCGGCCCCCGCCGCGGCGCGCGACTCGATCAGCGGCGCGCTGGCCCTCGGCGACCCCGGGATCGCGGCGGCCGGCCGCCACGCGTTCGTCTCGGCCATGTCGGTCGGCTCGCTGGTGGGGGCGGGGTGCTCGGTCGCCGCCGCCGTCGTGGCGCTGCTCGTCCTGCGCAGGAGGCCCGCGGCGGAGCCGGTGTCCGAGCCCCAGCCGGTGGGATGACCTGCCGCGCCACTGTGTAAGGGAAAGTCGGAGCATCCCGACAGGCTGACGGGTGGGACCGTCCATCCGTCAGCCGGGATACTCGAAACATGTCGGACCTTCTCGCACGCCATCGCGCGGTCATGCCGAACTGGATGGCCCTGTACTACAACGAGCCCATCGAGATCGTCGGCGGCAAGGGCAACCGCGTCGTCGACGCGAACGGGAAGAGCTACCTCGACTTCTTCGCCGGGATCCTGACCAACATGATCGGGTACGACGTGCCCGAGGTGCGGGAGGCCGTCGAGCGCCAGCTCGCCACCGGGGTCGTCCACACCTCCACGCTCTACCTGCTGCGCGGCCAGGTCGAGCTGGCCGAGAAGATCGCCCGGCTGTCGGGCATCCCCGACGCCAAGGTCTTCTTCACCAACTCCGGCACCGAGGCCAACGAGACGGCGCTGCTGCTGGCCACCTACGCGCGGGGGTCGGACCAGGTCCTCGCCATGCGGCAGAGCTATCACGGCCGGTCGTTCGGCGCGATCAGCGTCACCTCCAACCGCTCGTGGAAGAACAACTCCCTGTCGCCGCTGAACGTGCACTTCCTGCACGGCGCCGACCGCCACCTCGCCCAGTTCCGCGGGATGCCGGACGCCGACTACATCGCGGCCTGCACGGACGACCTGCGTCACGTGCTGGCCACCGCCGTCAGCAAGGACGTGGCCGCGCTCATCGCCGAGCCGATCCAGGGCGTGGGCGGGTTCACGGCGGCCCCCGACGGCCTGTTCGCCGCGTACAAGGAGGTCCTCGACGAGGAGGGCATCCTGTTCGTGTCCGACGAGGTGCAGACCGGCTGGGGCCGGACGGGCTCGGCGTTCTGGGGCATCCAGAACCACGGCGTGGTCCCCGACATGATCACGTTCGCCAAGGGCCTCGGCAACGGCTTCGCCATCGGCGGCGTCGTCGCGCGCGGCGACCTGATGGACGGCCCCCAGGCCATCGGCCTGTCGACGTTCGGCGGCAACCCGATCGCCACCGCGGCGGCCAACGCCACGCTGGACTACGTGCTCGACCACGACCTGCAGGCCAACGCGGCGCGCACCGGCGACATCATCATCGGCGGGCTGCGCGAGGCGGCCGGCCGCCTGCCGGTCGTCGGCGACGTCCGGGGCCGCGGCCTGATGTTCGCGGTCGAGCTGGCCGACCCCGCCACCGGAGGGCCGGCCCCCGAGCTGGCCGCCCGCTTCATGGAGGAGACCAAGAGGCTCGGCCTGCTCGCGGGCAAGGGCGGCCTGTACGGCAGCACCCTGCGCATGGCCCCGCCGCTCACGCTCACGGAGGACGAGGCCCGCGAGGGCCTGGGCATCCTCGTCACGGCTCTGGAGACCGTCAACGATGAAGCACGTTAGCCACTGGATCGGCGGCTCCCCGGCCGGGCCCGGCGACCGCACCGCGGAGATCTACGACCCGGCGACGGGCGCGGTCGCCGGCCGCGTCGCGCTCGCCACGGCGGAGGAGGTCGACGCGGCGGTGGACGCCGCCGCCCGCGCCTTCCCGGCCTGGCGGGACGCCTCGCTGGTGAAGCGGGCGCAGATCCTGTTCCGGTTCCGCGAGCTGCTCGACGCGCACCGCGACGAGCTGGCCGCCCTGATCACGTCCGAGCACGGCAAGGTCCACGCCGACGCGCTGGGCGAGGTGGCCCGGGGCATCGAGGTGGTGGAGTTCGCCTGCGGCATCCCCCACCTGCTCAAGGGCGGCTTCTCGGAGAACGTCTCGACCCGGGTCGACTCCTACTCCATCCGCCAGCCGCTCGGCGTCGTCGCGGGGATCACGCCGTTCAACTTCCCGGCGATGGTGCCGATGTGGATGTTCCCCGTGGCCATCGCCTGCGGGAACACGTTCGTGCTGAAGCCGTCGGAGAGGGACCCCTCGGCGTCCCTGCTGATCGCCGAGCTCTGGAAGCGGGCCGGCCTGCCCGACGGGGTGTTCAACGTGGTCCAGGGCGACAAGGTCGCAGTGGACCGGCTGCTGGAGCACCCGGCCGTCCGGGCGGTGTCGTTCGTCGGCTCCACCCCGATCGCCCGGTACGTCTACGAGACCGGCACCGCCCACGGCAAGCGCGTCCAGGCGCTCGGCGGCGCGAAGAACCACATGCTGGTGCTGCCCGACGCCGACCTCGACCTCGTGGCCGACTCGGCCGTGTCCGCCGGGTTCGGCTCCGCGGGGGAGCGGTGCATGGCCATCTCGGTCGTGCTCGCGGTCGACCCGATCGGCGACGAGCTCGTCGAGAAGATCGTCTCCCGGGTGCGGGAGCTGACGGTGGGCCCGGGGGACGACCCGGCCTCGCAGATGGGCCCGCTCGTCACGGCCGCCCACCGGGACAAGGTGGCGTCCTACCTGGACCTTGGCGTCGAGGAGGGGGCCAAGCTCGTCGTCGACGGCCGCGAGACGCCCGTGCTCGGCGGCCGCGGGGACGGCTTCTGGCTCGGCCCCACCGTCCTCGACCACGTGCCGCCGAACTCCCGCGTCCACCGCGAGGAGATCTTCGGGCCCGTGCTGTCGATCGTGCGGGTGCGGTCGTACGAGGAGGGCCTCGACCTCATCAACACCGGCGAGTACGGCAACGGCACGGCCGTCTTCACCAACGACGGCGGCGCCGCCCGGCGCTTCCAGAACGAGGTCGAGGTCGGCATGGTGGGCATCAACGTGCCGATCCCGGTGCCGATGGCGTTCTACAGCTTCGGCGGATGGAAGGCCTCGCTGTTCGGCGACACCCACGTCCACGGCACCGAGGGCGTCCACTTCTACACCCGGGGCAAGGTCGTCACCTCGCGCTGGCTTGACCCCTCCCACGGCGGCGTGAACCTGGGCTTCCCCACGAACGCCTGACGTCCCGGCGGACCCCGCGGCCAGTAGGCTCGTGGGGTCCGTCTCGTGAGAGGGGTCGTCCGCGTGGCGTCTCGCCGTACACACCTGGTGGCCGCCCTGTCGGCGGCGGGGCTGCTCGCCGCGGCCTGCGGGACGGACGAGCCCCGCGTCGCCGACGCGGTGAGCCGGGCGGGCGCCTCCACCTCCGTCAGCCCGTCGGCCGCCGTCACCACGCCGTCCCGCCCGGCCGTCTCGCCGGCCTCCCCCTCGCCGTCCGGTCCCGTGCCGTCCCCGATCGCGTCCGTCGGGCCGGGGGAGCGGGCGCTCAACGTGCTCACGCTCAACGGGTACGCCGAGTGGGGAGGCACCGACCCCAAGGTCAAGTGGGTGGCCGGCTTCGAGCAGGAGACGGGCTGCAAGGTCAGCATCCGCTACTACGACCCCTACCAGGAGGAGAAGCCGGACGACTTCTCCCCGTCGTCGTTCGACGTGATCTCCGCGACTCCGGAGGTCGGCGGGCGGCTGATCGCCCAGCGGAAGGTCGCGCCGCTCAACACGACCCTGGTGGGCGGGTACGACCGGATCCCCCGGACCCTGCGCGAGCTCGCCTCGGTGAACCAGGACGACCAGGTGTACGGCGTGCCGTTCCTGTGGGGCACGAGCGAGGTGCTCTACGACTCGGCCAAGGTGAGGCCGGCGGGCGCGGAGGCGATCTTCACGGACGAGGGTCCCGTCGCGTTCCGGGACAGCCCGCTGTCGCTGGCCGACGCGGCTCTCGTCCTCAAGGAGCGCGGCGCGGACATCGCCGACCCGTTCGACCTCACCCCGTCCCAGCTCGACGAGGCGGCCGCGCTGTTCTCCTCGGCGAAGGCGGCGCCCGGCCGGCGGCTGTTCTGGCGCGACCCGATCGAGGTCGTCCAGGCCTTCGCCACCGGCTCGGCCCGGCTCGCCCAGGGCACGCCGTACCTGCTGGACGTGCTGACCCGCGGCCACACCAAGGTCCGGGCCGTCACGGACCGGCCCGTCACCGGCTGGGCCGACTCGTGGATGGTGTCCGCGCAGGCCGCCCACCCGTCGTGCGCCTACCAGTGGCTGGAGTGGAACGTCTCGCCCGACGTGCAGCGCAGGGCCGCCATGTGGAACGGGCTCGCCCCGGCCGACCCGGACGCCTGCAAGGGCAGGGCCCGGGCCATCCGCCGCATCTGCGCCGACTACCGCGTGGGCGACGCCAAGGCCTTCGCCGGGGTCTTCTTCGCCGTCCGGCCCCCCGACTACGCCCAGTGGGCCGACCGCTGGTCGCGCATCGCCCCGCGGCCCCGCTGAGCCGGCCCGTCAGAGGCGGGCGAGGGCGGCCGGGCATCACGCCGAAGTGGACCGCGGCCGCTCCGGCGGACAGCGCGGCCAGCGCCGGCGGCGCCGCCTGCGGCGTCCGCGTGTCGTCCATCGGGCAATCATCGGGCCCGTGATCTCGGAAAGGGAGGCCCAAGGCAGGCGGAAGTCGCGAATTACGACATCAGCGGGTAATAGCCGGTCAATTAGGACATGGCCGCACGAGAACGGCGTGGCAGCGGGACGTTCCCCTCCTGAGGGGGCAGCAGCGCCTCGGCGCAGTCGTCGCAGGCGAGCACGGGCGCGTTGTCCGGGAGCAGGCCCACCTTGACCCGGGGACGCGGCCACTTCTTGTGGCACACCACGCAGGCGTCCCCGTCCCGCTGCGTGATGGTGAGGCCGTCCGGATCGAACGTCAGCAAGAGGCGTTCGGCTCCATTTGGGTTCCAGCCCATCAACGTCCCCCCTCGATCGCCTATCGGAACCGTTATAACGCGGTTACCCTTCGTGATCGGCGAGGGGCGGCTCAAGTTCCGGTTAAATCGAGGCATAACGCAAGCCTTACGACACAAAAGGGACACCCTGTCTCAACCCGGGTGCCCCTTTTAGTGCTATTTAAACGGTCTCATCCCTGGCTGATCGCGCGCTCCAGGATCGAGAGGCCCTCCTCCAGCAGGTGATCGGGCATCACCAGGGGCGGAAGGAAGCGCAGGACGTTCCCGTAGGTCCCGGCGGTGAGCACGAGCAGGCCCTCGGCGTGGCACCGGGCGGCGATCGGCCCGGCCGGCACCGGCTCCTTGGTCCCCGGCTTTACCAGCTCGATCGCGACCATCGCGCCGCGCCCGCGGACGTCGCCCACGATGGGGTACCGCTCCTTGAGCGCCTCCAGGCGCGCAAGCATGATCTCCCCGATGTGCCGGGCCCGTTCGACCAGCTTGTCCTGCTCGATCGTCTCCAGCACGCCGAGGGCCGCCTCGCAGGCCAGCGGGTTGCCGCCGTACGTGCCGCCGAGACCGCCCACGTGGACGGAGTCGAGCAGGTCGGCCCGGCCGGTCACGCCGGCCAGCGGCAGGCCGCCGGCGATGCCCTTGGCGGTGCAGATGATGTCGGGGACGATGCCCTCGTCCTCGCAGGCGAACAGGTCGCCGGTCCGGGCGAATCCGGTCTGCACCTCGTCGGCGATGAAGACGATGCCGTTCGCCCGGCAGAACTCCAGGATCCTCGGCAGGAAGCCGCGCGCCGGGACGACGAAGCCGCCCTCGCCCGCGATCGGCTCGATCAGCACGGCCGCGACGTTCTCCGCGCCGATCTGCTTGTCGATCACGTCGATGGCCTGCGCCGCGGCCTCCTCGGCGCAGGCGTCCGGCCCGGTGGGCCAGCGGAACGGGTAGGCCAGCGGCGCCCGGTACACCTCCGGCGCGAACGGCCCGAACCCCTGCTTGTACGGCATGTTCTTGGCCGTCAGCGTCATCGTCAGCAGCGTGCGTCCGTGGTAGCCGTGCTCGAACACGACGACGGCCTGCCGCCCGGTGGCGTGGCGGGCCACCTTCACCGCGTTCTCCACGGCCTCGGCGCCGCTGTTCACCAGGAACGTGCGCTTGTCGTGGTCGCCGGGCGTGAGCGCGTTCAGCTTCTCGCAGACCGCCACGTACGACTCGTACGGCGTGACCATGAAGCAGGTGTGGGTGAAGTCGGCGACCTGCCGCCGCACCCGCTCCACCACCCGAGGGGCGGCGTTGCCCACGCTGGTCACCGCGATCCCGGAGCCGAAGTCGATCAGCGAGTTGCCGTCGGCGTCCACGACGACACCGCCACCGGCGTGGGTCACGAACACCGGAAGCGTGGTGCCGATGCCCGGAGGCACGGCGGACTGCTTGCGCGCGAACAGCTCCCGGGAGCGGGGGCCGGGGATCTCGGTGACGAGGCGGCGCTCCTGGGGAAGCTCCGGGCCGCCCTGCGTGGTGGCAGTGCTCATGGTTCCGACGCTACGACCGCCGCCCTCACCTGCCGATATGTCGGCATGGCAGAATGAGGGCGCAGTTTTGGCCAACTCGGACAAGTCGGGGGGAGGCGGCCATGGCGCCCACACTGCGCCGGGTGACCGCGATGGCGCCCCTCCACCTGGAGGTCCTCGCCGGGGCGGGCGCGCTCGACCGGCCGGTCCGGTGGGTCGCCGTCAGCGAGCTGGAGGACCCCACGCCGTTCCTGGAGGGCGGCGAGCTGGTGCTGACCACCGGCATGCGCCTCACCGGGGCGGGCGCCGCGGCGTACGTCTCCCGGCTGGTGGCGCGGGGGGCGGCCGGGCTCGGGTTCGGGGTGGGGCTCGGCCACGACGCCGTCCCGCCCGAGCTGCTGGAGGCGGCTGCCGCGGCCGGGCTGCCGCTGCTCGAGGTGCCCAGGGACACCCCGTTCATCGCCATCGGCAAGGCCGTCAGCGAGCTGCTGGCGGCCGAGCAGTACGAGGAGATCAGGCGCGCCTTCGCCGCCCAGGGCCGTCTCACCCGCGCCGCCCTGCGCAGGGAGGGCACGGCCGCCGTGATCGGCCGCCTCGCCAAGGAGATCGGCGGCTGGGCGCTGCTGCTCGACGACAGCGGCGCCGTACGGCACGCGGCGGGCCGCGAGGGCGAGCAGGGCTGGGCGGAGGCGGCCGCCCGCGCGCTGGAGCCCGAGCTGACCCGGCTGCGCGGCGCGCCGTCCCTCGCCAGCCTGGCGCTGTCGACCCCTGGCGAGCACGTGGTCGTCCAGCCGCTCGGGCGCCGGGGGTTCTTCGCCGTCGGGTCGGCCCGGCCGTTCTCCCCGATCGCGCACACGGTCGTCAACGCCGCCGGGTCGCTGCTCACGCTCGCCCTGGAACAGGGCAGGGAGCAGCGGGCCGCCGCGGCGCGGGCCCGCACCGCCGTGCTGCGGCTGCTGCTGGCCGGGCAGGCGGAGGCGGCGGCCGAGACGCTGGAGGCGCTGGGCGGGCGGCTGCCGCGCGAGCCGGTCTCCGTGCTCGCCTGCGAGACGGCCGACGCCGACGCCCTGGCCGAGGCCCTGCCCTGCTTCACCGCGCCCTGGGAGGACCTGCTCGTCGCGCTCGTGCCGGAGGAGGAGGCGGACCGGCACGCCGCCCGCGCCGCCCGGCACGGCCGGGTCGGCGTGAGCGCCCCCGGCGTGGTCCTCGGCCCGCCTCCCGGCGGGGAGCCGCGGGGGACCGGCCTGTCGACCGGGCTCGACCAGGCGAGGCGCGCCCTGGTGTCGGCCGCCCCGGTGGCGCGTTTCGCCGACCTGGCCGGGCAGGGGCTGCTGTCGCTGATCGACCCGGCCGCCGCGGCGTCGTTCGCGGCCGCGCTGCTCGCGCCGCTGCGCGAGTACGGCTCCCGCGCCGACCTGGTGGAGTCCCTGCGCGCCTACCTGGCGTCGAACGGCCACTGGGACGCGGCGGCGCAGCGGCTCGGGGTGCACAGGCACACGCTCAGGTACCGCATGCGGCGGGTGGCGGAGCTGCTCGGGCGCGACCTCGACGACCCGGCGGCCCGGGCGGAGCTGTGGATCGCGCTGTGCCTGTAGGACGGCCGGAGTGGCGTCAGTCGCCGCTCTTGCGCGCCAGGAACGACCTGATCGCGGCCGTGGTGACCAGCTCGTACGTCTTGCCGTCGGGCAGGTGACCGGCACGTTCCAGGCTGAGCGCGCCCTGGGCGGCCGCCCACAGCGCGTCGGCGATCTTGCGCGGCTGGGTCGGGGTCAGGTACCCGGCCGAGATGCAGTCGGCGATCACCCGGTCGACGATGTTGAGCGCGGCCCTGGCCAGGGTGCGGGCGCGCTCGCTCGGCACGAACCCGGGGATGGCCCGCTCGAACATCAGGCTGTAGTAGCCGGGCTCGGACAGCGCGGCCTCCCGGTAGGCCGGGCCGAGCGCGCTCAGCTGCTCCAGCGGGTCACCCCGCTGCGGCACGGCCTCCAGCCTGCGGCGGAAGCGCTCGAACCCCTCCAGGTAGAGGGCCTCGGCCAGGCCTTCCTTGCTGCCGAACATCGTGTAGATGAGCTGGGTGGAGCAGCCGGCCTCCGCGGCGATCCTGCGGACCGTGAGGCTCTCGGGCCCGGCGGAGGTGAGAAGGCCGTTCGCGACCCCGAGGAGGCGGGTCCTCAGCTCGTCGTAGGTGCTGCGATGGCCGCGCGCGTAGGCACCCTGCAGCCCGAGCGGCGCCGGCGTACTCATCAGCGACGAGCCCTTCCCATATTGGGGTCCCGCGACAGACCCGGATGATGACTTAACCACGCGGCTCGGCTTTCAAACCGCTGTGAAACGGAAAACATCCCGAAATTGCCGCGCATCTGTGACATCACAAACTTGTCCACAGTGGCGCGCCGTTCCGGCCCGATTGTGCTCGGGGGAGTAGCGCCCGGCGCCACCGGCTGGCATAGCGTGAGGGACATGGACGTGAGCCGCACTTCCGATCCTCGCCCCTTCTGGCTCGCCGGCCGTCCCGCCACCGGAGACGCCGAGCAGACCGTGACCAACCCCCTCGACGGCCGCGTCGCCGGCGTCCACTCGGTGCCGACGCCGGACCAGGTCGAGCAGGCCGTCGCCGCGGCGGACGCCGTGCGCGCCCAGGCCGCCGCGCTCCCCATCCACGTCCGCGCCGAGGCGCTGGCCCACGTCGCCCGCCGCCTCGGGGAGCGGTCGGAGGAGATCGCCCGGCTCATCACCGCCGAGAACGGCAAGCCCGTCCTGTGGGCGCGCGGGGAGGTCGGCCGCGCCGTCTCCACGTTCCGCTTCGCCGCGGAGGAGGCCCGCCGGTTCAGCGGCGAGGTGCAGCGCCTCGACACCGAGCCCGCCGCCCAGGGCCGCCTCGCCTACGTCTCCCGCGTGCCGTACGGCCCGGTGCTGGCGATCACGCCGTTCAACTTCCCGCTGAACCTCGTGGCCCACAAGGTGGCCCCGGCGATCGCCGTCGGCGCGCCGATCATCGTGAAGCCCGCGCCCGCGACCCCGCTGTCCGCGCTCGTGCTCGGCGAGATCCTGGCCGAGACCGACCTGCCCGAGGGCTTCTTCTCGGTCCTCCCGGTGCCGAACGACCGGGCCGGGTCGCTGGTGGAGGACCCCCGGCTGCCGGTCGTCTCGTTCACCGGCTCCGGGCCCGTCGGCTTCTCCATCATGGACAGGGTGCCGCGCAAGCACGTCACGCTGGAGCTCGGCGGCAACGCGGCGGCGGTCGTGCTGTCCGACGCCGACCTCGACTGGGCCGCCACCCGGATCGCCCTCTACTCCAACTACCAGGCCGGCCAGAGCTGCATCGCCGTCCAGCGGGTCATCGTGGAGGACGCGGTCGCGGACGAGTTCACGGACAGGCTGCTGGCCGCCGTGGGCGCGCTCGTCACCGGCGACCCCGGGGACGACAAGACCCAGGTCGGCCCGCTGGTCAGCGAGGACGCCGCCATCCGGGTGGAGAGCTGGGTCAACGAGGCCGTCGCCGCCGGCGCCCGCCTGCTCGCCGGAGGCACGAGGGACGGCGCGACGATCACGCCCACCGTGCTCGCCGACGTCCCGGCCGGCGCCAAGGTCGCCTGCGAAGAGGTCTTCGGGCCCGTCATGATCGTGCAGCGGGTCGCCTCGGCCGACGAGGCGTTCGCCGCCGTCAACGACTCGCGGTACGGCCTGCAGGCCGGCGTGTTCACCCGCAGCCTCGACATGGCCTTCCGGGCCAACCGGGAGCTGGAGGTCGGCGGCGTCATCATCGGCGACGTCCCCTCCTACCGCGCCGACCAGATGCCGTACGGCGGGGTCAAGGAGTCGGGCGTGGGCCGCGAGGGGCTGCGGTCGGCGATGGAGGACTTCACCTACGAGAAGGTGATGGTCCTGACAGGGCTCACGCTCTGAGCGTCCGGCCCCTGGATGAAATCTAGGAGAACTGCGCGGTTTACGGGATTATTCTCTCGCAAACCGCGCAGATGACAGGTCGTGGACGCCAACACCGTACTCCTGTGCGTCGTCGTCGCGTCGGCGCTCGCCTTCGACTTCACCAACGGATTCCACGACACGGCAAACGCGATGGCCACGTCCATCGCCACCGGAGCACTGCGGCCACGGATCGCGGTGGCCCTGTCGGCCGTGCTCAACTTCCTCGGCGCGTTCCTGTCGCTCAAGGTGGCGGCGACGATCGCGACCGGGATCGTGGACAGCGGCGCGATCACGCTGACCGTCGTGTTCGCCGGCCTCCTGGGAGGCCTGGCCTGGAACCTCCTCACCTGGTACTTCGGCATCCCCTCCAGCTCGTCCCACGCGCTCATCGGCGGCGTGGTCGGCGCGACCCTCATCGCGGCCGGCTCGTCGGCGGTCAAGGGCCAGGCCATCGTGTCGAAGGTCCTCGTGCCCGCCGTCCTCGCCCCCGTCTTCGCCATCGTCGTGGCGACCGTGGGCACCTACCTCGTCTACCGCATCACCGCGAACGTCCCCGACCGGGTCCGCGGCCGGGGCTTCCGCCTGGGCCAGATCGGCTCGGCCTCGCTCGTGTCGCTCGCCCACGGCACCAACGACGCCCAGAAGACGATGGGCGTCATCACCCTCGCGCTGGTGGCCAACCACACGATCACCACGGACGCGGGCACCCCGCTGTGGGTCGTCGTCGCCTGCGCCCTCACGATCGCGGCCGGCACCTACATCGGCGGCTGGCGGGTCATCCGGACGCTGGGCAAGGGCCTGACCGAGATCGAGACCCCGCAGGGCTTCGCCGCCGAGGGCTCCTCCGCGGCGGTCATCTTCGCCGCCTCGCACTTCGGCCTCCCCCTCTCGACGACCCACGTCTGCAGCGGCTCGATCATGGGCGCCGGGATCGGCAGGCGGCTCGCCGAGGTCCGGTGGGGCCTCGCCGGCCGGATGGTGCTGGCCTGGCTGTTCACGCTCCCGGCCGCCGCGCTGACCGGCGCGGTCGTCTGGAAGGGCGCCGACGCCATCGGCGGGGCGGGCGGCGTCGCCGTCGTCTTCGCCCTCGCGGCGGTGCTCAGCGG
The DNA here is from genome assembly GCF_000511135.2 of Microbispora sp. ATCC PTA-5024. Classification (NCBI taxonomy): domain Bacteria; kingdom Bacillati; phylum Actinomycetota; class Actinomycetes; order Streptosporangiales; family Streptosporangiaceae; genus Microbispora; species Microbispora sp. ATCC PTA-5024. Next base: position 2,722,777 of record NZ_KI866522.1, on the reverse strand, counting down.
CGCGCTCTTCCTCGCCGCCCGGCGCGAGCCCGTCACCCACGCCAACGTCAACGCCGAGTGGAGCGGGAGACTCGTCCCCTCGGCCCCGGTCAAGGAGCCCGCGGCATGAGCCAGTACATCGATGTCGACGCCCTGTGGAAGGTGCTCGTCGCCGGCCTGGTGGCGGGCGCGGGACTCGTCGCCGTGTACGCGCTGGGCCTGGTCGGCCTGGCCGCCGCGAGGACGCAGGACGGGACCGCGGCCCGCCCGGCCGGGGTCGTGGTCGCGGTCGTCTGCTTCGCGCTGGTCCTGGCCGGGGCGTTGCTCGGCCTTTATGTCATGCTTGCGAAATGACCGGGATGTCGGAGAGCGACGGCGTCGAACTGCTCCGCCGGACGCCGGGCCTGAAGGTGCTGGACGACGATGACGACGACCCGGTCCTGGTGCGGTCCGACGGACGCCCCGTGGACACCTGGCGCGAGCACTACCCGTACGACGAGCGCCTGAGCCGGCACGAGTACGACCGGGACAAGCGGCTGCTCCAGATCGAGCTGCTCAAGCTGCAGTACTGGCTGAAGTCCACGGGCGGCCGGCTGGTCATCCTGTTCGAGGGCCGGGACGCCGCGGGCAAGGGCGGCACGATCAAGCGCTTCATGGAGCACCTCAACCCGCGGGGCGCCCAGGTGGTCGCGCTGGAGAAGCCCAGCGAGCGCGAGCGCACCCAGTGGTACTTCCAGCGCTACATCGCCCACCTGCCGGCCGCGGGGGAGATCGTGCTGTTCGACCGGTCCTGGTACAACCGGGCCGGCGTCGAGCGGGTCATGGGCTTCTGCACCCCGCAGGAGTACCAGGAGTTCATGAACCAGGCGCCGCTGTTCGAGCGCATGCTCGTCCGGGACGGCATCCGCCTGGTCAAGCTCTGGTTCTCGGTGTCGCGCGCCGAGCAGCGGACCCGGTTCATCATCCGCCAGGTCGACCCCGTCCGGCAGTGGAAGCTGTCACCGATGGACGTGGCCTCGCTCGACCTGTGGCACGACTACACCCGGGCCAAGGAGAACATGTTCCTCAACACGGACACCGAGGACGCTCCCTGGACGATCATCAAGAGCAACGACAAGAAGCGCGGCCGCCTGGAGGCCATGCGGCACGTGCTGTCGCTGTTCGACTACGAGGACAAGGACCACAGGATCGTCGGCAAGCCCGACCCGCTGATCGTGCGGTCGGCCGCCGACATCTTCGAGGAGGACAACGCCGAGTCGCCGAACCCGCTCGACGACTGATCGGCGCGGTCACGCCCCCGCCGCGGCGCGGTACAGGTCCCTGACCGCCGCGCCGAAGTAGGGGCCGTACATCGTCCGGTGGTCGTTGCTGTACTTGAAGCTGCTCACCGACGTGAGGAGGCCGCGGCCGGTGGCGGGGTCGAAGCCGCTCAGCCACGGCCCGCCGCTGGCCCCGGCCGTCAGGTCGCAGCGCATGCCCTGGTCGCGGGTCTGGCGCTGGGGGTCGCCGTGGACGACGCCCGCGCAGTACAGCAGCCGCTGCCCGTCGTACGGCGGGTCGGCCGGGAACCCGAACCCGTAGGTCCGCTGTCCCCGCGCGGTGTCGAAACCGATCTCCTGGCCGCCAACGGCGTCGGTCAGGTGGCGGCCGTCGGGGGCGGACACCGCGACCATGCCCACGTCGTAGTCGTCGTCGCCCCTGCGCGACCAGGGCCCGGCGACGAACATGCGCCGCGCCGGGAACGCCCCGTACGGCTGCCGCCCCTGGTCGTACCCGGGGACGAACGTCCAGTTCTCGGCCCAGGACCCGGCGCCGTCCTTGACGCAGTGCCCGGCGGTGACCACGACGTCGCGGTTCGCGCTGCGGATCGCACTGGCCGAGCAGACGAAGTCGACGCCGTCCATGGTGAGGAACACCCGTCCGGTGGTCCGCGTGACCTGCCCGCCCGCCGGCCAGCGGGAGCCGCTGGTGGTGGCGGGCAGGGCGGCGGCCCGCATCGGGCCCGAACGGGCGGCGGGGATCGCGGCCTGCGGGATCCGGACGGGCGGGGCGACCGGCGGCAGGACGCCGGCGGCGACCGCCCCCACCCGCCGCACCGCGGACACGGTCCGGTCCATCGCCCCGTGAAGGTCGATCGGGAGCGCCCGCGCCATGCGCTCGGGGGTCCAGTACGTGCCGGAGGGCGGCGGAGCGGCGTGGGCGACGACGTCCGCCACCTGGGGGAGCGGGATCGGGGCGACCGGCGCGGAGGGCGTGCCCAGGAGCCCGGCGGCGAGCATGAGGGAGGCCGAGTAGGGGAGGCTGGGACTCATGGCTCCCGAGTGTGGACCACGAGAGGTGACGCCGCCGCTACTTTTGGTGAATAGGCAGATCAGGTGAGCGAGGTCTTCTGCGCCGCGTCGTACACGGCCTGCGCCTCCGGGCCGAAGTACGGGCCGAACATCCAGAAGTTCGCGAAGTTGTACTTGAAGCTGTTGACCGAGTTCAGCAGGCCGGCCCCGGTGCTCTCGTTGAAGCTCGTAAACCAGGGCCCGCCGCTGGAGCCGCCGGTCATGTTGCAGTTGAGGCCCTGGTCCTCCGAGCTGAGGAAGTCGTCGAAGGCCCGCCCGCTGCAGTAGACGAGCTTCGACCCGTCGTACGGCGAGGCCGCGGGGTAGCCGAAGGCGTACATCTGACGCCCGCGGGGCTGGTTGAACGCGACGCCCTGCCCGCCCACGACGTCGGTGAGGCTCTGGCCGTTCTGCGGCGCGACGACGGCCGCCGCGACGTCGTAGTTCATGTCCTCGCCGGAGTTCCACTGCGGGGTGGTGAGCAGGTTGGTGGCCGGCCAGGTGCCGTTGGGCCGGTCGCCCCGGTCGTAGCCGGGGACGAAGACCCAGTTGGTGTGGAAGGCGCCGCCGATCTTCACGCAGTGCCCGGCTGTGATCACCACGCTCTTGTTGGCGCTCGTCACCGCGGTGCCCGAGCAGGAGGCGTTCCGCCCGGCGTCCGAGCCCGCCGCGATCGTGAAGAACACCCGCCCGGTCGTCCTGGTGACCGCGCCGCCGGCCGTCCAGGCCGCGCCCGGGCTGCGGGAGGAGGCGGCCGCGGCCGAGCCGGCGACGGCGTCGGCCTTCACCGCGGTCGGGCCCACGGTGGCCGGGGTGGCGTCCGGGCCGTCGAGGAGCGTGGCGGCGCTGGCGAAGCGGCGGGAGCCGTCGCCCGGCGCGTCGAGCGGCTTGGCCGCCTCCATCTTGGCCTCGGTCCAGAACTGCTTGACGCTGCGCTGCTCCGCCTTGGTGTCGGCCGCGTCGTGCACGGCGACGGGGCGGGGGCCGGCGCTCGCCGCCGCGGCCGTGGCCCCCTGGGCCGCGGGGAGCATGACCCCCGCGGCGGCCAGGGTGGGGACGGCCAGGGTCGCGAGACGTCGTGCGGTGGGGTGCATGCGTACCTCCGTGTCGGATGTCCTGACGCGCGAAGGTAGCGAGGCGTCTCGCCGGATTTCTCATCATTCGCGTATACGGTTATGGGCAGATTCGGGCATTTATGTGCTGGTTTCTCGCCCGTCCCGGGCGTCCCCACTTCGGGCGCGGCCGGCGTTCGGGGACAATGGGGTGCGTGACGTCTCATGCCGCCGGCGCGACGCCGGCCCGGTCTCTGGTGGTGCTGGGCTCGACCGGATCCATCGGCACCCAGGCCCTCGACGTGGTCGCCCGCAACCCCGGACGGTTCCAGGTCGCCGCGCTCGCGGCGGGAGGGGGCCGGGTCGACCTGCTCGCCCGGCAGGCGGCCGCGTTCGGGGCGGAGGCCGTGGCCGTGGCCGACCCCGAGGCCGTGCCCGCCCTGCGGGAGGCGCTGGCCGCGAGCGGCGCGCGGGCGCGGGTCGTGGCCGGGCCGGAGGGCGTGGCGGAGCTGGCCGCCGCCCCCTGCGACGTCGTCCTGAACGGCATCACCGGCGCCCTCGGCCTGACCTCGACGCTGGCGGCCCTGGAGGCCGGCCGGGTGCTCGCGCTGGCCAACAAGGAGTCGCTGATCGTTGGGGGCCCCCTGGTGAAGCGGCTGGCCGCGCCCGGGCAGCTGATCCCGGTGGACTCCGAGCACTCCGCGCTCGCCCAGTGCCTGTGGGCGGCCGGGCCCTCCGGCGCCGACCCCCGGGCCGTACGGCGCCTGGTGGTGACCGCGAGCGGCGGCCCGTTCCGGGGCAGGACCCGGGCCGAGCTGGCGGACGTGACGCCGGAGATGGCCCTCAACCACCCCACCTGGAGCATGGGACCGGTCATCACGGTCAACTCGGCCACCCTGGTCAACAAGGGCCTGGAGGTGATCGAGGCGCACCTGCTGTACGACATCGGCTTCGACCGCATCGAGGTGGTCGTCCACCCGCAGTCGGTGATCCACTCGATGGTGGAGTTCACCGACGGCTCGACGGTCGCCCAGGCGAGCCCGCCGGACATGCGGCTGCCGATCTCGCTCGCGCTCGGGTTCCCCGAGCGGGTGCCGGACGCCGCCCCTGCGGTGGACTGGACGACCGCCCACACGTGGACGTTCGAGCCGCTGGACGACGAGGCGTTCCCCTCGGTGGGCCTCGCCCGCCACGTCGGCTCCATCGGCGGGACGGCCCCGGCCGTCTACAACGCCGCCAACGAGGTGTGCGTGGAGGCGTTCCTGAAGGGCGCCCTGTCGTTCCTCGCCATCGTCGACACGGTGGAGCGGGTGGTCTCGGAGCACGACGCAGGAGCCGCCTCCACGGTCGAGGAGGTCCTGTCGGCCGACGCGTGGGCCAGGGCCCGGGCGGCCGAGCTGACGCGCTGAGATCCGGGGCGGCTGGGCGCCGCCCCGGATCGGGGCCGGTTCCCTCAGGGCGCGGACCGGTCAGGCGGGTCCGCCCCGGAGCGGGGCGGTCAGGCCGGCGTGCAGGTCACCGACGGGTTCGAGCCGCTCGGTCCGCTGGCCAGGAATCCGAACGTGGTGGACGCGTTCGGCGCGAGCGACCCGTTGTAGCTCACGTTCCGGACCGAGACGCCGCTGCCCGACTGGGTGAGCGTGCCGTTCCACAGCTGGGTGATGGTCTGGCCGCTCGGGAGCGTCCATTTGACCGTCCACCCGGAGATGGCCGCGTTGCCCGAGTTGCGCACCGCGACCTCGCCCTGGAAGCCGCTGTTCCACGAGTTGGTCACCTTGTAGGTGGCCGCGCATCCGCCCGGCCCGGTGGGGGTGGGAGTCGGGGTCGGCGTGGGCGTGGGGGTCGGTGTGGGTGTGGGTGTGGGGGTGGGGGTCGGCGTCCGGGAGGGACTGGGGCTGGGAGTCGGCGTGGGGGTCGGGGTCGGGCTGGGGCTGGGGCCGCTGCCGGGACCGACACCGGTGACCTGGCCGTTGCCGCCGTCGAAGACGACGTCGGAGCAGTTGTAGAAGGTCTCGTTGCTGTCCGACCGCTGCCACACCGAGTAGATGAGGTGGCGGCCCGTCTTGTTCGAGGGCAGCGTGGCGTTCCAGTAGTAGTAGGAGTCGGCGCTGCCCGGCGAGCCCACGCTCGGCGGGTCGGTCACGCTGTCGAACGGCGTGGACTCCAGGTCGCTCCAGGCCAGCGGCCGGGTGGGGCTCCAGGAGTCCTTGGTGATGTACATGCGGAACGTGCCCGGGTGGGCGGCCCACTTGTTGTACCGCATCTGGATCTGCGCGCCGGACGTCAGGTGGGTGACCGGCCAGTCGTCGCGGGCGAGGTCGAAGCCGCTGAAGTCGTAGACGGTGGCGGCCGCGCTGCACAGCTTCCCGTCGGGGATGAAGCCGGACATGCGTCCCGCGCCGTCCGAGCGGAGCACCGCGAACCAGTTGTACATCGAGTTCGTGCCGCTCTGCGCGATCGCCGCCGCGCAGGCGGGGTTGTTCGGGACGATCTGTCCCTGCGGCGTCAGGCCGTCCTTCCAGCACAGGTACGTCCGGCTGCCGGGCATCATCATGGCGCCGTGCGCCGATGCCGGGCTCGGGAACAGCATGCTCGCCACCAAGGCCGCCGCGGCGGTCAGGACGGCGGCGAGAGCCGCTTTGGCTCTTCGTGGTCTTCCCACAGGTCACCCTTTCGCAAGGTCATCAGAGGGTCGTCGACCGGTCAGGCGAAAGCGCGCGCGTTTCGAGACTGTAAATCCGGTCTGTCCGCCCTGCCCAGCGGGCCGCGGGCGGTCCGGCGGCGTCCGGAGTGTCCGGGCAGGTCACATGCCCGGGGCATCGCGGGGGGCGAGGGAGATGGATGAAACCTTCATCACTTGGACGTCCGGGACGGGCGGGTTCGGGGCACTGCCTAGACTGAGAGGAGTCGACACCCCATCGCACAAGGGACTGCAATGCCAGTTGATCTCGGGATTCCCACGGTCAGATCGCAGCCGATCGCCAAGCGGCGGGTCTCGCGGCAGATCATGGTCGGGTCGGTGCCGGTGGGCGGGGACGCCCCGGTGTCGGTGCAGTCGATGACCACCACGCTGACGGCCGATGTGAACGCGACGTTGCAGCAGATCGCCGAGCTGACGGCGGCGGGCTGCCAGATCGTGCGGGTGGCGGTGCCCTCGCAGGACGACGCGGACGCGTTGCCGGCCATCGCGCGCAAGTCGCAGATCCCGGTGATCGCCGACATCCACTTCCAGCCCAAGTACGTCTTCGCGGCGATCGAGGCCGGCTGCGCCGCGGTCCGGGTGAACCCGGGCAACATCAAGAAGTTCGACGACAAGGTCGGCGAGATCGCCCGGGCCGCCTCCGACGCCGGGGTGCCGATCCGGATCGGGGTCAACGCCGGGTCGCTGGATCCGCGGCTGCTGGGCAAGTACGGCAAGGCGACGCCGGAGGCGCTGGTCGAGTCGGCGCTGTGGGAGTGCTCGCTGTTCGAGGAGCACGGGTTCCGGGACATCAAGATCTCGGTGAAGCACAACGATCCCGTCGTCATGGTGCAGGCCTACCGGCTGCTGGCGGAGCGGTGTGACTATCCGCTGCACCTGGGGGTGACCGAGGCCGGCCCGGCGTTCCAGGGGACGGTCAAGTCCGCGGTGGCGTTCGGGGCGTTGCTGGCCGAGGGGATCGGGGACACGATCCGCGTGTCGCTGTCGGCGCCTCCGGTGGAGGAGGTCAAGGTCGGCACGGCGATCCTCGAGTCGCTGGGGCTGCGGGAGCGTGGGCTGGAGATCGTGTCCTGCCCGTCGTGCGGGCGGGCCCAGGTGGACGTGTACACGCTGGCCGAGCAGGTGCAGGCGGGGCTGGCCGGGCTGACCGTGCCGTTGCGGGTGGCCGTGATGGGCTGCGTGGTCAACGGCCCGGGCGAGGCCCGGGAGGCCGACCTGGGGGTGGCCTCCGGCAACGGCAAGGGTCAGATCTTCGTGAAGGGCGAGGTCGTCAAGACCGTGCCGGAGTCGCAGATCGTGGAGACCCTCATCGAGGAGGCGCTGCGCCTGGCCGAGGAGATGGGCGTCGAGGTCGACCTCGGCGACGACGCCTCCGGCCCCGAGGTCGTCGTCTCCTGACGCCCTCATTACAGAAAGCAATGCTCTGGCTACACAATGGCAATGATCGGGTCTAGCGGGCGGTAGCCGCGCGATCATCTCCGGGAAGCTTGCCTCTGCCGTTTAGGGGAGCAGAGGAGCGTGCCGGTGAAGCGGGTCGTCGGGGTCGTCGCGGGTGCCGCGATGGTGGTTGCCGGGCTGGTCGGGCCCGAGGGGGCGCACGCGGCGCCGGGACGGGAGACGTTGGCCTGGGGGCCCTGCCGGCCCGCGGGCGCCGCGGCCTCGGCCGGGGCC
>NZ_KI866522.1:2697457-2714691 GCF_000511135.2 Microbispora sp. ATCC PTA-5024 | reverse complement strand
GTCACGCGGGTCTCCGGCGCTCTCGGCGCCGTGATCGGCCCTCCGGCGGAGGCCTCGTCCGTCCGCCGCGCGCCCGCCCACGCTCCCGGCCGCGCCGTGCAGTGCGCGACGCTGCGGGTGCCGCTCGACTACGCGGAGCCGGACGGCCGGCAGATCACGCTGTCGCTCAACCGGGTCAGGGGCACGGCCTCGCGGCGGGACGACCACCTGGGCGCGCTGCTGGTCAACCCCGGCGGGCCGGGCGGATCGGGCCTCGACCTGGCCAAGTACGTCGCCGCCATGCTGCCGTCCGAGGTGGCCGCCCGCTACGACGTGATCGGCTTCGCGCCGCGCGGCGTCGGGCCGAGCGAGCCCGCGATCTCCTGCGTCGACCCGGCCCGCTTCTACGCCCCGCCGCGGCCGGACGCCATCCCGAAGACCGTGGACGACGAGGCGGCGCTCGTGTCCCGGGCCAGGCAGTACGCCGAGGGCTGCGGCTCCCGGTGGTCCTGGTTCCTGCCGTACCTGACCACGGAGAACTCCGCCAGGGACATGGACGCCATCCGCGCCGCCCTGGGCGAGGACAAGATCAGCTACCTGGGCTACTCGTACGGCACCTACCTGGGCGCCGTCTACGCGACGCTGTTCCCGCAGCGGGTGCGCCGTCTCGTGCTCGACAGCAACGTCGACCCCGACGGGGTCTGGTACGACGCGAACATCTCCCAGGACTACAGCTTCGACCGCCGGCACCGGGACTTCCTCGACTGGGTGGCCCGCAACGACGACGCCTACCGGCTCGGCGCGACCGAGCAGGCGGTCCACGACGCGTGGTACTCCATGCGCTCCCGCCTGCGGGCCAAGCCGGGCGGCGGCCTGGTCGGGCCGAGCGAACTCGACGACATCTACTCCGCCGGCGGCTACTCCAACGCCCTGTGGCCCGCCCTCGGTGCCGCGTTCTCCGCGTACGTCCGCAAGGGGGACACCGCGGCGCTGGTCAAGCTCTTCCACAGCCAGGCCGAGATCAAGAAGACCGAGGAGAACTCCTACGCCGTCTACCTGGGCGTGGAGTGCCGGGACGCCCGGTGGCCCCGGTCCTGGGACCGCTGGCACGTCGACACCCTCAAGGCGAACGCCGAGGCCCCCTTCATGGCCTGGCCGAACGCGGTCTACAACGCGCCGTGCGCGTTCTGGCCGGTGCCCGGGCTCACGCCGGTCCGTGTGGGCGCGGTGAGCCTGCCGCCCATCCTGCTGATCCAGGCCGAGCACGACGCCGCCACGCCGTACGCCGGGGCGGTGCACCTGCGGCGCCGCTTCCCGACCGCGAGCCTGGTGACCGAGGGCGGCGGCAACCACGGGGTGTCGCTCTCGGGGAACTCCTGCGTCGACCGCTACCTGAGCGCCTACCTGCGGGACGCGTCGCTGCTGCCGCAGCGGCGGACCTCCGCGCGGGGGATGCGGCGGGGCGACGCGTGGTGCCCGGCGCTGCCCGACCCCAAGCCGCAGCCCCTCGCCGCGGCCCGGCGGGCGCGCTGACCGCCGGACGCCCGGACCGCTCACCGAGCCGGTAACTCCCAAAATCGGCGAGGTCGCGTAGGCTGGCCCTCGTGATGCTGCGTACATCGGCGTCGCGCGTGCTCGACGACAACGATCGTGACGAGGTGCTCGCGCTCCTCGACGCCGATCCGGTCGCCAACGTATTCGTCGCATCCCGGGTCAGGACCGTGGGCCTCGCCCCGTCGCGGCTCGGCGGCCAGATGTGGGGATACGGGCCGCGCGGCGGCCTGTCGTCCCTGTGCTACGCCGGCGCCAACATGGTCCCGGTCAACGCCTCGCGCGAGGCCGTGCACGCGTTCGCCGACCGGGCCCGCAAGCAGGGCCGGCGCTGCTCGTCCATCGTCGGCCCGGCCGGGGCGGTCGAGCAGCTGTGGGAGCGGCTGGAGCCGCACTGGGGCAGCGCCCGGGCCGTCCGCTGGGCGCAGCCCGTGATGGCCACCGGGTCGGCCCCCGCCGTCGAGCCCGACCCGCTCGTCCGGCGGGTCCGGCCCGAGGAGTTCGGCATCCTGCTGCCGGCCTGCGTGGCGATGTTCACCGAGGAGGTGGGCGTCTCGCCGGACAATGGGGACGGCGGCGCGCTCTACCGGTCGCGGGTGGCCGAGCTGATCCGCATCGGCCGGTCGTACGCCCGGATCGAGGACGGCCAGGTGGTGTTCAAGGCCGAGATCGGCGCGGTCACCCCGCAGGCGTGCCAGATCCAGGGCGTGTGGGTCCACCCCGAGATGCGGGGGCGCGGTCACGCGGCCGCCGGGATGGCCGCCGTCGTCGAGCAGGCGCTCAAGTACTTCGCCCCGCTCGTCACGCTCTACGTGAACGACTTCAACCTCCCGGCCAGGGCCGCCTACCGGCGGGTCGGGTTCCAGGAGGTCGACACGTTCATGTCCGTGCTGTTCTGACCAGCCGGCCCAGCAGGCGCTCCAGCTCGGCGGCCGGGTCGCCGGTGAGCCCGGCGTGCACCGGGCCCGTCTGCACCACCGTGCTCCTCGGCGCCGTCAGCCAGCGGAACCGGCTGCCGAGCGGCTCCCCGCGCAGCGGCCCCGCCTCCTCGCCGCAGGCGTCCTCGTACGCGGACAGCGCGTGGCGCACGCCGGCCAGGTCGACCGGGCAGCCCAGCGCGAGCAGCCGGTCCTCGTCCAGCTCGACGCGGGCGCACAGGTAGCCGCGCGGCTGGCAGTACACGATCACCCCGGCGTTGAGCAGCTCGCCCCGCTCGACGCTGGGGACGACGCGGATCACCGCGTACTCGTAGACGTCCCTGGTCATGCCGGTCACCGTCCCTCGCCCCTGGCCGTCCGCCAGAACCCGCCGATCGTGCCGCGTTCGCGCCTCGGCGGGGGCGGTGCCGCCTGGGCCGGGTCCGGGAGCCAGTCCCGGGGTCCCGCCGCCCGCGCCAGCAGGTGGTCCACGTACGCCCGCCGCACGTCGCCGGCGGACGCGAAGCCCGGTTCGTCCTCCAGCCACTCGTCCGGGACGAGCGCGGCCACCGTCTCCAGCAGCTCGGGGGTGACGGCCTCGGCCAGCTCGGCGTCCGCCTCGGCGAGCTTGGTGGCGAACGGCGCGAGGACGTGGTCCCGGCCGTCGAAGCGGCGGCGGGGGTCGGCCGTCGGCCAGTTGTGGTGGAACCAGAGGGCGGCGCCGTGGTCGATGAGCCACACGCCGCCGTGCCAGACGAGCAGGTTGGGGTTGCGCCAGCTCCGGTCGACGTTGTGGACGAACGCGTCGAACCACAGCACCCGGGAGGCGAACCACGGGTCGGGCTCCCAGGCCAGCGGGTCGAACCCGAGCGCTCCCGGCAGGAAGTCGACGGCGAGGTTGTGCCCGGCGCTCGCGGTGAGCAGATCCTGGATCTCCTCGTCGGGCTCGCGCGCCCCGAGCTGCGGGTCGAGGTCGACGACCTTGAGCTCGGGGGTGGCGAAGCCGAGCCGGCGGGCCAGCTCGGCGCAGAGGACCTCCGCCACCAGCACCCGGCGGCCCTGCCCGGAGCCCCGGAACTTCACGACATAGGTGCCCAGGTCGTCGGCCTCCATGACGCCGGGCAGCGACCCGCCCTCGCGCAGCGGCGCGACGTACCGCGTCGCCGTGATCTGTTCCAGCACGAGAGGAAGGGTACCGGCCGGCGGGCACTCCCCTCCTCGTGCCCGCCGGCCGGGCTCAACAGGCGGAGCTGGGCATCCACCACAGCCGGCCGCCCGTCACCTCGTGATAGACGTCGAGGAGGTCGAGTCCGGTGATCTTGCTGCGGGACTCGGCCGCGGCCCATGCGTACACGCCGCGGGCGATGGCGCCGGGCTCCTGCTGCACGCGCAGCGCGTAGACCAGCGCCCTGATCTCGTGGACCTTGTGGTCGTCGGGCGCGGCCTGCGCGGCCAGCTCGGCGAGCTGGCAGGCCAGGCGCAGGTCGCCGTCGGCGGCGGCCTCCACGGCCCGTCCGGCGACCGTGCCGGCCCCGGCCGACAGCTCGGCGACGGCCCGGGCGAACACGGCGTCCGGGGCCGGCTTGAGGTGCGCCGGGTTGCCGTCGTGCCAGCCGCCGTGCAGCCGCCACACGTTGCGGACGATGAACTCCGGCTCGTCGTAGTGGGGCCGCAGGTAGGCCCGGTCGGCCAGCTCGGGGGGCGGGGTGACCGCGTGCAGGATCTCGTCCAGGCGCGCTCCCGCGTTCATCAGGTCGAGGGTCTGCTCGACCAGGCTGTCGAGGTAGTCGGCGGTGTCGGTCAGCGCCCGCCGCACCCGGGCGGCTCCCGTGATCGGGAGCCCGTGGCCGGGCAGCAGGATGTCGGCGTCGAGGGTCGCCATGCGGCGCAGCGCGACCGCCCACTCGTCGGGGTACCGCTGGACCTTCTGCGGGTCGCCCGCCCCCGGGACGGCCCACACGAACAGGTCGCCGGTCAGCAGCACGCCGCGTTCGGGCAGGAAGGCCCAGGTGGCGTCGTCGGTCTCGCCGAGGGCGTGGCGGAGCTGGAGCGTCACGTCCCCGAGCGAGAGCGTGAGCCGGTCCTCGTACGTCAGGTCCGGGGTCCGGTAGGTGTTCGGCCAGCCCATGCGGACGAAGCCGTTCTCCCGCTGGTCGACGACCGTGTTGTACCCGGCCGTCCTGGCGTACCGGACGAACCGGCGGGCGACGCCCTCCTGGGCCACCACGGTCGGCCGCGGCCCCGGCTCCTCGTCGAACCCCTCCATGCCTGATACGTGGTCGAGGTGGCCGTGGGAGAAGACGGCGTACTTGACGGTCTGGTCGCACCAGCCCCTGATCGCCCGGTACATGGCCGGGGCGTCGAGCGCGTTGCCCGTGTCGAAGAGCGCCAGCCCGTCCTCGCCGCGGACCGCGTACACGTTGCCGGAGGCCGGCCACATGGCCACGCCGTACGTGATCTCCTGGGCGCCGCCGCGGCGCAGCTCGGAGAGGGGCACCTCGTCGGGGCGCACCGAACCACGCCACAGCTTGTCGGCGTACTGAAGGATCGGTGTATCCATGCACCGAGCCTGGCCTCCACGCCGGGGGAGGCCCAGTAGGGACCTCCCTAGAGTCCCGCTTTCACCGCAAACCAGCCGTCACAGCTCGCCGCGCTCCACGGCGAGGGCCAGCTCGACGCGGGAGCGGAACCCCGTCTTGGCGTAGACGCGGGTCAGGTAGACCTCCACGGTCTTGCGGCTGTAGTGCAGCTCCTCGGCGATCTGCGGGTTGCTGAGACCGCCGGCGACCAGCTCGATCACCCGGCGCTCGCTCGGGGTGAGGTCGCCCGACCGTTCGACGGGGAGGCCGGCGGCCCGCAGGTGCCGCTCGGCGACCGTCCGCCAGGGCACCGCGCCGAGCCGGTCGAACGTCGCGTGCGCGCGGGGGAGCTGGGACCGGTCGCCCAGCACGCCGAGGACCAGCCGGGCCCGCGCCTCCTCGAACGGCAGGCCGTCCGCGCGGGCCAGGTCCAGGGCGGCGCCCGCCCGGTCCCGGTCCCGGCAGGCCCAGCCGACCGCGATGTGGGCGGCCATGACGGCCCGGGGGGTCCCGTCCGCGGATACCTCGTCGAGCCGGGCCGCCGTCGCCACGCAGGCCTGCGCGTCCCTCGTCGCGGCGTGCAGCAGCACCCGGACGGCGAGGGCCCGGTGGAGCACCTCGGGCACGCCGAAGGCGGCGGCCCGGTCCAGCTCGCGCCGCGCGGCCGCGTGGTCGCCGCGGCCCAGGGCGAGCCGGGCGCGGGAGACGCACCGCAGGCCCACCTGCAGGGCGCATTCGGGCGGGGGCTCGGCGAGCACGCGCGCCGCCTCGTCGTACCGGCCCTGGTCGAGCAGGATGTCCAGCTCGATGTTGCGCAGCAGCGCCCTGTTCTCCAGCAGCCCGGCATCGGCCAGCGCGCTCTCCGCGGGCGCGATCTCCTCCAGGGCCCGCGCCCACTCGCCGCCCAGGCGGCGCAGCACCGCCGTGGTCCGCACGTGCTGACCGGCGATGTCGTGCCAGCCGAGGCCGCGGTGGATCTGCTCGGCCTGGTCGAGCAGCTCGACCGCGCGGGTGCGCACCCCCGCGATCGTGAGGACGTGCGCGGCGGACTCGAGCGACGCCAGCCGGGCGCCGGGGGGCAGCGCCGCCGCGAACGCGAGCAGGTCGTCCAGCGCCTTCTGCGTCAGCGGCCAGTCGCCCTCGATCAGGGCATGGAGGGCCAGGCACCCCGCGGTGATGACCCGGTCCTCAGGCGGGCAGTCGGCCAGCCCCTCCCAGCCGCGGCGGGCCGCCTCCTGAGACGGCCGGCCCAGCTCCGCGTCGATGAGCGCCCGCTGCGCGAGCAGCGCGGTCGGGTCGTCGGCCTCGGGAAGCGCGCGCCGGGCGACGTCGAGCGCCACCTCGTACCAGCCCATCGCGTGGGCCGCGCCGACGGCGGTGTAGGCGGTGCGGGTGTGCCGGCGTCCGGGCGTCAGCACGGCGAGTGCCCGCTGGGCCGAGTTGAGCGCGAGCGCCGGCCGGGAGCCCTTCCAGTACGCCATGGCCTGCCGGGCCAGCAGCTCACCCCGCTCGGTGGCGAGCTCGGCGGCCCTGCCGTACCAGTGGGCGGCGGACAGGGGCGCGGTCCAGCGGGTCAGCTCGGCGGCGCGCAGGACGGCGGGCAGCGCCGCGGGCGTCCCGGACTCCGCCACGTGGGTGGCCCACTCCAGCACCCGTCGCGAGCCGCCGAGGCCGTCGCGCTCCAGCATCTCGGCGATCCGCCCGTGGACCTCCCGGCGCCCGATCACCCCGAGGTCCTGGTACAGCGCCTCGGCGACGAGCGGGTGCGTCAGCGCGTACGCCTCGCCGGTGCGGGTGACGACGCCGTCGCGCACCAGGCCCTCGACCGCCCGCTCGGCCGCGGGGAGCGGGAGCCCGGCCAGCTCGGCCAGCTCGGTGAGGGCGGCGGTCTCCCGCGTGCGCGACACGGCCGCCAGGACCCGGGCGAGGTCGCGCCCGCCCTGGTCGCGCTGGAACAGGCGGCTGAGGATGGCGCCCCGCCGGGGGCCGGGCACGTCCGACCGGACCGCGCCGCCCTGGAGGAGCGTGAGCACGGCCTCCTGGACGAACCACGGGTTGCCCCGGCTGGCCTCGTGGACGCGCCGCAGCACGACGTCGCTGGGCGTGCGCCCGAGCAGGGCGGTGACCATCGCGGCCACCTCGGCCGGCGTCAGCGGGTCGAGCCGTACGGCGAGGTCGACCTCGAGCGAGGGCGGCGTGCGGGCGGTCCCGAGGATCGAGATCCAGGGGAACCGCCGGGGCAGCGCCCCCAGCACGCTGAGCGTGTCGGCGTCGGCCAGGTGGAGGTCGTCGAGGGCGATCAGGGTGGGCCCGGAAAGCGACTCGAACAGCCGGACCGCCAGGGCGGCGGGGGCGGGTGAGGGGGCGCCGAGGGCGGCCTGGTCGATGGCGTCCTCGAGCGCGGCCAGGGCCTCCCCGGTCTCGCCCCCCTCCCCGCGCAGGGTCTCCAGCGCTCCCGCGAGCGGCGCGTAGGCCCGGCCGCCGTCCAGCTCGCGGGCCTGTCCGCGCAGCACCCGGAAAGCAGGCAGCCCGGCCGCCGCCTCCCCGAGCAGACGGGTCTTCCCGATCCCGGCCTCGCCGCAGACGAGGACGGTCCGCGGCGTCCGCGCCAGGGCCGACATGACCTGCTCCAGGATCCCGGCACGCCCCACTGCGCTGTCCCGCCTTCCTCTTCCGTCCCCGCTGGTGTCAAGAAGACGCGGCGGAAAGCTTGAACGTTCACAGGAAATGTGACTCCGGATCCCCGAGATCGCAAGGGAATTCGGATATCAATTGTGCAGGATCGCCACAGCCGCCTCTGCGAGCGCGTGTTCGACCGTCTTGGCGGGCAGATCCATGGTTTTGACCACCGCCGACTGGACGGATCCGAGCGCCGCCCAGGCGCGGATCCGGGCCTCGGGGGTGGGATCCGGCCCGGCGAGTTTCGTGAACAGTTCTCTGCCGAATTCCCGTATCGCCTCGCCGGGGCTGCCTGGCGGGGCGTTGTCGGCGCCGCCGATGTCCTCGGTGAGCAACCGGATGACGGCGCGGTGCCTCACCGCGAAGGACGTGAACGCCCGGAGGAAGGCCGGGCCGTCCGGGAACTCCCGGCCCAGCAGCGTGAGCAGGTCGTCCGCCGCCGGCGCGATGATCTCCGCCGCCAGCCGGTCCTTCGGATGGAAGTGGTAGGCCACCGCGGTCTTCGTCAGCCCGACGGCCGCCGCGATGTCGGCCAGGGAGACGGCGGCGTAGCCGCGCTGGGCGAACAGGTCCCGGGCGGCCGCGAGGATGCGGGAACGGGTCTCGTTCCCCTGGTCCAGTGTGGTCATAGTCTCATTTCCCCGCAGGCCACAGCATTTCAGATCTCATCCGCCTACGCTCGTATTGTACGGCCGTACAGGACGGCCATTCGGACACGCTCCCCAAACAGGCGGTCAACGATGAGCGAGCTTTTGGGACGGCTGGGCGGCTGGTGCGCGCGCCACGGCAGGATCGTGCTGGCGCTGTGGGTGCTCGCGGCGGGCCTGCTGACCGCGGGCACGCTGGTGTGGGGCAGGCCGGTCACCAACAACGTGGCCATCCCCGGCAGCGACGCCCAGCGCGCGCACGACCTCATGCGGGAGGGCTTCGGCCCGGGGCTCGACGTGGGCGGCACCGCCCAGGTCGTCCTCTACTCCAAGGACCGCACGCTGATCGACGGGCCGACGAGGCGGGCGGTCGAGCGGGCCATGGACGGGATCCGCCGGGTGCCCCACGTGTCCGAGGTCCAGACGCCGTACCGGGTGGGCGGCATCTCCTCCAACCTGCGCATCGGCACGATCGTCGTACGGCTCAAGGGGCAGGACTCGACCAGGCTCGGCGAGCTGTCGCAGCAGCTCACCGACGCCGCCAAACCGGCGGCCGACGCCGGCGTCGAGGTGGTGGCCGCCACCTCCGCCACCCCCGCGGACAAGGAGATCAAGACCGGCACCAGCGAGATCGCCGGCGTCCTGGTGGCGCTGCTGGTGCTGCTGTTCGCCTTCGGGACCCTGGTGGCCGCGCTCGTGCCGATCTTCACGGCCCTCCTCAGCCTCGGCGTCGGCCTCGGCGTGATCGCGCTGCTCGGGCACGTGATCGACGTGCCGAAGTCCGCGTCCATCATGGCGACGATGATCGGCCTCGGCGTCGGCATCGACTACGCCCTGTTCCTGCTGTCGCGGCACCGCAGGCTCCTCGCGGACGGGGTCCCGGTCCAGGACGCCGTGCGGCGGACGGCCGCGAGCTCGGGCGGCGCCGTGCTGTTCGCGGGCGGCACCGTCGTCATCGCGCTCAGCGCGCTCATGTTCACCGGCTTCCCGATGCTGATCACGCTCGGCTGGCTCACCGGGATCTCCGTCGTCTGCGCGGTGCTCTCCTCGCTCACGCTGGTGCCCGCTCTGCTGGGCCTGCTCGGGCACCGCGTGAACGCGCTGCGCCTGCCGTTCTTCGGCCGCGTCGCCGGCCGGAGCGGCCAGGCCGGCGGGTGGGCCAGGCTGGGGGTCTGGGTTGCCGGCCGCCCGTGGCGCGTGCTGGCCGTCACCGTGGTGGCGCTGGCGGCCCTCGCCGCCCCGGCGGCCGCGCTGAAGCTGGGGCCGCTGGACGCCGGGTACTCCGACCAGGGCACCCCCGCCCGCCGGGCGTACGAGCTGATCGACGTGGGCTTCGGGCCGGGGGCCAACGGGCCGCTCATGGTCGTCGCCGAGACCGACCGGGCGATCGCGGACGGCACCCCGGCGGACCCGGTCGTCCAGGTGCTCCGGCAGCGGCTGGAGCACACCGAGGGCGTCGCGTACGTCGCCCCGCCGAAGGTGAACGAGAACCACCGGTCGGTGCTGTTCCAGGTCGTCACCGACTACGCGCCGAGCGACCACCGGGCCCTGGACGTCGTCGAGCGGGTCCGGGCCCTCCAGGTGCCCGGCGTCCGCGTGCACGTGGGCGGGGAGGTGGCCGGCCTGTCCGACGCCGGCGCCCGCATCATGGGCAGGACGCCGCTGGTCGTCGCCATCGTCGTGCTGCTGAGCGCGATGCTCCTGCTGCTGGCCTTCCGCGCGCCGCTGGTCGCGATCAAGGCCGCCGTGATGAACCTGGTCTCGCTGGGCGCCGCGTTCGGCGCGCTCGCCGTGGTGTTCTCCGACGGCCTCGGCAGCCGCCTGGTCGGCATGGACCCGCCGCCGTCGGTCGAGGGGTCCTACCTGTCCACGCTGTTCTTCTCGGTGCCGATTGACACGTACGTGCCGCTGATGCTGTTCGCCGTGCTGTTCGGGCTGTCGATGGACTACGAGGTCTTCCTGCTCACCTCCGTGCGGCAGGCGTACGCCCGGACCGGGGACAACCGGCGCGCGGTCGCCGAGGGACTCGGCGCGACGGGCCGCGTCATCACCTCGGCCGCGCTGATCATGGTGGCGGTGTTCACCGCGTTCATCGCCTACCCCGACCCTCTGGTCAAGGTCTTCGGCGTCGGGCTGGCCGTGGCCATCGCGGTCGACGCCACGGTGATCAGGGGCTTCCTCGTCCCGGCCACGATGGTGCTGCTCGGCAGGCTGAACTGGTGGATCCCCCGCCGGCTCGACCGCGTCCTGCCCGACCTGGCCATCGAGGGCCGCGAGGAGGACGCGCCCGCCGGGCCGCCGGAGCCCGAACTCGTGGGCGCCGGCCGGCACGCCCGCCCGTGACACGGCCGCGCGTCCGCGCGGGCCGCCGCGTCGTCGTGGCGGCCCGCCCGGCGGCGTCTGGCCTCAGGGTCAGAAGTTCTTGCTGCGCACCGTCCAGGGAGCCCTGGCCGCCAGGCCGGAGGGCCCGAGGATGTACGAGCGCGCCGTGGCGTTGCCGTTGAGCGTCATGTCCAGGAACTGGACCACCGCGGTCATGCCGTCGTTCATCTGGGCACCGGTGATGAACCCGACGTGACCCGCCTGCGGCTGCTCGGCCAGCACGGCCGGCACCTGGGTCAGGTCGTAGTTGGCGCGGGTGTTGTCGTAGGCGATGTCAGAGGATCCGCCGTCGAGGAACATCACCGGGGTGTGCAGCTTGGACAGCTCCGAGCGCGAGTAGCCGAACGAGCCGTCGGCGAAGAACCCGCTGTCGAGCGAGACGACGCTTCCGACCCGGCGGTCCTGGCCGGCGACAAGCGCCTCCAGCCCGCCGCAGGAGTGGCCGGCGACCGCGACTTTGGACAGGTCGAGGAGCTGGTAGAGCGGCGAGCCGGTGCGGGCGTTCTCCCGTTCGGCCCAGCTGATCCCGTCGGTCAGCAGCGACGGTATCGGAGACCCGCTCTGCACCCCGTTCGCCGAGCCGTCGACCGACGCGGTGTCCACCACGACGAACCCGCGGGCCGCGATGAACGTCAGCGCCGAGATCACCTCGCTCCCGTTGGTGTGGGCGCAGGCTCCGTTGCCGAAGACCAGCACGGGCATGGGGCGCCCCAGCGCGGAGGGGTTCGACGGCCGGAACACGGTGTACCGGTTGGTGCCGTACGCCCCCTCCCGGGTGACCGGGAAGTTGTTCTCGATGACCGGCCGGCTCGGCGAAGGGCTCGGGGAGGGTGTCGGTGTCGCGGACGGCGTGGGGGTGGGCGTGGGGCTCGGGCTCGGCGTGGGTGTCGGCGTGGGGGTGGGGGAGGTGACCCCGCCGGTGCAGGTGACGCCGTTCAGGGCGAAGCTCGACGGCGCGGGATTGGAGCCGTTCCAGCTCCCGTTGAATCCGAAATTCGTGCTGCCGCCGGTGGGGATGGTCGCGTTGTAGGAGGCGTTGGCGACCGTGACCTGGGAGCCGGACTGGGTGTAGGTGCCGTTCCACAGCTGGGTGACGGTCTGCCCGGCGGGGAACGACCAGGTCAGCCGCCAGCCGTTGACCGGGTCACCGAGGTTGCGGACGCTGACGCTCGCGCCGAAGCCCCCGGGCCACTCGCTGGACACCGTGTAGCCGACCTGGCATCCGGCCGTGGCCGCGGACGCGGCGTGGACTCCGGCCGCGCCGACGCCGGCTGTCAGCAGTACGGTGGCCGACAGGCTCAGCCACCGGCGAGAGCTGTCCAATGGCACGGGCTTCTCCCATTCTCCGAGACGCGAGGGTTTTCAAGGCGGCGAATACGCCCAGGTGGAGACACCGGATGCGGACCCGGCGGTGGCGCGGCCGGTCGCGTTAGCGCTAACACTCAGGACGCCGGAGTCCTGTGGGCATGGTGGTCTCCTGCTGCCGCGAGTCAATCCCGGTAAGGAGAGCCGAGTCAATGAGGTACGGTCGTCGCCGGTCTCACCTGGTCGCGGGGAATCCACGGTGAACAGGCGCTTCGGAGGCGCGGGGGAGACCGGCCGTCAGGACGGCGGTGAACATTTCATTCCGCCCGCTCGTCGCGGAAAGGTCAGGTGATCGCCGGAGGGGGCGGGCTGTCCTGCGGATCGGGACTCTTGGGCGTGTCAGGCGGGCTGGGCGAGGGGCTCTCCCCGGGGCCGTCTCCCGGGTCGGAGCAGGGCGGGCCGGTGACCGTCAGCGTGCGGGAGGCGCTCGCCCCGCCGGGGGAGACCGTGGCCGTGACGGTCCTGACGTCGACGAACCCGCACTTCGGCTGCCTGAACTGCGCCGTGTAGGCGTGGGAGTAGGACGTGTCTCCCGACAGCGTGTCGCCCGCGGAGTCGTCGAAGGTCAGCGTGTGTCCCTGGTAGGTGAGCCGCTGGGTGAATCCCACCTTCAGCGTCACCGTGGTCTGCCGGCCGGCCCGTACGTTCACCGTCGCCGAGGAGCCGTTCCAGGAGCCGATGGCGACGGACGGCGGCGGGCACTTCGGGCCCTCGACCCGGACCTCACGCGTCTGCGGGCCGTTGGACGCGGGCGGCCGCGTCGTCACCCTGACGCCGAGCACCGAGGTCGTCTCGCACTCCAGCCTGCCGAGGCTGCCCTTGAGGGAGAAGGCGTAGGACGTGCGGCCCGAGATCGTGCGGGTGACGGCGCCGGCGGGCTCGCCGTCGCGGGTGAAGCGCGCCGTCACCCCGACCGGGCCGACGCCGTCGGTGGTGACCGCGACGTCCGCCTGCCTGCCGTCCCATCCGGTGATCGTGGCGCCGCGGACCGAGGGAGCCGGGCAGGGCGCGCCGGTGACCTTGACGACCTTGCGGCGGGCCCCGCCGGACGCCGCCGGCGCCGTCGACACCTCCACCTGCCGGTAGACGGCCGTGCCGCACGGCGGGGCGGGGAAGGCCTGCTGCACCCCCGGCTCGTACGACCGCGCGCCCTCAAGCGGGATCGTCTGCGGGTCGCCTCCCAACAGGCCGTCCGGTGAGGGGCCCTCGGCGAACCGCGCGGTCAGCACGATCCGGCCGGGGCCGTTGGCCCGGACCCGGACCGTGGCCGCCTGCCCGTCGAAGCCGGTCACGCCGAGGCTCGTCACGGCGAGCGGCGCGGCCGGCGTGGTCGGCGTGGTCGGCGGGCTCGGGGAGCCCGGGGAAGAGGGTGGCGGCGCCGCCGTGGTCGCGGCCACCGCGGTGGTCGGGCCGGTGCCCGAGGTGGCGTCCACGGTCGGGACCGTCGTCGGGTCGTCCGTGGCCCCGGGGGTGTCGACCGGCGTCTCGGCCGGGGCGGCCGTGACAGGAGGATCGGCGGGCGGCTCCGCTGTACGGCTGTGCGGAGGCGGGGTGAGCAGCGTGTCCTGCGCGACCGGGGTCTGCCGGTGGGCCGCGACGAGCGCCGCGATCACCACGGCCGACAGCACCGCGGCGCCGATGGCGAACCGGGGCGCGAAGTGCGCCAGCCGGTTCGACAGCACGGTCCGGGCGAGCGACGTGGACACCTCGACCGGCTCGGCCGGCGTGGCCAGGGGGAACGTCAGCGCCAGCAGGGTGGCGAGCTCGGCCAGGTGACGGCGGCCGCGCTGCTCCCAGTCGGGCCCGTAGGCCGCCGTCGCCGCGGCCTCCAGATCGGCCACGAACGCCCGGGCCGTCGCCGGCCGGTCGGCCGGGTTCTTGGCCAGCCCCCGCACGACCAGTCCTCGCACCGATCCCGGCACCTCGAGGACCGGGATCGGCGCGGACTGGTGCTGGTGCCGCAGCCCGGCCACGTGGTCGGCGCGGAAGGGCCGATGGCCGGTCAGGCACTCGAAGAACACGCAGGTCGCCGCGTACACGTCGGTCGCCGGGCTGGCCGCGTTGCCGCTCCACTGCTCCGGCGCCATGTACGGCGGCGTCCCCGCCGGGCTGTCGGGGGCGCCGCTCGGTGTGGCGATGCCGAAGTCGGAGAGCTTGCTGGTCCCGTCGGCCTGGATCAGCACGTTCTCCGGCTTGTAGTCGCGGTGCACGATGCCCGACGCGTGCGCGACCGACAGGCCCGCGAGCGAGCCCTTCAGCACGACGAGCGCGGCCTCGGGGCTGGTCGACCCGTGCTCGGCGAGGATGCGCCGCAGCGGCACCCCGTCGACGAGCTCCATGACGATGGCCGCGCCGTCCCGCGACTCGACGTACTCGTAGAGCCGCACGATGTTGGGATCGTTGAGCTCGACCATGACCCGGGCCTCGCGCCGGAACCCCGACAGGAAGCGGGGGTCGGCGCGCAGCTCATCGCGCAGGTACTTGATCGCGACGTAGGCCCCGGTCGTCGAGTAGGTCGCCAGCACGACCCGCCCGGCGCCGCCGGCGCCGAGCTCGCGCACTTCCCGGTATCCCGGAACCGACCAGGCGTTCATGCCGCCGCCCCCTCGGAGAGCCCTGAACCAAGGTCTCATCCGGAACGGCGGTTGTCACCGGAGCATAATGTCACCTCAGGGTTGTACTCCGGCCGAGGGCCTGGGCCGACACATGCCGGGCCGACCGCTCCGCGAGGTTCCGCGCCCGGGCCGTGTCCGGGCCCACGAGCCGTCCGCCCCGCTTGACCACCCGGCCCGCCACGAGCACGGTGTCGACGGTGGAGACGTCGGCCGCGGTGACGACGGCGGCCACCGGGTCGTGCACGGGGGCGAGGCTCGGCGCCCCGGCGTCCAGCAGCAGGAGGTCCGCCTGCTTGCCCGGCGTCAGCGAGCCGATCCTGTCGGCCATCCCGATCGCCGCCGCGCCCTCGATCGTGGCCATCCGCAGCACGTCCGCCGCGGTGAACGGCCGGTCGGCCGGCCGCCCCGGTCGCGACCGCTCCGCCGCGAACGCGGCCCGCATGACCGCGAACATGTCGCCGGGGACGGCGGTCACCGTGTCGACCCCCAGCCCGGTCGGCACCCCGGACTCCCGGAACCTGCCGGTCTCCGGGAGTCCGTGCCCCATCTGGCACTCCACCGCGGGGGTCACGGAGGCCGTCCCGCCGGCGGCGGCGACCAGCTTCATCGCCTCTTCCGGCATCCCGTTGCCGTGCACGAACAGCACGCCGGGGCCGAGCAGCCCGTTCGCGTGCAGCCGCTCGACCGGGCCCTCGCCCGTGGCGTGCAGGCTGATCGGCAGCCCGAGCTCGCGGGCGAGGAGCCAGTCGGCCCGCGCCGCCTCGACGGAGCCGTACACCGGGCCCCAGGCCGCGAAGGCCGGGGTGACCAGGCCCGGTTCCGCCGACGGGAAGTGCTCGGACCTGAACCGCCGCACCGCGGCCTCGTCACGCGCGCCGTCGCCGGGACCCGGATGGGCGTACGCCAGGACGGCGCGGACGCCGGACTCGCGCAGCGCCGCCACGGCGGCGTCGGTGTGGGCCGGGGTGAGCTGGATGTGGGACCAGTCGTACAGGGTCGTGACGCCGGCGTTCAGGGCCTCGATCGCGCCCCAGAGCTCCGCGGCGTACACGTCCTCGGCGCGGAACGCCGGGGCGAGCCGGCCGAGGACGAGGTCGAGGTAGCCGCCGAGCGTCGCGTCGGCCGCGATCCCGCGCAGCACGCTCTGCCAGACGTGGCGGTGGGTGTCGACGAGTCCGGGCAGCACGATCCGGCCGGTCGCGTCGATCACCTCTTCGTCCCCGCCGTCCGCGGGGCGGTCGCCGCGCGGGGGCTCGGGCCCGACCGAGACGATCACGCCGTCCTCCACGACGACGCAGGCGCCGGGGAGCACGCGCGGCTCGGGCTCGGTGTCGATGACGATGCCGTTCACGATGACGGTGCGCATGAGGCTCCTTCGTTAGGAAAGCTTTCCTAAAAGCTTTTTGGAAAGCTATCAGGGAAGCGGGCTAGGCTCAAGGCCATGACCGATCGCGACCTCGTCGACGAGGTGATCGAGGGGTGGCGGGCCGAGCTGCCGGAGGCGGCCACGGTCGAGCTGGAGATCGTCAAGCGGGCCGGGCGGCTCAAGGGCCGGGTCGAGGAGGTCACCCAGGCCGTGCTCGGCCGGTACGGCCTCACCTACGCCGAGTTCGACGTGCTCGCCACGCTGCGGCGGGAGGGCGAGCCGTACCGGCTCAAACCCAGCCGACTCGCCGCGCGCTCGATGCTGACCACGGGAGGGACCAGCAACATCCTCCAGCGGCTGGTCGGCGCCGGGCTGGTCGAGCGCGAGCCCGACCCGGCCGACGGGCGGAGCTCCTGGGTGCGGCTCACCCCGCTCGGGGTCCGGCGGGCCGAGGAGCTGGCCATGGAGACGACCCGGGCGCACAGGGAGATGCTGGCCGGCGTCCCCCCGGCGACCGTGCGCGCGCTGGCCGGCCTCCTGCGCGACGTCCTGCTCGCCCTCGGCGAGCGCGCCGAGGACGAGACGTCCGCGCCTCGCTAGCCCAGCGCCGCGTAGACGGCCTCGGTCAGCCGGTACGCCCGCAGGCCGTCGCCGAGCTCGGTGGCCAGCCGGTTCATGGTGTACGCGAGGGCGAGGCCGCGCGCCGGGTCCCCGAGGCCCACCGATCCGCCGAGCCCGGTGTGCCCGAACGCCGAATCGACGCCGGGGGCGGGGGTCAGGAACGTCATCGCCGGCCGCATGTACCCGAGCCCGAACGCGCTCCGCGCGCCCAGCACCCGGTCGATCCCGTCCGACCGCGGCCGCAGGGCGTCCGTGAGCGTCGCGGGCCGCAGGATCCGCCCGGCGACCAGGTCGCGGTAGAACCCGGCCAGCGCCCGTGCGGTCGTGACCAGGCCCATCGCGGGCCATCCCGCCCGCAGGACGACGGGGTTGTTCGCGCCGCCGGGCAGCAGGGCGACCGGCGGGTTGCCCAGCGCCCGCAGCATCAGGTCGCCCCCGGCGTACGGCGCACCGGGCGGCCCCTGCGCGCCCGCGCCACCCGTGACGGCGGCGCCTGCCGTTCCTGTGACGGCGGTGCCCGCGGATGCTGTGAC
>NZ_KI866522.1:2675585-2697223 GCF_000511135.2 Microbispora sp. ATCC PTA-5024 | reverse complement strand
GCCGGCCGGGGCCTCGTCGCCCGCCCCGGCCGCCGCGTGGTCCGGGCGCCGTCCGGCGGACAGGCGGGCCGCCCGCTCCGCCACCTCGGGAGGGGCCCCGAGCCACATCTGGAGGCCGCGCGGCCCGGCGATCTCCGCGGCCACCACCTCGCCCGCCGTCGCCCCGGTGACCCGGCGGACGATCTCGCCCACCAGGAAGCCGTACGACACGGCGTGGTAGCCGTGCTCGGCCCCCGGCTCCCAGATCGGGGCCTGCCCGGCCAGGCGGGCGGCGATCGCCGGCAGGTCCTCGAACTCCTCGACCGGCACCTGCTCCTCGATGGCGGGCAGCCCGGCCCGGTGGCTCAGCACGTGCTCGACCGTGACCCCGGCCTTGCCGTTGGCGGCGAACTCCGGCCAGTACGCGCTCACCGGCGCCCGCACGTCGACCAGGCCGCGCTCGGCGAGCAGCAGCAGCGCGGTGGCCGCGACGGCCTTGGTGCAGGAGTACGCGAGGACCGGGGTGTCGCGCTCCCACGGACGGCCGGTGCGCCGGTCGGCCAGCCCGCCCCACAGGTCGACGACCGGCTCGCCGTCCAGGAACACCGCGAACGCGGCACCGATCTCCTGACCGGCCGCGAAGTGGCGCTCGAACACCTCCCTCACCTGCGAGAAGCGGGGGTCGCAGTGGCCGTCGATCGTCGTCATGGGCACCCCCTCACCCTAGGTCGCGGTCGCGCCGAGGATCCGGGCCGACTCGGATTCCTGTGCGAGGCGGCGGAAGACGTCGAGGACCCGGCCGTACAGGACCGTGCAGATCACCAGCGTCTCGACCGCCACCTCTCGCGGCCCGTCGAAGGGAATCCTGCTCATCTCGTGGTCGTGGGCGAGCCGCATGGCGGAGGCCGCGTACGGGAGGAGGTCGGCCTGGCCGGCCGGCATGCCGAGCCGCTTCAGCGTGACCAGCGCCCGGGCCAGCTCGTCGCGGGTGGGCGCGAGCGGGGTGACGGTCCAGCCCAGGCCGGCGATCAGCTCGTCGACCGTCTGCCTGGCCTCCCGCAGGTCGTCGTCGCCGGCGTCCGGCTCGGGCGCGGCCCCGAGGGCGTAGTGGGCCGTGCCGAGCATCGTGTGCACCGGGAGATCCTCGTCCTCGACGGCCTCGATCACCCGGCGGATGGCCGCGACCGGCAGCCGCCCGACCTCCAGCAGGGCCCGGATCAGCCGCAGCCGGCGCAGGTGTGACGGGCCGTACTCGGCCCGCGTGGCGGCCGTCTGCTCGCCCGCGGGCAGCAGGCCCTCCCGCAGGTAGTACTTGATGGTCGGGATGGGCACCCCGGATTCGGCGCTGAGCTGGGAGATGCGCATGGACCGATGCTAATGGATAGCCACGCTATCCAAGCAGGAAGGACGACAACGCGTGGGGATTATGGGCGCTCCTGGGGTGGATGGGCTACGCTCCGTCTACCCCGGACCGGCACCGGCCCGAGGTGGACGGACACGCGCGGAGAGCACCCATGGGCAGGCACAGGCGCGGGAAGACACAGGGCATCGAGACCGTGGGGGATCTGATCGAGGCCCTGGAACGGTTCGATCCCGACCTCGAAATCAGGTTCGCCGTCCAGCCGCGCATGCCGATGGGCTACCGGGTGGGCCCGCTCGCGGAGTTCGACGACATCCTGTGGATCGGGGAGGCCACCTCCGACGGCTACGTCCCCGACGGGGCCGCCAACCGGCTCGGCTGGCGCTGACTCCGTTCCCACCAGGTGGCGGCGACCAGCTCGGCGACCAGGGTCTCGGTGAGCAGCGCCACGTCCGGGTCGTCGTCGTGGCGGTACCGCACCGAGGCCGCCTGGCCCGGCACGTCCCCGCCCACGGTCAGCACCGTGCTCCCGCGCTCGCGGATCCACTCCATGGCCTGGCCGTCGTACCGCGACCCGGGGAACAGGAGCGCCCGGTAGTCGCGGGTCTTGGTGAGATAGACGTCGACGTGGGCCCAGTCGCCGGTCTCGCAGGCGTCCGCCGGGCGGCGCGGCCCCTCGCGGACCATCAGCGCCGACTGCTCGGCCGACGACAGCCGCTCCGCCGGGGCGATCGCGTAGACGCCGTCCGGGCCGTCGAGCAGCGCGGCGGCCTCCTCCAGCCACTCGCCCCGCCGGTCGAGGAGGTCGGCGGCGGCCTCGGCCGCCCGCCGTGCGAGGTCCGGGAGCCCGGGACGGCGCGTGAGCGCGAGCAGCAGGACCAGGGTGTGCTGGAACGTCCGGCAGGCCACGCCGCCCCGCTCCTCGCCCGCCGTCATCGGGACCACCAGATCGGCGCCCTCGGTCACGGGGGACCCGGGCACGTTGGTCAGGGCCACGACGAACGACGAGCCGGCGTGCCTGGCCAGCGCGTCGAGCGTCTCCCGGCTGCCGCCCGTGGCCGAGACGGCCACCGCGACCGTCCCCGGGCCGGAGGGGGTGCCGTACGCCGCCGAGGCGTACTCGGCGACCGCGTCGACCCCGGCCGCCCGCAGCCGCTGGGCCGCGACCCCCGCGGCGTAGCGGGAGCTGCCCATGCCGAGCAGCACCAGGCGGCCGGCCCGGGCGGGCAGCCCCGCGAAGGGGTCGCCCTCGTCCAGGAAGGCGGCCAGCGCCTCCAGCGCCCGGGGCTTGTCCTCCAGGTCGGCGAGGAAGAGCTCGGGGTTCACATGTCGTCCCTTCGTGGTCAGGGGTACCAGGACCGCAGCACGCCCATCGGGACGTACCGCCAGCGCGGCAGATGGCGGGCGGCGTAGATCAGCTCGCGGCACTCCTGCTCGACCTCGAACGGCCGCAGCAGCGACAGGTCGAGCAGCCCGGCCCGGCCGCCGCCGGCCAGGGCCTCCGCGTACGCCGCCTCGAGCGAGGAACGGGCGGTCGCCGCCCACGCCGCCGTCGCGTCCGGGTCGGCCGACCGCCGCCGCACGGCGACCCGGCCGGCGTGGTCGACGCTGGTGGACAGCTGGGCCAGGTCGCGGGCAGCGGGCTGGTAGGCGTCCGCGCCTGTCACGGTCGGGTTGCCGTCGAAGTCGACGACCGCGTAGCCGCCGCTCCACCGCAGGATCTGGCCCACGTGCAGGTCGCCGTGGATCCGGATGAGCGGCGACGGGCCGGCGCCGGCCAGCGGGGCC
Source organism: Microbispora sp. ATCC PTA-5024 (assembly GCF_000511135.2). Classification (NCBI taxonomy): domain Bacteria; kingdom Bacillati; phylum Actinomycetota; class Actinomycetes; order Streptosporangiales; family Streptosporangiaceae; genus Microbispora; species Microbispora sp. ATCC PTA-5024. The sequence continues at coordinate 2,694,096 of NZ_KI866522.1, read as the reverse complement.
AGCTCGCGCCGCAGCGCGCCGGCCCGTCCGGCCAGCCAGGCGCCGTCCTCGCCGTCCGTCAGCGCCAGCGCCTCCCGCAGCGCCTCCTCCGCCCGGCCCGCCCAGGCCGCGGGGGACGAGTGCCGCACCGGGTCGGGGAAGACCTCGGACGGCGTGGCCATCGCGAGGTGCAGCTCGGCGGCCAGGCGGCCGATCTCGGCGGCGAAGGCGGTGCGGCCGGCCACCGCCTCGTCCACGCACCACTCCCAGCCGTCCCGGGCCCCCGGCAGGTAGGCCGTGACCAGCGCGACGAGGGCGTCCTCCCAGTACAGCGCCGCGTACGGCCGGGCCGTACGGGTGAACCCGGCCAGGTGGGACAGCAGGCCGGGCGCGGGGTGCGGCGCGCGCGACGGCCGGGGGAACCACTTGACGACCACCGTCTCACCGGCGATCACCGAGCGGTTGGTCTGGTCGACCTCGACGGCTCGCTCGCCGGGCGGCACGGCGGGCAGCGGCGCGAACGCCCGCGCCGTGAACGGCGGCGGGGGAGCCGCGCCCTCCGCGAGCGCCCGCACGACGGCCGAGGTCACCCCCTCCGCCGCGTCGAGGGTCAGCGAGCCGTCCGCAGCGACCGCCACCGACGGCCAGCCCCGATCTGCGGACGTCATCGGGCCGGCGCCTGGAGCGGATGGCCGGTGGCCAGGCGGGCGTACCCGAGGATCAGCTCGACGGCCGTGTCGGGGTCGATGGAGTGGTGGCGGGCGATGACCCGGTAGCCGTAGGCGTCCTCCAGCGCGACGAGGTTGCGTCCGATCGTCTCGGAGTCGTGCGCCAGCCGGAAGACGCCCTGGGCGGCGCCGGTCTCCAGGATCGCCTGGTACATGGACACCTGGCGGTCGAACAGCGTGGTGAGCAGCGTCGCGTAGACGCGGTTGCGCCCGGCCGCGCCGCCCAGCTCGCACAGCAGCCGGACGCCCGTGTCGTCGGGCCCGTCCGGCAGCCCCGACCTGATCGTGGTGACGAGCCGGACGGCGGGGTCGGCGATGCCGCTCGCCGCCCGCACCCGCCGCTCGTGGAAGCGCTCCATGCCCGCGTGGTGGGCCTCGATCAGCAGGTCGCGCAGGTCGGGGTAGTGGTAGAGGACCGCGCCCGAGGTGAGGCCGGCCTCCTCGGCGATCTGGTTCAGGTGGACGCCCTCGACGCCGTGCTGGATGATCGCCCGCCGGGCCGCGTCGATGAGGTCGACCCGCCGGGCGGCCCTGCTCTTGCGCTGAGTCATTGCACCCCGCTTCATCGTCCGCGACACCATACTCTCCCAGCTCTTGACGGGCGCAAGGGCCAGGTAATTGAATCTCGCTTCAACTGGAGAGGCGGGAGGGGTCCCCACATGTCGGACAAGCGGCTGACGATCCTGTTCATGCCGGAGAGCGCCTACGGGCCCACCAACAACTGCATCGGGATCGGGGACGTGCTGCGCCGCCGGGGCCACCGGGTCGTGTTCGCCGCCGAGGCGTCGTGGAAGGGCAAGCTGGAGGCCCTGGGCTTCGAGGAGGACCTGGTCGACCTCGCTCCGCCGGCCGAGGAGGAGCAGGACCCCGGCCAGTTCTGGAAGGACTTCATCCGCGACACCGCGCCGGAGTACCGCAAGAGCACGCGGGAGCAGCTCGACACGGTCATCAGGCCCATCTGGGAGGCGCTGATCGACGGCGCCAAGTACTGCGAGCCGCAGCTCAAGGCCATCATCGAGCGGGTCGGGCCCGACGTGGTCGTGGAGGACAACGTCGTCGCCTTCCCCGCCCTCGTGACGGCGGGCGTGCCGTTCGTACGGATCGTCTCCTGCAACCCGCTGGAGGTGAAGGGCCCGGGCGTCGCGCCCCCCTTCTCGGGCCTGCCCGCCGACGGCACGGGCTGGGACGCCTTCCGGGCCGAGTACGACCGGACGCACCGCGAGCTGTGGTCGGCGTTCAGCGAATGGGTGGTGGAGCAGGGCGCCCCGGCGCTGCCCGACCTGGAGTTCGTCCACGAGGGCGACGCCAACCTCTACGTCTATCCGGAGATCCTCGACTACACGGCGGAGCGGCCGCTCGGCCCGTCCTGGACCCGGCTCGACTCCTCGGTGCGGGAGACCGACGAGGAGTTCACGCTGCCCGAGATCCCGGGCGAGGGCGCGCTCGTCTACTTCTCGCTCGGGTCCCTCGGCTCGGCCGACGTGGAGCTGATGCGCCGGATCATCTCCGTGCTGGCCCGCACCCCGCACCGCTACATCGTCTCGAAGGGGCCGCTGCACGAGGAGATCGAGCTGGCCCCCAACATGTGGGGCGCCGAGTTCGTGCCCCAGACGAAGATCATCCCGCTCGCCGACCTGGTGATCACGCACGGCGGCAACAACACCACCACCGAGGCCCTGCACTTCGGCAAGCCGATGATCGTGCTCCCGCTCTTCTGGGACCAGTACGACAACGCCCAGCGCGTGCACGAGACCGGCGCGGGCGTGCGACTCGACACGTACGGCTTCGCCGACGAGGAGCTCATCGGGGCGATCGACCGGCTGCTGGGGGACGACGCGCTGCGCGCCCGGCTCGCGGCGGCCGGCGAGGAGATCCGCCGCCGCGACGGCCTGCGCCTGGCCGCCGACGTCATCGAGAAGCTCGTATGACGGTCCTCGTCAACCCGGCCGACGGGCGGACGCTCGGAGAGGTGCCGGACACGCCCCCGGAGGCGGTGGCCTCGGCCGTGCGGGCGGCCCGCGCGGCGTTCGAGCAGTGGCGCGAGACGACGCCGGGGGAACGGGCGCGGGTGTTGCTGCGCCTGGCCGACCTCGTCGAGGCGGACGCCGAGGAGCTCACCCGGCTCGAGGTCGAGGAGACCGGCAAGCCTGCCGCCGTGTTCCGCGACGGCGAGCTGCCGTTCGGAGTCGACAACCTGCGCTTCTTCGCCGGGGCCGCCCGGTCGCTCGACGGGACCGGCGCGGGCGTCCTGAGCGCCGGGTACACCTCGATGCTGCTGCGCCGGCCGATCGGCGTGGTCGGCTCGATCGCGCCCTGGAACTTCCCGTTCATCATGGCGGTCTGGAAGATCGGCCCGGCGGTCGCGGCGGGCAACGCCGTCGTGATCAAGCCGGCGCCGCGGACGCCCCGCACCACGCTGCGCCTCGCGGAGCTCATGGCCAGGGCCGGCGCGCCGGATGGCCTGCTCCAGGTCGTGACGGGCGGCGCCGGCGTGGGCGAGGCGCTGGTCACCGACCCGGGCGTCGACATGGTCAGCGTGACCGGTTCGACCGAGACCGGCCGGGCCGTCATGCGGGGAGCGGTGGCCGGGCTCAAGCGGGTCCACCTCGAACTGGGCGGCAAGGCCCCGGCGCTCGTCTTCGCCGACGCCCCGCTGGAGGACATGGCCGCCGGGGTCGTGATGGGCGCCACCTACAACACCGGGCAGGACTGCACCGCGGCCACCCGCGTCTACGTGGAGAGGTCCCGCTACGCCGAGGCGGTGGACGCGCTCCGGGAGGCGCTGTCGCGCGTCCGGCCGGGCGACCCGTGGGCGGCCGACTCCGACATCGGCCCGCTCATCTCGCCCGAGCACCGCGACCGCGTCCACGGGTTCGTCTCCCGGGCCTCCGGACGCGTCGTCTGCGGCGGGCGGCCGCTCGACGGGCCGGGCTTCTACTACCCGCCCACGCTCGTGGCCGACGCCGACCAAGGCAGCGAGATCGTCCAGGGCGAGGTCTTCGGGCCCGTGCTCGTCGCCCTGCCGTTCGACGGCGAGGACGAGGCGGTCCGCCTCGCTAACGGCACGCCGTACGGCCTGGCCTCGTCGGTCTGGACGGCGGACGTGTCGCGGGCGCTGCGCGTGTCCCACCGGCTGGACGTGGGGGTGACCTGGGTCAACGACCACCTGCCCATCGCCTCGGAGGCCCCGCACGGCGGCGTCAAGGGCAGCGGCTTCGGCAAGGACATGAGTCAGGAGGCCGTCCTGGAGTACTCGGTGACCCGGCACCTGATGATCAAGCACGCGGCCCCCGCGGCCCGCGACTCGTTCCGCCCGGCCTGACGAGCCTGCGGGAGACGGCCTAGTCGCCGGGGACGTTCTTCAGCGCCTCCCGGCGGCTGAGGCCGGTGATCCTCTTGTGGTCGACGTACCGGACGACCTCGCCCGGGTTGGTCTTGGCGTACTCCCGCAGGGCCCAGCCGATGGCCTTGCGGGCGAAGAAGTCGGTGTCCGACAGGCTCGGCTCGATGCAGGCGTACAGCAGGCCGACGTCGGTGCGCTCCTTGAAGGAGTTCTGGCACAGGATCGCCGTGCGCCGCTTCCACAGGTCGCCGTCGCGCGCCCACTCCAGCATGAGCGGGCGCATGCTCTCGGGGAAGAGCCGCAGCAGGGTCCCGACCCGGTGCACGGCGATCTCGTCGACCAGGTCCCACCAGGCGCCGGTGACGACCATCTCCTCGTACATCGGGACGGTGTAGAGCGTCTGCCAGGGCCGGTAGAACCGGTGCGCCGTGAGCTCGATGGCGGCGTACCGCTCCTCGCGGTACTCGGCCTCCCGCCAGATCGCCAGCACGGCCCTGCGCCACTCGGGGGCGCTGTCGAGCCGGTGCTCGGCGAAGACGCGCCGCAGCGCGGCCCGCCGCGGCACCGCCGGCACGCCGAGGAACGGCATCTCCGACTTCATGTACGCCCGCATGCCGGCGGCCTTGGAGGGGTCGGCGGCCTCGGTCAGCGCCAGCCGTACTTCCTTGACGAGGACGAGGCTCATGGACGCGGGCTCGCCCCGTCGCCGCTGGCCAGGCCGTCGAACAGGACCTTGACGTAGTGGTCCGCGAGGCCCTCGGTGTCGAGGCGGCCGCCGGGCCGGAACCAGCGCACGGTGACCCAGATGGTGTCGCGGATCATTCGGTAGGTGAGCTTCGGGTCGACGTCCGCGCGGAACTGGCCGACGGCCTGGCCGCGCTTGATCTGCTCGACCCACATGCGCTCGACCTCGTCCTCGGCTCTGACCAGGTAGTCGAACCGGTCGCCGGGCAGCGAGCGCAGGTAGTTCCAGTCGTTCTGCATCACGGTGATCGCGGCCCGGTGGGCCTCCAGCGTGCCGAACCCGATGCGCACCATCTCCGACAGGACGGCCCGCGGGTCGGACCCGTTGTCGAGGGCGACCCGGTAACGGGCGATCAGATCCTCGAGGAAGGTGCGCAGCACCTCGTCGACGATCGTCTCCTTGGAGTCGAAGTGGTGGTAGAGGCTGCCGGACAGGATTCCGGCCTCGAGCGCGATCTCCCGCACGGTCGTCGCCTGGAAGCCCTTGCGCGCGAAGAGCTCGGCGGCGAGCTTCACGAGATGGTCGCGCCGCTCCGACGCCGATCCCGCCGCCGCCGCGCGCCTGCCGCGCATGGGTGCGGCGGCGCCCCCCGGGTCCTTACGCTGGTTCACGGACCCATTATGGCTGTCAAGCAAGAGCTTGTTCACGCCCCCCGCCTTCCCGCAACCGCCGCCGCGGGCCGGGCCCGTAGGGCAGGATCGAACCTATGGCGAAATTGGGCTATCCGTTCACCTTGGGGGTGGCTTCGGGAGAACCGTTACCCGACGGCGTGATCCTGTGGACCCGCCTGGCCCCCGAGCCCCTGCACCCGACCCGGCCCGGCGGCATGCCCAGCAGGGCGATGACCGTCCGGTGGGAGGTCGCCGAGGACGAGGCGTTCACCCGCGTCGTCCAGTCGGGCGCGGCCTCCGCGCAGCCCGACTGGGCGCACAGCGTCCACGTCCGGGTCGCCGGCCTCGCGGCCGGCGCCGACTACTTCTACCGGTTCACGCTCGACGACCACGTCAGCCCGACCGGCCGCACGAGGACCGCCCCCGCCGGCGCCTCGACCGCCCCCGTCCGGTTCGGCTTCGTCTCCTGCCAGCGCTACGAGCACGGCTACTTCACCGCGCTGCGGCACCTCGCCGGCGAACGGCCGGACGTGATCCTGCACCTCGGCGACTACATCTACGAGTACGGCAAGCCGAAGAACCCCGGGCCCGGCCGGTACGTCCGCCCGCTGGAGTCGGAGGCCGAGTGCACGACGCTGGGCGCCTACCGCAACCGCTACGCCCGCTACAAGATGGACGCCGACCTCCAGGCCGCGCACGCCGCCGCGCCGTGGATCGCGCTCCCCGACGACCACGAGGTGCGGGACAACTGGGCCGGCTCACTGCCCGGCGACGGCAGCAGCCCGGCCGCGTTCCTCAAGCGCAGGGCCGCCGCCTTCAAGGCGTACTACGAGCACATGCCGCTGCGGGTGCGCCCCTCCGGGCCGAGCCTGCAGAACTACCGCTGGCGCCCGTACGGCCGGGTGGCCGAGTTCGTCGTCGCGGACGCGCGGCAGTACCGCGAGGGGCGCGACATGCTCGGCGCGGAGCAGGAGCGCTGGCTGGTCGCCCGCCTCACCGGCGCGACAGCCCGGTGGAAGGTGCTCGCCCAGGCGGTGTTCTTCGCCCAGCGGAAGTTCCCGCTGGAGCCGCCCAGCACCGACGCCTGGGACGGCTTCCCCGACTCCCGCGCCCGGATCCTGGCGCACGCGCCGGACGGCCTCGTGGTGGTCAGCGGCGACGTGCACAACAACTGGGCCGGCGACCTGCGGGCCGACTGGGACGACCCGGCCTCGAAGGCGCTCGGCGTGGAGTTCGTGGGCACGGCCGTCACCAGCATGCCGCCGGCCACCGACGGGAGCGCGATCCTGGCGGCCAACCCCCACCTCGCCTTCTTCGACAGCCACCGCGGATACGTCTCGTGCACGGCGAGCATGGACTCCTTCCAGGCCGACTACCGGGGGGTCGCCTTCGTCGACCGCCCGGGCGCCCCGGTGACCACGATCGCCAGCTTTCAGGTGAAGGAGAACAAGCTGCAGCGCATCGATCTGTGAAAACCCAGGCCAGCCCCACTAGCGAATAGGAAACTTTCCTATTAGATTTCGGGCATGCCTGAGCGCTGCCCTGATCTTTCCGACCGCTCCGCCACAGCATGAAGCGGAGCCCCGAGCTGCTGCGGCTCGCCGACACGGTCCTCCTGCCCGGTTTCGTGGGGACGGCGCCGCCCGACTGGGTGCGGCGCCGGATCGCCGGCGGGCTGGCGGGGGTGGTGCTGTTCTCCCGCAACGTCGACACCCCGGCCCAGCTCGCCGACCTGACCGCGGCCCTGCGCGCCGAGAACCCCGACATCCTCGTCGGCATCGACGAGGAGGCGGGCGAGGTGACCCGGCTGGAGGCCCGCACGGGCAGCTCCCGCCCCGGGAACTACGCCCTCGGGATCGTCGACGACGAGGACCTGACCGAGCAGGTGGCCCGGGACATCGGTCGCGACCTGCGGGCCACGGGGGTGAACCTCGACTTCGCCCCCGCCGCCGACGTCAACTCCAACCCCGACAACCCGGTCATCGGCCTGCGGTCGTTCGGCGCCGACCCCCGCCTGGTCGCCCGGCACACCGCGGCGTGGATCCGCGGCCTGCAGTCCACCGGCGTCGCCGCCTGCGCCAAGCACTTCCCCGGGCACGGCGACACGGCCGTGGACTCCCACCACGGAGTGCCGCGCGTGGCGGCCGGCCGCGAGGAGCTGGCCGAGGTCGAGCTGTGGCCGTTCCGCGCCGCCATCGCCGAGGGCGTGCGCTCGATCATGACCGGCCACCTGCTCGTCACCTCCTACGACGACGAGCTTCCCGCGACGCTGAGCCCCCGCGTCCTCACCGGCCTGCTCAGGGAGGAGCTCGGCTTCGAGGGCATGATCGTCACCGACGGCATCGAGATGGCGGCCGTCGCCGGCCAGTACGGCATCGGCGGCGCGAGCGCGCTCGCCCTGGCGGCCGGCGCCGACTCCGTCTGCGTAGGCGGCCAGAACGCCGACGAGGCCACCCTCGACCTCATCAGGGACGCGGTCGCGGACGCCGTCGCCGAGGGCCGCCTGACCGAGGAGCGGCTGGCCGACGCCGCCGAGCGGGTGCGCGCGCTGGCCACCTGGCACGCCGAGGCATCCCTCGCCGCCCAGCCCGACCGCATCGGCCTGGTCGCGGCCCGCCGGGCCGTGCGGGTCACCCGCCGCGGGCCCGCGGACGGCGTGCTCCCGCTGGCCGCCGCCCCGCACGTGGTCGAGCTCGCCCCCGAGACCAACCTCGCGATCGACAAGGGCATGCCGTGGGGCGCCGGCGAGCCGCTGAGCAAGCTGCTGCCCGGCACCACGGTCACCCGGCTCAGCGAGCCGGACGTCCACGACGGCCTCCCCGACGCGGCCCTCGGCGACGCGGCCGACCGGCCCCTGGTGATCGTCGTCCGGGACGCCCACCGCCACCCCTGGCAGATGGACACGCTGGAGCGGATGCTGGCCGCCCGGCCCGACGGGATCGTCGTGGAGATGGGCCTGCCCGGCCGTACGGACCTGGGGGCGGTGCACATCGCCACGCACGGCGCGGCACGGGTGTGCGGCCAGGCGGCGGCGGAGGTGCTGACCGGCCTGCGCGCCCTCTGACCCCCGCCCCGCCCGGCGGGGGTGACAGGGCCGCGGTGACACGTCCGTACCATTGGACGCTGATGACACCGAGCCGGGAGCACGAGTGAACGTCGCCTACGTCACCACCGCCCACCCCGTCGCCCGCTTCGACGACGAGCGGGAGTCCGCGCTCGCCGCCTGGCTGGGAGCCGGCATCGAGGGCACCGCGGTGGTGTGGGACGACCCGCGGGTCGACTGGTCGCAGTTCGACGCCGCGGTGGTCCGCTCGGTGTGGGACTACGTCGAGCGGCGCGACGAGTTCGTCGCCTGGGCGCATCGCGTCGAGTCGGCCACCCGCCTGTTCAACCCCGCCTCGGTGCTGGAGTGGAACACCGACAAGTCGTACCTGCGCGACATCGGCGTGCCGACCGTGCCGACCCACTGGGCGCGTCCGGGGGACGAGCTGCCGGGCTGGGCCGAGTTCGTCGTCAAGCCGACGGTCTCCGCGGGGGCGCGGGACACCGTCCGCACCGCCGACCGGGCCGCCGCCCGCGCCCACGCCGACCGGCTGCTCGGCGAGGGCCGGGCCGTGATGGTCCAGCCGTACATGGAGGCCGTGGAGCACGAGGGCGAGCTGTCGATGCTCTACTTCGGGGGCGAGTTCAGCCACGCCGTCCGGCGGCACCCCATGCTGACCGAGGTCGAGATCACCGCCGACAACCGCGCGACGCTGCGCGACCCCGACGACGACCAGTTCGCGCTGGCCGAGCGGGTGCTCGCGCAGGTGGGGCGGCCGCTGCTGTACGCCCGGGTCGACGTGGTGCGCATGCCCGACGGGGAGCCGGTTCTGATGGAGCTGGAGGCGACCGAGCCGTACCTGTTCCTGGGGTACGAGCTGGCCGCCCCCGACCTGTTCGCCCGGGCCCTGGCCGACCTGCTCTAGCGCCCGCGCAGGGCCAGCCGCACGGCGTCGGCGGGCCCGGCCGCGGCCACCGGGCCGGGCACCGGCGCGCCGGACGCGTCCACCACCCGCCAGCCGCCCAGGGTGACGACGGGGGTGCCGCCCCGCATGGCGAGGGCCAGCTCCGACAGCGTCCCCCACGAGCCGCCGACCACGATCACCGCGTCGGCGGCCCGCACGATCAGCGCGTTGCGGGCCTCGCCCATCCCGGTCGGGAGCGCGACGGTGAGGTCGGGGCTCGCGCCCGCCCGGTCGCGCCCGGACAGGACGCCGACCACGGTGCCCCCGGCCTCCCGGGCGCCCGCGGCGGCCGCGGCCATGACCCCGCCGTACCCGCCGCACACGACGACCGCCCCGGCCCGGGCCAGCAGGCCGCCCACGGCACGGGCGGCCTCGGCCTCCTCCGGCGAGCACTCGCCCGGCCCGCACACCGCGACCTGAACCATGCGGGAAGTGTACGGACGGCGGGTCAGCCGTGCGTGGACAGGCCGCCGTCCACCGGGATGACCGCGCCCGTGAGGTAGGACCCGGCGCGCGAGGCGAGGAAGATCGCGGCGCCGGCCATGTCGTCGGGCCGGCCGATGCGGCCCAGCGGCACGTTGCTCTCGATCGCGCCGCGCATCTGCGGGTCGTCCAGCGCGAACGCCATCATCTTCGACTCGAACGGCCCGGGCGCGATGGCGTTCACCGTGATCGACTCGCCGGCGAGCTGGTGGGCCAGGTGCCGGGTCAGCATGTGGACGCCCGCCTTGGCCGCCGAGTAGGCGTAGTTCTCCATGAACGGCACCCGGATCCCGTCGATGGAACCGATGTTGATCACCCGGGCGGGGTCCTCGGGCGACGCGGAGGCGCGCAGCAGCGGCAGGAGGCGCCGGGTCAGGAAGAACACGCCCTTGACGTTGATGTTCCAGAGCTTGTCGAAGGCGTGCTCCGGATACTCCTCCAGCGGCGCCCCCCAGCTCGCGCCCGCGTTGTTGACGAGCACGTCGAGCCGGTCCTCCCGGGAGGACACGGCCTGCGCCAGCGCCTCGACGCCGTCGGGGGTCGACAGGTCGGCCTGGACGGCCGGGCAGCCGAGCTCGGCCGCCGTGGCGTCCAGCTCGTCCTTCTTCCGCGAGGAGATGTAGACGGTCGCGCCGGCGTCGAGGAACCCGCGCGCGATCATCTTGCCGATCCCGCGCGAGCCGCCCGTGACGACGACCGTCTTGCCTTCCACCGAGAACAGAGTCATGGCCGCAGCATACCGACCGGTCGGTTCCTGTGTCCCGGACGGCGGCGCGGGTTCGGTTCCTGTCAGACGACCTAGGGCTGGAAGGTGCCGTACCCGCCGCGGAAGAAGACCAGCGGGCCGCCGTCCTCGTGGCGGTCGAGGCCGTGGACCCGCGCGACGACGATCACGTGGTCGCCCGCGACGTGCTCGGCCTCGACGGTGCAGTCGATCCAGGCGAGCGACCCGTCGATGACCGGGCCGCCGCCGGGGGAGAGGGTCCACGTCAGGCCCGCGAACTTGTCGCCGCCGCTGGAGGCGAGGCGGGCGCAGACCTGGTGCTGGTGGTCGGCGAGCACGTTCACGCACAGCCCGCGGGCCGTGCGCAGGCGCGGCCAGGTCGTGCTGGTGTGGGCGACGCAGAACGAGACGAGCGGCGGGTCGAGGCTCACCGAGGCGAAGGAGTTGGCCGCCAGCCCGCACGGCTCTCCGGTGCCGGGGTCGATCGCGGTGATCGCCACGACGCCGGTCGCGAAACGGCCGAGGACGGCCCGGAAGTGCTGGGGGTGCACGGCCGGCAGCGTCCGGGCCCCGTCATGGCCGAGCCTGCGGGCCACATGGGTGCTCATGCGCGCCTCCTCTGTCGCCGCCGGCCGCCACCCGGAACGTGCCCGGGCGGCACAGGGCCTCCCAAACAAGTTTCAAGGAGACTTCGGGTGCGCGCATTCCCCAACGGGGCGTACGGACTCCCGGGCCCGGTCACGGCAACGCGTCCTGGCGGGCGTGGGGGACCCGCCAGGACGCGTACCGCCCCGGCGCGAGACCTCGACCCCGGCGAGGGTTGGGGTCGAGACCTCGTTCAATCGCGCGGAGTCAGCGGGGAGCCGTCGTCCTCCTCTTCGGACGGCCGCTCCGGCGTCCTGTAATGACGCATGATCAGGCGTGTCGCGCCGCCGGGGTCGTCCGAGGGGTGGGTCACGACCACGTCCCCCTCATGCCACACGAATGACCCGTTCTTGCACCAGACGGTCAGGTCGGTGGATACCGACAGCACTGACATGCCGTTCCCGTTGCTCTGGTAGGTGTGGGTGAACCCCTGCCGATGCAACGCGTAGCGCAGCAGTCGCGTCGCCTCGCCGGGGTCGCGCCAGGGCAAGTACGGCGTACCCGCACGAACCGCTAGCACCCTGCCCCACCCCCATTGGATGGATTTGTACCAACGTTTGGATAATGCGCGGCCGGACGCGCTCCGGTCAAGGGGTTGTTTCTTGAAAGACCGAGATCCTCTAGATTTGTTGGAACAAAAGGGTGGATTGAGGAAAGATGGCACGATCGTCGCTCTACCAGCAGGTGGCCGCCGAGGTACGCAGGGCCATCTACACGGGCGAACTCGCGCCAGGCGACCAGATCCCGACCGAGACCGACCTCATGGAGGCCCACGGCGTCAGCCGCAACACCGTGCGGCTGGCCCTCGGCGAGCTCGAGAACGAAGGTCTCATCCTGCGGATGCGCCGGCGCGGGACGTTCGTGCGCGAGAGGCGCCCTCTTCTCATGCGCCCCCAGGACGAGTTCCTGCCGCTGGACCAGGGCGAGCCGCGCTTCGACTCGTTCGTGCACGCGGTCACGGCCGAGGGCCGGACGGCCGACCAGCGCATCGAGGTGTCCATCGTGGAGCCCCCCGAGGACGTGGCCACCCGGCTCGCCCTCGCCGACGGGGCGCTCGCCGTCGTACGCCGCCGCCTGCGGTTCGTGGACGGCCAGCCATACAACACGCTGGACTCCTACTTCCCGCTCGACCTGGTCGCGGACTCGGAGATCGGCAGGCCGGGGGACATCACGCGCGGCGCCAACCGCGTACTGGAGGAGCTCGGACACCCCCAGGTCAGGGTTGTCGACGATATCTCGGCACGTATGCCGACCTCGGATGAGTCGACGCGGCTCCAGCTGGAACCCGGCACGCCCGTCGTCGTCTACGTCCGGGTCGGCTACGACACGGAGGACACGCCCGTGCGCGTCGCCGTGTCGGTGCTCCCCGCCGACAAACACCTGATCCGATACGAGCTGGACCGTCATTGACGAGGCCCGGGCGCCCTCGCCGCTGAGGGGACGCCCCCGGCCGCCCTCCCCTCCCCGGGGTGGCCCGGGGCCGCCCGCCGCCCGCGCGCCGACCCCTGATCGTCCGCCGTTCCGCCCGCGCGTCCGCCGGCGGGACGGCCCGGCGCGACCTCGCCGCCCGCCCTCGCCCCGCCGCCCCCGGGCGCCCTGAGGCGATCTTGAGTCCGTCCGCGACGCGGGGCCGCGCGCCGTCGCGTCGTCACTCTTCGCGATCGCCCGAACGCCGTCAGCACCGAAAGGACCAAGCATGCCCGCGACCACCCTGAACCTCCTCGCCGAGCTCACGCTGCGCAGCGCCGTCCCGGACGACCTGCCCGCCGTCCTCGCCCTGCTCGCCGACACGGCCCACTGGCTCGACGCCCGGGGCGTACGGCAGTGGCCGGCGGACGGCTTCCCCGCGGAGCGCATCGAGCCGCTGATCCGGGAGGGGGTCCTGTACCTGCTGGACGACGGCCGGGGCGGCCTCCCCGCGGCGACCGTGGCGCTCGACGGCCACGCCGACCCCGAGTTCTGGACGCCCGCCGACCGTCCCGGCGACGCGCTCTACGTCCACAAGCTCGCCGTGAGCCGGGCGCACTCGGGCCAGGGCCTCGGCGAGGCCCTGCTCGACTGGGCCGGGCTGCGGGCCGACGCCGAGGGGCGGCGCTGGCTGCGCCTGGACTGCTCCAAGGACAACCGGCGCCTGCAGGCGTACTACCGGGAGGCGGGGTTCCGGCACGTCAGGACCGTCGACCTCCCGCACCGGGCCTCCGGCGCGCTCTTCGAGCGGCACGCCTCGGGAACGCTCCTGGAGCGGCGACCGGCCGCCGCCCGGGCGCACGTCCGCGTCCCGCGCCAGGCGGCCGAGGCGCGCTTCTGACACGATTTGCGACAAGGAGTTGATCCCAGTCTGAACAGGGTGGATGCCGTACGGCGTAACAAAGCCACCCGATACTGTTCACCTCATGACCGGATCTCTCCTTGAAGTGATCGCGCTCGACGTGCGCGATGCCGCGGCCGCCGAGGAGGGTGGGGCCGACCGCCTCGAGGTGGTGTCCGACATGGGCGCGGGCGGGCTCACCCCCTCGGCCGACCTGGTCGCGGCGATCTCGGAGGAGTGCGCGCTGCCGCAGATGGTCATGCTCCGGTGCAACGCCGGGTTCACCGTGACGCCGGAGGAGCTGGACCGGCTCCGCAGGGACGTCAAGGAGCTGGCCGAGGCCGGCGCGGCAGGGTTCGTCTTCGGGTTCCTGACGGCCGACGGGACGGTGGACCGGGAGGCGACCGACGCGCTGATCCATGCCGTCGCCCCGCTCCCGTGGACGTTCCACCGCGCCGTGGACCACGCCGCGGACGTCCAGGCGGCCTGGCGGGCCGTGCGGCTCCTGCCGAACCTCGCCACCGTGCTCACCTCCGGCTCCCCGCAGGGCGTGGGCGCCGGGCTCGGGGTGTTACGGACGCGGAGCGAGGCCGGGGACGGGCCCCTGGTGCTCGCCGGGGGCGGCTTGAAGGAGGAGCACGTCCCGGTGCTGCTCGACTACGGCATCAAGGCGTTCCACGTCGGCAGCGCGGTCCGGGGCTCGTGGAGCCGGCCGGTCGACTCCGCGCTCGTGCGCCGCTGGCGCCGCGTCGTCGACCAGGGCTGACCGGCCGGCGGAGCGCGCGGCGGTCCCGGCGCTCGTACGCCGGCGGCTCCGCGCCGTGGCCGGACCGGCAGGCGGAGCGCGCGGTCGGCGCGTGACCGGACCCGTCAGCGGAGCGTGCGGCGCGTGACCGGACCCGTCAGCAGAGCGCGCGGTCGGCCCGGGCGATGGCCGCGGCCAGCGTCTTGACCGTGGCCGGCTCGTCGAGCACGCCGCCGGACGCCGCCCGCCGCTCCTCCCAGGCCCGCACCCGCTCGAGGTACCGCTCGTAGCACTCCAGGTGAAAGGCGTACACGGTGGTGAAGCGGCTGACCAGATGCGACGGGTGCATGTCCCAGCCCTGGTAGAAGCCGTGGGACAGCGAGTGGGAGACGGTCTGCGAGTGCCGCTGGAGCAGGGCCTGCACGTCGTCGGCCGACTCCGACGCCGGGGCGGCGGCCAGTGAGCCGTCCGACAGCTCCACCCCCGTCCCCGCCAGGGCGGTCTGCATCACGTGCCGGGCGTGGTCGCAGGCGGGGTGGTCGAGCCGTTGCTCGCCCGGCGGCAGCCCGAGGGAGGCCGTGTAGTCGAACACCCCGAAGTGCGCCGCGGCCAGCCGCCCCCCGAGCGACGCGACGAGGTCCGGCGACCGCTGCAGCATCAGCACCGTCTGCGGCGCCTCCACCTGCATCTCGAACCGGAGCGTGCCCGCGTCGAGGCGCAGCGTGGACTCCAGTGCCTCCAGGCACCGGGCGAACTGCCGCAGGTAGTCCTCCATGAGCACCTTGGGGAAGGTCACGACGAAGCCCGCGGGCAGCCCGCCGGACCGCCGCATGACCTCGGTGAGGAACCCGTCGAGCGTACGGATCGACCGGCGCGGGTCCCCGTCGGCGAACGACTTGACGCGCAGTCCCCACCGCCGGGGCAGCGTGCCGTCGGCGTGCATGGCGGCCACCGCGGCCGCCGCGCTCTCGGCGTGCCGGTCCTCCTCCTCCGAGGGGCGGGCGCCGTACCCGTCCTCGAAGTCGATCCGCAGGTCCTCGATGGGCTCGACCCCGAGCTTCCTGCGGACCCGGTCGTGCACGGGGGCCGCCAGCAGGGGATCGAGGCCGAACGCCGCGGCCAGCTCCGCCGGCGTGAAGTACAGGCGGTGGAGGAGCTCGGTCGCCTCGTGCCGCCACTCGCCGACGACCGCCGACGTCACCCGGTCGGCGGGGACGTAGACCGTGTGCACCGGCTGCCAGGCCGGCTCCGGCGCCGGGAAGCGCTCCTGCTGCTCCCGGTGGGTCTCCGCGAATCCGTCGAGCAGACCATCCAGGCCCGTCAGCGTGGTCTCCATGCGGACGATCCTCGCAGAAACCGCCACTCACCGCGAAAAGCACATCACGGAACGTGCCTGCGAACTGACGTTCTGTTGGCTATCGTTGGTTCGAACGGGTGAGCGAAAAGAAACGGCCCCCGTGCGGGGGCCGTAGAGCCGGGGGACGTAGCCCCTGGCGCGGTGACTCGATGTTAGGACGTGATGCCGGTGCGCGACAACCCGGTTCCCGAACCCGAGCGTGTCGGCGTCTACGTGGACGGGTTCAACCTCTACTACGGCCTGCGCTCCCTCGCGGGCCGCCGCTACCTCTGGCTGGATCTGTCCGCGCTCGCCCGCCGCCTGCTGAAGCCCGGCCAGGAGCTCCGCGCCGTCCGCTACTTCACCGCGCCCGTCAGGGGCGAGCCGGCCGCGCTCGCGCGCCAGCAGACCTACCAGGCGGCCCTCGAAACGCTCGGCGTGGACATCGTGCTCGGCCGTTTCCAGGAGAGGCGGGAGCGCTGCCGGCTGTGCGGCACGTCCCGGCGCAGCTACGAGGAGAAGCAGTCCGACGCCGCTCTGGCCAGCGCGATCGTGGCGGACGTGGCGCTCGGCGCCGTGGACGTCGTCCTGCTGATGTCCGCGGACTCCGACCTGTGCGCCGCCGTCGAGGCCGTCCGCGGGGTCGACGCCCGGCGCGGCGCGAAGACCCGGGTGATCACGGTCTTCCCGCCGGGGAGACGGTCGGACGCCCTGCGCCGCGCGAGCGACGCGTGGTTTCCCGTCGGCGAGGCCGTCATCCGCCGCGCCCAGCTTCCGCCGCTCGTGCACGGCCGCGACGGCGCCGTCTACCACCGCCCGGCCCACTGGAACTGACCCGCCAAGCGCCCCCGGCCCACCGGGAAAGAGCCGGTCGGCGCTCTACGACGGCCGGCCGCCGCGGCCGCAGGCGGTGAGCATGGCCGTCGTCCCCACGAGCTTCACCCGCTCACCGCGCCCGAGGCTGCCCGCGAGCGCGCCCTCCGCGGCCTCGATCGCCAGCCAGTCGTCGTACGTCACCGGGCTGATGCCGCGCGCGCTCAGCAGGTCGTCGAACCTCGCCGTCGCCACTCCGGGCCGCGCCTCGGCCAGCAGGGTGCGCACGGTCTCCGCGGCGTCCGACTTGTTGGTGCCGATCACGCCCGTCGGCCCGCGTTTGAGCCAGCCGGCGACGTACTGCCGGTCGGCCACCCGCCCCGCCGCGTTCGGCACGGTCATCGACCGCTCGTCGAACGGCACGCCGGGGAGGGCGACGCTCTGGTAGCCCACCGAGCGCATCACCATGTCGGCCGGGATGGTCTCGAACTCCCCGGTCCCCACGACCCGCCCGTCCTCCAGGCGGGTCCGCTCCATCCGCACGCCCTCGACGCGGGAGACGCCCATGATCTCGACCGGGCGCAGCCAGAAGCGGACCTCCAGCCGCCGCGGCCGGTCGGCCGGCACCCGCGACGCCCACGACTGCAGCACGTCGACGTTGCCCCTGGCCTGCCGCGACAGCGCGGCCAGGTCCTCGACCTTGACCTCGTCGGGGAACGTCAGCACGTCGGCGTTGAGCAGGTCGCCCAGCTCGCGCAGCTCCTTGAGCGTGAACTTGGCGTGCTCGGCGCCCCTGCGGCCGACCATGTGGACGCGCTTGACCCGGGAGGCCGCCAGCCGCTCGAGCACCTCCTCCGGCACGTCGGTCGCGCGCAGCTCGTCGGCCGTCTTCGCCATGATCCGCACGACGTCGACCGCCACGTTGCCGACGCCGATGACCACGACCTCCTCGGCGTCCAGGGAGAACCGCTCCGGTGGAACGTCGGGATGCCCGCAGTACCAGTTGACGAAGTCGGTGGCGGCGACGCTGCCCGGCAGGTCCTCCCCGGGGACGCCGAGGTGCCGGTCCACCATCGCGCCCGTGCAGTAGACCACCGCGTCGTAGCAGGACAGCAGGTCGGCGGCGGAGAAGTCCGGGCCCATCTCGACCCCGCCGAGGAACCGCACGCCGGGCGACTCCAGGACCCGCCGGAGATAGCCCGCGATCGACTTGATCGACGTGTGGTCGGGGGCCACGCCGTACCGGACCAGACCGTACGGCGTGGGCAGCCGCTCCAGCACGTCCACCTCGACCGGCGCGGCGGACTGCTTGATGAGCGCCTCGGCCGTGTAGATCCCGGCCGGGCCCGAGCCGACGATCGCGACGCGCAGTGTCACCTTGGCCTCCGTCACCCTGGCCGCGCAGCGGCCACACCGCGATTCTTTATCAAAGGCCCTCCGACTGCCAGCAGGGCCGCCGCGTGGCCCCGCCGCGTCGTCCGGTATGCGGGGGTTGCGGGTGATGAGCCGCACGATCAAAGTGATGCCCGTGGGCTCTGGGGCTAAAAGACGGGGAAACCCGAGGACGAGACGGCGCGACGGTGGGACCCTCCCAGACATGAGGGGAACCCACGGGGGGCGGGCCGAGCCCGCCGCGGACGGCGACGGCGTGCGCGCGCCCAACGCCCGGAGATATGAGGCGCTCGGCCGGGTCATGGCCGCGCTCGCCTGCGAGGCGGAGATGCTGGAGGCGTGCCGCGACCTCGCCTGGTGGCGGGGCGCCGACCACTCCTGGCACGTGGAGTGGCGCGACGGGCCGTACGCCGCGGAGGTCGCGGCGCTGCTGGCGGACCGGGTGGGCGAGCCGGACCAGTCCGCGCTCGCGGTGCCGGCCGGGCCCGCCACGGTCACGACGGCGGCCCTGGACGTCATGGGCGTGAGCTTCGTCTTACGGGCCATCGACCCGCTGGGGATGGAGCGCCTGCGCGCCCGCCCGGGGCTGTGGCGGCTGTCGGCGGCGCTGGACGGCGCGGGCGGCGGCGCCCGCGCGGTGAGCGGAGCCGGC
>NZ_KI866522.1:2669900-2675514 GCF_000511135.2 Microbispora sp. ATCC PTA-5024 | reverse complement strand
CCCGCGGCCCCCTCCCGCGGCCCCCTCCCGCGGCCCCCTCCCGCGGCGCGGCGGCGCGGCACGGCGTCGCGGCACGGTAACGAAGAGGCGGTGCGCCGCCGGGAGTCGATAACCTTGAGGCACGTCCTCTTCACGTCGTCTCCGACGTCGTCTCCCGAGGAAGCCGCGCAGGGATCCGCGCAGGACCCGGCGCCGGCGTCAGGGGAGGCCCCGGCGAGACCTCTCACGAGCAAGGAGTAGCCGTGCTGCTGCGTAT
This sequence comes from Microbispora sp. ATCC PTA-5024, assembly GCF_000511135.2. NCBI lineage: Bacteria > Bacillati > Actinomycetota > Actinomycetes > Streptosporangiales > Streptosporangiaceae > Microbispora > Microbispora sp. ATCC PTA-5024. The sequence continues at coordinate 2,675,258 of NZ_KI866522.1, read as the reverse complement.
GTCCACCCTGTTCCTGCGCACACTGCGTGAGGATCCGGCGGACGCGGAAGTGCCGAGCCACAAGCTGCTCGTCCGCGCCGGATACGTCCGCCGCGTCGCGCCCGGCATCTACTCCTGGCTGCCGCTTGGCAAGATCGTCCTGGAGAACGTGGCCCGGGTCGTCCGGGAGGAGATGGACCGGATCGGCGCCCAGGAGGTGCTGTTCCCCGCCCTGCTGCCCCGCGACTTCTACGAGTCCACCGGCCGCTGGACCGAGTACGGCGACACGCTGTTCCGCCTCAAGGACCGCAAGGGCGCCGACTACCTCCTCGGGCCGACCCACGAGGAGATGTTCACCGACATGGTCAAGGGGGAGTACTCCTCCTACAAGGACTACCCGGTGACCCTCTACCAGATCCAGACGAAGTACCGCGACGAGGCGCGCCCCCGGGCGGGCATCCTGCGGGGCCGTGAGTTCGTCATGAAGGACTCCTACTCCTTCGACCTCGACGACGACGGCCTCAAGCGCTCCTACGAGATGCACCGGGACGCCTACATCCGGATCTTCGACCGTCTCGGCATCGACTACAAGATCTGCTTCGCCATGTCGGGCGCCATGGGCGGGTCGGCGTCCGAGGAGTTCCTCGCCCCCTGCGACACCGGCGAGGACACGTTCGTGGCCTGCCGCAACTGCGGCTACGCGGCCAACGCCGAGGCCGTCGTCACTCCGGCGCCGCCCGCCGTCACGGCCGGGCAGCCCCCTCTCGAGGTGCTCGACACCCCCGACACGCCGACGATCGACTCGCTCGTCGCGCACGTCAACGAGCACTACGGCCTGGGGATCACCGCGGCCGACACGCTGAAGAACATCGTCGTGAAGGTCCGGACGCCGGGCTCCGGCGAGGTGCGGACCCTGGTCGTGGGCGTGCCCGGCGACCGCGAGGTGGACTTCAAGCGCCTGGAGGCGTCCCTGTCGCCCGGCGTCCCGGAGATCTTCGAGGCGGAGGACTTCGCCCGCCACCCCGGCCTCGTGCGCGGCTACATCGGCCCCCAGGTGCTCAAGGAGCTCGGCATCGACTACCTGGTCGACCCCCGGGTGGTCGCGGGATCGGCCTGGGTGACCGGCGCCAACGAGCCCGGCAAGCACGCGGCGCACGTGGTGGCCGGGCGGGACTTCCAGCCCGACGGCACGATCGAGGCCGCCGAGGTGCGGGCCGGGGACGACTGCCCCCGCTGCGGCCACGCCCTGTCCATCGACCGGGGCATCGAGATCGGCCACATCTTCCAGCTGGGCCGCAAGTACGCCGACGCCGCGCAGCTCGACGCGCTCGGCCCCGACGGCAAGCCGATCCGCATCACCATGGGCTCGTACGGCGTGGGCGTCTCCCGGGCCGTCGCCGTGCTGGCCGAGCAGCTGCACGACGGGCTGGGCCTGGTGTGGCCGCGCGAGGTGGCGCCCGCCGACGTCCACATCGTCGGCACGGGCAAGGAGAACCAGGTCGAGGTCGCCAGCGGGCTGGCCGAGACGCTGGAGGCCCGGGGGCTCCGGGTGCTCGTCGACGACCGCCCCCAGGTGTCGCCGGGCGTGAAGTTCAAGGACGCCGAGCTGCTGGGCGTGCCCACCATCCTGATCGTCGGCCGCGGCGTGTCCCAGGGCGTCGTGGAGCTGCGCGACCGGGCCGCCGGGACCAAGGAGGAGATCCCGCTCGACGAGGCCGTGGAGCGCGTGCTGGCGGCCTGCGGGGCCTGAGCCGCGCGGGGTCCTACGGGATCATCGCGTCACTGCCCGGGCGACCGCGAGGGCGCCTGGGCGGTGGCGGGGCTCGTCGTCGCCGGAGGAGAGGCGGACGCGTCCCGGCCGGGCATGCCCGGGAAGGCCGCGACGACCGGCTGCCAGCCGTACGCGCGGGTCGCGCACTCCTGCGCGGCCAGCGCGGCGATCCGCCGCAGCGCGGGGTCGGGGTCGGCGGCCAGCTCCAGGTAGGCCGTCGTCAGCCGCTCCTCCACGAGCACGGCCAGCCGCACGGCGTCCGCCGCCGTCCGCACCTCGAACGGGAGCCGGTAGGCGGGCCCTGCCTCCGACGGCGTTCCGCCGCGCCCGGCGATGAGCGTCCTGAGCTGGTCGCGGCGGGCGCGGTGCGCGTCGAACGCGGAGGTGGCCCGGCCGCGCAGCCCGCCCGACGTCTTCCCGCCGATGACGCCGTACGCGTACACGGCGGCGTGCTCGGCCGACAGGGCCCGGGCGAGCGCGGCGGTCGCGCGGGCGGCGGCCGCGGGCACGCCAGGGGAGCCGGAGGGTGACGGCGTGGCGCCGCCGTTGGCCGTGCCCGTCGCGGCCTCAGTCACGCAGCCTCCCCAGAGCGATCACGTGGACGGCCTCGCAGGCCCCGATGCTGGCGAGGAGCTGGGCGAGCGCGGGGGAGGCGCCGGCCATCTGGGCGGCCCGCCCGGCGGCCGCCCGCCGTTCCGCGTCCCTGAGCGCGGCGACCGGGACGGCGTCCGGGGAGCTGTCCGGGGAGCTGTCCGGCGAGGCCGCCGCGGACGCGCCAGGAGAGGCCGGCGACGCCGCCGGCGCGGACGAGGTGTGCGGGGACGAGGCGGCCGATCGGGGCAGCATCGTGCGCAGGGCGGTCAGGTGGGCGACGTGCCGCTGCCGGAACGGCTCGAGCCTGGCCGCCGCGCCCCCGGCGAGCTCGGCCCGCTGGTAGAGCGCGACCAGCTGCTCCTTGCCCCTGATCAGCGACGCCAGCAGCACCGCCTGCGGGTCGGGCCGCGCGGGCGGGGGCGGCGTCGCCGGGCGGGACGAGCACCCGGAGGCGGCCAGCCCGGCCGCCGCGGCCGTGCCCAGGAGGGCACGCCTCGTCACCCGCACCCCGCCGGTCTGCTTCACGACATAGCATCGTACGGCGCGCCGCCCAGTACTCACCGCTTCGTGGTGATGGTCGTGCTCGTGTCGGGTCGCCGCTCGGGTGTGGCGCTATTTCCACACCCCGGTGTCGATAGGCTGTGCCACATCGGGGCCACATCGGGCGAGGTACACGGCAAACGGAGGTCGGAATGGGCAGCGACGCTCGACACGGCCGCCTTGTGGAGCTTCTCGGCCCGGTGGTCGCCGCCGAGGGGCTCGACCTGGAGGACGTGACGATCACGCCCGCGGGCCGCCGCAGGCTGGTGCGGGTGGTGGTCGACCGCGACGGCGGCGTGAGCCTGGACGACGTGGCCGACGTGAGTCAGTCGGTGTCCAAGCGGCTCGACGAGACCGACGTGCTCGGCGGCAACCCCTATGTGCTGGAGGTCACCTCCCCCGGAGTGGACCGGCCGCTCACGGAGCCGCGCCACTGGCGGCGCGCCCACGGCCGGCTCGTCAAGGCGGAGCTGCGCGACGGCACGGCGGTCGAGGGCCGGGTGACCGGCGCCGACGACTCCGGCGTGGAGCTGGACGGCGAGCGCCGCGTCCCGTACGGCGACCTGGCGCGCGGCCGCGTGCAGGTCGAGTTCAACCGGCCGGGCGCGGGGCTCGACGATGGTCCTGATGAGGACGTCGATGACCTCGAGGACATCGACGACGTTGACGACGAGGGCTAGGGGGGAGCCTTGTGGACATTGACATGAGCGTCCTGCGCAGCCTGGAGCGGGAGAAGGACATCTCCTTCGACCTGGTCGTCAAGGCGATCGAGGACGCGCTGCTGATCGCGTACTTCCGCACGGAGGGCGCGGCGCAGAAGGCGCGCGCGGAGCTGGACCGCGTCTCTGGCCATGTGACCATCTGGGCGGCCGAGCTCGACGAGGACGGCGAGGTCGCCCGGGAGTACGACGACACCCCGGGCAACTTCAGCCGGATCGCCGCGACGACGGCCAAGCAGGTGATCCTGCAGCAGCTCCGGGACGCAGAGGACGAGATCAACTTCGGCGAGTTCGCCAGCCGCGAGGGCGAGCTCGTGGCCGGCATCATCCAGCAGGGCAAGGACCCGCGGGTGGTGCTGGTCGACCTGGGCAAGATCGAGGCGATCCTCCCGCACAACGAGCAGGTCCCCGGCGAGGAGTACACCCACGGGGAGCGCATCCGCTGCTACGTCGTGCAGGTGAAGAAGGGCCCGAAGGGCCCCTCCGTGACGCTGTCGCGCACCCACCCCAACCTGGTCAAGAAGCTCTTCGCGCTCGAGGTGCCGGAGATCGCCGACGGGACCGTGGAGATCGCGGCCATCGCCCGCGAGGCCGGCCATCGGACGAAGATCGCCGTACGGTCGCGCAAACCCGGGGTGAACGCCAAGGGCGCCTGCATCGGCCCCATGGGGTCGCGGGTGCGCAACGTGATGACCGAGCTGCACGGCGAGAAGATCGACATCATCGACTGGTCGGACGACGCGGCCGAGTTCGTCGGGAATGCCCTGTCGCCGGCCCGTGTTTCCCGGGTCGAGGTCATCGATGCCGATGGCCGCGTGGCCCGGGTGACCGTGCCCGACTACCAGCTTTCCCTGGCGATCGGCAAGGAGGGGCAGAACGCCCGCCTCGCCGCCCGGCTGACCGGCTGGCGGATCGACATCCGGCCGGACATTCAGGAGGCACCGGCTGATCCCGCTGATGCGTCGGCAAGGTAAGCTGGAATATGGTTGCCGGGCAGTCCCGCAGAGAACATGCGTGGGCTGCCGGGTTCGCACGGTAAAGTCCGAGTTGCTCCGCCTGGTCGTGGTCGAGGGCGTGATCGTCCCCGACCCGCACGGACGGTTGCCGGGGCGTGGTGCGTCACTGCACCCGTCCCTGCGCTGTCTGGAGCTCGCCGAACGCCGCCGGGCGTTCCCCCGCGCGTTCCGCGCGGAGGGGGCGCTGGACGTGAGTGTGCTGCGGGTTCACCTCGAGGGGTTGACTGCGGGTCAGTCCGGGTGAATGGTTACCGCTGGCCCCTGGATCGGCCCTGGGGCCGGGTACGAAGAAACTGTCATGTAGGACGCCGAGTTGATGGGCGGAGTCAGATTGCTATGAGCGCCTGATGAGCACGCGGCGATGAGTACGTACAGGTAGCGACGGTCCGGCGGCACTGCGAGCCTCCCGGGCCGAGTTAGGGAGTGCAGTGGCGAAGGTCCGGGTATACGAGCTCGCCAAGGAGTTCGGAGTCGAGAGCAAGGTCGTGATGGCCAAGCTCACCGAGATGGGCGAGTTCGTGAGATCGGCGTCCTCGACGATAGAGGCGCCGGTCGTCCGTAAACTCACTGAGGCGTTCAAGGGTGACGTCTCCAGGGGCGGGGGCAAGCCCGCCCGTCCGGCGCAGCCGCGGCCCGCGCCGAGGCCGGCCGAGAGCCAGGCCAACGGCGGCGTCCCGCAGGCGCCCGTTTCCCCGTCCGCCGACGCGGCGGCCAGGCCGGGCCCGAAGCCCGGGCCGCG
>NZ_KI866522.1:2613827-2668659 GCF_000511135.2 Microbispora sp. ATCC PTA-5024 | reverse complement strand
GGTGGCGGCGGCTTCGCCGGTCGTCCCGGTGGCGGTGGCGGCGGCGGTCGTGGCCGCGGCGGCGGCACGGCGGGCGCCTTCGGCCGTCCCGGCGGGCGTCCGACCCGTGGGCGCAAGTCGAAGCGGCAGAGGCGCCAGGAGTTCGACAACATGCAGGCGCCGTCGATCGGCGGCGTGCAGGTTCCGCGCGGCGGCGGGCAGACGATCCGCCTTCCCCGTGGGGCCTCCCTGTCGGACTTCGCCGACCGCATCGGCGCGAACCCGGCCTCGCTCGTGCAGATCATGCTGCACCTGGGCGAGATGGTGACCGCGACGCAGTCGGTCAACGAGGAGACGCTGCAGCTCCTCGGCGCCGAGCTGGACTACGACGTCCAGGTCGTCAGCCCGGAGGAGGAGGACCGCGAGCTCCTCGAGTCCTTCAAGATCGAGTTCGGTGAGGACGAGGGCGACGAGGCCGACCTCGCGCCGCGCCCGCCGGTCGTGACCGTCATGGGCCACGTCGACCACGGTAAGACGAAGCTGCTCGACGCGATCCGCCACACCAACGTGGTGGCCCGCGAGGCCGGCGGCATCACCCAGCACATCGGCGCCTACCAGGTGGCGACGACGCACGAGGGCGAGCCCCGGAAGATCACCTTCATCGACACCCCCGGTCACGAGGCGTTCACCGCCATGCGTGCCCGAGGCGCCCAGGCGACCGACATCGCGGTGCTGGTGGTCGCGGCCGACGACGGCGTGAAGCCGCAGACGATCGAGGCGCTCAACCACGCCCACGCGGCCAACGTGCCGGTCGTCGTGGCGGTCAACAAGATCGACAAGGAGGGCGCGGACCCGACCAAGGTCAGGGCCCAGCTCACCGAGTACGGCCTGGTGGCCGAGGAGTTCGGCGGCTCCACGCTGTTCGTGGACATCTCCGCCAAGCAGGGCACCGGCATCGACAACCTGCTCGAGGCCATCCTGCTGACCGCGGACGCCGAGCTGGACCTGCGGGCCAACCCCGAGATGGACGCCCAGGGCATCGCGATCGAGGCGCACCTGGACAAGGGCCGCGGCCCCGTGGCGACCGTGCTCGTGCAGCGCGGCACCCTGCGGGTCGGCGACTCGATCGTCTGTGGCGAGGCCTTCGGCCGCGTCCGGGCGATGCTGGACGACAACGGCGAGACGGTCGAGGAGGCCGACCCGTCGCGTCCGGTCCTGGTGCTCGGCCTGACCGCCGTCCCGCGCGCCGGTGACAACTTCATCGTCGTCACCGACGACCGGATGGCGCGTCAGATCGCCCAGCAGCGGGCCGCCCGGCAGCGGATCGCCGACATGGCGAGGTCCGGCCGCCGGCGCACTCTCGAGGAGCTGTTCAAGGACCTCGAGAAGGGCCAGGTCGACGAGCTCAAGCTCATCATCAAGGGTGACGTCTCCGGTTCCGTCGAGGCCCTGGAGGACGCCCTGCTCAAGATCGACGTCGGGGACGAGGTCAAGCTCCGCGTGCTGCACCGCGCCGTCGGCGCCATCACGGAGTACGACGTCAACCTGGCGATCGCCGACGACAACGCGGTGATCATCGGCTTCAACGTGCGGCCCGAGGTCCGGGCCCGCGACCTGGCCGAGCGCGAGGGCGTCGACATCCGGTACTACTCGGTCATCTACCAGGCGATCGAGGAGATCGAGGCGGCCCTCAAGGGCATGCTCAAGCCGGAGTTCGAGGAGGTCAGGACCGGCACCGCCGAGGTCCGCGAGGTCTTCAAGGTCCCGCGGATCGGCAACGTCGCCGGCGCCGTGGTCCGCTCGGGCACGATCACCCGCAACAGCAAGGCCCGGCTCATCCGCGACGGTGTCGTGGTGGCCGACAACCTCACCGTCGTGTCGCTTCGCCGGTTCAAGGACGACGCGACCGAGGTCCGCGAGGGCTTCGAGTGCGGTATCGGGGTCGGCTACAACGACATCAAGCTCGAGGACGTCATCGAGACGTTCGAGATGCAGGAGAAGCCGCGCGTCTGAGACGCAGCGCCGCCGCCCCCCGTCGTGACGGGGGGCGGCGGCCGGCGGCGAGTCACCCATGTACGTCGGTGCCCTTACCCTGGACATCCTGCTCGGCGACGTCCGCTCGCTGAAGCAGAAGCGCTCCGTGGTCCGTCCGCTCATCGCTGAACTGCAGCGGCGGTTCCCCGGTGTCGCCGTGGCCGAGACCGGCCACCTCGACCTCCACCGCCGCGCCGAGATCGGCGTCGCCGTCGTGTCCGGCTCCGCCGCCAACTGCGACGAGGTGCTCGACGCGTGCGAGCGCATGGTGGCCTACCATCCCGAGATCGAGCTGCTGTCCGCGCGGCAGCGGCTCTTCAACGACCACGAGGAATAGACGGCCCGGCGCGCGCGTCAGCCGTACAGTCAACGAGGGAGCGTGATCATGGACGCAGCGCGCGCCAGAAAGCTGGCCGATCGCATCCAGCAGGTCGTCGCGGAGATGCTGGAGCGGCGGATCAAGGACCCGCGGCTCGGGTTCGTCACCGTGACCGACGCGAGGATCACGGCGGACCTGAGCGACGCCACGGTGTACTACACCGTGTTCGGCTCCGAGGCCGAGCGGGCCGACACCGCGGCCGCCCTCGAGAGCGCCAAGGGGATCATCCGATCCGAGGTCGGCCGGCAGACCGGCCTGCGGCACACCCCCACCCTCACGTTCGTGCACGACCCGCTCCCCGACAGCGCTCGCCACATGGACGACCTGTTCGCCCTCGCCCGGGCCAAGGACGAGGAGGTCGCCAAGCAGGCCGAGGGCGCCCAGTTCGCCGGCGACGCCGATCCCTACCGGTTCGACGAGGACATCGAGGACGAGGCGGCCGAGGCGGGCGAGGAGGAGCCCACCGGCCGGGCGGGGCACCGCGCCCTGTGACCGCCGACGCAACCGCCGTCCCCGAGGCGGACTGGGGCCGCGCCGTCGCGCTGGTCCGCGCGGCGGACACCGTCGCGCTGGCGTGTCACGTCACCCCCGACGGCGACGCGCTCGGCTCGATGCTGGGCTTCGGCCTCGCCCTGCGCGCGGCCGGCAAGCACGTGGTCGCCTCGTTCGGCGACCGCGGTTTCACCGTTCCCCGGCTGCTGCGGTTCCTCCCGGGCCAGGACCTCCTCGTCGAGCCGGCGGCCTACCCCGCCGAGCCGTCCCTGATGATGACGTTCGACGCCTCCACCATGGACCGGCTCGGCCTGCTGGCCCCCAACGCCGGCAAGGCCGCCGAGCTCGTCGTGGTCGACCACCACGTCTCCAACACCCGATTCGGCTCGCTCCACCTGGTCGACCCGGGAGCCGCCTCGACGACCATGCTCGTCGAGAGGCTCGCCGGGCGGCTCGGCCTCACGGTCGACCGCGACGTCGCCACCTGTCTGTACGCCGGCCTGGTCACCGACACGGGCTCGTTCCGCTACTCGGCCACCACGCCGGCCGCCCACGCGATGGCCGGACGGCTCATCGCGGCCGGGCTCGACCCCGACGCGATCGCCCGCGAGCTGTGGGACCGGTCGCCCTTCGCGTACCTGCGGGTCCTCGGCGCCGCCCTCGACAGGGTGACGCTGGAGCCGGAGGGGGCGGGCGGGCGCGGGCTCGTCTGGACCTACCTCACCCGCGTCGACAGGGCCCGGCACGGCCTGCCGTACGACGAGGTGGAGGGCGTCATCGACGTCATCCGTCGGGTCGACGAGGCCGAGGTCGCCGTGGTGCTCAAGGAGGACGACGAGGGCGGGTGGAACGTCTCGACCCGCTCGAAGGGCGCCGTGGACGTCGCGCGGGCCTGCACCGCGCTCGGCGGGGGCGGCCACCCCTGCGCGGCCGGGTTCTCCTCCACCCTGTCCCCGGAGGAGACCATGGCCTCCCTCCGCCCCCTGCTCACCCCGGACGCCGCATGAAGCGCACGCCGCCCCCCAGCGGGCTGATCATCGTGGACAAGCCCGCCGGCTGGACCTCGCACGACGTCGTCGGCAAGATGCGCGGCATCGCCGGAACCCGCAAGGTGGGGCACGCCGGCACGCTCGACCCGATGGCGACCGGCGTCCTCGTGGTGGGCGTGGAGAAGGCCACCCGGCTGCTCGGGCACCTCGCGCTGACGGAGAAGGTCTACGAGGCCACGATCCGGCTCGGCGTCTCGACGAACACCGACGACGCCGAGGGGGAGGTCGTCGCGACCGCTCCTGCCGGGCACGTGCCCGACGCGGACGTGCGCGCGGGGATCGCGGCGCTGACGGGGGAGATCCTGCAGGTCCCTCCGCAGGTGAGCGCCATCAAGGTGAACGGCGAGCGGGCCTACAAGCGGGCCCGGGCCGGCGAGGAGGTCGAGCTCGCCGCCCGGCCGGTCACGGTCCGCGCGTTCGAGGTCACCGCCGTCCGCCGCGAGGGGGAGACGGTCGACGTGGACGCGGTGATCACCTGCTCCAGCGGCACGTACATCCGCTCGCTCGCCCGCGACCTGGGCTCCGCCCTCGGCGTGGGCGGGCACCTCACGTACCTGCGGCGCACCCGCGTCGGTCCGTACGGGATCGAGTCGGCCCGCACGATCGAGGAGCTCCAGCGGGGGTGCGTGATCATGCCGATCGCCGACGCGGTGGCGGCCGCGTTCCCGCGCAGGGACGTGACGGACGAGGAGGCCCGGCTGGTGGCGCACGGCGGGCGTCTGCGGGCCGCCGGGCTCGGTCCCGGCCCCGCGGGCGTGTTCGCCGGCGACGGCACGCTGCTGGCGCTCGTCGAGGAGCGCGGGGGCGCGGCCCGGCCGCTCGTGGTCTTCGTCTCCTGACCCGCGCCCCCGGTCGGCGGGGGCTGGTTCCCGCCCACGCCCCGCGGCATGGCAGGCTGTCTACTGCGCCGCGGCGGCGCGGCCGCACGACCGCGCGGGCCGTCGGCGCCGCAGAGGCGATGGGCAGAGCGAATCGAGGTCGAGGTGCAGAGCTGGCACGGGCTGGACGACGTCCCCGATGACTGGGGCAGGTCCGTCGTCACGATCGGCGTGTTCGACGGCGTGCACCTGGGACACCAGCGCATGGTGGCCCGTGCGGTGGAGACGGCCCGGTCCCTCGGGCTCCTCTCCGTGGTCGTGACCTTCGACCCGCACCCCGACGAGGTGGTGCGGCCGGGCAGCCACCCGCCACAGCTGACCACCCCGCGTCGGCGCACCGAGCTGCTCGCGTCGCTGGGCGTGGACGCGGTCTGCGTGCTGCCGTTCACCCTGGAGTTCTCCCGCATGTCGCCCGACGAGTTCGTGCAGACGGCGCTCGTCGACCGGCTGCACGCCGCGTGCGTGGTCGTGGGGGAGAACTTCCGCTTCGGGCACAAGGCGGCCGGCGACCTGGAGACGCTGCGCACGCTGGGCGAGAAGTACGACTTCGTCGCCGAGGGGGTGCCGCTGGTCAGCGAGGGCGAGGCCATCTCCTCGACGCTGGTGCGCGAGCGGCTCGCCGCCGGCGACGTGGCCGGGGCGGCCGCCGCCCTCGGCCGCCCGCACCGGGTGGAGGGCGTGGTGGTCCGGGGGCACCAGCGCGGCAAGGCGCTCGGGTTCCCGACGGCCAACGTCGAGTCGCCGCAGCACACCGCCATCCCCGCCGACGGCGTCTACGCGGGCTGGCTGCAGTGCACGCAGGCGCCCTCGCCGTACGAGGGGGAGCGCTGGCCGGCCGCCATCTCCATCGGGACGAACCCGACGTTCGACGGGGTGGAGCGGACGGTCGAGGCGTACGCGCTGGACCGCGACGACCTCGACCTGTACGGCGCGCACGTGGCGGTCGACTTCGCCGAGCGCCTGCGTGAGACGTTGCGCTTCGACTCGATCGAGGCGCTCATCAGCCAGATGCGCGCGGACGTCGACCGCGCCCGTGAGGTGACCTCGGGCCGCTGATCCCGGCCGTCACGACCACGGCAAGTGATCGGAGTTGTGCGGGGCGCGGCGTCGCGATGGTACCGTTGAATGTCAGCCCTCTTCGGGTGACGTCCATCGTCTCCCGGCTGGCCTGTCACGGCGACTGTAGGCACGCACGGTCGTTCGCGGGCTCGGAAAGTGTTGTGCGTGCCTCCCATCAGAAGGAGAAGCAGTGTCGCTCGACGCCGCGACCACCAAGACCATCATCGCCGAGTACGGCACCACCGAGGGTGACACCGGGTCCCCGGAGGTCCAGATCGCGCTGCTGAGCAAGCGCATCAGCGACCTCACGGAGCACCTGAAGGTCCACAAGCACGACCACCACAGCCGTCGCGGCCTGCTGCTGCTCGTCGGCCGCCGGCGCCGCCTGCTGAAGTACCTGCAGGCCAAGGACATCACGCGGTACCGCTCCCTCATCGAGCGGCTCGGACTGCGCCGATAAACTTGAGAAAGGAGCGGCGATCCTTCGCCGCTCCTTTCCCATAGCGGGCCACAATGGGCCTGCGGTAAAACCACAACTGAACAGCCGACAACTCAACAGCCGACAGGGAGAGCGGGCCGCGAGGCCGGCTCGGCCCGACAGACCAGTGCCCCGCGTCCGCACGCAAGCCGCACGCGCGATCCCGCGGCGTGAGAGGGCCGGTCCTCGGTAGTGGCCCCCGGTCGCCACGGCGTCAGCCGTGCGGACGGACCGGGCGCTTCGATCGAAGACCGGCACTGCACCTGAACGGGGAGCCCGGCGAACTGAGCGACGCGGGAGACCGATCCGACAAGGAGGTCCCCCGTGGAGGGTGTCCACAGCACAGAAGCCGTCATCGACAACGGCTCATTCGGCACGCGCACGATCAGGTTCGAGACGGGCCGCCTGGCCCGGCAGGCGGCGGGCAGCGCCGTGGCCTACCTGGACGACGAGACCATGGTCCTCAGCGCGACCACCGCGTCCAAGCATCCCAAGGAGAGCCTGGACTTCTTCCCGCTCACCGTGGACGTCGAGGAGCGGATGTACGCCGCGGGCCGCATCCCCGGCTCGTTCTTCCGGCGTGAGGGCCGGCCGTCCGAGGACGCGATCCTCACCTGCCGCCTCATCGACCGGCCGCTGCGCCCGTCCTTCGTGAAGGGCCTGCGCAACGAGGTCCAGGTCGTCGCCACGATCATGGCGCTCCACCCCGAGCACCTCTACGACGTGGTCGCCATCAACGCCGCGAGCCTGTCGACCCAGCTCGCCGGGCTGCCGTTCTCCGGCCCGATCGGCGGCGTCCGCGTCGCGCTGATCGACGGCCAGTGGGTGGCCTTCCCCACCCACTCCGAGCTGGAGACCGCCACGTTCGACATGGTCGTGGCCGGCCGGGTGCTGGCCGACGGCGACGTCGCGATCATGATGGTCGAGGCCGAGTCGACCCGCCACACGCTGAAGCTGGTCGCCGAGGGCGCGGCCGCGCCGACCGAGGAGGCCGTGGCCCAGGGCCTGGAGGCCGCCAAGCCGTTCATCAAGGTGCTCTGCGAGGCCCAGTCGAAGCTGGCCGAGGTCGCCGCCAAGGAGACCCAGGAGTACCCGATCTTCCTCGACTACCAGGACGACGCCCTGGAGGCCGTCACCGCGGCCGTCAAGAGCGAGCTGGCCTCGGCGCTGACGATCGCCGGGAAGCAGGAGCGCGAGCTGGAGATCGAGCGGGTCAAGGCGCTGGCCGCCGAGAAGCTCCTGCCCGACTTCGAGGGCCGGGAGAAGGAGATCGGCGCCGCGTTCCGCAGCGTGACCAAGAAGCTGATGCGCGAGCGCGTCATCAGCGAGGGCGTCCGCATCGACGGCCGCGGCCCGAAGGACATCCGGCAGTTGAACGCCGAGGTCCACGTGGTGCCGCGGGTGCACGGCTCGGCCCTGTTCGAGCGCGGCGAGACCCAGATCCTCGGCATCACCACGCTGAACATGCTGCGCATGGAGCAGATGATCGACACGCTCAATCCCGAGCGGACCAAGCGCTACATGCACAACTACAACTTCCCGCCGTACTCCACCGGTGAGACGGGCCGCGTGGGCTCGCCGAAGCGGCGCGAGATCGGCCACGGCGCGCTGGCCGAGCGGGCGCTCGTGCCCGTGCTGCCGACCCGTGAGGAGTTCCCGTACGCCATCCGGCAGGTGTCGGAGGCGCTCGGCTCGAACGGCTCGACCTCGATGGGCTCGGTCTGCGCCTCGACGATGGCGCTGCTCGACGCGGGCGTGCCGCTCAAGGAGATGGTCGCCGGCATCGCGATGGGCCTCATCGGCGAGGGCGACCAGTACGTCACGCTGACCGACATCCTCGGCGCCGAGGACGCGATGGGCGACATGGACTTCAAGGTCGCCGGCACCAAGGACCTGATCACCGCCCTGCAGCTGGACACCAAGCTGGACGGCATCCCGGCCCACGTGCTCGCGGCGGCGCTGAAGCAGGCGAGGGGCGCCCGGCTGGCGATCCTCGACGTGATGCAGGAGGCCATCGACTCCCCGGCGGAGATGAACCCGACCGCGCCGCGCATCATCACGATCAAGGTCCCGGTGGACAAGATCGGCGAGGTCATCGGCCCCAAGGGCAAGATGATCAACCAGATCCAGGACGACACGGGCGCCGAGATCACGATCGAGGACGACGGCACGATCTACATCGGCGCCACCGACGGCCCATCGGCCGAGGCGGCCCGGTCGCTGATCAACGGCATCGCGAACCCGCACATGCCGGAGGTCGGCGAGCGCTACCTGGGCACGGTCGTCAAGATCGCCGCCTTCGGCGCGTTCGTGTCGCTGCTGCCGGGCAAGGACGGCCTGCTGCACGTCTCGCAGATCCGCAAGCTGCACGGCGGCCGGCGGATCGAGAACGTCGAGGACGTCATGAACGTCGGCGAGAAGATTCAGGTGGAGATCGCCGAGATCGACTCGCGCGGCAAGCTGTCCCTCGTCCCGGTCGAGGTCGTGGAGAAGGAGGCCGCGGAGAAGGCCGCCTCCGGAGAGGCCGGCGGGGCGGACGTACCCGCCGAGGTTCCCGCCGCGGCGTCGCAGGACGGCCCGCAGGAGGAGCGTGCATCTCGCCCGCGTCGCAGCCGCACCCGCGGCGGCCGGGACGAGCGCAACTCGTGACGACCACGGTCCTGTTTCCGGGGAAGGACGGCGCCGGAGCCATCCGCCGCACCGTCCTCCCCGGCGGCCTCCGGGTCGTCACCGAGACGATGCCGACCGTCCGCAGCGTGGCGGTCGGCATGTGGGTCGGCATCGGCTCAAGGGACGAGGCGCCCGAGCACATGGGCGCCACCCACTTCCTCGAGCACCTGCTGTTCAAGGGCACGCCGACCAGGGACGCCATGGAGATCTCGGCGTCGATCGAGGGCATCGGCGGGGAGATCAACGCGTTCACCGCGAAGGAGTACACCTGCTACTACGCGCGGGTGCTCGACGAGGACCTCCCGCTGGCGATCGACGTCCTGTCCGACGTCGTGACCTCCTCCCTGGTCGCCGCGGAGGACGTCGAGTCGGAGCGGGGCGTGATCCTCGAGGAGATCGCCATGCACGACGACGATCCCTCCGACGTGGTGCACGAGCAGTTCTCCGCCGAGCTGTACGGCGACACGCCGATCGGGCGGCCGATCCTCGGCAACGACGACTCGATCAACGCGCTCACCCGTGACCGCATCCACGAGTACTACCAGCGCTTCTACGTGCCGCCGCGGACCGTGGTGTCGGTGGCCGGCAACGTGGACCACGACATCGTGGTCCGCCTGGTGTCCGACGCCTACGAGCGCGCCGGCGCCCTCGGCGGGACGGCGGCGCCCGCCGACCCGCGCATCGGCGGCCCAGGGGTGGAGCGGCGCTCCGGCGTCCGGGTGCTCGACCGGCCCACCGAGCAGGCCAACCTGGTCCTCGGGACGACCGGCGTCTCCCGCACCGACGACCGCCGCTTCGCGCTGGGCGTGCTGAACGCGGCGCTCGGCGGCGGCATGTCGTCCCGGCTGTTCCAGGAGATCCGGGAGAAGCGCGGCCTCGCCTACAGCGCGTACAGCTACACCTCGCAGTACGCCGACACCGGCCAGTTCGGCATCTACGTGGGCTGCCTGCCGTCCAAGATCGACGACGTGCTGAAGATCTGCCGCGACGAGGTGGCCAGGGTCGTGGCCGAGGGCATCACCTCCGAGGAGATCGCCCGCGGCAAGGGCCAGATGCGGGGCGGGCTCGTGCTCGGCCTGGAGGACACCGGCTCCCGGATGTCCAGGATCGGCAAGAGCGAGCTCGTGTACGAGCAGCTCATGCCGGTCGACGAGGTGCTCACCCGGATCGAGGCCGTCACACCCGACGACATCGCCGAGGTGGCGGCGGACATCCTCAACCGCCCGATGACGCTCGCCGTGATCGGTCCTTACCCGGACAAGGACTTCGGCTTCGCCGTCGCCTGACCTGGTCGCACCGGGCCGCGCGGCCGCCCTCACGGGCGCCGCGCGGCCTCGTCGTCTCAGGGGAGCCGGCCGGCCGCGTCCGTCACGCCCTGGGCGAGGACGGCGCCGGCGCTGAGCACGGTTCCCGCCTCGCCCCGGCCGGAGTCGCGGACCAGGTAGTCGCGGCTGCCGAGGTAGGCGAGCGAGCTCCGGTCGAAGACCCACTCGGTGCGCTCGCCGTTCGCCTCGAACGCCACGCCGACGCCGTCGCGGCCGAGCGCGTCCTGTGTCCGGCGCACCACGCGCACCCCGGGGATGAGGGCCGTGGCCCGGTAGAGCGCGGCGCGGGCGGCCGGCGGCACGACCGTCTCGTCCAGCAGCCCCTGAACCTGGCCGAACGCCCGGGCCGGGCTCCGGTCGCCCTGGCGGGCGTACAACCATTCGAGCGTGGCCTCGGGGTCCGCGGGCAGGGCCCCGAGCTCGTCGTACGTCGGCACGTCCCGGGCGGGGAACAGCGTGGTCTCCCCGCCGTTCTCGCGGATGAGACCCTTCCCGGACGCGTCCCCGGGAATCCAGGCCTGCCGCTCGTGCAGGGCGATCGGCTCCAGAGGCCCGCCGAACGTCCGCTCGCGCTCCGGGCGCGAGCTCGACACCACGCTCCGGGTGTAAGCGAACCCGCCCGGTGGCGGGGCGGTGACGGGCCGGCGGGCGGCCGCGTCGGCGATCCGGCCGAGGGTCTCGGCGACGCCCTGCGCCGTGGCGTCCGGCACGCGGATCACCGGCGCCGTGGTGAAGGAGACCTCCCGGGCCGGGGCGTCGTGCGGGCGCAGCACCACGAACGCCAGGACCAGCGCGAGCACGGCGGCGGCCGCCGGGGCGAGCAGCAGCCGGGGGCGCCGGCGGCGGCGCCGGCCGATCTCCCGGACGAAGTGGTCGCGCATCTGCCGGTGCCGCGTCGGCGGCAGCTCGGGGCGCCCCGGGTCGGGGAGCATGCGGGTGAGGTCCTCGATCTCGGTGTTCACCGGTTCTCCCTTCGCGTCGTGACGGCCTGCTCCCGCAGCCGGGCCCGCGCCCGGGACAGCCGGGAGCGCACGGTGCCCACGGGGATCCCCAGGGCCTCGGCGGTGGCCGCGTAGTCCAGTCCGGCCCAGACGCACAGCATGATGATCTCCCTGTCGGCGGCGCTCAGCCGGGCCAGCGCCGCCCGCGCCGCGGCGAGGCGCTCGGCGTCCTCGGCGCGGCCCGTCAGCTCGTCGGCGAAGTCGGGCACCTCGTCCCGGACGGGCAGGCGGGACAGCGCGGCCCGGTGCCGCCGGGCCGCCCGCGCGGTGTTGCGGAGCACGTTGGTGGCGATGCCGAAAAGCCACGGGGCGACGGCGTCACCCTCCGGGTCCAGCCGTCCGCGCAGCCGCCAGGCCTCCAGGAAGGTCAGCGACACCACGTCCTCGGCCGTCGACCGGTCCCCGGTCGCCCGCGCGGCATGGCGGAAGATCGCCTGTGCGTGCTCGTCGAACAGCTCGCCGAAGGCGGCCGTGTCGCCGGCTCTGAGCCGGGCGCGCATCGTTCGTTCCACGTCTCGACCTGTCCGTCCCCGCCGCCGGGTTCCCGTGATCCGCGTCACACACGCGCCGTCCCCGTCCCCGTCCGCGGCCCGGGCACTGTACCCGCAGGTGGCGTCGGCGCGGGAACGGCGGGTGGCTATAGCCTTGGCCCGTGATTAAGGTCGGTGTACTGGGCGCTCGCGGGCGCGTCGGCGTGGAAGTGTGCAAGGCCGTGGACGCGGCCGACGATCTGGAGCTGGTGGCGGCGGTCGACAAGGACGACCCGCTCGACGCGCTGGCCAAGGCCGAGGTGGTGGTGGACTTCACCCACCCGGACGTGGTCATGTCCAACCTCGAGTGGTGCGTCGACCACGGCATCCACGCGGTCGTCGGCACGACGGGCTTCGACGCGGAACGGCTGGAGACGGTACGCGGCTGGCTCGTCGCCAACCCGGGCACGAACGCGCTCATCGCCCCCAACTTCGGCATCGCCGCCGTGCTGATGATGCACTTCGCCCAGCAGGCGGCGAAGTACTTCGAGTCCGTCGAGATCGTCGAGCTGCACCACCCGCACAAGGCCGACGCCCCCTCCGGCACGGCCCGCCGTACGGCGGAGCTCGTCGCGCGGGCGCGCCGGGAGGCGGGGCTCGGGCCCTCGCCCGACGCCACGACCGCCGAGCTCGACGGGGCCCGGGGGGCCACGGTGGACGACGTCCACGTGCACGCCGTACGGCTGGCCGGGCTGATCGCCCACCAGGAGGTGCTCCTCGGCGGCGAGGGGGAGATCCTCACGCTCCGCCACGACACGATGAGCCGGGCATCCTTCACCCCGGGGGTTCTTCTCGGCATCCGGCGCATCAGCGGACTGAACGGGCTCACGGTGGGGCTGGAGCGCCTCCTGGACCTATAAGCCTCGTCCCCGGGGTGTGCGTGTCTCCACCTCTGCGCGCCCGCCTGTGGAGGACGCGTCCGAAGAGCCGCGCGAGCCTCGCCCGCTTCCGCCAAAGTATGGCGGGGCCGCCGGTCGGCGGCCGTCCGGACCACCCCCCGAGGAGAAAGGCATGATCAGCATGGTGGGCGAGAGCTTCGAGGACCGCATCACGGGCCTCGAGATCGACGTGCAGTCCATCAAGATCCTTATCGGCAGCGTCGACAACAAGGTCGAGCGTGCGCGGCTGGAGGTGCAGCACGCCCAGGGTGCCAACACGCGCATGATCCAGGCTCTGCACGACGACCTGTCCGAGTTCCGCGGCGATGTGAAGGCGCGGTTCACGGACATGGGCGAGCGCTTCGACGCCGTGGAGGACCGGTTCATCACGATGGACGAGAGGCTTGCCGCCGTGGACGAGCGGTTCGTCGCGGTGGACGAGCGGTTCGTGGCGGTGGACGAGCGGTTCGACCGTGTCGACCGGCGCCTGGACCTGATGGACGCGCGTATCGACGCGCGGTTCGACGAGGTGCTGGCCCTGATCAGGGAGACGGCCGGAGGCGCGGCGCGGGCGTGACGGGCGTCTGAGGCGGGATCGCGAGGTGACGGCCGCCGTCCGCCAGGCCGGCGGCCGCTCCCTCGCGACGGGTCAGAGCGCCAGGCCGAGCGCGAAGAGGGCGCCGAAGACGAGCTGGAGGCGGCCGGTCTGCTGCAGGGTGGCGATGAGGGCGGGCCCGACGGCGCCGGAGCGGACCGCCCTGACCGGCGGGAGCGCGAGCGGCAGCGCCAGCAGAGTCAGCGCGGCGAACGGGCGCCACGGCACGAGGGCGATCGCGACGGCGAACGGCAGGATCAGCGCCGCCGAGTACAGCAGCCGGGTGCGGGTGTCGCCCAGCACCACGGCCAGCGTGCGCTTGCCGGACGGCCCGTCGGTGGCGATGTCGCGGAGGTTGTTGACCACCAGGAGCGCGCAGGCCAGCAGCCCCACAGGGACGGCGGCGGCCACCGCCACCCAGCTCAGACGCTCCACCTGGACATACGTGGTGCCGACGACCGCCACGAGGCCGAAGAACACGAAGACCGAGACCTCGCCCAGCGCGCGGTAGCCGTACGGGCGGGAGCCCCCGGTGTAGAACCACGCGGCGAGGATCGCGGCGAGACCGACGAGCAGGAGCCACCAGGCCCCGGTCGCCACCACGAGCACGAGCCCGGCGACGGCGGCGGCCAGGAAGCAGCCGAGCGCCGCGGCCAGCACGTCCCTGGGGGCGGCGACCCCCGACCCGACGAGACGCATCGGGCCGACGCGGTCCCGGTCGGTGCCCTTCACGCCGTCGCTGTAGTCGTTGGCGTAGTTGACCCCCACCTGCAGGGCGAGGGCCACGAACAGGGCGAGCAGGGCCCGCCACCAGATCGCGCCGCCGTCGGAGACGGCCGCGCCGGTGCCGACGGCGACCGGGACGACGGCGGCGGGCAGCGTACGCGGGCGTGCGCCGGCGAACCATTCAGCTGGGGTGGCCACGTGACTTCCTTTTCCTGCCGTCTTCCTGCCTGCGGCTTCCGTCCGCGCACGCGCTGGGGGAGGCGGACAGACGCGCATCCACGGACGTACGGGACGCACCGACACGATATCGGCAGGTCGCCGGTCCCCGACGCCGGGCCCCGGCGATCACGGAAGGGTCAGCTGATGTCGGTGCTCAGGCGGATCATCCGGATGGGACGGCCCATGTCGAGGACGCGCTCGGCCTCGTCCTCGCCCCAGCCCGCGGACTCCAGGAAGCCCAGCATCGGGTGGTTGTCGGCGAACACCCACGTGACCACCGTGCTGTAGCCGTCCTCGCGCAGGTGGTCGACGGTCGCGTTGAGCAGGCGGCTGGCGTGGCCCCGCCGGATGTGGTTGGGGTCGACCAGCAGCGTGAGCAGTTCGGCCGTGGTGGAGGGGCGCAGGTCGGGATCCTCGGCGGGACCGTGCGAGGCGAGCCCGACGACCCGGTCGGACGCCCGCTGCGCGGCCGTGGCCAGAATTCCGCCAGGCCCGAGCGCGGTGAAGGCGTCGGTGTCGGGGACCACCCGCTCGACCGCGACCAGCACGCGGTGACGCGGGGTGGGCGGGGAGAGGATCGCCTCCTCCCACTGGCGGCGCCACATCTTCTCAGCCGCCGGGCCGGTCATCTGCTCCAGGGGACCCGGAGGCAGGAAGTCTCGGTAGGCCGCCTTCCACGCTCGAATCTGGGTGCTCGTCACCGCATCGACGTCCTCGAGGCGGGCAGCTCTAACACCCATCCGGCCGGCTCCTTTCTTTGCCTGTAACACCGTACTGGTCAGGAAGGCCTCGGCGTACCTTCTGCGTGGCGTCGTGCCCGATATGCCCTTGTTTTGGTGCGGTTTCCGCACACGCGCATGGAACACCAGGAGCGTGATCGGTTCTTCGAGGAGTCGATGAAGGCCCACTGGCACGTGCTCTCGGCGCAGACCTTGAGCCGGGGCCAGGTGCCGTCGGCGTGCGTCGCGGCGATCATGGCGGCGATCCTCGCGAGCCCCCCGCCGACCCCGTCCGTCAGGGGTGTGAGCGCCGGGGTCCCGCCGTCGAGCGTCACCCGCACCGGGAGCGCCGCGAGCGCGGCGTCCAGATCGGGGGGGACGGCGTACGGCCCGCCGTCGTGGTTGCGCAGCAGCGCGTGCCGTAGCCCCTCACGCAGGTGGGCGGCGAGGGCGAGGTCCTCGTCGACGGCCCGGTCGTCCGCGCCGACCAGGCCTCGTTCGCGCAGCCACACGGACAGCTCGGCCGGTGAGGCCAGCTCGTCGGCGTCTTGCTCGACATCGTAGGTGTTCACGAAATCGCGGAGCAGCTCCGCCGGGCCCGTCATTGTCGATCACCCCTCGTGACCACTTTACGACAGTAGGAGGTTGCGGAATGCCAACACCGGCGTAAGCGTTATGATGGTGTCAATCATTCCGAGGAGGATCCGATGCGCGTCAGTTACCTGGCCTACCTGGCCATGCGCGAGAAGGAGCGCCGGGAGCGCCGCCGGGCGGCGGCCGACGCCCAGCGTCCCCGCACCCGCTGAGCGGGCTCACACCGGCGTTCCCGAGACGTCCGCGAGGGCGGCGCCCAGGCGGCGCACGCCCTCGTCGAGTTCCGCCACCCCCGCCGGGGCCATGTGCGTCAGCCGCAGCCGCGGTCCCGGCGGCTCGGACGGGTAGTACATCCGTCCCGGGCTCACCAGCACACCTTTGAGCTGGGCCGCCTCCGCCACGGCCGCCTCGTCCGCCGCCGGGGGGAGCCGTACCCAGACGTGCATGCCCCCGGAGGGGACGAGGTGGACCTCCAGGGCGGGGGCGTGCCGGGCGAGACCGGCCAGCAGCGCGGCCTGCCGTACGCCGATCTCCTGCCGCACCGCGCCGAGGTGCCGCCGCCAGGCGGGGGAGTGGACGAACTCGAGCGCCGTCTCCTGCAGTGGCCTGGCCACGAAGAACGCCTCCACCACCTGGACGGCCCGCAGGCGATGGGCCGCCGGGCCGCGCGCGATCAGCCCCGCGACGCGGAGGCTCGCCGAGGTGATCTTGCTCAGCGACAGGATGTGCACGACGGTCCCGTGCGCGTCGGTCGCGACCATGGGCGGCGGCGGGGGTGCCGTGGTGAGATACCGGGCGAAGTCGTCCTCGATGACGAACGCTCCCGCCGCCCGCGCGACTGCCAGCACCTGCTCCCTGCGCTCCCGGCTGAGCGTCGCGCCCGTCGGGTTCTGCAGCGTCGGCTGGCAGTAGAAGACCCGGGCGCCCGTCAGCGCGAACGCCTCGGCCAGCAGGTCGGGCCGGACGCCGTCGCGGTCGACCGGGACGGCGTGCGGCCGCAGGCCGGCGATGCGCGCGGCCGCCAGCGCGCCCGGGTAGGTCGGCGTCTCCACCAGGAGCGGCGATCCGGGTCCCGCCAGCGCCCGGAACGCGTGCGTGAGCGCCGCCTGGCCTCCGCTGACCACGAGCACGTCGCTCTGCGTGACCGTCCCGCCCGCCTCGCCGGCGAACCACCGGCGCAGCTCCGGCAGGCCGTTCAGCGGCGGCATGTCCCACGCCTCCGGTCGTCGTACGGCTCTCGCCGCCGCGGCGGCCAGCGCCCTCGCCGGCCGGAAATCGGGGTTGAGGTAGCCGCCGGTGAGCGGCACGACGCCGTCGGCGGGCCGGGCCAGCAGCGCGGCCACCGCGGAGTCGTCGACCACCCGGTCTCCCAGGGCGACCGTCTGCCACGACGGGTCGGGTGCCTCGCCGGCCGGCGGCCGCGCGGGCGCGACGAACACGCCGCTGCCGGGGCGGCTCACCACCCGTCCTTCGGCGGCCAGTTCGGCGATGGCCCGCGACACGGTGACCGGCCCCACCCCGTGCCTGCGCATGATCTCCCGGCTCGACGGCAGCCGGTCGCCCGGACGGGACCGCGCGGCCTCCTCCCGGAGGATCGCGGCAAGCCGGACGATACTGCTATCGTCATTCATGAGAGCTGACGATAGCGCTATCGCCATACCGCCAGTAGCGGTGCGGGAGCGGACGCCCCGGCGGCGGGCCTGGCAGGGGAGCCTGCTGGCGGGGGCGGGGGTGGCCGCGTTCTCCGGCTCGTTCCCCGCGACCGTCTTCGCGATGCGGGGGTTCGACCCGTACCTGGTCGCCATGGGCCGTGCCGTCCTCGCGGCGGCCGCCGCGGCCGCCTGCCTTGTGGCCGCCGGGGCGCCCCTGCTGCCTCCCCGCTCCCATCTGCGGTCGTACGCCCTGATCGTGCTGGGCGTGGTCGTGGGCTTCCCGCTGTGCAGCGGGCTGGCCCTGCACGCGGGCGCGAGCACGGCCCACTCGGCCGTCGTCATCGGGCTGCTGCCCGCGGCGACGGCGGCGTTCGCCGTCCTGCGGGCGGGGGAGCGGCCGCGCCCCCTGTTCTGGGCGGCGTGCGCGGCGGGCGCGTTGTCGATCACCGTGTTCACCCTCACGCGGGGGACCGGCCGCTTCGCCGGGGCGGACGCGCTGCTCGTGCTCGCGCTGCTGTCGGCGGCCGTGGGCTACACGGAGGGCGGCCGCCTGGCCAGGCAGACCCCCGGCTGGCGGGTCATCTCGTACGCGGTCGTGCTGGCCGCGCCGGTCACGGTCCCGGTGACAGCCGTTCTCGCGCTGACCACGCACCCCAGGCTCAGCGCCGTGTCGCTGGCCGGGTTCGCCTACGCCGGCCTGGTGTCCATGTTCCTGGGCTTCGTCCCCTGGTACGCCGGGCTCGCGATGGGCGGCATCGCCAGGGCCGGGCAGATCCAGCTCGCCCAGCCGCTGCTCACGCTGGTGTGGGCGTGGTGGCTGCTGGGCGAGCGGTTCGGCGCCGCGACCGTCGCCGCCGCCCTCGCCGTCCTGGTCTGTGTGGCCGTGACCCAGGTCAGCAGGGGAGCGCCGAGGTGAGCCCGCTCAGGGGACGAGGACGATCTTCCCGGAGGCCGCGCGCTCCTCGATGCGCCGATGCGCGGCGGCCGCCTCCTCAAGGGGCAGGACGCTGTCGACCCACGGGCGCAGCCGCCCCGCCGCCAGCATCTCCAGCACCTCGGCCCGGGCCTCCTGGACACGCAGGGCCCATCCCGTGAGGCCGCCGCACCCGGCGAGCGTCAGCCCCCGGCGGAGCAGGTCTATCGGGGCGACGGCGGGCGGGCCGTCGAGGACGCCGTAGAGCAGCATCCGCCCGGTGCCGGGCGTCATCGCGTCGAGGAGCCGTCCGGCCGAGGCGCCCCCGATCGACTCGAAGACGACGTCGAGGGTGCCGCCCTCCTCGGCGACCCGGTCCGTCCAGCCGGGGTCGGTGTGGTCGAGGACGAGGTCCGCCCCCAGGTCCTCCGCCTGCCGCCGTTTCCCGGCGCTTCCGGCGGTGGCGACCACGCGGCCGGCCCCCATCGCGGGGGCGAGCTGGGTGAGGTACGCCCCGACGCCGCCCGCCGCGACCTCGACCAGCACCGTCTCGTTCCCCGTCAGGCGCGCCTCGCGCACCAGCGTCAGCGCCACGGCGCCCTGGACGGCGACCGCCACGGCGTCTGAGGGTGTCACCGGCTCGGGGACGACGGTCAGGGAGTCCGCCTCCGCCCTGGCGTACTCGGCGTAGGTTCCGCCGTCCCCGCCGAGCCTCAGCGTGACCACCCGGGTGCCCACGAGCGCCGGATCCACCCCGTCGCCCGTCTCCGTCACCGTTCCGGCCGCCTCGAAGCCGAAGACCGCCGGCAGCGGGACGGGCAGGGGGAAGCCGCGGGCGCGCAGCAGCGTGTCGGCGTAGCCCACCCCGGCGGCCTCGACCCGGATGACCACCTGTCCCGGGCCCGGCGACGGCTCCGGGACCTCCTCCGGCCGCAGGACCTCCGGCCCTCCCGGTTCGTGCATGACGATCGCGCGCACGGCGCCACCTCTCTAACTGAACCACCGGTCAACTTCACACGGCAGTACTATATGGACCGGCGGTTCAGTTGTCACGGGCCGGGTGAGGAGGAGGCGGGTGGGGGAGCAGCGCCGCGAGCGCGCCGACGCGGCCCGCAACCGGCGCGCGATCCTGGAGGCGGCCGAGGACCTGCTGCGGCGGCACGGCCCCGACCAGGTCTCGCTCGAGGATGTGGCCGCGGCCGCGGGCGTGAGCAAGGGCACGGTCTTTCACCGCTTCGGCAGCCGTACGGGACTGATGTGGGCGCTGATCGAGCAGCGGGTGCTCGCCCTCCGTGAGGCCGTCACGTCGGGACCCCCGCCGCTCGGGCCCGGGGCTCCGCCCGCCGACCGGCTGGAGGCGTTCGTGGACGCGATCGTCCGCCTGGTGGACGGCAACGTCGGCCTGATGGCGGCGCACGAGCACGCCCTGGCCAACCGGCGCCACGCCGAGGGGGACCGCGAGGCGAACCCCGTCTACCTCTTCTGGCACGGCCACATGTCGGCGCTGATCGCGCAGGCCCGGCCGGATCTGGACGCCGACGTGCTGGCGCACGTCCTCATCGGGTCCCTCCACAACGACTCCGTCGTGCGTATGCTGCGGCAGGGGGAGGCCGACCGGCTCGCGGCCGGCATGCGGACGCTCGCGTCCGGTCTGCTGCGCGGGGCCGCGGATCCCCGTCCCGCCGGGGCTTGAATCGTGTGACGCCGGGGCGCAGGATGGGGACGTCGGTGTCATATCGTCGCGGCGCGGGAGGGTGAGGGGATTGGCGGACGTCACGATCCCGGAGGGCGGATTCTGGCCTGCGCCCGAGATCCCGCAGCCGAACATCTACCCGATGGAATGGCGGGTGGAGACCGAGAAGCTGGCGGCCATCTACGAGAAGTCCAAGCGCATGGTCTGGAACCCCGCCGACCTGCCGTGGGACCTGCTCGACCCGGACGGGTTCACGCCCGAGCAGCGGCTCGGGATCATGTACTGGTTCTCCGTGCTGGCCAACTTCGACGCCTCCGGGCCGGCCGTGTTCGCCCGCGCCACAATCCAGGCGTTCGAGAAGCACGAGGAGGACCCGGTCCGCAAGTGCTTCTTCTCCATCACCCGTGACGAGATGAACCACGAGGAGTGCTGCCAGCGGGCCATCGCCCGGCTGTGGCCCGGCGGGCCGCTCGACTGGGAGCCCCGGACCGACCTGGAGCGGGCCGCGCACAACAACATCGGCTGGCTCTACCACAACGGCGGCCGGTACTGGAACGGCTACACCACGGCCGTGGGGAGGTACTCCCTGGCCGTGCTGTTCACCAGCTTCATGATGGGCGAGATGGCGGCCTCCACGCTGTTTCGCGGCATGGCGTCGGGGACGGCCCACCCGCTGTTCTCGGACATGTTCCACAAGATCGGCCGGGACGAGTCCCGGCACCTGCAGATCTGCATGACGATCCTGGAGAACGAGTGGCCCGGGCTCACCGACGACATCCGCGGCCTCATCACCCGTCAGCTGCGGGCCGGGTTCGTGTTCCTGTCGATGATCCTCTGGGAGCCGCCGGGCGGCTTCTGGGAGCTGCCGCCGTACTTCCTGCACAACCACCGCGTCCTCATGGACCACGCCCGCGAGGGCGGGCTCGGCGTGCTCTCGTACGAGGAGCAGGCCGACAACTGGCGGCTGGCCATGGCCCGGGTGCGGGCGATCGTCGAGCGGTGGGGCATCGAGTTCCCCGCGATCCCCGAGCTGGACATCGAGGGCGTCGCGGTGGACGTCGTCGATCCCGAGGACATCATCCCGGTGTTCTAGACGTCCGCCGCCGGGTGGAGCCGTTCAGCTGGCTCGCGCGAACCGGCGGCCGAGCAGCACGTACCCCACCGCGTACGGCGCGGCGCCGATGATCTCGACGACCGATGTGACCATCGAGTGCGGTCCGAAGCCGAACAACGCTACGGTCCCGCCGATCGCGTAGACGACGCCGCCGAATCCCAGGAGCAGGCCGGTCACCCGCTGTCCGTACCGGTTGAGCAGCAGGGCGAGCAGCACGTATCCCAGAGGGAAGACGATGTTCGCCGTCAGCACGATGATGCCGCCCTCGACGTCGATGTCCTGGGAGGTGTGCACGAGGTCGGGCGCGTACTTGGCCGTCACCGGGTTGTGACCGCCGTCGAAGACGATCAGACCGAACCAGAGCATGGTCCCGGCCAGGGCGGTGTACAGCGCCGCGAGTCCGCGCGAACCCAGCTCGCGCATGCCCAGAGCCAGGACGCCGGCCAGGCAGATCGCCTGGACCAGCAGGCTGACGGCCTCCATGGAGTGGGTGAACGCGTACCACTGGGCGTGCGCCGCGATGTCGTGGCCGTCACGGGCCGGGTGCAGGATGACGGTGAGCAGGAACAGCGGGCCCCCGATCATCGCGGTGAGGTTCACCATCATCCGCACATACCGGGTGCCGTCCCCGGCGCCGGGCCGGCGAAGGGGGTGGGGAGGGGTCATGACGCCGGCGTCGTCGGGCGCCGGACGGTGGGCGTTCATCGTCGTTCTCCTCATGTGTCGTGTTCGGATCGGCATGCCGTGGACGCGCCCGCGTACGGCTCGGCTGCGACGGCGGGTCGGCGTCAGTGGGTCGGCGTCAGTGGGCGTGCGGTGCCGCGCCGGCGGGTGCGACTCCCGGGGGCACGACGAACGCGCTCAGCGCGGCGGCCGCCAGGGCCGCGAGGGCGCTGACCGTGAACGCCAGGGCGACGCCGGTCGCGCTGACCTCGCCGGTCACGCCTCCGGCGGCGACGGTGGACAGGACGGCGACCCCGAGCGCGCCGCCGAGTTCGTGGAAGGTGTTCACGATTCCCGAGCGCGTTCCCGCCTCGTCCGGGGCGACGGCGGTAAGCGCCGCGGTGACCGCCGTGACCAGCGCGGCGCCCACGCCGATCGCCGCCAGGGTGAGCCCGGCGATCATCAGGGCAGGGCCGCCGGCACCGGCCGCCAGCCCGCATCCGGCCGCGGTGACGGTCAGCGAGCCGGCGGCGAGCACGCGTCCGTCGAGGTGCGTGACGGCCCGGCTGCCGGTGTGGGCCCCGATGATCGTGCCGAGCGCGATCGGCAGGAAGGCCAGGCCGGTCGTCGCGGCGCTGTAGCCGTGAAGACGCTGGAGATAGAACGACCCGAGGAAGAACGCGCTCACCAACAGGCCGGTGGCCACCAGCATCAGTGACGCCCCGGCCACGACCGGGCGGCGGGTCAGCACCCGCAACGGCATCAGCGGTGCGGCGGCCACGCGCTCGACCACCGCGAACACTCCGTAGAGCAGGACCGCGGCGGCCAATGGCAGCAGCGTCGAGCCCGCGAGCCAGCCGTGTCCGCCGGCATTGATCAGTCCGTAGATGGCGGCGCCGGTGGCGAGGGTGACCGAGAGAGCGCCGGCGGCGTCCACCCGGCCGGTGGCGGCCGGGTGCCGCCGCCTGGCGGGGAGCAGCGTGGGCAGGAGCGCCAGGATGGCCAGCCCGGCGGGCACGTTGATGAAGAACACCCACCGCCAGCCTGGGCCGGACGTCAGCAGGCCGCCGAGGATCACGCCCAGGGCCGAACCGGCGCCCCCGATCGCCGCCCATACGCCCAGCGCCCTCGACCGGTCAACGCCGGCGAAGGTCGTGGTGATCACCGACAGCGCCGCCGGGGACATCAGCGCCGCGCCGGCGCCCTGCGCCGCTCGACCGGCCAGGAGCATCGTGGGGTCAGTCGCGAGTCCGCTGGCCAGCGACGCGACGACGAAGATCGTCAGACCGCCGAGGAGCACGCGGCGAGCGCCGAACACGTCGGCGGCGCGGCCGCCGAGAAGCATGAGGCCGCCGAACGCGAGCGTGTAGGCCGTCAGCACCCATGGCACGACTCCGCCCCGCAGCGCCAGGTCGGCGCCGATGTCGGGCAGCGCCACGTTCACGACGGTCACATCGAGAACGAGCATGAACTGCGCGACGCTCAACAGCCCCAGCACCCACCACCGGCGCGGGCCGGGCGGCCCGGGGTGGTGGTGGCCGGTGGAGATCGGCGACGGTGACGTGGCGGCCATGACCTGCTCCCTCCTGCGTGAACGGTCACATGATTAACCCGAACACGCATGTACGAGTTGAAGACTAGCACTAATCCGTACATGAGTGTTCGGGTTATTCGCTCTGAAGGTCACGGAAGGTGCGGTGAGGCTTCTACGCGTGGGCGTCCCGCGGAGTGGCGCTGAACAGCGTGCAGCGCGGGGCGGCCGCCGCGAAACTCTCAGGAGACGGGGAATCGACCAGGCCGTTCTGCACGAAGGCACGGACGCCGAGGGGGTTCTGGCGGGGGAACTCCCGCAGGATGTCGGCGCGCCGCGCCTCGGGGACCTCCGCGAGGTCCACGGCCTGGCTCCGGCGTCCGCGGGTGAGCACGCCCTGCCCCGCGGCCCGGGCGTTCTTGGCCCAATCGGAGTTCGGATACGCCTGGAGTACGTAGTGCACCCCGTCGACGACCACCGGGGCCACCGGAGTGGTCCGCGGAAGGCCGCTCGTGCGGCCGGGGACCGTCAGCAGGTGGATCGGGCCGATCGGCAGCCCGACGCGGTGCAGGAAGACGAAGATGCGGTTACGCACCCGGTGACTGCGCGAGATCGTGCTGTGTGCGCTCACAGTGAATCCTTCCCGGAGGATGTCGGCCAGATGGCCTGGAAGCCGGGACGGCGGGATGTCCGAACTCGATGCCGCCGAGTCGGGGTGGGCGTCGATCCGGCGCGACTCGAAGGCTTGGCCGATGACGGCCACCCGTTCCACACCAGGTCACGCGATGCACGTGCGGACCCGTGCCGCCCACGACCGAACGGTAGACGGTCACGCTGAGCCGCACATCAGGTGGCGGATGTAGCTCACCGCTACGCCCCCGGATGTAGCCGTCGCCGGGCCACGCCGCCGCCGGCGGTAGGGCGAATGCGTTCCCATGTCCGACGACAACGACCGCCCGGGCCCGGCATCGTGAGTCATCGCGCGGACTCCGCCTGCGCCGCGCTCGCCGGTGCCCGTCCCCTGCCGCGGCAGGCGGCGCTGCTGCACCTCGAACACGAAGAACCCAGGCCTGTCCCGCCTCGATCCCCGTTCATGACAGAGGAGAAACGATGAAGATCGCGCTTTTCGGTGCGACCGGAGGCACCGGCCGTCAGTTGATCCGGCAGGCCTGCGAGGCGGGGGACGAGGTCACCGCGGTGGTCCGCGACCCGGCCCGGCTGACCGAGTCGCATCCTCACCTGACCGTGCTGCGGGCCGACGTGACGGATCCCGCCGCGCTCCGCCCCGCCATCGAGGGTTGTGACGCGGTGGTGTCGGCGCTGGGGTCACGCGAGGGGCGGGTACCGACCACCGTCTGTGCCGCCGGCACGGCCGGCATCGTCGAGGCCATGCGCACCGCACGCGTCCGACGGCTCGTCGTGGTCAGCGCCGGCACCGTCACCACCGAGGGCGACGGGCCGCTGACCCGCCTGATCGTGAAGCCGCTCCTGGGCAACCTGCTCAAGCACACCATCGCCGACAAGCGCCGGATGGAGGAGGTCGTGCGTGCCAGTGGTCTGGAGTGGACGATCCTGCGTCCCCCGATGCTGATCGACGGACCCCACACCGGTGTCTACCGCAGCGCCGTCGACCGCAACGTGCGCGGCGCACTCCGCGTCTCGCGCGCCGACCTGGCCGACTGCATCCTGCAGTGCCTGCTCCACCACGAACCGATCAACGCCACCGTCTCGATCGGGTACTGACCCCGCCGGGGCCTCGGCGACGATTCAGATGCCCCACGTGTGCAGGAGCAGCGTGGCGCTCACCGTCACGAGGACCAGACTGCCGAAGACCAGCGAGGCGATCCAGGCCCGCCGGCCGCCACTCGACGGTCCCCGCCGTGAGAGGGCCGACCTGCGCAGGTCGAACAGGTCGCGCCAGTCTCCGAGCCCGTACGGCCGGCCGTACCTGCGGATGATCATCAGGAGGAACGGCAGCGCGACGCCGGCCAGCGCCGTGGCCGCGCCGGGGATCCAGTCCTCCCGGGTCAGCGCGAGGCGGATCCCGCCGATCACGAGGACGACCGCGAGCCCCAGGGCCGGGGCGGCGCCCGCTGTGAGGTTCATCGCGACGGCGGCCCTCAGGGCGCCGAGGGCGACGGACAGGCCGCTCATCCCCAGCTCGGCCGCGCCCGCGCCGTCGGCGAGCCACTGCTCACGGTAGCGCTCGCGCTGCTCGGGCCGCGGCAGGGCCGCGGCCGCCACCAGGATCGTCCCGCGGATGATGGGGTTCACGTCACGTCCCGGGCTGCGGCAGCGTACGGCGGACGGGGGCCCGGGCGGCGTCGCGCGCGCCACACGCGCGGCGGGCGGCCGGAACGGCGTCGCCCGTGAGCTGGTAGAGCCGCCTGCGCGGCCCCCTGCGCTCGGAGTCGGCCTCCCACATGGAGACCACCCATCCGCTGCGCTCGAGGCGGTCGAGGATGGGGTAGACGGTCCCGGAGGCCCTGCCGGTCGCCTTGATGATCTCCAGCCCCCAGCGGGGCTCCTGGCTCTGCAGCAGCACGTCGAGGACGTCGACGGTGGCGGAGGTGATCCGCGAGAGCGGTTTCATGCCTCCACCGTACTACCTATGTAGAGGAGGCTTGTCAGGGAGAGCCTTACGCGGCACACTCTGTCAGGAAACGCCTGACGCGACACTTCCGGAGAACACATGCCCGCTCCCTCCACCGCCGAGCAGGACATCCGCTGCTCGTTCTGCTCGAAGCCGAAGACCGAGGTCACCAAGATGATCGCCGGGCCCGGTGTCTTCATCTGCGACAGGTGCGTGGTCCTGTGCAACGACATCCTGAGCGAGGTCCTCTCCACGCAGCCTCCCCCGCCTCCCGAGATCCCCTGGGCGGAGAGCATGACCGACGAGGAGATCCTCGAGTTCCTCCCCAAGGTCGCCGCGGTGAGTGCTCAGGTCGAGGCCAACCTGCGCGTCTGGGTCGAACGCCTCCGGGACCGGGGCGTCACCTGGGCCAGGATCGGCGCCGCCCTCGACATGACCCGCCAGTCGGCCTGGGAACGCTTCTCCGGCGAGGAGTGATCGCGGCGGCGCGCTGAGCCCGGGCCAACGCCAGGATGCCGCCGCCGACGGCCCAGCAGACGAGGCCGGCGCACACTGCGTTCCACCAGCCGGTGCTCAGGGAGACATCCTCGGCGAGGACGACGGTGACCGCGACGACGGCGACGGCCAGTAGGGCGAAGACCCTCAGCAGCACGCTCGCCCCGGCGCAGCGCCGGACGGCCGGCCAGCCGATCCACCAGGCGCCGGCGGCCGCGAGCGCCGCACCGGAAGGGACGGCGGCGAGGGCGAGGACAGGCACGGTCGTCTCGCCGCCGGCCGGCGACGCCGCCACCGGGAGCGCCGCCACGCATGACAGCGCGGGCAGTAGCGCCGCGACCGTCGGGGCGAAGACCGCCACGCCAAGGCCCTCCACATACACCTCCCGCGTCAGGGTGCGACGGCGCAGCACCGCGGCCCGCACACCGGCCCGGCGGTGCGCGGTCCTCGCCCGGCTGACGGCCATGACCGCGGCGACCAGGGCGTAGAAGGCGTCCTTCGGCGTCAGCCAGCCGTCTCCCTCGCCCGACGCCCCGCGGACCGCCGGAAGGATGGAGGCGAGAATAGCGCCCAGCACGGCGACCACTCCGACGCCGAGCAGGGTCCACCGTGAGGCGGCGGAGGAGGCGACGTCTCCTCGGCATCCGGGCCCGGGCCAGTAGGTCCTGCGTCCGCCGGTTCGCGGGAGCGAGGTCGAGGGCGCGTTCGAGGACGGCGACGGTCTCGGCGCGGTGGGCGGGGGCGGGAAGCGGCGCCGAGGAGTGCAGGGCGGCGCCCAGGACCAGATGCGCCTCCGGCCGGTCCGGGGCGAGCGCGACGGCGCGCCGCGCCGCGGCGATCGCCAGGGGGGACCACGGGGTGAGAAGGGTGGCGCACCAGGCCTGGACCCGCCACCCGCCCTCCTCCGCCCGTGCCGCGCGCAGGCCGTACAGCCGCGCTCGGGTCGTCTCACCCATGACCGCGAAGACCTGGCTCGCGCGGAACAGGTCGACGGGGCGGAGCAGGGACTCGCCGCGAGAGATCCGCTCCCGTGCGCCGGCGTGCCGGCCCTCGCGCACGTCGACCAGCGCCCCGAGGAGGACGGGGACCGGGCCGGAGGGATCGGCGTCGGCCGTCGGCCACACCGAGGACCGGGCCTCGGCGTACCGTTTCCGCGCGCACGCGCGGGCGACCCCCGCGATGTCGCCGTCGAGGAGCGCCAACTGCTCAGGGGGCAGGTCGGGCCATCCGTCGCCGCTTTCGTCAGAGGTCTCGTCGCTGGTCGCGTCGCCGGGGTCGGGCATCCCGGTCCGTCCGCCGCCACCCGGAGCGGTCAGCAGGCCCCTGACGTACGCCGCAAGGTCCTGGTGCTGGTCGCGTCCCGCGGCTGAGGACAGGGCCGCGCGGGCCTGCGCGTGACGTCCCTGATGGGCGTGGACCACCGCACGGAGGAGGCGGGCACGGTCCCCGTCCGGGCCTGTCCGCCTCCAGCCGGTCGACGTAGGCGTGCGCCCACACGTACCGGCCCTCTTCACACCGCCGGACGACGTGAGCCAGATGCGGGTCCACAAGATTCGGATTGTGTCAGCCACGCCCGGCCGGGTCAGCCGGTCGGCCACCTCTCCTCCGGTGACACGTAGCTTCCGCGCTGCGGGACGGTGAAGACCCAGCCCTGGGCGCGCAGGGACGCCACGGCCTGCCGGACGGTCACCTTGGCCACTCCGTACTGCTGCATGAGCGACTTCTCGCTGGGTATGGGCCGGTTCGGTTTGAGCTCCCGATACCTGATGCGGTCGGCGATCTCCAGGCTGATCCGTTCGTGGACGGGGATCCTCCGGCGGGCCCGGTGGACCGTCCCTCTGCCGACGAAGGTGCCTTCGCCCGGAACCGTGCGCACGAGGCCGAGGTCACGGAGTTCGCGGGCGACCCGCCGCGCCGTCGTGCGGGCGACGCCGTAGCCGGCCCCCAGCTCCGCCTCGCTCGGAACCGGGTCTCCGTCGGCCAGATCTCCCCGGCGGATCTGTTCCCCGATGGTCTCGGCGATCTGCTTATACAGCGGTACGGGCCCCTCGCGATCGAGCATGAGCCCACAGTAGACAAGGCGAGACGACTAGACGAGGCAAACCGTCAACTCGCCGGCCAGTGCTCCTCCGGGGAGACGAAGGTGCCGCGCTGGGGAACGGTGTAGACCCAGCCCTGCTCCCGGAGGAGGGCGATCGCCTTCCGGGCGGTTTCGCGGGCCACCTCGTACTGCTGCACGAGCGCCGTCTCGCTGGGGACGGCGCGGCGGGGGAGAAGCTCTCCGCCCCGGATCCGGCCGGCGAGATCTTCGGCGATCTTGCGGTACATCGGCGTCGTGCGCGGCTCTCTCGGGGAGGCGTCCGGTGAGCCGACGAACGTGCCCTCGCCCTGCACCGTGTAGATGAGCCCTTCCTCGCGCAGCATGTGGAAGGCGCGCCGGGCCGTCGTGCGGGCCACCCCGAACTCGCTCTGGATCGCGGCCTCGCTGGGAATCGGATGTCCCGGAAGAAGGTCGCCGCGCTGGATGCGCTCTCGGATGAACTCCGCGATCTGCACATACAGGTGAGTGTCACCGTCATGGTCGAGCACGATCGCACCATAGGCGACCGATAACGAGGTTAGATGGGCGACTATGCCTGATTGGGCGTTATGTTTGCACTAGACGGAGCAATACAACTAGACGTATTATTCAAGACAGAGGAGATCAGGGGATCCGGCGCCAGGCGGTGTCGGTGACGATCACGTGGTCGAGGAACCGCAGGCCGACGGTCTCCGCGGCCTCGTGAAGGAGGGCCGTGACCTCGAGGTCGGCGGCGCTGGGATCGAGCGAACCGCTCGGGTGGTTGTGGGCGAGGCCGAAGGCGGCACCGCCGGAGACGAGGACGGTGGTGACGATGTCGCGGACAGGTGCTGGAGTGTGGTCGCTCCCGCCCTCGCTGACGAGGGCGCGGCGGAGCACGGCGCCGCGGGCGTCGCAGACCACGACCACGAGCCGTTCCCTCGGGTGCCCGTGCAGGAGGGGCGCGGCCGCCGCGGCGATGTCGGCCGAGCACGTGATGCGGCTGCGCCCGGGCTCGGCCTGGGCGCGCCGGACGAGATGGAACGCCGCGGCGACCCGGGCGGCCTTGGCCGGGCCGACGCCCGGAACGGCGAGGAGCCGGTGGGCCTCCGCCCGGGAGAGCTCCCCGAGGTCGCCGCAGTGCGCGATGACCTTGGAGGCGAGCTCCACGGCGCTGACGCCCCTGCTGCCCGAGCCGAGCAGCAGGGCGAGCAGCTCGCGGTCGGCCAGCGCCGCGGCGCCGGACGCCAGGAGCCGCTCGCGCGGCTGGTCGGCCTCGGGCAGGTCCTTCACGCGCATCGGCACCTCCGGATGGGACAACCGGATCGGTTGTACCAGCGGGCACCGACAGTCAGAGGGAGACGGGAATGCCGTAGACCAAGCGGAACCTGTCGCCGGGGATCACCGCGTCGGTCGTCTCGACGGCGCGGTCGCCGGCCCAGTAGGTGCGCTCCACGTGGAGCACCTGGACGCCGGCGGGCAGCTCCAGCAGGTCGCTCTCGGTCGGCTGCGGCACGCGGACGTGGACCGTCTCGCCGATCTCGGTGATCGGCGTGCCGCCGGCCGCGAGCCGGAAGGCCGCGCTCCTGCGCTCGCCCGTGCCCTCCTCCGGCGCCTGGCTCTGGCCGAACTCGACCGGCTCGTACGACGTCAGGAGCTGGAGCGGGCGGCCGTCGCCGCGGAGGACCGAGCGGACCCGGATGACCGGGCTCCACTCGCCGACCCGCAGGCGCTGTGCGATCTCGGGCGGCGCCTCGGCGAGCTCGCTGCGCCACGTGCACGTGGGGTGCCGTCCCCCGGACTGCACGTCCGCGGCGAACGCCGCGAGCGGCTCGGTCGTGCGGGTGCGGTGCAGCGGGAGCAGGGTCGGCCTCTCCCGCACGCGGTGCCCGGACCCCACCCGCCCGATGATCAGACCCTCCTGGGCGAGCACGCGCAGGGCGTGACGGGCGGCCGTCTCACCGACGCTGTACTTCCTGGTGATCTGATGCCGCGACGGGATGGGTGCCCCCGGAGGGAGCGTCCCGTCGACGATCTGGCGGCGAAGGTCCTCGACTACACGCAGGTAGACCGGATCAGAGTTGGCCATCAATCCATCCCGGGGGGGTGACGAGGGTTTCCCAATCTTGGCGTATCCGGAGGGCAACCGAGAGTAACGGCCGCTACCTGTGACTCCAACTTTGCGCGGTGAAAGGTCTGCAAATGGACCAACCTGACGTTAGGCGGTCACCTGCTGAAATTCCGCTCCCGCCCCCCTATCACGGGCTCCATCCCGCGCCCGTGATGCGCGGCTTCGAGCCGATCGTCTGGCTGTCCCCGACCCGTCGCAGCGACGTGGTCCGCGTGCGTCGGCACACCTGCGAGTGCGTCCCGATCATCTATGAGCTGTGCCACTCCGGCGGGCTGCTGTTCATCCGCAGGACGGTGCGGAACGCCGAGGGCCCGAGCATCCATGAGAGCGAGCGCCTCATCACCGTGCGCATGGAGGCGCTATGGGAGAGGTTGATCACAGGTCAGGCCCGGTGAGCGGCGCGCTTCGGGCTATCCGCAAAATTCTTCCCACCGGCGTGTAACACGGGCGTAAGACGCGGCGATTCTCGGATAGAGGTCGCTGATGTGTGTACCCCCGAGCACATATCGGCGGCCTCTTTCGCTGTCCCGGGCAGGGTGATGATCGCCCGCGGACCCCTCTCCGGCACCTGCGTGATCACCCCAATCCCGGCAGTCGTCGCGACGCGGGCATAACCACCGGCCATAACGGGGTGGCGAGGTCCACCGTCCGCGCGGATCCGGGTAGCGTTCCGTCTATGGCATCGCCAACCGGAACCTCAGACGCCCCCTTCGGCCGGATGCTGACCGCCATGGTCACGCCGTTCACCTCTGACGGCGCCGTCGACTACGAGGGCGTCCAGCGGCTGGCCGTATATCTGGTCGACGAGCAGCGCAACGACGGGCTCGTGGTCAGCGGCACGACGGGGGAGTCCCCGACCACCAGTGACGACGAGAAGGACCGCATCCTCAGGGCGGTCGTGGAGGCCGTGGGCGACCGGGCCGTCGTCGTCGCCGGCGCGGGCACCAACGACACCCATCACAGCGTCGAGCTCGCCCGGGCCGCCGAGCGGGCGGGCGCGCACGGTCTCCTGGTGGTCACCCCGTACTACAACAAGCCGCCGCAGGAGGGCCTGTTCCGGCACTTCACCGCGGTCGCCGACGCGACCGCGCTGCCGGTGATGCTGTACGACATCCCCGGGCGCTCCGGCGTCCCGATCGCGACCGACACGCTGCTGAGGCTCGCGGAGCACCCCCGCGTCGTCGCGGTGAAGGACGCGAAGGGCGACCTGTTCGCCGGCTCCCACGTCATGACGGCCTCGAAGCTCGTCTTCTACTCCGGCGACGACCTGCTGAACCTGCCCTGGCTCTCGGTCGGCGCGGCCGGCTTCGTCAGCGTGGTGGGCCACGTGGCCGGCGCCGAGCTGGCCTCCATGGGCGAGATGTACCGTTCCGGCGACGTGGCGGGCGCCCTGGCCGTCCACCGTCAGCTGATCCCGGTCGTGACGGCGATCATGACTCGCACCCAGGGCGCGATCATGACGAAGGCGGCGCTGAGGCTGGCCGGCCAGGACGCGGGAAACGTCCGGCCGCCGCTCGTGGACGCCACCGGCGAGCAGATCGCCGCATTGCGTGAGGACCTCATCGCGGGAGGTCTCAAACTTGCCGACAGTTAGAACACAGATGGAGACGAATGAGCCAGACAAACGGTAAGCGACGCGACGACACGGCACGCCGCCTCAGGCCGACGGGCGAGGAGGGGGCATGAGTCATCCGCATCCCGAGCTGGGACCGCCCCCACCGCTGCCGGAGAACGGCCTGCGCATCGTGGCCCTGGGAGGCCTGGGGGAGATCGGCCGCAACATGGCGGTCTTCGAGTACGACGGCCGCCTGCTCGTCGTCGACTGCGGC
This sequence comes from Microbispora sp. ATCC PTA-5024, assembly GCF_000511135.2. Lineage (NCBI taxonomy): Bacteria > Bacillati > Actinomycetota > Actinomycetes > Streptosporangiales > Streptosporangiaceae > Microbispora > Microbispora sp. ATCC PTA-5024. The sequence continues at coordinate 2,636,381 of NZ_KI866522.1, read as the reverse complement.
GTGCTGTTCCCCGAGCCCGACCAGCCCGGCGTCGATCTCATCCTGCCCGACTTCGACTACATCCGGGGCCGGCTGGACGACATCGAGGCGGTCGTGCTCACGCACGCGCACGAGGACCACATCGGCGCCGTGCCGTACCTGCTGCGCGAGCGGCGCGACATCCCGCTGGTGGGCTCGCGGCTCACGCTCGGGCTGATCGAGAGCAAGCTGTCGGAGCACCGGATCCAGCCGGTCAAGGTCGAGGTGATCGAGGGGGAGCGGCGCGCGTTCGGGCCGTTCGACTGCGAGTTCGTCTCGGTCAACCACTCGATCCCGGACGCGCTGGCGGTGGCGATCCGAACGCCCGCCGGCATCGTGCTGCACACCGGCGACTTCAAGATGGACCAGCTTCCGCTGGACGGGCGGCTGACCGACCTCGGGGCGTTCGCGCGGCTGGGGTCCGAGGGCGTCGACCTGCTCATGTCGGACTCGACCAACGCCGAGGTGCCGGGATTCGTCACGAGCGAGCGCGAGATCGCGCCGGTCATCGACGACGTCTTCCGCGCGGCCGACAAGCGGATCATCGTCGCCAGCTTCGCCTCGCACATCCACCGCGTGCAGCAGATCATGGACGCGGCGGAGAAGCACGGCCGCAAGGTCGCGCTGATCGGCCGCTCGATGGTGCGCAACATGGGAGTGGCGCGCGACCTCGGCTACCTGAAGGTGCCGGCGGGCCTGCTGGTCGACTCCCGGGAGATCGAGGAGTGGCCGCCGGAGGACGTGGTGCTGATCTGCACCGGCTCCCAGGGTGAGCCGATGGCGGCGCTGTCGCGCATGGCCAACCGTGACCACCCGATCCGCATCGCGGCCGGGGACACGGTGCTGCTGGCCTCGTCGCTGGTCCCGGGCAACGAGACGGCGGTCAACAAGGTCATCAACGGCCTCAACCGGTGGGGCGCCCGCGTCGTCCACAAGGGCAACGCCCGGGTGCACGTGTCCGGTCACGCCGCCGCGGGCGAGCTGCTGTACGTCCTCAACCTCACGAAGCCGTCCAACTTCATGCCGGTGCACGGGGAGTGGCGGCACCTGCGGGCGCACGCCCGCCTGGCGGGGCTGACCGGCGTCCCGGACGAGAACATCGTGATCGCCGACGACGGCGTGGTCGTCGACCTGGTCGACGGCCGGGCGCGGATCACCGGCGCCGTCCCGTGCGGCTACGTGTTCGTCGACGGCACCTCGGTCGGCGACATCACCGACGTGGCCCTCAAGGACCGGCGGATCCTGGGCGACGAAGGGTTCATCTCGGTCGTCGTGGTCGTCGACTCCACGACCGGCAAGCTCACGGGCGGGCCGGAGATCACGGCACGCGGCTCGGGCATCGACCCCGAGGCGTTCGACGCCGTGATCCCGCAGATCGAGGCCGCCCTGCAGGAGGTCGCCGCGGCGGGCGTCGCCGACGACCTGCAACTGCGCCGGACCATCCGCCGTACGGTGGGCCGCTGGGTCAGCGACACCTACCGCCGCCGCCCGATGATCATCCCGGTGGTCGTCGAGGTCTAGCGGATATCCGGTTGTGCTCGGAGACGGGCGTGACATAGCGTCCCGCCCGTGTCCGAGATGAGGGTCGTGTACCGCAAGTACGGCGGATCGCTGCACTGGAACCACCCCGGCCGGCTGCTCGGCGAGGACGAGCACGGCGTCTGGATCGGCTGCCCCGCCGGGATGCTCGCGCGGCGGGGGCACGAGCCGCCCACGGTCTTCGAGTTCGCGTCGGTCATGCTCTTCCCCCGGGACGCGTGGTGGACGGCGGCCTTCAACGCGCGGCCGCACGACCCGGAGATCTACTGCGACGTCAGCACGGTGCCGCAGTGGAGAGACGACGAGGTCACCATGGTCGACCTGGACCTCGACGTGCTGCGCTTCCTGGACGGCCGGGTCCACCTGGACGACGAGGACGAGTTCGCCGATCACCAGGTCACGTACGGGTACCCGGAGGACATCGTCAGCCAGGCGGAGCGGTCGGCCGCCTGGCTGATGGAGGCGGTGGGCGCCGGGGCCGGTCCGTTCGGCGGCGCCCACACGCGCTGGCTGTCGCTCGTCACGTGACGGCCGTCCGGCCGCGCCCCACATGTCGGCTGTCGCTCGTCACGTGACGGCCGTCCGGCCGCGCCCCACATGTCGGCCGTCGCTCGTCACATGACGGTCATCGGACGGCGGCCGGGGCGTCGGCGGGCTCCTCGCGCTCGGGGATGACCGCCGGCACGCCGCGCAGCGCGACCAGCGTGCCGGCCGCGAGGCAGACCAGGACGGCCGCTCCGGTGAGCACGGTGACGTGGAGGGCGTGCACGAACGCCTCCCGGGCGGCCGTGGCGACGGCCCCCGCGGCGTCGCCGGTCAGCCTGGAGGCGGCCGTGAGCGCCCCGGCCAGCGTGTCGCGGGCGGCGTCCCGCACCGGGGCCGGCGTCCCCGGCGGAAGGCGCAGGCCGTCGCGGTAGGCGCCGTTCAGGACCGTGCCGAGGACCGCGATGCCGAGCGCGCCGCCCATCTCGTGGGCCGTCTCGGAGATCGCCCCCGCCGCGCCGGCCCGCTCCTTCGGCACGGACGCGAGGAGCGTGTCGTTGGTGACGGCGAACGTGAACCCCATGCCCACGCCCTGCACGATCATGGCCACCAGCATGTACGGGTACGCGGTGTCCAGGCCGATGCGGCTGAACAGGACGAATCCGACCGCCGTGAGGGCCAGGCCCAGGGAGACCACGCGGGCGCGCCCCCACCGCTGCACGAGCGTCCCGGCAAGCGCCCCGCCCGCGCCGCCGGCGAGGCCGCCCGGCATCCCGGCCAGGCCCGCGACGAGCGGCGTCCAGCCGAGCACGAGCTGGAAGTACTGGGCGAACACCACGGACATGGCCAGCATGGCGAACACCGCGATCAGTTCGGCGCCGACCGACGCGGAGAAGGCCCGCCGCCGGAACAGCCGCACGTCGATGAGCGGCTCGGCCAGCCGCGTCTGCCGCCGGACGAACACCAGCAGGGCGGCGATCCCGACGAGGCCGGACACGACGACCGGCGTCTGGGCGAGTCCGCCCTGGGCTCCCTCCTTCAGCGCGTAGATGAGCCCGAGCACGCCGGCGGCCGACAACGGCACGCTGACCAGGTCGAGGCGGCCGGGACGGGGGTTGCGCGACTCGGGCAGCACGACGATCCCGGCGACCAGGACGACCGCCACCACGGGCAGGTTGACGAGGAAGACCGAGCCCCACCAGAAGCGGTCGAGCAGCGCGCCGCCCACGATCGGCCCGAGCGCGAACCCCACCGCCGAGACGCTGCTCCAGATCCCGACCGCGGTGGTCCGCTCCCTGGCGTCGGTGAAGACGTTGCGGACGAGCGACAGCGTCGAGGGCATGATGGTGGCGCCCGCGACGCCGAGCAGCGCCCGGGCCGCGATGAGGAGCTCCGGGGTGGGGGCGTAGGCCGTCAGCGCGGAGGCGGCGCCGAACGCGGCGGTCCCGGCCAGCAGCAGCCGCTTGCGGCCGATCCGGTCGCCCAGGTTGCCCATGGTGACCAGCAGCGCGGCCAGGGTGAAGCCGTAGATGTCGGCGATCCACAGGAACTGGGTGCCGGACGGCCCGAGGTCCTCGACCAGCTTAGGGAGGGCGAGGTGCAGCACGGTGAGGTCGACGGACAGCAGGAGCACGGACACGCAGGCGATGGCCAGGGTGCCCCATTTGCGGGAGGTGTCGTTCATGCGGCACAGCCTCGGCGGCCCCGCTGACGGCCCGCCCACCGTCCGCTGACGTACGCCCGCCCGGCCGGTCAGCCGTCGAAGGCGGACAGGTGGCCCTCGATGAGGGCGAGCGCCGGCGGCCCGGCGTCCGCGGTCGTCATCCGCGCGCGCGTCGCGGTCAGCGCGCGCCCGTACGCCCGCTCGTAGGCGGCCTCGCCGAGCCGCTCCAGGCACTGGGAGGCGACACGGCGGATGTCGGGGTCGTCCGGGCGCGGGGAGCCGCGCAGCGCGGCGCCGACGCCGAGCAGCCCCGCCGCCCGCCCGGGGTCGCCCTCCAGCAGCGCGACCCCGGCGAACCCCTCGGCCACCCGGGCGGCCATGGCGAGGTTGCGCTCGCCGAGGCCCGTGGTGAGCGCGCGCCGGTGCCAGGCCAGCGCCTCGGCGGCGGCGCCGGACATCTGGGCGGCCCAGCCGAGCGCGAGGTAGACCCGTGACCGGGTCTCCTCGGCGGCGAACCACTCGGCCGTGCACTCGGCGAGCGCGCTCTCGTACCGCCGCCGCGCCTCGGCCGTCTCCCCGCGCAGCCGGGCCAGCTCACCGAGCCCGAGCAGGGCCTCGGCGAGCATCTCGGAGGCGCCGATCCGCCGGGCGAGAGCGGCGGCGCGCTCGTAGTCGGCGCGGGCCTCCGCCACCGCCCCCATCCGCGTGCGGGCGGCGCCGCGGCGGCACAGCGTCTCGGCCACGTCGCTGGTCGCCCCGAGCACCTCGACCAGGTCGAGCGCCTCGTCGGTCAGGGCCACGACCCGGGCGTGGTCGTCGCGCCAGTCGGCGATGTCGGCCAGGGCGGACAGCATCATCGCGGTCAGCCAGCGGTCGCCGACCTCCCGGGCCTCCCGCACGGCCGCGTTGACCGTGTGCTCGGCCTCCACCAGGCGGCCGTCGAACAGCTTGAGGTAGCTGAGGCCGAAGGCGCTGAGCGCCCGGGTCCAGGGATCGGCCGCCATCAGCGCGTACCTGTGCTCCAGTTCCCGCAGCGCCTCCCGCTCCGGCGGGCCCGCCACCATGGCCCGCAGGACCAGCAGGAACGGCTGGCGCGGCATCCCCGGATCGGCGTCCAGCCGCTCGACCGTCTCCGCCAGCCACGCCCCCACCGCCGTCCCCCCGGATCCCCAGGCGGCCACGCAGGCGCACAGGCCGTGCTCCTCCTCCAGCCCGGCGGGCGGCCGCGGCCCGGCGACCACGAGCAGGGCCTCGGCGAGCCCGGCGGCCTCCGAGCGCAGGCCGCGTAGCATCCAGTAGCCGAGCGTGGCCGCCATCAGCCGCAGCCCGCCCTCGACGTCGCCGTCCTCGGCCGCGCGGCGCACCGCCGCGTGCAGGTTGTCGTGCTCGGCGCCCAGCCGCCGCAGCCACTCGACCTGCTCCGGCCCGCGCAGCCGGGAGTCGGCGGCCCGCCCGAGGTCGAGGACGTACGCCCGGTGGGCCTGCCGGAACCGCTTCTCCTCGCCCGCCTCGGCCAGCCGTCCTGCGCAGAAGGCCCGGATCGTCTCCAGCATCCGGTAGCGGCCGTCCACCGCCTCGACGAGAGACTTGTCGACCAGCGAGGCGAGCACGCCGTCGGTGTCCGGGAGCCCGCACACCGCCTCCGCGGCCTCCAGCGTCGCCCCGCCCGCGAAGACGGTCAGCCGCCGCGCCAGCGTGCGCTCGGTCTCGTCGAGCAGGTCCCAGCTCCACTCCACGACCGCGCGCAGCGTGCGGTGCCGCGGCTGGGCCGTGCGGCTGCCCCGCGACAGCACCGAGAACGGGCCGGCCAGCGAGCCGAGACGGGAGGCGATCTCCCCGGCGGGCAGCGAGCGCATCCGGGCCGCGGCCAGCTCGATGGCGAGCGGCAGCCCGTCGAGGGCCGTGCACACGCTCACCACGTCGCGGACCGCGGCGTCGTCCCCGTCCCCGGCGTCCAGACGGAAGTCCGGCCGTACGGCGCGGGCCCGCTCGGCGAACAGTTGTACGGCGGGGGAGGCGAGCGCCGCCTCCACGGGCGCGCCGGGGGGCGGGAGATCCAGGGGCGGCACGGGGTGCAGCCGCTCCCCGGTGATGCCGAGCGCCTCGCGGCTGGTCGCCAGCACCCGCAGCGACGGGCAGGCCCCGAGCAGCCGGTCGGCCAGCCGCGCGGCGTCCTCGACGACGTGTTCGCAGTTGTCGAGAACCAGCAGGGCGGGCCGGGCGGACAGGGCCGCGACCAGCCTGGCGACCGGGTCGGCGGGGGCGGCCGGGCGTCCCGGTCCCGGCCCGGCGGGCAGGCCGCCCTCACGCAGGCCGAGCGCGCCGAGGACGGCGTGCGGGACGTCGGCGCCGTCGCCCAGCGCCGCCAGCTCCACGAAGAAGACGTCGCCGGGGCGGCGGGCGGCGGCTTCGGCGGCCAGCCTCGTCTTCCCCGTGCCGCCCGGGCCGGTCAGCGTGACGAGCCGCGTGTCGGCGAGCAGCGACGCGATCCGGTCGAGGTCGGCGTCACGGCCCACGAGGGGCGTGAGCTGCGCCGGCAGGCAGACGCGGGCGGGGGAGGGGGACAGGGCCGGGTCGCCGCGCAGCACGGCGAGGTGGACGGCCGCCAGCTCGGGCGAGGGGTCGGCGCCCAGCTCCTCGGCGAGCCTGCGGCGTCCGTCCTCGAAGGCGGCCAGCGCCTCCGCCTGGTGCCCCGCGGCGTACAGCGCGCGCATGAGCTGACCCCGGGACCGCTCGCGCAACGGGTGGGCGGCGACCCGCTCGCGCAGCTCCGCGAGAAGGTCGGCGTGGCGGCCGAGCGCGAGCCCCGCGTCGGCGAGGTCCTCGGCGGCCGCGAGCCGCAGATCCTCCAGCCGGGCCGCCTGCGCGGCGGCGAACGGCGCGTCCGTCACGTCGGCGAGCGCGGGCCCGCGCCACAGGCCGAGCGCGTCCCGGAGGAGGGCGGCGGCCGTGGCCTGGTCGCCCGCCGCCAGCGCCCGCCGTCCCTCGGCCGCGAGCCGCTCGAACCTGGACGCGTCGACGTCGTCGGGCTCCACGGCCAGGCGGTAGCCCGCGGGCTCCCGCACCACGAGGTCGCCGAGGTGCCGGCGCAGCCGCGAGACCTGGGCCTGGAGCGCGTTGACGCCCCCGGTGGGCGGCTCGTCGCCGTACAGGCCGTCGATCAGCCGCTCGACGGGGACCGTCCGGCCGGCCCCGAGGGCCAGCAGGGCGAGCAGCGCCCGCAGCCCCGGGCCGCCGGCCGCGACGGGGCGGACGCCGTCGGGACGCGCCTCAGTGGGGCCGAGGATGCCGACACGCATGCCCCTGATTGTCCCTCACCGGAGGACGGCCGCGCGGATGGCGTCCAGCCGGGCGGACGACGCGAGGCCGCCGTGGTACCAGTGGATCTCCGCCGCCCCCGCCGCCCGGTAGGCGTCGGCGAGCCACGACAGCGCCGCCCCGTCCGCCGGGCGCGGCGGCAGGGCGAGGACGTACGCCCCGACGCGCGGGCCGAGCGCGGCGAGCGCCCGCAGGCCGGCCTCGTCCACCTCCGGGGCGTTCCAGCAGTTGCCGACGAGCAGGTCGGCGTCCACTCCGGCGGGGACGGTGGCGAACGGGCCGGTGGCCCAGGGGCCGGCGCTCGCGTGCAGGGCGACCGGCATGCCGGGCCGCGACGAGCGGGCCTGGGCCAGCAGCAGGTCGCGCAGCTCCCCGGCGAGGCCGGTCCGCAGGTCGCGCACGGCGTCCGCGACCTCCCCGAGGGCGTCCTCCACGGAGGCGGGGGAGCCGTCGACGCCCGCCCGCACCCGCGCCCGCAGGTCCGCCGCGTCGAGATTCGCTGACTCGTACCGGTGCGCGCAGGCCGCGCAGAAGCACAGCGACAGCAGCGCGACCTGCGCGGGAGACCAGTCGGCGCCGTCGGTCTTCTCGTGGTGGCCGCCGTGCCGGAAGCCGAGCGCCCCGCAGGCCTCCAGGATCAGCCCGTCCGGCTCGCCCAGCTCGACGATCTCCCGCACCAGCGTCCGGCAGTAGTCGCGCACCTCCTCGTGGGCCGGGCACAGCGCGTACGGGTAGGGCTCGCCGAAGGCGTTCGTGACGACGAGGTCCGGGGCGGCCGAGCCGAGCAGGGTGTTGTGGGTGAGCACGGTCCACGCGTGGACCGGCAGGCCGGCGTCGCGCAGGGCGTCCCTGGCCTCGCCGAACGGATCGCCGGACGCCATCCAGGAAGGCGTGGCCGGCACGAGCCGGGCGCCCTTCCACGCCTCCTCCCGCACCGGGACGTAGCACGCGGAGTGCCGGGCGTCCACGAGCCGGTGGGCCGGGTGCGCGGGGGTCGCGGCCCGCGTCGTGTGGTACGCCGCGGCCAGTGCCACGGCGTCCACGCCGAGCGCCCGCAGCCGGGCGGCGGCCCCCGGGTCCCCGACGATGTCCCAGGGGTAGGCGTAGACGACGTTCACCAGCGTGGCCTCCGGGTGGAGAACGACGGCTCGAAGGTCCGCATGTAGGTGGCGTCGTCGCGCGCCCGGATGCCGCACTTCTCGTACTGCTCGTTCATGACGGCCAGGGCGTCCCGGTCGAGCTCGACGCCGAGGCCCGGGCCGTCCGGCACCGGGACCGCGCCGTCCACGAACCGCAGCGCGCCGGGCGCGACCACGTCCTGCCCGGCCTGCCACGGCGTGTGGGTGTCGCAGGCGTGCGTGATGGCGGGCGTGGCGGCGGCGAGGTGGGTCATCGCCGCCAGGCTGATCCCGAGGTGCGAGTTCGAGTGCATCGACAGCTCGATGCCGAACGCGGCGCAGAGCGTCGCGATGTGCGAGGAGCGCAGCAGCCCGCCCCAGTAGTGGTGGTCGATCAGCAGCACGCCGATGGCGCGGCGCTCGATGGCCGGGGGCAGGTGCCCGGGGGTGACCACGCACATGTTGGTGGCCAGCGGCATCGGCGCCTCGGCCGCGACCCGGGCCATGCCGTCGATGCCCTCGGTGGGGTCCTCCAGGTACTCGAGGACGCCGTCGAGGGCGCGGCCCACCTCGATCGAGGTCTCCACGCTCCAGACCGCGTTGGGGTCGAGACGCAGCGGGTGGCCGGGGAACGCGTCCCGCAGCGCCCGGATGCCGTCGGCCTCCTCCATCGGCGGCAGGACCCCGCCCTTCAGCTTGATGGAGCGGAAGCCGTACCGGTCGACGAACAGGCGGGCCTGCTCGACCAGCCCCTCGGGGTCGAGCGCCGCGCCGAACTCGTCCTCGGCCTCGCCGGGGTGGCCGGCCCACTTGTAGAAGAGGTACGCGCTGTAGGGGACGGCGTCCCTGACCCTGCCGCCGAGGAGGTCGACGACGGGGCGGCCGGCCGCCTTGCCCTTGATGTCGAGGCAGGCCACCTCGAACGGCGAGAACACCCGGTCGACCGTCTTCTCCCGGGTGGCGGCGCCGATGAGCCCGTGCCGGTCGGTCACGACCGCGTCCCCGACCGACCTCGCCACCGCGGCGTACAGGTCGTTGTGGCGGTAGACGTCGAGGCCCAAGAGGGCGGTGGCGGCCCTTCTCACCTCGTCCAGGTGGTCGAGGTCGCCGTAGGTCTCGCCGAGGCCGGTCAGGCCCTCGTCGGTGACGACCTCGACGACGGTGCGCAGGGCCCAGGGCTGGTGGACGCCGGCGGCGTTGAGCAGCGGCGGGTCCCGGAACGCGACCGGGGTGACGGTGATCTCGCGAATCAGCATCCGACGATCTCCAGCCCCCGGTCCATGATCTGCCGCAGCCGCTCGACGTGCTCGGGCGCGGCGTCCAGCAGGGGCGGCCGCACCACTCCGGCGTCGAGGCCGCGCAGCGTCACGCCGGCCTTGATGAGGGCCACGGCGTACCCGGGCACGAGGTCGCGCAGCTCCACGAGCGGCCGGTAGAAGCCGGCGAGCAGCCGCCGGGCCAGGTCGTCGTCCCCCGCCGTGACGGCCTTGTGGAAGGCGAGGGCCACCTCGGGCACGAAGCAGAAGACGGCCGAGGAGTACAGCTGGACGCCGATGCCCCGGTAGGCCTGCACGGTCATCTCGGCCGTGGGCAGCCCGTTGAAGAACGTGAACTCCCGGTCGGTCGACTCCCGTACGGCGAGGATGATCCGCTGGAGGAGGTCGAGGTCGCCGAGCCCGTCCTTGAACCCGATGACGTTCGGCAGCGCGGCCAGGGCGGCGGCGGCCTCGGGGGTGAACCGGGCGTTGCCGCGCTGGTAGACGATCGAGGAGAGCCCGGTCGCGCCGGCCACCTCGGTGAAGTAGCGCACCAGGCCGGTCGGCGGCGCGGTCACCAGGTACGGCGGGAGCAGCAGCAGGCCGTCCGCGCCCGCCCGCTCGGCGGTCTCGGCGCACGCCCGGGCGAACGGCAGCGCGCCGCCCGCTCCGGAGAAGACGGGAACCCGGCCGGCGGTCGCCTCGACCGAGATCCGCACCACCTGCTCGTACTCGTCGAGCCCGAGCGCGTTGAACTCACCCGTGCCGCAGGCCGCGAACACCCCGCCGGCCCCCGCGCTCACGCCGCGCTCGACGTGGACGCGCAGGGCGTCCTCGTCGAGCGTGCCGTCCGCCCTGAACGGGGTCACCGGAAAGAACAGAACACCTTCGAGACGCATGTATCCACTCAATCTTGTTTAGCCCTTCGCCGCACCGGCGGCCCGGGCCGGTCACGAGGGCGGCAGGGAGAACACGGAGTCGGGGGCGGTGGGCGGCGTCCTGTCAGGATTCAAGTATGTGAACAAGAGTCAGCATTGTGAACAGCCTGCCGCAACTGTAAGAATCGGTCCGAACGGTGTCAAGGTCTGCGCGACGGGCGGAGGCGGCGGGCGACGGGGGCGCCGGCGGAACGCGGACGTGAACACGGACGGGTAGCGGGAAGACGGACGGAACACGGCCCCCGCGGGCCGATGTCTGACGGGAGACACATGCGAATTCTCATGACCGGCGCCGCGGGCGGCGTGGGCACCCTGCTGCGGCCGCGGCTCGCCCGGGAGGGGCGGGTCCTGCGCCTGCTCGACGTCACGCCCGTCGAGCCGGGCCCCGGCGAGGAGGCGGTAACCGCCGACATCACCGACGAGGGCGCGATGGCCAAGGCCATGGACGGCGTCGACGCGGTGGTGCACCTCGGCGGGCACAGCGTGGAGCGCCCCTGGGCCGAGATCCTCGAGGTCAACATCAACGGCACGTATGTCGTCCTGGAGTCGGCCCGTAGGGCCGGGGTGCCGCATGTGGTGCTGGCGAGCAGCAACCACGCGGTGGGCTTCCATCCCCGCACGGACGAGGCGGGCGACTACCTGTTCCCCCGCCCGGACACCTTCTACGGCGTCAGCAAGGTCACCAAGGAGGCCCTCGGCTCGCTGTACCACGACCGGTACGGCATGGCCGTGACGTGCCTGCGGATCGGGTCGTGCTTCGAGCGACCGAGGGACCCCCGGATGCTGGCCACCTGGCTGTCCCCCGACGACTGCGCCCGGCTCGTCGAGGCCGCCGTGGCGGCGGACGGCTACCACGTGGTCTGGGGCGTGTCGGCCAACACCCGGCGGTGGTGGTCGCTGGAGGAGGGCCGGGCCATCGGCTACGAGCCCCGGGACGACGCCGAGGTCTTCGCGCAGGACCTGATCGCCCGGCACGGCGAGCCCGACCTGTCCGCGCCGCCCCACACGCTGCTCGGCGGCAAGTTCTGCGGTCCCGAGCTCGACGTCGACAACCTCACCCGGGAGCGCTGAGATGACCGGCCACGCGGACGTGAACGAGGCCGTCGAGCGGGCCGCGGCCGCCGGGGCGCGGTGGCGGGCCACCCCCGCCGAGGAGCGGGTGGGGGTGCTCGAGGGCGTGGGCGACGCGCTGCTGAAGCACGCCGAGGAGCTGTGGCCGGCGGCGCACGCCGAGACCCACCTCGGCGAGGTGCGGCTGCGCGGCGAGATCGCCCGCACCGCGGCGCAGTTCCGGCTGTTCGCCGAGGTGCTCAGGGACGGCGCCCACCTCGACGCCGTCGTCGACCACCCCGACCCCCAGGCCACGCCTCCGCGGCCGGATGTGCGCCGAATGAACCAGCCCCTGGGCGTCGTGGGCGTCTTCTCGGCGAGCAACTTCCCGTTCGCCTTCTCCGTCGCCGGCGGCGACACCGTGTCGGCGCTCGCGGCCGGGTGCCCGGTCGTGGTGAAGGCCCACGAGGGCCACCCGGAGACCTCCGACCTGACCGCCGCCGTCGTACGGCAGGCGCTGCCGGACCCCGACCTGCTCGGGCTGGTGCACGGCTTCGAGGCGGGCGGCGCGCTGGTCCGGCACCCGCTCGTGACCGCGGTGGGCTTCACCGGGTCGATCGCGGGCGGCCGGGCCGTCCAGCGGATGATCGACGAACGGCCGGTGCCCATCCCCTTCTACGGCGAGCTGGGCAGCGTCAACCCCGTGGTGGTGCTGCCGTCGGCCGACCCGGCCGCGGTCGCCTCCGGGTTCGCCGCCTCGCTGACGCTGGGCGTCGGCCAGTTCTGCACCAACCCCGGCCTGGTGTTCGTGCCGGAGGAGGGCGGGTTCGAGCGGGCCATCGGCGCGGCCGTGGCCGCGACCACCGGCGGCCGGATGCTCACGGCCAAGATCCGTGAGGGCTACCTGCGGGGCGTCGGACGGCTGGACGACCGCACGGGCGAGGGCGGCCTGGCCGTCCTGGCGAGCGGCACGGCGGGCGAGGCGGAGGACGCGGTGACGCCGCGGGTGTTCTCCACCGGGCTCGACGCGTTCGCCGGCGGCCTGCCCGAGCTGGGGGAGGAGTGCTTCGGCCCGGCCGCCGTCGTCGTCCGCTACCGCGACGCGGCCGGCCTGCCCGCCGTGCTCGACCGGCTGCCCGGGTCGCTGACCGCGACCGTGCACGCGTCGGACGCCGAGGAGGCCCGCGACCTGGTGCCCTCCCTGCGGCGCCTGGCCGGGCGCCTCATCTGGAACGGATGGCCGACCGGCGTCGCCGTCTGCTGGGCCATGCACCACGGCGGCCCATGGCCCGCCACCACCACGCCCGCCCACACCTCGGTGGGCGCCGCGTCCATCAGGCGCTGGCTCACCCCTGTCGCCTACCAGGACTGGCCGGCCGAGCTGCTCCCGCCCGAGCTGCGCGACGACAACCCCCTCGGCGTCCCCCGCCGCGTCGACGGCCGGCTCGTGCTCTGACAGCCGGGACCGTACGGCGGGCCGGCCGGGCCCGCCGTACGGCCATGGAGGGGTCAGGAGGCCTTGCCGGCGCCCGCGTGGCGGGAGACCTCGCGCCGGACGGACGCCGCGGGGTCGATCCCCGTGTGCAGCGTGGGCGTCCACCCGGCGTCGGCCGCGAAGTCGGGGTCGTGGGCGGCGTTGTAGGCGGCGACCAGGTCGATCGGGCGCACCGCGCCGCCGACCCGCAGGAGGTTGCCGGTGGCGGTCAGGGCGGTGCCGCCCCAGTCGTGGAGCAGGTCGGCCGGGTCGACGCCGCGGCCCAGCCGGAACAGGTTGTCCTGCGCGACGATCTGCGACTGGACGCCGACGCCGAGCGCGTAGACGAACGCCGAGGCGTCCGGGATCTCGTAGTAGTTGTCGTAGACGTGCACCTGCCCGAACCGCACCCGCGGGAGCCGCTGGAGCGTGTTCACGAAGTGGTTGTGGTGCACGGTCACCCTGAGCCTGCCGGAGTCGGCCGCCGGGTTGTTCGTCGACCCGATCAGCATGGTCTTGTCGTGGTCGGCGAACTCGTTCCATGACACGGTCACCAGGTCGGACCCGTTGGTGATGTCGGTCTCCCCGTCGTGGACCTGGTACGGCCGGCCGAAGAGGAGCGGCTGGCGGGAGTCGGGGTTGCCGCCGTCGTCGAAGGTGTTGTGATCGATCCACACGTGGGTGGACCCGGTCACCGAGACGTTGTCGTAGAGGGAGTTCCAGTTGCCCTCGTCGCCGTCCGTGGGGTCCCACTGGGGGAAGCAGTCGGCGGCGTCCTGGAAGTGGATGTCACGGATGATGACGTTGTCGGCCTTGTCCACGTGCAGGTTGATGTGCCGGATCGTGGCGCCGGGAAGGCCGACGATCGTGGTGTCCGAGGGCACCTTCAGCTTCACGTACGCCGTCTGGGCGGCGGCCGAGGCGGCCCGGGCGTCCTCCAGCGGCCCGGACGGCTCGGTGTCCCGTCCCCAGACGGCGGGGTCGTAGGCGGCGAGGTAGCCGTCGAGGGTGTAGCCGCCGGTGGCGAAGTCGGCGCAGGTCCTGTCGACGTCGATGACGCCCTTGACGTAGACGATCCGGGGGCCGGGGGAGGCGAGGGCGGCGACGAGGCCGGCCCGGTCGCTCACCACGTGCACGTTGGCGGCCGGGGCCGCGGCCCCGCCCGTCGTGCCGGTCCCGGCCGAGGCCCACCCGTCGTTCGCGGGCAGCGTCCGCCGCCCGAGGTCGGCGTGCCCGCCGGCGGACGCGTGCGCGGCCGTGGAGAAGGCGGCCGTGGAGAAGGCGGCCGTGGAGAAGGCGGCCGTGGAGAAGGCGGCCGTGGAGAGGGCGGCCGGGGGGAGGGCGGCCGGGGGGAGGGCGGCCGCCAGCGCCAGGGCGGCCGAGACGGCGAGGGCTGTCGTGCGCATGACTGTCTCCGTTCACGCGATCACCAGGCCCGCCCACGTCGCCTCGGGGCCGCGGCGTCAGGCGGGGTCGGGCGATCGCTCCAGGTCGTCGAGGAGGGCGAGGCCGGCGTCGATCGGCTCCGCGAGCCGCCGTGAGGTGCTCGGGGGCGGGGATCGGCGACAGGCCGGCGGACGGGGCCCGCGTCCAGACCACGCAGGCGCACCGCCACCGGAGTCCTCCATCTTCGAGTCGAGACACATGGACGAACAGCATTCATATTCGTGAACACCCGGACCGTACGGCCGGGGGCGAGCCCGGTCAAGACGTGCGCCGAAAACAGGAAGGCGTCCGCTGAAATGTTTCGAAACGGCCACGGCTTATTGACACCTCGCGGGCCGGGGATCACGGTGGAGCCGTCCACGCTTGTGAACTTGGTTCAGAAATGTGACACGAGGAGGTGTGCCGGTGGCGACGACGCGCCACAGGGCGGTGCCCTACCTGCTGATCTCCCCGACGGTGGCGCTCATCGCCGCGTTCCTCGTCTACCCCATCGGCAGCGTGGCGTACTACAGCCTTCAGCACCGCAATCTCACGCGCCCCTGGGCGGACGGCTTCGCCGGGCTCGACAACTTCCGGCAGATGATCTTCGAGGACGAGCTGTTCTGGCACAGCCTGGGCTTCACGGCCGAATGGGTGATCGTGGAGATCGCCCTGCAACTCGTCCTCGGCCTCGCACTGGCGCTCATCGTCCATGAAAGTTTCATCGGCAGGGGGCTCGCGCGGTCGCTCGTCTTCTCCCCGTGGGCGGTCTCGGGGGTGCTGACGACCGGCATCTGGATCCTGCTCTACACCCCCGGCACCGGCGTCCTGCGGTTCCTGGGACGGCCGGAGGCCGCCGTCCTCGGCAACCCGGAGACGGTGTTCCCGGCCGTCGTCGTCGCGGAGCTGTGGCGCGGTGTGCCGTTCTTCGCGATCCTCCTGCTCGCCGGCCTGCAGGGCATCCCTGGCGAGCTGTACGAGGCGGCGTCGGTCGACGGCGCGGGCCGGCTGCGGCGCTTCCGCCACGTCACGCTCCCGCACCTGCGCGACGCGATCGTGCTGGCCACGCTGCTGCGGTCGGTCTGGGAGTTCAACAACGTCGACCTGCTCTACACGCTGACCGGAGGCGGTCCGGCGCAGGTCACCACGACGCTGCCGCTCTACGTCGCACAGCGGGCCGTGGACTCCAAGGACTTCGGGTACGGCTCGGCGCTGACGATGGCGGGCTTCGTGATCCTGCTGTTCTGCTCGATCCTCTACCTCCGGCTCAGCCGGTTCGGGGGTGAACGGTGACCATGAGCGCCGACGTCATGACCCGGCCGCGCTCGCGGGGCTCCCGGACGCTGCCGGCCCGGGCCCGCGGGCGGGGGAGCGACCGGGGCCGGCTGCTGCGCCTGTACGTTCCCCTGGGCCTCTACCTGGTCTTCACCCTCGTGCCGTTCTACTGGATGCTCGTCTTCGCCCTGCGGCCGTCGGGCTCGACCGCCCCCGTGCCGTGGCCGGTCACGTTCGAGCACTTCGCGACCGTGTGGAACGACATCGGCTACGCCGTGTTCTTCCGCAACAGCGTGATCGTCGGCGTCTGGTCGCTACTGGTCACCACCGTCATCGCGGCGATGGGCGGGTACGCGCTGTCCCGGTACCGGTTCCGCGGCCGGACCCTGTTCATAGTCGTCCTGCTGTGCACCCAGTTCGTCCCCGGCGCGATGATGCTCATCCCGCTGTTCACGATCTTCAAGGCGCTGCACCTGATCAACAGCCTGGGCAGCCTGATCCTCGCCGACACCGTGTTCAACCTGCCGCTGTCGATCATCTTGATGAGCGGCTTCGTCTCGGCCGTCCCCTTCTCGGTCGAGGAGGCGGCGATGGTCGACGGGTGCACCCGGCTCCGGGCGTTCCTCGCGGTCGTGCTGCCCCAGCTGCGCCCCGGCCTGATCGCGGTCGGCTCGTTCGCGTTCATCCACACGTGGAACAACTTCCTGTTCGCGCTGATGTTCGTCAGCAGGCAGGACGGCTTCACGATCCCCGTCGGGCTCAGCTACACGATCGGGGAGTACAGCGCCGACTTCGGGGCGCTCGCGGCCGGGGGCGTCGTCGCCGCCCTGCCCGTGGTCTGCGTGTTCGCAGTGGTCCAGCGCTATCTCGTGCACGGCATCAGCGCCGGCGCGGTCAAGGGATAGCACCCCCAGAGATCGCGGAGGAACCATGAAGATGAAGGTGGCCGGGGCGGCCCTCGCCGTCCTCGCCGTCGCCGCCACGGGCTGCGGGTCCGGCTCCGGCCCGGACGGCTCGGGGAAGACGACGATCACGTTCTGGGACAACAACGGGGGCACGCGCACCCCCGTCTACCAGGAGCTGATCAAGCGGTTCGAGAAGGCCAACCCGTCGATCCACGTCGAGTACGTCGGCGTGCCCATCGCCTCGGTCCAGCAGAAGTACGACACCGCGATCGCCGGCGGGGACACCCCCGACGTCGGCGGCGTGACCACCTCCTACCTGGCCAACCTCGTCGGGCAGCAGGCCCTCGAACCGGCCGACGGGTGGCTCGCCAAGAGCGCGGTGAACGGCAGGATCGCCGCTCCCATGCTCGACTCGGTGCGCAGGACCGCGGCGGACGGCAAGCTGTATCTCGTCCCCAACACCTCGAACATGGACGTGGTCTGGTACCTGAAGGACCTGCTGCCGACGCCGCCGCAGACCTGGGACCAGTTCTTCGCCGACGCCGACCGGCTCACCAAGGCCCCCGACCGGTACGGCTACACGATCCGCGGCGGGGCCGGCTCGATCTTCCAGATCCTCGCCGAGATGTACTCCTACTCCGGTGTCACCCAGTTCTTCGACGCCTCCGGCACGAGCACGGTGAACGACCCGAAGAACGTGGAGTTCCTGGCCAGGATGGCGGGGCTGTACAAGAAGGACACCCCCGAGGCCGACGTGACCAACGACTTCCCCAAGATGGTCGCCCAGTTCGGCACCGGCAAGATCGCGATGATGCACCACAACCTCGGGTCGTACAACGACCACGTGAAGGCGCACGGCGCGGACAAGATCGGCGCGTTCGCCCTGCCGGTCGGCCCGTCCGGCAAGCGCACGGTCGTGGCCAACCCGGTCGACGGCTTCGCGGTCTTCAGGAACAGCGAGCACAAGGACGCGGCCTGGAAGTTCGTGGATTTCCTGGTCTCGAAGGAGGCCAACAGCTACTGGAACTCCAAGACCGGCCAGATCCCGGCGAACACCGACGCGCAGCAGGACACGTGGGTGGCCTCGCTGCCGCACCTGAAGACGGCCGTGGACACGCTCGCCGACCCCGGCACCGCCGTCGTCTCGCCGCCCTACTACCTGCCGCAGTTCTCCTCCATCACCAAGGCCGACACCGAGCCGCTCTTCCAGAAGGTGCTGCTCGGCCAGATGAAGCCCCAGGCGTTCCTCGACACGCTGGCGCGGAAGCTGACCGACGCGCAGGCGGAGTGGAAGAAGGCGCACGGCGGGTGACCCACCGACCGGGCCGGTGCGTTCCTGACCACGCACCGGCCCTCCACCCGTGTCCGAGAACTCTCACGAGAAGGGGGTGACCGCGTGGCCGTCGTCGAACGCGTCGCCGTCACGGTCTTCACCACGGTGACCAGGTCCGTCGTCGACGGGCACGGGCACCGGCACCCGGGCCCGCCGCGCGAGGTGCCCGAGGCGCTGCTGTCGATCACCGACAGCGACGGCGCCACCGGTTACTGCCTGACGCAGCCGGACACGGTCCGGGAGGCCGTGGTCGCCGGGCACATCG
Organism: Microbispora sp. ATCC PTA-5024; assembly: GCF_000511135.2. Lineage (NCBI taxonomy): Bacteria > Bacillati > Actinomycetota > Actinomycetes > Streptosporangiales > Streptosporangiaceae > Microbispora > Microbispora sp. ATCC PTA-5024. The sequence goes on along the minus strand of NZ_KI866522.1, from coordinate 2,618,321 downwards.
GGCCGGCCCTGGCCGGCCAGGACTCCCTCGACCGCGAGCGGCTGTGGCACCGCGTCGCCCGGCGGCAGCGCGGCGCCCAGGGCAACCTGTCCGACCGGGCGCTCAGCGCCGCCGACCAGGCGCTGTGGGACCTCGCCGGGCGCACGCTGGGCCTGCCGGTGTGGAAGCTGCTCGGCGGCGCCCGCGCGGAGATCCCGGCGTACGCGAGCACGATGTGCGGCGACGACATCCCTGGCGGGCTGGCGACGCCCGGCGACTACGCCGCCTTCGCCAAGGACCTCGTCGCCCGCGGCTACCGGGGGATCAAGCTGCACACCTGGATGCCGCCCATGCCGTACGGCGTGGACAGGGACATCGCGGCGTGCGCGGCGGTCCGCGACGCGGTGGGCCCCGACGTGGCGCTCATGCTCGACAGCAACCACTGGTACTCCAGGTCCGAGGCGCTGCGGCTCGGCCGGGCTCTCGACGAGCTCGGCTTCGCCTGGTACGAGGAGCCGATGGAGGAGGCCTCGGTCCAGTCGTACCGGTGGCTGGCCGGTCGCCTGAAGACCCCGATCCTCGGCCCGGAGACCTCCTGGGGCAAGCACATGGCCCGCGCCGAGTGGGTGGCCGCGGGCGCCTGCGACATCCTGCGGGTGGGCGTCGTCGGCTCGGGCGGGATCATCCCGGCGCTCAAGGCGGTCCACCTGGCCGAGTCGTTCGGCATGGACTGCGAGATCCACGGCAACGGGTCCGGCGCGCTCGCCGTCATCGGCGCCACCCTGTGCGGCCGGTGGTACGAGCGGGGCCTGCTGCACCCCCACTCCGACTACGACAGCCCGCCGCCGCACCTGCGGTCGATCGTCGACCCGCTGGCCGGCGGCCGGGTGCGGATGCCGGCGGCCCCGGGGCTGGGGGATGATCTCGATCTCGACTACATCGCCGCCCGGAGCGTCGCCGGCTGGGAAACCGGCCCACAATAGGAGGCGGACATGGGGGTCAGGGAGGTACCACATGGCGGAACCCGTGCCGCACGTGAAGTCGGCGCTCCGTACGGTCGAACTGCTCGACTTCTTCGCGCAGTATCCGGGCCTGCACAGCCTCACCGACCTGCAGGGCAAGCTCGGCTACCCGAAGAGCAGCCTGCACGCGCTGCTGCGCACGCTGGTCGACCTCGGCTGGATCGAGACCGACGTGACGGGAACGCTCTACCGCATCGGCATGCGGGCCCTGCTCGTCGGCGCCACCTACATCGACGGCGACCCCGTGGTCCAGCTCGCGCGCGACGCCCTCGACTGGCTGGCCGAGGCCACGGGTGAGACCGTCCACCTGGCCAGGCTCGACCACTTCGACGTGGTCTACCTGGCCACCAGGGCCTCCCGCCACTACCTGCGGCCGTTCTCCCGCGTCGGCCGCCGCCTGCCCGCCAGCACCACCTCGCTCGGCAAGGCCATCCTCGCCTCCCGCGACGAGGCGGAGGTGCGCGGCATGCTCCCCGCCGACCTGCCGTCCCTGACCCGGCACACGATCGTCGACCCCGACCAGCTCCTCGCCGACCTGCGCCGGGTGCGCAAGCGCGGCTACGCCGTCGACCGCGAGGAGAACACCGAGGGCCTGCGCTGCTTCGGGGTGGCCCTGCACATCACCGACCCGCCGCGCGACGCGATCAGCTGCTCGGTGCCGATCCCGCGCCTCACGGCCGAGCGGGAGAAGGACATCGCGGCCTGCCTGCTGGAGGCCCGCGAGCGCATCGAACGGTCGGCCCTGCGGCAGCGCCGCGCCTACTGACGTCCCCCGGGCGGACCGTGCAGCCGGGGGGCCGTCTCCCACCGGCCGCGTCCTCGGCGTACGGCGTTTCTCCCGGACATCTCGGTTCCTCCGGGGTAACTTCGGCATCATGGCCACCCGTACGTCCGGACAGGGGTCCGGCAAGCGCCCCACGCCGCGCGCCGGGTCCCGTACGGCTTCCGCGAAGCGACCCGCCGCGGGCTCCCGCGGCAGGTCCGCGCCGCGATCGGCCGCCCGGCGGCCCGTCGCCACCGGGCAGGACCCGATCAGCTGGGTCTTCCTCATGATCGGCAAGCTCGTCATCGGGCTCTGGCTGCTGCTCGCCCACGGCATCGGCGGGGCCGCCCGCGCGCTCGGGCAGGGGGCGCGGGACCTCGACCCGGCCCACCGCCGCGACGGGGCCGGGCTGGCCGTGCTGGCGGGGGCCGTCGTCGTGGCGGCCATCACCTGGCGGGAGACGAAGACCGGCCTCGCCCAGATCGTCGACGCCGTCGTGCGCGGCTCGCTGGGGTCGCTCACGTGGGCCGTCCCCGTGCTGCTCGCGCTGCTCGCCTGGCGGCTGCTGCGCCACCCCGAGCAGAACGCCGAGACCGGCCGCATGAGCATCGGGTGGACCGCGCTGCTGGCCGGCCTCCTCGGGGTCGTCCACGTGGCCCACGGCACGCCGTACCCCTCGGGCGGGCCGAACGACGGCATGGACAAGGTCTCGGCGGCCGGCGGCATGATCGGCTTCATCGTGTCGGCGCCGCCGTCGAGCATCCTGCCGTCGTTCATCACGATCCCGCTGCTCCTGCTGCTGTCCGGGTTCGGCCTGCTCGTGATCACCGCCACCCCGGTGCACCGCATCCCGGAGCGGCTGGCCGAGATCCAGCACATGCTCTTCCAGCGGCCGGAGGAGGAGTCGCCGGGCAGGCCCGCCGCGCCGCGGAAGCGGCAGAAGAAGCAGGCGGACGGCGGGCGCGAGGTCGGCGACAACGTCAAGCCGTACGACACCCCGGTGCTGTCGGAGAAGGACCACTCGCCGGAAATCGTGCCCGGACTGGTGGACGACGACGAGGCCGAGCCGCCCGCGCCGGAGGCGCAGAAGACCCCGCCGCAGCCGCCGCTGCCGACCCCCGCGCCGCGCAAGGTGGAGCAGCTCGTGCTGTCCGCCCAGGAGGGCCCCTACACGGTGCCCGACCTGACGCTGCTGCGCGCCGGCAGCCAGCCCAAGCCCCAGACCAAGGCCAACACGGTCGTGGTGAACGCGCTGACCAGCGTGCTGGAGCAGTTCGGCATCGACGCGCAGGTGATCGGCTTCACCCGGGGCCCGACCGTGACGCGGTACGAGATCGAGCTGGGCCCGGCCGTCAAGGTCGAGAAGGTCACCGCGCTCACCAAGAACATCGCGTACGCCGTGAAGTCGGCCGACGTGCGGATCCTGTCGCCGATCCCCGGCAAGTCGGCGATCGGCGTCGAGATCCCCAACACGGACAAGGACCTGGTGTCGCTGGGCGACGTGCTGCGGTCCCAGGTGGCCCAGGCCGACCACCACCCGATGATCGTGGGCCTCGGCAAGGACGTCGAGGGACGCACGATCGTGGCCAACCTGGCCAAGATGCCGCACATCCTGATCGCCGGCGCCACCGGCGCGGGCAAGTCGACCTGCATCAACGGCCTGATCTCCTCGATCCTCATGCGGGCCACGCCTGACGAGGTGCGCATGGTGCTGGTCGACCCCAAGCGGGTCGAGCTCACCACGTACGAGGGCATCCCCCACCTGATCACCCCGATCATCACCAACCCGAAGAAGGCCGCCGAGGCCCTCGAATGGGTCGTGGGGGAGATGGACCGCCGGTACGACGACCTGGCGGCCAGCGGCTTCCGGCACGTCGACGACTTCAACAAGGCCGTGCGGGCGGGCAAGCTCGTGCCCCCGCCCGGGAGTGAGCGGGTCTACCAGCCGTACCCGTACCTGCTGGTGATCGTCGACGAGCTGGCCGACCTGATGATGGTCGCGCCCCGGGACGTCGAGGACTCGATCGTCCGGATCACCCAGCTCGCCCGCGCCGCCGGCATCCACCTCGTCATCGCCACCCAGCGGCCGTCGGTCGACGTGGTCACCGGCCTCATCAAGGCCAACGTGCCGTCACGGCTGGCGTTCGCGACGTCCTCGCTCGCCGACTCGCGGGTCATCCTCGACCAGCCGGGCGCCGAGAAGCTGGTCGGGCAGGGCGACTCGCTGTTCCTGCCGATGGGCGCCAGCAAGCCGATGCGCCTGCAGAACGCGTTCATCTCCGAGAAGGAGATCGCCGACGTCGTCGCCCACTGCAAGGCGCAGATGCAGGCCGAGTACCGCGACGACGTGGCCGCGCCGGCCGCGGCGAAGCGGGAGATCGACGAGGAGATCGGCGACGACCTCGACCTGCTGGTGCAGGCGGCCGAGCTGATCGTGTCGACCCAGTTCGGCTCGACCTCGATGCTCCAGCGCAAGCTCCGGGTGGGCTTCGCGAAGGCCGGGCGGCTGATGGACCTGCTCGAGAGCCGCAACGTGGTCGGCCCGAGCGAGGGCTCCAAGGCCCGGGAGGTGATGGTGAAGCCCGACGAGCTGCCCGGCCTCCTCGCCGACCTGCGCGGCGGCGAGTAGCGCCGCCCGCGACCGGCGCGGCCCACCGTCAAGGCGGTGCCGCCGCGGTCCGGGCGCGTGCCGGCGCGGTCCGGGCGGGTGCCGGCGCGGTCCGGGCTGGT
>NZ_KI866522.1:2607020-2613367 GCF_000511135.2 Microbispora sp. ATCC PTA-5024 | reverse complement strand
CCGAGGTCCGCGGCCGCGTGGCCCACGGCCACCCGGAGCTCCGGCGCACCGAGCCGCTTCAGCCCCTCCTCCAGCGCCTGCGCGGCCGCCCCGACCGCGTCCGCGACGGCCCTCGGCACGGCCAGCGCGCCCAGCACGAGCCGGGCGACCCGGCCGCGCAGGGCCGTCGTGTGCAGGATGTGCGCGGCCCGGTCGATCACGGCCACGGCCGCGGCCGTCTCCACCGCGTCCACCGCGACCCCCACCAGCATGTGGCCGGGGCCGGGGTGGAAGCCCGCGATGACGGCCCGTACGGCGGGGTCGGCCTCGGCCGTGCCCTCGATCAGGTCGCGCAGCAGCACGGAGGCCTGGCGGTCGCGCTCGCTCGGCGGGCTGCCGGTGCGGAGCATGGCCAGCGCGAGCGCGACGGCCGTGCGCTCCAGCGCGATGGCGAGCTCGTCGGCCCGCAGCGCGGACCCGGGCCCGGCGACGAGCCGTCCCCACGGCTGTCCGTGGAGGGTGACCGGGGACGTGCAGACGGCGTGCTCGGCCGCCCGCCAGGCGTCCCGGTCGCCGGCCACCCCGTGCGCCGCGACCAGCGCGCCGCCGGCCGACAGCAGCACGAGCGGCGCGCCGATCACCTCCATGCCCGTCGCCAGCACGCCCGCCACGCCGGCTCCGGCGATCAGCGCCTCGTTCAGGGCCCGGGTGGCCGAGTCGCCGAGCCGCAGCTGCCTGCCGGCGTAGTCGACGATCAGCGTGTTGACGTGCTCGGTGATCCGGATGAACGGCACCACCGCGTGCAGGGCGACGAACGGCAGGTCCTGGCGGCGGGCCTCCTCGACCAGCTCGCGCGGCGTCTCGGGGAAGGTGCGGCCGAGCTCCAGGGCCACCCCCGCGACGCCGCGGGCGGCGATCTCCCTCAGGTAGTGGCGGCGGGCCCCCGCGTCGGTGCCGGCCAGCCCGAGGCCGGTCGTGAGGAGGAGCTCCCCGCCCGTGAGCAGCGGGCCGATCTCGTAGATCTCGCTGGAGTGGACCCAGCGCACCACCCGGTCCAGCGCCCCCTCGCCGGCGAGCACCTCCGGCCGGGCCTCCCGCAGCACGTCGAAGGAGAGCAGCTCACGCAGCGTCAGAGGCATGGGTCCACCCCTATACGGATCGTCCGTTCAGGGTGGCCATAGTACGGACGATCTGTCCGTTCCCGAAGCCCCCGGGCGGGGGGATAGTGAGCGCATGACCAGCAACGTTGTGAGCCCGGCCGCGATGCTCGCCGTCGCGCTGGACGAGGCCGGGAAGGGGTACGCCGAGGGCGGCATCCCGATCGGCGCGGCGCTGTTCGGGCCGGACGGCCGGCTGCTCGGCCGCGGCCGCAACCGCCGCGTGCAGGACGGCGACCCCTCGCTCCACGCCGAGACCGCCGCCTTCCGCGACGCGGGCCGCCGGCCCGGCTACCGCGGGACCACGATGGTGACGACGCTGTCGCCCTGCTGGTACTGCAGCGGCCTGGTCCGCCAGTTCGGCATCTCCCGGCTCGTCGTCGGCGAGTGCCGGACGTTCATGGGACGGCACGAGTGGCTCGCCGAGGCCGGCGTCGACGTGCTGGTCCTCGACTCGCCCGAGTGCGCGGCGCTCATGACCGCGTTCATCGCGGCCGAACCCGCCCTGTGGAACGAGGACATTGGAGATGAGGCATGAGAACGGTTCCCGTCGTCGACCTCGGCCCGTGGTTCCAGGGCGGCCCTGAGGACCGCGCGCGGGTGGCGGAGCGGGTCGACGAGGCGCTGCGCGAGATCGGCTTCCTACTGGTGACGGGTCACGGGGTCCCGACGGAGCTGGGCGACCGGGTGCGCGCCGCGGCCAGGCGCTTCTTCGCGCTGCCGCACGAGGTGAAGGACCGGTACGCCGTCACGGTCGGGGAGCGGGGGTGGCTGCCGCCGGGCGTGGAGGCCAACGGCTACGCCGAGGGCACCCCGACCCCGCCCGACCTCAAGGAGACGTTCGCCGTCGGGGCCGACCAGCCGATCGGCCGTCCGGAGATCGACGCCGAGTGGTTCCTGGAGAACGTGTGGCCGGCGGAGGTCCCCGAGATGGAGCCGCTGCTGACCGAGTACCTCGCCCGGATGCGCGGGCTCGCCGACGAGCTGCTCGTGCTGTGCGCGACCGCGCTCGGGGTCTCGCCCGGCTTCTTCACGTCGCAGGCCGACCACCCGTCGTACACGATGAACATCAACCGCTACCCACCGCTGTCGCAGGTGGGCCCGCCGGAGCCGGGGCAGTTCAGGATCGGCCCGCACACCGACTTCGGCACGGTCACGATCCTCGACCGGCAGCCGGGCGTCGGCGGCCTCCAGGTGTACACGCCGGACGGCGAGTGGATCGACGCGCCCTTCGTGCCCGGCTCCTTCACGATCAACATCGGCGACCTGCTGGCGCGGTGGACCGGCGACCGCTGGCGGTCGAACCGGCACCGGGTGCTCCCGCCGGACCCGTCGGCCCCGGACGAGGAGCTCGTCTCGCTCATCTACTTCTACGAGTGCAACCCGCTGGCCGAGGTCGTCTCCCTCGGCCCGCCGATCGGGCGGGTCTCCCACGAGCCCGTCCTCGCGTCCGACTACCTCCTCGAGAAGCTGAAGGCGATCACCATATGACCGTTCTTGAACCCCCCGCCGTCGCCGTACGCGAAGGAAGCTACGGCGACAAGGTCGCCGCGATCGAGCCGGGCGGCGTCGAGTTCATCCCGCTGTCCGAGCGCCACGGCAGGCCGCGCCAGCTGTTCTGGACGTGGATGTCGCCGAACATGGAGTTCGCCACGATCTTCCTCGGCGTGCTCGCCGTGGCGGCGTTCGGGCTCGGCTTCTGGGCGGCCGTGCTCGCGGTCGTCGTGGGGACCGGGCTCGGGGCGGCGGCGCACGGCGTGCTGTCGGCGCGGGGCCCGTCGGCCGGGCTGCCGCAGATGGTCCTCGGGCGGCTGCCGTTCGGGTACCGCGGGAACATCCTGCCCTCGGCGGTCAACTCGGTCGCGGCCGGGATCGGCTGGTTCGCGGTCAACAGCGTCAGCGGCGCGCTCGCGCTCAACACGCTGACCGGCCTGCCCGCATGGGCCTGCCTGCTGATCGTGGTCGCGGTGATGGTCGCGCTCGGCTTCTTCGGGCACAACCTCGTGCAGGCCTTCGAGCGGTACGCCTTCCCGGTGCTGGCCGTGATCTTCGCGGTGGCGTCGGCGATCATCCTGTCCAAGGCGCAGCCCGGCCACGCGGGCTCCGGGGGAGGCGTCGGGGGCTTCCTGCTGACGGTCGGAGCCACGTTCGGGTACGCCGCGGGCTGGAACCCCTACGCCGCCGACTACACCCGGTACCTCCCGGCCGGCGCGAGCAGGCGGGCCACCGGCCTGGCCGCCGGGCTCGGGGTCTTCGTCTCCTGCGTGATCCTCGAGATCGTCGGGGCGGCCTCGGTCACGATCGGCGGCGGCGACGCCCTCGGGCAGCCGACCTCGGCGTTCACCGGCCACCTGCCGACGGTCGTCGCCGACCTCACGCTCCTGGCGATCGCGCTCGGCGCGATCTCGGCCAACGCGCTCAACGTCTACTCGGGCGCGATGTCGCTGCTGGCCCTCGGCGTACGGCTGCCGCTGACGATGCGCCGGGCGATCGTGGCGCTCGCGTGCGGCGTGGCCGGCTTCCTAGTGGCGCTGTCGGGGCTCGACGACGCCGGGCACAAGTACGAGGCGTTCCTGCTGGTCATCGCGTACTGGATCGGGCCCTGGCTGGGAGTGGTGCTGACCGACATGGTCCTGCGGCGCGGCCGGGACATCCGTGATGACGAGCCGCTCATGTTCGACCGCGGGCACGCCAACTGGGCCGGGCCCGTCGCGATGGTCGTCGGCGTCGTGCTGTCGGTCTGGCTGTTCTCCAACCAGGAGCAGTACGTCGGACTCGTGCCCAAGCGGGTGCCGGCGGTCGGCGACATCGCGTTCGAGGTGGGCTTCCTCATCTCGGCGGCCGTCTACCTCGCGCTCAAGCCGCTGCGGCGCTGACTCCCACCCCCCGATGTCGCTCTCGGTATACCCCCCGGGTACCGTTCGTAGTCGGTTACTGCTTGAATGTGACTAACTACGCATTGTGGGGCGAGCGGAAGCTCGGACAGGGGGGCGTGACCAATGAGCGTTGGCGCTGCTTTGGCGGAGGCGCGACAGCGGGCCGAGCTGACCGTGGGTCAGCTCAGCTCCCGCACCTTCATCCGTGAGACGATCATCGAGGGGATCGAGCGGGACGACTTCTCCGTGTGCGGGGGCGACTTCTACACGCGTGGCCACATCCGTGCCATCGCCTCCACGCTGGGGCTCGACCCCGACGCCCTCGTGCGGGAGTACGAGCAGGAGCACGGCGGCTCCCGGCCGAACATCCAGGCGTCCACGTTGTTCAAGGTGGACAACCTGCTGCACCAGCGCAGCCACCGCATGCCCAACTGGACGATGGTGGCGGCCGTGGCCGTCGCCTTGATCGTCGTGGTGGTGCTGGTCAGGCTGCTGTCGGGCTCGGGGGAGAAGGCGGGCCAGACGGCCGTCGAGCTCCCGGTGGTGCACCCCAACGCGGGCGCCCACCACGCACGGGCGCAGGAGCAGGCCGCCGCCCGGATCCCGAACGGGACCGTGGTCCTCAAGGTCTACGCGCGCAAGCCGTCCTGGATCACGGTGAAGGACGCCAAGGGCCACGCGATGTTCCAGGGGACGCTGCCCGAGGGGGCCGCCTCCACGTGGACCGGCAAGGACAAGCTGAAGGTCGTGATCGGGGACGCGGGGGCCGTGCGCCTCGAGGTGAACGGCAAGGACCTGGGCACCCCGGGCAAGGACGGCCAGACGGTCCGGCGGACGTTCGCGGCGGGCGGCCCGGGTCCCCGCTGACCGCCGACTGCCGATACCGTAGTCAGCATCATGTCTTCTCGCCGAACCGTATCGCTGATCACACTGGGCTGCGCTCGCAACGAGGTCGACTCGGAGGAGCTGGCCGCGCGGCTCGAGGCCGCCGGCTGGCGGATGGGCGACGACGACCCCGACGTCGTCGTCGTCAACACGTGCGGCTTCATCGACTCGGCGAAGAAGGACTCCATCGACACGCTGCTCGCGGCGGCCGACTCCGGCGCCAAGGTCGTGGCGGCGGGCTGCATGGCCGAGCGGTACGGCGATCAGCTCGCCGGCGCGCTGCCCGAGGCCGCCGTGATCTCCTTCGACGACTACACGGAGATCGGGGCGCGGCTCGACGACGTGCTCGCCGGCCGGCCGCTCGTGCCGCACTCGCCGCGCGACCGGCGCACGCTGCTGCCGATCAGCCCGGTGGAGCGCTCCGCGGCGCACGCGCACATCCCCGGTCACGGCGCCGGCGCCGACGACGCCCTGCCGGAGGGCGTGGCGCCGGCGAGCGGCCCCAGGACCCTGCGCAAGCGGCTGAGCGGGGGCCCGGTGGCCTCGCTCAAGCTCGCGTCCGGGTGCGACCGCCGCTGCACGTTCTGCGCGATCCCCGCCTTCCGCGGGTCGTACGTCTCGCGCCACCCGGACGACCTGGTGGCCGAGGCCCGCTGGCTGGCGGAGCAGGGGGTCAGGGAGCTCGTCCTCGTCAGCGAGAACTCCACGTCGTACGGCAAGGACATGGGCGACCTGCGGGCGCTGGAGAAGCTGCTGCCCAGGCTCGCCGGGGTCGACGGGGTCGAGCGGGTGCGGGTCAGCTACCTGCAGCCTGCCGAGCTGCGTCCCGGCCTGCTCGACGTGATCGCCGCGACCGAGGGCGTGGCGCCGTACTTCGACCTGTCCTTCCAGCACGCCAGCGGTCCGGTGCTGCGGCGGATGCGGCGCTTCGGCGACCCGGTCCGCTTCCTCGACCTGCTGGCCCGCATCCGGGAGCGCGCTCCCGAGGCGGGCGTCCGGTCCAACTTCATCGTCGGCTTCCCCGGGGAGACCCACGGGCAGTTCGAGGAGCTCGTGGGCTTCCTCGAGGAGGCCAGGCTCGACGTCGTCGGCGTCTTCGGCTACTCCGACGAGGAGGGCACCGAGGCCTACGATTTCGACGGCAAGCTCGACCAGGACACGATCGACGAGCGAGTGGCCGCGCTGACCGAGCTGGCCGAGGAGCTGACCGCCCAGCGTGCCGAGGAGCGCATAGGCGACGACCTGGAGGTCCTCATCGAGGAGGACCTCGGGGACGGCGGCTACGAGGGCCGCGCCGCCCACCAGGGCCCCGAGGTGGACGGCGCCGTCACCGTCCAGGGCATCGGCCTGGTGCCCGGCCAGATCGTCCAGGCGGTCGCCGTCGACTCCGAGGGGGTCGACCTGATCGCCCGGATCAAGGCAGGCACATGACGGACCGCAGCGAACCGCC
>NZ_KI866522.1:2564149-2607000 GCF_000511135.2 Microbispora sp. ATCC PTA-5024 | reverse complement strand
GCTGGAGGCGGCGGGCCCGCCCGGGGCCGTGCCGGGGCCGCCGGCCCCGCAGGTCGCGGCCGTGCCCGCGCCGTCTCCGGCCGGATCCGCTGCGTCCGAGCCTGCGGGCGGTCCCGCCGGCGCCGCCGAGGCCGCCGCGCGTGCGCCGTCGGCGGTGAGTACGTGGAACATCGCGAACGCCCTGACGATCGCCCGGCTGGTCATCGTCCCGGTCTTCGCCGTCTTCCTCTTCCTGGAGGGCACGGGCTGGCGGTACGCCGCCCTCGGCGTCTTCCTGCTGGCCTCGCTGACCGACCAGCTCGACGGGTGGCTGGCCCGCAAGTACGGCCTGATCACCGATTTCGGCAAGATCGCCGACCCGATCGCGGACAAGGCCCTGATCGGCGCGGCCCTGGTCTGCCTGTCGTACCTGGGCGACATCCCGTGGTGGGTGACCCTGGTCATCATCGCCAGGGAGGCCGGGGTCACGCTGCTGCGCTTCCTGGTGATCCGGCACGGGGTCATCCCGGCGAGCTACGGCGGGAAGGTCAAGACGGTCCTGCAGATCGTGGCCATCGCGCTCTACATCGTGCCGGGCGTCCCCGGGGTCGTCCGGTGGGTGCCGCTCGGCGCCGCGCTGGTCGTCACGGTCGGCACCGGCCTCGACTACGTGGTCAGGGCGGTCCGGCTGCGGCAGGTGGCGAAGAGGGCGCGAGCCGCATGATGGGCGAGGCGGGCCAGGTCCTGTCGCTGCTGGTCCGCCGGGGCGCGACGGTGTCGGTGGCCGAGTCGCTCACCGGCGGGCTGATCGGCGCGACGATGACCGGCCCGATGGGGGCCTCCGCCGCCTTCCGCGGCGGCGTGATCGCCTACGCCACCGACCTCAAGGCGAGCCTGCTCGACGTGCCGTCCGACCTGCTCGACCGGGAGGGCGCCGTCCACCCGGAGGTCGCGGCGGCGATGGCGCGCGGGGTGCGGGCCCTCACCAAGTCCGACTACGGGCTGGCCGTGACCGGCGTGGCGGGGCCCGACCCGCAGGACGGCCGGCCGGTCGGGACGGTCCACGTGGCCCTGTGCGGCCCGGAGGAGCGGCTCTGGCACCGCGACCTCCTGCTTACCGGGGATCGTGACGGGATCCGTCTGGCGACGTGTCAGGAGGCTTTGAGCCTGCTTAGAGGTGTGCTGGAGGCAAATTTGGGGGAACATTCCGGGTGATTACCGCGTTACGTCCCCAGCGAACATGCTCGCCACGGTCTGCCGCGGTGTCCCCCTCTACAGGTACGGTGGAGCTGTGAGTGAGGTCCGTGAGCCATTGGCGAGGAGCAAGTCAGGCGCACGCCCGGCGAAGGGGCCGAGCGAATCAATGATGACGGCGAGGAGTATGTACGAAGGGCGTTCGAAGAAGGGGCGACATGAGCCCACCGCGCGAGGCGTCGTAAAGGCGCCCCCCCTGGGGAGGGAGCGACACATGATCCTGCTGCGTCAGCTGCTCGGTGACGTGCTGCGGCGGCTGAGGGTGCGGCAGAATCGCACCCTTCGCGAGGTCTCCACGTTGGCGCGTGTCTCACTCGGTTACCTGTCCGAGGTCGAGCGCGGCCAGAAGGAAGCGTCCTCGGAGTTGCTCGCCTCGATATGCGGCGCGCTCGGCGTGCCGTTGTCTCAGGTGTTGCGCGAGGTCTCCGACCAGTTCGCACTCGCCGAACTGCAGGCCGCCCCCGTTCTGGCAGAGGTGCCGGAGCACGAGCGCCTGGGCATTCCGGAGACCGTCCCCGGCGGCATCACCGGTCCCGAGTTCGACGGTTTCCCCGAGGTCAAGGACATGGTCGCCGCCTAGTCCGCCTGGCAGGCGCGGCACCAGTAGATCAGCCGTTCGTACGGCTGTGCCCCGATATCCCCACTACTGATCTCTGCCCCGCAACGACGGCAGGGGCGGTGTGCCCTGCCGTACACCAGTAGTGAGCGCCCGGGCCGGGCATCGCCCGTCGTGACCGGCAGCGGTGCGTCCTTGCTCGCCTCCATCAGATCGTGGGCGAGCCCGGCCAGCGCCTCCAGTTCGTCCGGCGTGATCGTCCCCACGGTGCGCCAGGGCGACAGCCGCGCGGCCCACAACGTCTCGGCGCGCCAGATCGTGCCGATCCCCGCCAGATCCCGCTGGTCCAGCAGGGCCTCGCCGATCGTGCGGCCCGGGTCCCTCGCCAGGTTCCGCGCGGCCAGCGCCGCGTCCCAGTCCGGGCCCAGCAGGTCGGGCCCGAGATGGCCGACCACCCGGTCCTCCCTGTCGGTGGGCACGAGGTCCACCATTCCCAGCTTGATCCCCACGGCCTGCCAGCGCGCGTTGGCCAGGATGAGCCGCACGACGTCGCCGCCCGGCACGCCGGAGCGTCCCCGCCCGCCCGCCCGGCCGTAGGCCTGCCCGGCCTGCCCGGCCTGCCCGGCGGGGCTCACCCGCCACGTCCCGTCCATCCGCAGGTGCGTGTGGACGGTCAGGCCGCCCTCGACGCGGGTCAGCAGGTGCTTGCCCCGGGAGATGGTGGTCAGCACCGTGCGCCCGCGCAGGTCGGCCGTGGCGTAGCGGGGCACCCGGAAGTCGCTGCGGGTCAGCATCCGGCCGTCGAGGGCCTCCCGCAGCCGCTTCGCCGTCCGGTAGACGGCGTCACCCTCGGGCACGGCCGGATCAGACCGGCATGTGGGAGTCCCACGCCGAGGGGTCGGAGGCCAGATCGGTCACCCTCGACGGGAGCTCGCCCTTGGCGATCTGCTCCAGGTTGACCTCCTCCAGGATGGCCCGCTCGCTGGCCCGCAGCGCGATCCACACCTGCTGGAGGGCCTGCGCGGCGCCCAGGTAGCCGACGTGCTCGGGGCGCTCGCCCCGGACGTTGGCCAGCGGGCCGTCCACCGCCCTGATGACGTCGGCCAGCGAGATCTGGCTGGCCGGGCGGGCCAGGACGTAGCCGCCCTCGGGACCCCGCTGGCCGCGCACCAGGCCGGCGCGCCGCATCTGCAGGAGGATGTTCTCCAGGTACTTGGGGGGCATCTCCTGCCCCTTGGCCAGCTCGCCCACCGTGGTGGGTCCCTCGCCGGCCGCGGCGAGCTCGGCGGCGGCACGGAGGGCGTAGTCGACGCGGGCAGAAAGTCGCATGTAGTCGATTATCCCGCCTGGTTGGCATTGGTATGACGTCAACCTGACAACTCGCCCCGCCCACGGGTGAGCCGTCGCGTCGTCCGACAATGCGGTATGGGGGACATCGGGAACGACGGCGGCAGGCGGTGGCTGTTCGCCGACCAGCTCGGCGGACACTTCCTCGACGCGCCCGGCCAGCCGGTGCTGCTGGTCGAGGCCACCTCGGTGCTGCGGAGGCGGCGCTTCCACCGGCAGAAGGCCCACCTCGTGCTGTCCGCGCTGCGGCACCGGGCGGCCGAGCTGGGCGACCAGGCGATCTTCGCCCAGGTGCGGACCTACCGGGAGGGGCTGGCCCTGGCCCCGGGCCCGCTGACCGTGTGCCGGCCGACCAGCCACGCGGCGGCCGCCTTCGTCGAGGGGCTGCCCGGGGTCGCCGTGCTCCCGCCCCGGGGGTTCGCCAGCACCGAGGAGGAGTTCGCGGCGTGGGCGGCCGGGCGCGGCCGTCGCCGGCTGCTGATGGAGGACTTCTACCGCGACGCCCGGCGGCGGCTCGACGTGCTCATGGACGGTGACGAGCCGGCCGGCGGGCGGTGGAACTTCGACCGCGAGAACCGGCGGCCGGCGCCGCGCGAGGCCGGACTCGGCCTGCCGCCGTCCTGGCGGCCCGAGGAGGACGAGATCGACGAGGGGGTCCGCCGGGACCTCGACCGGTGGGAGCGCGCGGGCGAGATGACGTTCGCCGGACGGGACGCCCCGCGGGCCCACCCCGCGACCCGGGACGAGGCGGTGGCGGCCCTGCGGGACTTCGTACGGCACCGGCTGCCGTTCTTCGGGCCCCACCAGGACGCCATGCTCGCGGCCGACCCCGTCATGGCGCACAGCATGCTGTCGCCCGCGCTCAACCTCGGGCTGCTCGACCCCATGGAGTGCGTACGGGCGGCCGAGGCGGCCCACCGGGACGGACGGGCGCCGCTGGCGAGCGTGGAGGGGTACGTCCGGCAGCTGATCGGCTGGCGCGACTACATGTGGCATCTCTACTGGCACTTCGGCCCGGACTACCGGCGCTCGAACGCGCTCGGGGCCCGCACCCCGCTGCCGCGCTGGTTCGACGACCTGGACGCGGACGCCGTGGAGGCCCGCTGCCTGTCGTGGGCGCTCGCGCAGGTCCGCGACCAGGGCTTCACCCACCACATCGTCCGGCTGATGGTGCTCGGCAACTACGCCCTCCAGCGGGGGTTCGACCCCGAGGCGCTGGCCGGCTGGTTCCACCGGTCGTTCGTGGACGGGTACGACTGGGTGATGATCCCCAACGTCGTCGGGATGTCCCAGCACGCCGACGGGGGGCGCCTCGCGACCAAGCCCTACGCCGCGGGCGGTGCGTACATCGACCGCATGAGCGACTTCTGCGGCGGCTGCCGCTACCGGCCCGACCGGAGGACCGGCGACGACGCCTGCCCCTTCACCGCCGGCTACTGGGCGTTCGTGGCCCGCAACGAGGAACTGCTGCTGGCCAACCCGCGCACCGCGCGGGCCGCCAGGGGCATGCGCCGGCTCGCGGACATCGACGAGGTCCGCGCGCGCGAGGCCCGGCGCGGCGACGCGCCTCCCTGACGCACGCCGAGCCGGGGACGCTCACGTGAGGCGCAGGCGCACCACCACGGGCAGGTGGTCGGAGTACGGCACGCGGGGGGCGTCGGCCGACACCGCGGTCAGCCCCGGGCTGATCAGCACGTGGTCGATCCGCCTCACCGGACGGTCGGCCGGCGAGGTCGGGGGGTCGCCGAGCGCGCGCAGCGGATCGGTCAGCCCGGCCGCCTCCAGCACCCGCATCGCCGGCTCCTCCGGCGTCGTGTTGAGGTCGCCCGCCAGGATCACAGGGATCGGGTCGCCCGCCCCGGCCCTGGACGGCAGGGCGTCGGCCCGCAGCCGGCGGACGATCGCCGCGACCTCGGGCGCCTGCCCTGGCGGCGACTGGAGGTGGGTGTTCACGATGCCCACCCGGCGGCCGCCCACGTCCAGCACGATCGACTGAGCCTGGGCGCCGGTGGGGTACCCGTGCCGCCCCAGGCGCACCGACTCCACCCGCGCGACGGGCAGGTCGGTGAGCACGGCGTCGCCCCACAGCCGGTCCGCCGCCCAGGCGAAGTGGTAGCCCATGCCGAGGCCCCGGGCGATCCTGGCCAGGTCGTCGTGGCCGCCGTTGAGCAGCCAGCCGCGGTCGACCTCGCTCAGCAGCACCACGTCGGGGTGCCGCGCGCGGGCCCAGGCGGCGATCCTGTCGAGGTCGAGCCGCCCGCCGAGCCCGTACCCCATCCGGATGTTGTACGCGATCAGCGTGAACTCCGGCCCGGGGACCGGCCGCTCGGCCGGGTGCGGCTGCCAGGTGAGCAGGCCGATGAGGAGGGCGGCCGACAGCGTGGCCCGCTTCCACCGGCGGGGCGCCGACCGAAGGGGGCCGGCGCCGCGCCACCGTCCCCGGGACCCGCCCGCCCAGGCGACCCCGGCGACGAGCACGGCGACGGCCACCGGCACCAGGCCGTTGGGGAAGCCGAGGTCGGCGTCGTAGGCCGCGTAGTAGAGGAACACCGCGACCAGGAACACCAGCATTCCGGCGAGGACGGCGCCGCCCGCCCGTGAGGTCCGGCGCGGGCCGTCGGCCTCCCCGTGGGGCAGCCCCGCGAGGCCGGCGCAGGCGCCGAGGGCGACCGTCGCGACGAGGACCGGCAGGACGGGGAACGAGCCCGCCTGCTCGATCGCGATCCCGAGCACGAGGAAGATCCCCGCCATCGGTCCCCAGACAACGGTCCACGCGCACAGGGCCGCCCCGACCATCGCGGCCACCCGGACGGCGACGCCGAGGGCGGCAAGCGGCGCCGCGATCTGGTGGTCCTCCACGGACAGCAGCCCGGCCTGGCCGAAGTACATCCCCGTCAGCAGCAGCATCGGGCCGAACAGGAACCAGACGGCCGCGGGAGCGGGATCGGCCGGCGCCTGCGAGAGCCGTACGGACCACAGGAAGGCGGCGCAGAGGGCGAGGACGGCGAGCCAGGGGAGCGGGCCGTCCCGCCACACGAGGTCCATCTGGCCGAGTGCGAAGTGGACGGCGACCGAGGCCGCCAGGCCCCCCGTCAGCCCGGCGGGCACCCAGGCCGCGGCCGTCGTCCGGGCCGACCCGTACAGGAACACCAGGCCGGCCGTGACGCCGGCGGCGGAGACGAGGAGCTGCGGGGTGCCGCCGTCGGTCGCCTGCAGGGCGATCCGCGCGGCCGCCAGCAGCGCCGCGCCGGCGACCCGGAGGAGGCGCGGCGGCACGACGCGCGACAGCGGGACCGCCGCGAACGGCAGCGCGAACCACAGCGCGGCGAACAGGCCCATGCGCTCGGGAGGGGTCTCGCCCGCCCGGCCGTACAGGGTGATGAGCGACGGCAGGAACACGCGTAATGTGTCGAACAGGAGCAGCACGCCGCCGGCGAGCGCGACGAGCGGCCACGGCGCGGGGGCGTCGGCGGGCGGGCCGGGGCGGGAGCCGGGACGGGGCTCGGCGGTCGTGCCGGTCATGGGCGCTCCTCACAGGCGACATGAGTGATCCTCACGTCCCGTGGGAGCGGTATCAAGAGGGCGGCCCGGACCGGTCCGCGCCCTTGTGGGCTCGCTAAACTTGCTGGAAACTTTGTTGACGATTCGCGGGAGCGATCGTGTCACCGCGACGGGGGCGACCATAGAAAGCAGGAGCATGGAGCGACGCCCTGGCGTGCCCAGGCTGCTCCGGGAGATCAATGACCGGGCCGCCCTGGAGTTGCTGCTCGCCTCGGGGCCCCTGACGCGCGGCCAGATCGGCGAGATGACCGGCCTGTCCAAGGTCACCGCGTCCCAGACGCTGGCCCGCCTCGAGGAGCGCGGGCTGGTCGAGGTCGTCGGGGAGCAGGCGGGCAACCGCGGCCCCAACGCCGCCCTGTACGGCGTGATCGCCTCGTGCGCGTACGTCGCGGGGCTCGACGTCGGGCCCGACTCGGTGACGGCCGCGATCGCTGACATCAACGGCGACATCGTCGGCGAGGCGACCGCCTCGCCGAACGGCCACGACGACCCGGTCTCGATCGTCCACAACGCCGTCATGCGGGCCTGCCGGTCGGGGAAGGTCGCGCTGTCGCGGCTGCGCGGCGTCGTCATCGGCACGCCGGGCGTCGTCGACCCGCGCACGGGAGACGTGCGGTTCTCGTTCGACCTGCCCCACTGGCACGAGGGCATACACGAGGCGCTCGCCCGCGACCTGCGCCGCGACGTCACGATCGAGAACGACGTGAACCTCGCGGCCATCGCGGAGCGGGCGAAGGGGGCGGCCCAGGGGGTCGACGACTTCGTCCTGGTCTGGGTGGGCCGCGGCATCGGCCTCGCCGTCGTCCTCGGCGGGCGGCTGCACCGCGGCAGGTCGGGGAGCGCGGGCGAGATCGGCTACCTGCCCGTGCCCGGCGTCCCTCTCGCCGAGGACGTCAAGGCCACGCCCGGCCGCCTGCCCTCCCTGGCCGGCGGCCTCCAGTCGCTCGTCAGCTCCGAGGCGGTGACGGAACTGGCCCGCGAGTACGGCTTCAGCGCGGACGGCGCGGCCGGCTGCGTCACGGCCGCCGTGGCGGCCGGGGACGCCGGCGACCGCCTGCTCGACGAGATCGCCTCCCGGCTCGCGCTCGGCGTGGCCTCGGTGTGCGTGGTGCTCGACCCGGGCCTGGTGGTGCTGGCCGGCGAGGTGGGCCAGGCGGGCGGCGCCGCGCTGACCTCCCGGGTGGAGGAGGCGGTGGCCCGCATCTGCCCGATACGTCCCGAGGTGGCTGTCACCGGCGTCGAGGGCAACCCCGTGCTGCGCGGCGCGGTCCTCGCCGCGCTGGATCAGGCCCGCGAGGAGATCTTCGCCTCCTGACGCCCGTACGGCCCGGGACGCCTGCCCCGGGCCGTGGTCACGTGGCCGTTCAGGCGGTCAGCAGCTCGACGGCGGCCTGGGTGTTCGCCCGGGCCGCGCCGTACGTCGCGATGTAGGCGCCGGCCGCGGGACGCCAGATCGGCAGGCCCATCTCCACGACGACCGCGTCGGGGCGTCCGGCGACCAGCGCGGACACGAGCGCCCTGGTGCGCGGGTGGCGGTGGGCGTCCTTCACCACGACGATCAGTGAACGGCCCCGGGCCCGGCCGAGCAGCGCGGCGGTGTCCGCCTCGTCCGGCTTCACGCGGACGACCTCCGCGTCGGGCAGCCAGGGGGACACGCCCCACGGCACGTCGCCGACGGCGATGGTCGGCGGGGTGTCGACCTCCACCACGAACGGGTCCACCAGCGGCGCGGCCGACCCGGTCAGGGACACGGCGCGGCGGGCGGCGTCCAGGCCGACGACCGTGCTCTCGCCGGCGTCCCGGTAGGGGGCGGCGAACCAGTCGCGCAGCCGGTCGGTCCGCTCGTTCGCCTCCTCCAGCCGCTCGGCGGGCAGCCGCCCGTCGGCGACCGCGTCCACGATCGCGGCCAGCAGCAGCGTGATCTCCTCGGGCGTCGGCAGCGGGCCCAGGCACAGCAGGTCGGCGCCCGCCGCCAGGGACATGACCGCGCCGCCGCCGAGGCCGACGCCACGGGAGATCGCGTGCATGTCGAGCGCGTCGGTGATCACCACGCCGTCGTAGCCCATCTCCCGGCGCAGCAGGGCCGTCAGCGTCTCGGCGCTGAGCGTGGCGGGCAGGCCGCCGGTCAGGCCGGGCACCGCCACGTGCGCGGTCATGATCGACTTCGTGCCCGCCTCGATCGCGGCCCGGAAGGGCACCAGTTCGCGCTCGCGCAGCAGGTCGAGGGAGGCGTCCACCAGAGGGATCTCCAGGTGGGAGTCCTGCCGGGTGGCGCCGTGGCCGGGGAAGTGCTTGACGCAGGCCGCGATCCCGAGGGCCTGGAGCCCCCGGACGGCGGCGACCGTGTGGCGCGCCACGAGCTCCGGCGACGAGCCGAAGGACCGCGTGCCGATGATCGGGTTGTCGTCTACGGTGTTGACGTCGGCCACCGGGCCCATGTCGAGGTTCACCCCGCAGTGGGCGAGGCCGGCGGCCATCGAGCGGTAGACGCGCTCGGTGAGCTCCACGTCGTCGACCGCCCCGAGGGCGGCGTTGCCCGGGTAGGGGCTGCCGGTGTGGTAGGCGAGCCGGGTGACGTCGCCCCCCTCCTCGTCGAGCGAGATGACGGGCCGCCCTGCCCCCGTGAGCTGGGCGGTGAGCGAGGCCATCTGCTCGGGCCCCTCGACGTTGAAGCCGAAGAGCGTGACGCCGCCCAGGCCGTCCTCCAGGCCGCGAAGCACCCAGTCGGGCGCGGCGGTGCCCCGGAAGGCGGCGAGCAGCGTGCCCGCCGCGAGGCGGACGAGTCCCCGATCGCCGGCGTCAGCGATCAAGCCGGCGATCCCCCGGCGCGGCCCGCTGTCGCGGGCGCCGTCGGTCCCGGGGTCCGGGAGGGGGTCGCGGGACTTGGCGATCCCTGTCGGCAGGGGATCGCGGGTCGCAGACATGGTGTCTCGACTCCTTAGGTGGGTGTGTGTGCTTACTCGGTGGACGGGCAGGCCGGTTACGGCCAGGCCCTTGTGGGGCCGTGGCCGTTGGATGCCCGGAAAAGGGGGGTCAACCCTTGACTGCGCCCGCGACCAGGCCGGAGACCATGCGCCGCTGGACCAGAAGGAAGAAGGCGAGGACCGGGATGGTCATCAGGGTCGAGGCAGCCATGATGCCGCCCCAGTCGGTCGACCGCTGGCCGACGAAGAACTGCAGCGCGACCGGCATCGTGTACTTGCCCTGGTCTCCGATGAGGGTGAGGGCGTAGACGAACTCGTTCCACGTGGTGATGAACGAGAAGATGCTGGTGGCCACCAGGCCGGGCGCGACGAGGGGGAACAGCACGCGCCAGAACGTGGTGAACCGGCTGGCGCCGTCGATCCAGGACGCCTCCTCCAGCTCCTTCGGGACGGCCGCGACGAACGTGCGGAGCATCCAGACGGAGAACGGGAGCGTCAGGCCGACGTTGATGATGATCAGGCCGAGCAGCTGGTCGTACAGGCCGAGCCGCTTGACCATGGTGAACAGCGGGATCAGCAGCGCCTCGGCCGGGACCATCTGCACGATCAGCAGCAGGATCAGGAACGAGGTGCGGAAGCGGAAGCGGAAGCGCGCCACCGCGGTCGCCGCGAGCAGGGCGAACACCGCGCCGATCACCACGGCGCTGACCGCCACGAACGTGCTGTTGAGCAGGTACTGCCAGATGGAGTGACCGGCGACGCCCTTGGTGAAGACCCGTGAGACGTGGTCGAGCGAGGGCGGGCTCGGGAACGGGATGAACGTCGTGGTGAAGATCTGGTCGTTGGGCTTGAAGGCCGTCGTGACCATCCAGTACACGGGGAAGACCGCGAAGAGGAACACCGCGACGCCGGCGGCGTTGAGCGCGGCTGCGCCGAGCCTCTTGCGGGCGAGCGGGCTCATCGGACGTCCTCCGTCTTCACGATCTGCCGGACGTACACGAAGGTGATCACCAGCAGGATGCCCGTCAGGACCACGGCGATGGCCGCGCCGAGGCCCATCTTGGGCGGGCTGCTGAACGCCTCCGCGTAGCTCCACAGCGAGAGGTTGAAGGCGTCGCGGTTCACCGTGCCGCCCGCCAGCAGGTAGAGCTGCGTGAAGACCTTGAAGTCCCAGATGATCGACAGCACGACCAGCACGGCGAAGACCGGCTTGAGCAGCGGGAAGGTGATCTTCCTGAACGTCGTGAACGCGCCCGAGCCGTCCATCCGCGCCGCCTCGTACAGCTCGGCCGAGATGCTCTTGAGCCCGGCGAGGACCGACACGGCGATGAACGGGAACGACGCCCAGACCACGGCGACGATCAGCACGAAGTAGAGCGTGCTCGTGTCGTTGAACCACGGCTGGCCGCTCCAGTCGGACCGGCCGAAGACCAGGCTCGACAGCCAGTCGGGCAGCAGGTTCAGCGTCCAGTTGACCACGCCGGAGTCGGAGTCGAACAGCCACTTCCACACGATGGCCTGCGCGGTGGGCGGCGTCGCCCAGGCGGACATGATGCCGATGATCACGAACGTCGACATCTTCCTGCCCAGCCTGTTGAGCAGGAGGCCGACCAGCGTGCCGAGGATCAGCGTGAACGCCACGGCGAGGACGGCGAACACGACCGTGTTGCGCAGCGACGACCAGAACAGGTCGGAGCTGAGGATCTGCTGGTAGTTGTCGGTCCCCACGAACTCGGCCGGCGCCGGATTCGTCACCTTGATCTGGCGCAGCCCGACCTTGTGGAAGGACATGTCGACCATCTGGTACAGCGGGTAGAGCAGCAGCGCAGCGATGACCAGAAGGCCGGGCAGGAGGAGGACGTACGGGACCGCCTTGTCGGACAGGCCGGACCTGCGCGCCCTCGGTGGCGTACGCCGCGACGGGGCGGAGTTGTCGGCTCCGCCCCGGGCGACCAGTGACGTCTGGGTCATGATCCCTACTGGTTGAGGATCGTCTCAAGCTCGGAGTTCGCGTCCGTCAGAGCCTGGTCGACGCTCTTCTTGCCCTCGATCACCGACCGGGCGGCGTTCTGCAGCACGGCCTTGGTGTCGTTGGCCTCCGCCCAGTTGGGGCTGGCGGGGAAGCCCTTGGCCACCTTGAAGGTGTCCGTGAACGGCTTTTGGGTGGGGTCGCTGCCCAGCTGCTCCAGCGCGTCGGGGTAGAGCGGGAGTAGGCCGCCCTCCTTGGCGTACCGCACGCCGAACTCCTTGCCCGCGGCCAGCTTCAGGTACTCGGCGGCGAGCTCGGGGTTCTTGGTGTCCTTCCAGATGGCGATGTCGTTGCCGCCCTGGAAGGCCGGAGCCGGGCCGCTGCCGTCCTTGGACGGGAGCGAGAAGAAGGCCATCTTCGACTCGTCGATCTTGCCCTTGCTCTGCTCCTTGATCGCGGCGATGTCCCAGCCGCCGGTGACGTACATGCCGACCTTGCCGGCCGCGAAGCGCTGGGCGATGTCGACGCTGTTCTGGGTGAGGCGGCCCTTGCCGGACACGGCGTCCTTGGACACCAGGTCCGTGTAGAACTGGAAGCCCTCCTTGAAGCCCGGCTGGGTCAGCTCGCCGACCCACTTGCCGTTCTCGAACTTCGCGAAGTCGCCGCCGGCGGACCAGACGAACGGGGACAGCGACATGTTGGCGTCGGAGCCGCCGTTGAAGGCGAAGCCGTCGACGTCCTTGCCCTCCTTGTCGACGATCGTCTTGGCCGCCGCGACCAGGTCGTCCCAGGTCTTCGGCACCTCGATGCCGAGCTTGTCGAACCAGTCCTTGCGGTACAGGACGGCCCGGGTGCCGCCGCCCCACGGCGCCGCGTAGATCTTGCCGTCGATCGTCTCGTAGCTCCACAGGTTCTGCGGGATCTGCTGGAGCTCGGTGTCGCCCTTGACGATGTCGGTGACGTCGGTGAGCGCGTCCTGGGCGACCCAGGCGGCCACCTGGTCGTTGCCGAACTCGGTGACGTCTGGGCCCTCGCCGCCGGCGAGCGCCGCCGTCCACTTCTTCTGCGCGTCCGGCCAGGGGACCCACTGGACCTTGACGTCGGCCCCCGTCTTCTGCTTGAACGCCGCGTTCAGGTCGTCCATGTACTTGGTGAAGACGTCTGTGGGGGCACCAAGACGCCACACGGTAAGGGTCTGGCCGGCGAACTTGGGACCGTTGGCCGAGGCGGCGTTGGTCGGCGTCGTCTTGCCGGAGTCGTCGCTGCTTCCGCAGGCGGCGAGTCCCAGGGCCAGGGCAGCGGTCGCGGTGCTCGCGGCCACGATCTTCACGATCTTCACGGGTGGTTCTCTCCCTTCCCGGCTTCGCGTCGGGGGTGCGCCTCGTGGGGGGTGTCGGCGGGCCGCTCACCTGGTGAAGGCGCTCTCCTTTCGGTCGGCGCTCATGGCGTCCCGAGGCTTGATCGGTTGCCTCCGGGGTGGCTGCGGCTAAACTAACAAGAAACTTTCTTAAAAAAAACCCGCGTTAGCGGATCGTGACGAGAGGGGAACCAGCCGGTGCCTCAACGACCGGGAACACCACGGCTGCTGCGTCAGATCAACGACCGGGCGGCATTGGAGCTGCTCCTCTCGAAGGGCCCGCTGACCAGGGCCGAGTTGGGAGAGCTTACCGGGCTCTCCAAGGTGACGTCGGGCCAGCTCCTGTCGCGTCTGGAGACCCGCGGCCTGGTCACTGCGGCGGGCGAGCGGCCCGGCGGGCGCGGCCCCAACGCGGCGCTGTACGGCGTCAACCCGTCCAGCGCGTACGTCGCGGGCCTGGAGGTCCTCCCCGACAGCGTGACGGCCGGCGTTGCCGACATCACCGGGACGGTCGTCGCGGAGGTGACGGTGGACCCGAGTGACGCGGGGGACCCGGTCCGGGTGGTCCACGAGGCCGTGCTGCGGGCGTGCGAGACGGCGAGCGTGGAGCTGGGGCGGCTGCGCTGCTTCGTGATCGGCACCCGCGGCGTCGTCGACCCGGTCAGCGGCGATGTCCGGTACTCCTTCGACCTCCCGGCCTGGCACGTCGGCATCCTGGCTGGGCTGCGCGAGCTGCTGGGCGACTGCGTGATCATCGAGAACGACGTGAACCTGGCCGCGCTCGCCGAGCAGACGTACGGCGCGGCGCGCGGGGTGGAGGACTTCGCGATCCTGTGGGCCGGCGTCGGCCAGGGACTCGGGGTGATGCTGGGCGGCAGGCTGCACCGCGGCATCACCGGCGGCGCGGGCGAGATCGGCTGGCTCCCCGTTCCCGGCGAGCCGCTGCCGAGCGACGTGAGGGCGCCGCAGACCGGGTCGTTCCAGCGTCTCGTCGGAGGAGAGGCGCTGGGGGGCCTGGCGCGCGAGCACGGCATCCAGGAGGAGGCGGGGGTCGCCGGCCTGGTCCGCACGGCCCTGGCCACCGGGAACCACGGCTTCATCGAGGACCTGGCGGGCCGGCTGGCGGTCGGCGTCGCGGCCGTGGCGGTGGTGCTCGACCCGGGGCTGGTGGTGCTGAGCGGCGACATCGGCAGGGCCGGCGGCGACGCGCTGGCCGCCCGTGTGGAGGAGGCCGTGGCGCGGGTGTGCCCGAGCCGGCCGAGCGTCGCCGTGACCGGCGTCGAGGGCAACCCCGTGCTGCGCGGCGCGATCGTCGCCGCCCTCGGCCGGGCCAGGGACGAGGTCTTCTCCGACACGGTGTGAGGCACCGGGTGGGACGGCGGGTGACCCGCTGGGTGGGACGGCGCCGTGCGGCCGCCGGCGGGCCTCCTCCCGAGTGGCGGAGTTCCGGCGGGCGATAGGTTGCTGCGCATGCCTGATGCTTCCCGCGACTGCCTCGACGTGTCCCCGATCGCCCTCGGCGCCGCCGAGGTGGTGCTGATCTCGGATCCCCGCGTGACCTCCATCCCGGTGGAGGAGTGCGGAGAGGCACTGGGCGACGTGCGGGGGAGGCTGCGGGTGGACGGCCGGCTGGCCGACCCGGCCGGCGCCTACGCCCATCTGCGTGAGGGGCTGCTGACCCGCCTGGAGGAGGCGCAGCGCCTCCTGCCCGCCGGGTGCAACATCCTGGTCGTCGAGGGCTACCGGCCGCCGGCGCTGCAGAAGCGGTACTTCGAGGAGTACAAGGAGGACCTGAGGTCCGCCTACCCCGGTCTGTCGGAGGCGGAGCTGCACGTGGCCGCCAGCCGGTACGTCTCGCCCATCGAGGTCGCCCCCCACACGGCGGGCGCGGCCGTGGACCTCACGCTGTGCGACGACGACGGGCGCGAGTTCGACATGGGCACGGCCGTCAACGCCAACCCCGAGCAGAGCGACGGCGCCTGCTACACCGCGGCCCCCACCATCGGACGGCAGGCACGGCGGCACCGGGAGATCCTCGGCGGGGCGCTGGAGGCGGCCGGTCTCGTCAACTACCCGACGGAGTGGTGGCACTGGTCGTACGGCGACCGGTACTGGGCGATGACCCGCGGGGTCCCGGCCGCCCGGTACGGCCCGGTCGACCTCTGACCTCCTCCCGCCCCGCATCCGGCGCGTCCGATCAGGTCCAGGGGCCGGCGGCGGGCCGCCAGCGCAGCGGCCGGCCGGCGCCCGCCGACACCAGCCGTCCGGCGTGGGCCGTGAGGACGGTCGCCCCCGGGGCCTCGCCCAGGTCCGTCCAGGCGGCGGGCGCGGCGGCGGGCGGCCGGGTGCGGACGCGGTGGCCGGCGCCGAGCGCGTAGAGGCTCCCGTTGCTCCCGCTGAGGGCGACGGCCCCGCCCGAGTCGCCGGCGTCCCGCCAGGGGGAGGGGCCGGTCCTGGCGAGGTCGCCGAAGGGCAGCGCCCACAGGCGGCCCCGGGACGTCGCGGCGAAGAACGTGGAGTCGTTGACGGCCAGGGCGACGGTGTCCGGGGGGACCCGCCCGACGTCCGCCCAGTCGGCGGGCTCCTGCGTGTCCGGCCGGTGGCGGAGCACCCCTGCGGGGGTCACGCCGTACAGGCCGGTGGGGAGCCCGCCGGCCGCCTCGCGGGGCGCGTCGAGGCAGAGCACCCCTCCGCCGGAGCCGATCGGCCGCCACCGCAGGTTCTGCCCGCACAGCTCGCGGGTGAGCAGAACGCCGTCGGTGCTGACGGCGTACAGGGTCCGCCCGGAGGCGGCCAGCGCGCGCAGGTCCGCGACGGGCCCGACGACCTCCCACTCCGTGCGGGCGGGCCGGGAGAGCCGGTCGAGGACGTTGCGGGTGATCCGGTCGACGACCGGGTCGTGCAGGGTGTTGCCCCAGTTGACGGTCGCGGCGTTGAACACCGTGCCCCGGCCCCGGGTGAACAGGCCCATGGTCGCCCAGCCGCCCTGGCCGTACGCGCTCCAGTGCCGCAGGTCGGCGGTGGCGAGCACGACGAACGACGAGGGCGTGCCGTCCCGGCAGGTGACCCGGGGCACGCCGAGGACCTCCTCGAACTCGGCCGCGTCGGTCTCGTAGCCGAGCGCGCCCTGGCCGAACTTGTCGCCGTCGGTCAGGCCGGTGCCCTCGAAGACCCAGTGCCCGGCGAAGCGGACCGTGTACGACTCCTCCCGCATGAGGGCCATCGACGGCCCCCAGGCGCCGGCGCCGTTGCGGAAGCTCACGCCGGTCAGCGTGTTCTCCGGCCGGTCGACGGGGGCGCTCGACCACTCGACGGTGGTCAGCGCGGGGTCGTCCACGGGGTCGGCCAGCGGGTCGCGGTGGCAGACCATGGTCCGGCCCTCCATCCGGATCTGCCACCAGCAGGTGTTGCCGGAGAAGAACGCGATGTTGCCGCCGCGCCGGGCGAAGTCCTCGCAGGCGTCGCGCATGGGGGCCGACCAGTACTCGTCGTGCCCGTTCACGACCAGCAGCCGGTAGGCCGACAGGAGACCCGGGTCGAGGTCGAGCCCGGAGCAGTACTCCACCGTGTAGCCGGCCGGGCCGAGCCAGCGCAGCAGGCCGTCCTCCCACCGCTCGGGAGGCGGGCCGCCGCCGGGGCGGTCGAACGTCACCCGGGCCGCCCGGTCGGGCTGCTCGGTCCAGTAGACGCTCTCGCCGGGCACGCCGGCCCGGTTGTAGGCCTGCCACGTGGTGAACGGGATCGACACGAGGATCGGCGACGCCGAGCCCGGGACGGCCTGCCGTACGACGAAGTAGACCTCGTCGTCGGAGCTCGTCCCGGTCCCGGGCAGGTCGCCGGTCGCACGGGGGACGGGCACCCCGGTCTCGGGCGGCCCGGGCGTGAACCGGGCCCGGTAGAGCGAGCTCGGCCACGTCTCCGGCACCCGCAGCGCCCACTCGGGCCCCCGCACCGAGTCGGCCAGGACGAGCCGGTCGCTCGTCACGTCGTGGACCGTGACCCCCACCGTCGCCGAGGTGTCCAGCCGGAACTCCAGCGTCCCGCCCTGGGCGCACGACGTGGCGGCCGCGTACGCGCGGACGACGGGCTCACCGGGGTGGCGGACGCCGGAGGAGGTCATCGCAGCGCCGCCTCGACCAGCAGCCGTTCCAGCTCGACGAGGAACCGCTCCATGTCCGCCCTCGTCAGCCACCGCGTGTCGGCCGTCAGCGAGATCCGCCCGCCCTCGTTGACGTGCACGCAGAAGCGGCAGTTGAGCCGGTCCTGGCTGAGCGGCCAGGCGATCCGCGTCGCGTCCAGCGCCTCCTTGATCGGCGCCTCGTCGCGGTAGACGGCCCGCTCCGCGAAGCGCATGTCGTTGAAGCAGCAGTACGGGTGGACGGGGACGCCGCGGTCGCGGCTCGCCTCGGCCACCACCCGTTCGCGGTCGCCCGGGTCGTGGTAGCCGCTCCGGTACGCCCGTAGGACGGCGGGCCGGGCCCGCGCGAGCAGGTCGGCGAAGCCCTCCTCCACCATGTCCAGGACGAACAGGCCCTCCTGGGACAGCGTGGTGACCGCCGCGCGGGTGTCGTGGCGGAAGCGGTTGCCCACGATCGGCAGCACGGCGACGGTCTCGTGGCCGGTCAGCTCCGCCACCATCGCGCTCACGGCCGTCAGCAGCACGGTCGAGGTGCTCGCGCCGTGCCGGACGGCCAGGCGCTGGGCGGCCATGTCGGCCGCCGGGGAGGTGAGCAGGGCCCGCCGGATCGGCGGCCGCTCGGCCGCCCCCGAGGCCACGTGGAACATCGTGGGCGGGATCCTGCGGTGCTCGCGCTCCCAGTGGGAGGCCGCGCCCGCGGCCTGCCGGCGGCCGGCCGCCGAGCCCTGCCACCGGGCGAGGTCGAGCGGCTGCGGCGGCGGCCCCTCGCGGAGGCCGCCGCGCAGCAGGATGAGCCGCAGGTCCCGCAGGACGCGCTCGGCCCCGAGCCCGTCGGCGGCCATGTGGCAGAACGCGAGGACGACGTGCGTGACCTCCTCGCCGGCGGCGGAGCCCTCCGTCACCAGCGCCACGCGCAGCGGCCACTCCCTCTCGTAGTCGAAGGCCGTGCCGCACAGCTCCGCCAGCACGGCCTCGGGGTCCCGCTCCGGCGCGATCGCGACCTCGACGGCGCCCCGGTCGCGCAGGTCCTGGCGGGGGCCGGGCGCGACCAGCGTCCGCAGCGCCTCGTGCCGCTCGACCAGCAGGCCGACGGCCCGCGACACGTGGGCCACCGACGCGGGCCGCGCCCCCCGCGGCACCTCCAGCACGCGCCCGAAGTTGAAGTAGCGGTCGTCGGGGGCGGTCCGCCCGATGGCGTCCCAGATCGCCCGCTGGCCCCACGTGAGCGGGGCCGTGCCGGAGCGCGCGCCGGAGAATGCGATCATCGGGCCGCCGACACCCAGGCCGCCAGGCCGTCCAGGCTGTCGAGGAACGAGACGTCGCCGCCGAGGTCGATCTCCACGCCGTACTCCCGTTCCAGCGCGTCGATGAGCCGCATCTGCGCGAGCGAGGTGACCCCGATGTACGACAGCGGGACCGTCGCCGCCATCACCTCGGCGGCGCTGACCTGTCCGTCGCACGACTCCGACACCAGCTCCGCCAGTCTCTCCTTCATCTCCTGCCTCCCTGCCGGGTTCCTGATCCACCGGTTCCGATACTGGCCGCTCCCCGGGCCGCGTCTCGACCGCTTTACGGACCTCTCCCGCCCGTGTTCCGGCCCGGGTTCCGCGGACGAGGAGTCCGGCAGGGCCTCCGTGATCCCCGCGTGCCCTGATCCCCGCGTGCCGTGGGACGTGGTCGTCGGGCCGTACGGCGGGGCGCCGGGGCGGGATCCGGCCGGTGGCGTGCGCGTCGCGCACGTGCGGGAGCAGCGGTCGCCGTCGTCCCGGAGGAATGGAACGCCCGAGGTCGCAAGCATCCCCGCGTAGCCCCCTGTGCTCGGATGAATGCAGCTCGAAGGCCGAGGTGAGCGCCCCCGGCATAAGGTAATTGGAAAGGTTGTTTGCAGTTACCCGACGGGGTCAGTCTGGCACGGCGCCGGGCCGCTCACAACCCCTCCGGTCGTCCGGAATGCCCGGCGCGGACGGCCCTCTCGACGCCGCGACCCCCTTGTGACCCGTCATTGCAACATGCCAGACTTAGCCCGCAATTATTGGAAACATTCCTTTCAGTATTAAAGTTTCCTCCCTATTTCGGTATGTGATATTCATCCGATCTATTCGGAGTGATGATGAGGACCGCGCTGGAGGTTCCGACGCTTCCCGGCCTCCTGGCCGCCCGGGCCGCCGACGAGCCGGCGGGCGTCGCGATGATCGTCGACGGTGCCGGCGAGCTCACCTTCGGGGAGTGGGAGAAGCGGTCGGCCGCGGTGGCGTCCTCGCTGCTCGCCGCGGGGGTCGGGCCCGGCGACCGGGTCGTGCTGGTGTTCCCGGCGTCGGAGTGGATCGACTACGCGGTCACGTTCGCAGGCGTCCTCAGAGCGGGGGCGGTGGCGGTCCCGCTGTCGGACCGGACACCCGACGCCGAGATCGGACGGATCGTGGCCCACTGCGGCGCCTCGATCGTGCTGACCGACCCCGCGGCGCTCCCGCCGGGGTCCCAGCCGCCGCCCGCGCCCCCGGGGCCCGGCGCGCTCGCCCAGATCCTCTACACCTCGGGCACCACGGGGACGGCCAAGGGCGTCGCGGCGAGCCATGCCAACCTGGCCTACGGGACCCGCCTGCGGCCGCGGCACCGGGCGTTCGCGCACTCCCGCCACCTCGTCCACGCGTTCCCGATCGGGACCAACGCCGGGCAGCTCATGCTGGTCAACGCGCTCACCGCCCACCCGGCCGTGGTGACCCTGCCGCGCTTCACGCCCGGGAGGTTCGCCCGGCTCATCGAGCGGTACCGGGCGGGCACGGTGTTCCTGGTGCCCGCGATGGGCATCGAGCTGCTGAACGACCGGGGCGCCCACGACCTGTCCAGCGTGCTGCTGCTCGGCTCGGCGGCCGCCCCGCTGCCCTCCCCGGTGGCCGTCGGGCTCGGCGGGCTCTTCCCCAACGCCACGATCACGAACTACTACACCTCGACCGAGGCCGCCCCCGCCCAGACGATCATGATCTTCGACCCGGAGCGTCCCGGCTCGGTCGGCAGGGCGGCGGCGGGCGGCGACGTCCGGGTCGCCTCGCCCGCGGGCGAGGCGCTCCCTCCGGGGGAGACGGGCGAGGTGTGGATGCGCTCGCCCGCGGCGCCCCGCTCGTACTACAACGACTCCCGCGAGGGCCCGGCCGTCTTCCGCGACGGCTGGATCAGGATGGGCGACCTCGGCTACCTCGACGAGGAGGGCTACCTCTACCTGGTCGACCGCGAGAGCGACGTGATCAAGTCGGGGGCGTTCAAGGTGTCCACGCTCAAGGTGGAGGACGCGCTGCACGCCCACCCCGCCGTGGTCGAGGCTGCCGCGTACGGCGTGCCCCACCCCGTGCTCGGCATGACCGTCACCGCGGCCGTCGTCCTGCGGGAGGAGGCCTCCGCCGCCGACCTGCGGGCGTTCCTGTCCGGGCGGCTCGCCCCGCACGAGATCCCGGCCGACGTCGTGACGCTCGACGCCCTGCCGCGCAACCGGGGCGGCAAGGTGGACAAACGGGCCCTGCGGGGGCGCGCGTGACCGACCCCTCTCCGGCGTCGTTCGCCCAGGTCGGCATGTGGATCACCGAGCGCATGGGCCGGGCCGGCTCGGCGTACCACATGCCGCTGGTGATCACACTCGACGGCGTGCTGGACGCGTGCGGGCTCATCCAGGCGTGCGAGGCGCTTCTCCGGCGGCACCCCGTGCTGTCCACCGCGATCCAGGAGCGCGACGGCATCCCGGTCGAGGTGCCCGGCGCCCGCCCCGCCATCAGGGTCACCGCCGCCGACGACCTCGACGCGCTGGTCCGGGAGGAGACCCTGCGGCCGTTCGACGTCGAGCGGGGCCCGCTGGCCCGGTTCCGGCTGGCCCGGCTGTCGGCCACCCGGCACGCGCTCGTCGTCGTGGCCCACCACCTGGTCTTCGACGGCGAGTCCAAGGACGTCCTCGTCCGCGACCTCGCCGCCCTGTACAACGGCCGGGCCCTGCGGCGGCTCGACCGGTCGTACGCCGACCACGCGGCGGCCGAGCGCGAGCGGGTCGCGGCCGACCTCGGCGCGGCGCGCGCCTACTGGAGCGCCCGCTGGCGGGAGCCCGGCGAGGTCAGGATCCCCGGTCTCGACCCCTCCGCGCTCACGCGGGGCGCGGGCGAGGGCGCCGTCCACACGTTCGCCGGGCGGATGCCCGACGTGCCGGGCGCCTCCCGGTTCGAGGTGTTCCTCGCGTCCGTGCACGCCCTGCTGTTCGCGTACGGCAACGAGGCTCCGGTGTGCGCCGTCGACGTCTCGACCCGCACACCGGAGTTCCGGGACCACATCGGCCTGTTCGTCAACGAGCTCCCGGTCTGGTCGTCGCCGTCTCCGGAGACGACGGTGGCCGGGCTCGCGGTCCGGCTCCACGACGACCTGCGGGAGCTGTACCGGTTCCGGCCGGTGCCGCTCGCCCGGGCCGTCCGTGGGCTGCGGCCCCGCACGGCCCTCGCGCCGGTCTCGGTGAGCTACCGGAGGCGGCGGGAGGAGTCCGAGCCCGCCTTCTCCGATCTGCGCGCGAAGGTCGACTGGGCGGTGTTCAACCACGCCGTCCGCAGCGCGCTGCACCTCCAGGCGGTCGACGGCCCCGAGGGCCTGACCGTGGTCATGCAGTACAGCTCCCACGCCCTCTCGGGTGTCGCCCAGATAGCGGAGGACCTCAAAGCCATCATGACGAATCCAGACATTGTTCTCGGGGAGATCTCGACGGGCGGCGCCGGGCCGGCGACCCTGGCCGACGAGATCAGGGCGATCTGGCAGGAGGTGCTCGGCATCGACGAGGTCGGCGACGACGAGGACCTGTTCGATCTCGGCGGCCACTCCCTGACCATCACGCAGATCATCGCCCGCATGCGCAAGCGGCTGGGCATCGAGGTGCCGCTCGACGTGTTCTTCGACACGCCGACGATCAGCGGTGTGCTGGAGTCCATCGGCGCGGACCCGGTCGCTCCGGCTCACGCGGTGCAGGCCGGGGACGGGCCCGCTCAGGCTCACGCGGTGCAGGCCGGGGACGGGCCCGCTCAGGCTCACGCGGTGCAGGCCGGGGACGGGCCCGCTCAGGCTCACGCGGTGCAGGCCGGGGACGGGCCCGCTCCGGCTCACGCGTCCGGAGTCGCGCACGCGGCGGAGGCCGGGGACCCGGCCGGCTCGGCCGCGGGCAGCGGCCGGTGACCGAGCCGTCGGTCGCCCTGGCCGGCTCCACGCTGCCGGCCGGCGACGACCTCGACCTGCTGCTGCTCATCAGGCACTTCGAGCTGGCGCTGCTCGACCTGTTCGGGCGCGGCGAGCTCAACGGGACGACGCACACGTGCCTGGGCCAGGAGTACGTGCCGGTGGCGCTGCGGGGGCTGCTCGGCGAGGCCGACCACGTCTTCAGCAACCACCGGGGGCACGGCCACTACCTCGCCCGCTTCCGGGACCCGGCCGGGCTGCTCGCCGAGATCATGGGCCGCGAGGGGGCGGTCTGCCGCGGGGTCGGGGGCAGCCAGCACATCCTGCGCGACCGCTACGTCTCCACTGGCGTGCAGGGCGAGAGCCTCCCGGTCGCGACGGGGGTCGCGCTGCACCTCAAGCGGACCTCTCCAGGGGCCCTGGCCTGTGTGTTCATCGGCGACGGCACCTGGGGTGAGGGCGCGGTCTACGAGGCGCTGAACCTCGCGGCGCTCTGGCGGCTGCCGCTGCTGGTGGTCGTGGAGCACAACGGGATCGCCCAGTCCACCGCGACCGCCCGCCAGATGTCCGGCACCGTACGGGCCCGGGCGCAGGCATTCGGGTGCCGCCACCACGGGGTGGAGACCTCGGACGTGGCGGCCATCCGCCGCGAGCTCGCCCCGCTGGTCGCCGAGGTCCGGTTCGAGGGACAGCCGCTGGTCGTCGAGTTCGCCACCCACCGGCTCGGCCCGCACAGCAAGGGCGACGACACCCGGCCCCCTGAGGTCGTGCGACAGGCCGAGGCGAACGACTGGTACCGGCGGTACGCCGAGGCGGACCCCGCCCGGTTCGGCGCGGCCGACCGGGCCCAGCGTGAGCGGGTGGCGGCCGTCGTCGCCGAGGTCGCCGCCCGGCCCCCGGCGAGGTGGGACCCGTGCGCGTAGCGGAGAACCTCAACGCCGCCCTGCACGCGGTGCTCGAGGCCGACCCCTCGGCGTACGTGATCGGGGAGGACATCACCGACCCGTACGGCGGCGCCTTCAAGATCACCAAAGGGCTGTCGAGCCGGTTCCCCGACCGGGTGCTGGGGACGCCGATCAGCGAGTCGGGGATCACCGGGCTGGCCGCAGGGCTCGCCCTGTGCGGCGACGCGGCGATCGTCGAGATCATGTTCGGCGACTTCGTGGCGCTCGCGTTCGACCAGATCGTCAACTTCGCCGCCAAGTCCGTCTCGATGTACGGCTCCCACGTGCCGATGCGGATGGTCGTGCGGTGCCCGTCAGGGGGCGGCCGCGGGTACGGCCCCACGCACAGCCAGAGCCTGCAGAAGCACTTCGTCGGCGTGCCCGGGCTGTCGGTGTACGAGATGTCGCCCCTGCACGACAACCGCGTCGTGCTGGAGGAGATGCTGGCCGCCGGCCGGCCGTCGGTGTTCTTCGAGGACAAGGTCCTCTACACGCGGCGGATGCACGACGTGGGGGACCTGTTCCTCCACGACCACCTGGCGGGGTCCGGCGGGGCGGCGAGCGCGGCCCGGGTGTTCCTCGAGGACCCGGAGGCCGCGGACTGCGTGATCATCGCCCCCGGCGGGATGGTGGAGCGTGCGGTGGGCGCGATGCGCCGGCTGCTGCTGGAGCAGGAGGTGAGCTGCACACTCGTCGTGCCGTCCCGGCTCCACCCCTTCGACGTCGAGCCGCTGCTGCCGTCGCTGCGCCGGGCGCGGGCCGTGCTCGTCGCCGAGGAGAGCACGGCGGGCGGCACATGGGGGAGCGAGGTCGCCCACCGGATCCACGCCCTCCTGTGGCGGGACCTGCGGCGGCCGGTGACGCTCGTCCACTCGGCCGACAGCGTGATCCCCACCGCCCTCCACCTGGAGCGGAGCGTCCTCGTGCAGGAGTCCACGATCCACGACGCGGTGCTGGAGGCCCTGCGTGACTGACATCCGGGTGCCGAAGCTCAACAACAACGACACCTCGTACGTCCTGGTCGAATGGGTGGCGGAGGACGGCGGTGCGGTCGCCTCCGGCGACCCGGTCGCCGTCCTGGAGACCTCCAAGGCCACCGAGGAACTGGTGGCCGAGGAGGACGGCTACCTCTGGCGGGTGCTGCCCCTCAACGCCGACTGCGCCCCCGGCGACCTGATCGCCCGTCTCACCGCCGACGCCACCCCGCCGGCCGACGCCCTGTCCGCGGATGCCGCGACCGGTGCCGGCTCCCCTGTTGATGCCGCGACCGGCATCGGATCGCCTGTCGACGCCGCGACCGGTGTCACCCCGACCGCCCACGCCGCGACCGGCATCGGCTCGCCTGTCCGCGTCGCGACCGGTGCTACCTCGCCTGGGCAGGCCGTGACCGGCGCGGGCTCACTGGAGACGACGGGCGCGGCGCCCGTGGACGCGCCGGATCCGGTGGTCACGGCTCCCGCGCGCGCTCTGATCGAGGAACTGGGCATCGCCCCCGCCGAGTTGCGCGCGCTCGGCGTCCCCGTGGTCCGCCGGGCCGACGTCGAGCGCCTGGCCGCGGCCCGCCTCGCCCCCACCGGGGACGGGGGCCGGACCGGACAGGCGGGGGACGCCGGGCCCGGCGACGACGGGCGGCCCGGCGGCGCCGGGTGGCGGCCGTCCTCCGGCGGCGCGAGCGGTACGCCCCACGAGCTGTCCCGGGTGCAGCGGGCGGTGGCGCGGGCCGTGCGGGCCTCGCATGAGACGATCCCGGCGGCGTACACGGTCATGCGGATCGACGTCGGGGACGCGCTCGCGCTCGCGGCCCGGCTGACGCGCGGGGTCCGGCGGCCGGTCGGCCTGCCCGAGCTGGTGACCTGCGCGGTCGCCCGCCTGCACGCGGCCTTCCCCCTGCTGTACGCCACGCTCGCGGACGAGCGGACGGCGCTGCTTCCCGACGCCCCGCACATCGGGGTCACGATGGACGCCGGGGCCGGGCTGTTCGTGCCGGTCGTCCATGATGCCGCCCGCCGGTCGCTGAAGGAGGTGGCGGCGCGGCTCATGGAGTACCGCCTCGCCGCCGCCACCGGCGACTTCCGGGAGGACGACCTGGCGGGGGCCAACATCGTCGTCACCCTGCACCACGACGGCGACGTCACGCTCGCGATCCCGCTGATCTTCCCCGGCCACGCCTGCGCCCTGGCCGTCGCCTCCCCGCAGGAGGTCCTCCAGTTGCGCGGCGGCGAGGTCGTCGGCCGGACGTACGCGAACATCGGCCTCGCCTACGACCACCGCCTCGTCAACGGACGCGACGCCGCCCTCTACCTCCGGGCCCTCAAGGACCTCCTCGAGGACCCCGAGAGCACGTTCGCCTGACCGCCCACGGCGGCTCGTCCGGACCGACCGCGGCGCCCAAGCCGCACGGGCTCGCGGGCCGTGAGTGGCCGCAGCGGTCACGGGAACCGCGGAGGCTCAGCCGCGGATGCGCAGGCCGCGGGGAGTGGGGTGGAACCCGGCGGCCTCCAGGGCGGCGGCGAGCGGCGACTCGGTGATGGCCGCGCCGTCCGCGCGCTCGACCGTGAGCTTGCCGAGGGCGCCCCGCCGGACGGCGACGGCCAGCGACTCGACCGCGGGCCGCAGGTCGTCCTCCTCCCCGAACGACAGCAGGGTCTTGCCGCCGCGCTCGACATAGAGCACGAGCCGTCCCTCGACCAGGACCACCAGGGCGCCCGCCTTGCGCCCCGGCTTGTGCGTCACGTCGTCGTCCCGGTCGGGCCACGGGAGGGCCGCGCCGTAGGGGTTGGCGGGGTCGGTCGCCGCGAGGACGACGGTGCGCTTGGGCGGGGTGGCCGCAGGCAGGGCCCAGATGTCCTCCTGCGGCGGCGCGCCGCCCGGTGCCATCGCCCGCATGCGGTCCACCGCGCCGGGCAGGGCGAACTGGGCGCCGCCGAGCCCTTCGACGAAGTAGCCGCGCCGGCACCGGCCGCTCTCCTCGAACGCGCGGAGCACCTGGTAGACCGAGGAGAAGCCGCCGGGGATGCGTTCGGAGGTGATCCCGCCCCTGGTCAGCACGCCGTGCCGTTCGAGCAGGACCTCCGCCTGGGCGTGGGCCCGCTGTGTGCCGTCCGGCGAGGGGGCGGGCAGCAGCCACCAGCG
This sequence comes from Microbispora sp. ATCC PTA-5024, assembly GCF_000511135.2. Taxonomy (NCBI): domain Bacteria; kingdom Bacillati; phylum Actinomycetota; class Actinomycetes; order Streptosporangiales; family Streptosporangiaceae; genus Microbispora; species Microbispora sp. ATCC PTA-5024. The sequence continues at coordinate 2,580,649 of NZ_KI866522.1, read as the reverse complement.
GCCGCTGACCGTGGGCGGACCGCTCCGCGTGGGCAGGACGGCACGGCGGCGGCGGGTCGTGGGCGGACGGTGGGCGGGCCGCCCCGTCCCGAGGATCGAGCGCAGGGGCGCGAGCGTGTCGCCGGTGACGCGGCCGGCCCAGACCAGGTCCCACAGCGCGGCGGCCAGCACGGTGTCGTCCGGGACCGCGGACGGCACCCCGGGCACCGGCGACGGGGCGGCCGAGCCGAGGATCCGGGCACGGCGGGCCAGCGAGGCGCCGGGACCGGGAGCGGCACCGCCCTGGCCGTCGCCACGACGGTCGTCCGGGCCGGGCTCCGCGCCGAGACGGTCGTCGCGGGCGGCGAGCGCGGCCACGCGGTTGGACAGCTCGCGGAAGAAGAGCGCGCCGCCGCCGCCCAGGACCTCCAGCACCTGCTCGTGCAGGGGCGTCATGGTGATCTCGGACGGCGTGGGCATCAGCAGGGGAGCGGTGTCGGCGAACAGCAGGGACACCCAGCCGTCGCCGCCCGGCAGCGAGCCCTGCCCGGCCCAGAGGACCTCGCCCGAGGAGGTCAGCTCGTCGAGCAGCGCGGGCGTGTAGCCCGGGACCCGGCTCGGCAGCACGAGCGACTCCAGGGCCGAGGCCGGGACGGCGGCGCCCTGCAGGCGCTCGATGGCGCTGATCAGCACGTCCAGCGCCCGGCCGGTCCCGGCGGACCCGTGCGCGGCCGGGCCGCCCTGACCGGTGGGGCCGGAAGCACGGGCCGTGGGGGACTCGCCGGTGACGGTCGTGGGCGTGACGCCGTGCCAGGCGGGCAGGAACGCGGCCAGCGTCTCGTGCGGGACCGGCTCGACCTCCTTGCGGAGCCGGGCCAGCGACCTGCGCCGCAGCATCCGCAGCACACCGGCGTCGCACCACTCCTCGCCCCGCCCGCCGGGCCGGAACTCGCCGGAGACGACGCGGCCCGCCGACGCCAGGCGCCGCAGGGCGTCCTCCACGACGGACACGCCCACGCCGAACCGCGTGGCCGCGCCACCCGGGGAGAACGGCCCCCGCGTGCGCGCGTGCCGGGCGACCAGGTCGCCCAGGGGATCGGCGGCGACGGACCGCCGCCCGGAGGCGCCGGCCGCCGGGGACTCCAGGAACTCCTGCGGCACGCCCACCGGCAGCGGGACGCCGAGCGCGTCGCGCAGCCGCCAGGCGTCCTCGACCGCCGCCCACTGCTCGTGGCCGGCGATCCGCACCCGGACGGCTCTGCGGGCCCGTTCCAGGCCGGCCAGCCAGGCCGGGTCGCCCTCGCGGATCAAGACGTCCTCCGCGAGCAGCGGGCCGTGGGAGCGCAGCAGGTCGGCCAGGTCCTCGGCGTCGCGCAGCGGCCGGTCCAGCCGGGCCAGCTCCCGCTCGGCCTCGGCGACCACGTCGGGATCGAGCAGCTCGCGCAGGTCGGCCTGGCCGAGCAGCTCCGCGAGGAGCGCGGTGTCGAGGGCGAGGGCCTGCGCCCGGCGCTCGGCGAGGGGCGCGTCGCCCTCGTACATGAACGCGCCGATGTAGGAGAACAGCAGCGAGGCCGCGAACGGCGAGGGCTGCGAGGTCTCCACCTCGACCACCCGCACCCGCCGGGCCGCCACGTCGCGCATGAGCCGGACCAGCCCCGGGACGTCGAACACGTCCTGCAGGCACTCCCGCATGGTCTCCAGCACGACCGGGAACCCGCCGTAGCCGCTGGCGACGCCGAGCAGGTGCGCGGCCCGCTGGCGCTGCTGCCACAGCGGGGTGCGCCTGCCGGGGTTGCGGCGCGGCAGCAGCAGCGCCCGGCCGGCGCACTCGCGGAACCGGGCCGCGAACAGCGCCGAGCCGCCCAGCTCCTCGGTGACGATCTGTTCGATCTCCTCGGCGTCGAAGGCGGCCACGTCGGTCGGCGCGTCCTCCAGCGTGTCGGGGATGCGCAGCACGATCCCGTCGTCGGAGTGGATCGCCTGCACGTCGACGCCGTACCGCTCGCGCAGCCGCCGCCCGATGGCGAGGGCCCACGGCGCGTGCACCCGTCCCCCGTACGGCGAGTGGATGACGACCCGCCAGTCGCCCAGCTCGTCGTGGAAGCGCTCGACCACGAGCGTGCGGTCGTCGGGGACGTATCCGGTCGCCTCGCGCTGCTCCGCCAGGTAGGACAGCAGGTTGCCGGTCGCGAACTCGTCGAGCCCGGCGGCCCGCACCCGCGACCGGGCGGCCTCCCCGTCGCCCCGGCCGCCGGCGCCCGCGGCCGACAGCTCACGCAGGAAGGCGCCGATGGCCCGGCCCAGCTCGGCCGGGCGGCCGACACTGTCGCCGTGCCAGAACGGCAGCTTGCCCGGCTGCCCGGGAGCGGGGGAGACGAGCACCCGGTCGGCCGTGATGTCCTCGATCCGCCAGGATGTCGCGCCCAGCACGAACACGTCCCCGACCCGGGACTCGTAGACCATCTCCTCGTCGAGCTCGCCCACCCGGGAGGACTTCTCGCCGACCAGGAACACCCCGAACAGGCCGCGGTCGGGAATCGTGCCGCCGTTGGTCACCGCCAGACGCTGGGCGCCCGGCCGCCCCCGCAGCGTGCCCGTGACCCGGTCCCACACGACGCGCGGCCGCAGCTCGGCGAACTCCTCGCTCGGATAGCGGCCGGCCAGCATGTCGAGGGTCGCCTCTAGGGCGCTGCGCGGCAGCGTGGCGTACGGCGCGGCCCGGCGCACCACCTCCTCCAGCGCGTCGACCGTCCACTCGTCGAGGGCCGTCATCGCGACGATCTGCTGGGCCAGCACGTCGAGGGGGTTGCGGGGGTAGCGCAGCTCCTCGATCTGCCCCGAGCGCATGCGCTCGGCGACGACGGCGGTCTGGACGAGGTCGCCGCGGTACTTGGGGAAGATCACGCCCCGGGAGACCGCGCCCACCTGGTGCCCGGCGCGGCCGATGCGCTGCAGCCCGCTGGCGACGCTGGGCGGCGCCTCCACGCAGGCCACCAGGTCGACCGAGCCCATGTCGATGCCCAGCTCGAGGCTGGAGGTGGCGACCACCGCGGGCAGGCGGCCGGACTTCAGCGCCTCCTCGATCTGCGACCGCTCCTCCTTCGACACCGAGCCGTGGTGGGCCCGCACCACCTCGGGGACGACGCCCCCGGACGCGCCCGCCTGGGCCATCAGCTCGGCCGGCGTGGGAGCGGCCCCGCCCTCCCGCTGGGCCGACCACTGGGCGTGGAGCTCCTCGAACGCGGCCGACCACTGCGCGGGCTCGCCCGTCGACGGGCCGTCCCCGGGCGGCGGGGCGGCGCGCCGCTCCCAGGCCAGCTCGTTGAGGCGGGTGCACAGCCGCTCCGACAGCCGCCGGGAGTTGGCGAACACGATGGTCGAGCGGTGTGTCTCGATGAGGTCGAGCAGGTGCTCCTCGACGTGGGGCCAGATGCTCCGCCGGTGCTCCGACGGCGCGCCGCCCTCGCCGGGCGGCGGCGGGGCCAGTTCGGTCATGTCCTCGACCGGGACCACGACGTCGACCTCGATGACCTTCTCCGAGGGCGGCTGGACCACGGTCGCCGGCCGCGGGCCGCCGAGGAACGCGGCCACCTCCGCGACCGGGCGCACGGTGGCCGACAGGCCGATGCGCTGGGCGGGCTCGGGCAGCATCGCGTCGAGCCGCTCCAAGGTGAGCGCGAGGTGCGCCCCCCGCTTGGTGGCGGCAACCGCGTGGACCTCGTCGACGATCACCGTCTCGACGCCGCGCAGCGCCTCCCTGGCCTGCGAGGTGAGGATGAGGAACAGCGACTCGGGCGTGGTGATCAGGATGTCGGACGGCCTGGCGGCGAAGCGGCGCCGTTCCTCGGCCGCCGTGTCGCCCGAGCGGATCGCCACCGAGATGTCCGGAGCCGGCAGGCCCATGCGCAGGGCCGTCTGCCGGATGCCGGTGAGCGGGGCGCGCAGGTTCCGCTCGACGTCGACCGCGAGCGCCTTGAGGGGCGAGACGTACACCACCCGGCACAGCCGCTCGGGAGCCTTCTCGCCACGGCGGCGGCGCGCCCGGTCGACCTCGTCGTCCGGCACCGCCGCGGCGGCCGCGTGCTCGACCGCGAGCCTGTCGATGGCCCACAGGAACGCGGCCAGCGTCTTGCCGGAGCCCGTGGGCGCCACGACCAGCGTGTTCTCCCTGCGGGCGATCGCCGACCAGGCGCCCTCCTGTGCCGCCGTGGGCGCGGCGAACGCGCCGGCGAACCACTCCCTGGTCACCGGGCTGAATCCCTCGAGCGCGCCCACCCGCCCATAATGCATCCGCCCACCGACAGAAACGCCCCGCCCGCCGTCCGGGGCCAGGCGCGGGCGTCATCGAGCCGAGGGGCTTTTGCTGCCGTTTACCGGGTTTACCCGATTTATCCTCATACTTGCCCGGTGCACTACTATGACGAGCGGCTGACGGACCTGGTCTTCTCGTACATGAGGGACCGCCTGGCCATGGATCCCGTCCCCCTGGACCACCCCGGCGTCAAGGACAAGCTCGACGCGGCGCTGGCGGGGCTCATCACCGCGGAGGGCCACGACCCCGCGAAGGTCCTGGAGGTCTACGCCGACCAGCTCGCCCCGGCCGTGATCTCGGCGGACAGCCCCCGCTTCCTGTCGTTCATCCCGGCGGCCCCGACCAAGGCGGCGCTGCTGTTCGACATGGTGGTCTCGTGCGCCTCGCTGCAGGGCATCTCCTGGCTGGAGGCGTCCGGCGCCATCGCGGCGGAGAACCAGGTGCTGCGCCTGATCGCCGACAAGGCGGGCATGCCGGCCTCGGCAGGCGGCTGCTTCGTCTCGGGCGGCAGCGCCGCCAACCTGTCCGCTCTCGTCGTCGCCCGCGACACGGCCCGCCGGACGCGGCCCGGGCTCGGCGTCCCAAGAGTCGCCGTCAGCGACCAGGCGCACTCCTCGATCATCAACACGCTGAACATCATCGGCGCGGAGGCCCTCGTCGTGCCCACGACCGGCCACCGCCTGACCGGGGAGGCGCTGCGGGCCGCGCTGGAGGCCGACGGCGGACGCGACGTGATCGCCGTCGTGGCGACCTGCGGCACCACCAACGCGGGGATCGTCGACGACCTGGCGGGCGTCGCCGAGGTCGCCCGCGAGCGCGACCTGTGGTTCCACGTCGACGGCGCGTACGGCGGGGCCGGGCTGTTCGCCCCCTCCGTACGGGACCTGTACGCGGGGATCGAGCACGCGGACTCGTTCGTGGTCGACCCGCACAAGTGGCTGTTCGCGCCCTTCGACTGCGCCGCGCTGCTGTACCGCGAGCCCCGCCTGGCCAGGGCCGTCCACACCCAGGACGCCTCCTACCTCGACGTCCTCCACACGGAGGAGGACGAGTGGAACCCCACCGACTACGCGTACCACCTGACGAGGCGGGCGCGCGGGCTGCCGCTGTGGTTCTCGCTCGCCGTCCACGGCGTCGACGCGTACGCCGAGGCGATCGAGAAGGGGATCGAGCTGGCGCGGCGCGCCGCCGCCCTCGTCAGGGGCAGCGAGCACCTCGAACTGGTCGTGGAGCCCACGCTCTCGGTCGTCCTGTTCCGGCGGAAGGGCTGGCAGGCGGACGACTACCACCGCTGGTCCCAGCGGCTGCTGGCGGGACAGATCGGGTTCGTCACGCCCACGGGCTGGGAGGGGGAGACGGTGGCCCGGTTCGCCTTCCTCCACCCCGGCACGACGGTCGAGATCGTCGAGGAGATCCTGGCGACGATGTGAGGCCCCCCATGGCTCGATGCGGGGGTGATGGGACAAGCTTGCGAAGTATGGAAATTGATTACGCGGCCATCGAGTCGGAGCGCGCGCGCATCCGCGAGCGCTATCTGAGCGAGCGCCGTGCCGAGAGCAGCGCTCGGGGCCTGCACCACTTCGCGCTGATCTCGTCGGACGTCGAGCGCACCATCCGCTTCTACCACGAGCTCCTCGAGTTCCCCCTGACCGAGATCTTCGAGAACCGCGACTACCGGGGCTCCAACCACTTCTTCTTCGACATCGGGAACGGCAACCTGCTGGCGTTCTTCGACCTCCCCGGCCTCGACCTGGAGCCGTACAAAGAGGTCCTGGGCGGGCTCCACCACATCGCGATCTCGGTCGACCGGCCGACGTGGGAACGGCTGCGGGGCAAGCTCGACGCCGCGGGCGTGCCGTACCAGGAGGAGAGCGGGGCCTCCGTCTACTTCCGCGACCCCGACGGCGCGCGCCTCGAACTGCTCGCCGACCCTCTCGGGGAGATGTACGGCACCCGTGTCATGTGAGCTCGTGCCGGTTCTCGCCCCGGACGGACCGCTCCGGGGCGAGGCCATACTTGACGCATGCGCCTGACCGACTTCTGGAACCGGATGCGCCGCCACTTCGGCGAGGCGTACGCGGAGTCGTGGGCGAAGGACTACGTCATCGCCGGCCTCGGCGGCCGGACCGTCGAGCAGGCCCTCGCCGAGGGCGTGGCGGCCAAGCAGGTCTGGCAGGCCGTCTGCCAGGAGGTCGACGTGGATCCCCGCCTCCGCTGAACCCCCATCCCCTGTCCGGGCCGCTTCCGCGCGCTCAATCACTTGAATGGCAGTTGAGTAGTTGCTAGCGTATTGAGTGCTTGAGAGTGGAGGAAGCGTATGAACGCGGAAGAACGGCTCTCTCCGGACCAGGCCCTGCGCGAGATCGGACGGGTGGACGAGCGGGTCCGGCACTCCTCACGCGGACCCGGCTGGATGTTCCTCATCGTCGGGGTCGCCACGATGGGCTACTGGCCCGCGATGTTCCTCGGCCGCCAGCCGGTCCCGGCGATCGCCGGAGGCGCGTGGGTGCTGCTCACGATCCTCATCACCGTCTACTGGTACCGGCGCCGCGTCCACGACCGGCTCGTGGCGCGCCTGAACGGCCCGCTGACCGCGGCGTACACGATCACGATGATGGCCGCGTTCGCGTTCGGGGTGTTCCTCCTGCCCGACCACCCGGCCCCCGTGTGGGTGACCGCGCTGGTCGCGGTGTCCGTGGTGGCGGGGCTTCCCCTGGTGTGGGGCGCGTGGCGGCTGCTGGCGAGCCGATGACCACCCATCCCCGGCACGAGCTCGACGACCTGATCCACGCGCCGGTCCGCCTGTCGATCATGGCCGCTCTGGCGGCGTCCGAGAAGGCCGACTTCCGCTTCCTGCGCGACACGATCGAGGTCAGCGACTCCCTGCTGTCCAAGCACATCCTCACCCTGGAGGAGGCCGGCTACGTCCGCGTGGACAAGACCTTCGTCGGCAAGCGGGCCCGCACCTGGCTCTCGCTGACCGCCGCCGGACGCGCCGCCTTCGACACCTACCTGCAGGTTCTTCGACGCATCACCGAAGGGACCCCCGGTGCTTGAGATCGACGGCCTCCGCAAACGCTACGGCGACACGACCGCCCTCGACGGGGTCGGCTTCGCCGTACGGCCGGGGGAGATGTTCGGCTTCGTCGGCGCGAACGGCGCCGGGAAGACGACCACGATGCGGATCGTGATGGGCGTCCTGCGCGCCGACTCCGGCGAGGTACGGCGCGACGGGCGGCCCCTGACGTACGAGGACCGCCGCCGGTTCGGCTACATGCCAGAGGAGCGGGGCCTGTACCAGAAGATGAAGGTCGCCGAGCAGGTCGAGTACTTCGGCCGCCTGCACGGGCTCGCCCCCGTCGCCGCCAGGAAGGCCGCGGGCGGGCTGCTCGAACGGCTCGGCCTCGCCGGACGCCGCGACGACGCTGTGGAGGCGCTGTCGCTCGGCAACCAGCAGCGGGTGCAGCTCGCCGTCGCGCTGGTGCACGGCCCGTCGGCGCTCGTCCTCGACGAGCCGTTCTCGGGCCTCGACCCGCTCGCCGTCGACGCCCTGGCCGAGGTGCTGAAGGACCAGGCGGCGTCCGGGGTGCCGGTGATCTTCTCCAGCCACCAGCTCGACCTCGTGGAACGGCTGTGCGACTCGGTCGGCATCATCTCCGCCGGCCGCATGGTCGCCTGCGGCCCCGTCGAGGAGCTGAGGGACGCCGGGGGCCGGGGACCGCTGACCGTCGTCGTGCGGGACGCGCCCCCGGGCTGGGCGGACGGCCTGCCCGGCCGGCTCACGCGGGAGGGCGACCGGCAGGTGCTGGTCAGCGAGGACGACGGCGACGACCAGGCGGTCCTGCGGGCCGCCGTGCGCGCGGGACGGGTGGAGCACTTCGGCCGCCGGCGGCCGACGCTCGCGGAGATCTTCAGGGAGGCGGTCGCGTGAACACGCTGGTGCTGGTGGCGGGGCGCGAGATCCGCACGCGCATCAGGACGAGGTCGTACATCGTCAGCCTGGCGATCAGCGCGCTGCTGGTCGTCGCGGTCGCGTTCGCCCCGAAGGTCTTCGGCGGCCCCGACACGTACGACGTGGGCGTGGTCGGGACGGCTCCGGCCGCCGGCGCGCAGGTGAAATACCGGACGTACCCGGACGAGGCCGCGGTGCGGAAGGCCGTACTCGACGGGGACGTGGACGCGGCGCTCGTCGACGACCGCACGGTGGTGGCCCGCGGCGAGCTCGACGCGAAGCTCGGCCTGCTGCTGGAGAGCGCCCACCGCGACGCCAGGATCCGCGCGTCCGGCATCGAGGTCACCCCGCTGGCCGTGCGGTCGATCGGGCCGGACGCCCGTTACCAGGGGGTGCGGACGGGCATCGCGACCCTGCTCGTCATGGTGCTGTTCTTCCTGCTCATCTACTCGTCCATGTTCGTCGCCATGGGCGTGGTCGAGGAGAAGGGCAGCCGCATCGTCGAGATCCTGCTGACCGCCGTCCGGCCGTGGCAGCTGCTCGGCGGGAAGATCGTCGGGCTGGGCGCGCTGGGCCTGATCAACCTCGGCGTCGTCATCGCGGCCGGGCTCGCCGCGGCCTCGGCGACGGGCCTGGCGGCCGACCTCCCGCCCGGCATGGCCGGGATCGTGGCGGGAGCGGTCGCGTGGTTCGTCCTCGGGTACGCCTTCTTCTCGGCGCTGGCCGCGGCCTTCGGCTCGCTGGTGTCCCGGCAGGAGGAGCTCAACAGCGTGCTCACCCCGATGACCATGCTGATGACGCTGACCTATGTCGTGGCGTACCTGGCCGCCGTCCAGCCCACGGGAACGCTCGCACGGGTGCTGTCGCTCGTCCCGCCGTTCTCGTCGATGGTCATGCCGGTGCGCGCGGCCGCCGTCGACGTGCCGGTCGCGGAGACGGCCGTGGCCGCCGTCCTCATGCTCGTCGCGGTGGCCGCCGTCCTGCTGGCCGGCGCCCGCGTGTACGAGCGGGCCGTCCTGCGCACGGGGGCGAGGGTGCGGCTGGCCGACGCCATCCGCTGAGGGGCGCCCGGGAACGGCGGCCGGGAGCGGCGACCGGGCGGGGTGTCCGGCGAGCTCGGTCGGGCGGGCGTGTCAGACGGGCTGTGAGAGCTGTTTGCGGATCGTCTCGGCGGTGAGCCCGGGCTCCTCGACGCTCTCCTGCCCGTCAGGCGACCACAGGAAGGTCCAGCCCTCGCGCGACGGCGACGCGAAGACGATCGTCTGCCTCCTCGTGCGCGGGTGCCAGACCCACAGCACGGGGTCGTCGGCGCCCACGAGGCGGCCGGCGAGCCCGCGCTCGGGGAGCCGTGCCGCGAGGGCTTCGAGGTATGCGCGGCGCTCGCGGCCGTACGCGCTGGTCCCCGTCACGTCGCCGCCTTCACGTGGAGATCCGGCTTTGGTACAAGGATCGCCGCAGGTCAACGGGCTGACAACCATGTGCGGGTAAGGCCCGGGAATGTAACGCCGGGGTGCGGTCCGCCTTCCGGCGGCGCCACCCGCGTGGCGGATGGGGCTTTCGAGGTGTGATCGAACAGCCGTTCGGCTATATTGGAGTGGTCGCCGCCGGGGTGCGGCCGTTCCCGGTCGCCCTCGTCCACAGCGACGCGAAAGCCCGGGAAAATGTCGGTGGCACCCCGTAGCTTTTCGGTGACCGAGAAGACGACGACCCTCCAGGGGGCACCCAATGGCAATCAACGACCGCGAGAAGGCCCTTGAGACCGCCCTCGCACAGATCGAGCGGCAGTTCGGCAAGGGCTCCGTCATGCGTCTCGGAGACGACGCGCGTGCCCCGATCGAGGTCATCCCCACCGGTTCGATCGCTCTCGACGTCGCCCTGGGCATCGGCGGCTATCCCCGCGGCAGGATCGTCGAGGTGTACGGCCCCGAGTCCTCCGGCAAGACGACGGTCGCCCTGCACGCCGTGGCCAACGCCCAGAAGGGCGGCGGCATCGCCGCGTTCATCGACGCCGAACACGCCCTCGACCCCGAGTACGCCAAGAAGCTGGGCGTCGACGTCGACGCGTTGCTCGTCTCCCAGCCGGACACCGGTGAGCAGGCGCTTGAGATCGCGGACATGCTGATCCGCTCCGGCGCCGTCGACATCATCGTGATCGACTCGGTGGCGGCCCTCGTGCCGAAGGCCGAGATCGAGGGCGAGATGGGCGACAGCCACGTCGGTCTCCAGGCCCGCCTCATGTCGCAGGCGCTGCGCAAGATCGCCGGTGCGCTGAACCAGACCCGGACCACCGCCATCTTCATCAACCAGCTCCGCGAGAAGATCGGCGTCATGTTCGGAAGCCCCGAGACCACCACGGGTGGCAAGGCGCTGAAGTTCTACGCGTCGGTGCGGCTTGACGCGCGCAGGATCGAGACGCTCAAGGACGGCACCGAGCCGGTCGGCAACCGCACCCGGGTGAAGGTCGTCAAGAACAAGATGGCCCCGCCCTTCCGCCAGGCCGACTTCGACATCCTGTACGGCATCGGCATCTCCCGCGAGGGCGGCCTGATCGACATGGGCGTCGAGCACGGCTTCGTCCGCAAGGCCGGCGCCTGGTACACGTACGAGGGCGACCAGCTCGGGCAGGGCAAGGAGAACGCCCGCACCTTCCTCAAGAACAACCCCGACATCGCCAACGAGATCGAGAAGAAGATCAAGGAGAAGCTGGGGGTCGGGCCGCGGCTCGACGCTCCCAGCGAGCCGCCGGCCGCCGCCCCTGCCGCGCCCGCCGCACCGGCCTCCGGCCGTGGCTCGAAGGCCGCCGCCGCGCCCAAGCCCGGTGACGTCTGATCGCTGCCATGAGGCGCGACGACACCTCCGGTCCCGGCGACGAGCCGGGATCGGGGGACTGGACGTCAGGCCCCTGGAGTCCGGCTGACCCGGGCCCCGCTCCCTCCCTGTGGGACGGCGAGCCCTCCGCCCCTGAGCACGGCGACCGTCACGCCGATGCGGTGTGGCCACAGCCCGATGCCGGCCCGCCCCCACCGGGCCGCGACGAGGCCCGGCCCACCCTCGACGCGCTCCGGGAGCAGATCCGCAGGCATGAGAGGGGCGAAGCCGGCTCCGACGTTGCCGGCTCGGCCGGCCGGGCGACCGCCCCCGGCGCCGGTAGGGAATTCGGGGCCGGCGCCCGCTCGGGCCGCCGTCGGAGGGACTCCTCCGCGCGCGCCCGGCGGTGGCCGCAGGACGGGTACACCGGCGACCGCGATTCCGCCGGCGCTCCCGAGGGCGCGGACCCCGCATGGTTCGCCGGCGGCCCGGGAGAGAGCCCAGGCACGGGCGGGCGCCGCGGCGGACGGCCCGGCTGGTCGCCCGATGAGGCGCTGCCCGATGCCCTGCTCGGCCGGGATCCGGATCCTGAGTCGGGTCGCGGCCGGGGACGTCGTGGCCGGCGGCCGGAATGGTCGCCGGAGTCGTCGGGAGATCCGGAGTCGGACCGAGGACGGCGAGACGGCCGGTCCGGGTGGTCACCGTCTTTTGCGGGAGATCCGGAGTCGTCGGGAGATCCGGTGTCGGGTCGCGGCCTGGGACGTCGCGGCCGGCGGTCAGGGTGGCTGCCGGACGGGCCCCAGGAGGGGTCTCCGGCGGCGCAGGGGCAGGACGCCGACCCCGAGTCGGTGGCCAGGGCGATCTGCCTCAGGCTGCTGACGATGGCCCCCAGGACACGGGCCCAGCTCGCCGACGCCCTGCGCAAGCGGGAGGTCCCCGAGGAGGCCGCCCAGGCCGTGCTGGAGAGGTTCTCCGAAGTAGGGCTCATCGACGACGAGGCGTTCGCCGCCGCCTGGGTCAGCTCACGCCACGCCGGCCGTGGCCTGGCCCGCCGCGCGCTCGCCCAGGAGTTGCGGCATCGCGGGGTGGACGAGGAGACGGTGAAGGACGCGGTCGGACAGCTCGACCCTGAGCAGGAGGTCGAGACCGCCCGCGCGCTCGTGGCCAAGAAGCTCGCCTCGACTCGGGGGGCCGACCCCCGGGCCCGCACCCGGAAGCTGGTCGGCATGCTCGCCCGCAAGGGCTACGCGCCGGGTCTGGCGTTCCGCGTGGTCCGCGAGGCGCTGGAGGCCGAGGGCGTCGAATCGGATGACCTTCCCGACGACTTCGGATGACCGCGACATGGCCGGAGCGGGCGAGGGATCCGGAGACCCGACCCCGGCAAAAGTCGCTTGACAGACCATCTTTGCTTGCTCGTTACCTCTCTGACGCTTAATCTCGACCGCAGTGAGGAGTTACTCCGCGCAGCGCGGTTTCCCATAACGGTGAACGACGGACGAAAGATCTTGATCGGCCTCCGGGCCGGATCGGTCGCCTGTGAGGGCGGCCGGGGATTTGGGCGATATTTGTCCTGGTGACGCCACCGGGTGGTGCCGTGCTGCGCGCGTGACCCCTCGTCTGGAGATGTGTCTGAGGCGAGAGGGGTGGAGCGAGCATGAACACGATCGTGATCGTTCTGGCGGTTGCGGTGGTGCTGCTGGCTCTCGTGGCGATCGCCGCCCTTGTGATAGTGGTCCGCCGCACCGGCGGCATGACCATGCCCGCCGGCCCCTCACCCGAGCAGCTGGCCGAGGTCAAGGCCGGAGTCAACGAGGAGCTGGAGCGGGCCCGGCGCGAGGCCGAGGAGATCCGGACCAAGGCGGAGCACGACGCGGGGGAGCTCCTCAAGAAGTCGGAGGGTCTGGCCGAGGGCGCCGCGCTGATGCGCAAGGAGGTCGAGGAGGAGTCCCGCATCCTCAAGAGCGAGCTCAAGGAGCTCAGGTCCGACCTCGAACGCCGGGAGAACCGCCTGGCCGAGCGCGAGCAGCGGCTCGACGAGGAGGCCCGCAGGCAGGTCGAACGCGCCCGCAAGCTCGCCGAGACGGAGACCGAGCTCGCCGACCGGCGTGAGGAGCTGGAACGGGTCGCCGAGCGGCGCCAGGAGATCCTCCAGCGGGTGGCGGGTCTCACCGCCGAGCAGGCGAAGGGCGAGCTGGTCAAGGAGATCGAGAACCAGGCCAAGCGCGAGGCCGCGCTGATCGTCCGCGAGATCGAGAGCGAGGCCCGCAAGGAGGGCGAGAAGCGCGCCTGCAAGATCGTCACCCTGGCCGTCCAGCGGGTCGCGACGGAGCAGACGGCCGAGTCGGTGGTCAGCGTGCTCCACCTGCCGGGCGACGAGATGAAGGGCCGGATCATCGGCCGCGAGGGCCGCAACATCCGCGCCTTCGAGTCCACGACCGGCGTCAACCTCATCATCGACGACACGCCCGAGGCGGTGCTGCTGTCCTGCTTCGACCCGGTACGACGGGAGACGGCCCGCCTCACGCTGGAGAAGCTCGTCCTCGACGGCCGGATCCACCCCCAGCGCATCGAGGAGGCGTACGAGCGGAGCAAGGCCGAGGTGCGCGACCTGTGCGTGCGCGCGGGCGAGGACGCCCTGGTCGAGCTGGGGATCACGGAGATGCACCCCGAGCTGGTGACGCTGCTGGGCCAGCTCCGCTACCGCACCTCCTACGGGCAGAACGTGCTCAAGCATCTCATCGAGTCCGCGCACATCGCCGGGATCATGGCTTCGGAGCTGCGGCTCGACCGCGACCTCGTGAAGCGGTGCGCGCTGCTGCACGACATCGGCAAGGCGCTCACCCACGAGGTGGAGGGCAGCCACGCCATGATCGGCGCGGAGATCGCCCGCCGGTACGGCGAGCACGAGGACGTCGTCCACGCCATCGAGGCCCACCACAACGAGGTCGAGGTCCGGACGGTGGAGGCCGTCCTCACCCAGGCCGCCGACGCCATCAGCGGCAGCCGCCCGGGCGCCCGGCGCGAGTCGCTCGAGGCGTACGTGAAGCGGCTGGAGCGGCTGGAGGAGATCGCCCAGTCGTACGACGGGGTCGACAAGGTCTTCGCGATGCAGGCCGGCCGCGAGATCCGCGTCATGGTCCGTCCCGACTCGGTGGACGACATCCAGGCGCAGGTCATCGCCCGGGACGTGGCCAAGCAGGTCGAGGAGGAGCTCACCTACCCCGGACAGATCAGGATCACCGTGGTCAGGGAGTCGCGGGCCACCGAGTTCGCCCGCTGACCGGCCGGCAGGCCGCGCCCCTGTGGCGCCCCTGCCGGGCCCCTGCCGGGCCGACCCCGCGTCCCTGCGCCCCGCGTCGCGCGACGGTGCGCCGCCGCCCCGCTGTCGTCCCACTGCCCGTGTATGCCGCGGGCGTGGGCCCGCACCCTGCGTCTCGCCGGCTGGGCCCGCGGCGCGGCGGAGGCTACTGGAACAGCTGCAGGTAGAAGGCGAGCTCGGCGGCGAGGGCGGCGCTCTTCGTCTCGACGCGCCGGAACGCGTGCCCCTCGCCCTCGAACGCCAGATACGTGCACGGCACGCCCCGGGCCGACAGCCGGTCGGCGAACGCCTCGGCCTGGGCGGGCGGGACCACGGGGTCGGCGAGCCCCTGGAGCAGCAGCATCGGGCAGGAGATCCGGTCGGCCGCGGCCAGCGGCTCGCGGGAGCCGTACAGGAGCTCGGGGCCGACCAGCCAGTCCACGTACCGCGACTCGAAGTCGTGCGTCGCCGCCACGAGAGGCGCGAGCGCGCTGATCCCGGAGATCGACACCCCTCCGGCGAACACGTCCGACGCCGCGCAGGCGGCCATGACGGTCCAGCCGCCCGCGCTGGCACCCCGCACGGCGACGCGGCGGGGGTCGGCCAGTCCCTCCGCGACGAGCCATCCGGCGGCGGCGACCACGTCCTCGACGTCGGCCACGCCCCACTGGCCGCGCAGCCGCTCCCGGTAGGCGCGGCCGAACCCGGTGGACCCGCCGTAGTTCACGTCGATCACGCCGATGCCCCGGCTGGTGAAGAACGCCTTCTCCAGGCTCATCTCGGTCGTCACGTGCGCGGTCGGCCCGCCGTGCGCGAAGACGACGTACGGCGCGGGGGTCTCCGCCGGCCGCCCGGGCGCCCGCGGCGGGTACACGTACACGTGGACCCGGCGGCCGAGGGCGCCCTCGATCTCGACGGCCCGGGGGACGGGCAGGTACCCGACGTCGGGAAGCTCCGGCACCTCGCGCCGCAGCCCCTCGACCCGCCCGGTGACCACGTCGACCCGGACCACCGACCGCGGCACGTCCGGGCCGTACCCGACGCCCACGAGCGTCGTCCCGTCCGCGTCGAGCGCGGTCAGCCAGCCCTCGTACGGCACGTCGAGGTCGGTGAGGGTGCCCGCCTCGGGGTCGAGGACGCCCAGGCGCAGGTCGCCCCGGCCGTGCAGGACCGCGAGCCGCCCGTCCTCCAGCACCGTGTACGGCCGGCCGCCGAGCTGCCACAACGGCCCGGCGAACTCCTCCTCCGCGGGGAAGAGAGCCTGGGGGGCGGTGCCGAAGATCCCGATGTGGTAGAGGTTCCACCAGCCCGACCAGTCGGAGACCAGGTAGAGGTGGCGGTCGTCGCGCCAGGCCGGGGCGAGGACCGACTCCGACGTGCCGCCCTTGATCGTCCAGGACGCGCCGTCGGAGATCTTCGTGATCCGCACCTCGGAGCCCGTCCAGGGCATGCGGGGGTGGTTCCAGCAGACGTACGCAACGTGCTCGCCGTCCGGCGAGACGGCGGGCGAGGCGTAGAAGTCGGCTCCGGACACCCGCTCGACGACCTCCCCGGCGAGGGACACGGAGACGATCGACCGGATCACCTTGCCGCCGTCGTGATGGCGCTCCTGCACGCACCACACCTGCGGGCCGTCCGGGCTGCGGTACGGCAGCAGGTCGGCGTAGCGCAGGCCGCAGGGGCGGTCGGGCTCGGGGGTGAGGGGCCGGGGCTCGGCGCCCGGCTCGGCGAGGTACAGCCGCTGGTCGGCGAAGTTCGCGAAGACGAGGCCGTGGCCGGGGACGACGGCGTACGACCGCCCGCCGTACTCGTGCACCCGGCTCCGGGCGTCCCACGGCGCGGCGATCACCTCGCTCCGCGCGCCGTCGGGGGCCCGGTGGACGACGGTCCGCCGGCCGCCCTCCGCGGGCCGGCTCTCCTCCCACCAGACCTCCTGGCCCAGGACGGTCGGGAAGCCCAGGTCCAGCCCCGAGCGCGCCACGTCCGAGGTGGAGATCGGCGAAGGCCACGGAGACCACGGCGTCGGGCCGTGCGTGGGGGACATGACGGCATCCTGCCCGAAGAGCGCGTCCGCGCGGGGCAGATTCCCGCCAACGGACGCCGGAACTCAGGGGGCCGCCGGGGCAGGGCCGACTGATCAGCGGCCGTGAG
>NZ_KI866522.1:2554372-2563871 GCF_000511135.2 Microbispora sp. ATCC PTA-5024 | reverse complement strand
AGGGGTCGGCGGGGGCGGGAGGGGTCGCGGGGGCGCAACGACTGAGCGGCGGCGAGGGCGGGACGGGTCAGCGGCCGGGGGCGGGACGGGTGAGGGGCGGCGGGACCGTGTACCGGGTGGCGAGCACGCCGAGGTTGTCGATGACCGCCTGCTTCCAGGTGCCGTCGTCGAACATGTGGCGCAGCGCCTCGTCCACGCGGTCTCGCAGCCCGGCCGATCCGGTGCCGATCCCGTACCGCACGGTGGTGATCGGCTTCCCGGCGAACCGGAACCTGCCGGGATACTGCGCCTCGATTCCGGCGAGGACGGGCGCGTCGGCCACGACCGCGTCGGTCCGCCCGTCCGCCAGCAGCGGGGCGCAGGCGGCGGGGACGTTGGCCAGCGCGAGGAACGCGCCCTTCCACCTCTGCCCGAACCTCGACACCAGCCGCGCCGACGACTCCTGTGTGGCGCAGACCCGCTTGCGCGTCAGGTCCCGTACGCGGCCGATCGTGAGGTCGCCGGCGCGGACGAGGATCTCCGTACTGGTAACGAGATAGGGGCCGGCGACGTACCGGCCGTGGGCGGGGTCGGCCCCGACGACGAGGTCGGCCTGGGCCGGGTCGAGGGTGTAGCTGATCTCGTCGTCGCGGTAGCCGAGGTCGCGCGCCACGTACTGCGCGACCGCGATGTCGAAGCCGGTGAAGCCGCCGTCGGGCAGCCGGGTCACCAGGCCCGGCTGTCCCGGGCGCACGCCGATGACGACGCCGCCGTCGGCCCCGCATCCGGCGAGGACGGCGGTCGCCAGGCACGACACCAGGGCAACGGCACGCCACACGCGCTCAATATCGGGGCGGGGTACCGCCCCTCGCCACCAGCGACACGGCAAAGTTCCCTTGACCCGCCGCGGACAGGCCGGCCCGGAGCGCGCCCTGGCCGGTACGGCGCGCGCGCCCCACCGGCGCAGCGCGCCTCTCCGCCCTCGATGCGCCTACCCGGCCGGTACGGCCCGGTGGGGCAGGGCTATGGCACGGCCGCCATCTCGCCCCCGGCGGCGACGCCGGGCGCGACCGGGGCCGCGGCCGACCTGCGCCCGCGCCTGCTGCGCCGTTCGAGCCAGGTGGCGAGGTAGCCGAGCGCGAGGTTGATCACGATGTAGACGGCCGCGATGACGATGACCGACGGGATCAGGTTGAAGAAGTTGGCCGGCACCACCCGGGCCCCGGCGTTCAGCAGGTCGGCGTAGGCGACGACGAACCCGAGCGCGGTGTCCTTGAGCAGCACGACGAGCTGGCCGACGATCGCCGGCATCATCGCGGTGACCGCCTGCGGCAGCAGGATCAGCCGCATGACCTGGTTCTTCCGCAGTCCCACGGCGTACCCTGCCTCGGCCTGGCCGCGGGGGACGGCCAGGATCCCGGCCCGGACGATCTCGGCCAACACCGAGCCGTTGTACAGCATCAGCCCGAACACCACGGCCGTGAACTCGGTGACGATCAGCCCGGCGAGGCTCCCGCCGTACTGCGCGAAGAAGATCAGCATGAGCAGCGGGATGGCCCGGAAGAATTCGACCACCACGCCTGCCGGGATCCGGACCCACCAGTGGTCCGACAGCCGGGCGATGCCGAACACCGCTCCGAAGACCAGCGCGAGCACGGCCGCCACGGCCGCCGCGGACAGCGTGTTGCGCAGGCCGGGGAGGATCAGCTCGGTCCAGGTGTCGGCCTCCAGGAAGGGCCGCCACAGCTTGCCGGCCCACTGGCCCTTCTCGTCGAACTTGTCCCACACCATGTACGCGACGAGCAGCAGGACCACGCCGAAGACCAGCGTGAGCACGTTGTTGCGCAGCCGGGTCCGCGGGCCCGGCGCGTCGTACAGGACGCTCGCCCGGGTCATCGGGCCACCGCCACGCGCCGGGCCAGCCAGCCGAACAGCAGGCCGACGGGCAGGGTGAGCGCGAGGAAGCCGACGGCGAACCCCAGGAAGATCGGGATGATGTCGGACCCGTGGGCGTCGAAGAGGTTCTTCATCCGCAGCGCCGCCTCGGCGACGCCGATGGCCGCGGCGACCGTGGTGTTCTTGGTCAGCGCGATCAGCAGGCTGCCGAGCGGCGCGACGACGGCCCGCACCGCCTGGGGGAGCACCACCAGGCGGAGCGTCTGCGGGAACGTCAGGCCGATCGACCGGGCGGCCTCCGCCTGTCCGATCGGCACCGTGTTGATGCCGGACCGGAGGACCTCGCAGACGAAGGCCGAGGTGTAGGCCGACAGCCCGATCGTGGACAGCCAGAAGTTGTCGACCGACAGGTCGTCGGCCGAGAACTGGACGTCCATCACCGTGCCGAGGCCGAGGCCGCAGAACACGATGACCAGGGTGAGGGGCGTGTTGCGCAGGATGTTCACGTACACCGTGCCCGCCCCCCTGAGCACGGGCAGGGGGCTGACGCGCATGGCGGCCAGCACGGTCCCCCAGACCAGCGAGATCACCCCGCTGACCACCGTGAGCTTCACCGTCAGCCAGAAGGCCTGCAGGATGACGGGAAGCTCATCGACGACGGCCTCCACCGCTTCCTCCTCTCCGTGGTCCTCGCGCCCGACGATCGGGTCAGTACCGCTCGACGGAGGGCGGCGAGGAGAAGAACTTGCCGAACTCGCCGAGGTTGGCGTCGACCGCCTTGCGCCAGGTGCCGTCCTTGAACATCGCCTCGATGGCGTTGTTGACCGCGTCGCGGCCCGCCTTGTCGTCCTGCTTCAGCCCGATGCCGTACTTCTCGGTGGAGAACGGCTTGCCGATCAGTTTGAACTGGCCGGGGAACTGCGCGGCGAACCCGGCGAGGATCGTCGCGTCCGTGGAGATGGCGTCGACCTGCTTGTTCTGCAGCAGCGGCAGGCAGGCGCCGTACCCCTGCTGCTGGGTGAGGTTCTTGGACTCCCACTCGGCGCCGAACTTGTCGGCGAGCCGCTTCGGGGACGACGAGCCCTGGGCGCCGCAGACCTTCTTGTCCTTCAGCGACTCGACGTCCGCGATCGAGGAGTCGTCGGCCCGGACGAGGATGTCCTGCCCGGTCACCAGGTACGGTCCGGCGAACGAGATCTTCTTCTTCCGCTCGTCGGTGATCGAGTACGTCGCCACGACCATGTCGACCTGGCCCTGCTGGATGAACGGCTCCCGGTTGGCCGACTGGGCCTCCTTGAACGTGATGCCGCTCTCCGGGACGCCGAGGGCCTTGGCCACGTAACGGGCGACGTCCACGTCGAACCCGGCGTACGTGCCGTCGGGCTTCTTCAGCCCCCATCCGGGCTGGTCGATCTTGATGCCGACGACCAGTTTCTTGTCGTTCTTCGCCTTGTCGACGATCGAGGTCGCTCCCGAGCTGGCGCACGCCGTGAGGCTCGTGGCCAGGACCGCGAGCGCGAGCATGCCGGCGCCGATTCGCATCTGCGTCACCTTTCGCTTCATGGGCAGGGGATCGTGAGCGGGGTCGCTGCGTGTGCTGAGCTACGTGTGCTGAGCTGCCTGTGCTGAGCTGCCTGTGCTGAGCTGCGTGTGCTGAGCTGCGTGTGCTGAGCTGCCTGTGCTGAGCTGCCTGTGCTGAGAGGTGCTGCGGGTGTGAGGGGAAGGGGGAACGCCGGGGGACGGTGCGCGGGCGTCGCGGTGG
The DNA here is from genome assembly GCF_000511135.2 of Microbispora sp. ATCC PTA-5024. Classification (NCBI taxonomy): domain Bacteria; kingdom Bacillati; phylum Actinomycetota; class Actinomycetes; order Streptosporangiales; family Streptosporangiaceae; genus Microbispora; species Microbispora sp. ATCC PTA-5024. The sequence continues at coordinate 2,560,234 of NZ_KI866522.1, read as the reverse complement.
GGACCGCGGGCCGGCCCCGGTCAGTGCGAGAGGATCTTGGAGAGGAAGTCCCTGGCCCGTTCGCTGGCGGGCCGGGTGAAGAACTCGGCGGGGACGCCCTCCTCGACGATCTGGCCGTCCGCCATGAAGACGACCCGGTCGGCCGCCCGCCGGGCGAACCCCATCTCGTGGGTGACCACCATCATCGTCATCCCGTCGCGGGCCAGGCCGATCATCACGTCGAGGACCTCCTGGACCATCTCGGGGTCGAGGGCCGACGTGGGCTCGTCGAAAAGGATCATCTTGGGGTCCATCGCCAGGGCGCGGGCGATGGCCACCCGCTGCTGCTGGCCCCCGGACAGCTGGGCGGGGTGCTTGGCGGCCTGGGAGGCGATGCCGACGCGTTCGAGCAGTTCCATGCCCCGCCGCTCGGCCTGCTGCCGGGGGACCTTCCGCACCCTCGTCGGGCCGAGGGTGACGTTCTCCAGGATCGTCTTGTGCGAGAACAGGTTGAACGACTGGAACACCATCCCGACCTCGGACCGGAGGCGGGCCAGGGCCCGTCCCTCCGCCGGAAGCTCGCGGCCGTCGAAGGTGATCGTGCCGGAGTCGATGGTCTCCAGCCTGTTGACGACCCGGCACAGCGTGGACTTGCCGCCGCCCGACGGGCCGATGACGACGACGACCTCTCCCCGTCCCACGCTCAGGTCGACGTCCTTGAGCACGTGCAACGGGCCGAAATGCTTGTTGACCCCCTCGAGCCTGACTAGCGGGGCGGATCCACCGGTATCCGTCATGGTCAACAACGTAGGTCGGTCAATATCGCCAAGTCACTAATCTCCCGGTACCGATACCATCACGGCCCGCTTCCGCGCCCGGTCCGTACAGGCGGGGGCGGGGGAGCGCCTACGCTTGTAGTGCCATGACTGCGACCACTCAGGGCGCCGAGGACGCGACCCGGACCTACGAGGTGCGGACCTACGGCTGCCAGATGAACGTGCACGACTCCGAGCGGCTGTCCGGGCTGTTGGAGGACGCCGGATACGTCCCTGCCCCCGAGGGGGAGACGGCCGACGTCGTCGTGTTCAACACCTGCGCCGTCCGCGAGAACGCGGACAACCGCCTGTATGGCAACCTGGGTCACCTCCGGCCTATCAAGACGGCCCGCGAGGGGATGCAGATCGCGGTCGGCGGCTGCCTGGCGCAGAAGGACCAGGGGGAGATCGTCCGGCGGGCCCCGTGGGTGGACGTGGTGTTCGGCACCCACAACATCGGCTCGCTGCCGGTGCTGCTGGAGCGGGCCAGGATCGCGCAGGAGGCCCAGGTCGAGATCAAGGACTCCCTGGAGACCTTCCCCTCGACGCTGCCCAGCAAGCGGGAGTCGGCCTACGCCGCCTGGGTGGCCATCTCGGTCGGGTGCAACAACACCTGCACGTTCTGCATCGTGCCGTCGCTGCGCGGCAAGGAGAAGGACCGCCGTCCCGGCGACATCCTGAACGAGGTCCGCACGCTCGTCGACCAGGGCGTGCTGGAGATCACGCTCCTCGGTCAGAACGTCAACACGTACGGCGTGGAGTTCGGCGACCGGCTGGCGTTCGGCAAGCTGCTGAGGGCCTGCGGCGACGTCGAGGGCCTGGAGCGGGTCCGCTTCACCTCGCCGCACCCCGCGGCCTTCACCGACGACGTGATCGCGGCCATGGCCGAGACCCCGAACGTCATGCACCAGCTCCACATGCCGCTGCAGTCCGGGTCGGACCGGGTGCTCAAGGCCATGCGCCGGTCCTACCGGTCCGAGCGCTACCTCGGCATCATCGAGCGGGTCCGCGCCGCCATGCCGGACGCCGCGATCTCCACCGACATCATCGTGGGCTTCCCCGGTGAGACCGAGGACGACTTCCAGCAGACCCTGGAGGTCGTGCGGCAGGCCCGGTTCGCCAACGCCTTCACGTTCCAGTACTCCATCCGCCCCGGCACCCCCGCCGCGACCATGGACGGCCAGGTGCCGAAGGAGGTCGTCCAGGAGCGGTACGAGCGGCTGGTCGCCCTCCAGGAGGAGATCTCCTGGGAGGAGAACAAGGCGCAGGTCGGCCGCACGCTGGAGGTGCTGGTCGCCGAGGGCGAGGGCCGCAAGGACGGCGCGACCCACCGGCTGTCGGGCCGCGCCGCCGACAACCGGCTCGTCCACCTGGCCGCCGCCGACGCCCGTCCCGGGGACATGGTCACCGTCGAGGTGACCTACGCCGCGCCGCACCACCTGGTCGCCGACCGGGTCCTGTCGGTGAGGCGGACCCGCGCCGGCGACGCGTGGGAGTCGCGGCAGGGCGCGCCCGCACAGGGAACGGCCGTCAGCCTCGGCATGCCGGGCATCGGCCGCCCGGCCCCGCTTCCGGTCCAGCCGTCCGCCTGCTCCGCCGTCTGACGTCCCGCCGTCTTCCTGCTCGGCCGTCTTCCTGCTCGGCCGTCTTCCTGCTCGGCCGTCTGCCTGCTCCGCCGTCTGCTTACTCCGCCGTCTGCCTGCTCGGCCGTCTGCCTGCTCCGCCGGCCCGTGACCGGCTCGGTCAGCCGCCCATGAGCTGGTCGAGCATCTGGTAGCAGTAGTCCCTGCGCGGGTCGCCGATGGCGTACCGGGCGCAGGGGTCGGCGATCCGCGCGGGCGGCGCGGTGGCCTGCTCCGGCAGGTCCGGCGGCGGCGCGGGGGCCGCCTCCCGCTTCGCCGTACGATCCGTGGGTGCGCCGGACGCCGGGTCGTCGTCCGCGAGCGTGGAGTCCTCCGCGGGCGGCGTCTGATCGGTGACCGGACGGGGCCGCGCCCGATGCGCCGCCGGGGACCGGCGTGCCTTCGGGGTGCCCCCGCCCGTCAGCGAGGAGTGCCCGCGCGGAGCCGTGACGCCTGTGTGATCGTCACGGCCGATGACCGGGATCGGAGTGGGGACGGCCCGTGCCGGCGGGGTGGGGGAGACCGCCGGCGTCGGCCGGGCGGTGTCGCCGGGGGCCGGGGTGGCGGTCGTGCCCATGTCCCGGCGTGATGGCCGCGGAGCGGCCGTCGCGTCCTCCCCCAGGACGCCGACGGACGGGCTGTGCGGGCCGGCCGAGACCGTGACGGCCGCGGGGGACCGGTCGCCGGAGACGACGGCCAGGACGATGCCGAGACCCGCCACGGCGACGACTCCGGCGACTCCCGCGATGGCCAGAAATGGCCGGCCCTGTCTGCGGTGCCGAGCTGTTGGTGAGAAGTCCGGCAATGTAGTGATTCTTCCGTGAGGATTCCCCGTGATATTCCTCACTCAGTGTGCACGGACGGCCTTCCCTGCGGATTCGATTTCCCCTATTTCCCCGGTGCGGCAAAAGAGGCGTTCCCAGTAGGCGGGGCATCGTTTAAGAGCAAATCATGGGATTTGGCGTTATTCGAATGACGTGAATGGCCGGGTCTCGTCCTCGGGGCGAACGGGCAGGTCCGGACGGCGGCGCAGGGGGCCGATGAGCAGGATCAGACCGGAGACGGCCAGGAGACCCGTCGTGATCCAGATTGTGGGGCGGACGCCCAGGGCGGCCCCGAGTGCGCCGGCCGCGAGCGCGCTCAGCGGAATCGTGCCGTAGTTGAGGAACTGCATCGAGACGATGACGCGGCCGAGCAGGTGCGAGGGCACGTACGCCTGCCGGAAGCTGCCTTTGATCACGTTTCCCGCGGTGACGCCCGCGATGACCACGGCGCCCCCGGCCACCGCGAAGGACAGCCGCCATCCCGGTCCCGCGAGGGGGATCAGCAGCCCGAACGGCGCCGTGCCGAGCTGGCACAGCAGCAGGCCGTGGGCCGTGCCGAACCGGCGCGTCACCCGGGTCGCGCCGAACGCCCCGATCACACCCCCGGCGCTCATGCCCGCGATCAGGAAGCCGACGGCGCCCGGGCTCACGCCGACGACGCGGACGAGGAACACGACGAGGACGCTCTGGTAGCCGGTGAGCGCGAGGTTGCCCGTCGCCCCGACGGCCGTGAGCACGCGGAGGTAGGGGTCTTTGGCCACGAACCTCAGCCCGTCGGCGATCTCCCGCCGCAGGCCGGTCCGGTCCGCGCGCGGGCGCGGCGCCTCCGCCGTACGGATCCGGGTCAGGAGGACCGCGGAGACCAGGAAGCTGGCCGCGTCCGCGAGCACGCCCGCCACCGCCGACGCGGCCTGCGCGAGCAGTCCGGCGACCCCCGGTCCCGCGATGTTCGCGGCCGACTCGCCGCCCACCAGGCGCGCGTTGCCGCGGGCCAGTTCGTCCGGGGGCAGCAGGCCGGGGAGGTACGCGTAGGAGGCCGTCTGGAAGAACACGGCCGAGATCCCCGACAGGAAGGCCACGGCCAGCAGGTGCCCGATGACGAGGACACCGCACCACGCCGCCACCGGGATGCTCAGGAAGAGCGTGCATGAGACGGCGTCGCAGGCCAACATGACCGGACGCCGGGGGAGCCGGTCGACCCACGCCCCCGCCGGAAGGCCGATGAGCAGCCACGGCAGCCAGGAGGCGGCGGCGAGCATCCCGGCCTCCAGAGGGCCCGCGCCCAGCGTCGCGACCGCCACCAGGGGCAGCGCGACCGCGCTCACCGAGCTGCCCAGCCTGCTGGTCGTCTGGCCGATCCACAGCAGCCGGAAGTCCCGTGGCAGGCCCCCTCCCCGCCCCGGTCGCCGAGGTGAGGCCCTACCGTCTCCAGCGGGACGCCGAGTCGCCGGGCCGGCCGGATCCGTGGGCGGGCACCGCCTCGGGGCGCCGGCCGGGGAGCCGGCCGCGCCGGCGGTGCGAGAGCTTCCGGGCGCGCCGCTGTCAGGGCTCCCGGCCTCGCGGGGGCCTTCGGTGCCGGCGGTTCGGGGGGTCACCGCTCGGCCGGGCCGGGGGTTCACAGCGGCGCCGGTCGCGGAGCCGGCGGTTCGCGGGTTCACGGCTGGGCCGGCACGCCGTGGGCGAAGACGAACACGGGCTCGCGCCGCTGCCCGTCGTCCGGCGCCTCGCGCGTGGCCCACCTGTCGAGCAGGGCGATGACCTCCTGCGCGAGCTCCGCCAGCTCGCCCGGCGTCAGCCGCAGCCATTTGTCGGTCGAGAAGGGGCCGCCCTCCCAGGCGTCCCGGTCGGGCTCGGGGGCGGCGTACCAGGCCCGGACCGCGTTCATGTGGTAGTCGAGGTTCAGCGACTCGGCGGCCGCGGCGACCGCCAGCGCGGCGGGGTCGTCGGCGAAGTCCCGCGTCGACCAGCGCAGCCCCGGCGACACCAGCCGCCACCAGCGCTCCCGCCGGTCGCGCGCCAGCTCCGGCGCCTCCTCGATCAGGTCGCAGGCCCCCAGGACGCGCAGGTGGTGGCTGACGTTCGCCACGGCCTGGCCGGTGCGATCGGCCAGGACGCTCGCCGTCGACGGGCCGTCGACCTTGAGGATGTCCATCAGCCGCCGTCGCAGCGGGTGGGACAGCGCCGCCAGCACCCGCGAGTCCGTGACCTGACGGATCTCTTTGTTCGCCATGCCCTCAGTCTGACTCGGCAACGACTATTGCGCAATATCCCTTGCGCAATAGTCGTTGTGTTACGCGAGGCTCAGGAGCGTGCCGAGGGAGGCGCGGTCGCTCGTGCCGAAGCGCTCGTAGGCGCGGCACAGCTGGTTGGCGACCGTACGGATCGACAGGCCGAGCAGGCGGGCGATCTCCCGGTTGGTGAGCCCGGCGGCGGCGAGCCCGGCGATCTGCCGCTGCCGCGGCGTGAGGCCGGGGGTCGCGAGGTCGACCAGGACGGGTGTGCGGGCCCCCTGACAGGCCCGGGCCAGGGTCGCGGCGTACGCCAGCGAGGCGCCGGCCGCCCGCCCGCCGGGGTGGGCCTGTGCCGCGTGGCCCGCGGCCTCGGCGGCGTGGAGCAGCAGGC
>NZ_KI866522.1:2534217-2554352 GCF_000511135.2 Microbispora sp. ATCC PTA-5024 | reverse complement strand
GGAGCAGCAGGCCCAGGTCGGCCAGCCGCCGCGCGGCCTTGTCGAGCGCCGCCGCGTCCCCGGCCGCCATCGCCGCCGCGTGCTCGGCCAGGACGGGGGCGAGGTCGCCCCGCACGGTGTCGGCCAGCAGCGCCAGCCGCCCGGCCACCAGGTCCGGCGCCCCGAACCGGGCGACGTCGTGCAGCGCGAACAGATCGGCGGAGCCGGCCGTCCCGGGCCACTCCGCGGCCTGGGCCACCGGCCCATCGAGGGCGGCCCGGGGACGAGGTACCCCGGTGCGCGCGGCCTCTGCCCTGGACCCTGAGCCCCCGGGCTGGGCGCCGTGCAGGTTCGCCTCCGGGCCGGGGCGCACCTGCACGGCCTCCAGCGCGGACCGGCGGGCGCCGGCGAGGTCGCCCCTGGCGGCCAGGACCCAGGCGCGGGCGGAGGGGTCGTCACCACATCGGGCCAGGGCGTCCTCCGCCGCCCGCACGTCGCCCAGGTGGGCGGAGGCGCACGCGAGCTCGGCGAGGCTGGGCCGATGCGCCGGCGAACGCCGCACCCCCTCGCCGCTCCACGCCACCGCCTCGCGGAGCTCGCCGCGGAGCCGGGCCAGCCAGGCGCGACGGGCGCAGAAGTCCGCCATCAGGGGCTCGTCCCAGCCCTCGTCGTCCTCGGCGAGCCGTTCCCCCAGCCCCGGCGTGATCTGCGGGATCTGCCCGGCGTACACCAGCGTCGTGATCCGGGCGGTCTGGGCCGCCAGCGCCGGACCGAATGAGAGGTCCCGGCCGCCGCCCGGGCGTCCCACGGCGAGGGACGGCCCCGCGCCGATCCCGGCGTCCGCCGCCGGCCGTGCCTCGGTCTCGGCGTTCGCCGCCGGCCGTGCCTCGGTCTCGGCGTCCGCCACCGGCGGCGGGGTCTCGGCGTTCGCCGCCGGCCGTGCCTCGGTCTCGGCGTGCGCCGCCGGCCGGGCCCCGGCCGTACGGGCGAGGCGGCTGGCGCGCAACGCCCCGACCCCGGCGCGGAGGACGAGGCCGAGCAGCGGGTGGGCCAGCCGTACCCGCAGGTCGTCGTCGCACAGGAGGAGACCCCGTGTCTCCAGCCGTTCCAGCACGGCCACGGACGGGCCCGCCGCGCCGGCCGCCGGGGCGGGCGACGTGGGCAGGGAGAGCGGTTCGGCGAAGGCGACGAGTTCGAGCGCCTCCCGCTCCGCCTCGCCGACGTCCCCGATCATGGCGGTCACGAGTTCCCGCAGGGCGCCCGTCACCGGCACCTCGCCCCGCCATCGCCACACGCCCCGGACCCGCTCCAGGCCGCCGGCCTCCCGTACGGCGGCGACGAGTTCGCGGAGCAGCCGCGGGTTCCCGCCGCTGAGCCGGTGGAGCCGCCGAACCGTGAGGTCCTCCACGTGCGCGCCGAGGGCGGACGCGAGGACGTCGCCCGTCTCCTGCGCGGACAGCGGGCCGAGGTCGAGGCGGGGCAGGACGTGCCGCCGCCACAGACCCGCCACCGCTTCGGGGGCCGCCTCGTCCGACCGGACCGTCACGAGCAGCCGGGTGCGCCGTTGCGCGGCCAGGTGGTGCACGAGGGCCGCGGACGCCTCGTCCAGCAGATGGGCGTCGTCGACGACGAGCACGCGCGCGGGGCGCATCGCCTCGACGGCCCGGCTCAGGGAGTCCGCCGCCGTCCCCGGGAGCAGGTGGGCGAACGCGCCGAAGCGCAGAGACCGGCCCTCGGCGGTGCCGGTCACCCAGGCGTGCGGGAGACGGCGGACGGCCTCGGCCGCCAGACGGCTCCTCCCCGTTCCCGCCGCGCCCGCGACGACGGCGCCACGTCGTCCGCCGCGGAGGCCGTCGCGCACCAGAACGAGCTCCTCCGGCCGTCCGCCGAAGGGCCACCCTCCCCGTGGTTCCTCCATGCCCCTTAGGAGTTTCGAGGTCCTCGCCTGATACGCCCGCAGCGCGCGGTTTTTGAGTACGGGGGTACTCATGCCGTCCCGTCTCCCCGGCGTCACGATCGCGGCATGGGATCGACGCGGACGCGTGTGCACGCCGTGCTGCTCGTCGCGGCTCTCGCCTGGGCCGCCCTTCTCGGCTGCGATCCGAGCGAGGAGGACGCGGACGGCGGGGCCTCGACGCCCGTGGCCGCGATGAGCTCGGCCGCCGCCGGCGGCGAGCAGGGCTCGGAGGGTGATTCCCCGTCCGGCGGCGGTCAGGGCGGGGGCGCGGCAGGCGGCGGGGGAGGGCGGCCCGGACGCTACACGCTCACCTCCGGGCCGACGCTCGACGGCGACTTCAGCGCGCCGCAGGGAAACTCGCCGGGGACGCTGTGCCTGACCCTGTCCGCCGAGAGCCTGGGGACGGCCAGGGTGGTGCGACTGCACCTCGCCGAGGACGTTCCGGGGGTCTTCACACTCGGATCGGGGGCGGTCCTGTGCCCCGCGCCGGGTCCGGTCGCCTCGCCGTGCGAGGGCTCCGTGCTCGCGCCCGGCGGGCCGGTGTGCCTGCTCATGTTCTACGGCCGGGGGGACGCGGACTCGGCGGCCCGGCTCGAGGTGACGCTGGAGCAGCGGTGCACCGGCCGGGACACCCCGGCGTGCGAGAGCCTCCCGGACGAGGCGGCCCCGTCGGAGTCGGAACCGGTGACCGTCACGTGGGGGTACAGCGTGACGCTCTACTACTGCGCGGGCGGGTACACGCCGGGCGTCTCCAGCGAACCCTGCGACACAGCGGCCACGCCGCCTCCGTCCACCGATCCCGTGGCGCCGGACCCGGCGATCGCGCCCACTCCCACCGGCTCCGGCGGAGGCTGAGCCGGTGACGGAGGACGAGCCCGGCGCGCGGCCCGGAGGCGTGGCCTCGCCGAGGACGGCTCTCGACACCGAGCACGCGGATGGCCGTGAGGCCGAGCGAGTGGGCGGGCGCGGGGGTGCCTCTAACGGTGAGCGCGCGGGGGGCCGCGAAGGCGGGCGTGCGGGGGACCACAAGCACGCCGGCGGCCGTGAGGACGAGGGCGGCGCCCAGCCGAGCTCCCTGGAACGCAGGCTGGCGTCGTTCGCCCAGGCCGTGGGCATCGGCGCCGTGCCGCCCAGCATCGCCGTCGGCCTGCTCTTCTACTTCGGCTACGTGGCCGGTCGCCGGCGGTTCGCGGAGTTCGGCCTCGACCTGGACCTCCTCGACCTGTCCACACGGGCCGTCCTCCTGTACGGCTCGGAGGCCCTGTGGTTCCCCCTGGCCGCGTTGTTCCTCGCGGCCCTGCTCGGGCTGTGGGGGCACGTCGAACTCGCCCGGCTCGTACGGCGTGAGCGCGCGGCCCCCGCCGGGCGGGGACGCGTCCTCACGCTGACCGGATGGGCCCTGCTGGCCGCCGGGCTCGTCCTGGTCGCCCGGGGCGCGCTCGGGACGCTCGTCCCCGACGTCGCGGCCACCGAGACCCCCGGCACCAGCCCCGTCTGTCTGGGTACCGGCGCCCTCGTGGCCGCGTACGGCCGGTGGCTCGTCACCTGGCGGCGCGCCCACCGCCAGCGGCTCCTGGAGCGGGCGGCGGCGGTCGCCGTGGTCTCGCTGGCGGTCGCAAGCCTGTTCTGGGCCAGCGCGAGCTACGCGGTGGCGTACGGAAGGGGCCGCGCCGCCGACTTCGTGGCGGGGCTGGCCGCCCGTCCCGAGGTCGTGCTGGACACCACCGAGCCCCTCGACCTCGGCCCGGAGTTCGCCGGGGTGACGCAGACGCGGCTGCCGCCGGCCAAGGGCCGCCGCCACCTCTACCGCTACCGGCACCTGCGGCTGCTGACGGAGTCGGGCGGCCGGCTGTTCCTGATCCCCGCCGACTGGCCCACCGGCCCCCGCTGGCCCCGCGTCTGGCGCGGCGGCGGCACGCTCGTCGTCCCGTACGACGCCGGGAGCCGGATCCGGCTCCTGCCGTACGACGGCCCCTGAACCCCGGCACGGGCGGCCGGGGCGCCGCCTGCCTAGCATCTGCGATGTGTCCCTTCGCGAACTCGTCGTCCTCGGCACATCGAGCGCGGTGCCCACGAGGCGCCGCAACCACAACGGCTACCTGCTCCTGTGGGACGGCGAGGGGTTCCTGTTCGACCCGGGCGAGGGGACGCAGCGGCAGATGCTGCACGCGGGCGTCAGCGCCCACGACCTCACCTGGATCTGCGTCACCCACTTCCACGGCGACCACTGCCTGGGCGTCCCCGGGGTCGTCCAGCGGATCGCCCGCGACAGGGTGACGCACGAGGTGCGCGCCGTCTTCCCCGCCGTGGGCGAGGCCTACTGGGAGCGGCTGCGCCACGCCACCTCCTTCGGCGACACGTCGGTGATCACGCCGCTGCCGGTCGCCGGAGAGTCCGCGCGGCTGCCCGCGGGCCCGGTCGCGCTCACCGCGCGCCGCCTGTCGCACTCCATCGAGTCGTACGGCTATCGCCTCGACGAGCCCGCGGGACGCCGCATGCTGCCCGCCGAGCTGGCCCGGCGCGGGGTGAACGGACCGGCCGTCGGCGTGCTCCAGCGGGACGGCGCGGTCACCCTCGACGACGGCTCGGTGGTGCGGCTGGAGGACTGCAGCGCACCCCGGCCGGGGCAGAGCGCGGCCTTCGTGATGGACACCCGGCTGTGCGACGCGGTGTTCGCGCTGGCCGACGGCGTGGACCTGCTCGTCATCGAGTCGACGTTCCTGTCGGAGGAGGCGGCGCTGGCGGCCGAGTACGGCCACCTGACGGCCGCCCAGGCGGGGCGGGTGGCGGCCGCGTGCGGGGTGCGCAGGCTGGTGCTCACGCACTTCTCCGAGCGCTACACGTTCGCCGACGAGCCCCGTTTCACCGAGGAGGTCCGCAAGGCGTACGACGGGGACGTCGTCCTGGCCCGCGACCTCATGCGCGTCCCGGTGCCGAAACGGGCGAGCAGATAGATCTTTCGTGGAGGCGCCGGGCGGCATCCGTTCCGTCGGGTTCGGCGGGCGGGCGCGGCGGCGGGGGCGGCGCGGCGCGCGGCGCCCCAACGGCACGCTCGGACAGCGGCCGGCCACGAGAAGGGAGATCCCGCCCACGGAGGCCGGGGGTGTCCTCGGCCCGCGGGTGGATGCTGAGAGGGAGGTCACTGCAAGGCAGGCATCATGAGGCAGCGGGGCCGGGTGCCGTGGTGGACGGACGGCGCGGCCGGCGCGCTCTGCGCCGCGCTCCTCGTCGTCCCGCCCGGCGTCCGGGACGGATCGACGGCCCAGGCCGTGCCGTCGGTCGCGCGGCGGGTCACTCTGTCGGCTGCGCCGTGGGTCGCGCCGTCGGCGGTGATGAGCGCCCAGCCCGCCGCGGGTCACGGCGGGCATGGAGGTCACGGCGGGCACGGCGGTCACGGCGGTCACGGCGGAGGGCACGGCGGAGGTCACGCCGAGCGCCGCGGCGGACACAGCGGCGGGCACAGGATCGGGCACGGGGGCGGCCACGCGGCGACCTTGTGGCGGCCCGCGGTGAAGCCCTGGGCTGACACCACACCCCAGGGCCGGCGCTGACCGGCGTTCCCACGATCGGCCGGCCGGCCGCGGCGGGGTCAGGTCACCAGGTCCACCGGGCGACGGCGTAGCCCACGCCGTACGGCGCGTCGTGGAAGAGCAGCTCGCCCGCGACCGGGGGCGCGTCGTGCGCGGCGGCCGCCAGGACCTGGAACGCCGCCCGCCCCGCCACCCACAGCTCGGCGGCCTCGGCCGGGTCGAGGGCGGCCAGCCGGTCGGCGGCGGCCTCGCCCAGGGCCGCGGCCAGCATGGCGTCGTACGGCGCGGCGTGCGGGTGCACGTACCCCGGGGACTTCTCGGTCAGGCGGGCGGAGCCGTCGCCCATGACGAGCATCGCCACGCGCGCCGCCGACCCGGCGACGCGGCGGCCGAGCTCGGCGCACGCGGCGGGGGAGGCGTCCGCGGCGATCGCCTCGAACCGCAGCTCGGGTAGCCCGGCCGGGAACGCCGGCTCGGCCAGCAGGCGGCCGATCGTGAGCGACAGAGGCAGGACGGGATCGCCGGCGCCCACCCGGACGTCCGGGCCCCACGGCTTGAGCGTCCCGGCCGCGTCCCCCGAATAGGAGGCGGACCGGTCGGCGCCGCCGACGACGACCAGCACGTCGGGATCCGCTTCGGCGAGGGACCGCACGGCCGCGGCGCACGCCGAGCGGAGCCCGTCCAACTCCGGGGCGGCGGCTCCGGCGACCTCGGGGACGATCAGCGGCGGATGCGGGCAGACGGCGGCGGCGACCAGCACGCGGCCACCCTACCCGCGAAATCCCCGCCCCCTGTCCGCCCCGGGCGCCGGAGGGCCGGGATGAGCGGGACAATGGAGGCATGACGGGAACCGTGGCGTTCGGCAGCGTGCCGACGAGGCTCGGCGAGGTCCTGGCGGCCGTCACCGAGGAGGGCGTCGCCGCGACCGCGTTCCGGGACGGCCCACGGGTGCGGGCGAGGCTCGTCGAGCGGCTCGGTATGGACGTCGCAGACGACCCGGGGCGCACGGCCGCCGCCCGCGCCGAGCTTGACGCCTATTTCCGGGGCGAGCTGCGGGAGTTCCGCGTCCCGGTCGACTGGCGGCTGATGTCCGACGTCCAGCGGCGGGTGCTCGGCACCCTCCACGCCACCGTCCCGTACGGATCGGTCGTCACGTACGGCGAGCTGGCGGCCAGGAGCGGGACCGGCGTCCCGGCGCGCGGCATCGGAGCGATCATGGGGGGCAACCCGGTCCCGATCATCGTGCCGTGCCACCGGGTCGTGGCGGGCAACGGGCTGGGCGGGTTCAGCGGCGGCGACGGCGTGGAGTCGAAGCGCTGGCTGCTCACGCTGGAGGGCCACCTCCCGCCGACGCTCGACTGGGACCTGTGATCCCGCGGCGGCCGGGACCCGTGACCTCGCGGACGCTGGGACACTGGAAGGCGTGGGACAGTTACCGGTGATCGCCGTCGTGGGCGCCACGGCGGCCGGCAAGTCCGACCTGGCCGTGGAGCTGGCGCTCCGGCTGGGCGGCGAGGTGATCAACACCGACTCCATGCAGCTCTACCGGGGCATGGACATCGGCACCGCCAAGCTGACCCAGGCCGAGCGGCGGGGCGTTCCGCACCACCTGCTCGACATCTGGCCGGTCACGCGGACGGCCAGCGTGGCCGAGTACCAGCGGCTCGCCCGCCCGCTCATCGAGGACCTCCGGGCGCGCGGCGTCGTGCCCGTCCTCGCCGGCGGGTCCGGGCTCTACGTCCGGGCCGCCCTGGACGACCTGGAGTTCCCCGGCACCGACCCGGACGTCCGGGCGCGCCTGGAGAAGGAGCTGGCCGAGACCGGCCCCGCCCCCCTCTACGAGCGCCTGACGACGCTCGACCCCGTCGCCGCCGCGAACATCCTCCCGAGCAACGGCCGCAGGATCGTCCGGGCCCTCGAGGTGATCGAGCTGTCCGGACGGCCGTTCTCCGCCACGATGCCGTCGTACGACGCGGTCTACGAGAGCGTGCAGATCGGCGTGGAGGTGCCGCGACCCCTGCTGGACGCCCGCATCGAGACCCGGGTGACGCGCATGTGGGAGGCCGGGCTGGTGGACGAGGTCCGCGCTCTCGCCGCGCGGGGCCTCGCCGAGGGGAGGACGGCCGGCCGCGCCCTCGGGTACGCCCAGGTGATGCGCTTCCTGGACGGCGAGTGGACCGAGGAGCAGGCCCGGGAGGAGACGGTGCGGGCCACCCGCAGGTTCGCCCGGCGGCAGGAGTCGTGGTTCCGCCGGGACCCCCGCGTGGTCTGGCTGCCGTTCGACGCCCCCGACCTCGTGGAGCGGGCGCTCGCGGCGGTCGGCGCGGGTGACTCTAGACTTCGGTGACATGCGGTTTGTGAAGGGCCACGGCACCGAGAACGACTTCGTCATCCTCCCGGACGCCGACGGCCGGCTGGACCTGTCCGCGGCGGCCGTCGCCGCGCTGTGCGACCGGCGGGCCGGCATCGGCGCCGACGGCGTCCTGCGGGTCGTCCGCAGCAAGGTCCACCCCGAGGCGGCCGGCCTGGCGGACGAGGCCGAGTGGTTCATGGACTACCGCAACGCCGACGGCAGCGTCGCCGAGATGTGCGGCAACGGCGTCCGCGTGTTCGCCCGCTACCTGGTGGACGCCGGTCTCGCCGCCCCCGGGGAGTTCGGCGTGGCCACCCGCGGCGGGATCAAGCGCGTCCGGCTCGGCGCCGCGGGGGACGTGAGCGTGGACATGGGCGCGCCGCGGGTCCTCGGCTCCTCCACGGCCGTCGTCGGCGGGCGGGAGTACCACGGCCTCAACGTCAGTATGGGCAACCCGCACCTGGCCTGCCTCATCGACGACCCCGTGGCCGGGCTCGACCTGGCCGTGGAGCCGGGGTACGACCGCGCGACCTACCCCCACGGCGTCAACGTCGAGCTGATCAACCCGGCGGGCGACCACGCCGTCTCCATGAGAGTCCACGAGCGCGGCTCGGGGGAGACCCGGTCCTGCGGAACGGGAGCCGTGGCCACGGCGGTGGCCGCCGCCCGCGCGGCGGGGGAGGAGACCGGCACCTGGGCGGTCCACGTCCTGGGAGGCACCGTGTCCGTCACCTTCGACGGCCGCACCAGCCACCTGGCCGGCCCGGCCGTCCTGGTCGCCTCGGGCGAGTTCCCCGCCGTCCTCTGACCCGCGATTCCCCACCTCCCCGGAGGGTTGCAGAACCTTGTTCTGATCGGCCAGGCTGAGTCTGGACGGTGGACCGAGGTGGAGGGCGCATGGACCCGCGTGACGCGGCGGTGGCGACGAAGGCGGCGGTGGGCGCACTGGGCGGCGGCTTCATGATCTCCAGGGAGGTCAAGGCGCTGTGCGAGCGCACCGGCCTGGGCCCCAGGGAGATGTACTTCCGCGGGCGCTGCGGCGTCCTCGGGGAGGTGGATCCCGGCGTCGTCGTGGCGGCCGCCGTGTTCTTCCCGCCCGGCCACGTCGAGCAGTCGTGGGAGGGCGGCCGGAGGCTGCCCGTGGACGAGGCGGTGCGCCTGTACGCCTCCGCCTGCCACGCCTGGGGTGAGCGCAGGCTCGGCGCCTTCGAGGGCGCCGGCCGCCTCTCCGCGCTGCTCGCCGCCGTCGCCGACGGATCGGACGTGCTGGGCGCGCCGCTGTTCGCCGGGTGGCGGGCGCTGCCCCGGCCCGCGTCCGGCCCCGCGCTCACGGCCCACCTCCTTCACCTCGTCCGCGAGCTGAGGGGCGCCCGGCACGCCACCGCCGTGATCGCGTACGGCGTCGACCCGCTGGTCGCGACGCTGGCGGGGGATCCCGCGGCGGGCACACCGGCCACGCACGTCCGGGGGGCCGACGCCGCCCGGTTCCTCGCCTGGCCCGAGCCGTATCCGGAGCCCACGCCCGACGAGGTCAAGCGCCGGGCGCGGGCCGAGGAGCTGACCGACGACCTCATGGCCGCCGCCTACGCCGTCCTCCCTCCGGCCGGGCGCGCCGAGCTCGTGGACCTGCTCGCACAGGCCCTCCACGCCGCCGCCGCGCGCTGACCCGTCCACCCCCGTCGTACGGGACGACCGCCCGGGCGACGCGGCCGGGCGGCGCGCTGTTTGGGTCATGGTCGCGCAACTGGCAGACTGGCCTCTCATGGACGTGGACATCTGGGCCTGGGTCGGCGGCACCCAGCGCGAACTGCACGAGGCCGGCAACACGGGGCTGGCGATGGCGCTCGGCGACGTGCCCGGGCAGGCGCTGGAGGGCCGGTACGCCCAGCTCGACGTCGTGGCGCCCGCCGTCGCGCAGCACGCCGAGAGCCTGGGGCAGCCCTGGCTGGAGCTGTTCGCCCGCTACTGGCACCTGCTCGGGCGGGTCGGCGACCGAGCCAACGGCGCGGTCGCGCTGGAGGACGCGGCCTCGCTCGTCGAGTTCGCCCAGCGTGACGACGTCCGCGACTGCCCCGCCGCGCCCGGCGCGGTGGAGGTCCTGGCCATGGCCCAGGCGAACACCGACGGCCCCGGCTTCGCCGGCACCCGGCTGGCCGCGCTCGGCGCAGCCCTCGACGGCGTCGGCCCCGACTCGCTGGCCTTCTCCGGCCTGGCCACGCAGTACGTCCTGGCCCTGATCGACGCGGGGCAGGCGGGCGAGGCCGTGGCGTACGCGGAGGCCGCGGTGGAGCGGCTGCGCGGCGCCGGCCGTGAGGCGGGCTGGGAGCTCGGCGCCGCATCGGCGCGGGCGCTGCTCGGCGCCGGCCGCGCGGACGACGCGCTGGCCGCCCTCGACGCCTCGGCAGGACTCAAGCCCGACGACCCGGTGGCCAAGGGCCGCCGCGAGGCGCTGCTCCGGTCGCTGGTCCTGGCCACGCTCGGCCGCACCGAGGAGGCCGTCGACGCGCTGCCCGACCTCGACGTGGTGGGCGACCACCCCCGCGAGTGGGTGGAGTGGGGCCGCACGGTCCGGCTGCTCGCCTCCAGCGGCTCCATCGCCAACACCTGGCAGCTGGGCCGGATCCTGCGCCAGTGGATCACCTACTTCGAGACCATCGGCGGCCACCGCGCCCGCTTCGAGCTGGCGCTGACCGCCGGGCACCTGGCCGTGGCCCGCCAGGGCCTGTGGCAGGCCCGTCTGCTGGCCCTCTACGCCGAGGGCGTGCTGGCCGACCTGACCTCCACCGAGGGCCTCGCCGAGCGGGTGGCCGAGCTGCGGGCCGCCGTCGAGCGCGCCTCGGAACTGCCCGCCCCCGGGCCCACCGACGAGCTGGTGGCCTACTTCGACGCCGCCGACGGCCGCACGGCCGACCCCGAGCGGTGGGTGGGCTGGCTGTGGCCGCTGTCCGGGACCGACCTGGAGGCGACCCGCCGCCACACCACCACGCTGGGCTTCCTCGGGTACGCCGCGACCGGCGCCGACCTCTACTGGAAGACGCTGGCCGAGGACGCCGACCCCGCGCAGGCGGGCGAGGAGGACATCTCCTACCTCACCGGCCTGCTGATCGAGGCCGGCCAGGACGAGCGGGTGGAGGAGCTGGCCGCGCGCCTCCCGGCGGCCGCGGGACACCTCGCCCGCGCCCGTCTCCACCGCGCCCGGGAGCGCTGGGAGGAGACGGCCGCCGAGGCGGAGGCCGCCGTCGCGGCCGAGCCGTCGCTGGAGGGCCGGCGCCTGTGGTCCGGCGCCGTCCAGCAGCTCGGCGACAACGCGAAGGCCGCCGAGATCATCCGGCCGCTGCTCGACTCCGGCGAGGGCGAGGAGGAGGACGTCTGGCGGCTCATCGTGCTGTCGACGGCCGTCGAGGACTGGGCGACCGTCCGCGTCGCCGCCGCCAAGCTCGGCATGCCGATCGAGCCGGGTGAGGGCCCGATCGAGGAGGAGTGGCACCTGATCCGCACCATCCTCCCGGCCCCCGACGGCAGCCAGCGCGAGGTGCTCGCCGTGCGTACGGGCCCGGCGACCGCCCGCCTCGCCATCCCGCAGCCGCGAGGCATGGAGTACAACGCGGGCGACGTCGTCGTGATCGACCCGCGTCCGCTGGAGCCCATCCCTGAGGACCCGAAGGAGCGGGAGAGCTTCGTCGTCCCGTTCGCCGGGGTGACGATGCTCCGACCTGGCGGCTACACGAGCTGGTTCTTCGACGGCGCCGCGCCCTCCGAGGAGGAGTGGACGGAGTTCAACGAGGTGCTGGCCGAGCGCGGCTGGCCCATGTGGGTCTACAGCGACGAGAACTACCGCGTCACCCACCCCGCCACGGGGGAGCAGCTGCCCGGGGTGTTCGGCTGGATCGCCATCCCGCCCGGCAGCCGGCCGGCCGAGCTGGACGCGGTGCTCGACGACGTGACCGAGCAGTGGAGCCACCCGCTTGCCTGGCTCGACCTCGCCCGCGAGGTGGGCATCGAGGCCGAGCGGCACGAGCGGATCTCCAAGGAGTACGGCCTCTGAGCCGAGGCCGGCGTCGCGCGGCCTGGCGGCGGTGGCGTGCGGGGAGGGCGGCGTGATCCTGGACCGGTTCCGGCTGGACGGCAAGGTCGCCGTCGTCACGGGCGCGTCCTCCGGCCTCGGCGTCGCGTTCGCCCGCGGGCTCGCCGAGGCCGGCGCCGACGTCGCCATCGGAGCCCGCCGGGCCGAGGGCCTGGAGCGCACCCGGCGGCTGGTGGAGGAGGCCGGCCGCCGGTGCGTCGCCGTCCCCACCGACGTCACGGCGCCCGAAGACTGCTCCGCGCTCGTGGAGGCGGCCGTGTCCGGGCTCGGCGGCGTCGACGTGCTGATCAACAACGCCGGTGTGGGCACCGCCGTCCCCGCGTTACGGGAGACGCCCGAGGAGTTCCGCCACGTCGTCGACGTGAACCTGCACGGCGCGTTCTGGATGGCGCAGGCCTGCGCCCGGGTGATGCGGCCGGGCTCCTCCATCGTGAACATCGGCAGCGTGCTCGGCGGGACGACCGCCGGCCTGCCGCAGGCGGCCTACAGCGCGTCCAAGGCCGCCCTCACCGGGCTGACCCGGGACCTGGCCCAGCAGTGGACGAGCCGCAGGGGCATCAGGGTCAACTGCCTCGAACCGGGTTTCTTCGCCTCCGAGATGACCGATCAGTATCCGAACGGGTATCTCGACCGCATGCGGGAGCAGCGCGTCCTCATGGGCCGCGTCGGCGATCCTGCGGAGCTCGTCGCCGCCGCGATCTTCCTGGCGTCCGACGCCGGGTCGTACGTGACCGGCGCGATCATCCCCGTTGATGGCGGAATCCTGATTACTTGAAGTCCAGGAGGTTACAAAGATCACTGGACGGTCACGATATGGAGATTAGGCGGAATTTTTCACCATAAGTAGGGCCTCCGGGCCTAGCCTCATCACTGTTGTCAAACAGGACGTGTGTTGCGCATCGCGCAACGCCTGTGCGTGTGCCCACTGAGGAGTCGTTGGCCCCCCGCTCTTCATCCACGGCGTCCGGGTGCGAGCCCCGCCGCCGTGCTGTGGCGTTTCCGGGCGTCCGCGCCGCCTCACGGGCCAGCGCCAAGTGAGGGGAATCAGAGTGGGCACAGCCGCGATCGAGGTTCGCGGGCTCTGGAAGATCTTCGGCCCCAAGGCGGACCGGATCATCGGAAGCCCCGATGCCGCCCTTGAGCCCGCCGCGCTCCGGGCGAAGACGGGATGCACCGCCGCCGTCAGGGACGTGAGCTTCGAGGTCCGTCCCGGCGAGGTCTTCGTCGTGATGGGCCTGTCCGGCAGCGGCAAGTCGACCCTGGTGCGATGCCTCACCCGGCTGATCGAGCCCACGGCGGGCGAGATCGCCATCAACGGGCAGGACGTCCGGGGCATGTCGCCGGCCCAGCTCCGCGACCTGCGCCGGCACCGGGTCAGCATGGTGTTCCAGCACTTCGGCCTGCTGCCGCACCGCCGGGTCGTCGACAACGTGGCGTACGGCCTGGAGATCCAGGGCGTCGGCAAGGCCGCCCGGCACGACAAGGCCGCGCAGATCCTGTCGCTGGTCGGCCTGCAGGGCCACGAGGACTCCTACCCCGACCAGCTCTCCGGCGGCATGCAGCAGCGGGTCGGCCTCGCCCGGGCGCTCGCCGTCGACCCCGACGTCCTGCTGTTCGACGAGCCGTTCAGCGCGCTCGACCCGCTCATCCGCCGCGACATGCAGGCCGAGGTCATCCGGCTGCACCGCGAGGTGGGCAAGACGATGGTCTTCATCACCCACGACCTGTCCGAGGCGCTCAAGCTCGGCGAGCGCATCGCCATCATGCGGGGCGGCGCGATCG
Organism: Microbispora sp. ATCC PTA-5024; assembly: GCF_000511135.2. Taxonomy (NCBI): domain Bacteria; kingdom Bacillati; phylum Actinomycetota; class Actinomycetes; order Streptosporangiales; family Streptosporangiaceae; genus Microbispora; species Microbispora sp. ATCC PTA-5024. The sequence goes on along the minus strand of NZ_KI866522.1, from coordinate 2,540,667 downwards.
TCCAGGTGGGGACGCCCGAAGAACTGGTGGGGGCGCCCGCCGACGACTACGTGGCCGACTTCGTCCGGGACGTGCCGAAGTCCACGGTCCTGTCGCTGCGCTGGATCTGCCGCACGCCCGAGCCGGACGAGCCGCTGGACGGCCCCGAGCTGCCGGCTGACACGGTGATCCACGACGCGGTTCCCGCGGCCATGGCCTCGGCCCGGCCGATCCGGGTGGTCTCCGGCGGCGAACTGGTCGGCGTCGTCGACCGGGTCGACCTGCTCGGCGCGGTCAAGCACCAGGACGCGCCCGCCGCGGCGGCGGCCGCCCCCGGGGAGGCGTAGTGGTGTCCGCGCCCGTGCAGATGGCCCCGCCCCTCCCCGCCGCGCCCCGCGGCAGGCGGCTCGCCCGCTGGGCGCCGCCGGTCGCCGGCGTCGTCGCCGTCGTGGTCCTCTACCTGGCCTTCAAGGACACGGCCACGCTGCCGCACGACGACGACGCCCGCCTGTTCCACCACCTGAACGACGTCCGCGACTGGGTGGACGAGAATCGCAACAGCAGCCCGATCTTCCTGTTCGTGCTGAACTACATCCGCCTGTTCGTGGCCGACCTGTACACGGCGCTGCAGGCGGCCCTGGTCGCGCTCGGCTGGCCCGGGCTGATCGGGCTCACCGCGGGCCTGGGCTGGCTCGCGGGCGGCTGGCGGATCGCGCTCGTGTCGGTCGCCGGGTTCGGCGCCATCGGCGTGCTCGGCAAATGGGACGCGAGCGTCGAGACGCTGGCCCTCACGCTCAGCTCCGTCGCGCTCTCGCTCGTCATCGGCATCCCGATAGGCGTCTGGGCCGGCCGCTCGGCCCGCGTCCGGAGGATCGTCACGCCGGTGCTGGACGTCATGCAGATCATGCCGACGTTCTCGTACCTGTCCCCGATCGTGCTGCTGTTCCTCATCGGGCCGGCGTCGGCCACGATCGCCACGATGATCTACGCGATCCCCCCGGCGATCAGGATCACCGCGCTCGCCATCCAGCGGGTCTCGCCGACCGCGGTCGAGGCGTCGGAGTCGCTGGGCGCGACCCGGTGGCAGACGCTGCGCAAGGTCCGGCTGCCGATGGCGCTCAACACGATCATGCTGGGCGTGAACCAGACGATCGCGGCCGCCCTCTCGATGGTCCCGCTCGTCGCGCTGATCGCGGCCCCCGGCCTCGGCGTGGACCTCCTCCAGGCCCTCGCCCGGGTGAACGTCGGCGCGGCGCTGGTGCCCGGCATCGCGATCGTCCTCATCGCCATCGTGCTCGACCGGATCACCCGGGCCGCCGCGAGACCCAGGGCGCGAGCCCGCGCCGTACGGTGGGGCGGGTTCGCCCTGCTGACGGTCGTCGGCCTCGCCCTCACCCCGGCGCTGGCGCAGGAGTTCCCCGAGCAGTGGGAGATCCAGATCGTCCGGCCCATCAACGATGTGGTGGACTGGATCGAGGCCAACTGGTACGGCTTCACCGGCTTCCTCAACGACGCCGTGGCGTACGGGCTGCTCAACCCACTGCAGAACACGCTGACCAGCGCGCCCTGGTGGCTCGTCACGCTCGCCGTGCTGGCCTTCGCCTGGTGGCTGAGCGGGCCGCGGGCGGGCGTCGTCGCCGCGGCCTGCCTGGTCGCCATCGCCGCGCTGAGCCTGTGGGAGCACGGTATGGAGACGCTGACGATCGTGCTGGTCGCCTCGGTCATCACGATCGCGGTCGGGCTGGCGCTCGGCGTCGCGGCCGCGCGGTCGAGACGGTTCGCGGCCGTGCTGCGGCCGTTCCTCGACGCGGCCCAGACAATGCCGTCGTTCTCGTACCTGCTGCCCGCCGTCGCCCTGTTCGGCAACGGCCGCTTCACCGCCATCATGGCGTCCCTCATCTACGCGGTGCCCGTGGTGGCGCGCCTGGTCGAGGACGGCCTGCGGGAGGTGCCCCAGACCGTCGTGGAGGCGGCCAGGTCGGCGGGCTCGACCGAACGGCAGCTGCTGTGGAAGGTCCAGCTGCCGATGGCGAGGAGCTCCCTGCTCCTCGCGGCCAACCAGGGAATCGTGATGACCCTGGCGATGGTGGTGATCGGCGCGCTCGTCGGTGCGGGCGCCCTCGGTTATGACGTCGTGGCCGGTATCGCGCAACAGGAGGACTACGGAAAGGGCCTCGCCGCCGGCGTCGCCCTCGTCCTGCTCGGAATCATGCTCGACCGGATCACGCAAGGCGCCGACGGGCGCCGCAGTCCCCACAAGAAGAGGAACGCATGAAGAAGTTAGGCCTGATCGCCGGCGTGCTCGTCCTTGGGCTCAGCGCCGCGGCGTGCGGTGGAGCCAAGGTCGAGGACAACGCGGCGGGGGCGCCGAGCGCGGCGGCGAGCGGCTCGGCCGCCCCGTCCGCCGCGGGCACCGTGAAGATCGCCATCAACGGCTGGGTGGGCTACGAGGCCAGCGCCGCCGTCGTGTCCTATCTCCTCCAGCACGAGCTGGGCTACACGGTCCAGAAGGTGACGCTCAACGAGGAGCCGTCCTGGCAGGGCATGGAGTCCGGTGACGTCGACGTCGTCATTGAGAACTGGGGTCACGACGACCTCAAGAAGAAGTACATCGACGAGAAGAAGATCGCCGTCGAGGCCGGCCCCAACGGCAACAAGGGTGTCATCGGGTGGTACGTCCCCGAGTGGATGGTGCAGAAGTACCCGGACATCACCGACTGGAAGAACCTGAACAAGTACGCCGACCTGTTCAAGACCTCCGAGTCCGACGGCAAGGGCCAGCTGCTTGACGGCGACCCCTCCTTCGTCACCAACGACGAGGCCCTCGTCAAGAACCTCAAGCTCGACTACAAGGTGGTCTACGCGGGCAGCGAGGCCGCGCTGATCAAGGCGGCCAAGCAGGCCACCGACCAGAAGAAGCCGCTGCTCATGTACTTCTACGAGCCGCAGTGGCTGTTCAACCAGATCAAGCTCGTCAAGATCAACCTGCCGGCCTACACCGCCGGTTGCGACGCCGACCCCAAGAAGGTCGCCTGCGACTACCCGCCGTACGAGCTGGACAAGATCGTGAGCAAGAAGTTCGCCGACACCGGCGGCAAGGCGTACGAGCTCGTCAAGAACTTCTCGTGGACGAACGACGACCAGAACGCGGTCGCCGACGACATCACGAACAACGGCATGTCGGCCGACGACGCGGCCAAGAAGTGGGTCGAGGCCAACCCCACCAAGTGGCAGGCCTGGATGCCCAAGTGATCCTTCCGTGACCCGGGTCGGTCGTCCGCACTCCTTTCCCGCGCGGCCGATCGACCCGGTCCGGTTGTGGAATACTCAGCCGGTGTCGCGGCGGTCCCCGCCGCCCGCGCGCCGCCCGTACGACATCAGATGAGGTCAGATGATGAGGGTCCGTCTCCTTGCCGGGGTCCTGACGATCGCCATGGTGATGACCGCCTGCAGCGGCGGGGGCACCGGGGACGAGGCCGACCAGGGAGCGTCCAAGTCCGGCACCGTGCGCCTCGCCGTGAACCCCTGGGTCGGCGACGAGGCCAGCAACGCCGTGATCGCCTACCTGCTCGAGCACGAGCTCGGCTACAAGGTCGAGCTGGTCAAGGCCGCCGAGGCGGACTCCTGGAAGGGCTTCGAGAAGGGCACGGTCGACGTCGTCATCGAGAACTGGGCCCACCCGGAGCTGAAGAAGGAGTACATCGAGCAGAAGAAGGTCGCCGTCACCGCGGGGGAGAACGGCAACAAGGGCATCATCGGGTGGTACGTCCCCGAGTGGATGGTCGAGAAGTACCCGGACATCACCAACTGGCAGAACCTGAAGAAGTACGCCGACCTGTTCAAGACCGACAAGAGCGGCAACCTCGGACAGTTCCTCGCCGGTGACCCGTCGTACGTCACCAACGACGAAGCCCTGATCAAGAACCTCGGCCTGCCGTACAAGGTCGTCTACTCGGGCAGCGAGGACGCGCTCATCGACGCCGCCCGCAAGGCCACGCAGGACAAGAAGCCGCTGCTCATGTACTTCTACGAGCCGCAGTGGCTGTTCAACCAGCTCAAGCTCGTCAAGATCAACCTGCCGCCGTACGCCATCGGGTGCGACACCGACGTCAAGAAGGTCGCCTGCGACTACCCGCCGTACCTCCTCGACAAGATCGTCAGCACCAAGTTCGCGTCGCAGGGCGGCAACGCGTACGAGCTCATCAAGAACTTCGTGTGGACCAACGACGACCAGAACTCGGTCGCCTACGACATCGCGGTCAACAAGATGTCCGACGAGGCCGCCGCCCAGAAGTGGGTCGAGGCCAACAAGATCGTCTGGCAGGACTGGATCCCCGCCTGACCGTGCCTGCCTTGCCTCGCCTTCGGCGAGGCGGCTCGGGGCGCCTTTTTGGCCATGTGGTCGTGCCGGAGGCGCGCCATGGGCGCTGCCTTTGTCGCGCTCTGGTCGCTGCGCTCCCGCGCGCTCCTCAGTCCAGAGGCGGCCGCGCCCCTCCGTGCTTACTTTGCCTCGCCTTCGGCTCGGCGGGCTCGGGGCGCCCTTTAGGCCGCGTCTTCCCTCGTCGCGCTCTGGTCGCTGCGCTCCCGCGCGCTCCTCAGTCCAGACACGGCCGCGCCCCTCGCGGGGACATATCCGCTTCGAGCCTTTGGCGCGCCTTCTTTGCCGTTACTTGGCACTTTGCTATATCTAGGTAGGATATTTCTTTACCTAGGGGTGGCTGTGGGCGGGCGTGGATCCCGGGCGGTCGCGGCGGTCTCCGTGGCGGTGGCACTGCTGGCCGGATGCGGGCCGGTGCAGGACCTCGGAGTCGACCAGAGCGGGCACGGCTCCGCCAAGGGCGGCGAGAAAGGCGGCGGCGACGGCGGGAACGGGCACGGCACCAACCCGCTGGACAACCCCGAGGGCACCAAGCCCGGCCTCGCCCCGATCACGTCGGACAAGGACCGCTCCGACGGCCGTGACCTGATCGAGAAGGTGCCGACGAAGGGCCGCGGCTCCAAGACGGGCTACGACCGCGAGGACTTCGGGTACGCATGGGCCGACAACGCCGACGGCGTGCCGTACGCGCACAACGGCTGCGACACCCGCAACGACCTGCTCAAACGCGACGGCGAGGACGTCAAGTACCGCGAGGGGTCAGACTGCGTCATCGTCTCGATGACCCTGTACGACCCGTACACGGGCAAGACGATCGACTGGACCAAGCAGGAGGCCTCGTCCGTCCAGATCGACCACGTCATGCCGCTGTCGTACGACTGGCAGATGGGCGCCTCCCGCTGGAGCGACGCCAAGCGCAAGCAGATCGCCAACGACCCGCTCAACCTCATCCCGGTCGACGGGCCGCAGAACTCGGCCAAGGGCGACTCGGGCCCGGCCACGTGGCTGCCGCCGCGCCGGGCGGTCCGGTGCGCCTACGCGGTGCGGTTCGCCCAGGTGGCGCTGAAGTACGACCTCCCGGTGACCGCGGCCGACAAGGCGGCGATGCTCGACCAGTGCGCCTGACCGGCCGGCCCGGCCCATAGCGCGGCGCCCGCCCCTCCGTGCGTACGGGGGAGCGGGCGCCTGATGCCGGAGGCGGTCAGCCGCAGCCGGTGTTCGGGTCGTCGACCTTCGGGGCGACGTCGGCGACGGTGACCTCGAGCTGGGCCGTCGAGGCCACCAGGCTGCCCAGGGGAGCCTTGGCCTCCTTCTCGTCCACGACGATCCCGCGCTCGCCGAGCAGTTCGTACGTCCCGCGGTCGAAGACGATGTCCTCGCGGACGCCGTTCGACACCCGGCCGACCCCGATGCCCGTGCGGCCCGCGGCGTCCTCGGCGTCATCCGTCACGGTCACGCCCGGGATGGTGGCGGCGGCCTTGAACAGGGCGGCGCGCTGCGGCGCGGGGAGGTAGTTCTCGCGCAGCAGGTCGCCCACGGCCGTCCAGGCGGCCACGTCCGGCGGGTTGTCGCCCGGGTTCCTGCCGTACAGGTAGGCCCGCATCCCGTCAGGGTCGGACGGCAGCCCCTTCAGATGCGTGTACGCCGTCTCCTTCGTCTGGTCGCACGCGGGGAGCAGGGCCCACATCGTGCCCTGCTGGCGGTGGGCCTCCTCCGGGATCGGCCAGCCGGGGTAGGCGCGCGGCGCCAGATACTCGATCTTGAGCGCTCCGGGGCGGGTGCCGTCCGCGGACAGCCAGATGGTGCGCCTGCTCCGGTACAGGTACCGGGTCTCGGGCTCGGCCTGCCCGGCGCCCTCGCTGACGCCCCCGCCCCCGAACGCGCCGTACATGGTCTGCGACCTGACCTCGATGAACTGGTCGTCCCGGGGGTGCAGGTCGGTGACGGCACGGGCGGCCCGGCCCAGCACCTCCTCCGCCGACATCCTCGTGATCGCGGGCAGCGAGGCCGTGACCGGGGCACCGGGCGCGGGGGTCCCCTCCGGGCCCGCCGGCGCGACGGCGACGACCGCGACCGCGGCGGCGACCGCGAGC
>NZ_KI866522.1:2514000-2534138 GCF_000511135.2 Microbispora sp. ATCC PTA-5024 | reverse complement strand
CGGCCGGCGGCCGAGGCGGAGGGCCGGCAGGGACGGACGGCGGCGGGACGGCTCGGCCAGGCGCCGCCGGGCGGCCGCCTTCGCGGTGGGGGAGTACGGCGCGACGTCCGGCTTCTCCCGGGCGACGAGATCCAGTTCGTCGATCATGACGCGTCCTCCTGAAACGGGGGGAGATGGCGGCGGAGCCGGGCACGGGTGCGGTGAAGCCGTGAGCGCACGGTGCCGATGGGGATGCCGAGGGCCTCGGCGGCCTCCTCGTAGCTGAGGTCGGCCCAGGCGATGAGCAGGAGCAGGTCGCGCTCGGCGGCCGACAGCCGCGCGAGGGCGGCGGCGAGGGCGGGACGCAGGGCGGCCGCGCTCGCCCGCTCGGCGCCGCGCTCCTCCTCGTGCGAGCCGCGGTCGCCCGCGTCGTGGGGGGAGCGGGCCAGCGCTCGCAGCCGCCGGACCTCCGACCGCCGGTGGCCGGAGATGAGGTTGGCGGCGATGCCGTAGAGCCACGGCCGGGCGTCGTCGCGCGCGAGGTCGTATCGGTGTCGCTTGCGGAACGCCACCAGGAACGTCTCCGCCGTCACGTCGTCCGCGTGGTCGGGGCCGAGACGCCGGCTCGCGTACGCGTGGATCTCGTCGGCGTGCCGGTCGAAGACACTCGAGAACTCCTCCGGGCGGGTCATCGACGCATGGATCAGCCGGGCGTCGCTCACCTCCGCGCCGGGGCCGCCGGGCGGCGGCCCGCCGGGATCGAAGGGCGGAGCGGGCGGGGACGGCTGTCTCCAGGCGTGGGTGTCCCGCCCCGAGGCCGTACTCACCACCCGATTTGTCCGTTCATAGGGGAATCCTTCCGTAGGGCGCGGTCGCGCCCGTCACCCGGTACTCCGCCGGAGCGCCGGGTCCGGTTCCCCTCGTGTTCTGGTCAGCCCCGCGTCAGGGACCCGCCGTGGTCGCGGGCCACGCGCGTCAGGGACCCGCCGTGGTCGCGGCCCACGGTCAGGCGGTCTCGCGGGGGCGGGCGCCGCGGACCTCCAGCGACTCCAGCAGCGCGGCGCTCGCCCGGGTGACCGCCTCGACGGCCTGGTCGAACGCCTCCGCGTTGTGGGCGGCGGGGGCGCGGAACCCGGAGATCTTCCGCACGTACTGCAGGGCCGCCGCGCGGATGTCCTCCTGGGTCACCTCGTCGGTGAAGGGCGGGCGCAGGGTCTTGATGCTTCGGCACATGCCCCCCATCCTCCCCGACGACCCGTCCCCGCGGGGAGGTCCCGGCGCTCAGGCGCGGAAGACGGCGGTCCCGAAGTCGTCGGCGACCTTGCGGAGGTCCGCCGCGAGCTCCTCGCGCTCGACGGCGTCGATGCGCTCGGCCGGGCCGGAGACCGACATCGCCGCGAACGTGCGGCCGCCGTCGTGGACGGGCACCGCCATGCAGTGCACGCCGCTCTCCTCCTCGCCCAGGTCGAGCGCGTACCCCCGGGCCCGCACCCGGTCGAGCTCCTCCAGCATCGCGCCGACCGCCGTGATCGTCCGCTCGGTGCGGCGGGGCAGCCCGGTGCGCTGGAACACGGCGGCGGCGTCGGGCCGCTCGGCGAGCAGGACCTTGCCGACGGCCGTGCTGTGCGGGAGCACGCGGCGGCCCACCTCGGCGAACATCCGCAACCGGCGCGGGGACGGCACCTGGGCCACGTACACGACGAAGTCGCCCTCCAGGACGGCCAGGTTGGCCGTCTCGCCGGTCAGCTCGACCAGCCGGGCGAGGTACGGCTCGGCCCACACGGCGAGCATCCGCTCGGCCGCCCCGCCGATGCGCACGAGGGCGCCGCCGAGGGCGTAGCGCCGGTCCGACTCCTGCCGGACGTACCCCCGCGCGAGCAGCGTCTGCAGCAGCCGGTGGATCGTCCCGTACGGCAGGCCGGTCCTCGCGGCGATCTCCGACAGCCCGGCCTGGCCGCCGTGCTCCGACAGGGCCTCCAGCACGTCGAGCGCCCTGTCGACGCTCTGCACGGTCACGCGTTCCCCCTCGCCCGTCGCCCGGCCCGGCCCAGCGTGCCGGGGCCGAGGCCCCGCAGGGAGGCGTCGAGCACCTCCACGGTGTGCGCTACCCGGATCTCGCCCTTCCCCGCCCGCCGCACGGCCGCCGCGATCTGCATCGTGCAGCCGGGGTTGGCCGACACGAGAAGGTCGGCGCCCGTGGCGAGCACCCGCTCGGCCTTGCGGTCGCCCAGCTCGCGGGCGGGCTCGGGCTGGAACAGGTTGTAGGTGCCGGCCGACCCGCAGCAGACGGCCGACTCCGCGATCTCGCGCAGCTCCAGCTCAGGGATCCCGCCCAGCAGCGCGCGGGGCTGGGACCGCACGCCCTGCGCGTGGGCCAGATGGCAGGCGTCGTGGTAGGCGACCGAGACCGGCAGCGGGTGCCGCCCGGCCAGCGGCCCGAGCTCGACCAGGAACTCGGCCAGGTCGAGCGTCCGCATCGCCTCGGCCCGCTCCCGCCACGCCGGGTCGTCCGCGAGCAGGTCGGCGTACTCCTTCATGCTCGACCCGCAGCCGGCCGCGTTCACCACGACGGCGTCCACGCCCGCCCGCTCGAACGCGGCGATCGTGCGCCGGGCGAACCGGCGGGCCTCGGCCGGCCGTCCCGAGTGCACCGAGAGCGCGCCGCAGCAGCCCTGGCCCTGCGGGATCACGACGTCGCACCCCTCCAGCGCCAGCACCCGGGCCGTCGCGGCGTTGACCTGCGGGAAGAACTCCCCCTGCACGCACCCGGTCAGCAGCCCCACCCGGGCCCTGCGCCGCCTGCGCGCCCTGACCAGCGGCGGGAGCCGTACGGGCCGGGCAGGCGGCGGCGCGAGCTCGGCCATCGCGCCGAGGGACGGGTTCACCCGGTCGAGGAACGGCTGGAGCCGCCTGCTCAGCGCCATCGGCAGCCGCATCATCCGCAACCGTCGGCGGTAGGGGAACAGCGCGAACACCATCGCCCGGATCGCGCGCTCCTCGGGCGTCCGATCGTGCTCCCGCTCGACCACCGCGCGGGTCTCCTCGATCAAGCGGTCGTAGCGCACCCCCGACGGGCAGGCGGTCACGCACGCCATGCAGCCGAGGCAGGCGTCGAAGTGGCCGGCCATCTCGCTGGTGAGCGGCGTGCCGGCCACGTGCTGGCCCATCAGGTGGATGCGCCCGCGCGGGGAGTCCATCTCCTCGCCCCACAGCACGTACGTGGGGCAGGTGGGCAGGCAGAACCCGCAGTGCACGCAGTCCTTGATCAGCTCGGGGTCCATCAGATCCCTCCCACGAACCGTCCGGGCGACATCCGGCCGCCGGGGTCGAAGCGCTCCTTGACCCGCCGCATCAGCGCGAGCGCGCCGACGCGTCCCCAGCGGTCCAGCCCGTCGCCGGCCTCCGGGGGCGCGGACAGCACCACCAGACGGCCGTCCGCCGCCTCGACCCGGGCGCGGAGGGCGTCGGCGAACCGGGCGGCCCGTCCGGCGTCCGCGCGCAGGGCGACGTGGACGACCCCGGCGGGCGCCGAGCCCCGGACGGCCGCCGGCGTCCCGGTCTCCAGCGCCGTCACGTGGACGGCGGCGAGCGCGCCCGCCATCCGGGACGGCGACGCCCTCAGCTCCAGTAACGTCTCGCCCCGCCCGGCCGGCGGCTCCTCGTCGCCGACATCCGTCTCGGCTCGCGCGCCGTCGCGTGAGAGGGGCGGCGCGGACGGGAGGCGGCCCCACCAGCCGGGGCGCTCCCCGTCCGTCCGGGCCTCGGGGCCGAGGAGTGCGCGTACGGCGTCCGCCCGCTCGGCCGCGGCGGCGCCCTCCACGAGGACGGCCACCGTGGCGGGGCCGGTCACGTCGGGCCAGTCCAGCTCTATGGCGACCGGCTCGGCCTGCGATCCGGCGGCGGCCGCGAGCGCCGTCTGCAGCTCGCCGGCCAGGCGCACGGCCTCCGGCGCGGTCGCCTCCTCCGAGGCGCCGCCGCCGGGCCCGGGCCGCACGGGACGGGCGAAGGAGGCGGCGGCAAAGGTGCGCGACGGCGGCAGCGGGTGCAGCCGGAACGTGGCGTCCGCGACCACGCCCAGCGTGCCGTACGAGCCGGTGAAGAGCTTGCCGAGGTCGTAGCCGGCGACGTTCTTGACGACCTTGCCGCCCGCGTGCGCGATCGTCCCGTCGGCCAGCACGACCGTGATGCCGATGAGCAGGTCGCGCACCGTGCCGTACCGGAACCGGCGCGGCCCGGCGATCGCGGTGGCGACCAGGCCGCCGATCGTGGTGCCCGGCAGGGGGACGTCGAGGGCGAGCTCCTGTCCCTTCGCGGCGAGCGCCTCGGCCAGCGCCTCGACCGTCAGCCCGGCCTGCGCCCGGACCACGAGGTCGCCCGCCTCGTGCTCGACCACCTCGTTCAGGCAGCAGGTGTCGAGCAGCACGTCGCAGCGGGACGGCGGGGCGCCCCAGTGCAGCTTGGTGCCGCCGCCGACCGGGACGACCGCGAGATCGTGCTCCGCGCTCACGCGCAGCACGGCCGCGATCTCCTCGGCCGTCTCCGGCAGCGCCACCCACCGCGGCGGCACGCCCGCCACCGCGTCGTCGGCGCCGGCCGCGCGGACGGCCACCCCCGACGCGGCCAGGGCCTTGCCCGCCTGCTCGGTCGTCTCGTCGCTCCTCAGGTCCCGCGCGCCGTCCATCAGAACTGCTCCGCGAGGCCGGCCTCGACGAGCGGGTGGACGCCCCTGCGGACACCCGGGACCTCGCCGCACAGGCGCGGGGTGGGGAAGACCTTGCCCGGGTTCGCCAGCCCTCCCGGGTCGAAGGCGCAGCGGACGAGCTGCATGGTGTCGAGGTCGTCCGGGGTGAACATCCGGGGCATGTAGCGGGCCTTGTCCACGCCGACGCCGTGCTCGCCGGTGATCGAGCCGCCGTGCTCGATGCACAGGTCGAGGATGCGCCCGCTGGCGGCCTCGGCGCGTTCGCCCTCGCCGGGCACGCTGTCGTCGAACAGCACGAGCGGGTGCAGGTTGCCGTCCCCGGCGTGGAAGACGTTCGCCACCCGGATGCCGTACTCGTCCTGGAGCCGGTCGATCCCGGCCAGCACCTCGGGGAGCGCGGTCCGCGGCACGACCCCGTCCTGCACGATGTACGCCGGGCTGATGCGGCCGACGGCGGCGAAGGCCGACTTCCGGCCCTTCCAGATCGCCGCGCGCTCCTCGGCCGAGGCCGCCACGCGCACCTCGAAGGCCCCGGTGTCCCGGCAGATCCGCTCGACGGCGGTGAACTGCCGCTCCACCTCGGCGCGCGGCCCGTCCAGCTCGACCACGAGGACGGCCCCGGCGCCCGGCGGGTAGCCGCAGTGCACGGCGGCCTCCGCCGCCTCGATCGCGAGGGCGTCCATCATCTCGATGGCGGCCGGGACCACGCCCTCCGCGATCACGGCGGACACGGCCTGGCCGCCCGACTCGATGTCCGTGAAGGCCGCCAGCAGCGTCGTGACGGCCTCCGGCGCCCGCGACAGCCGAACGGTGATCGCGGTGGCGATGCCGAGCGTGCCCTCGGAGCCGATGAACGCGCCGAGCAGGTCGTAGCCCGCGTCCTGCTCGGACAGCTCGACGATCTCGCCGTCGGGAGTGACCACCTGCAGGGCGAGAACGTGGTTGACCGTGAAGCCGTACTTCAGGCAGTGGGCGCCGCCCGAGTTCTCGGCGACGTTGCCGCCGATGGAGCAGATCTGCTGGCTGGAGGGGTCGGGGGCGTAGTAGTACCCCTGGTCGCGTACGGCCTCGGTGATGGCCAGGTTGGTCACGCCCGGCTCGACGACGGCCCTGCGGCCCGCGACGTCGATCTCCAGGATCCGCCGCATGCGCGAGGTGACGATCAGGACGCCGTCGGTGCGGGGCAGCGCGCCGCCCGACAGGCCCGTCCCCGACCCCCTGGCGACGAACGGCACGCCGAACTCGGCGCAGAGCCGGACGACGGCGGCCACCTGCTCGGCCGTCTCGGGCAGCACGACCACGCCGGGAGTGGCACGGTGGTAGGTCAGCCCGTCGCACTCGTACGTGCGCAGGCGGACCGGGTCGGTGATCACGGCCTCCGGCGGGAGGGCCGCGCCCAGGCGCGCCGTCAGCCGTTCGAGGGTCGACATCGGGTCCCGCTCCTCCCCGCGTGACCCGGGCGGAACGTGCCGCCCGGGCCGGTGTGTTCCTCTTGAATCATCTCGCACCGCCGCCGAACCGGCACTCCCGATGTTCCGGACGCGGCGGGACGGACGTCACGGCAGGCGGGCGTACGCCGGGAGCGTGAGGAACTCGGCGAAGTCGTCGTCGAGGGCCACCTCCGTGAACAGCGCCTTGGCCTGGCCGTACAGGTCCTCGTCGTAGCCGGGCTCGGAGGCGATCTTCGCGAGCTCCTCCTCGATGATCCGCTGGACGAGGTCCTTCGTGACGACGGCGCCCGTGTCGGCGAGCTGGATGTCGTTGTGGATCCACTGCCAGATCTGGGACCTGGAGATCTCGGCGGTCGCCGCGTCCTCCATGAGGTTGTGGATGGCCACCGCGCCGAGCCCGCCCATCCAGGCCGCCAGGTAGCGCAGCGCCACGTCGACGTTGTTGCGCAGGCCCGCCTCGGTGATCTGTCCCGGCGTCTTCGACACGGCCAGCAGGTCCTCCGCGGTCACGCGCACGTCGTCGCGGAGGCGGTCGAGCTGGTTGGGCCGGTCGCCGAGGACGCCGTCGAACACCTCGCGGCAGATCGGCACCAGGTCGGGGTGGGCCACCCACGATCCGTCGAAGCCGTCGCCGGACTCCCGGGTCTTGTCGGCCCGCACCTTCTCCAGCGCGATCTCGTTGACCTCGGGGTCGCGGCGGGACGGGATGAAGGCCGCCATGCCGCCGATGGCGTGCGCGCCCCGCTTGTGGCAGGTGCGGACGAGCAGCTCGGTGTAGGCGCGCATGAACGGCGCCGTCATCGTCACCGCGTTCCGCTCGGGCAGCAGGAACTCCCGCCCCCGGGTGCGGAACTTCTTGATGACGCTGAACAGGTAGTCCCAGCGGCCGGCGTTCAGGCCCGCCGAGTGCTCCCGCAGCTCGTAGAGGATCTCCTCCATCTCGAACGCCGCGGGGTAGGTCTCGATCAGGACGGTCGCGCGGATGGTGCCCCGGGGGACGCCCAGCAGCTCCTGGGCCCGGACGAACACGTCGTTCCAGAGCCGCGCCTCCAGGTGCGACTCCATCTTCGGCAGGTAGAAGTACGGCCCGCGGCCCTTGTCGATCTGCCGCCGGGCGCAGTGGAAGAAGTACAGCCCGAAGTCGACGAGCGATCCCGACGCCTCCTCGCCGTCGACGAGGATGTGCTTCTCCGTGAGGTGCCAGCCGCGCGGCCGGACCACGATCGTGGCGAGCTCCTCGTCGGGCCGCAGCGCGTACGACTTGCCGCCCGCGGTGAAGTCGATGGCGCGGTCGAGGGCGTCGCGCAGGTTGATCTGCCCGTTGACCGTGTTCTCCCAGGTGGGGGCGTTGGCGTCCTCGAAGTCGGCGAGCCAGACCTTCGCGCCCGAGTTGAGCGCGTTGATCGTCATCTTCCGGTCGACCGGGCCGGTGATCTCGACGCGGCGGTCCTCCAGGCCGGGGGCCGGGGGCGCGACCCGCCACTCGGACTCGCGGACGTGCGCGGTCTCGGGCAGGAAGTCGAGCGTCCCCCCGGCCGACAGGTCGGCCTGCCTCGCCTGCCGGGCGGCCAGCAGCTCCCGCCGACGCGGATCGAACTCCCGCTGCAGCGTGGCCACGAAGCCGAGGGCCTCGGGGGTGAGGATCTCGTCGAAACGATCGAGCAGGGGACCCCTGATCTCAACGCCGTCCATTCGGCTATCCTTCCACGATGCGGAAAGTCTCTTCTGTGAAGTGGAATCGACGCTATCCCACGGCCGGAAAGAGGGTCAACGTGAGGGGCGGCTCAGGGAGGGCTCGGGGGCTTCCCCGATGGGCGGGCGACGCCGGCCGCCGAAGAATCACGGATATGAGGAAGCAGACGATGATGGTCGCGGGGGCGGTCCTGGGCCTGGGCCTGGCCGTCGCCGCGTGCGACGTGAACGTGGGCTTCGGCGGCGAGCAGGCCACACAGTCGTACGACGTGGACGGCGTGAACGTGGTCGACGCGCACACCGGCTCGGGCGACCTGGTGATCGAGGAGTCGGACCGGGCGGGGGTGCACGTCACCGAGACCGTCCACTGGCGGGGCGACCGGCCGGGGAACGGGCACAGCGTGAGCGGGGGGACCCTCACCCTGAGCTACCGGTGCCGGTCCTGCTCCGTCGACTACAAGGTGGAGGTGCCACGCGGTCTCGACGTGCGGCTCGACAGCGGGTCGGGGAACATCACGCTGCGGCGGCTCACCGGGCCGGTGCAGGCCTCGTCCGGATCCGGCGACATCGACGCCCGGGGGCTCGGCGGGAAGCGGGTGACGGCCGAGACCGGGTCGGGCGAGGTCCGGCTGCGGTTCGCGACCGTGCCGGACCAGGTCCAGGTGGAGACCGGGTCGGGCGACGGCGTGGTGTGGGTGCCGTCCGAGTCGTACAACGTCACCACCGAGACCGGCGTCGGGGACCGCACGGTGCAGGTGGCGCAGGACCCGTCGGCCCCGCGCACGATCGTCGTGAGGACCGGCACCGGCGACGCGAAGGTCCTGCGCGCCTGAGACCCGTCGCAGGCGGGGTTGGGCGGGCCGGTTCCTCCCGGGGCATAACGGAGTGCGAGGGGACCTGGCGTCGTGCCACCATCTGGGGGAAGACACCTGGGTGTCGGATTGTTCGTCTAGTAGAGATGACATATATGCGATACGAGCCCGAAGACCACGCAGTGGGCGATTACGATCTCGAAGAGCGCCAGGCGCTCCGTCGCGTAGCGGGTCTGTCGACAGAGCTCGAAGACATCACGGAAGTCGAATACCGTCAGCTCCGCCTGGAGCGGGTCGTGCTCGTGGGCGTGTGGACCGACGGCACGATCGTCGACGCGGAGAACTCCCTGCAGGAGCTCAAGCTCCTCGCCGAGACGGCGGGGTCGCAGGTCCTCGAAGGGCTGATCCAGCGCCGCGACCGGCCCGACCCGGCCACCTACATCGGCTCGGGCAAGGCGATCGAGCTGCGCGACATCGTCGCCGCCGGCGGCGCCGACACCGTCATCTGCGACGGTGAGCTGACCCCCGGCCAGCTGCGTCAGCTGGAGGAGGTCGTCAAGGTCAAGGTCATCGACCGTACGGCCCTGATCCTCGACATCTTCGCCCAGCACGCCAAGAGCCGCGAGGGCAAGGCCCAGGTCGAGCTGGCCCAGCTGCAGTACCTGCTGCCCCGCCTGCGCGGCTGGGGTGGCAACCTGTCCCGGCAGGTCGGCGGACGCGCGG
The DNA here is from genome assembly GCF_000511135.2 of Microbispora sp. ATCC PTA-5024. Classification (NCBI taxonomy): domain Bacteria; kingdom Bacillati; phylum Actinomycetota; class Actinomycetes; order Streptosporangiales; family Streptosporangiaceae; genus Microbispora; species Microbispora sp. ATCC PTA-5024. Next base: position 2,524,779 of record NZ_KI866522.1, on the reverse strand, counting down.
CGGGCGGCGTCGGCATCGGCGGCCGCGGCCCCGGTGAGACCAAGATCGAGCTGGACCGGCGGCGGATCCGCGAGCGGATGGCGAAGCTGCGGCGGCAGATCAAGGAGATGTCGACGGCCCGGGTGACGAAGCGGCACCGCAGGCAGTCGCGCGAGGTCCCCGCGGTCGCGATCGCCGGCTACACCAACGCCGGCAAGTCGTCGCTGCTCAACCGGCTGACGGGGGCCGGCGTCCTGGTCGAGGACGCGCTGTTCGCGACCCTCGACCCGACCGTCCGCAGGGCCCGCACGCCGGAGGGGCGCGTCTTCACGCTGGCGGACACCGTCGGGTTCGTCCGGCACCTGCCGCACCAGCTCGTCGAGGCGTTCCGGTCGACGCTGGAGGAGGTCGGCGACGCCGACCTGATCCTGCACGTCGTGGACGGGTCCCACCCCGACCCCGAGTCCCAGATCGCGGCCGTGCGCGAGGTGCTGGCCGAGATCGAGGGCGCCCGGCACATCCCGGAGATCGTGGTCGTCAACAAGGCCGACGCCGCCGACCCGGTGGTGCTGTCGCGGCTCACGATGAAGGAACGGCACAGCGTGGTCGTGTCCGCGCGCACCGGCTCCGGCATGGGTGAGCTGATGGCCGCGATCGAGCGCGAGCTGCCCCGTCTCGACCACGAGATCCGCATGCTGGTGCCGTACGACAGGGGAGACCTCGTCGCGCGCGCCCACAGCGAGGGCGAGGTGCTGTCGCTGGAGCACACCGGAGACGGGACGATCCTGCACGCCCGCGTCCTGTCCGGCCTGTTCGCCGAGCTCGACCGCGTGGCGAAGCCCGTCGAGACCGTCTGACCCGTCTCCGGCCCGGCCCGGGGCCCCACGTGCGGGGGCGACACCCGGCCGCCGCGACACGCCTCGTCGTGGTGGCCCGGCGGTCGTCGCCCTTGCTACGATAAGGAAAGCCTAATGAGACCTTATGGCGTGGGTAACAAAATGACACCAGGCAGTGCGGTCACACGTTCGAGGCGCGAGTGGGTCACCGGTCCCCACCAGGGGCTACCGGTGCCGGCGGGACTGATGGTGCGTCCCGGTTCCCCTGAGGCGAAGCTGTGTTCTTCTCGATAACCCTGTACATCGAACCCACCTGTGAAATAACGTAACTGAACTGAATCGCCCGGGTTCGTGAGCCCCGGGCGGTAGGGTCATCGCACAGCAACACGGTGCGGATGAGGCAGGAGACCCCCCAATGACGTCCGGACACCAGGCGGACCCGGCGGGCGTGGCGCCCGCGAGCCGGTCCCTTCCGGTGCCCCGGGCAGCCAGGCAGGTGGTCGGATGACCGTTCGGCTTCTCACCAACATCGGCCGGCTGTGGACCGGGCACGATGTCTGCAGCAACGCCGCGATCCTGGTCCACAACGACCGCATCGCCTGGGTCGGCAGGGCCGCGGACCTCCCGCAGAGCGTCCCCGGGGTCGTCGACGACATCGTCGACGTCGACCACGTGGAGAACCTGGGCGGCGCCCTCGTCACGCCGGGGCTCATCGATGCCCACACCCACCCCGTCTACGCCGGCAACCGGTACGCCGAGATGGCCATGCGGTCCGGCGGATCCAGCTCCTCGGCCATCGCCGCCGCGGGCGGCGGCATCGGCTCGACCGTCACCGTGACCCGCGGCACCGACCCGTGGACCCTGTGCAACGGCGTCCGCGAGCGGCTGCGCGACTGGCTGCTCGGCGGCACCACCACCGTCGAGGCGAAGACCGGCTACCACCTCACCCGCGACGGCGAGCTCGCCGACGTCCGGCTGCTCCGTGAGCTGGAGAAAGAGCCGATGATGCCGCGGGTCCACGTGACGTTCCTCGCGGCGCACGTCGTCCCGCCGGAGTACTTCGGCCGCCAGCGCGACTACGTCGAGGCCGCCGCCTCCTGGTGCGCGGACGCCGCGGCCGCGGGCGCCGACAGCGTCGACGTCTACTGCGACGACGGGCACTTCACCGCCGAGGAGGCCCGCTGGGTGCTGGCCTCCGGGCGCAACGTGGGTCTCATGCCCCGCATCCACGCGGGCGCCTACAACAGGCGCGGCGCGGTCCAGCTGGCCGCCGAGATGGGCTGCGCGTCGGCCGACCTGCTCCACCACTCCTCCGACGAGGACATCGCGCTGATGGCCCGGTACGGCGTGCCGGCGGTCGTCTGCCCCGGGTCGGCCCTCCAGGTCGGCCACCTCCCGCCGGTGCGGCGGATGATCGCCCAGGGCGTGCCGGTCGCGCTCGGCAGCGACCACAACCCCGGCCACTGCGGCATCACCTCGATGTCGCTGGTCATCAGCCTCGCGGTCGCCGCGTTCGGCATGAGCGTGGGCGACGCGCTGCGGGCCGCCACGCTGGGCGGCGCCCAGGTCCTCGGAGCACCCGACCGCGGCATCCTCGCTCCCGGGCGGCTCGCGGACATCGTCCAGTGGGACGCCGACCACGAGGGCGCGTTCGCCTGGTCGTTCGGCCTCAAGCCGCGCCGCGTGTGGCGCGGCGGCACGCCCGTCCAGTAACGGCCCGCCCCGCGGCTTCGTTGTCCGCGGCCGGTTGCGTTGTGCGCGGCCGGTTGCCCGAGGATCACTTACGGGTAATCTCGCGATATGTCACCATCTGTCGCTGTCGTCACGGATTCCACCGCGTACTTGGGCGTGGACGAGACGGCGAGGTGGGGCATCGCGGTCGTCCCGGTGCACGTCGTCGTGGGCGACCGGGAGTTCGACGAGGGCGGCCCGCTCGACGGCGAGGCCCTGGCCCGCGCGCTGCGCGACCAGAGTCCCGTCACGACCTCCCGGCCCGCTCCCGAACGGTTCTCCGACGTGTACAAGGAGGCCGCGGCACAGGGAGCCGCCGGCGTGGTGTCCGTGCACCTGTCGGGGGCGATGTCGGGCACCGTGGAGTCCGCCCGCCTCGCGGCCCGGGAGGCGCCCGTGCCGGTCGAGGTGGTCGACAGCAGGTCGATCGCCATGGGCCTGGGATTCGCCGTGCTCGCCGCGGCCCGCGTGGCGAACGCCGGAGGCTGGGTCGACGAGACCGCGGCAGCCGCCCGCCGCCGCGCGGAGGAGTCGCGGACCTTCTTCTACGTCGACACCCTGGACCACCTGCGGCGCGGCGGGCGCATCGGCATGGTGACGAACCTCGTCGGCTCCGCACTGTCGATCAAGCCGCTACTGCACCTGGGCGACGGCGCCATCACCCTGCTCGAACGGGTGCGGACGGCGAGCCGCGCCATCGCCCGTCTGGAGGACCTGGTCGTCGCCGCCGCGGGGGAGCGGCAGGTCGAGGTCGCGGTGCAGCACCTGATGGCCGCGACCAGGGCGGACGCGCTCGCCGCGAGCCTGTCCGCCCGGCTGCCCGGGCTCACGGGCCTGAGGGTGGTGGAGGTCGGCCCCGTCCTCGGGGCCCACGCCGGCCCCGGCATGCTCGGCGTCACGATCGTCCCAGCGGAATAGAAATTCCTCTGTCACGACAGCGCCGACGTCAAGTCGCGGCTGTCCACAGAGTGACGTTCGGGCGGGAGCGGGGACGTGAGGGGCGCCTACCGTCGCGATCGTGCGAAGCAAGGAGCAGCGGACTGCGCGCGACACTGCCCGGACACGGCTGCGGGCCCTGACGTCCGCGCCGCCCCTCGATCCGCCCTCGGCACGCATCCGCTCCTCGCCGTCCCCGCCCGGCCCGCCGCCGTCCTTCGGCCGTACGGCTCTCGCCTCCGATGTGCCCTGGGAGGGGCTGGCGTACGAGACCTGGGAGGCCGTCCCGTTCGCCGGAGGACCGCCCGCGCGATCGCCGGCCCTGTGGACCGCCCGCGCCGAATCAGACCCGCCGTCCGAGTCGTACGAGGAGTCGGGCTGGCGTGCGGGCGACCCGGGGCCCGTGCGGCGCGCGCCGGGATCCGAGGTGGCTGAGCCGCCCCTGCCGCCGCAGGAGGCTCTCGGTGAGAGGCCGGAGCCGACTGAGCCGTGGTTGGCCCAGTTGGCGGAGTTGGCGGAGTTGGCGGAGCCGTGTCGGTCGCGCCTGGAGTTCGACGAGGCACCCGAGCCGTCCGAGCCGTGGCCGGAGGGGTTCGGAGACCCGGAGACTTCGCGACGGTCGCGCCCGGAGTTCGAGGTGCTACGGGAGCCGTCCGGACGGGAGGGGTTCGGGGAGAGGCCGGAACCGACCACGCAATGGCTGGAGGAGTTCCATGACGCGGCGGCGGCTTCGAGGTGGTCGCGGCCGGAGCACGCCGGGGAGACGGAGGAGCCGCCGATGCGGACACGGTTGGAGGAACTGTCGGCGGCGGGCCGGACACGGCTCGGCCTGATGACGCCGCGCCTGGATCCGGGAACGCCCGGCCTGCGGGTCCTGGTCGTCCTCGGGATCGTCGCCGCGGCTGTGGCCGGAGTGCTGGCCTGGCGGTCGCGCCCGATCGCCGAGCCGATCGCCCCACCGGTCCCCGTCTCCGGGGCACTGTCCGCCGCGGTCTCCGACGGCGCGGGCGGTGCCGGAACCGGGGGTGCCGGCGGGTCCGGTGCCGGAGGCGCTCCCGTGCCCGGGAACGCGGCCGCGTCGGGCTCGGGCGGCGGGACGCCCCCCTCACCGGCCACGACGTCCGTCGTGATCGTGTACGTGACGGGGAAGGTCCGCAGGCCGGGCGTCCTCTCGCTGCCCGCCGGGTCGCGGGTGGTCGACGCGATCAAAGCGGCCGGGGGCGTGCGCCGGGGCGCGGACCCCGGCGGCGTCAACCTCGCACGACGCCTGGTGGACGGCGAACAGATCGTTGTGGGCGCGCCCGCGGGCCAGGCGGGCGGGAGCGGACAGGGACCGCAGCCCCTCCCCGGCACCGACGGCACCCCGGTGAACCTCAACACCGCCACGGTCGAACAGCTCAACACGTTGCCGGGCGTGGGAGACGTCCTCGCCCAGCGCATCGTCGAGTTCCGGACCGCCCACGGCGGATTCCAGTCCGTGGACCAGTTGCAGCAGGTCTCCGGCATCGGTGAGAGAAAATTCGCCGAGTTGCGCGACAAGGTCGCCGTATGACCCCGCCGATCTCGGCCCGGCGGCTGAGTGAGAGCCCGGACGAGCCGGACAAGGACGCGGCGCGTGGCGTCCCGGTGGCGCTCGCGGCCCCGGCTGCGTCCGCATGGGTGACGGCCCTCGTGTTGCTGGGTTGCCCCGCCCTCGCCGGGGTCCTCGTCGCCGCGGTGACCGGCCTGGCCTCCGCTGTGGGCCTGATCGTTCTCCGGGCGTCCGGCGGGCGTGCAGGCTCCGGACAGCCGGTGTGGCGTTCGGCGAGTCACCAGGGCGCGGCGCCGTCCGCGGGAGCGAACCCCCGCACAGGGGATCCCGGCGGGCTGCTCCGCGGAGGCAGTGCGGACGGGCTGCTCGGAGGCGCTCTGGACACGATCGCTCGCGGGGCTGGTCGTGGCACCCTGCTCCGCAGAGGCGGTGCAGGCACGGTCCTCCGCGCAGGGGATCCGGGCGCGGTCGTCCGCGGAGGCGGTGGTCCTCTCTCCGCCACGGGGCGCCGGCTGGTCACGGTGGGGCTCGGGGCGTCGGTGTGTGTGGCGGCGACCGCGGCCGTGGTCGCGCTGAAGGTGCACGCTGTGACGAGCGGGCCCGTCCCGGCGCTGGCCGCCCGTCAGGAGACGGTGACGGCCGAGGTGGTCCTCACCGGGGATCCGCGCATCCGGCCGCATCGAGGCGGGGTCGCGCGGCGGGACACCGCGATCGCCGAGGCACGCATGGTCACGGTGAGCGCGCCGGGCGAACGGTTCTCCGTCGACGCGCCGGTGCTGCTGCTCGGCTCGGGCGACTCGTGGGCCGCCCTCCTGCCGAGCCAGCGGCTCCGGGTGCGCGGACGCCTGGCCGTGGGCGAGCCGGGCGAACTGACGGCCGCCGTCATGTTCGTCCGCGGGCCGCCCGAGCCCCTGTCCGAGCCCTCGGCGCTGCAAAGGGCCGCCGGAGCGCTGCGGGCAGGGCTGCGCGAGGCGAGCGACGTCCTGCCTCCCGACCAGCGTGGGCTGCTGCCCGGCCTGGTGACCGGCGACGTGTCGCGCATGGACGAGCAGGTCACCCGCGATTTCAAGGACGCCGGGCTGAGCCATCTCACGGCCGTCTCGGGGACGAACCTCGCGCTGATCGCGGCGGCCGCGCTGGCGGTCGCCCGCCTGGCCGGGATGTCCCTGCGCGTGCGGGCCGTGGTGGCCGTGGTGGCGATGCTCGCCTTCGCCGTCGTCGCGCGGCCGTCGCCCAGCGTGCTGCGCGCCCTCGTCATGGGCACGGTGGCGGCCGTCGCTCTCGGCTCCGGTCGTTCCCGGGACGGACTCACCGCCCTGTCGGCGACCGTCCTCGGGCTGATCCTGTTCGATCCGGGCCTGGCCCGGCAGTACGGCTTCGCCCTGTCGGTGTTCGCCACCGGCGGCATCCTCGTGCTCGCCCCTCGCTGGCGCGACCGCCTGGCCGTACGCGTGCCCGCCCTGCTCGCCGAGGCCCTGGCCGTCCCGGCCGCGGCGCAGATGGCCGTGCTCCCGCTGCTCGTGCTGATGTCGGGCCGCCTCGACGCGGCGGCCATCCCCGCCAACCTGCTGGCGGAGCCGGCGGTGGCGCCCGCGACCGTGCTGGGCTTCGCCGCGGCGATCGTGGCCCCTATGAGCATGGACCTGGCCCGGCTCGTCGTCCGCCCCGCGGGCCTGGCGGCGGGCTGGATCATCACGGTCGCCGAACATGCGGCGAGACTGCCGCTCGCCACCGCGTCCTGGCCGGGCGGCCTGCCGGGGCTCGCGCTCCTCGCCGCCGTCGCCGCGGTGGCCTGGCTGCTGCTGCGCCACAGGGTGGGCAGGCGCGTCGCGGTCGCGCTGGCGGCCGGTGCCCTGCTCGCCGTCCTGGTCGTCGTTCCGGTGGCCGTGAACTGGCCGCCGCCGGGGTGGCTGCTGGTGGTCTGCGACGTCGGACAGGGAGATGCGATGGCCGTGTCGGCCGGCCAGGGCAAGGCGGTGGTCGTCGACGCCGGGCCCGAGCCGGGGGCCGTCGACCGGTGCCTGTGCGACCTCGGTGTCCGCCAGGTGCCCCTGATGGTGCTGACGCATCCCCACCTCGATCATGTGGGCGGCCTCCCCGGAGTGTTGAGAGGAAGAAGCGTCGGCGGGGTCGTCATGAGCCCGGAGCGGGTGCCCGCGGGTGAGGCCGCCCGCGTCTCCTGGCAGCTCAAGGCGCGCAGGATCCCGGAGGGGGTCACGCCGCCCGGCACCCGCTGGCGGTTCGGCCCGGCGGAGCTCACGGTGCTCGCCCCACCCCCCGGCGTCCAGCCCGAGGGCGCAGGCGAGGGCGCGGTCGCGAACAACGGCAGCGTGGTGCTCCTGGCCCGGTGGTTCGACCGGCGGGGCGCGGTCGTTGGGTCGGCCCTCCTCGCCGGAGACCTTGAGAACGAGGCCCAGGCGGACCTGCTGCGCCGCGGGGTGCCCCGGGTGGACGTGCTCAAGGTCCCGCATCACGGTTCGTCGCGCCAGGACCTTGCGTTCCTCGGGGCCACCCATGCGCGGGCCGCCCTGATCAGCGTCGGCGCCGTCAACGACTACGGTCATCCTGCTCCTCTGACGCTGCGCCGCCTGGCCTGGCTCGGCATGCGGACCTACCGCACCGACCTGTCCGGCGACCTCGCCGTCGTCTCCACCGGCGGCCGCCTCGCCGTCGTCGCCCGAGGTCCTCGCACCCCCTGAGCCCGGCGAAGGCACTCCCTGAGCCGGCCAAGGACGCTCCGAGCCGGCCCCCGCCGCCAGGACGCCCCCTCGGCCTTCACGGCCAGGACGCCCCTGACCGCCCCTTGCCCGTGCCCTCGCGCCCGAGTCAGGCCGGTAGGCCCATCCCGCTACCGCCGTCGCGCCGGTGGATGTCCCCGGCGCATCCCTTCGGCGGTCATGAGCATCCGCGAGGGCGACGCGGTCGGATGTCGGGGGCGGCATGGGTCGATGTGCCGGGGGCGGCTCGGCGTGGCATGCTGCGTGACATGGCCAACCCTGCACCCGTGACCCTGGTCGTCGGCGACGAGGAGTTCCTGGCGGACCGGGCGGTCGCCGCCGTCGTGTCGGCGGTCCGCGAGGCCGACGCGCAGGCCGAGATCCACGACCTGGCCGGGGGGAAGATGGAGCCGGGGGAGCTGGTGCAGCTGGCGTCCCCGTCCCTGTTCGGCGACCGCTCCGTGGTGGTGGTCCGGTCGGCGCAGGACCTGTCGAAGGACGTCATCGCCGAGGTGGTGAAGTACGCGGCGCACCCGTCCGAGGACACCGTGCTGGTGCTCGCCCACCCGGGCGGAGTGAAGGGCAAGGCCCTGGTCGACGGCGTGAAGAAGGCGGGCGCTGAGGTCGTCACCGTGGCCAAGCCGACCAAGCCGGGGGAGCGGCTCGACTTCATCAAGGCCGAGGTACGGCGTGAGGGGCGGACCATCTCTCCCGCCGCGGCCCAGGCCCTTCTCGAGGCCGTGGGAAGCGACCTCAGAGAGCTGGCGGCCGCCTGCAGCCAGCTGGCCTTCGACACGGCGGGCAAGACCATCGACGAGGCCGCGGTTGCCCGCTACTACCGGGGGCGGGCGGAGGTCAGCGGCTTCACCATCGCCGACCTCGCCATCGAGGGGAAGCTCGGCGAGGCCCTCGAACAGCTCAGGTGGGCGCTCGCCACAGGCGTGGCCCCGGTCCTGATCGTCAGCGCGCTGGCCGGCGGCCTGCGCTCGCTCGCCAAGGTGGGCGGCGCTCCCCGCAACCTCCGGGGCGGCCAGCTGGCCTCCTTCGTCGGGATGCCGCCGTGGAAGATCGACCGGGTGAAGCGCCAGCTCGGCGGCTGGGGGCCGGAAGGGATCTCCGCCGCCATGCAGGCCGTGGCCACGGCCGACGAACAGGTCAAGGGTGGCGGAACCGACCCCGGATACGCGATGGAGAAGGCCGTCCACGTCATCGTCTCCAGCCGTACCGGCCGCTGACGACGGGTGACAGGAAGAAGCCCGCGGCGGGGGGAAGGCGGCGGCTGAGCCGACCGGGGCCGGCGCTGGATCACGGTCAAGAGCGCTCGCGGGTCTCCATGTGGAGGAGCATGCGCTTGAGCAGCGCCGCCAGAGTGTCCTGATCGTCGGGGCCCAGGACGCCGATCATCTCGTCCTCGACCTCGCCGCGCAGTTCCATCGCCTTGAGCCAGAGGGTGCGGCCCTCGTCGGTGAGCTCCACGTCGACCCGGCGGCGGTCCTCCTCGCTGCGGATGCGCCGCACGAACCCCGCCCTCTCCAGGGTGTCGAGCCTGCCCGTCATGCCCGCCGGGGAGACCTTCAGCTCGGCGGCGAGCTCCGACGGCGCCACCCGGCCCCCCTCGCCCCGGGATCCGAGCCGGTGCAGGGTCTCGTACTCGTAGTCCTGCAGCCCCACCGCTGCCAGCGCGTGGTCCTTCGCCTGGGCGAAGTACTTCACCAGGAACTGCATCCGGGTGGCGATCGCCTCCACGCGCTCGTCGAAGGGAGCCTTGCCGCGCCATCGGGCGATGTGCCGGTCCACCGAGTCGTCCACGCCCCCAGCATACGCCGACGAAAATTTCGTTGACGAATCTTTCGCTGGCGAAATAGCCTCGTGGTCATGATTACGCGTCTCATCGCCGGGCGCACGGTCGCGGCCCTGGCCACCGCGCTCATCCCCACCGGGCTGACGCTCGCGGTCATCAGGGCGACCGGCTCCGCGCTCGACCTCGGCGTGGTCCTCGCCGCCGAGATGCTGCCCATGCTCGTGCTGCTGCCGGTGGGCGGCGTGATGGCGGACCGGGTCCCGCCGCGGCTGGTGATCCTCGTGTCAGACCTGGTCCGGTGTGCCGCGCAGGTGGCGCTCGGGTCGCTGCTCCTGTTCGGCCGTCCCTCCGTCGCCGTGATGGCGGCGCTCGCGGCGCTCACCGGAGCCGCCGTGGCCTTCGGCGTCCCGGCGGTCTCGCCACTCGTCTCGGCCGTGGTGCCGGCCGATCGGTGGCTGCGGGCGAACGCCCGGATCGGGGTGGCCACCGGCCTCGCCCAGATCGCGGGCCCCGCCTTCGCGGGCGGACTGACGCTGTGGCTCGGGGCCGGCTGGTCCTTCCTGCTCACCGGTGCCCTGTTCGCCGGGTCGGCCCTCACCTTGGGCGGACTGGCCACCGGCACCCGGGCGACCGCACGGCGTGAGCGCTTCCTGGACGACCTGGGGGAGGGCTGGCGGGAGGCGCGGCGGCACCGATGGTTCCTGGTCAGCGTCCTCGGCCACGGCGCCTGGCACCTCGGGGCCGGCGTCCTGCTCACCCTCGGCCCGGTCATCGCCGTGCGCGCGCTGGGCGGGGAGTACGTGTGGGTGGTGGTCGCCCAGGCCGGGACGGTGGCGACGGTGCTCGGCACGTTCGCCGCGCCCCGGCTGCCGATCCGGCGGCCCCTCGCCGTGACCGCGCTCGGGGCCCTCGCCTACACGTGCCCGCTCGTCGCCTTCGCCGTCCCCGCGCCGGTCGCGGTCGTCATCGCCGCGTACGTCGCCGCGATGCTGGGCCTGGGCATACTGATCCCCCTGTGGGACACGGCGGTGCAGGAGCGCGTCGAGCCGCGGGCGCTCGGCCGGGTGGGCTCGTTCGACGCGCTGATCTCCTTCGCCGCGCGTCCGCTCGGGCTCGCCGCCGCGGCTCCCGTCGCCGCCTGGGCGGGGACCGCGACCCCGCTGCTCGCGGCGGCGGCGCTGGTGGCCGCGGTCAACCTCGCGGTGCTCGCCCTGCCCGAGGTCCGGCGTCGTACGGCCGGACCGGAGG
>NZ_KI866522.1:2477582-2513792 GCF_000511135.2 Microbispora sp. ATCC PTA-5024 | reverse complement strand
CGCACAGAGCGGCGGACGCGGGCCGGGCGCGGGGCCCGGGCACAGGAGGCGGGCCCGGCACCCCGGCACCCCGACGCCCGCCGCACAGGGCGGCGGACGCGGGACAGGCTCAGGACGCGGCGCCGGGCGGCGCGGGGCCGGGCATGTGAAAACGCCGCACCTCCCGTGGGGGAGATGCGGCGCGGGAAGCCCTCGAGGGACTTACTTGCCGGCGGCCTGCAGGGCGGCGGCGCGCTTGGCGATCGCCGACTTCCGGTTGGCGGCCTGGTTCTTGTGAATGACGCCCTTGCTGACGGCCTTGTCGAGCTGCCGCGAGGCGGCCTGGAGCGCCACGAGCGCGTCGTCGACGTTGCCCTGGTCGGCGGCCTCGCGGAACTTGCGGACCGCGGTCTTCAGGGACGACTTGACGGCCTTGTTGCGAAGCCGGCGCTTCTCGTTCTGCCGGTTCCGCTTGATCTGGGACTTGATGTTCGCCACGAAGAAGCCTCAGTTACGTCTTGGTCGGATGGGGCGCGCGGGCTGATGAGAGGGCGCGCCACACGCAGTTGTACAGGATACCAACAGCCGGCTGCGTCGCTCAAATCACGCCGCCCGGCCGCCGCCTGCCGCCTCATGGTACCCCGGAAACCCCGGACGACTCCGCATCCCGGCCCGGACGGACCCAGCCGTCCTCGTACTCCCGCCAGTCCTCCTCCGTGGCCGCGAAGTCGACGTACAGGGCGAGGCCGATGGCGGTCCTCGGGCCGTGCCCGGACAGGGCCAGCCGGGCGCCCTCGGCCGCGACGGCGACGCTCTCCGCGCGGTCGGCGAGCGGCATGCCGTGGTCGTGGTACGCGGGCGCGCCGATGAGCAGCGTCTTGTCCTCGGGCACCAGGTCCATCCCGAGTGTGGTCTGGCGCACGACGTGGCCGCCGTACAGGGACCCGAGAGGCGTCCACGAGTCGTACGTCATGATCGCGACCTGGTCGGTCAGACCGGCGATCTGCCGGAAGTACGCCGGCGTCCAGTACTTGTCGTGCCCGATGATCAGGCGGGACGGCGCGCGGGTGCCGGGCAGCGGCTCGATCTGCTGGGTGGAGACCGACAGCAGCCGGTCGCCGATGGCCCGCCTGGTCTCCCGCAGGACGGCCGGCAGCGCGGGGTCGCCGCTCGGGACGGGCTCGAAGTCGTAGTGGACGCCGTCGTAGCCGAGGCCGACCAGGGTCCGGGCGCCCGCGACGATCCTCGCCTGGACGGCCGGGTCGGCCAGATCCAGATGATGGAGCCCGTTGTCGTTCACGGTCTGCCCGAGCCAGGCCGACACCCGCACCCCCGGCAGCCGTTCCCGCCACCATTTCAGGAAATTTCTGGCATTGGGGTATCGGTCGGGCGGCAGAGTCCCGTCGTACGCGAACGGCCCGCTGTGCACGTACACGTCCTTGATCCCGCTCGCCCGGATCCGTACGGCGAGGGCGTCGACGTCCGCGGCCGTGCGGCGGCCGTCGACCCACGCGTGCCCCATCCAGAGCGCGTCGTGCCCGGTGGTCCCCGTCCACGCGGCGGGTGAGCCGGTGTACTGGACGCGCAGGGCGACGGCCGCGGCGAGCAGCAGCACAATGGGCACGGCGGCGACCGGCGCGGCCCACCGCAGGACGCGCCTCGTGTTCAAGGCAAGCATCCGGACATGCCACCATGGAGGGTGGCTGGTCCGCCAGCCCTTGACGGGAGGGCCCGCCGAGCGCGGCGAGGCGGCCCGCCCGACCGGCAGTCACACCCCAACTTTGTCGAAACGGACCTCGGTGCGCACTCAGCCTGGCCAGACCGACCCCGCGTTGATCCGCAACTTCTGCATCATCGCGCACATCGACCATGGCAAGTCCACCCTCGCCGACCGGATGCTCCAGCTCACCGGCGTGGTGGACGAGAGGTCCATGCGCGCGCAGTACCTCGACCGCATGGACATCGAGCGGGAGCGCGGCATCACGATCAAGTCGCAGGCCGTGCGGCTCCCGTGGAACGGCCACGTCCTCAACATGATCGACACGCCCGGCCACGTCGACTTCACCTACGAGGTGTCGCGGTCGCTCGAGGCGTGCGAGGGCGCGATCCTCCTCGTGGACGCGGCGCAGGGCATCGAGGCGCAGACGCTGGCCAACCTCTACCTGGCCATGAACGCCGACCTGCACATCATCCCGGTCCTGAACAAGATCGACCTGCCGGCGGCGCAGCCCGACAAGTACGCCGAGGAGATCGCGGGGCTGATCGGCTGCGACCCGGGCGACGTGATGCGGGTGTCCGGCAAGACCGGTGAGGGCGTCAGGGAACTGCTCGACCACGTGGTGGAGCACGTCCCGGCGCCCGTCGGGAACGCCGACGTCCCCGCCCGGGCGCTGATCTTCGACTCCGTGTACGACACCTACCGGGGCGTCGTGACGTACGTCCGGGTGGTCGACGGACACCTGTCCAAGCGCGAGCGCGTGCTGATGATGTCCACCGCAGCGCAGCACGAGCTGCTGGAGATCGGCGTCATCTCGCCCGAGCCCATGCCGTCCGATCGGGGCCTCGGGGTCGGCGAGGTGGGCTACCTGATCACCGGCGTGAAGGACGTGCGCCAGTCGCGCGTCGGCGACACGGTCACCAATGCGGCCAAGCCCGCGGCCGAGCCGCTGGGCGGCTACGAGCACCCCAAGCCGATGGTCTACTCGGGGCTCTACCCGATCGACGGCGACGACTACCCGGAGCTGCGCGAGGCGCTCGACAAGCTGCGGCTCAACGACGCGGCGCTCGTCTACGAGCCCGAGACGTCGGCCGCGCTCGGCTTCGGCTTCCGCTGCGGCTTCCTCGGCCTGCTGCACATGGAGATCGTGCGCGAGCGGCTGGAGCGCGAGTTCAACCTGTCGCTGATCTCGACCTCGCCGAACGTCATCTACCGCGTGGTGATGGAGGACGGGCGCGAGGTCGTCGTCACCAACCCGTCCGAGTTCCCCGCCGGCAAGATCGCGGAGATCTACGAGCCGATGGTCAAGGCGACCGTGCTGGCGCCGGCCGAGTTCATCGGCGCGATCATGGAGCTGTGCCAGGGCCGCCGCGGCCAGCTCCAGGGCATGGACTACCTGTCGGAGGACCGGGTCGAGATCCGCTACACGCTCCCGCTCGGCGAGATCATCTTCGACTTCTTCGACCAGCTCAAGTCGAAGACCCGCGGATACGCGTCGCTCGACTACGAGCCGTCCGGCGAGCAGGACGCCGACCTGGTGAAGGTGGACATCCTGCTCCAGGGCGAGACGGTCGACGCGTTCAGCGCGATCGTCCACCGCGACAAGGCCTACTCGTACGGCGTGGAGATGGCCAAGAAGCTCAAGGAGCTCATCCCGCGGCAGCAGTTCGAGGTGCCCATTCAGGCCGCCATCGGGGCCCGCGTGATCGCCCGCGAGAACATCCGGGCCATGCGCAAGGACGTCCTCGCCAAGTGCTACGGCGGTGACATCAGCCGTAAGCGCAAGCTGCTGGAGAAGCAGAAGGAGGGCAAGAAGCGGATGAAGATGGTTGGCCGGGTGGAGGTCCCCCAGGAGGCCTTCGTCGCCGCCCTCTCCACCGAGGCGCCCTCCGCCGACAAGGGGAAGAAGTAGCGCCCCTTAATCCATTAGCACCAAAACTTGTCGTTCGGTTACCTTCTGCCCATGAGGATTCTCTCCGTCAATGTGGGCATGGCGCGGGATGCCGAGTGGGCCGGAGACCTGGAGCGCACGGCCATCGACAAGCGGCCCGTCGAGGGGCGGGTCGCCGTGCGGGAGAACGGGCTGGCGGGCGACGAGCGAGCCGACGTCGCCAACCACGGCCACCCCGACCAGGCGGTCTACGCGTACGCCCGGGAGGACTACGACTGGTGGGAGCCCCAGATGGGCCGGTCCCTGCGGGACGGCCAGTTCGGGGAGAACCTCACGACCGCCGGCGCCGACCTCACGAACACGCTCCTCGGTGAGAAGTGGCGGGTCGGCACGGCCCTGCTGGAGGTGACCGCGCCGCGGGTCCCGTGTGTGGTGTTCCGCAACTGGCTCGACGAGCGCGGCTGGGTCAAGCGCTTCACCGCGGCCGGGCGCACAGGGGCGTACTTCCGCGTGGTCGAACAGGGGGACCTGGGCGCGGGCGACGGGGTCGAGGTGCTGGAGCGGCCCTCGGCCAGTGTGACGATCGGCGAGGCGTTCCGGGCCTACCACGGGGACAAGGACCTGATGCGGCGCCTGCTCGCCCTGCCCGGCCACTCCGACAAGTGGGACCGCGTCGCGCGGCGCGTCCTCGGCTGATCGCGGTACGCCCCGCGGGGAAGGAGGCCGGACCACCCAGGAGATCCGGCCCCCTTCCGCTCGTGGCCGTCAGCGCAGGACTTCGCGGCCGTCAGTCAGCGCGGGACCTCGTGGCCGTCAGCGCAGGACGGAGTACAGCGCCGAGGTGAGGGAGCCCTTGGCGTCGTCCTGGTCGATCGACCAGATCATGGAGCCGCCGAGGCCCTTGAGCCGGATGTAGGCGGCCTTCTCCAGCAGCACGGCAGGGTCGTCGTACGACCAGAACTCGGTGCCGTCGTAGAGCCATAGGGTGCCGGTGCGCAGGTCGCGGTAGCGCTTGCCCGGCTTGTTCACGAGGTTCTTGTAGTCGTCGCTGCCCGGGGCCCAGGTGCCGGGGGCGGGGCCGGTGGCCGGGGCGTACAGGCCGTTGCCGGTGGAGGTCACGCCGGTCCAGCCCTGGCCGTACGCGGGGACGCCGACCACGATCTTGCGCGCGGGGGCGCCGCGGCTGATGAAGTCGCGCACGGTCTGGTCGACGCTGTAGCGGACCGGGTTGGGGTCGCGGGGGTCGGTGAGCAGATTGGACTGGTGGCCCGTGCGGTTCTCCCACGGACCGTGCAGGTCGTAGCCCTGGACCGTGGCGAAGTCGAGCTGGTCGAAGACCTTGGCGACCTCGAAACCGGCGTCGATCTTGGCGGCGGCGGCCGGGAGGAACGCGGTGAGCTGGGTGTTCCTGTCGAAGGCCCGCATCTGACGGCGCAGCTCGGCCAGGAAGAGCGTGTAGTTGCGCCTGTCCTCGGGCCGGATGACGTTGCCGTCGTTGCCCGAGGAGCCGGGCCACTCCCAGTCGAGGTCGATGCCGTCGAACACGCCCGCCCCGGCGCCGGCGGGCAGGCCCGGCAGGTCGCCCTTGAGCCACAGGTCGACGCACGAGGCGGCGAGCCTGGCCCGGGACTCGGGGGTGAGAACGGCGTCGGAGAAGTACTTAGAGCCGGTCCAGCCGCCGAGCGAGACCAAAACCTTCAGGCCCGGGTGCTTCGCCTTGAGCTTCTTGAGCTGGTTGAGGTTTCCCTTGAGCGGCTGGTCGACGGCGTCGGCGACGCCGTCGACGCTCTCCTCGGCGGACACGCCGCGCTGCCAGTCGGCCCAGGGGTCGGCGGAGTAGCAGGTGCCTTCGGGGCCCACGAACCCGAAGGCGTAGTTGAGATGGGTCAGCTTCGCGGCCTCGCCGCTCGTCTCCACGTCCTTGACGTGGAAGTTGCGCCCGTAGATGCCCCACTGGACGAAGTAGGCCACCCGCTTGTAGCGGTCCTCGGCGGCGGGGTGGGCCTGGGCCGCCGCCGGAGCCAGCCCTGCCGCCAAGGTGGCGGCGACCGCCACGGCGAGGGTCCTTCTCATGAGCACGCCGGCCTCCCAGGCAATTCTTATAGGAAAGTTTCCTGTAAATTGCCGTGATCGTAGACCCCGGTCATCGGGGCGTCAATGGCACGCCCGGGTGGCCGGCAGGCCGAGGAGAGGCTCACCGCGGTCGGCCCGGCGCGTGCCCGGAGGGCGCGCCACCGCGATCGTGCGGGCCGGCGTCGTCCTGCAAGCGGTCGTGGACAACCGCTGCCGGGGCTCACGGATGCATGAGGAGCAACGGGTCGCAGGTGTCGGTTCCGGTCAGCTTGGGGTTGTTAGGGTCTCTCAGCACCTTCTCGCTGTTGACGATGTAATAGCCTCCGGCGGGCCGAGGTATCACGATCAACGTCTGATACTGCATGAGCGCCTGCGCCTGGGCCGTGGTCCCTCCGTGCCCGAGAGAGGTCCTCAGCATGGTCCTGAGCATGGCGAAGAGATTGTCGTGGCCGAACCCGGGCCAGATGAGCACCCGGTAGGTGTGCGGGATGAGCCCGAGATTCTGGCTGAGACCCCGGATCGACACGCGCGAGTCCGCCCAGTTGGCCACGGTTCTGGCGGCCAGGTTGTCCTGGGCGGCGAGGTCATGCGAGGACTCCCCTCGCGCCCGCGCCATGTGGATGTGCAGCTGGTTGAAATCTCTGGCCTGCTTCGAATTGATTCCCAGTCCCACAGGGGCGGGAACGACGGTGGGAGGCTGGGTGGCGTAATAGTCGGCGGCACTCCAATAATTCGGTGCGCTGCTGCCGCAGATCCAGGAACATTCGATGCCGTAGATCCGCTCGGTGGGGACGAGAATGTAGTTGACGTAGTTCTTCTTGCTCTGGTTGCCGGCCATCACCACGTAGTCGGCATGGTTCTGCCGGCAGGTGTTGTTGCTGTGACACTTCTGGCTGCGCTGCCAGAGAGAGTCCGAGTCGGTGGTCTTGCCGCACTCCTTGGGGTCTGGCCCTTTGCCCGCTGAGGACGCGGCCAGCGCGTGCCCGGCACCGGAGAGGATGCCCGCGCCCGCGAGCACGCCGGTGCCCGCCAGGCCGGAGAACTGGATGAACCGGCGGCGCGTCAGCTCGCTCGCCTCGTCGTTCGACCGTTCGCCGTCACGCATGATTACCCCCGACAACCCTTGAAGATCGATGTGCCCGGCCACGTTGATCCCCTCGCGATCGGCCGATAAAAGCCCCTGGCGCAGCCTTGAGTTGCAGCAGGAAAGACCGAAACCCTTTCCCTGGGCGCTGCGAGAACCCCACTCTCGGGCGTGCACGGCGACTGGCCTCACGAGGGCGATGATTTGTGATGGCGGTGCGCGGCGGCGGAGCGGGCGCGCATTAAAATGACCGGCACGCCATATCGTGCGATATGGGGTGAGTGCCTCAAAGATGGATGGGTTGGTACTTCCCTGATGGAGGCGTACGGTCTCCGGCATTCGCCCCCCGAGTCTTCCGGTGGGAACCGGCGCCCCGCCCCGAGCCGGAGACGGACCCCGATGATCGGGGCGTCGATGGCAGCGCCGGAGTGACGGCAGACTGGGAGACGTGCCTTCCGTTCTTCCCGACGGCGACCCCGTCCCGGCCTCCGGCGAGCTGCCGCCCGGCGCGCTCGACGGGCTCGGCTCGCGCCCGTTCGGCTTCTACGTGCACGTGCCGTACTGCGCGACCCGCTGCGGCTACTGCGACTTCAACACCTACACCTCTTCCGAGCTGGGCCCCGGCGCGGACCGGCGCGACTACGCCGCGACGGTGATCGAGGAGGTGCGGCTGGCCCGCCGCGTGCTGGGCGACGCCGCCCCGCCCGTCGAGACCGTGTTCTTCGGGGGCGGCACGCCGACGCTGCTGCCCGCCGCCGACCTCGTGCGGATCCTCGACGCCATCGGGGAGGAGTTCGGCGTGCGCCCGGACGCCGAGGTGACGACCGAGGCCAACCCCGAGTCCGTGGACCACGCCTACCTCAAGGAACTGCGGGAGGGCGGCTTCACCCGGATGAGCTTCGGCATGCAGAGCGCCGCCGGTCACGTGCTCGCGGTCCTCGACCGGCGGCACACCCCCGGCCGCCCCGCGCAGGCCGTACGGGAGGCACGTGAGGCCGGGTTCGAGCACGTCAACCTCGACCTGATCTACGGCACGCCGGGGGAGACCGACGACGACTGGCGGGCCTCGCTGACGGCCGCCCTCGCCGCCGGGCCCGACCACGTCTCGGCGTACTCGCTGATCGTCGAGGACGGCACCCGCCTCGCGGCGCGGATCCGCCGCGGCGAGCTGCCGATGCCGGACGACGACGTGGCGGCCGACCGCTACCTCATCGCGGAGGAGATGCTGACGGCCGCGGGGATGGGCTGGTACGAGATCTCCAACTGGGCGCTCGACGAGGAGGCCCGCTGCCGCCACAACCTGCTCTACTGGACGGGCGGCGACTGGTGGGGCGCGGGGCCCGGCGCGCACAGCCACGTCGGCGGCACGCGGTGGTGGAACGTCAAGCACCCGGCCGCCTACGCCGCCCGCCTGGCCGGCGGTGCCTCCCCGGGGCACGCCCGGGAGGAGCTGTCCGCGGCGGACCGGGAGGTGGAGCGGGTCATGCTGGAGCTGCGCCTGGAGAGCGGCTTCCCGCTGGCGGACCTGCAGCCGCGCGCCCGTACGGCCTGCGCCCGGGCTCTGGCGGACGGGCTGCTGGAGGTCGAGGCGTTCAAGGCGGGCCGGGCCGTCCTCACGCTGCGCGGCCGGCTCCTCGCCGACGCCCTGGTCCGGGACCTGACCTTCTAGCCCGGGCTAGGAGACCGGGTCGGTGACGAAGTCGATGAGCTCCTCGACCCGGCCGAGCAGCTCGGGCTCCAGGTCGGCGTAGGTCCGGACACGGCCCAGGATGTGCCGCCACGCCTCCTGGGGGTCCATCCGCCAGCCCAGCGCGGCGATCACGCCCTCCTTCCAGGGCACCCCGCGCGGCACGTCCGGCCAGGACGGGATGCCGAGAGCGGACGGCTTCACGGCCTGCCAGACGTCCACGAACGGGTGGCCGACGACGAGCACGTGGTCGCCGGACACCTGGGCGGCGATGCGGCTCTCCTTCGAACCGGGGACGAGGTGGTCGACGAGCACGCCGAGCCGCCTCCCGGGCTCGGGGGCGAACTCCGCGACGATGGCGGGCAGGTCGTCGACGCCCTCCAGGTACTCGACCACGACGCCCTCGACCCGCAGGTCGTGCCCCCAGATCCGCTCCACGAGCGAGGCGTCGTGGACGCCCTCGACATAGATCCGGCTGCCCTTGGCGACCTGGGCCCGCAGGCCCTCGACCGCGATGGAGCCGGACGCGCTGCGCAGGGGGCCCCTGGGGCCCGCGGCCGGCCGTACGAGGGTCACCGGCCGGCCCTCCAGGAGGAACCCGGCGGGCGTGAGCGGGAAGATCCGCCGCCGCCCGAACCTGTCCTCCAGCGTCACGGCCTCCTTGTCGCAGGCCACGACCGCCCCGCAGAACCGGCCCTCCGCGTCCTCGACGACGAGGTCGGGCTCCGCGGGGACCTCCGGGATCTGCCCTCGCCGGGGCCGCCGCCAGTCGCCGGAAAGCACGTCCCGCCCATACATGCCGGGAACGCTAGCAAATCGGAGGCCGCGCCGCGGGCGGTCAGGCGGCGCCGCGGCGCCGTGCCCCGGCCCGCCGGACGAGCACCACGACGGTGACGACGACGGCCGACAGGAAGCCGACCACGGGCAGCGCCAGGAACGCGACCGCGCCCCCCACGATCTTGCCGGCGTTGGCCGCGAACTGCTTGCCCACGCCGAACCTGACGCCCTCGCCCTCGCAGGTCACCTGGTACGTCGCGGCCTTCGGCACACCGACGTCGAACAGCAGCTCCCACGTCGTGCCGTTCACCGAGACGGTCTGGGACGCAGCGGGCTTGGTCAGCGTGACGGACGGGTCCTGGCCGTCCCCCACCTGGCACTGCACGTTGGTCGGCTGGTCGGCCGCGGCGTAGATCGCCGGCTTGTCGTGCGGGTCGAGCGCGACGCTCACGGTCTGGCCGCTCGCGAACGTCGTGGACGGTGCGGTGTCGTCGATCGTGGAGAAGATCCCGCCCGCGAGGCCGCCGACGCCGGCGACCACCAGGACGACGAACAGCGCCCAGGCCAGGAAGATCCACAGAAGCCGGGGGCGTACGGGACCGGACGCCTGCGGAGGGCCGTACCCGCCGTACGGGCCGTACGACGGCGGGAAAGCGGGGGTGGGCCCGTACTGCTGCCCGGGGGTCGCGTCCCGCGGCAGCCGGACGGTGGCGTCGGCGGGCCCCTGGGGGAAGTTCTCGCTCATGGGCGGAAGCTTCGCGTATGTCACTTGTAGGGGATTTGCAGTCCGCTTGCCCCGGCTGCCCATCGTGTTATCGCACGCTGCGGGGTGGTAGCCGTAGACTTGGCACTCGGGAACACAGAGTGCCAGGCTTTGTGTTTCCCAAGCACAGGAGGTGACACCTTGCTCGACGACCGCAAGCTCGCCGTTCTGCGCGCCATCGTCGAGGACTACGTGTCCACCAACGAGCCGGTGGGCTCCAAGGCCCTCGCCGACAGGCACAACCTCGGCGTCTCGCCCGCCACCATCCGCAACGACATGGCGGCGCTGGAGGAGCAGGGGTACATCGCCCAGCCCCACACCAGCGCGGGCCGGGTGCCGACCGACAAGGGGTACCGCCTGTTCGTCGACCGGCTCTCCCAGATCAAGCCGATGTCGGGCGCGGAGCGGCGGGCGATCGAGACCTTCCTGGCCGGGGCCGTGGATCTCGACGAGATCGTCATGCGGACCGTGCGGCTGCTCGCGCAGCTCACCCGCCAGGTCGCGGTCGTGCAGTACCCCTCGCTGACCAGGTCGTCGGTGCGCCACGTGGAGATCGTCCCGCTGGCGGCCCGCCGGGTGATGCTCGTGCTGATCACCAACACCGGCCGGGTCGAGCAGCGCGTCGTCGACCTGCCCGAGGAGGTGGGCGACGAGCGCATCGCGAACCTGCGCGGCATCCTCAACGGCTGCCTGGACGGCTGCGGCCTGTCCAGCGTGCCGGAGACCGTGGCCGACGTCCCCGACCGGCTGCCGCCGGAGGACCGGCAGGTGGCCGCGACGATCCTGTCCGTCCTGCTGGAGACGCTCGTCGAGCGGCACGAGGAGAAGATCGTCTTCGGCGGCACGGCCAACCTCGCGGCCGCCGACTTCAGCGTGGGGCTGCGCGACGTGCTCGAGGCGCTGGAGGAGCAGGTCGTGCTCATCCGCCTGCTGGGAGAGACCCACGGCATGTCCGAGCTCACCGTAAGGATCGGCTCGGAGAACCCCTACAGCGGCCTCCGCGGCACGTCCATCGTCGCCGCGGGGTACGGTTCGGGCGACAAGGAACTGGCCCGGCTCGGAGTGCTGGGCCCGACACGAATGGACTATCCGGTGACGATGGGTGCGGTCCGCGCGGTGGCGCGTTACGTCGGCCAGATCCTGGCGGGGTCATAAGTGTCCAACGACTACTACGCGACTCTCGGCGTGCGTCGCGACGCGAGCCAGGAAGAGATCAAGAAGGCGTACCGCCGCCTCGCCCGGGAGCTGCACCCGGACGTCAACCCCGACCCGGAGACCCAGGAGCGGTTCAAGGAGATCACCCAGGCGTACGAGGTGCTGTCCGACGCGAGCAAGCGCCGGATGTACGACCTCGGGGCCGACCCCTTCGGCGGCGGCGCGGGCGCCGGGGCCGGCGGGTTCGGCGCGGGCTTCCCGTTCAGCGACATCATGGACGCCTTCTTCGGCTCGGCCGGGACGGCCCGCGGCCCGCGCTCCCGCGCGCGGCGGGGGCGCAACGCCACCATCCGGGTCGAGCTCGACCTGTCGGAGGCCGCGTTCGGCACCACGCGGGAGATCGTCGTGGACACCGCCGTCCTGTGCGAGGTCTGCCAGGGTTCCGGGGCCGCCGCCGGCACCCACCCCGACACCTGCGACATGTGCCACGGCCGCGGCGAGGTCTCCCAGGTCACCCGCTCGTTCCTCGGCCAGGTCATGACCTCCCGGCCGTGCCCCCAGTGCGGCGGGTACGGCAGCGTCATCCGCCACCCCTGCATGGAGTGCTCCGGCGAGGGCCGGGTCAGGACCCGCCGCACGATCAAGGTGCGGATCCCGGCCGGAGTCGAGGACGGCACCCACATCCAGCTCGCGGGCGAGGGCGAGATCGGCCCCGGCGGCGGCCCTCCGGGGGACCTGTTCCTCGAGATCGTCGAGCGGCCCCACGCGATCTTCGAGCGGCGCGGCGACGACCTCCACTGCACCGTGCACATCCCGATGACGGCGGCCGCCCTGGGCACCTCGATCTCGATCGAGACGCTCGACGGGCCCGAGGACATCGACGTGCGCCCGGGCACGCAGGCCGGCCAGGTCATCCCCCTGTACGGCAAGGGCGTCCAGCGCCTCAACGAGAACGGCCGGGGCGACCTGCTCATCCACGTGAACGTCGAGACGCCGACCAAGCTCGACCCGCCGCAGGAGGAGCTGCTCAAGGAGCTCGCCAAGCTGCGCGGGGAGGAGCGCCCGCCCGGGAAGTTCTCCCCCGGCCAGCAGGGCTTCTTCTCGCGGCTCCGCGACGCCTTCAACGGCCGCTGACCCACGCGCGGGCCCCGGGCCGGCGGGCCCGGGTGAGGAGAAGTCATGAGCGTTCCCGTGTTCCTGGCCGGCGCGGCCGCCCTCGCGGCCGATCCGGTCGTCCTCGACGGCCCGGAGGGCCGGCACGCGGCGGCCGTCCGGCGGCTGCGGCCCGGCGAGCGCGTCGACCTGACGGACGGCGCGGGCCGGGTCGCCGAGTGCGAGGTGGCGACCGCCGGCAGGGACGCCCTGACGGCCCGGGTGCTGCGCCGCTACGAGGTGGAGGCCCCGCGGCCGCGCCTGGTGGTGGTGCAGGGGCTGCCCAAGGGCGAGCGGGGCGAGCTCGCGGTCGAGATGATGACCGAGGCCGGGGTGGACGTGATCGTCCCGTGGGCCGCGGCGCGCTGCGTGACGCAGTGGAAGGGCGACCGGGCGGCCAAGTCGCTCGCCCGCTGGCGGAGCGCCGCCCGGGAGGCCGCCAAGCAGGCCCGCCGCTTCCACCTGCCGGAGGTGACCGAGCAGGCCGGCACGGCCCGGGTGCGGGAGCTGATCTCCGGCGCCGCGCTCGCCGTCGTCCTGCACGAGGAGGCCGCCGAGCCGCTCAGCGGGCTCACGCCGCCGAAGGCCGGCGAGCCGGGGGACGTCGTCGTCGTGGTCGGCCCCGAGGGCGGGATCGCCGACGACGAGATCGCGGGCTTCCGGGACGCGGGAGCCGTACCGGCCCTGCTGGGGCCGACCGTGCTGCGGACCTCGACCGCGGGCGTCGCAGCCGCGGCCGTGCTTCTGGCCCGCTGCGGCCGCTGGTAGCCCACACCCCGCAGACCGGCAGGGCTCGGCGGGGACGGCGAGGGCGTCGGCGTGACGGTCGCGCCCGGCGGTCTCTAGGACGCAGGCGTGGAGGCCGCGTCGGGCGCCACCGAGTCGCTCGCCGTCGGGGACGGCGAGGGCGTCGGCGTGACGGTCGCGCTCGCCGGAGCCGACGGGGTCGCGGTGGACGTGGGCGGCTGGGACGACGGCGGCGGGGTCTGCGCGGGCGCGCAGGAGGGGCCGTTCGTCGTCTCCGGCTCGACCACCCCGGCGCTCGGGGCGGGCGTGGCGCAGGGGTCGGACCTGCTCGGTGTGGGCTTGGGGCTCGCCCCGGCCCTGTGCGTGGGGGGCGGCGTCGGGTGCTGAGTCCCGTGCGTCGCCCCGGTGGTGGGGACGACGATCTGGTGCGTCGCCCCGGGCGCCGGGGGACGCTGGATCGAGGAGGTGTCGGGCTGCTGGTTGCCGTCGGCTCCCACCTGCGAGATGCCGGTGGACTCGGCCACCTGGGTGCGCAGGTCGGGGACGAGCATGACGACCGTGCCCGCGACCAGGACGGCCCCGGCCACGGAGGCGCCGACGCGCCACCACATCACGTTCCGCAGGCCGCGCAGTCCCCGGTTCTCGATGCGCGTGCGGATGATCTCCAATCCTTCGGGAGACGGCACGACCGAGTCCGCCTCCGCGCGCAAGGCACGGCGCAGCAGGTCGCCGTACTCGTCGTCGGGCGGGAAGGTCATGAGAACTGCTCCAGTGCCATGCGTAGTGCGGCCATGCCGCGGGCCGTGTGACTCTTCACCGCGCCCTTGCTGATCCCCATCGCGTGCGCGATCTCGGCCTCGGACAGGTCGCCGTAGTATCGCAGCACCAGCGCCTCGCGCTGCCGGGTGGGCAGGCTGCGCAGCGCCTCGATGACGGCCGACCGCTCCAGCTCGCCGATGGCGCCGTTCTCGGCGCTCGGCGCGTCCGGCAGCCCCTTCGGCGCGTACTTCTCGACGACCGCGCGATGACGCAGCACCGAACGGGATCGGTTGACGACCGACTGGCGAAGGTAGGCCAGTGCCTTGTCGGTGTCCCTCAGCCTGCGCCAGGCGCCGTGAATGGCGACGAACGCGTCCTGAACGACTTCCTCCGCGCTGGCCACATCGCGCACCAGCAGCACCGCGAGACGCACCAATGACCGATAGTGGGCGCTGTAGAGCGCCGTCACGGCCATGTCGGCATCCCACCCGACGGGCACCGTCCCCAACGACCTGTCGGCCACGAGGGTCTCGGTGGTCACATCAATAGGACGCTCGTCATTCCCGGGGGGTTTACGTTCTTCCGAATCATTAGGGGGCATGACCCAGTGGTGTCCTCGCCCGGCACTAGGGGTGGTTTCTGGTGCAGTGTCGCACACTCACATTAGCCCGCGGGATCTTTACCGTCATCACCGATCGGCAACGGCTAGTCTTTCGCACGTGACCGACTGCCTGTTCTGCAAGATCGTGGCCAAGGAGGTGCCCGCGGACATCGTCCTGGAGGCCGGCCGGGCGCTGGCCTTCCGCGACATCAACCCGCAGGCCCCCACCCACGTCCTCGTCGTGCCGAAGGCCCACCACGAGAACGCGGCCGCCCTCGCGGCGGCCGACGACGGCCTCGCCGACGACCTGCTCAAGGCCTGCCACGCGGTGGCCGTGCAGGAGGGTGTGGCGGACACGGGATACCGGGTGGTCCTCAACACGGGCCCCGGGGCGGGGCAGACCGTCTTCCACGTCCACGCGCACGTCATCGGCGGCCGGAGCCTCACCTGGCCTCCGGGCTGAGCGGCTAGCATTAGAGGGAATCAAAGGGAGGCGATCAGGGCCGTAACGGCCGCCCATGTCCGAGTCAGTACACACCCACAGGACCCAGGCCAAGGTAGTCATCCCCGAGGGGCAGTCCATGGTCAGCCTCCTCGGCTCGCGTGACGAGCTTCTCCGGGTCATCGAGAACGCCTTCGACGCCGACATCCACGTTCGCGGCAACGAGATCACCATCACGGGCAGCCCTGAGGAGAGCGGCGTCGTCGTGCGCCTGTTCGAGGAGCTGGTCGAGCTGGTCGGCTCGGGCGCCGAGCTCACCCCCGACGCCGTGGAGCGCAGCATCTCGATGCTGCGGATGACCGGCGGCGACCGTCCGGCCGAGGTCCTCTCGCTGGACATCCTGTCGGCCCGCGGCCGCACGATCCGTCCCAAGACCCTCAACCAGAAGCGGTACGTCGACGCGATCGACCGGCACACCATCGTCTTCGGCATCGGCCCGGCGGGCACCGGCAAGACCTACCTCGCCATGGCCAAGGCCGTGAAGGCCCTGCAGAACAAGCGGGTCAACCGGATCATCCTCACCCGCCCCGCGGTGGAGGCCGGCGAGCGGCTCGGGTTCCTGCCCGGCACGCTCTACGAGAAGATCGACCCGTACCTGCGCCCCCTGTACGACGCGCTGCACGACATGCTCGACCCCGACTCGATCCCCCGCCTCATGGCCGCCGGGACGATCGAGGTCGCGCCGCTGGCGTACATGCGCGGGCGCACCCTGAACGACGCCTTCATCATCCTCGACGAGGCGCAGAACACCTCGCCCGAGCAGATGAAGATGTTCCTCACCCGCCTGGGGTTCAACTCGAAGATCGTGGTCACCGGTGACGTGACCCAGATCGACCTTCCCGGCGGCCAGGAGAGCGGCCTCAAGGTCGTCCAGAACATCCTCGAAGGCATCGAGGACATCCACTTCAGCCGTCTCACCAGCGCCGACGTGGTCCGTCACAAGCTGGTCAGCGACATCGTCGACGCGTACGGCCGCTACGACGCCGCCATGGCGTCCGAGCCGCGCGCGATCGCCAAGCGCCAGCGGGGCCGGCGATGAGCGGGCGGCCCCGTACGGGTGAGGAGACCCCGTGAGCATCGAGGTGGCCAACGAGTCCGGCGTCGCGGTCGACGAGTCGGCGCTGGTCGAGCTGGCCGGGCTGGTGCTCGGCCGGATGGGCGTCAACCCGCTGGCCGAGCTGTCGATCCTGGTGATCGACGAGGCGGCCATGGCCGAGCTGCACGAGCAGTGGATGGGCGAGCCGGGCCCGACCGACGTGCTGGCGTTCCCCATGGACGAGCTGCGGCCCAACAGCGGCGGCCGCGAGGAGGACCCCTCCCCGGACCCGGCGCTGCTCGGCGACGTCGTGCTCTGCCCGCAGGTCGCGGCCAAGCAGGCGGCCGACGCCGGGCACAGCCCGCAGGACGAGCTGGAGCTGCTGTGCACGCACGGCATCCTCCACCTGCTGGGCTACGACCACGCCGAGCCCGAGGAGCACGCCGAGATGTTCGGCCTGCAGGACCAGCTCCTCGAGGCCTGGCGGGAGGTACGGCGGAAGCCGTGAACAACGGCTGGCTGCTGTCCGCCGTCGTCCTGATCGGGGTCGGCGGCCTGCTGGCGAGCGCGGAGACGGCCCTCACCCGGATCTCGCGAGTGCGGGCCGAGGAGTTCGTCAAGGAGGGCAGGCGGGGCGCCGGGCGGCTCCAGGCGATCGTCGCCGACCCGCCGCGCTACCTCAACCTGCTGCTCCTGCTGCGGCTGAGCTGCGAGCTCGTCGCCACCGTCATCACGACGCTGCTGTTCATCGACTGGCTGGGCGACCGCGGCCGGGCGTACGCCGCGGCGGCCGTCGTCATGATCCTGGTCAGCTACGTGATCGTGGGCGTCTCGCCGCGCACGCTCGGCCGCCAGCACGCGGAGCCGATCGCCCTGGCCGGCGCGCCCGTCGTGTACGGCCTGACCCGCATCTTCGGCCCGCTGCCCAAGCTGCTGATCCTGCTGGGCAACGCGCTCACGCCCGGGCGGGGCTTCCGGGAGGGGCCGTTCACGTCGGAGGCCGAGCTGCGCGACCTGGTCGACCTGGCCGAGCAGCGCAGGGTGATCGAGCCGGACGAGCGGGAGATGATCCACTCGGTCTTCGAGCTCGGCGATACGCTGGTCCGCGAGGTCATGGTGCCCAGGACCGACATGGTCTTCATCGAGCGCGGCAAGAACCTCAGCCAGGCGCTCTCGCTGGCCCTGCGCAGCGGGTTCTCCCGCATCCCGGTGGCCGGGGAGAACGAGGACGACGTCGTCGGCATCGCCTACCTCAAGGACATCGTCCGGCGGATGCAGGACACCGGCGACTCGACGGCCAGGATCGACGAGCTCATGCGCCCCGCGACGTACGTGCCGGAGAGCAAGCCCATCGACGAGTTGCTGCGCGAGATGCAGGCCCGGCAGATCCACCTCGCCATCGTCATCGACGAGTACGGCGGCACGGCCGGCCTGGTGACGATCGAGGACGTGATCGAGGAGATCGTCGGGGAGATCGCCGACGAGTACGACCAGGAGGCCCCCCGGGTCGAGTGGCTCGACGACGGCGCGGCGCGGGTGACCGCCCGCCTGCCGATCGACGAGCTGGCCGAGCTGTTCGGCACCGAGATCGAGGTCGACGACGTCGACACGGTCGGCGGCCTGCTGGCCCACGCGCTCGGCCGCGTGCCGATCGCCGGGTCGGAGGCGACGATCGCGGGCCTGCGGCTGACCGCGGAGAACCTCGCGGGCCGCCGCAACCGCATCAGCACGGTCGTGGTGCGCCGCTTGGAGCCGTCCGCCGCGGACGACGAGGTCGTGGGCGCCGCCGCCGACCACGAGTGACCACCCGGCCGGCGATGATCGATTCGCGCTGATCCGAATGTCTGGTTGTGACATTTCCGGATATGTAAGCTGACCGGTCATGGCGATCTTCCGGGTGCTTGGAGCGTTTCACGCGATCGGCGCGAACGGGCCGGTCGACCTCGGGGGACCGCGGCAGCGATCGGTCCTCGCGCGCCTGCTCGTGGCCGGCGGGCAGGTCGTCCCGGTCGAGCGCATGATCGACGACCTGTGGCACGAGCAGCCGCCGCCGAGCGCGCTCGCCTCGGTCCAGGCGTACGTCTCCAACCTGCGCCGGGCGCTGGAGCCTGAGCGGACCGCGCGCACGCCCGCCCGCGTCCTGGTCACCGTGCCGCCGGGCTACGCGCTGCGCAGCGAGGACGTGGACGCCTGGCGGTTCGACGAGCTGGTCCGCCGGGGCGCCCGGGCGGCGGCCGAGGGCGATCCCCGGGCGGCGCTGCGCCTGCTCGACGAGGCGCTGGCCCTGTGGCGGGGCCCGGCGTACGCGGAGTTCGCGACGGCCGAGTGGGCGAGCACGGAGATCGGCCGCCTGGAGGAGTTGCGCGCCACGGCGGCCGAGCAGCGCGCCGAGGCCGCGCTGGCCCTCGGCGCGCCCGGACCGGTCGTCGCCGACCTGCGCGGCCTCCTCGCCGGCCACCCGCTGCGGGAGGAGGCCTGGCGGCTGCTCGCGCTCGCCCTGTACCGGCAGGGCCGGCAGGGGGACGCGCTCGTCGCGTTGAGGGAGGCGCGGGGGGTGCTCGCGGAGGAACTGGGCGTCGATCCGGGGCCGGCCCTGCAGCGGCTGGAGGCGGACATCCTCGCCCAGTCGCCCACGCTCGACCTCCGCCCGCTCCCCGCCGCCGCGCCCCTCGCCGCGCCCGCGGACGACCAAGCGGACATTCACGAGGCGGCGCGGGATCGCGCCGTGCGCGGCGCCGACGGCCCCGGCGCGGCCGCCCCGGGCTCCGGGCCGCTCGCATGGGAGGACACGGGGCAGGGGAGCCCACAGGAGCGGAGTCCGGCGGCGCGCGAGAGCGGACGGATCGCAGCCGAGCCCGCGGCCCGGGAACGGCTCTTCGGGCGGGAGGAGGAGCTGGCCCGGCTGCTCGCCTTCCCCCGGGGGATCGCGCTGGTCACGGGCGAGGCGGGGATGGGCAAGTCGGCGCTCGTCGAGGCGGCGGCCGTCCGGCGGGCCGAACAGGGCTGGCGGGTCGCGGTGGGACGGTGCCCGGAGACGGGCGGCGCCCCACCCGGATGGGCCTGGGCGGAGATCCTGCGCACGCTGACGGCGGCCGTGCCCCCGCGCGACGCCCTCGCCCCGCGGATCCAGCGGCTGCTCGACGACGCGGCGGGGCACGACCAGCCGTCCGAGGCAGACCTGACGGCGGAGCGGTTCCGGCTGCGCCGGGCCCTCGCGGCGTACCTCGCGGAGGCGGCGCGACCTGCCCCGCTGCTGCTGGTCCTGGACGACCTGCACCGGGCCGACGACGAGACGCTGGCCGTGCTGGTCCACCTCGCCGCCGACCTCGCCGGCGCGCCGGTGGTCGTGGCCGGGACGGCGCGGGAGGAGGAGTCCGGCCGGCTGGCCGAGACCGCCGCCGCGCTCGCCCGCCACGAGCCGCTGCGGATCTCCCTGGGCGGTGTCGGCCGGGAGGCGGCGGCGGCCCTGCTGGCCGAGGTGTCCGGGGCCGAGGTCTCGCCGGCCACGGCGGCGGCCGTCGCCGACAGGACGGGCGGCAACCCCTTCTTCCTCCGCGAGACCGCCCGGCTGATCGCCGCGGAGGGCGAGGAGACGGCGGCGTCCGTCGTCCCGGCGGGCGTGCGGGACGTGCTGCGCCGCCGGTTCGGCCGTCTGCCGGTGCCCGCGCGGACCGTGCTGCGCGAGGCGGCCGTGATCGGGAGGGACGTCGACGTCGACGTGCTCGCGTCGGTCAACGGCGGCGGGGACGAGGCGGTCGTCGAGGCCGTCGAGGCCGCGCTCATGGCCGGGCTGCTCGTCGAGCCCGAGGACGGCGGCCTCCGGTTCGCGCACGCCCTCGTCCGCGACACCCTGTACGACGACATGTCGCGCCTGCGGCAGGCCCGCGTCCACGCCCGGGTCGCCGCGGCGCTCGAACGGCTCCGCCCCGACGAGGTGGCGGCGCTGGCGCACCACTACGCGTCCGGCGGGGAGCCGGCCCGGGCGGCCCACTACGCCGCGCTGGCGGCCGAGCGGGCCGAGCTGCGCTTCGCCTACCGGGAGGCGGCGGCGCTGTGGGGACGGGCGATCGAGCTGGGCGGCCGCGAGGACCTGGAGTTGATCATGCGGCGGGTCCGCGCCCTCGCCCTGGGCAACGAGCTGGCCGCGGCCCGCGAGATGCGGGAGCGGGCGATCGCGCTGGCCGTGCCGCAGGGGGACCCCGAGCTGACGGCGCGGGTGGTCGGCGCCTTCGACGCGCCCGCCCTGTGGAGCACACGGGACTACGGCGTGGTCTCGCTCGAGGTCGTCCGGGTGATCGAGGAGGCCCTGGCCGCGCTGCCGCCGGGCGACGGCGCCGCCCGGTGCGCGCTGCTCACCTCGCTCGCCTTCGAGCTGGAGGGGGAGGAGACGGAGCGGGGCGCGGGGGCGGCGGCCGAGGCTCTGGACATGGCCGGGCGGCTGGGCGACCCCGAGGCCGTGGCGAAGGCCCTCAACGCCCGCATCCTCCACACCTTCAGGGACGGCGGACTGGCCGAACGGCGGCGGTACGGGACCGAGCTGCTCGACCTGGCCAGGGAGCACAGGCTGGCGATCGCCGAGGTGGTGGCCCACCTGATCCTCATGCAGCAGGCGACCGGCGGCCTCGACTGGGCGCGGGCCGACCTGCACGCCGGCGAGGGCGGGCGGCTGGCGGAGCGGTACGACATGACCATGCCGGGCTCGCTGGTGACGTTCTACCGGGCCTACCGGCGGGCCGTCGCCGGCGAGTACGCCGAGGCCGAGCGGCTCTACCGGGAGGGCGCCCGGGCGCACGCGCGGGTGGGGGCATGGCGTTTCGAGGTGGGCCTGTCGTACATGTCCCGGTACTGCCTGGCCCTGCTGCGCGGCGACGTCGCCGGACTGGTCGCGGAGGCCGAGGTCGTGGCGCGCTACTGGGACGTGGCCGCCGAGCCGTACGCGCTCGCCCTGGCGGCGGCCGGCCGCACGGAGGAGGCCCGGCGGGCGGCCGGGCGGCCCGCGAGGATCAGGCCCGACTACTACGCCCGGTTCTTCCTGGTCGTGCGCGGGCTGCTGGGCGTCGCGATCGGCGACAAGGAGCGGGCCGAGGAGGCGTACGACGCGCTCGCGCCGTACCCGGAGGACCCGGTGACGCAGGGCACCGGGCTGCTGCCGCTGTGGCCGGTCGCGCAGGTGCTCGGCGACCTCGCGGTCTTCCTCGGACGGCCCGGCGAGGCGGCCGGGCGGTACCGCGTCGCGCTGCAGGTGGCCGGGCGGGTGGACGCCCCGGTGTGGGCGGAGGCGGCGCGGCGGGGGCTGGCGGCCGTCGGGGAGCCGGAGTGACCGAGGGTCAGGGGCGCGCCGGCACCACCCTGCGGACGACGTCCGCCCCCGGCCCCCGTTCGAGCAGCACCCATTCGGTGACGTCGAGGCGGTACAGCCGCTCGCCCGGCGACAGCCGTACGGGCCGGGGCGCGGGGGACCCGGGGGGAAGCTCCCGCGCCGCGGCGGTGAACGCGACGACCTCGAAGCCGTCGGCCACGACACATCCGGCGACCCGGCTGTCGGACCGCAGGTCGCGGGCGTGGGGGAGGTCCGGACCGGACACGAAGTAGAGCCGGTCGGGGGAGAAGGTCGCCTGGTACCCGAGCGTGCACATCGAGGGCGAGCCGTCGGGCCGCAGGGTGGCGAGGTGCATGAGCGTGCCCCGGACGAGGATCCTGTCCAGGCGCCGCTCGAGTTCGCTGGTCATCCCGGCATGCTGGCCGCCGCCGGTTGGAGGCTCCTTGGGCGGCCGCGGCGGGGCGTGTGCAAGCCACCTTCAAGTGTTCTGCAAGTGCGGGAGGCCACTGTTGAACCGGCGCCCGGGAGGGGTTCGGGGCGCTGGAAGGGGAGTCCGGGGCGCCGGGAGGGGTTCGCGGCGCGCCGGTCGCTCTCTTGGGGGAACTGTGGTCGGTACGGGCTCTCACCATCCGGGTGAGAGCCCGTATTGATTGGGGCGCGTACCGCTCGGTCATGGCACGTGATTGCCGTGCGCCGCCCAAGGGAAGGACAACCCTCGGCAACGGACGCTCGACGGAGAGTGTCCGCCCGGCCGCTCGCGCGGCTGTGGGGGCGAGGGGTGGGATGCGGATGACCGGCATGCGGTGCGCGGGTTCGCGGCTCGTCCGCGCCGCGGTCGCGGGCGGCCTGCTCACGGCGACGGGGGCCTGCGGCGCGGGCCTGCCGACGTACGCCTCGGCCCGGGCGACCGCCCAGGCCGTCGAGCTGCGCACGCTGCTGTCGGCGCTCGACAGGCTGCCCGAGGGCCTGTCGGCCCATGTGCGGTCCCCGTGGCGGCCGCCGTTCCGCCCGCACGGGCACGACTGCCGGGCCGTCTTCGACGCCGTGTCCGGCCGGCCCCCGCGCGAGGGCCTCGCCGGCACGACGGCCGCGACGTTCGAGGGCGCGCACGTGGGGGAGCTGGCCGGGGTCGGCCTGGCCACCTACGAGGGGGGCGAGGCGTCCGGGCCGTTCGAGGAGCTGCGCGAGGCCATGGACGGCTGCGCCGCCGTCGACCGAGACACCCCGGCGGAGGCCGACAGCCTGGCCGCCGCCGACCTGCCGATGCCTCCCGTCGGGGACGAGTCGGCCGCCCGCAGGCTCGTCGGCCGGGTCGGCGGCTACCCGTACGAGATGCAGTTCGTGGTGCTTCGCGCCGGGCACGCGCTCGTCGCGGTCGTGCACGCCGGGCTCACCCCTCCGGACGCCCGTCTTACCCGGGCGCTGGCAGATGTGCTGGCCCGCGAGGTCGGTACCCTTGAGCCGTGACACATGCGCTCGACCCCGAGGATCAGAAGATCATCACGCTGGCCCGCTCGGCCCGCGCCCGCAACGGCTCCGCCGAGGGGGCCGCGGTGCGCGACGAGACCGGCCGGACGTACGCCGCGACCGGGGTCGCGCTCCCCTCGCTGCAGCTGACCGCCCTGCAGGTCGCGGTCGCGATGGCGGTGTCCGGCGGCGCGTCGTCCCTGGAGGCGGCGGCGATCGTCGGCGACGCCGACGACCCCGACGAGAAGGACCTCGCGGTCGTGGAGGACATGGGCAACGGGACGCTGTTCCTGGCCGCCCCCGACGGCACCGTGAAGGGCCGGTACATCTGACGTGAGCCCCGATTTCCGCGCCGGGTTCGCCTGCTTCGTGGGCAGGCCGAACGTCGGCAAGTCGACGCTGATGAACGCCCTGGTCGGCACCAAGGTCGCCATCACCTCCTCCAAGCCCCAGACCACCCGCAGGGCCGTGCGCGGCATCGTCCACCGGCCGGAGGCCCAGCTGGTGATCGTCGACACGCCCGGCTTCCACCGCCCCCGTACGCTGCTGGGCGAGCGGCTCGACAGCCTCGTGCTGTCCACGCTCACGGAGGTCGACGTGATCGGCTTCTGCGTCCCGGCGAACGAGCCGATCGGCAAGGGCGACCGGTTCATCGTGGACAAGCTCGCCGCCGTGAAGAAGACGCCGGTCGTGGCCGTCGTGACGAAGTGCGACCTGGCCACCCGGGAGCAGATCGCCGGGCAGCTGCTCGCCGTGTCCGCGCTCGCCTCCTTCGAGGAGATCGTCCCGGTGTCGGCCGAGAGCGGCGAGCAGCTCGACGTGCTCGCCGACCAGCTCATCGCGCGCCTGCCGGAGTCGCCGCCCCTGTACGCGGGGGGCGAGCTGACCGACGAGCCGGAGCAGGTGCTGGTCGCCGAGCTGATCCGGGAGGCCGCGCTGGAGGGCGTCCGCGACGAGCTGCCCCACTCGATCGCCGTGGTCGTGGAGGAGATGGCCCCCCGGGAGGGCCGCGACGACCTGCTCGACGTCTACGCGTTCATGTACGTCGAGCGGCCGTCGCAGAAGGCCATCGTGATCGGCCCCGGCGGCGCCCGGCTCAAGGACGTCGGCAGCCGCGCCCGGCAGCAGATCGAGGCGCTGCTCGGCACCCGGGTCTACCTGGACCTGCGGGTCAAGGTCGCCAAGGAGTGGCAGCGCGACCCCAAGCAGCTGCGCCGCCTCGGCTTCTACGACTGACACAGGTCCCGCGGCTGGTCAGTCACCGGCGGCGGAGGAACGCGGCGGCGGCCAGGACCGCCACCGCGATCGAGGACAGCAGGCCGGCGAACCAGCCGTACTGGATCGAGGGGTGCACGCTCACGACCCCGGGGATGCGGAAGGCGAGCCGCCCGGCCAGGTCCTGCGGGTCGGTCAGGAACATCGCCAGCGCGAAGGCCGCCACGGCCCCGGGCAGGATGGCGAAGCCCGTGAACAGCCAGTTGCGCACGGCGCCGAGCACCCCGAGCAGCATGGCCGCGATCCCGGCGCCCATGACGAACCAGCCGGAACCGGCGTCCACGCCCCGCACGGCGTGGGTCAGCTCGGCGTCCAGCACGCTGACCTCCGCCGTGACGCCCGCCCAGGGCAGCAGCGCGGTGACGGCCAGCGCGAGGCCCGTGACGATCACGCCGACGGCCAGCAGGACGCTGCAGGCGCTCCTGCCGCCGGGGGTTCCGTGGAGCGGCGGGGTGAGTTCCGGCACGATCACCAGGCTACGGCGCGCCGCCGGTAAGACGCCGCATGCGGCCCGGCGCGCCCCTTTTCTCCTGACTCCTCACCCGGGCGGGACCGCCGAATGCCGTCAGGAGAGCGGGTCGTACTGGAACGCCCGGACCTCCTGCGAGCAGCGGCAGGAGGCCGCGATCTTCTGCGCCCACTCCAGCGCCGCCTCGCGGGAGGGCAGGTCCAGGATGGTGTACCCGCCGTTCATCTGTGTGGTCTGCGGATAGGTGCCCTCCGTCACCGTGCCGTCACCGGCCACGAGGACGGGGTCGACGTCTTCGTCTATCCCGCCGCCGAAGACGTACACGCCGGCGTCCTTGGCCTCCTGGATGACGGCGTGGGAGTCGCGTACCACGTCGGGAAAGTCCTCCTCCGAGATCACCATGGCGCTGCTGGGGAAGGAGATGAGGAAGTGCGTCATGCTCCGATCCTGCCGTGCGCCGGTGACCTCGTCGAGGTGTTCCGCGATCAGCGCTTCCCGGCCCTCCCCGCGCCGGGTCATCGGGGGGGATCATCCACGCGCTGCTAGACCGTCATGTGGAGCGCGGCCTCCTCGGCCCGCTCGAGCCTCTCACGTAGCCGTACGGCGTCATCGGCGACGGCCGAGGCCAGCACGCCCGGCCCGGCGAGCGGGAGCGCCGCCCAGCCGTCCCCCAGGGCGGCCACCCGTTCGTCCTTCCCGTCGCCCGGCGCCGGAGGGGCGAAGCCCGGCCCGGCCAGCAGCGTCGAGCCCACGCAGCGGGCGTCGCCGTACACGGCGGGGCTGCCGTCGACCGCGGCGTCCCCCACGAGCAGGTCCTGCCGGAGCAGTGGGCGCCCGGCCACGGTGACGTCGATCCGGGTGTGGCAGCGGCCGGGCCGCTCCCCGTGCCGTCCGAAGACGATCTCCTCGCGCCAGAACACGGTCGCGCCCGGCGCGAGCGAGAGCCGTACGACCAGGCGGTGGTCGCACCCGGCGGCGAGCACGGTCGGCTCGGGGGAGAAGCGCAGCGCCGCGCCCTCCGCGACGCGGGCGCGCACGACCATGACGGAGTGGCCCGGCACGGCGCCGGGCAGGACGAGCGTCGCCCCGACGGAGCGGACCTCCAGCGACGTGCCCGCGGCGACGTCGACGTCCAGGGCCAGCCGGTCGCCCCCGAGCGGGCCGGCCCCGGTCGAGACGAGGTGGACGCGTTCCGGCCCGGTCCTGCGGAGGGTGAGCGGGGGGTCGGAGCGCATCGTCTCCAGCACCGTGCCCCCGCCCGGGGCGGCCGCGGTCCTGATCAGCGCCCGCGCCGCCACTCCCGAGGCGGGGACCGGGTCCGGTCGTGCCACGGCGGTCAGGAGGCGGGGGCGGACGGCACGTGCTCGTGGGAGTGGGGACGCCCCGGCTCGCCGTGGTCGTGCTGCCAGGCCCCCACCATGGCCGTGACCCATTCGGCGACCGAGTGGGCGCCCCTGTCCTCCCGGATGGAGGTGAACAGCACCGGCTTCGTCTCCCGTACGGCCGCCGCGTCGCGGGACATCACGGTCAGGTCGGCGCCCACCATCGGCGCGAGGTCGGTCTTGTTGATCACGAGGAGGTCGGCGGAGGTGACCCCGGGGCCGCCCTTGCGGGGCACCTTGTCGCCGCCGGACACGTCGAGGACGAAGATCTGCCGGTCGGCGAGGCCGCGGCTGAACGTGGCGGTGAGGTTGTCGCCCCCGCTCTCCACGATCACCAGGTCGAGCGGGCCGAACCGCTCCTCCAGCGTCTCGACCGCGTCGAGGTTGGCCGCGATGTCGTCCCGGATCGCCGTGTGGGGGCAGCACCCGGTCTGGACGGCGAGGATGCGCTCGGGGTCGATCACCCCGGCGCGGCGCAGGAAGTCGGCGTCCTCGGTCGTGTAGATGTCGTTCGTCACGACCCCCAGCCGCATCGAGGGGCCGAGGCTGCGGCACAGGGCCGCCACGAGGGCGGTCTTGCCGCTGCCGACCGGCCCGCCGATGCCGAGGCGGAGCGCGCGACCGTGCGGTTCCGCGGCGTCGTGGAGGTCGTCGTGGTGAGCACCCATATGGTGGACCTGTCCTTTGCTCGGGAGCCGTCGGCCGGCTCGGGACGTCAGGAGACGAACAGCTTCATCGCGTTCTTCAGATGGCCCTCCGCGAGGAGGTCGAGCATCGGTGCGGCGTGGCCGGGCAGCGCCGGCCAGCCCGACCCCCTCGGCCCGGCCGGGAAGTCCGGGCCCAGGGGATCGGCGGTGAACGGATCGCCGGCGTCCGCCTCCCCACGCCCCGTGTCCCCGAGCGCCGTGTCCACTACCCCCGCGTCCATCACCACGGCGTCCATCAGGGACGCGCAGGCGGCGTGCGCGGCGTCGTTGAGCGCCGGGGCGAGGTCGGCGAGCAGCCGGTGCACGGTGACCGGGTCGAGCCCGAGCAGCCGCACAGCGGCGGTGGCCGGGCCCGTCACCGAGGAGTACGCGGCCGCGAGCGCCGCCTGGTACGGCTCGCAGCCCGCCGAGGCCGCCGCGGCGCCCAGCGCGATCGGATGGTGCGGCCCCTCCGGAACGGCGGCGGCGAGAGCGTCGAGGACCGGGGACGGCCACATCCGCCGGGCCGTGCGCAGCAGGAGCCGGCCCTGGGTGCGGGCGGCCTGCCGCTGCGCGGGCGACGCGGTGCGCGCGTCGGCCTCCGCGTCGAGCCGCCGCCACGGCTCGGCCGGATCCTCGGCGTCATCGGCGTCATCGGCGTCCTCGCCCGGCCGCGTCTGGACGAGATGCCCGCGACCGCGCCGCTGAGGCTGCTCGCCCTCGCCGCCGCCCGGCGGACGCGCGGTGGCGGCGAGCTCGCAGGCCGCGGCGGCGAGGGCGGCGGCGACGAGCCCCGTGGTGGCGAGCCGGCCCCGGAGGAACCGCGCCAGGTCCTCCGGGCCCGTGATCGTGCCCAGCCGCACCGCCTCCTCGGCGCCGCCCGAATGGGCGTGGCCTCCGGCGGGCAGCCGGGAGTCGGCGAGCAGGAGGAGCGCCGCGTCCCCCGGCGTCCCGCCGTGCGCGTGGCCGTCCCCGTACGACCTGTCGTGCATCAGGCTGTCTCCTCCCGCGCCGTTCCTGGTGTCATGCGCCCGCTCAGAAGAGGAAGTACCGCTGCGCCATCGGCAACTCCTCGGCCGGGGCGGGCTCGATCAGCTCCCCGTCGACCCGTACGGCGAAGGTGTCGGGGTCCACCCGGATGTCGGGCAGCGCGTCGTTCAGCGGCATCGCGTCCTTGCGGCGGGCCCGCACGTCGGCGACCGGCACGAGCCGGCGTGCCACGGCGAGGCGGCCGGCCAGGCCGTCCTCCACCGCCACCGGGGCGACGAAGTGCACCGACGTGGCCGCGGCGGTCACCGGCGCCGCGCCGAACATGGGCCGGGGCAGCACCGGCTGGGGCGTCGGGATCGAGGCGTTGGCGTCGCCCATCTGGGCGTAGGCGATGACGCCGCCCTTGACGACGAGGTCGGGCTTCACCCCGAAGAACGCCGGGCTCCACAGCACCAGGTCGGCGAGCTTGCCCACCTCGACCGACCCGATCTCCCCGTCGAGCCCGTGGGCGACGGCCGGGTTGATCGTGTACTTGGCCACGTAGCGGCGGGCGCGGAGGTTGTCGGCCGGGTAGGCGCCGTCGCCCGGCAGGGCGCCCCTCCGCCGCTTCATGACGTGGGCCGTCTGCCAGGTGCGGATGACGGTCTCGCCCACGCGGCCCATGGCCTGCGAGTCCGACCCGATCATCGAGATCGCGCCGATGTCGTGCAGCACGTCCTCCGCCGCCATCGTCGAGGGCCGGATGCGGGACTCGGCGAACGCCAGGTCCTCCGGGATCGACGGGTTGAGGTGATGGCACACCATGAGCATGTCCAGGTGCTCGTGGTGGGTGTTGACGGTGTGCGGCCGGGTCGGGTTCGTGGACGACGGCAGCACGTTGGCGTGCGAGGCCACCGTGATGATGTCGGGCGCGTGGCCGCCCCCGGCGCCCTCGGTGTGGTAGGCGTGGATGCCCCGGCCCGCGATGGCCGCCAGCGTGGACTCCACGAACCCGGCCTCGTTCAGCGTGTCGGTGTGGATGGCCACCTGGACGCCCGTGGCGTCGCACACGCGCAGGCAGGCGTCGATGGCGGCGGGGGTGGTGCCC
Organism: Microbispora sp. ATCC PTA-5024; assembly: GCF_000511135.2. NCBI lineage: Bacteria > Bacillati > Actinomycetota > Actinomycetes > Streptosporangiales > Streptosporangiaceae > Microbispora > Microbispora sp. ATCC PTA-5024. The sequence continues at coordinate 2,485,193 of NZ_KI866522.1, read as the reverse complement.
CAGTCCTCGTGCAGCTTGAAGCCGGAGGCGCCCGCCCTGAGCTGTTCGAGCAGCCCCTCCTCGCTGACCGTGTTGCCCTTTCCGAGCAGGGCCACGTTGACCGGGTACGCGTCCAGGGACTCCAGCATCCGGCCCAGATACCAGGTCCCGGTGACGGTGGTGGCCTTCGTGCCCTCGGCCGGCCCGGTCCCGCCGCCGACGATCGTGGTCACGCCGGACGCGAGGGCCTCATCGAGGATCTGGGGACAGATCAGGTGGACGTGGGAGTCGACCGCGCCGGCCGTGACGATCTTCCCGTTGCCGGACAGGATCTCGGTCGACGGGCCGATGACCAGATCGGGGTGGACGCCGTCCATCGTGTCGGGGTTGCCGGCCTTGCCGATGGCGACGATGCGGCCGTCGCGCACGCCGATGTCGGCCTTGACCACCCCCCAGTGGTCGAGGATCACCGCGCCTGTGATCACGAGGTCGGCGGCGCCCTCGGCCCGGGTGGTGCGGGCCTGGCCCATCGACTCGCGGATCACCTTGCCGCCGCCGAACACGGCCTCGTCGCCCGCCCCGACCGGCCCCATGGACAGGTCCTCGGTAACCTCGATGAACAGGTCGGTGTCGGCCAGGCGGACCCGGTCGCCGGCCGTCGGGCCGTACAGCGCCGCGTAGCGGGAGCGCTCGATGCCCGTCATTCCCCACCTCCGGCGGCACCGGGGGCCCGGCTTCCCTCCGGCGGTCCCGCGTCGACCGGGCCGGCCCACTCCGGGCGCAGGCCCGGCACGACCCGCGCCCCCGCCAGCGGCACGAGCGTCACGTCGCGCTCGACGCCGGGCTCGAACCGGACGGCCGTGCCGGCCGGGATGTCCAGGCGGGTGCCCCACGCGGCCGCGCGGTCGAACTCGAGGCCGGGGTTGGCCGCCGCGAAGTGGTAGTGCGACCCCACCTGGACCGGGCGGTCGGCGGTGTTGACCACGCGGAGTGTGACCCGCTCGCGGCCGGGGTTCAGCGGCACGTCCCCCTCGCCGTACAGGATCTCGCCGGGGTTCATGCGATCGGGTTGTGGACGGTGACGAGCTTGGTGCCGTCGGGGAAGGTGGCCTCGATCTGAACGGACTCCAGCATCTCGGGCACGCCCTCCATGACGTCCTCGCGGCGCAGGACCTTGCGCCCGGCGTCCATCAGGTCGGCCACGGTCCGGCCGTCCCGGGCGCCCTCCAGCAGAAAGGACGCGATGACCGCGGTCGCCTCGGGATGGTTGAGGCGCAGGCCGCGCTCCTTGCGGTCGCGGGCCACGCCCGCGGCGACGTGAATGAGCAGGCGTTCCTGTTCGTGTGGAGTGAGCCGCATGGCGGGACGATAGGTAACCGGCGTTTCTCTCGCGTTACCTGCTGATTTCGTACGTGTATCGGGGCGGACGTGAGGCTTCGCTCATGAGTTGTTAACGTATCCGATCTTATCGGGAAATCTATCGCGCTCACCTTGACGGCAGACGGATCGGCGCGGGGGCCGTAGGCAAGGAGGAGCAATTGCGGAATTCGGCCTGGCGTATCGGAACCGCGGCGGCGGTTCTCGCGACGGCGTTGGCGGCCTGCGGCGGGCAATCGCCGACGACGGCCGGCGGATCCTCGTCGGGAGGCGGAAACACGATAAAGGTCGGCATTCTCCACTCGCTGAGTGGGACGATGGCGATCAGTGAGGTGACGGTGAAGGACGCCGAACTCCTGGCGATCGACGAGATCAACGCGGCCGGCGGCGTGCTGGGCAAGAAGATCGAGCCCGTTGTCGAGGACGGCGCCTCCGACTGGCCGACGTTCGCGGAGAAGGCCACCAAGCTCATCGCGCAGGACCGGGTCGCGACCGTCTTCGGCGGCTGGACCTCGGCCAGCCGTAAGGCGATGCTGCCCGTGTTCGAGAAGCGCAAGGCCCTCCTGTGGTATCCGGTGCAGTACGAGGGACTGGAGAGCTCGCCGTACATCTTCTACACGGGCGCGACGACGAACCAGCAGATCGTTCCCGGCCTCGACTATCTCAAGGAAAAGGGGAAGAAGAAACTGTTCCTGGTGGGCAGCGACTACGTCTTCCCCCGGACCGCGAACAAGATTATCAAGGCGTACGCCGCGGCCAACGGAATGCAGATCCTCGGTGAGGAGTACACCCCGCTCGGCCACACGGAATACAGCACGCTGGTCAACAAGGTCATCGAGGCGAAACCCGACGCCGTCTTCAACACGCTGAACGGCGACAGCAACGTCGCTTTCTTCAAGCAGCTGAAGAGCGCCGGGGTAACGGCCGACCAGATGCCCGTGATGTCGGTGTCCGTGGCCGAGGAGGAGGTCAAGGGCATCGGCGTCGACAACATCGCCGGGCAGCTCGTGGCCTGGAACTACTACCAGACCACCGACACCCCGGAGAACCAGAAGTTCGTCGCCGCGTTCAAGGCCAAGTACGGCGCCGACAAGGTCACCTCCGACCCGATGGAGGCCGGCTACAACGCCGTCTACCTGTGGGCCGAGGCGGTCAAGAAGGCCGGGAGCACCGACGTCGAGGCGGTCAAGAAGGCCGCGGCCGGGGTCACGCTGGCCCGGCCCGAGGGCCAGGTGACGATCGACGGCGACAACCAGCACGTGTACAAGACGGCCAGGATCGGCGTGGTCCAGCCGGACGGCCAGATCAAGGAGGTCTGGAACTCCGGCAAGCCTATCAAGCCCGACCCCTACCTGAAGACGTACTCCTGGGCCGGCGGCCTCGTCTGACGAGGCGCCGCCCGGGCGGGCCCGGCCGCGCGGCGGCCGGGCCCGGAGTCCACGACCAAGGAGGGGACGACGGTGCGATCACCGACGACAGGCGACCGGAGCGGGCGAGAGGAGGGCACGACGTGGAGGGGGTGCTGAACCAGCTCCCTATCGGGCTGTCGATCGGGGCGGTCCTGCTGCTGATCGCCCTCGGGCTGACGTTCACGTTCGGCCAGATGGGCGTCATCAACATGGCCCACGGAGAGTTCATCATGGCCGGGGCGTACACGGCCTATCTGCTGCAGAGCGTGGGGTTCCTGATCGCCCTGCCGGCCGCGTTCGGCGTGGCGGGCGTGATGGGGCTCGTGCTGGAACGGCTGCTCATTCGGCACTTCTACGGACGGCCGCTCGACACGCTGCTGCTCACCTGGGGGGTGAGCCTGGTTCTCCAGCAGGCCGCGCGGGACCTGTTCGGGGCGCCGAACGTGCAGGTCGTCTCGCCGGCCTGGCTGCGCGGAGGCGTCGGGATCCTGCCGTACAACCGGCTGTTCATCATGGCGCTCGCCGTGCTGTCGGTCGTCGCGATCTGGGCGTACCTGCAGCGGACCGGGCAGGGCCGGCGGATGCGGGCGGTCATGCAGAACCGCAGGCTCGCCGCGACCAGCGGCATCAACACCGGACGGGTCGACCAGGTGACGTTCTTCATCGGCTCGGGGCTCGCCGGGATCGCCGGGGTCGCCCTCACGCTCATCGGGCCGGTCGGGCCCACGCTCGGCACCTACTACATCGTGGACGCGTTCCTCGTCGTGGTGGCCGGCGGCCTGGGCCAGCTCAAGGGCGCAGTCCTGGCCGCGCTCGGCCTCGGGCTGCTCAACTCCTACGCCGAGTTCTGGTCCGACGCCAGCCTCGCCAAGGTGATCGTCTTCGTGGCGATCATCGGGTTCCTCCAGGTCAGGCCGCAGGGCCTGTTCGTGCTCCGATCGAGGGCGCTGTCATGACCGCGTTCCAGGACTCCACGGTGGCCGCCCCGGCCGAGCCGTCCGCGCGTCCCGTCCCCGCCGAGCCGGCCCCGGCGCGCTGGGCGCGCCTGCGCGGCCCGGCCGCGTTCACGGCCGTCGCCGTGCTCATGCTGGTGGTCGCCCCGCTCGCGCTGGAGCCGTTCCGGCTGGGGCTGCTCGCCAAGTACCTCTGCTACGCGATCGTGGCGCTCGGCATCGGCCTCGCCTGGGGGCAGGGCGGGATGCTGACGCTCGGGCAGGGCGTGTTCTTCGGGCTCGGCGGCTACGCGATGGGGATGTACCTCAAGCTGCACGACGCGGGCGGCGACCTGCCCGACTTCATGGTCTGGAGCGGGGTGGACCACCTGCCCGCGCTCTGGCGGCCGTTCGGGAACCCGGTGTTCGCGCTGGCCATGGTCGTCGTGCTGCCGGTCGCCGTGGCGCTGCTGCTCGGCGTCCTCGTCTTCCGCCAGCGGGTCAGGGGCGCGTACTTCGCGATCCTCACACAGGCGCTCGCCGCCGCGCTGGTGATCCTGCTGGTCGGCCAGCAGGGGCTCACCGGCGGCACCAACGGCCTGACCAACTTCTTCGACTTCTTCGGCAACGACGTCGCGGCCGACGGGACGCAGCGCGGCCTCTACGTGCTCGTCGCGGCCGTGCTCGGGGTCCTCTACCTGGGCGCCCGGCAGCTCGTCCGCAGCCGCTTCGGCCGGCTCCTGCTGGCGATCAGGGACGGCGAGGACCGGGTGCGCTTCCTCGGCTACGACCCGGCGGCGGTCAAGACCGTGACGTTCGCGATCTCGGCGGGCATGGCGGGCATCGCGGGGGCGCTCTTCGTGCCCGTCGTCGGGATCATCTCGCCGGCGCTGCTCGGCGTCGTGCCGTCGCTCGAACTGGTCGTCGGCGTCGCCGTCGGCGGCCGGTACGCGCTGGCGGGGGCGGTGCTCGGCGCCGTCGTCATGGGCTACGCCAAGACCTACTTCAGCGAGGAGCTGCCCGAGGCCTGGCTCTACCTGCAGGGCGCCCTGTTCATCCTCGTCATGACCCTGGCGCCGAAGGGCCTGACGGGCCTGGCCGCCACGCTGTGGCGGTCCGTGACGCGAAGGAGGGCCGCCGCGTGACCGAGGGGACCGAGGACGTTCTGCTGGCCGTCACCGGCCTCGAGGTGGCCTTCGACGGCTTCAAGGCGCTCGACGGGGTGGACCTGTCGGTCGGCCGGGGGGAGCTGCGCTTCCTCATCGGCCCGAACGGCGCGGGCAAGACCACGCTCATCGACGTCGTCACCGGCCTCACCCGGCCGACCGGCGGGTCGGTGCGGTTCGGGGACGAGGAGCTCGTGGGCCGCAGGGAGCACGAGATCGTGCGGCTCGGCGTGGGCCGCACGTTCCAGACGTCGGTGGTGTTCGAGGAGCTCACCGTGCTGGAGAACCTCGACCTCGCCGCGTCGTTCCGCCGCCCGCTGTGGTGGCTGCTGCGGCGCCGCCGCGGCGTCTCGGAGGCGGTGGAGCGGGCCCTGGAGACGACCGGGCTGCAGTCGCTGGCGTCGAGCAGGGCGGGGATCCTGTCTCACGGCCAGCGGCAGTGGCTGGAGATCGGCATGCTGATCGCGCAGGAGCCGCGGCTGCTGCTGCTCGACGAGCCGGTGGCCGGCATGGCGCAGGACGAGCGCGCCCGGACCGGCGAGCTGCTCACCCAGGTGGCGCGCGACCACACGGTGATCGTGGTCGAGCACGACATGGACTTCCTGCGGCGGTACGCCTCGACGGTGACCGTCCTGCACGAGGGCCGCGTGCTCATGGAGGGCTCGGTGGAGCAGGTCAGGGCCGACCCCCGGGTGCAGGAGATCTATCTGGGACGGGCGCGGGAGGAGGCCGAGGATGCTGTCCGTTGAGGGGCTCGAGGCGGGGTACGGCAGGGCGCGGGTGCTGTTCGGGGTGTCCCTGGAGGTGACCGAGGGCCGCCTCGTCTGCGTCATGGGCCGCAACGGCGTCGGCAAGACCACCCTGCTCAACACGATCATGGGCGTGCTCCCCGCGACGGCCGGTTCGGTGACGTTCGAGGGCAGGGACGTCACCCGCCTGCGCCCGGACGAGCGCGTGCGGCTCGGCATGGGCTACGTGCCCCAGGGCCACGAGACGTTCCCCCAGCTGACCGTGATGGACAACCTCATGGTGACGCTGGAGGCGTCCCCGCACCGGGACCCCACGGCGCTGGAGGAGGCCCTGGAGGTCTTCCCCCGGCTGAAGCCGCTGCTCAAACGGCCGGCGGGCTTCCTGTCCGGCGGCCAGCAGCAGCAGCTCGCCATGGCCCGCGCCCTGGTCACCCGGCCGAGGCTGCTGATCCTCGACGAGCCCACGGAGGGCATCCAGCCGTCCATCATCATCGAGATCGAGGAGGCGATCGAGCGGCTGCACGCGGCCGGCCTCGCCATGCTGCTCGTCGAGCAGTACCTCGACCTCGCCCTCCGGCTCGCCGACAGCTTCGTGATCCTCGACGCCGGCCGGGTCGCGCACTCCGGCGCCGCCGAGGAGCTGCGCGGGGAGCAGGTGCACCGGCTGCTGGCCGTGTAGAGAATGGTCGAGCCGCCTGGATCGGCTTGTGACCAGTTTGAGGGCAAATGTGCTGGTTAAACTGGGTGTGGAGGAAGCGATCGCACGCCTGAACGCCTCTGGCCTCGCCGGTCACTCCCTGGGTGAGCGACCTGGACCCGGCCCTGCGCACGGCCGATTGCTTCCTCCCGCGCGAGCGGGACAGCGCGTGCCCGGTCACATCTCCAGCTGCCACAGGTTCCAGCCGTCGAGCACCTCGTAGCCCAGCGCCCGGTTGATCGCGAGCATGTGCGGGTTGGCCGTGGAGTTCCACGTGACGACCCGCTCGATCGAGGGCTCGCAGGCGCGGAACCAGGTGACGGCGGCCAGCTTGAGCACCAGTCCCAGACGGCGGCCCCGGTGCGGCCGCAGCACGCTCGTCGACGACTGCCACGCCCACCCGCGCCCCTCGCAGGGGTCGACGAGCAGCTGGGTGAAGCCCGCCGGCTCGCCGGTGGCGGTGTGCCGGGCGACCATCGTGTACGTCGTGAGACCGGTCCGCGCCGTGGACTCCTCCATGGCCCGGATCCGGTCGCCGTTCCACCGGCGCTCCTCGATCTTGAGGTCGCCCAGCGGCTCGTCGTTCATGCCGTTCATCAGCCGGGCCATGTCGTCGAGCAGGTCCGGCCCGGCCGGGCCGGTCCACCGTTCGAGGGAGTAGTCGCGCGCGGACCGCGCGGCGCGGGCGCGCAGCAGCTCAAGGCCGGACCAGTCGGCGGCGGTCAGGTCGAGGACCATCCGCGACTCCGTTCCGGCCAGTGCGAAACCCCGGCCCTTGGCGAAGGCCGAGCCGGGGCCGTCGGCCGCCGCCTCGGCCACGATCACCCGCCGGCCGTCGGCGCGGACCCGGCCGATCGCGTGGTCCAGCAGCGAGGTGCCGATGCCCTCGCGGAGGCGGCCCGGGTGCACCGCCAGGCGCAGGATCACGAGATGGCCGTTGTCGCCGGGCGGGTAGTGCCCGATGTGCCCGCCGACCACCTCGCCGCCGTCCCTTGCCACCCACGTCTCCGCGCGCTCGCCCGCCGCCCCCGACCCTGCCCGCGCCGCGAAGTGCCGCGGCGACATCACGGGCCCGGCGGGGTCCTGCGCCGTGACGATGCCGTGCAGGGCGGTCAGCCCGTCGCTCGGGCTCGCGGGATCGAGGCGCTCCATGCGCAAGTCGGGGTGCATGCCGACAGCCAATCGCACTGCCGGTCAGCGACGCGAGCTATTTTCCCCGCGCCCGCCGCCCTTCGCGCCGCCGGTGCGCCGCCCGCGGCCGTGCCGTGCCGCCGGTGCGTCGCCCGCGTCCGGGCCGTGCCG
>NZ_KI866522.1:2432358-2477162 GCF_000511135.2 Microbispora sp. ATCC PTA-5024 | reverse complement strand
GGGCCGTGTGCCGGTGCTCGCCCTGCGGCCGCGGCCGGGCCGCGGCGTGCCGTTCGCTCCCGGCGTCCGCCGTCGCGGCGGGCGCGGGGGTCACTGCTGGTAGTTCTCGACCTCGCTGACGGGGCGGGGAGCGGCGAAGTCGGGGTCCTCGCCGGCGTCGCGGCGGGCCCGCCGCTGGCGCAGCAGGTCCCAGCAGCGGTCGAGCGACTCCTCGATGTACGTGATGCGGGCGTGCTCCTCCTCGGAGGTCAGCTCGCCGGCCGCGAGCCGCTGACGGAGCCCGTGCTCCTCGTCGACGAGCTCCTTGATCTGCCCGAGGATCTCGTTGTCCTTCATGCCATCGCCTCCTTCGCGTGGGATCACCCTAGCCTGCGTCACCTGGAGGTACGTCTCAGGACATAGGGGGACGTCTCGGGATGTGGGCAACGGTCTCGGCCGGTGGCGGCCGTCTGCTAGCCTCGTTGACATGCTGCGCGGACTCCTTCTTATCCGCCGCGGCGAGGGCCTGTAAGAGGCCGGCTCCCTCGCCGCGGTGCGAGAGGCATGCGCGTCGGCCGCCAGGTCCTTCCTCCGGTGACCCCTTACCGAATCGATCGGCTTGTCATGCCGAGGTCGCCGGGCGCCCGACAAGGAGCACGATGAACATGCCGCAGCCCGATTCCCAGCAGCCCAATCCTCAGCAGCCCAGCCCCATGCCGTTCCATCGGTACGCGCCGTTCGAGCCCGTACGGCTGACCGACCGCACCTGGCCCGACAAGGTCATCACCCGGGCCCCCCGATGGTGCGCAGTGGACCTGCGTGACGGCAACCAGGCGCTCATCGACCCGATGGACGCCGACCGCAAGCTGAAGATGTTCGACCTGCTGGTGCGGATGGGCTACAAGGAGATCGAGGTCGGCTTCCCGGCGGCGTCCCAGACGGACTTCGACTTCGTCCGTCAGATCATCGAGGAGGAGCGGATCCCCTCCGACGTGGTGATCCAGGTCCTGACCCAGGCCCGTCCGGAGCTGATCGAGCGGACCTTCGAGTCGCTGCGCGGGGCGCGGCAGGCCATCGTCCACCTGTACAACTCCACCTCCACCCTCCAGCGCCGCGTCGTCTTCGGCCTGGACCGGGACGGCATCACGGCCATCGCCGTCGAGGGCGCCAGGCTGTGCAAGAAGCTGGCGGCCGAGATGGAGGGCACCGACATCTACTTCCAGTACTCGCCCGAGTCCTTCACCGGGACCGAGCTGGAGTACGCCGTCGAGGTGTGCAACGCGGTCACCGACGTGTGGCAGCCGACCCCCGACCACAAGGTCATCCTCAACCTGCCGGCCACCGTCGAGATGGCCACCCCGAACGTGTACGCCGACCAGATCGAGTGGATGAACCGCCGCCTGGCGCACCGGGACTCGGTCGTGCTGTCCCTGCACCCGCACAACGACCGGGGCACCGCCGTCGCCGCCGCCGAGCTGGGCTACCTGGCCGGCGCCGACCGGATCGAGGGCTGCCTGTTCGGCAACGGCGAGCGCACCGGCAACGTGTGCCTGGTCACGCTGGGGATGAACCTGTTCTCCCAGGGCATCGACCCCGAGATCGACTTCTCCGACATCGACGAGATCCGCCGGGTGGTGGAGTACTGCAACCAGCTGCCGGTCCACCCCCGCCACCCGTGGGGCGGCGAGCTGGTCTACACGGCCTTCTCCGGCTCCCACCAGGACGCGATCAAGAAGGGCCTCGAGCACCTGGAGCGCGACGCGGCCGCGGCCGGCGTCCCGGTGGACGAGTTCGCCTGGGCCGTGCCGTACCTGCCGATCGACCCCAAGGACATCGGCCGCACCTACGAGGCCGTGATCCGGGTCAACAGCCAGTCGGGCAAGGGCGGCGTCGCCTACATCATGAAGGCCGACCACCAGCTCGACCTGCCGCGGCGGCTGCAGATCGAGTTCTCCCGCGTCATCCAGGCCCGCACCGACGCCGAGGGCGGCGAGGTCACCGCGCACGAGATGTGGGACCTGTTCACCGACGAGTACCTGCCCGACCCCGCCCGCCCGTGGGGCCGCGTCGGCCTGCTGGCCCACCGCCACTCCTCGACCGTCGACGACAAGGACGCGATCAGCGCGGACGTCCGCCTCGAGGGCGAGGTCCGGGAGATCGAGGGCATCGGCAACGGCCCGATCTCCGCGTTCTGCGACGCGCTCGCCGGCGTCGGCGTGGCCGTACGGGTCCTCGACTACACCGAGCACGCGCTGAGCTCCGGCACCGACGCCAAGGCCGCCTCGTACGTCGAGTGCGAGGTCGCCGGTCCCGAGGGCGCCGAGGTGCTCTGGGGCGTGGGGATCGACGGCAACACGACCACCGCGTCCCTCAAGGCCATCATCTCCGCGGTCAACCGCGTCTCCCGTCCGGCGGCGCGCTGAGCCCTTTCCGCACAGGGGCGCCGGGTCGTGATCCGTCCCCGCCCGCCCCGTGATCCTCCACGATCTCCGGCGACCCGCCCACGAGGCGGCGGACCGGTCACACGTCGAAGGCGGCATCTCCGGTCATCCCGGGCTGCCGCCTTCGGCATGTCCGGGCCCGGTCGGCGCGCCCGGTCCGGCTTCCTCCTCGTTCAGCAGCCCGTTCAGCAGCACACGCGTCAGTCTCGGGATGACCGAGGACGCGCTCGGGGCCGGGAGGGCCCGGAGGGAGGCGATCGCCCTCAGGGCGGTCCGCGCGTCCTCGACCGACACCTGGTGACGGACGGCGCCGTCATGTCGTGCGCGTTCCACCAGCCGCGCGAACGCCGCGGCGTGCGCGCGGCGCAGTTCGGCGAACGCCGCGCCCGCCGCGTGCGAGCCGAGCAGCGCGTCGTTCAGACCGCGGTCGTGGGCCTGCCGTTCGGCGAAACGGAGGATGGCGCCGCGCAGCGCACGGCGTGGGTCCGGGTCGGCGAGGGCGGCCCGCATGTCCTCCTCGCACCGCGCGACCCGCTCGGCGAGCACGGCGGCGACGAGATCGTCCCGCGACGGGAAGTGCCGGTAGACGGTGGCGGCGCCCATGTCCGCGCGCCGGGCGATCTCGCGCACCGGCAGGTCCAGGCCGTCCGCGGCGAACGCGGCGCGCGCGACCTCCACCAGGCGTCTGCGGTTGTCCTCGGCGTCCGAACGGCGTTTCCGAGTCAATGCGCCCCGCCCGCCTCTCACTTCGCCGCCGTCCGGGACGGCTGCTCCTCTTCCGCTCCTACGGTAGTGCGCGGTCGTGTTGCTCCAGCGTGGAAGAGGTGCGCGTTGTTCGCTGTCCGGTTCGACAGGTTCGGTCCCCCTGAGGTGCTCGCCTTCGGCGAAGTCCCCGAGCCGCACGCGGGGCGTGGGGAGGTCCGCGTCAGGGTCAGAGCCGCCGGGGTCTCTCCGGTGGATCTCGCTCTGCGCGCGGGACGGTCCCCGGCGGGCGAGAGGCTCGCGCTGCCGCACGTTCCTGGGGTCGACGCGGCGGGAGTCGTCGACGAGGTGGGCCCGGACGTCACCGGCACCGCGGTCGGGGACGAGGTGTTCGGCGCGGTCGACGTCTCACGGCTCGGCGGGGCGAGCGCCGAGTTCGCGGTTCTGACGTTCTGGACGGCGAAACCGGCCTCGATGCCGTGGGAGGAGGCCGGCGCGAGCGGTACGAGCGTCGAGACGGCGACCCGGGCGCTCGACCTGCTCGACGTGCGGGAGGGAACGACGCTGCTGATCGACGGCGCGGCGGGCGGAGTCGGCAGCGTCGCCGTGCAACTGGCGATCGCCAGGGGCGCCCGGGTGATCGGGACGGGGAGCCCGGCCAACCAGGCGTTCATCGCCCGGCTTGGCGCGACCCCCGTCACGTACGGCCGGGGACTGCCGGAGCGGGTCCGCGGGCTGCCCGAAGGACCGGTCGACCGCGCGCTCGACGTGGCCGGCGCCGGGTCGCTCCCCGAACTCGTCGCGCTCACCGGCACGGCGGCGTCGGTGGTCACGCTCGCCGATTTCTCCGGCCCGCGGCTCGGGGTCCGCCTCTCGATGGGCGAGCTCGGCGGCGAGCCGGGCGGCCGCCACGGTCTCGCCGCCGCGGCCGCCCTCTTCGAGGAGGGACGCTTCCGCCTTCCCGTGCAGGAGGCGTTCCCCCTGGCGCAGGCGGCCCGGGCGCACGCGTTCGCGGCGGAGGGACCGCGGCGGGGCAAGGTCGTCCTGACCGTTCCCGGGGCCTGACGACCCGGCGTCGCCCGCGGCTAGACCGGGAGGCCGAGAAGGGCGGCCAGGCACGTCATGTTGTGGTCGAACAGCTCGGCCCGATGGGTGATGGTGTTCTCGAACTGGCCGAACAGCTCGAAGCTCACCATCCCGAACAGGCAGGTCCAGGCGGCGATCGCGCGCGTGACCACGTCGTCCGGCACGTCCGGCATGAGCGTGCGGACAACTTCGGCGTCGCCGGCCAGCACCGCCGGGGGCGGCGGGCAGAACGCCGGGGGTGACAGCCGGCCCTCCCGGTGGGCGTCGGCGACGATGCGGCCGTACACGGCCGTGTCCCGGATCGCGGGCGCGACCGTGTCGAGCGGGGCCCGGTAGCCCGGCACGGGCGAGCCGTAGAGCAGCGCGTACTCGTGCGGGTGCGCCAGCGCCCACTCCCGCACGGCGCGGCACACGGCCAGCCAGCGGCCGGTGACGTCCTCGCGCGGGCAGGCCGCGTCGGCGTCCTCGACGGCCTCACCCAGGGCGTTGTACCCGTCGATGATGAGGGCGGTCAGCAGGTCGTCGCGGCTCGGGAAGTAGCGGTAGATGGCCGACGACACCATGCCCATGTCCCGGGCGACCGCGCGGAGGGACAGCCCGGACGCCCCCTCGGTGGCCAGGTGACGCCGCGCGATGTCGGTGATCTCCCGGATGAGCTCCGCCCTCACCCGCTCCCGTGCGGTACGGCTCGCGTTCATGGGCCCACATTAGCAGAGCACCGTAAAAATCCGAGAGCACCGCTCTTGACGAAATCCACCTTTGGCGAGAGCATTGCTCTCATAAGAGAGCGATGAACTTCTAGGGGAAACGATGCTCACAGTGGTGCGGGGCGGCGCGGCGGCTCTGATGTTCTTCCTCGAGCTCGGCGTCCTCGGCGCCGCCGGCTACTGGGGCTTCACCACCGGCCCGAACCTCGCCGTACGGATCCTGCTGGGCCTGGGGGCGCCCGCCGTCCTCGCGACCCTGTGGGCGCTGTTCATGGCGGGCGGGAAGGCGCCCCACCAGCTGCACGGGATCGCCCGCGCGGTGTTCGAGGCCGCCTGGTTCGGCGCCGGCGCGCTCGCGCTGGCCGGCTCCGGGCTCGTCACGGCCGGTGTGGTCTTCGCCGTCGTGTACGTCGTCGACGCGGTCCTGCGGCTCACGTTCCACGCGGTCTGAGCCCTCGCGCACCCCGAGAGACCGATCTGCGAAGGAGAAGAAGTCATGGGCAAGCACGTCGTCGTCGGAGCGGGCCAGGTCGGCGGGCAGGTGGCCGGCCTGCTGGCGGACCAGGGGCAGGAGGTCGTCGTCGTCACCCGGTCCGGTTCGGGGCCGCGCCGTCCCGAGGTCGCCCTCGTCACGGCCGACGCGGCCGACCCCGAGGCCATGCGGCGCGTGACCGAGGGGGCGGACGCCCTCTACAACTGCGCGAACCCCAGGTATCACCGGTGGCCGCGCGACTGGCCCCCGGTCGCGGCCTCGCTGCTGGCGGCCGCCGAGGCGTCCGGGGCCGTGCTGACGACACTCGGCAACCTCTACGCGTACGGCCCGGTGGGCGGCCCGATGACCGAGGACCTGCCGCTCGCCTCCTCCGGCGTCAAGGGCCGCGTGCGGGCCCGGATGTGGGAGCGGGCCCTCGCCGCGCACGAGGCCGGCCGGGTGCGGGTGACCGAGGTGCGGGGCTCCGACTACTTCGGTCCCCAGGCGTCCGACCAGGCGTACCTCGGCTCGCGCTTCGTGCCCCCGCTGCTGGCCGGGCGGCCCGCCACCGTGCTGAGCGACCCGGACGTCCCGCACAGCTGGACGTACCTGCCGGACGTGGCGCGGGCGCTGGTCGCGGCGGCGGCCGCGGAACCCGCGTGGGGGAGGGCGTGGCACGTGCCCACGAGCCCCGCGGTGAGCATCCGCCACGTCGCCGAGCGGGTCTGCGCGCTGGCCGGCGCCCCCGCGCCCCGCCTGCGCCGCGTCCCCGGATGGGCGCTCAAGGCGGCGGGCCTGGCCGTCCCGATGCTCCGGGAGATGGGCGAGACCCGCTACCAGTTCGACCGGCCGTTCGTCCTCGACTCCACGGCGTCGCAGGCCGTCCTCGGCCTCGCCCCCACCCCGCTCGACGACGCGCTCACGGCCACGGTCCGCTGGTGGCGCGAGCGCTGATCAGGCCCCGTCCGCCGGGTGATCGCAGCAGCACGGCGGCGGCGGACATGACGAGGCTGCACAGGGCAGACACGGCGACGGCCACGAGGAAGCGGGCGGACTCCCCGCCGAGGCCGAGGGCCACCAGGGCGAGGCCGGGGATCCAGGCGACGACCACCAGGGCGGCCGTCACGCGAGGATCCGGGCGAGCGCTCCCGTCTCCCGCGCGGCCCCCCATCCCCGTTGGAGGCTGGGCACGTCGCGGATCCCCGGGTTCCACAGGAACAGCAGCGCCCACGCGCCGATGGCGAGGACGGGGACCGCGAGGCCGGGGGACAGGCCCCGGGCCCGGATCGCGGTGCCGCGGTGGATCCACGCGTCGGCGGCGCCCATCAGCAGGTCGGCGACCGTGCGGGGGCGGACGGGACGGCTCGCGACCAGGTCGCGGACCTCTTCGCCGTACCGGGCCCGCCAGGCGCGGGGGTAGAGCAGCAGCACGGCGGCGGCCAGGCGGCGCATGTCAGGCCACCCCCCACGACGGGCGGGCCCGGCGGCTGCCCGTCTCCTCGATCCGGCGCAGCGTCGCGAGCTGCTCGCGCAGGGCGTCCACGCCCTGAGGAGTGATCCGGTACGGCCGCCTCCTCTCGTCGGAGGGGAGCGCCTCGATCCATCCGCGCTCCTCCAGCCGCATCAGCGCGCCGTACAGGGTCCCCGGCTCCAGTGAGGTGCCGGAGAACTCCTCGATGTCCTGGATCATCCGGTAGCCGTGCTTGTCGCCCTCCGCGAGGCTGACCAGCACGAGCAACGCGACATCGGTGAACCGGCCCAGGTCCGGTGTTCGTCGTCCCATTCCCGCCTCCCCTGGTTATTCAGTTTCACTTAGTAAGCGGAAATGAGCAAGGGCTAGGGTGGGCCGCATGAGAATCGGCATCATCGGGCTCGGGGACATCGCCGAGAAGGCGTACCTGCCCGTGCTGGCGGCCACCCCCGGGGTGGAGCCGCACCTGTGCACACGCGACCGGGACAGGCTCGGCCGTCTCGGGGACGCCTACCGGATCGGGCCGCGCTTCACCTCGGTCGAGGACCTGCTCGGCGCCGGGATCAAGGCGGCGTTCGTGCACGCCGCGACCGGCGCGCACGTCCCGATCGTCACCGCGCTGCTGGAGGCCGGCGTGCATGTGTACGTCGACAAGCCGCTCGCCTACGACCTCGCCGACTGCGAGAAGCTGGTCCGGCTGGCGCGGGAGCGCGGCCGGTCGCTCATGGTGGGGTTCAACCGGCGGCACGCCCCCGGCTACGCCGCCCTCCGCGAGCTGCCGCGCGACCTCGTCCTCATGCAGAAGAACCGCCGGGGACCCCTGGCCGACCCGCGGACCGTGGTGTTCGACGACTTCATCCACGTCGTCGACACCCTGCGCTTCCTCGTGCCGGGGGAGGTCACCCGCACCTCGGTCAGGACGCGGGTCCGGGACGGCCTGCTGGAGCACGTCGTCCTCGAGCTCGGCGGGGACGGCTTCACGGCCCTCGGGGTCATGAGCCGCACGAGCGGCGCCGCGGAGGAGACCTGCGAGGTCATGGGCGGGGGAGGCAAGCGCAGGGTGGTCAACCTGGGCGACGTGGTCGACTACGCGGACGGCGAGGCGCTGACCCGGAGGGGCGACTGGACGCCGGTGGCGCGGCAGCGCGGCATCGAGCCGATCTGCCGCGCCTTCCTCGACGCGGTGCGGGAGGGACGCCTGCTCACCGCCGACGACGCCCTCGCCACGCACGCCCTCTGCGAGGACATCGTCGCCGCCGCCGGGTGAGGCGGCGCGCCGAGGGGTGACCGGCGCTTCGGGGCTGGCCGTCGCGGGGTGGCCCGGCGGTCAGAGTTGGAGGCCGCCGCGGGGCGGCCTGCGGGTCAGGGATGGAGGCCGCGGAGCCGGTGCGCCTCGGCGACCCGGCCGACCCCGATCGCGTGGGCGGCCCGGCGCAGCGTGAGCCCCTCGTCGTCCGCCAGCCCCCGGACGGCCCGGTACGCGTCCTCCATCAAGTCGCGCAGCCGCGCCCCGGCCTCGCCGGCGCTCCACGAGCGGGCCTGCGCGTCCTGCGCCGACTCCAGGTACGAGGCGATCACGCCGCCGGCGCCGGCCAGGATGCCGGGCACCACGGTCCTCCCGGCGTCGGCGAGGACGAGGTCGGCCTCGGGAGTGGCCGCGCCGTCGGCGCCCTCGACCACCAGGCGTGCCCGCACGCGGGACGCCTCGGCGGCCGTGATCGCGCCGTCGAGCGCCGCCGGGACCAGGACGTCCACGTCGAGTCCGAGAAGCTCGTCGCGGCCGAGCGCGTCGGCGCCGGCGAAGCCGCGCACCGAGCCCGCCTCCGCCGTGTGCGCGCGGAGGGCGGCGACGTCCAGGCCGGACGGCCGGACGACCGCGCCCGTGGCGTCCGACACGGCGACGACCCGGCAGCCGGCGTCGGCGAGACGCCGCGCGGTGAGCGCCCCCACCGCGCCGAAGCCCTGAACGGCGACCGTGACACCCCCGGGTGCGCGGTCCAGCGCCCGCAGGGCGACGATCTCCAGGCCGCGGGCGGTGGCCCCGGCCGCGCCGGTCGCCGTCTCGGGGATCGGATGGCCGGCGTCGCCGCCGCAGGTGTCCATGATCCAGGCGACGGTCCGCTCGTCGCTGCCGGCGTCCGGGACCGGGACGTCCTTCTCCGGCCCCATGAGCGGGAGGATCTCGTTCGCGTAGCGGCGGGTGAGGCGTTCGAGCTCGCGGGGCGTCAGCTCGCGGGGGTCGACGGCGACGCCGCCCGCGGCCCCGCCGTACGGGACGCCGGAGGGCGCACGCCCAGGTCGTCCCCATCGCGAGCGCGGTGACCCCGGCGAGGTCGGCGGACGGATGGAAGCGGACGCCGCCGGTGGCCGGGCCGCGCAGCAGGTTGTGCTGCACGCGACAGCCCTGGACCACCTCCATGCGGCCGTCCTCGCGCCGTACGGGGACCGAGACGGCGAGGGAGCGCCGGGGGGTGGCCAGCATCCGGTGCAGGCCGTCGTCGAGGCCGAGGAACCGGGACGCCTCGGTGAGGCGGGACCGGGCGGCCGCGAGCGCGCGGTCCCCCGGAGTGGAGGGACGGGGGGAGAGGGGATCGGGGACCGCGTCCCGAACCCCCGACGCCGTTGTCGGGAAGTCCGTGATGGTCATGTCGGGGAGTGCTCCTCCGGATCGGACGGGGACGGCAGGCCGCCCGCCCGGCCCCGCGCCCGTCGTCGTTGACGTGCGCGGGGGGAGCCGGGGAGCGACCTCCTCGATCCAATCCCCTCAGTCGCTGATCGCGATATACGCCATAACGGATATGGACAGCGAGCCGTTGATCGCTTTGGCTATAGAGCCCCCTGAGTCGCGCTTTGCCCTGAGATTGCAGTAGACAGGAACGCGTGCCGGAAATTGTCCTGGGCCCGCTGCTGCGCCACACCGACGCGGCGAGCGCGACCATATGGGTGGAGACGACCGAGCCGTGCGTGGTGACCGTGCGGGCGGGTGACGCCTGCTCGAAGGAGAGCACGTTCAGCGTGCACGGCCACCACTACGCCGTCCTGGACGTCGGCCTCGACGGGCCGGTGGCCTACAGCGTCGAGCTGGACGGGCACGAGGTGTGGCCGGTCGCTGACCTGCCGCCCAGCGTCATCCGCCCGCTCACCGACCTGCGCACCCTGGTCTTCGGCTCGTGCCGGACGAGCGTGCCCCACGACGAGCCGTACGTGCGCACCCACGGCGTGGACGTCCTGCACTCGTACGGCCGGCGGCTCATGGGGTCGGACGACCGGCCCGACCTGATCCTGATGCTGGGCGACCAGGTGTACGCCGACGAGCTCACGCCGGACATGAAGGAGTTCATCGCCTCCCGGCGCGACGACGGCCCGGAGGAGGTCGTCGACTACGACGAGTACGCCGAGCTGTACCGGCAGGCGTGGTGCGACCCGCCGGTCCGCTGGCTGCTGGCCACGGTGCCGAGCCTGATGATGTTCGACGACCACGACATCAGGGACGACTGGAACACCTCGCAGACCTGGCGCGAGCAGATGGACGAGGTGCCCTGGTGGCGGCGGCGCATCGTCTCCGGGCTGGGCTCGTACTTCGTCTACCAGCACCTCGGCAACCTGCCGCCCGCCGACCGCGAGAGCGACCCGGTGTTCGCGGCGCTGCGGGCGGGCGAGGGCGACGCCGCGCTCGACGCGTTCGCCAAGCGGGCCGACGAGGACGCCGACTCGGTGCGCTGGAGCTACCTCAGGGACTTCGGCGACTCCCGCCTCATCGTGCTCGACAGCCGAAACGCCCGCGATCTGACGCCGCGCGCGCGGCGGATGATCGACACCAACGAGTGGGCGTGGTTCGAGGAGCACGCGACCGGCGACGTGAACCACCTGATCGTCGGCTCGTCGCTGCCGATCCTGCTGCCCGCCGGCATCCACCACATCGAGAGCTGGAACGAGGCCGTCTGCGACGGCATGTGGGGGCGGGCGCTCGCCCGCTGGGGGGAGCGGGTCCGCCAGTTCCTCGACCTGGAGCACTGGGGGGCGTTCCGCCGCTCGTTCGAGGACCTCGCCCGCGTGCTGGTGGGGGTCGCCGAGGGGCGCAGGGGACGGCCGCCGGCCACGGTCCTGCTGCTGTCGGGCGACGTCCACTACTCCTACATGGCCTCCGTACGGCGCAAGGGCGGCGGCCGCATCCACCAGATCGTCTGCTCGCCGATCCGCAACCCGCTGAGCAGGACGCTGCGGTTCTCCAACATCGTGGCGTCGTTCGGGCTGGCGGGTGTGCTGGGCCGGCTGTTCAACCTGGTGTCCCGGGTTCCCGGCCCGCCCATCCGCTGGAAGATCAGCAAGGGCCCGTGGTTCCCGAACATGATGACCTCGGTACGGCTGGAGGACGCCGCGGCCACCGTCACGTGGTTCACCCACGACAAGGACGTCGACTCCGTACGGCTCACGCCGCGCGAGGGCAGGCGCCTGAGCGCGTGACCCCCGGCGGCGCGAGCCGTACGGGACCGGTCAGAGCTCCCGCAGGACGGCCTCGAGTTGCCCGACGGCCCAGGCCAGGTCGTCGCGCGAGACGACCAGGGGCGGGGCGAGCCGGATCGTGGAGCCGTGCGTGTCCTTCGCGAGCACGCCGCGCCGCATCAGCGCCTCGCTCACCTGGCGGCCGGTGGCCAGCGACGGGTCGATGTCGATCCCGGCCCACAGGCCGCGCCCGCGCACCGCGACGATGGCGTGGCGGCCCTCCCGGGGCGCGGCCAGCTCACGCAGCCGGTCGTGGAGGAACCTGCCCAGCTCCCGGGCGCGCCGCTGGTACTCGCCCGTTTTCAGCATCTCGACGACCGCGGTGCCGACCGCGCACGCCATCGGGTTGCCGCCGAACGTCGATCCGTGCTGCCCGGGGCGGATGACGCCGAGAACGTCCTCGTCCGCGACCACGGCGGACACCGGGACCACGCCGCCGCCGAGCGCCTTGCCGAGGACGTAGACGTCGGGCACGACGCCCTCGTGGTCGCAGGCGAAGGTCTCGCCCGTGCGACCGAGGCCCGACTGGATCTCGTCGGCGATGAGCAGCACCCGGTTGTCGGTGCAGATCTCGCGGACCGCGGACAGGTAGCCCTCCGGCGGCACCAGGACGCCGGCCTCGCCCTGGATGGGCTCCAGCAGGACGGCCACCGTGTTCTCGTCGATCGCCTCGCGCACCGCCTCCGCCGAGCCGTACTTCACGACGCGGAAGCCGGGCGTGAACGGGCCGAAGCCGCCGTACGCGTCGGGGTCGGTGGAGAAGCCCACGATCGTGGTGGTGCGGCCGTGGAAGTTGTCCTCCATGACCACGATGTTCGCCTTGTCCTTCGCCACGCCCTTGACCTCGTAGCCCCACTTGCGGGCCACCTTGATCGCGGTCTCGACGGCCTCGGCGCCGGTGTTCATCGGCAGGACCATGTCCTTGCCGCACAGGTCGGCCAGCCCGGACACGAACGCGGCGAACCGGTCGTGGAAGAACGCGCGGCTGGTCAGCGTGAGCCGGTCGAGCTGCTCGCGGGCCGCGTCGAGGATCCGCGGGTTGCCGTGGCCGAAGTTCAGCGACGAGTAGCCGGCCAGGCAGTCGAGGTAGCGCCGGCCCTCCACGTCGGTGACCCACGCGCCCTCGGCCGCCGCGATCACGACGGGCAGCGGGTGGTAGTTGTGGGCGCTGCGGCTCTCGGCGAGCCGGATGAGCTCCTCGCTGTTCATCGGATCTCCAGGGTGCAGCACTTGGGGCCGCCGCCGGCCTTGCGCAGCTCGCTCAGGTCGACGGGGAGGACCTCGAACCCGCGGCGCTTCAGTTCGAGCGCGAGGCCGGTCGCCTCCGCGTTGACGACGACGTTCCGGCCGTCGCTGACCGCGTTGAGGCCCAGCACCTCCGCGTCGGCCGCAGTCGCGATCACCGCATCCGGGAACAGCCGCCGCAGCACCCGCTGACTGCCGGCGGAGAACGCGTCCGGGTAGTAGGCGACGTTGCGCCCGTCCAGCGGGAACAGGGCGGTGTCGAGGTGGTAGAAGCGCGGGTCCACCAGTCGCAGCGTGACCACCGGGCGGCCGAGGAACTCCTGGGCCTCCATGTGGGCGGCCACGTCGGTGCGGAAGCCGGTCCCGGCGAGGATCATCTCGTCGAGCGTGAGGTAGTCGCCCTCGCCCTCGTTGGTGAACGACGGCTCCAGCGTCTCGTAGCCCCTCTCGACGAACCAGCGCAGGTACGCCGGGCCCTCGGCCGCGCGCTCGGCGTGCGCGAACCGGGCGCCGTAGACCTTTCCCTCCACGACCAGGGCGCCGTTGGCCGCGAACACCATGTCGGGCAGCCCCTCGATCGGGTCGATCAGGCTGACCGTGTGCCCCAGGCTCTCGTACGCCTGCCGGAGGCCCTCCCACTGCCGCACGGCCGTCCCGGCGTCGGCGCCCTTCGCCGGGTCCATCCACGGATTGATGGAGTACGAGACCGCGAAGAACTCGGGCCGGCACATCAGGAAGTGCCGCGCGGTGCTCGTGCGGTCACCGGCCGGAGCGGCGGTGGCCTGTGTCGATGGCGCGATTGTCATCCAGACTCCATACGGGAAACCGGTGAACGGGTCTTCAGCGTAGGAATCAGGACGCGGCCCGGCCAATGCGCCCGCGTTGCGACCATGCGTCGATCGGTTGCGTCCTTCAGGTGGTTTGCGGCGATCCGTTAATCAGCCGGGAGAGCACGATCGCGCTCTTGGTCCGCACCACGAACGGCTCCGCCGCGAGGCGCTCGATGACCCGCTCGACGTGCCGCACGTCGGTCGCGCGGATGTGCAGCAGAGCGTCCGCCTCCCCGGTCACGGTGCAGGCCGAGACCACCTCGGGGTGCCGGGAGACCGCCGTCCCGATCTCCGCGGGCGACGTCTTGCCCCGGCAAAACAGCTCGACGTACGCCTCGGTGGTCCAGCCGAGCGCCGACGGCTCGACGCGCGCGCTGAACCCGGTGATCGCGCCGCTCGCGACGAGGCGGTCCACCCGCCGCTTGACCGCGGGGGCGGACAGCCCGACGTGCCCGCCGATCTCCGCGTACGTCGCCCGGGCGTCCTCGACGAGGGCCCTGATGATGGCGCGGTCCAGGTCGTCCAACTTCACGTGGACCTGTATACCGGTCGCCGGCCCCGGCGCGCCGATCGCCCGGGCCCGGGCGTGTGTCCGCACGCCGCGATCACTCGGCGGGCGCGGAGGCGGGGGACGGCAGGTCCCCGGGGGCAGGCCGCGTCGCGGGCGCGTCCCAGCGGAGGGCGTAGTCGCCGACGCCGCGCTCCAGCAGGTCGAAGGCGCGCTCGGCCCGCTCCCGGATGTCGCCGAGGATGCGCCCGGTCTCCTCCCCGGCCATCCGCCGGACCGCGAAGTGGCGGGTCAGCGTCCGGATGACCGCGCACACCTGGGCGGACACCAGCCACGGGGTGAGGTCGTCGGGGTCGGCGTCCACCTCGTCGGCGAGCGCGCGGGCCAGGTGCTCCTCACGGCGGTAGTCGAGCTCCAGCAGCCGCGCCGACAGTGACGGGCTCTCACGGACCCGCCGCGCGAACAGGTCGACGCCCTCGTGCATGCCGTAGCGCCAGTCGCCGTTCGCCAGCGAGTCGAAGAAGTCGCGGCGCAGAGCCTCGACGACGGTCTCGCCCGGACGCCGCCCGCGGACGACGCGGGCCAGCATGCCCTCGACGTCGGCGCTGCGGTCGAGGAAGAGGTCCTCCTTCGTGCGGAAGTAGTTGAAGACCGTGTTCACCGACACGTCGGCGGCCCTGGCCACCTCGGCCACAGTGACGTTGTCGAATCCGCGCTGCAGGAACAGGCCCATGGCCACGTCGGCGATCCGCTGACGGGTCTCCCGCTTCTTCCGCTCGCGCAGGCTCTCCTCCACGCCGTCCAGTGTACGAGCGATGGAGTGACACAAAACTTTAAGTGACTCCAAATTTGGTGTTACTCTACCGGCATGATTCACGCGAGAGGACTCACCAAGACCTTCGGGACGGTCGAGGCCGTACGGGGGATCGACATCGACGTGTCCGCCGGGGAGATCGTCGGCTTCCTCGGCCCCAACGGCGCGGGCAAGACGACCACGCTGCGGATGCTGACGACGCTCCTTCGGCCGACCTCCGGCACGGCGACCGTCGCCGGGCACGACCTGTTCGCCGACCCGACGGGCGTCCGGCGGCGCATCGGGTACGTCGCCCAGGGCGGGATGATCGGGCCGATGACGGAGATCGGCGGGGAGATGGAGCTTCAGGCCCGGCTGTACGGCATGCGCCGCCCGGAGGCGCGCGAGCGGGTCTCCGCCCTCCTCGCCGAGTTCGAGCTGGCCGGGCTCGAACGGCGCATGGCGGCCACCCTGTCCGGCGGGCAGAAGCGGCGGGCGGACATCGTCATGGGCCTGCTGCACCGGCCCGGCCTGCTGTTCCTGGACGAGCCGACGACCGGCCTCGACCCGCAGAGCCGGGCCAACCTGTGGGAGCACGTGCGGCGCCTGCGCGACCGGGACGGCGTGACGGTCTTCCTGACGACCCACTACCTGGAGGAGGCCGACGCGCTCTGCGACCGGGTCCTCATCATCGACCACGGCCGGATCGTCGCGTCCGGCACGCCGGCCGAGCTGAAGGCCGCGGAGGGCGCAGCGACGCTCGACGAGGTGTTCCTCGCGCTGACCGGCCGCGCGCTGCGCGAGGGGGCCGCCGCGTGAGCGCCCTGGTCACCCTCGCCGGCCACTACCTGCGCGGCACCTTCAAGAGCCGCTTCGCGATCGTCTTCGGCGCCGTCCAGCCGCTGCTGTACCTCGTGCTGTTCGGACCGCTCTTCGACCGCAGCGGCGTGGGCTCGTGGGACACGCTCGTGCCGGGCCTGCTCATGCAGCTCGGACTGCTCAGCTCCGGGCTGGTCGGCTTCGGCATCGTCTTCGACCAGCGGTTCGGGGTGCTGGAGCGGCTGCGCGTCACCCCGGTCAGCCGGGTCACGCTGCTGCTCGGCCGCGTGCTCAAGGACAGCGTCGTGCTGCTGGTGCAGGCCGTCGGCATCACCGTGATCGGCTACGCCCTCGGCCTGCGCGCGCCGCTGGCCGGCGTGCTGCTCGGCCTGCTGCTCGTCACGGTCCTGTCCATCGGCATGGCGGCGCTGTCGTACGCGGCCGCGCTCTCGGTCCGCCAGGAGCTGTTCCCCGCGCTCATGTCCACCGCGGTGATCCCGCTCATGTTGCTGTCGGGCGCGCTGCTGCCGATGTCGCTCGCCCCCGCCTGGCTCGACGTCGTCTCCCGGCTCACACCGTTCCGGTACGCGGTGGAGGCGTTGCGGGCGCTGTTCGCCGGGTCGTACGCCTCGCCGGCCGTTCTGTGGGGCGTCGTCGTGTCGCTGGTCTTCGTGGTCGTGGGCATGGCGGTGGGCACCGCGCGCTTCCAGAAGGAAAACGCCTGATCAGCGACCGGAAAAGGCATTCGGAATTCATACCGGGTTGCGGGAGCCGTACGGGACAGAGACGGTCACAATGGGTGGCGTGGCGGACGTCAATTTCACCCTCGTCCAGCTGCGTTACTTCGTAACGGCGGCCGAGCTCGGCAGCATGACCGCGGCCAGCCGCGAGCTCATGGTGGCGCAGTCGGCGATCTCGGCCGCCATCGCCCAGGTCGAGCGGGAGCTCGGGGTCCAGCTGCTCATCCGCCACCACGCCAGGGGGCTCTCGCTGACCCGGTCGGGCGAGCGCTTCCTCGTGGAGGCGCGGGAGTTCCTGTCCCACGCGGCCGCGCTCGCCCAGTCGGCCCGCGGCCTCGCGGGCAGCCTCACCGGGGAGCTCACCGTCGGCTGCCTCACCACGCTCGCGCCCTTCTACCTGTCGCGGCTGCTTCGTGAGTTCGCCGGGCGGTACCCGGGGGTGCGGGTGACAGTGGCCGAGGGGGAGATCGCGGCGATGGAGTCGGCCCTGCTCGACGGCCGGTGCGAGGTGGCCCTCGTCTACGCCGTCGACCTCGCGCTCGACCTCGACGTGCGGCTGCTCACGCAGGCCCGGCCGTTCGCGCTGCTGCCGCCCGGCCACCCGCTGGCCCAGGCGGAGTCGGTCTCGCTCGCCGACCTGGCGGGCGAGCCGATGATCCTGCTCGACCTGCCGCGCAGCCGCGACTACTTCCGGACCCTCTACCCCACCGAGCCCCGGGTGCGGTTCCGCACCTCCAGCTACGAGACCGCCCGGGCGCTCGTGGCCGGCGGCCACGGCTACTCGATACTCAACCAGCGGGCGGCGAGCGACCAGACCTACGACGGCGGCCGGGTGGTCAGCGTGCCGATCAGCGACGAGGTCCCGGCCCTCGACGTCGTGCTGGCCTCGGTGCGCGGGGTGCGCCCCACCGCCCGGGCCACGGCCTTCGCCGACACCTGCCAGTCGTTCTTCGCCGCCCGCGGTTCCTAGCGCAGCTCGTCCAGGAGGTGCTCCAGGACGGCCGTCGTGCGGGAGGCGGGGTGCGCCTGCACGCACAGCGTGTTCATCACCTGCGTGTACGCCTCGGTGTCCTCGGGCTTGTCGAGATAGAGGGCGCTGGTGAGCTGCTCCAGGTACACCACGTCGGGCAGCTCCGGCGCCTGGTAGCGCAGGATCGTGAACGGCCCGCCGGCTGCCGGGTGCACGCTCCCCTCCAGCGGCACGATCTGGAGGGTGACGTTGGGCCTGCGGGTGATCTCGATGAGGTGCTCGATCTGGGCCCGCATGACCTCGGCGCCGCCGGTGGGCCGGCGCAGGGCGGCCTCGTCCACCACGGCCCACAGCGTCGCCGCCTCGGGCCCCTCCAGCCGCTCCTGGCGGCGCATCCGCAGGTCGACCCGGCG
Organism: Microbispora sp. ATCC PTA-5024; assembly: GCF_000511135.2. NCBI lineage: Bacteria > Bacillati > Actinomycetota > Actinomycetes > Streptosporangiales > Streptosporangiaceae > Microbispora > Microbispora sp. ATCC PTA-5024. The sequence goes on along the minus strand of NZ_KI866522.1, from coordinate 2,459,483 downwards.
TTCCACGTCGTCGCCCGCCCGGCCGGTGTTGCCCATGAGGACGACCGACCGCGCGTACTCGGGAGTCTGGAGCAGGCTCGGGACGAACTGCAGCTCGTAGCAGCGGATGACGGAGGCGGCCTCCTCGAGGCCGACGTAGAACTCGAACCACCCCGGCAGGACGTCGCTGTACTTGTGCCACCAGCCCGGGACGTTGGCCTGCCGTGCGAGGTGGAGCAGGGTCTCCCGCTCCCCGGGGTCGGTGACGCCGTACAGGGTGAGCAGGTCGGCGACGTCGCGCTCCTTGAAGCCGACGCGGCCGAGCTCCAGACGGCTGATCTTCGCGTGCGAGGCCCTGATGGTCCGGGCCGCCGTCTCCGGCGTGTGGCCGCTCTCGCGGCGCAGCCGCCTCAGCTGCGCCCCCAGCATGATCCGCAGGACGGTCGGGCCACCCCGGGCGACCCCCTCCACGTAGGAAGGCGCCCCTGCCTGAGCCCTGTTCACGCTGGTCTCCATGGCGACGCTCCGGAAGAAATTCTCAGCCGATCGGTCTCTGATTACGCGGGAGGTGCAGAGACATGATCATCCAACTTGGTGGGTGACGTCGTCTTTTCGGTGAACTTCCCATGAAATTCGGGGCCGGACAACATTTGCACGTGCACGCGTGCTTGCACTCGCAAGGCACAGGGCAAGATACACGACGACAGGGATATTCACATCATGTAATGGGTGAGACCTGAGGGATCGGCGATGACTGCAGAGCTGGCAGGCCCGGGAGCCGCGACTGCGCCTCCGTGGTTGACCTCCGTGTTCGAGCGGGACGACGTCGCGGCCCTCCCCGTCCCGCCGACGGCGACCTGCGCGCTCCACGGCCGGACCACCTCCGCCGCCGTCGCCCGCGACTTCACCGACAAGACCCTGCGCGGCTGGGGGCTGCCCCACCTCGTGCCCGACGCCCAGGTGGTCGTGTCCGAACTCGTGACGAACGCTCTTCGCCACGCTCCCGGCGACGGCGCCCCGCCGATCCGCCTCCAGCTGGTGAACGACCGGTTTCATCTCGGCTGTGGCGTCAGCGACGCCAGTGAGCGCGTCCCGGCCGTCTCCTCCTGGAGCGACCTGTCCGAGTCCGGCCGCGGCCTCCACCTGGTCGACGCGCTGAGCGCCGCCTGGGGATGGATGCTCACCAGGGGCGGTGGGAAGGTGGTCTGGGCGCTGCTCGACGCCCACGGGTGAACGCCCGCCGTACACGTCCCCGCCCGGGGCCCGCGGGCCTGGGAGCGTCACGGAGGAGCGTCACGGAGGAGCGTCACGGAGGAGCGTCACGGAGGAGCGGCGCCTCGTCACTCCGGCCTGTTTTCCGAGGGGATCGGGATGAGCGTCGCCCGACGTGATGGCGTACGTTCGGGGGCATGTCCGCCTCAGCCGCGCTCTCTCCCGTCACCGCCGACGACCTCGCGGAGGCCGTAAGGCTCGCCGCCGGCGTCCTCGCGCAGGCGCCTCCGGACGCGTGGGAACGTCCGGCCGGGACGCTCGAGTGGACCTGCTGGGAGACGGCCGAGCACCTGGCCGACGACCTGTTCGCGTACGCCGCGCAGCTCGGGGCCGCCGAGCCGTCCACGCCGGCCGAGCCCGGCGAGGTGCCCTTCCTGTGGGAGAGCCGCCGGCCGGGAGGCCCGGCCAACGCCGTCCACGCCGACCGGTCGGCGGGCCCGGCCGGGCTGCTGCGGGTGCTGCGGGCGAGCGGGGCGCTGCTGGTCGCCGTGGTGCGGACGGCGCCGCCCGAGGCGCTGGCCCACCACGTCTTCGGAGCGTCCGACCCGGAGGGCTTCGCCGCGATGGGGGTGGTGGAGACGCTGGTCCACACGCATGACATGGCCGAGGGGCTCGGACTCGCCTGGACGCCGCCCGCGGGCCTGTGCGACCGCGTCCTCGGCCGGCTGTTCCCGGACGTCCCGGCGGACGCCGACCCCTGGCCCGCCCTGCTGTGGGCCACCGGCCGCGCCGAACTGCCCGGCCGTCCCCGCCTGTCGACGTGGCGGTGGTACGGCGAGCCCAGGCGGTAGCCGCCCGGCGCTCACATCGGCCGCCCGCGTCCGCGCCGCCCGCCTGATCCGCCTCGCATGAGCGAGGCGGACCGGCTGAAGGACCTCGCGGGGTCGGCCTTCGAACGAACGACGGGTCAGGCGCGCTCGGCGTCGCCCGTGACCTGCTCGGCCGCGTCCTCGGGCGACTGCTCGAGGTCCTGGTCGGCCTGGGCCTGAGCCTGGGCGGACGCCTTGTCCAGCCGCACCCAGCTCAGCACGCTCTCCACGGAGAACAGCACCAGCAGGTACGCCGTGAGCACGGCCGTCACCGGGGTCAGCACCCCGGCCGCGGCCCCCACGCCGAGGATCAGCAGGCGGACCTCCCAGCCGAGCCCGGCGAGAAAGATCCACGACGGCGGCCAGATGCTCTGCCGGGTCCGGTACACCGTGTCGTACGTGTGGTAGCCCACGATGTAGAGCAGCACGAACAGCAGCCACTTGGGCGTGTCCTCGGCCAGCCCGAGCAGGATGATCGTGAGGAACTCGGCGGCCCGCAGCAGCGGCGGGGTGAGCCAGTCGAACTTGCCCAGGTGGTCGCGCGCGGCGGTCGGCACGACGAGCACGACCATGACCAGCACGGGCACCAGCAGGATCGGGCCGTCGGTCAACGTCCCGGCGACGGCCAGCGCCACGATGACGACCAGCGCGGCGAGCGTCGCGGGCACGGGCGGCAGCCCGGGGCCCAGCCGGCCCTTGAGCGCGGCGGCGAGGGGGCCGTCGTCGCGGTAGGCCAGCAGCCGCATGGTCTGGACGCGGCGGCGCTCCTCGTCCGGGTCGGTGATCGCGGGGGCCTGCGGCTGGGTGATCATGCGAGAGACCTCAGGAGACGTCCGGTGAGGGTGTAGGTGGCCGCGACGCCGCCCCAGATCACGAGCGTGAGGAAGGTGACGCGGGGGTCGAAGAACGCGGAGGTGATCGCGATGGCCGCGAAGCGCTCGCCGATGGGGAACACGATCATCTTGCGGGCCCAGTGGACGGCGCGGAACTTCCCGGCCCTGGTCCAGAGCCTCAGGAGGCTGCGGACGCCGGTGTTGCGGGTCGCCTTGCGCTCCTCGAGGGCGGCGCGCAGCGGCCGGTCGTCGGCCACGGTCAGCGCGAGCGTGGGCAGCGGCACCGGCGCCCGCCGCCGGTTGGCCGCGCCGAAGGAGAAGTCGAGCAGGTGCTTGACCGTCTGGAGGGCCAGCGCCACCAGCGCCAGCGTCCAGACGCCCTCGCCGTCCCCGAACTGCCCCGACACGGTCGCCCCGACCGCCAGGCCGACGAAGACCGCGTACTCCTTGAACCGGTCGAACGTCGCGTCGAGCCAGGCGCCGAGCACGCCGAACTTGCGGGCGTACCGCGCGAGCTGGCCGTCGACGCAGTCGAAGACGAACGCGAAGTAGATGAGCACCGCGCCGGCCACCGCGCCCCACCGGGTGCCGGTGGCGAAGGCGCCGGCCGACAGCAGGCCGAGCGCGATCGAGATCAGCGTGACCTGGTTGGGGGTCAGCCCGCGCCGGGCCGCCCACCGGGCGATGAAACGCGAGTACGTGCTGACGAAGAAGGTGGTGAAGAAGCCGTCGGCGCCCTTCACCGCGTTGTTGAGCCGGGCCCGGTCCTCGTTGAAGCCGGCCATCTCCACCTGCGCCTCGTCGGCCTCCCGCTGGCTGCGGATCCGGCGGTAGAACAGGTCGCGGCGGCCGCGCACGCCGACCGACACCCCGCGCCGGACGAGCCCGAGGATGAGGAGCTCGGTGACGTCGTCCTCGGGGCCGAACAGGTGCGCCATCTCCGCCAGCTCGCGGGCGGCCTCGGCGAGGACCGCGGCGTGCCGCTGGTGGAGGTGGATCGGGCCCAGCAGCGCCGCGTTCGGGCGGGTCACCGCGTGGTACGCCGTGCCGACCGAGATCACCCGGCCACGGCCGGCCCGGGTGCGCTGGGGGAGCCCCTCCAGCACCTTGCGGCCGATCTCCGGGTCCGCCTCGTCGATAGGCGGCTCCTCCGGGCCGTCCTCGTCGCGCTCCTCGCGGACGATGAGCGCGAGCGCCGCCCGCTTGGCCTTGGTGACCTGGTAGATCAGCTCGTCGTGGACGAGCGCGTCCGCCGGGAGGATCAGCAGGTTGCCGTCGGCGGCCTCGGCCGCGTCGGCGACGGCGCGCAGGTCGCCGGCCACGTCCGCGCTCTCGACCACCCATCCCGGGTGCCCCCGGTAGACCGCGGCGTCGCCCGGCCGGGCGATCGTCACCGGCTCGGGGTCCAGCGAGGCGAGCTGCGCGAGCAGCCTGCCGTACGCCGACGGGGCCCCGGGCAGGGACGCCAGCGTGATGTCGGCCGGCAGAGCGGGCTGGCCGCCCGGCGGCGGCGAAGCGATCGGGCCGGGCGGCGAGCCCAGCAGGATCACGCGGGTCATGGCACCCTTTCGAGCAGCGGGGGGGAGATCAGGCCGTCAGGCTTGACCGGCGCGGGGATTCCGCCGGAGGCAGAAGCTTAGTGACCTTCCGGAAGAGCCGTCGTACCCCAGGTTTACCGTACGACTACCTGTCGTGCAGCTTCCGGCCCCCGCCGAGCATGGCATCGTCTCCAGATCATTACCGAAATTTCACCTTTCACCCAGGTGGGATGCGGCGAACATCCGGCGAGGCGGCCGCCCCTACCATGGTCAGGTGAGCCTCTACCGCGACGAGGGCGTCGTGCTGCGCACCCAGAAGCTGGGCGAGGCCGACCGCATCATCACGATCCTCACGCGCCGCACCGGCAAGGTCCGCGGCGTGGCCAAGGGCGTCCGCAGGACCATGTCGCGGTTCGGCGCGCGCCTGGAGCCGTTCTCGCACGTCGACCTGCAGCTCCACGCGGGCAGGACACTCGACGTGATCACGCAGGTGGAGACCCTCCACCCGTACGGCGAGGCGATCGTGGGCGACTACCCCCGCTACACGGCGGGGTCCGCGATGCTGGAGACCGCCGACCGGCTCACCGTGGGGGAGAAGGAGCCGGCGCTGCGCCAGTTCCTCCTGCTGGTCGGCGGCCTGCGCACGCTCGCCGAGGGCGGTCACGAGGCCCGGCTGGTGCTCGACGCGTTCTTCCTGCGCTCGCTCGCGGTCGCGGGGTACGCCCCGGCCCTGTCGGAGTGCGCCCGCTGCGGCGCGGAGGCCGTGCGCGCGTTCGCGATCGTCGCGGGGGGCGTGGTGTGCGGGGCGTGCCGCCCGCCGGGCGCCGCCGTCCCGGCCGCGGAGACGATCGCGCTCATGATCGCGCTGCTGCGCGGCGACTGGCCGGCGGCGGACGCCTCCGAGTCCCGGCACCGCACCGAGTGCAGCGGCCTGGTGGCCGCCTACCTGCAGTGGCACCTGGAGCACGGCATCCGCTCGCTGCGCCACGTCGAGAGGGAGTGGCCCGCAGGCCCGGTCCCCGGCGCGTGGTGGCTGACCCGGGAGCCCGGCCGTCCCGGCGGCGAGCCCGCGGGAGACGCGGCGGGGCCTGCTTCGAGCGACGTGGCGGGAGACGCGGCGGGTTCTACCGCGGGCGACGCGTGGCCGGCGGAGTGGCCGGTGGCGGAGCCCGGCCGGCCGGGACACGAGGCCGGGGATTCCGAGCCCGGCCGTGAGCCCGGGCCGTCGGGCGGCGACGCCTGGGACCCGGAGTGGCCCGGTGACGAGCCCGCGCCGTCAGGGGACGACGCGTCGGCGTCCGGGCGGCCTGATCGTGAGCCGGGCCCGCCGGAGGACGACGCGACCTGGGGCGCGCAGTGGGGCGCGGAGCGGGGCGCGGAGCGGGGCGCCCGGGCCGGGGAGGACGCCGTGCGGCGGGGCGGCGAATTCGCGCAGGATCCGCACATCTCCCGCACCTGAGGACCTCACCCGACCCAATACGCTCGGAACATGGTCCGTCCACCGACTCCGCATCCGTCCGGCGCCACCCCTCCGCCCATCCCGCGCGACCTTCTCCCGAGGCACGTCGCGATCGTCATGGACGGCAACGGCCGCTGGGCCAAGGCCCGCGGCCTGCCCCGCACCGAGGGGCACAAGATGGGCGAGGCGTCGCTGTTCGACGTGATCGAGGGCGCGATCGAGATCGGCATCCCCTACCTGTCGGCGTACGCCTTCTCCACGGAGAACTGGAAGCGCTCGCCCGACGAGGTCCGCTTCCTGATGGGCTTCAACCGCGACGTCATCCGCAGGCGCCGCGACCAGCTCCACGCGATGGGCGTGCGGGTGCGCTGGGCGGGCCGTCCGGGACGGCTGTGGAAGAGCGTCATCAAGGAGCTCCAGGACGCCGAGCAGATGACCGTCCGCAACAGCACCCTGACCCTGCAGTTCTGCGTCAACTACGGCGGCCGGGCCGAGATCGTGGACGCCGCCGTACGGCTGGCACGGGAGATCGCGGCAGGGCGGGTGAAGCCGGAGAAGGTGTCCGAGAAGCTCTTCGCCGGCTATCTCGACGAGCCCGAGATCCCGGACGTCGACCTGTTCCTGCGTTCGTCGGGGGAGCAGCGCACCTCGAACTTCCTGCTCTGGCAGTCGGCGTACGCCGAGATGGTGTTCCTCAACCAGCTCTGGCCCGACTTCGACCGCCGCGACCTGTGGCAGGCCTGCGAGATCTACGCCAAGCGCGACCGCCGGTACGGCGGGGCGATCCCCAACGAGGCGGGCGGGGCCTGACGCCTCACGTCCGTCAGGACGCGGGGCGGCGCCGGGCCCGGTAGGCGGCCACGTGCATCCGGTTGCCGCAGGTGCGGCTGTCGCAGTAGACCCGGGAGCGGTTGCGCGACTCGTCCACGAAGACGTGGGAGCAGTCGGGGGCGGCGCACGTCCTCAGCCGCTCCCACTCGTCCTCGACGATCACGTGGGCGAGCGCCACCCCGCAGTCCGCGGCGAGGTGCTCGGCGACCGACGCGCCCGGCGCGAAGTAGTGCACGTGGACGGGGAAGCCGTCGTGCTCGGTGAGGCTCGGCGTGATGCGGGTGCGGCCGAGCAGCGTGTTGAGCAGCGCGATCGCGGCCCGCCTGTCGGGCGCGGTGAACACCTCGTGGAAGTCGCGCCGCAGCGCTCGCACCTCGGCGAGGTCGTGGCCGGTCACCCGGCCGACGCCGCTCACCTGACGCTGGCGGACGAACGTCTCGAGGTCCTCGACCCCGGCCAGCCCGTCGCGCTCGCCCGCGCCCGTGTTGATCAGCTCGACCACGGTCGCCAGCGAGTACACCATGTCATGGCTGAACGGCACGGCCTCTCCCTCTGTCCGGCGGTGGCAGCGTACCTCTCCGGGCGCCCGCGTGGGACGGCGTCGCCGCACGGCGTGCGACGCGGGGTGCGCCGCCGACCGGTGCGGGGGCGCCGGCGACGGGAGCTCAGGCGTTCGCCGCCGACACGGCCGCCGCGCACGACCCGCAGGTGCCGAAGACCTCGACGGTGTGGGTGACCTGCGTGAAGCCGTGCTCGGCGCCCACGACCTCGGCCCACCGCTCGACGTCGGGCCCGGCCACCTCGACCGTCAGCCCGCAGTGCCGGCACACGAGGTGGTGGTGGTGCGACTCGCTCTGGCAGGCGCGGTAGACCGACTCGCCCTCGTCGGTGCGCAGCACGTCGACGCGGCCGGCGTCGGACAGGGACTGCAGGGCGCGGTAGACGGTGGTGAGGCCGATCTTCGAGCCGTCCGCGCGCATCTCGGCGAACACGTCCTGCGCGCTCCGGAACCCCGTGCTCTGCCGGAGGATCTCGTGAACGGCGTCGCGGCTCTTGGTCATCAGGACTCCTGTGTGCGGCTTCCCCACGAATCTACCGAGCCCGCAGCGGGGATCGGACCTGCGGCGAGCCGCTCCCGCCGGGCGTTCCCCGATGCGCTCCACTCCTCAGATTAGGCCGAATCGGGTGGCCGCGAGCAGCACGATGAAGGTCACGAGCGCCACCCGCAGGAGCCGTCCCGCGGGGCGCAGCGAGGGCCACGAGAGGTAGGCCAGCCACAGGACGAACGCCAGCACCGGGAGCACCGCGATCCCGCCCCGCCAGTCGGCGACGACCAGTCCGGCGAGCAGCAGCGCGACCATGGCAACCGGCACCACCCACCGTGGCAGCTGGAAGAGGAACACCAGCGGGGTGGCGCTCTTCAGCTCGACCGACCGCCGCAGCCCGGTGGCGCCGGGGGTGAAGAACTGCTCCCCCGCCGGCAGCGGCCGCCGCGCCGGTCGCGCGGGCCGCGCCCCGGCCGTCCCCGGGGCCGGCTTCCTCGCCAGCGGGTGCGCGGGGGCCTTGGGACGACGTGTCGGGTCGGAGTCGCGTGCCACACGACGAGCCTAGTCACCCCCGCCGCCGCGGCGCACCTCCACGCCGCACCCCCGCCCACACCGGCCGTGGGCACCTGCCGGGCGCGGCGCATGCCTCCGGCCTCGGGCGGCGTACGGGACGGGCGGCGGGACGCGGCGCGGCGGCGGGATGGCATGCTGAACGCCATGCTCGCCGTGATCCGCTACTCGGTGCCCGGTTCGCAGGCCGACGAGTTCGCCGTCCAGGCCCGCGCCATCCTCGACGTGCTGGCCGCCCAGCCGGGATACCTGCGCGGGCAGGTCGGCCGGTCGGTCGACGAGCCCGTCCTGTGGGCCCTGGTCAGCGAGTGGGAGGGCGCCGGGTTCTACCGGCGGGCGCTGTCGGCGGCCCGGATGGCGATGTACCCGCTGATGACCCTGATGATCAACGAGCCGAGCGCGTTCGAGGGCGTCTACGGCCTGCCGGACGGCGGCGCGGCCGGGTCTGTCGGCAAGGCCTGAGCGCGGGGGCGCGCGAGTCCCCTAAGCTTGACCACAGATTCGGGCAGGTGCCCAGCCGATCCGGCTGCCCCGGCGGAGATCACGCCGGCCTGCCCGGTCGATCGAGCGGGGTCCCGCGGATCCCGAGCTGATCTCAACGCCGACACCCAGCCGGATGGAGTCCCACTGATGGCACGTCGCACCGACGTCCTGGAAACGATCGTCAGCCTCGCCAAGCGCCGCGGGCTGGTCTTCCCGTCGAGCGAGATCTACGGCGGCCTCCGCGCGTCCTGGGACTACGGACCCCTCGGTGTCGAGCTGAAGAACAACGTCAAGCGCGAGTGGTGGAAGGCCATGGTCCAGGGCCGCGACGACGTCGTCGGCCTCGACTCGTGCGTCATCCTCGCCCGGGAGGTCTGGCAGGCCAGCGGCCACGTCGACACCTTCACCGACCCGCTGACCGAGTGCCAGTCGTGCCACAAGCGGTACCGCGCCGACCACCTGCTGGAGGCGTACGCCGACAAGCACGGCAGCGAGCCGGCGGGCGGCCTGGCCGACATCACCTGCCCCAACTGCGGCAATAAGGGCACCTTCACGCCGCCGCGGCAGTTCAGCGGCCTGCTGAAGACCTACCTCGGCCCGGTCGAGGACGAGTCGGGCCTCGCCTACCTGCGTCCCGAGACGGCCCAGGGCATCTTCATCAACTACCTGAACGTCCAGCAGTCGGCCCGCAAGAAGATCCCGTTCGGCATCGGCCAGATCGGCAAGTCGTTCCGCAACGAGATCACCCCGGGCAACTTCATCTTCCGGACGCGCGAGTTCGAGCAGATGGAGATGGAGTTCTTCGTCAAGCCCGGCACCGACGAGGAGTGGCACCAGTACTGGATCGACGAGCGCCTGCGCTGGTACGTCGACCTCGGCATCAACAAGGACAACCTCCGGCTCTACGAGCACCCCAAGGAGAAGCTGTCCCACTACTCGAAGCGGACCGTCGACGTCGAGTACCGCTTCAACTTCGCGGGCGGCGAGTGGGGCGAGCTCGAGGGCATCGCCAACCGGACCGACTTCGACCTGACGGCCCACGGCAAGGCGTCCGGCACCGACCTGTCGTTCTTCGAGCAGGACACCGGCGAGCGCTACGTGCCGTACGTCATCGAGCCGGCGGCGGGTGTTGACCGGGCCACGCTGACGTTCCTCCTCGACGCCTACACCGTGGACGAGGCGCCCAACGCGAAGGGCGTGATGGAGGAGCGCACGGTCATGCGGCTCGACCACCGGCTGGCGCCGGTCAAGGTCGCCGTGCTCCCGTTGTCGCGCAACGCCGACCTGTCGCCCAAGGCGCGCGACCTGGCCGCCCGGCTGCGCCGCCGATGGAACGTGGACTTCGACGATGCCGGCGCGATCGGCCGCCGCTACCGCCGCCAGGACGAGATCGGCACGCCGTTCGCCATCACGGTCGACTTCGACACCCTCGAGGACCAGGCCGTGACGATCCGCGAGCGGGACACCATGGCCCAGCAGCGGGTCGCGCTCGACCAGGTCGAGTCGTACCTGCGCCAGCACCTCAACGACTGACGCGCGGGCAGGGGAGGCGCCTTCCGGGAGATTCCCGGGAGGCGCCTTTCGCTGTTCATTCCCGAATTTCACTGAGGGAATAATGCGCCAATAGTGAAATGTGCTCAGGGCGAAACGACCCGGCCTTTTCCCGGGGCGCGGGGATATGGTCGCCTCACCGGTGAATCCACGATCGACAGGGGGACCGCATGGACTCGGCGTCCGACCCGCTCGCCTCGGCTCAGCTGGGGCAACGCCTGCTGGAGCAGCGCATCGTCGTGCTCGGCCAGGAGGTGACCGACGAGATCGCCAACCGGATCTGCTCGGAGCTGCTCCTGCTCACCGCGGAGGACTCCCGCCGCGACATCAGCCTCTACATCAATTCCCCCGGCGGCTCGGTGTCCGCGGGAATGGCGATTTACGACGTCATGCAGTACGTCCCGAACGACGTTGTGACGGTGACCATGGGCCTGGCCGCCTCGATGGGCCAGTTCCTGCTGTGCGCCGGCGCCCGCGGCAAGCGGTACGCCCTGCCGCACGCCCGGATCGTCATGCACCAGCCCCTCGGCGGGATCGGCGGCACCGCCGCCGACATCGCCATCCAGGCCGAGCAGATGCGTTACACGAAGAAGACGCTGGCCGAGCGGATCGCGTTCCACACCGGGCAGCCGCTGGAGCGCATCGAGGAGGACTCCGACCGGGACCGCTGGTTCACGGCCGAGGAGGCGAAGGAGTACGGCATCGTCGACCACGTCGTGGCCGGGCTTGGAGCCGTGCGCACGCGAAGCTGAGCCGCCCACGTCGCGGGCGGGCTGGGCGGTCTCGCAGGGCGAGGCGGCGGCGGGCCGGCGGAGGGCTCGGCGGTCTCCCGCGGTGACGACGGCGGCGGGTCAGCCGGTGAGGGGAGGCCCGGCCGGGGGGACGGGCTCGGCCGTCCGGTACCGGGCCGGCGGGAGCCCGGTGACCCGCTTGAAGGCGTTGCTGAAGGCGCTCTCCGAGCCGTACCCCCACTCGGCCGCGACCGAGGCGACGGTGCGGTCCCCGGACCGCAGTGCCCGCGCGGCGGACTTGATGCGCCACTGCATCAGATAGTCGAGCGGGGTCGTCCCGACCAGTTCCTTGAAGCGCTGGGCGAAGCTGGACCGCGACATCCCCACCGCCGCCGCCAGACCGGCCACCGTCCATCGGCGGGTCGCCTGCCGGTGCATGAGAGCCAGCGCCGCGCCGATCTGCGGGTCGCCCAGCGCGCCGATCCAGCCCGGCAGCCCCTCTGATTCGGCCAGGTGCGCCCGGAGTACCTGGATGAACATGATCTCCGTCAGCCTCCGGACCGTCGCCTCCCCGCCCGGCGCAGCGGCCGTCGTCTCCGCGCCGAGCACGTCCAGCAACGGCCGCAGGACCCGGGCCTGCGGCCCGCCGGCCGGTACGCGGACGACCGGGGGCAGGTGCTCCAGCAGCAGGGCGGCCGTCACCTCGTCGAGCGTGATGCTCCCACCCACCAGCACGGCCGGTTCCCCGGCCGCCTCAAGACCCGCCCCGCCGTACCGGACATTCCGCGGGTCGCGGGCCTGCCGGTAGACCTCGGCGCCGTCGTCGGGGGCGAGGCCGGGGCCGCTGCCCGCCTGGTACGGCCGCCCGCCCGCGAGCAGGTAGCAGTCGCCCCGCGAGAGCCGTACCGGGGGAGCGCCGTCGGGGGCGAGCAGGCACGCGCCCGACACCACCGCGCCGACCTTCACGTGCCGGTACGCCGGGAAGCGCAGCGCCCAGCGGCCGGTCGCCTCGAAGCGCGAGGCGTAGGCCGCGCCGACGTTCGCCATGATCAGGACGTCGGACAGGGGGTCCCTCTGACGGTCCATCGCACCTCCGGACGGTCGCGCATGCATCACGGACTCTGTCTTATGGATCGCCCCTCACCTGCGGCTGTAGCGTTCCGGCGACCCACCACGTGAAAGGTACAAAAGTATGCAATTCGCGCAACTCGGGACAACCGGCGTGTTCGTCTCCCGTGTCTCACTGGGGGCGATGAGCTTCGGGGGACGCGGGTCCCAGCTGTGGGGCGCGGTCGGGGGACTGGACGTCAAGGAGACCGACGCGCTGGTCGGCGCCGCCCTCGACCGGGGGGTGAACCTGATCGACACGGCCGACGTGTACGGCGACGGCGAGTCGGAGGAGCTTCTCGGCCAGGTGCTCGGCGCCCGCCGCCGTGACGTCGTCCTGGCCACCAAGACGACGGCCCGGGTGGGTCCCGGGCCCAACGACTCGGGCCAGTCGCGGCTGCACGTCATGCGGTCATTGGAGGACAGCCTGCGGCGGCTCCGGACCGACCACGTCGACCTCTACCAGATCCACAACTACGACCCGTACACGCCGTTCGAGGAGTCGCTGGCCGCGCTCGACGACGCCGTGCGCCAGGGCAAGGTCCGCTACGCCGGCGCGTCCAACCTGACGGCCTGGCAGACGATGAAGGCCCTCGGCGTCTCCGGCCGCCGGGGCTGGGCGCGGTTCGCCTCCCTGCAGTCGTACTACTCGCTGGCGGGGCGCGACATCGAGCGGGAGATCCTTCCCCTGGTCCGCGACCAGGGGCTCGGCCTGCTCGTCTGGAGCCCGCTCGCGGCCGGGCTGCTGTCCGGCAAGTTCGGGCGGGAGGGCACGGCGGACGGCGAAGCCCGCCGCGCCCGGTTCGCGTTCCCGCCGGTCGACCTGGAGCGGGCCTATGACGTGATCGACGCGCTGCGCGCGGTCGCGGCCCGGCACGGGACGACGGTGGCCCGCGTGGCGCTGGCCTGGGTGCTCGCCCAGCCCGGAGTCACCAGCGCGATCCTGGGGGCCAGGCGGCCGGAGCAGCTGGAGGAGAACCTGGCGGCCGTCGACCTGGAGCTGACGGAGGAGGACCTCGCGGAGCTGGACGGCGTCAGCGCGCTACCCGCCGAGTACCCGGCCTGGATCCAGGACGGCGGCGCCTACCGGCTCCCCCAGACGGCCTGACCCCCACGGCGCGCCGGCGCCCGAGGGCGGGGTCCGCTCAGCAGCGGGTGCCCCGGGCCGGGACCTTGCCGTCCAGCAGGTAGGAGTTGACGGAGTTGTCGATGCAGGCGCTCTGGCCGTAGGCGCCGTGGCCCTCGCCGTTCAGCGTCAGCAGGACGGCGGTGCGCAGCTGGGCCGCGAGGCGCGGCGCCCACTGGTACGGCGTCGCGGGGTCGTTGGTCGTGCCCACCACGACGATGGGGCCGGACCCGGTGGCGTTGATGCGGCGGGCGGCGTCGTCGCCGGGGACCGGCCACACGCTGCAGCTCCCGGCGCTGATCGCGGTGGAGGCGAAGATGGGCGACTGCTTCTCCAGCCGCTTGGCCAGGTCCTCGGCCTGGGCGACGGACGGCCGGTCGGTCGTGTCGGCGCACAGGACGGCCGGCAGCGAGAACTGGAGGGTCGAGTAGGTGCCGTCGGGCTGCCGTCCGGCGTACTGGTCGGCCAGCGCCAGCAGGCCCCGGTAGTCGCCCTTCCTGCCCTCGTTGATCGCCTCGGTGAGCAGCGGCCAGGTCAGTTTGCTGTAGAGGGCCTGGGTGATGCCGGCCCGGGCGATGTCCTCGGTGACGACGCGGGAGCCCGCCTTCCCGGGCGTTTTGCCCAGGTCGTCGAGCAGCTTGATCACGGTCTGGGTGGCGGCCGGCGGGTCGGCCCCCAGGGGGCAGCTCGTGCGGGTCCTGGCACAGTCGGCCAGGTAGTCGTCGAACGCCCTTTGGAAGCCCAGGGCCTGGGTCTTGGCCATGTCGAGCATGCTCACCGACGGGTCCACCGCCGCGTCGAGCACCATGCGGCCGACCTTCTTGGGGAACTGGGTGGCGTAGACGGCGCCGAGGTGGGTGCCGTACGAGAAGCCCAGGTAGTTGAGGCGCGACTCGCCCAGCGCCTGCCGGATCGACTCCATGTCCCGCGCGGCGTTGACGGTCCCGACGTACGGCAGGATGCGGCCGGCGTTGCGCTCGCACCCCTCGGCGAACTCGGTGACCAGCCGGGTCTCGGTGGCCGTGCTCCCGCTCGGCTCGCGGGCGATGTACTGGTCCATCTGGGGGCCGTTCAGGCAGCGGATGCCGCTGCTGCGGTCGACGCCCCGGGGGTCGAAGCTGACGAGGTCGTAGCGGCGGCCGAGCACGGAGAACGCCGAGGCCGCGTTGGCCAGGGTGGTCACCCCCGACCCGCCGGGGCCGCCGAAGTTGAACAGCAGCGAGCCGAGTCGGTGGGAGGGGTCGGTGGCCCGCAGACGGATCAGGGCGATCCCGATCTTCTCGCCCTGCGGCTTGGCGTAGTCGAGCGGCACTCGCAGGGTCGCGCACTCGAACCCGGCCGACGAGGAGGTCTCCTCGCACTGGTGCCACGGCAGCGTGTCAGCCCGGCTGGCGTACCCGGCGGGGGACAGCCCGGTCCCGCCGCATCCCGATACGGCCGTCACCAGGCAGCCCGTCCCCAGGAATCCCGCCAGCGCGACGCGCCAGACACTCCGCGACACCACTACCCCTCCGTCGTTCGACTGTATTCGGAGGGTTGCTCCTTTATACCGCAGGCCCCTCCCTTAAGGGCGCGAACGCGCCGGTGCGGACGGGCGGAGAGAATGGTCTACACCATTTAACCGCGGCGAAACAGAGGCGCGGGTCCCGGCCCTTGGCCGTGAATTGGTTTATACCAGTGCGGATGCCGGGGAAAGCCGGGCTCACTTTGCCGCTGCGAGAAGTGGATTAGACCTCCACAAGCGTACCCACCTGCGGATACACCTTTTCTCCGATGGAGTGACGTTTGGTCATCATTTTCACCGGTAGAGTCCGGATGCAGGCTGCGTCAGCGCGTTTCATTGAAGTCGGAGAAGGAGCGTCACATGCCCAAGTATGTTTACGACTTCACCGAGGGCAACAAGGATCTCAAAGATCTCCTCGGCGGTAAGGGCGCCAATCTGGCGGAAATGACCAACCTCGGGCTCCCGGTGCCTCCCGGCTTCACGATCACGGCCGAGGCGTGCCGCCACTACCTCGGTCACGGCGGCATGCCCGAGGGGCTCGGCGACGAGATCGCGTCCCACCTGGCCGCACTGGAGGCCCGGATGGGCAGGCGTCTGGGCGAGGCCGACGACCCGCTGCTGGTCAGCGTCAGGTCGGGGGCCAAGTTCTCCATGCCGGGCATGATGGAGACCGTCCTCAACATCGGGCTGAACGACCAGTCGGTCCTTGGGCTGGCCAAGCAGGCGGGCAACGAGCGCTTCGCATGGGACTCCTACCGCCGCCTCATCCAGATGTTCGGCAAGACCGTGCTCGGCATCGACGGCGAGCACTTCGAGGACGCGCTCGACGAGCTGAAGGGCGACCGGCACGACACCGACCTGGAGGCGGCCGACCTGCAGCGGCTCGTCGAGACCTTCAAGGGCATCGTCCGCAGGGAGGCGGGCCGCGAGTTCCCCTCCGACCCCCGCGAGCAGATGGACCTGGCCGTCGCGGCCGTCTTCGCGTCCTGGAACGCCCCCCGCGCCGTCCTGTACCGCCGCCAGGAGCGCATCCCGGCCGGCCTCGGGACCGCGGTGAACGTGGTCGCCATGGTCTTCGGCAACCTCGGCGACGACTCCGGCACCGGCGTGGCCTTCACCCGCGACCCCGGCTCCGGCCGCCAGGGCGTGTACGGCGACTACCTCCAGAACGCCCAGGGCGAGGACGTGGTGGCGGGCATCCGCAACACCGTCCCGCTGCAGGAGCTGGAGACCATCGACCCGGCCTCCTACCGCGAACTGCTGGACATCATGGGCACGCTGGAGCGGCACTACCGCGACCTGTGCGACATCGAGTTCACGATCGAGCGCGGCAAGCTGTGGATGCTCCAGACCCGGGTGGGCAAGCGCACCCCCGAGGCCGCGTTCTGCATCGCCTCGCAGCTGGTGGACGAGGGCCTGATCGATCTGGACGAGGCCGTCGTGCGCGTCACCGGCGACCAGCTCGCGCAGCTGATGTTCCCCCGCTTCTCCGGTACGTCGGACAACCGCCGGCTGACGACCGGCATGAACGCCTCGCCCGGAGCGGCCGTCGGCAAGGCGGTGTTCAGCTCGGAGCGGGCCGTCGAGCTCGCCGGGCGCGGGGAGGACGTCATCCTCGTCCGCAGGGAGACCAACCCCGACGACCTGTCCGGGATGATCGCCGCGCGCGGCGTCCTCACCTCGCGCGGCGGGAAGACGTCGCACGCCGCCGTCGTCGCCCGCGGCATGGGCAAGACGTGCGTCTGCGGCGCGGAAGAGCTCGACGTCGACCCCCACGAGCGGCGCTTCACCGCCCCCGGTGGGATCACGGTCGAGGAGGGCGACGTCATCTCCATCGACGGCGGCACCGGCGCCGTCTACCTCGGCGAGGTGCCGGTGGCGCCGTCGCCCGTCGCCCAGTACTTCGAGGGCCGGTCCGTGGACGGCGAGCTCGTCGCCGCGGTCGACAGGCTGATGACCCACGCCGACTCCGTACGCCGCCTGGCCGTGCGCGCCAACGCGGACACCCCCGAGGACGCCGCCCGCGCCCGGAGGTTCGGCGCCCAGGGCATCGGGCTGTGCCGGACCGAGCACATGTTCCTCGGGGAGCGCCGCCGCCTCGTCGAGGACCTCATCCTGGCCTCGACCCCGCAGGAGCGGCAGGCCGCGCTCGACGCGCTCGAACCGCTCCAGACGGACGACTTCACCGGCCTGTTCGCCGCGATGGAGGGCCTGCCGGTCACCATCAGGCTCATCGACCCGCCGCTGCACGAGTTCCTGCCGGACCTCACCGATCTGGCCGTCCGGGTGGCCCTCGCCGGGGACGGGGCGTCCGCGCGGGACCGCAGGCTCCTGGAGGCCGTCAGGCGGCTGCACGAGGAGAACCCGATGCTCGGCCTGCGCGGGGTGCGGCTCGGCCTGGCCGTCCCCGGGCTGTTCGCCATGCAGGTGCGGGCCGTCGCGACCGCCGCCGCCACCACCGCGCGGCGCGGCGCCGACCCCCGCGCGGAGATCATGATCCCGCTCGTCGGGGCGGTGCAGGAACTGGAGATCGTGCGTGAGGAGGCCGTGCGGATCCTGGCGGAGGCGGGGGTGAGCGCGCTGATCGGCACCATGATCGAGGTGCCGCGCGCGGCGCTCACCGCCGGGCAGATCGCCGGGGCCGCGCAGTTCTTCTCGTTCGGCACGAACGACCTCACCCAGATGACCTGGGGCTTCTCACGCGACGACGTGGAGAGCTCGTTCTTCGGCAAGTATCTCGACCTCGGTGTCTTCGGCGTCTCGCCGTTCGAGTCCATCGACAGGGAGGGCGTCGGGCGGCTGATGCGGATCGCGGTCGAGGAGGGCAGGAGGGCGCGCCCGGACCTGAAGCTCGGCATCTGCGGCGAGCACGGCGGCGACCCCGACTCCGTGCACTTCTGCCACGACCTCGGGCTCGACTACGTCTCCTGCTCGCCGTTCCGCATCCCGGTGGCCCGGCTCGAGGCGGGGCGCGCGGCGCTGGTGAGCGGAGGGTCCGACACCCGCTGAGTGGAAATCCACAGAGCATCGCGACCGATTGTGGAAGCCGCTGGTCAAAACGGCGGCGGTTGACGGAGGCGCCGCGGCGGGTTCCGGGCTATTGATGGCCCGGAACGGTTTGATCACTCTACGTACCTACCCGAGGGAGGACGTGGAGTGAGAAGACGTCACCACCTGCCCGTGCTGGGAAGCGTCGCGGCGCTCCTCGCCGTCCTGCTCGTGGGCACGCCGTCGCCGGCCGTGTCCTCGGCGGGGCCGGCGGGGACGGCCGCGTCCGCGCCCGAGCCGCCGCCGTCCCTGCGGTACACGGTCGACGGCCCGGCGACCGCCGCGCAGCGGACCGCGGTGGCCAGGACCGGGGCCGCCATCGACGCCGTGCACGGCCGCAGCGTGACCGTGACCGCCACCGCCGACGAGGCCGCGGCGATCCGCCGGCTCGGCTACACGGTCAAGGAGCTCGAGGAGGCGCAGATCCTCGACTTCCCGTCGGCCGACTCCGGCTACCACAACTACGCGGAGCTGACGGCGGAGGTGAACGCGATCGTCGCCGCCCACCCCGCCATCGCGAGCACGTTCACCTATGGCCGCTCCTACGAGGGGCGCGACCTGATCGGCGTGAAGATCAGCGACAACGTCGGGACGGACGAGAACGAGCCCGAGGTGCTCTTCACGGCCAACCAGCACGCCCGCGAGCACCTCACGGTGGAGATGGCGCTCTACCTGATGCACCTGTTCGCCGACAACTACGGCACCGACAGCCAGATCACCGACCTGGTGAACTCGCGGGAGATCTGGATCCTGCCCGACCTCAACCCGGACGGCACCGAGTACGACGTGGCGACCGGGTCGTACCGGTCGTGGCGCAAGAACCGCCAGCCCAACTCCGGATCGTCGGCGGTCGGCACCGACATCAACCGCAACTGGGCCTACAACTGGGGCTGCTGCGGCGGCTCGTCCGGCAGCGCGTCGAGCGAGACCTACCGCGGCTCGGCGGCCGAGTCCGCGCCCGAGGTCAAGGCGGCCGCCAACTGGGTCCGCAGCCGGGTGGTCGGCGGCGTCCAGCAGATCAAGGCGGCCATCGACTGGCACACCTACAGCGAGCTGATCCTCTGGCCGTACGGGTACACGACGGCCGACACCGGGCCCGGCCTCACCCAGGACGACCACGACGCGTACGCGACGCTGGGCCGCAGCATGGCCGCGACCAACGGCTACACGCCCGAGCAGGCCAGCGACCTCTACATCACGGACGGCTCGATCGACGACTGGATGTGGGGCACGCAGAAGATCTTCACGTACACGTTCGAGATGTACCCGACGACGGACAGCCCGGGGTTCTACCCGCCGGACGAGGCGATCGCGGCGCAGACCTCGCGCAACCGGGCGGCGGTGCTGCTGCTCACGCAGTACGCCGACTGCGTCTACCGGGTCATCGGCAAGGAGGCCGCCTACTGCGGCACGGGCACCCCGCCCACGACCGTGTACTCCGACACGTTCGAGACGGCCACCGGATGGACCGCGAACCCGGCGGGCACGGACACCGCGACGTCCGGGGCGTGGGAACGGGCCGACCCCGCCGCCACGACCTCCAGCGGGGCCAAGCAGCTCGGCACCACGGTCAGCGGCAGCTACGACCTGGTGACGGGCGCCTCCGCCGGCGCGAGCGCGGGCGACAACGACGTCGACGGCGGGGTGACGACGATCCGCTCGCCGGCGATCACGCTGCCCGCGTCCGGGACGCTCAGCCTGTCGTTCTCGTGGTACCTGGCCCACGGGTCGAACGCGTCGTCGGCCGACTACCTGCGGGTCAAGGTGGTGGGCGGCACGACGAGCACGGTGTTCGAGCAGCTCGGCGCCGCCGTCAACCGCAACGGCTCGTGGAGCGTGGCGACCGCGTCGCTGAACGCGTTCGCGGGCCAGACCGTGCGGCTCCAGATCGAGGCCGCCGACGCGTCGACGGCGAGCCTCGTCGAGGCGGGGATCGACGACGTGAAGATCACCAAGTCCTGACCGTCCGGTGGGGGCGGGCCTACACCCACTCCCACCGGATCCCACGGACGCCCGGCCGTACGTCGGTGTCGAGCAGGTGCGCGGCGCCGAACGCGTCGACGCGCAGCTCGCCCGCGTCCCGCGGCGGGGCCGAGGCGTCCGGGGACCAGGTGTGGAAGCACCGGACAGGCAGGCGGGCGCCCTTGAACCTGACCTGCACGAGGTCCTGGCCCACGGGGACCCGGATCCGCCGTTCGTGCCGGTCGGCCCGCGGCGCGGCGGGGGAGAACGCCGCCCAGTACTCGGCGACGTGGGTCTCCCCGGCGGCGAGCGGCCTGTCGAAGATCAGCTCGGTGAGCAGCCCGGTGCCGGTCTCGTCCGCGCTGCTGCGCCCCACCCGGCAGTACTCGGCCCGCAGCAGCGTCGCGCCGGGCGGCAGCGCGACCAGGTGGCGGTCCACCCCGGGGACGGTGGCCCGGAGGACGGTCCGCGCGTGCGCCCGGTGCCGTCCGCGCTCGGGGTCCACCGTCACCTGCTCGTGGTGACTGAGGACGGCGAGCGGGTCGCGGGCCCGCTGGGCGAGCCCGCCGCGGGGCCGGGGCGGCCCGAGCAGGCCGATCAGGGAGTAGTCGGGCAGCGCGAGGATGGCCTCCAGCTCCCGGACGGCCGCGAGGGACGCGGGCCGCTCGGGACGCGACCGGCCGCGCTGCCAGTAGCTCAGGCTCGACAGGCTCACCCGGACGCCGCGCTCGCGCAGCCGGGCGTGCAGGCGGTCGAGGCTCAGCCCCCGGGCCCGGATGGCGGCCCGCAGGGCGTGCTCGAAGGGCCCCGATCGGAGGACCTCCGTGAGCTCGTGATCCACCACCAGGGCTCCTTCTCGGGGAGTTCCCAGAGTGTCCGAGGAAAGCCGAGTATCACTCATGCCAGGGGTCGCGACAAGAGGGACGAAGAGGTCTATTTCACCACTACTGCGGATCGGGTGTCGTGAGACGGGACGAACGCGGGTACGCTCCATTCCCCGCTGCCGGGGACGGCCGGAGGGAGGCGTCGCACAAGCGGTGAGGCAAGGAGGACCAATGGCCCGCTATGACGAGCACGACCAGGCACGATGGGTGCCGGAGCCGCCGGGAGACCCCGAGCGGAGCGCGTTCGAGCGAGACCGGGCCCGGGTGCTCCACAGCGCCTCGCTGCGCCGCCTGGCCGCCAAGACCCAGGTGGTGACCCCCGCCGACTACTCCAGCCTGCACAGCCCCCGCACCCGGCTCACCCACTCGCTGGAGTGCGCCCAGATCGGGCGGGAGATGGGCAAGGTCCTCGGCCGCGACCCCGACCTCGTGGAGACGGCCTGCCTCGCCCACGACCTCGGCCACCCGCCGTTCGGGCACAACGGCGAGGCGGCGCTCGACGAGCTCGCGCGGCCGTGCGGCGGGTTCCAGGGCAACGCGCAGAACCTGCGGCTGCTGACCCGGCTGGAGGCCAAGGTCGTCACCGAGGACGGCCGCAGCGCCGGGCTCAACCTGACCCGGGCCTCGCTCGACGCGGTCTGCAAGTATCCCTGGGCCGCCTCGACCTGCCGGCTCCCGGGGGTCCCCCAGGCCGGCGAGGGCCAGCCGTACTGCGTCTACCCGGACGACCTGGGCGTCTTCGCCTGGGTGAGGGAGGGCGCCCCCGAGCGCCGGCTGAGCTTCGAGGCGCAGATCATGGACTGGGCCGACGACGTGGCCTACTCCGTCCACGACCTCGAGGACGCGCTGCTGTCGGGGTACGTCACGGCGGCCGAGCTGCGCGACCCCGAGGAGCGCCTGGAGGTGTGCCGGCTCGCCCGGGCCTGGTACGTCCCCGACGCCGACCTGAACGAGCTGGCCGAGATCTTCGCCCGGCTGGTCGCCGGGCCGCTGTGGCCGGGCCGGTTCGACTCCGGGCTCGTCGACCTGGCCGCTCTCAAGCGCCTCACCAGCGCGCTCATCGGCCGCTTCTGCCGTTCGGCGCAGGACGCCACCCGGGAGGCGTACGGGTACCGGGCCCTGGCGGGGCCGCGGTCGCACGACGAGCCGGACGGCCGCTACTCGGCCGACCTGGTCGTGCCCCGCCTCACCCGGCTGGAGTGCGCGCTGCTCAAGGGCGTCACCGGCCGCTACGTGATGTCCCGGGAGGACCACCACGCCACCCAGGCGCGGCAGCGCGAGCTGATCGCCGAGCTCGGCGCGCTGATCGTCCAGGGCGCGCCGGAGACGCTCGAGCCGGCCCTGCGGGCCGACTTCGCGAACGCGCCCGACGACGCCGCCCGGCTGCGCGCGGTCGTGGACCAGATCGCCTCGCTCACCGACGCCTCCGCCATGGCCTGGCACCGCCGCTTGGCGTCCGCGCCGCCGGCCGCCCGGGCCGTGCCGTCACGGGTCACGTCCTGGGGCCGCCGCCAGTCCTGGTGACGGCTCGCTGTGAGGCCGCCCGGCAGGTCACGGATCACGGCGTGCTGCCGATGGGAAGCTCGGCCTGGACGGTGAAGCCGCCCTCGTCGCGGGGTTCGGCGCGCAGCCGGCCGCCGAGGGCGGCGACGCGTTCGTGCATCCCGAGCAGTCCGATGCCGGGCATCGGGACGGCGCCCGGCGCGGCCTTGCCGTCGTCGTCGACCCGTACGGCGAGGGCGTCCGGACGGTAGTCGATCCGGACCGAGGCGGTGGTGGCGGCCGCGTGGCGGGCGATGTTGGTTAGCGACTCCTGGACGATGCGATAGGCGGTCCGGTCCACGGCCGCCGGCAGATCGCATCGCCGTCCGCCGATCGTCAGCGTCGTGTCCAGTCCGCTCGTACGGGCCCGTTTCACCAGCTCCGGTACGTGGTCGAGCCCACGCGGCGGGGCCGTGCCGTCGTCGCGCAGCGCCTCCAGGGCGGCGCGCAGCTCCCGCATCGCCTCCCGCCCGGCCTCCTGGATCGCCAGCAGGGCGTCCGGCACCTTCTCGCCGCGCTTGCGGGCCAGGTGGACGGCGACCTCGGCCTGCACCTTGATGACCGAGATCTGGTGGGTGAGCGAATCGTGCAGTTCCCGCGCGATGTGCAGCCGCTCCTCGTCGGCGCGGCGCCGCGCGGTCTCCTCCCGGGTGCGCTCGGCCTCGTCCGCCCGCCGTTCGGCCTGCCGCAGCGCCTCCCCCGCGGCGCCGGCGGCGATCAGCCAGGCCAGCTCGAGGGCTCCTCGGGCCTGCGCCAGGGCCGCGCCGATGTCGTGCAGGCCCGAGGCCAGCGCCGCGAGGGGGAGAACGGCCAGCATGATCACGCTCACCACCACCGTGGTGGTGCGGTGTCCCGCCCGCACGGCCCCGTACACCGCGAACAGGTACGCGACGGCGGGAATGTCGAAACCGGCGGCCTGGTACCCCGCCGCGCACAGCCCGGTGACGGCCAGGACGGGAACCGGCGCGCGGCGGCGCGCGCCCAGCGCCAGGCCGCCGGCCGCCAGCAGCGCGTAGCCGGGCAGGTCGAGGTTCGTGGCGGAGTGCCGCCCGGACAGCCCGGTGAACAGCAGCGTCGCGGCCACGCAGACGGCGATCGCCCAGTCTCCGGCACCGGCCCGGACAGCGGACCGTCCTGTGCTCATGCGCGCACCCTAACCGGAGGCCGGCGCGGGCGACTCCTGCGCGCGGAGGATCGGCCGGCTACCGCACGCGCAGTATCTTCGCGGCTCCTACGGCGCTCGCGGTAGGCGGGCGCCGTAAGGGTGCGCGGCCGTCCTGACCGCGGCCGGTGCCCCCGCCGCGGCGGCCGGGGCAGGTCTACTGGATTTCGGGGTCCGTGCTCCGTCCCGGGGCGGACCGGGCGACGGGATCCCACGTGGGGGAACGGCCGAGGAACGCGAGGATCTCGGCGAACGGCGACGCCTCGGCCGGAGCGCGCAAAGCCGGCCGGAAGGCCGCCCCCGGCGCCAGGCGCGTCCCCCCGTCCGGCACGGCCAGGGCGAGCGGGCGGCACGCCTCCGCCAGGCCGGGCTCGGGCTCGTAAACGGTCCCGAGCGACCGCGCCACGTCCCAGGTGTGCACGAGGTAGTCGACGAAGTGGAACCCCATGGCCTGCGCCGCGGGGAACACCGCCCCATCCCCGAACTCGGGCAGGGCGAACCGGCGGCCGAACACCCCCTCCGCGGCGAACGCCGCGGTCACCCGCTCGGCGGCCGCGGCGTAGGCGGCAGGCGGGTCCTCCCCGAGCGGGCGGACCCGCCAGGCCTCCCGATCTGCGCCCGTGCCCTCGGCGGCCGCCGCGAAGCCGTGGTGCTGGGCCGTCATGTGCCCGAGCAGGTCGGCCAGTGTCCACCCGGCGCACGGCGTGGGGCGGGCGAGATCGCCCGCCCCGATCCGCGCGACCATCGCCACGCTCGCGAGGACGGCCCGCCGGTCCAGGTCCCGTATGTCCATTGCGCCTCCCGCAAAAGATAAGCAGGTGCATATCGTATGCGCATGCTTATCATTTGCCAACGCGTACGCTGTGACGGGTGCGAGACCGTCCCGACCTGGCCGCGATGACGGAGACGCTGAGCCGGGCGCTGGTGGAGGCCGAGCGGCCCGTGCTGGAGGAGCACGGCCTGACGATGTGGGCCTACGTGGTGCTGCTGGCGCTCGGCGACCGGCCGCTGCGGACGCAGGCCGCACTGGCCGAGTCGATCGGGGCCGACAAGACGCGGATCATCGCCGTGCTCGACGGCCTGCAGGGCCGCGGCCTGATCGACCGCGTGCCCGACCCGGGCGACCGGCGCGCCCGGCTGCTGTCGCTCACGCCGGAGGGGCGCCGCGTGCGGGACGCCGCGCGGGCGGGCATCCGGGCGATGGAGGAACGGGTGCTGGCCCGGCTGGCGGAGGAGGACAGGGAGCCGTTCCTGCGCTCCCTGCGCACGCTGTCCGCCCTCCCGCCGGGCTCGCCGTAAAGCCGATCGGCGCCTCCTACAGGGGCACGACCACCCGCGTGTCGTCGGGGTCGGCCTTCTTCGGCGGCTTGGTCTCCTGCTCCTTCTGCGGGGAGCCCGGCTTGGAGGCGCACAGCTGGACGCAGCCCGGGAGCGTGCCAAGCCGCTTGCGCAGCGCCAGGGTCTCCTTGCGCGGCGACAGCGTCCGGTTGCCGTCGTCCCAGGAGTCCAGGTAGGTCCACGGCGGCACCATGCCGCGGCGGATCCACCAGTACTGCGGCGGCGCCGGCCACGACATCGCGAAGTAGAGGTTGGGCGCCGTGTCGCGGGCGTTGCCCGAGTTGCCCACCCTGCCGAGAAGCTGCCCCGCCTTCACCTTGGCGCCCACCCGCACGGCGTCCTCGACCGAGTCGAGGTGGCCGCCCAGGTACAGCACGCCGTCCTCGCCCTTCACGGTGACGAAGCGGCCCTCGCGGTCCGCCCCGCGGTCGGTGGACGGCGTCCACTGGTTCCGGACGTTCACCTCGGTCACCACGCCGTCCACGGGAGACACGAAGGCGCACCCCCGGCCCGCCCAGATCGTGGTCTTCGGCAGAACCAGCAGCTTCCGCGAGTAGGACACCCGGCACCCCTTCACCGGGAAGGCGTAGGTGTAGGGCGACAGCTTCGGCGGAGGCACCCGTACCGGGTCCTCGGCCGGGGGCGGAACGATCCCGCCCGGGGACGGATGCCCGGCGACGGGCACCGGAGGCGAGGGCGGCAGCGTGCTCACACCGGCCACCCCGGCGGGCGCGCCGCACGAGACGGCCAGGCACGTGGCGCCCGCGAGGGCGGCCAGTCTCCCCGATCGCATGATCTCCACCTGGTCGACATTACCGAACCTGTCCTTTTTACCGGGACGATCGCATTCGTCACGACCAGTTGGCGAAAGTCGTATCCGTACCGTGGTGGACCGATCTCATCCGTGATGCCGATGAGACGGGCGCAGCTCAACGTGTCGTCCCCACGCTCTAGACTCGCGAGCGTGGCAGGGCGGATAAGTGACGAGGACATCGCGCTCGTGCGGGAGCGCTCGCCGATCGCCGACGTCGTCGGCGAGCACATCCAGCTGCGCAACGCGGGCGGGGGCAACCTCAAGGGGTTGTGCCCGTTCCACGACGAGAAGTCGCCCTCGTTCAACGTCACGCCGGCCCGGGGCTACTACTACTGCTTCGGCTGCGCCGAGGGCGGCGACGTCATCACGTTCGTCCGCAAGATCGAGAACCTGACCTTCACCGAGGCCGTGGAGCGGCTCGCCCAGCGGGCCGGCATCCAGCTCAGGTACGAGCAGGGCGGCTACGTGCCGGGGCGCGAGCAGGGGGAGCGGCTGCGCCTGATCGAGGCCCACAAGGCCGCCGCCGAGTTCTACGCCGCCCAGCTCGCCACGCCCGATGCGGCGCCGGGGCGGCGGTTCCTGTCGGAGCGGGGCTTCGAGCGGGCCGACGCCGAGCACTTCGGGGTGGGATACGCCCCCGCAGAGTGGGAGGCCCTGTCCCGCCACCTCATGGCCCGGGGCTTCACCTCGCAGGAGCTGATCAAGGGCGGGCTCGCCCGGGAGGGCCGCCGCGGGCCGGTCGACCGCTTCCGCGGCCGGCTCGTCTGGCCGATCCGCGACATCACCGGCGACGTCATCGGCTTCGGGGCGCGCAAGCTGCTCGACTCCGACGACGGCCCGAAATACCTCAACACGCCCGAAAGCCCGATCTACCACAAGAGCTCGGTGCTGTACGGCGTCGACCTGGCCAAGCGGGAGATCGCGCGGCGGTCCCAGGCCGTCATCGTCGAGGGGTACACCGACGTGATGGCCTGCCACCTGGCCGGCGTCCCGACCGCGGTGGCCACCTGCGGCACGTCGTTCGGGGAGGACCACATCAAGGTCCTGCGCCGGCTGCTGCTCGACCAGGCCGAGTTCCGCGGCGAGGTCATCTTCACCTTCGACGGCGACTCGGCCGGCCAGAAGGCCGCGCTGCGGGCGTTCCAGGACGAGCAGAAGTTCGTCACGCAGACCTTCGTCGCGGTCCAGCCCGACGGCCTCGACCCCTGCGACCTGCGGGTCAAGCAGGGCGACGCGGCCGTGCGCGATCTCATCGCGGGGCGCGAGCCGCTGTTCGCCTTCGCCATCCGCAGCGTTCTTTCCCGCTACGACCTGAACACCAACGAGGGCCGGCTCGCCGCGCTGGACGCCGCCGCCCCGGTCGTCGCCTCCATCAAGGACCCCGGCCTGCGCAAGGCCTACCTCGTCGACCTCGACCGCTGGCTCGGCTTCATGGACGAGGGGTTCGTCATCCAGCGCATCCAGCAGGTCGCCGGCCTGCAGCGCGGTCCGCAGCGCGGCCCGGGGCAGCAGGCCGCCGCCCGCCCCGGCAGGCCG